>DASYKT010000041.1:0-190583 GCA_035995185.1 Pyrinomonadaceae bacterium
ATTTGAGGACGGTCATCACAGGCGAAGAAGATATCCTGAAAGAAGAAGATATTCGCCGGATGCAAGAGGAAAATGTTTGATCTTTGAAAATACGGATACTTTGTAAAGATTTCTGTTTCATTTTTGTTTCAGTGTTTCAGTTTGAGACACCCGAAACACTGAAACAGAAACTCCCTTCCTTGCGAAGCAAGGTGGCGCGGCGAAAGCCGTGATGGATGGTTCTGTTTCTGCGGCTTTGCCGCTCGATGTGCGGAAAAGGCTCAGCCTCCAGCTAGGCTTTACCGATCTCACGCAAATACTTGAAACTGAATATTCCTGTCTCGTGTCCGTCGCTAAAGTGAAAGTTGAGCGCATAGCGGCCGACTATGCTGGTATGCGTGAATTTAACGTCGTCCGGGATGGTTTCGGCTTTGAGCATACGCTCGCCGGTCCACTCGTTCACACATCCGGCGCAGGGGCATTTACGGCGCAGCTCTGCTGCCTGATAAACACTTTCCGCATCGTCAGACCAGGTGATCTTCAGCTCGGAATCGCTTTCCTCAACAATTTGAACAGGTTCGATCATTGTCCGAATCCCGCACCCGGATAATTTGCCTGTGACGGGGGAACGTTAGACGGCAGATTTATCGGCGAAAATATCTTGCGGTACATCACGGTCGTTCCCGCATAAATTATCGGCAGCATAAGATAGGCGCCTATCACCAGGGCCAGCATTCCTACGATGCTGAGCAATATTTGCAAAGCTATAAAACCTACCACACCGCCCAAATTATGCCGGGCACCCTTGGCGCTAAGCCTCATCGCATCCCAACCGGAAAGTTTTCTGTCTACGATAAGAAGATGGGTGAAAACGATCAGCGCGTGGATACACGCAGCGATGATGCCAAAAATGAGCATCAGCACGCAAAAAACAATGAGAGATACGAGCGCTATCATCTGGCCCCCTTTTCCGCCGGTAGCGCCGGCCAGGACCATCAGAATAATGGAAGGAATGACAATGAATATCATCGACGCGACAAAAAATATTCCCACCAGTATCAGCGTCGCGATCAGGGCCGGCATGAAATAATCGAAACCTTTGAAGAGATCGCCGAATTCAACTTTTCTGCCGTCAAATTTTTGCAGGAAACACAAATAGACACCGCAAAGCATCGGCCCGATCAGCACCAGCGGGATCGCGCCGCCGATCAGCAGGCCTACGAGCGTGATGGCGAAAAACAGCCAGTAATCATTTTTGATCAGCTCCCAGCCTTCTTTCATACATTCGACCGGTTTAATGACTCCGGTGTTGAATTCGTTACTTTGCATAATTTATCTCCCGAAATTCACAACTATCCTAAATAGATATCTTCCACGTAATCGCGCAGCATGCGGTCGCTGCTAAAATTGTAGGTCAAAGTTTGCAGCGAGTTTTTCATCATCCGCAGCCAGTCGGCCGGAATACCGTCTTTATTTCGCCGGTAATAGGTGGGAATTACCTCGTTTTCCAGCAGCGAGTAGAGCGATTCGGCATCGGCGGCATCTACCGCCGCGTCGTCATCCGTGTCATCTTCGGCCACCCCGATCACCCAGCCGTTCGGATGGTTCGGGTCATAGCCTTCCATCCACCAGCCGTCGGCGATGGAAAGATTCAGCGCTCCGTTCATGGCCGCCTTTTGCCCACTGGTGCCTGAAGCCTCGAGCGGGCGGCGCGGCAGATTCATCCAGACATCCACGCCCTGTACCAAAAATCTGGCCACTTCCTGATCGTAGTCTTCGATAAAAATACTCCGCTGTTTCCAGGCGGGGTTTTGCCGGCGCAGCAATTCCTGCAGGATCAGTTTGGCGCCCTGATCGTGCGGGTGCGGTTTTCCGGCAAAGACGAATTGCACCGGCCCCTCGGCATTGTCCATCATCTTATACAACCGCTCGGCGTCGTGAAGCATAAGGTTCCAGCGTTTATAGGCCGCCACGCGCCGGGCAAAACCGATGGTCAAAATATTCGGGTCAAGCACGTCCGCCGCTTCATAACCGTATTTTTGCATCTGTTGATGCCGGATAAAAGCGATCAGGTGGCGTTTGAGCGAGCGATGTATCTGCCATATCTCACGGTCCGGGATCTTTTCGACCGCTTCGTTCCAGGCAGAGCCGTCTCTTAATATTTCCTGCCAGTTTTCGCCGATGCTTTTCTCATACAAGGTTTTTAGCGAGGGCGCGATCCAGGTCGGCGCGTGAACGCCGTTCGTAATATGCGTGATCGGGACCTCACCGGCGCTCTGAAACTGCGGAAACATTTGGACCCACATTTCGCGCGAAACTTCGCCGTGTTTCTTACTCACGCCGTTTGCGCTGCGGCACATTCTGATCGCGAGCGGGGTCATGCCGAAAACGCCGCTGCCGTTTTCCGCGTCGGAAGAGCCGAGGTGAAGAAATTCGTCCAGCGAGATACGCAATTTTCCCAGTAATTTTGTCGAAAAATATTTTTCGATCATGTCCGTCGGGAACACGTCGTTGCCGGCGGCAATCGGCGTATGGGTGGTAAAGACGCATTTGTCTCTGACGCGGGGCACGACTTCGTCCAGCGTCAGCTCGTTGTCTTTCAAAAGCTCGCGCGCGAGTTCAAGCGTGAGAAAAGCGGAGTGCCCTTCGTTCAGATGAAAAACCGAAGGATCGATGTTCAATTTTCGCAGCAGCCGGACACCGCCGATCCCCAGTAAGATCTCCTGCATCACACGCGTGTCGCGGTCGCCGCCGTACAGGTAACCGGTCAGCGGCCGGTCGGCCTCATTGTTTTCCGGAATATTTGTATCGAGCAGGTAAAGCAGGGTTTTACCTGCTTCAACTTTCCACGCCTGAGCGTGAACGGGATGATTGGCCAGACTTACCGTGATGGTAATGCGCTCTCCGTTTTCGCCAAGCACCGGTTTAAGCGGCATCTCGCCGGCAAAGGAATCCGCGTATTGTTCCTGCTGGTACTTGTCCTCATCCAGTTTTTGCCGGAAATAACCGTAGCGGTACATCAAACCGACGGCGACCAGCGGCAAGCCGAGATCGCTGGCGGATTTCACATGATCGCCCGCCAAAATGCCAAGCCCGCCGGAATAGATAGGAAGGGAATTATGCACGCCATATTCGGCGCAAAAATACGCCACCGGATGCCGGGCGGAAATGGCGCGGCCGTTTTGCTCAAGTGTTTTTACGCCGCTATCCAGGTATGCGCGAAAATCGGCTTCGAGTTTCGCGACGCGCTCGACATAACCGGGATCGTTGGCTTTTTGCAGCAGGCGCAGATCGCTGATCTGCCGCAGCATGCTGCGGGGATTTTGCTCGACGTCTTCCCACAATTGCGGGTCGAGGTCGTGAAAGATATTTACGCCTTCGGTCGACCATGACCACCAGTAATTCCAGGAAAGGGTTTCCAGCGCCTGAAGGTTTTCCGGAAGTTCCCGGGTAAAAGAAAAATCGCTTCTAAAATTTTGCACTGTTGCTTGTGAAGTTCCTTGCATTATCAAATTTCGAACGCCGCGCTCGCGGACGTAGCAAAGCCTTTCATTTTCTTTAAAATGTGTGATGTTTTAAAAATTCTATCGCGTCGTCTTCCTTAAAGAAAACCAGCCATACTTTCTCGATGCGTTCGTCACCGAGAAAAAAGTTTTTCATTGTGTCTGAAACGATAGGGGCGGCCTTCTCCCTCGGGTAGCCGTAGACTCCGGTCGATATTGCCGGAAAGGCTATCGAGGTCATTTGCCCGTCAGCCGCTAAGTTTAACGAATTAGAGTAGCAATTAGCAAGGAGTTGGACCTCATTTCCGCCATGGCTACCATATATAGGCCCGACGGTATGAATGACCGCCCTGGCGGGAAGCCGTCCGGCGGTCGTCATCACGGCTTCGCCGGTGGGAAGCCCGTCCGGAAACCTGGTGCGGCGAAGTTCCTCGCATTCGCGCAAGATCTCTGCGCCGCCCGCCCGATGGATCGCCCCGTCCACGCCGCCGCCGCCGAGCAGGCTGGGATCGGCCGCGTTAACAATGGCGTCAACCTCTAAGACGGTAATGTCCCCGACGGTAATTTCTACCCGCCCGTGCAAAAACGTGTCCCTGAATTTTTCTTTGATCACCGGTGAAAATAAAAGAGGTTTACGATTTCAGGAGCTCGATCCTGATCTCGTCAAACATATCCTGGCGGCGGAGGGCTTCGGCCACCAGTTTGGCGCGATACTCGTTCATCGGGCGCCCGTTGTGGGTGCTGGATATTTCGAAGATCTCCTCTTCGACCATTTTTACCGCCAGGTCGCCCAGCGACAATCCGGCCGCGATCTCGATGTTGTCGAAATTGTGGATCTTAAAGCTGCCCGTCGTTTCAACCCACTCTTCGATAAAGGGGTCGCAAAGAGCGTGCTTGGCTTCCTCAACGGTGAAATAACTTCCTTCCACGATCAGGCAAAATTCCTGGCTATTTGGATGAGTCATTTGTGTTCTGTCCGGAGTTGATGGTCATGGGTTTAACCACTATCAAAATGGGTGCCAATGGGCAATTTTCACTAAACTTTACCACTATCCGGTTTTCCAGCCAAGAAGTTTTTTTGTTCTTAAGAAAGATTTAAAACCGGTCACTGTTCAGCGGTTCTAAGCCCCCTGCGGTGCCAGACGGACACCAGGCCGAAAATGCATCCCAGCAGGAAAAATATCGCTATCCCCGCTACGCCGGCGCGCTGCATATTTCCGATATTTAAAAACATCAAAAAACCGAACCCGGCGGCGCCGGCAGCGCCCCAAAACAGGCTTTCCCGAAGGAAATCCTTGCCCGTCACATTCCCGGCTATTTTGTGGCCAAAAGGTATTAAAACCTTTAACTTATCGTAGTCCCAGCAGAGCAGATATGTATTTGCCAGCAGCATGAGCGTGGTGATGACCCAGGTGCCGCGAAACCCGACTGAGATCGTCAGCAGGCAAATATTCAGAATTATGGGAAAGGCGACGACCGCGCCGAGTGTGGCCGTGCGGGGAAACAGCAGCAAAAGAGCGGCCAGAAGCTGTACGATGCCGATAAAATTGTAATAAAAACCGGTTTGATAAAGAGCGTCGAAAAAATACCCGACCGGATTTGTCACCGGAAGCATGGTAAAACGGTTGCCGACGGTCTTGGTAAAACCGGAAGGAAGGAACGCGCCGGTAAGCATCAGGCGGTTAAAGACCGTGAAACGCTGCAGCCAAATGCTGCGTATTAATTTCAAATGAATTTCGTCAAGAGTGGCACTTAAGCTCATTTTTGCGCTCCTTAAAGGGCAATCCTGTTTTCATTACGGTTTAGCCGGATAAAAAGTTCGTATCGGTCGGTTGTTGCGGCGGCCAGGCTGTTCGCGTAAAATTCTTTCAACAAATCTTTTTTTGAGGGAATTATAAATGATAAAAGCTGTTGAATGGACAGATGAGGGCATAAAAATGCTCGAACAGCGCCTGCTGCCGAACGAAGAGAAGTATCTGATGCTGCGCACCTATACGGAGGTGGCTGATTCTATTCGCGATATGGTGGTGCGCGGCGCCCCGGCGATCGGCATCTCGGCCGCCTACGGCGCGGCGCTGGGCGCAAAACAATTTGTCGGCACTTCGATGGCCGATTTCGAAGAGGATTTCGATTACGTCTGTGAAGTTTTGGGAAAGACCCGGCCGACCGCGGTGAATCTTTTTTGGGCGCTCGAACGTATGAAAATGACGTTCCAAAAAGCGAAAGCCGAGGGAAAGTCGGTCAGCGAAATAAAACTGATCCTGGTCGACGAAGCCAACGTGATATTTGAAGAGAATTTTGCGGCGGATAGAAACATCGGAAAGTTCGGCGGCGAACTTATCCCGGACGGCGCAAATGTTTTGACGCATTGCAACGCCGGCGCGCTCGCAACCGGAGGCGATTACGGAACCGCGCTGGGAGTTATCCGCGGAGCGATCGCGGCGGGCAAAAAAGTTGCGGTCATCGCCGATGAGACCCGGCCCTATCTGCAGGGCGCGCGGCTGACCGCGTGGGAGCTGATGGAAGACAACATTCCCGTCACGCTCATCACCGATAACATGGCCGGCCACCTGATGAAGAAAGGCGAGGTCGATGCCGTGGTGGTGGGCGCCGACCGTATCGCCGCTAACGGTGACGCCGCCAACAAGATCGGCACGTACATGGTGGCCGTGCTGGCCAAGGTGCACAACATTCCTTTTTATGTCGCCGCACCGCTTTCGACGATCGATCTTAACACCGTGACCGGTGACGATATTCCGATCGAGGAACGCGACCGCAGGGAAGTGACGCACATCCGCGAACAGCAGTTGGCGCCCGACGGCGTGGGAGTAAGCAACCCGGCCTTCGACGTCACGCCGAACGAGCTAATTGCTGCGATCATTACGGATAAAGGCGTTGCAAGAGCGCCTTACACGGAAAGTTTGAAAGCTTTATTTAGTGAGTAGCAAGCTGATCTAAATAAGCGGGCGCAAGCAACCCTTCCCAACCTGAGAGGGGATTGACTTGAACGGTGAGCACCAAAGTCTAAATGAATTTGCAGTCAGGAAAGGCCGCTTGCGCCCGCTGCAGTGCTTTAAAATTAACCACTATCGAAAAAGGGTTTGAAAGTATGAGAAAAATTTTCCTTAAAAAGGCAACTGCTATCATTTTGGCGATCGCGATCTTTGCGCCGCTGACTTTGACCAGGGCGCAGGACGCCGACGTTAACACAAAGATCCGCAACGAAGAAAAAAATAATTCGCAGATCATGAAGACCATGCATTGGCTGACGGACGTTTACGGACCGCGTCTGACCGGTTCGCCGAATCACAAAGCGGCGGCGGATTGGGCGGTCAAGCAGATGCTGGCCTGGGGTTTTGATAAAGCGGAGCTCGAAGCGTGGGATTTCGGCCACCCGGGTTGGGTGAACGAACGCGCTTCCGGATTTATCACCGCGCCGGTGCAGGATTCGCTGGTGTTTGAAGTTCTATCGTGGACGCCGGGAACGAACGGCGCCGTTACCGGGCAGGCGTTCAATATGATCTTGCCGGACCGGCCGACGCAGGAAGAATTGACCGCCTACTTTAATAGCGTCCAGGCGAATGTAAAAGGCAAAATGGTTTTGATGGGCAAACCGGCTGTGGTTCCCGTAACGATCAAGCCGCCCGACAAACGCTTAAATGACGAGGATCTGAAAAAACGCCTGGCGGGCGCAACGCCGCAAGGTCCGGGCGGCCCCGGCGGGGGACCGGCCCAAGTGGCGGCCAAACCAGGCGCGTTGTCGAATCTGCAAATATCCGAGCAGCTGAACAAGTTTTTGCTCGACAACAACGTCCCCGTTCGTATCAATGATGCCGGCCGCGAGCACGGCCAGATACGCGCCTTTAACAACCAGACCTTCGACGTTACCAAGGTCGTTCCGACCATCGTCCTGCGCAATGAAGATTTCGGCCGCATCACGCGCATACTGGCTGACAACACGCCGGTGTCGCTGGAATTCGATATTCGCAACAAGCTCTTTCCCGAAGGTAAAACTTCGTACAACGTGGTGGGCGAGATCACCGGCACGGACAAAAAGGACGAAGTGATCATGCTCGGCGGGCACCTCGATTCATGGCATTCGGCGACCGGCGCGACCGACAACGCGATCGGCTGTGCGGTGATGATGGAAGCCGCGCGCATCTTAAAGGCGATCGGAGTAAAACCGCGCCGCACTATCCGGGTCGCGCTCTGGTCGGGTGAAGAAGAAGGGCTGCTTGGCTCGCAAGCCTATGTGAAAAAACATTTCGGAACGGCGGAAGCGCCCACCGCGGATTTTGAAAAATTCGGCGGGTATTTCAACATCGATACCGGAACGGGCCGCGCCAAAGCATTGTCGGTTTTCGGCCCGCCCGAAGCAGCAACGATCCTGCGCGATGCCGTGGCGCCTTTTGAAGACCTCGGGATAATGGGCGCGAGCAACGGCCGCAGCCGCGGCCTTGGCGGTTCGGACCACACTTCGTTTAACCAGGCAGGGCTGCCGGGCATCGGCGTGAATCAGGACCCGATCGAATATTTCACGCACACCTGGCATACCAACCTCGACACCTATGAACGGATCATCCCTGAGGACGTGCAGGCTTCGGCGACCGTGATCGCCGCCGCTGTCTACGTGCTGGCTATGCGCGACGAAATGCTGCCGCGCTACCCGAAAGACCAGATGCCGGCGCT
Organism: Pyrinomonadaceae bacterium; assembly: GCA_035995185.1. Taxonomy (GTDB): domain Bacteria; phylum Acidobacteriota; class Blastocatellia; order Pyrinomonadales; family Pyrinomonadaceae; genus DASYKT01. Next base: position 8,172 of record DASYKT010000041.1, read on the forward strand.
GCCCACACCAAACCCGACGCCGACACCGTCTCCGGCAGCAACGCCAAGACCGTGACGAACGAAGGCAGGTTTTCGAACCTGCCTTTCTTAATGTTAGCCGGTCTCGTTCATTATTTTTTTCGTTTCTCGCAACTTTCTACAAAATATAATTCTTTTTCGAAAATATTCCGTAATGTTTTTGCGGTTTTTTTCATTCTAAATAAGAAAGAAAAAGTTATCTCATATCTCTAAAGGAGAAATTTTATTATGCCCGAAGTTAAGTTTGGCTTAAAAAGCGAGCCTTCCATGCAGTTTAACAAGAGTAAAGATTTAATCGCGATTCGCACCTTTTCTAAAAAGCCTTTGACAAGAAGCCCAGTAGCGAACCCGGTATCCCGCGAGCTGTCAAAAAACATACCAGTCCTGACATTTCCTGAGGCCGGAGTAGAGGTATATAGAGTTCCGGAAAAAGGTTTGGAATTATTAGAAGGGTTGAAAGCGGAAGTTCGGGCATTACCCGATGTCCGTTTCGCAGGCGGAGTTTTTGTCGATGCCCAATCGGGGGAACCAATAGTCTATACCGAAAACCTGTTCATTAAATTCGTAGACGCAAAGCCTGAAGAAGATTGCATAGCAGTTATAGTGAGCGCGGAACTGAAAATGAAAGAAAAATTAACCTACGCGCAAAATACATTCTTTGTCGGCGCTCCAGAAGGAAGCGGTGAAAAAGTTTTTGATATTGCTTTATCTTTACTGGAGCGCGAAGATGTGGAATATTGCCATCCTGAGATAATAAGAAGGCGGAGTCGCCGTGCCATTGCGCTTCAGCAATGGCACCTGAAAACGGTGGAACTAAATGGAAGGACGATTACAGCCAGTGCGAACGTGGAAAAAGCCCACGCAATTACCCAAGGCGCCGGTATCACCATTGCTGTCATTGATGATGGGATCGATATCGACCACCTGGAGTTTCGCAGCGAGGGGAAAATAGTTAGCCCTAGAGACGTTACAAAAAATAGTTCCGATCCGAGACCCAAAGATACTAATCCTCGTTATCCGGACGATCACGGCACGGCTTGCGCGGGGGTTGCCTGCGCCGACGGAAAATTTGGGGCATCCGGGGTCGCGCCGCTAGCCAAGCTGATGCCAATCCGAGAGGCCAGCGGCTTAGGTTCGAAGCAGGAGTCTGACGCTTTTCGCTGGGCGGCGGATAATGGCGCGGACATTATTTCCTGCAGTTGGGGACCCCAGGATGGTGATTGGTGGGATCCGACCGATCCCTTTCATCAGCAAGTTGCTCCGTTGCCCGTGAATATGAAATTAGCTATTGATTATGCAGTTAAGAAAGGACGCGGCGGAAAGGGTTGCGTTATATTATTCGCGGCCGGGAACGGAAACGAAAGTGTCGATAATGACGGTTATGCAAGTTATGAAAAAGTGATCGCGGTTGCCGCCTGTAACGATACCGGAAAACGAAGCGTTTACAGTGATTTTGGGAAAGCGGTCTGGTGTTCTTTTCCGAGCGGCGATTTTGATGACCTACCACTCCATCCTAAACCATTAACACCAGGAATTTGGACCACCGATCGCAGCGGCAGCCGGGGCTATAATGCGGGCGCGGAAGAGGCCGGTGACGCCGCGGGAAATTTCACGAATAGTTTTTCCGGAACTTCCAGTGCTTGCCCGGGCGCTGCTGGGATCGCGGCTCTTATTCTGTCGGTAAATCCCGCTCTTAACTGGAGGGAGGTTAAGGACATCTTAAAAGGATCATGTGACCAGATCGATCCTGAAGGTGGAAATTACGTGAATGATAAGAGTGAGCTTTATGGTTATGGCCGGCTCAATGCGGAAACAGCGGTCAACCTGGCAAGGCCTAATCCGGCTGCTCTTAATAGGAGCTTACCTATCGGTCCACCGTTGGATCTTCGGAAAACCGGCTAGTTTTCCACCAGTCGATGGTCTTAACCAAACCTTCTTCCAGATCGACGAGTTTTTCGTAGCCGAGCCATTCGATGGCGCGGCGGTTGTCGGCCTGGCTGTCTTTGACGTCGCCTTTGCGCGAAGGCTGGTAGTCGGCAGTAACGTCAGGTTTGCCGGTTATTTTTTTGACCGTTTCGAGCAGTTGGTTGAGAGTGATGCGGTCGCCGTTGGCCACGTTTAGTACTTCGCCGATGCCCTGGGTGGTCTGAGCTGCTTTGATGTTGGCGTCGATGACGTTGGCGATGTAGGTGAAATCGCGCGAGTGTTCGCCGTCGCCGTAGATAACGGGAGTTTCACCGGTCATCAGCGCGTGGATAAAACGCGAGATCACGCCCGAGTATTGCGAGCTCGGATTCTGCCGCGGGCCAAAGACATTAAAGTAGCGCAGGCAGAGCGTTTCCAGCCCGTACACATGCGCGTAGATGCGGCAGTAATATTCGCCCATCAGCTTGGCGCCGGCATAAGGCGACATCGGTTTCGGGGCCATCGTTTCGACCTTGGGCAGAACGGGCTGGTCACCATAAGCGGAGCTGGACGCGGCATAGATCAAACGGCGCACGCCCATATCTTTTGCGGCATTGAGCAAAGCAAAGGTTCCATTGACGCAAGCCTGGTGGGTTTCCTGCGGGTTGGCGACGGAGCGCGGCACGCTGGGCAGCGCCGCCTGGTGAAAAACAACTTCAACGCCTTCCAGAGCTTTTTTCAGCGCGGCCGGATCATTAAGGTCGCCTTCGACAAAATCAAAATCGCCTTTTATTTCTTCCAGATTTTCGCGAAAGCCCGTAACGAGGTTATCCAGAATACAGACGCCCGCGCCCCGCGCGATCAGTTCTTCGGCAAGGTTAGAGCCGATAAAACCGGCCCCTCCGGTAACTAATACTTTCATATTATATAAACAGTAAAATATTAAAAATTATTATCAATATTATCAATATAACAAAATTCCCAAGTTAAAAAGAAATAGCATAAATTGTGGTTGTATGATATTACAAGTTAGCATAACTTGGTAAGCAGTAGGATTTATAGTTGTAGCTTATATCCTCGTTCTTTTATTTTGGCGGGGAGATCTTCAAGGATGCGTTTTCCGATTGAAAAGCTGTCTCTTATCTTTCTTTCAAGTTCGATAGCTTCCTTTCTTGATTTGGGTGCGTGACTTACACTATTTCGATCATTTGCAAAAGTTCGACAACTACCCAAAATTGGAATATCGATTATATCCTCCGCTATCAAGTCATCTATAAGATGACTTTGAGGTAAGTGTTTGGGAGGCTGGAATCTGGCAGACGTGAAAACCCCTTTCTTCTTTGCTTGTTTAGCAACGTTCAAGATTATACTTTCTACCACTTGTCCAAGCTTTTGAAGACCTACAGCAGGGTTGCCATCTTTCATGTAATGTTCGTAGGCGTCTGTTACCAACGGTTTTAAAGATGGTTTAAAAATTTTCGTGTCAATAGTGTCAATTCGTAAAGCTAGTGAAACTCCAGGATATTCAATTTCTCCATGATATTCTTCATCAATTCCAAGATAACCGATTCCCAAATTCTTTGATGATTTAATATCATTTTGGTATTCAGTCAAAGACAAGTCGTTATTTTTAGGATACGCAACAATTATTCTTATTGGTTGCCCAGTTTGCACGATATCGGCAAACTGTACCTTAACAGAAACTGGAAGCGGTCTTTCGGCGACTTCACAGGCAATAAAGTGAGTTTTAGTTTTCCAATGCAGGGTAGGTTGTAGTGGTATTTCAGGAGTTATTTGTTGCTCAACTATACCATCCGCAAGACCATAGCGAGTTTTGATTACTAAATTCGCAGCCTCTGCAAGTGTATGCAATGGGGATGGCAGTACTGTAAAGTGCATTATCTTTCCAGTATCTCCTCAATAGCAATTTGCAAATCTTTTAAACTTTGTCTTATATCCTCGTCACTACGTTCCTCTTCCGTTAAATTTCGGATATACCGAAGTACGTTAGAAAAGTTAGAAATAAGTTTCTTTTCATCGTAAAGAACTCCCACCGTAGTATTAAAAATATCTTCTATACCAGAATCGAGGCTATAAAAAATTTGATTTAAAGCGTTAGCGGCATCTTCCTCAGGAAATTCTACATTCTTAGGAGAAGTAGCTAATTTGCCTATCATTCGGAAGTCAATCCTACTTTTAATTAAACCCTGTTTGTATTTTCCTATTAAGTTATCTCGAACTTCGTCAATATTTCCGTTAAGTAAACCAGGAGCATTACGCTTAACGGTTTTTAACGCAGCTTCCATTTCTATAAAGAAATCTTCGGTAAGTTTCTGTTTTGATTTTGGTTTTTCTAACTCAATTAATATTATTTTTTTAAATCGTTCGGGGAGTTCAATTAATAATCGACATCGCCGAATTGTGCCTCTGTTAAGGCCCGTTTCTTCGCTAAGTTGAATTTCATTAGGTTCAATGCCGAATTTTTCGGTAAGCAGTTCAATTACTCGAGTTATTTTATTAGAAATAGTAAAAAGGTCCCATTGTTCCCTTAAAGCGTGAATATTGAACATCATTAGAAGATTGTTCAGGACACTAGGTTTAGATTGTATAATGGCTGGAATGGTTAAAAGGTTTAATTTTTTACTAGTTCGCCACCTCCTTTCACCATCAATCAGTACGTAACGACTGCCTTCTTGATACACTGAAATGGGAACCTGAACCCCATATTTTTTTACTGAAATTAATAGATTATCCATTTCCTCCGGTCTAAATATAGTTCGCGGATTTTCAGGATTGGGATCTATAAGATCAACTCTTAATTGTTTAAGCTGTGCGGATGATTCCATCGGTTTTTTATCAAGTACAATTAGTTATCAAATATTCAGAAATTTTTCTTCGTCGATTAATATGACTAGTGATTGTGCTATGACGCTCTAATTCGTAATAATTTCCTATACCTTTGTAAAGGTTTAAGACACTGTCGTGTACAGCATTAGTTAATATAAATTTCGCTTTTTTAATTTTTACTTCATTAATAAAATTAGCTAAGCGCTCTTGATCTTCCCAAGTAAAAATTTTTTGATTGTATTCAACAAAACCATTATTGTTATGTGCGACTGTGTATGGAGGATCGACAAATACTAAATCATTTTTCTCAATCTTATCCAGTCCTGTCATGAAATCTTTAGACTCTATACAAGCATTAGTTAACGCACGTTTAGCTGCCAAAAGGTTGAATTTATCGTAAATTGTTACGTTTGAATTATGGCCGTAAGGTACATTAAACTCTCCTTTTGTGTTTACACGATAAATGCCGTTGTAACAGGTCTTGTTAAGAAAAATAAACTTGGCCGCATTGTAGAAAGGATCCGCGGAAACATTTGAGCGTAATTTGTAATATTCGGTCTCAATATTCCTAAACTTGTCCAAATGCAATATTACAGCGGACACAGACTTTTTAATTTGTTTATAAGTATTGATTAATTCGTGATTAAGATCTGACAAAAAGGACTCATTAGCAGGTCTAAGATAGAAAAATATAGCACCTCCGCCTAAAAAAGGCTCGTGGTAATTATTGAATTTTGAAGGCAGAAAACTGTTTAGTCTTGAATGTAGCCAAGTTTTACCTCCAGCCCACCTAATAAAAGGCTTTGGCGTAATATCAATTTGCCTGGCGCTAGTGTTTTTCTTCATGGGAACGCGTACGCCAACTCTAATAAAGGCTAATGAGATGTTTTACATTTTAGAAAAACGTTACCAACCTTAGCCGACAACCTTAGCATACATTGATGTAAAGATAAAGAGTTTTTAACGCCCCACGCCGACGTATTCAAAACCAAGGTCGCGCATATCCTGCGGCTCGTAGATATTGCGCAGGTCGGCGACCTTGGGCGATTTGAGCAGGCCCTTTATCTTTTGCATGTCGAGCGCGCGAAATTGGTTCCATTCGGTGACGATGACCAGCGCGTCTGCGTCCTTGATAGCATCGTATTCGTCGGTCGCATATTCGATATCCGGCAAGGAATGTTTGGCTTCATCCATCGCGACGGGGTCGAAGGCTTTCACCTTGGCGCCGCGTTTTTGCATTTCCCTGATGATGTCGGTCGCGGGCGATTCGCGCATGTCGTCGGTTTCCGGTTTAAAGGAAAGGCCCAGCACGGCGATATTTTTGCCGCTAAAATCTCCCACGAGCTTTTCGATCTTGGGGATCATTGCCATGCGCTGATGATCGTTGGCTTTGATCACGGCATCGACCACCGAAGTTTCCACGCCGAATTTATCGCCGACCTTGGTAAAAGCTTTTGTGTCCTTAGGAAAACACGAACCGCCGTAGCCCGGCCCCGGGTGCAGAAATTTGCGCCCGATGCGGTTGTCCATTCCCATCCCGCGCGCCACATCGTGCACGTCACAGCCGATCGCATCGCAGAGATTCGCTATCTCGTTAATAAAAGTGATCTTGGTAGCGAGAAAAGCGTTCGCCGCGTATTTGATAAGTTCGGCGGCCTCGAGCGAAGTGATCACGATCGGTGTTTCGATCAGATACAGCGGGCGGTAGAGGTCTTTCATCACGGCAATAGCATCAAGTTCGTTGCTGCCGATGACCACCCGGTCAGGGCGCATGAAATCCGTGATCGCGGCGCCTTCGCGCAGGAATTCGGGATTAGACGCAACGCCGAAATTGGTTTTGGTCTTCTGATGTTTTTCCACGAATTCACGCAGCCACTTACCGGTTCCGACGGGCACGGTCGATTTGGTGACCAGAACCTTGTAACCGTTCATCGCCCCGGCGATATCGCGCGCGGCCGATTCGTAGAAACTCATATCCGGCGAGCCGTCCTCTTTCGGCGGCGTGCCGACGGCGAGGAAAATCACCAATGCTTCCTCGACCGCTTGTTTGATATCGGTGGTGAAGTGAAGACGCCCGGCTTTATAGTTTTTCTCTACTATCTGATCGAGGCCCGGTTCGTAGATGGGTATTATTCCCTGATGAAGACGATTGATCTTATTTTCATCGACATCGACGCAGGTAACTTCCACGCCGAATTCAGCAAAACAGGCCCCGGTAACAAGTCCGACGTATCCGGTGCCGATAACAGCAATATGCATAAGTTATTAAGGTCCTAAAAAATTATTTAAAAATACAGTTTATTATAAAAGAACAAAATTTTGCGGGTCACGTGATAATTCTACGCGACCCGCAATGTTTTTCACTCGCTTCAAACAGCAAAAAGCAAGTCGAAGAGTTTTACCAAATTAACGATTGGGGCTGACAACTATGGTGCCGCCTCCGGAAGTAACGTCAGTGCCACCGGTACTGCCAAAGAAAATGGCTGCTCCCGCGGCTCCTATCGCACCGATGATGATCGCGGCAAGAGCACCTGCTCCGAGACCGGCGATCGGGAAAGCTCCCGGGGTGCCGCCCGGACGTTTGCACGGCTGGCAGCCGCTCTGTTCCATATTGCCAGCGATGGAACCAGATCCGGCAGCTACTGCCTTGTCCGAACTGCCGCTTCTCATCGTCACCAATCCGGCGATCGTTTCAGCGTGAGTGTGCGAACATTCAACTTCAACATCAAACGTATTTGCCTGGGCAATGTCCCCAATGATGGCAGCGTCTTTTGTAGTAACCGTCGCGGCCACGCCCGAAGCGTTGGAAACGCGCACTTTACCAGCGGAAAGAATTGCCACTATCGTGGAATCGCTAAACTTCAATTGAACAGAAGAATCTGCCTGAAGTTCTACCCGGCCCAATTTACCGAGACTGACTACCGCGCTCGAATTGGCGCCGGTAGTGATGGTGCTATCTGAACCGATGGTTGAATTGACTGTAGTGGGGTTGCCATTTACGGTAACCTGTCCCGTAACGCTGATCTCAGCGGTCAAATCTTTCGGTGCGGCAATAGCCACCATGGTAAAAACAGACCAAACGGCAAAAGTCGTAAGAATTGCTAATGATTTACGAGTCCAATTTTTGCCCAACATTATTATGTATCCTCCTGTATTAAAGCCTGTAAAGCTAAGTTTTCAATTATACTTGAAATGCAGTCAACTTCAAGGGAAGTTAGTATTTATCTGCTGGGGCTGATCACGATACCGCCGCCGCCGATGTTGACATCGTTGCTGTCGCTAAAAGCCGCCCATAAAATTCCGGTCGCCGCCGCTGCGAAAACTCCGCCCCAGACCCACCAGGCCGCTCCGCCTTTGTCGCATTCGAGAACGCCGTCTTTATCGGCATCTATGCAGACGCAGTCTTTTTTACCGTCGTTGTTGGAATCTCCCGAGCAGTCTTCGTAGTCGTCTTTGCTCTGTGCGGCATTTTTCGCATTCACCGTAAAAGTGTTGCCGGCCGTTTCAGAACTCATCGTTCCATTAACCGTGGTGATGGCCGAAGTCGTGTCGGCTGAACCAATAACCGTGACCGAGCCGGCGGTAAGATTACCTGAGATCGAATTCTGGTCGAAATTGACCGTCAAACTTGAATTCGGAGCAAGTTCCACTTTTCCGATCCTGCCTAAATTGATCGTGGCAGTAGTATTTTCGGGGGTGGTAATGGTGCTGGCGGAAAAAACAGAGCGTCCGGTTTGAGCAGTTTCACCATTGACTGTGACAGTCGTTTTGCCGCTGACGATGAGCTCACCGGCAATTTTATCGGTACTGGCAAGGGCAACCATCGAATAGGTTACATATAGGGCGACAATTAAGCACGCAGAAAGTGCTTTACGAGACAATTTGCTGTTCATATTTCTCCTCTTCTACCGCTTTTTGCAAAGATTAAACTAAAATTAAAGCCTTTTCACTTTTACACGAAAAGCGAGGCAATGTCAATAAAAATTCAGGGATTACGAATAATACAACCAATCCCGATTCAGGTCAAAGCAAAAATTACAAATTAATGTCTTGATTGATTTTATTCTATCAGAAGCCAAATTGAAATGTCCATACTAAGCTTCCGAAATCTCCTTTTGGAGAGACGAAAACCGGAGGTAAAAATTGCCGATTTAAGGGCCGATTTTTCGTTCGATTTGAGAGAAGGAGCCCCTTTGCGATACATTAGCCACAATAAATTCGGGTTTTTTACTGGATCTGAACAGTAAATATAATCCCTGCATACATATATGGCATTTTTAAGAGCAAGCGGAGTTTTATTGCACCTGACATCTTTGCCCGGACGGTACGGAATAGGCGATATGGGCGCTGAAGCCCGCGGATTTATCGATTTTTTGGCGGCCGGCGGACAGACCTATTGGCAGATACTCCCATTAAATCCAACGGATTACGGCGATTCGCCCTACCAATGCTTCTCGACCTTTGCGGGAAATACGCTTTTGATCGATCCGGCAAAGCTCGAAGCCGAAGGGTTTCTCTCCGCCGAGGAAATCGAGGAAATTCCGGGCTTTTCCGAGGGAACTGCCGATTATGGCGGCGCGATCGAGCTGAAATCGGTGCTGCTAAGGAAAGCGTTTGAACGTTTTCGCGTTTCGAAGAAAGAAGAACTGCGCGGCGCCTATGAGGTTTTTTGCAGTGAAAACTCGAATTGGCTGGATGATTATGCGCTCTTTCAGGCCATCAGAAACGCCAACGAGTTAAAACCGTGGAATGAATGGGATGAGTCTCTGGCGAAGCGCGATGAAGAGGCCCTTAACAACGCGCGCGGCGAACTGGAAGAAGAAATATACGCGCAAAAGTTTTACCAGTTCCTGTTCTTTAAACAGTGGAATGAACTGCGCGCTTATGCGCAGGAAAAAGGCGTTAAATTTATCGGCGATGTTCCGATCTACGTGTCGCACAATTCCGCGGACGTCTGGTGTAACCCGCGCATGTTTAAATTAAATGAAGACGGTTCGTCGGCTTTTGTCGCCGGTGTGCCGCCTGATGCTTTTAGCAGTACGGGACAGCTCTGGGGAAACCCGATCTATGACTGGGACGAGATGCGGAATGAAAATTTCGCCTGGTGGATTGAGCGCATCAGGTTCACCTTGAAGACCGTCGACATAACCCGCATAGATCATTTTCGCGGCTTCTATAGCTACTGGGAAGTTCCCGGCGAAAACGAAACGGCTGAGCACGGGGAGTGGGTCGATGTTCCCGGTTACGAATTGTTCGGTACTTTGAAAGATGAATTGGGTGAGCTTCCTTTTATTGTGGAAGATCTTGGTTATATGACGCCGGAGATCTATAAAATGCGCGACGATCTTGGATACCCCGGCATGAGAATATTGCAGTTCGCTTTTGGCGGCGATGCCAAGCACAACGACCTGCCGCACAACTACGTCCACAACTGCGCGGCCTACACCGGAACTCACGATAACGAAACGGCCGCGGGTTGGTACCAGGCGCAATTCGATAAGGAAGGAAAGATATCGATATATGGCGAACGCTGTTTGAAATATCTGGGCAGCACCGGCGAGGAAATTCACTGGGATATGATCCGCGCCGTGCTGGCGTCGGTCGCCGACACCGCGATCATTCCCGCGCAGGACCTGCTCGGGTTAGGAAATGAAGCCCGGATGAATTTACCCGCTACGACCGACGGCAATTGGAAATGGCGTCTGAAACCCGGGGAACTTTCAGACGAGATCGCGGGGCGGTTAAAAGAAATGACGGAGATCTACGGAAGATCTTAGATTTAGGTAACAACGGGTCAGTACCGGGAACGCAGTGACCGGCTAAATGAGCGGAGCGAAAAAAAACTAACAGCATCCCGACCTGTTGGATAAGAAGCCCGTCACTGCGTTCCCGGTACTGACCTCATTACCACAAACTCGCAAAATGCTGCGATCCAAAATCCTAAATCTAAAATCCGAAATCAAATTGTGTTATTTTAGTTTCAAATTATCGCAGGAGAATATATGAAAAAAAGTTTTAAGGTCGTAGTGATTTTTGTGCTGGCAGCTCTTGCTTTTGCCTGCGCTCAAAACCCGTCGCAGAATTCACAAAATTCTTCATCGTCGCAGCAGTCCCAGCCGGGGCAGGGCAAAAAGATCAAGATCGGTTTTGCGATGGACACTCTGAAAGAAGAGCGTTGGCAGCGGGACAAACAGGCGTTTGAAAAACACTGTCTGGAACTCGACGTGGAATGTATCGTCACCGTGGCGAATAACATTGCCGAGCGCCAGGCGAGCGATGTCGATGGGCTGCTCACGCAAAACATCGACGTGCTGGTGATCGCGCCGCACGATGCCACGCAGGCCGCTTCGATGGTGGATAAAGCCAAAGCTAAAGGCATACCTGTCATCAGTTACGACCGTTTGATAAACTCCGACAAGATCGACCTATATATATCTCACCAGGTGCCGGTGATCGGCAAAAAGATCGCCGAATATGCGCTGCAGCACGTGCCGCGCGGCAACTATATGATGGTCTACGGCGCCTCGACCGATAACAACGCGATCATTATGAAGAACGCGATGCTCGAGGTCTTAAAACCGGCCATCGATCGCGGCGACATCAAGATCGTTTCCGACCCGTTCGTGCGTGACTGGAACCGCGACGTGGCGCTGGGTTATGCGGAAAACGCTTTGGTGCAAAACAACAACAACATCCAGGCGATGGTGGTTTCCAATGACGGCATGGCCGGCGGGGTTATCAATGCGCTTGAGAGAAAAAATCTGCTCGGCCAGACTCTGGTGACAGGGCAGGATGCGGAAGGCGCCGCCCTGCAGCGCATTGCCGAAGGCAAACAAACCATGACCGTTTATAAACCGATCATCCCGCTCGCAAACAGCGCGGTCGAAGCCGCCATCAAGCTGGCGAAAAAAGAGGCGCTGATCGGAACGACGATGTTCAAAAATGATGTGATCGGAAAAGAAGTGCCCGCGATACTTTTGGAAGTGACCACGGTGGACAAGGACAACTTAATGACCACCGTTATCAAGGATGGTTATCAAACTTACGAAGAAGTTTATAAGAATGTGCCGGCCGATCAGCGCCCGCCGCGTAACCAGTAACGAGTGACAAGTGATGAGTGACAAGCGAGAAGGCGGAGTGGAAGTCTGACTTCTTATCTTGTCACTTGTTACTATTTACTTGTCACTTAGAAATTCCGCTATTTTCGATCCCGTTATAGATCTCAGGCGCATAAAGTCCCAGCCAGGGATCCGCGCTCGGTGTCAGGAACAATTCCGTATAAATCTTTTCATTAAATTTATTCAGGTCGGTCCGGTTGCCGTTTTGCAGCCAGCCGATCGTTTTGGAATGGAAAAGATATTCGTTTCGGACGGTGTCCAGTGCCAGATTTTGCTCGAATTGTTTTACCAGCCTGTCCAGTTCGGCGTCTTTGATGCCGAGTTTGCGGCTGATAAAAGCACGGCTGTTTTCATCCAGCAGGCATTCACCCTGGCGCTGCTCGGCGACTTTTTTCCATTTTGCCAGGTCGGTTTCTTTTTCCAGAACATTCAGGCGATCTATCAGGGCCGTGGGCGGAAGCACCCTTACCTCGCTCACCGCTTTTGCCATCGCCCGCTCGGAAGCCGTGATCGAACTGAAGAATCCGACGCTCGTCGGCGCCGGCAGGTCTTTGTCCGGCGAAACTTTGGCGCGCTTTACATCGGCGGTCCAATTTTCGTGGAGTATCTGCATCCATTCGCCATAAAACCTGGGCATTATATTGCCGTAGGTAGAGGCCCCGGTTGCAAGGCGCTGGGCTTCGGCGCTTTGGATGACGTCAAAGGCACTTTCCGCCCGCACCAGAATTTGTTCGAACGCCCGCGGGCCGTACAAACCGGGAATCGCGTCGATGATGTTGCCGCCCGTGTCGAGCACATAATGAATGCTGTTTCCGGTTACGGTCGTTTCCATCCTGCGTCCGTCGCCGAAATCGATGGTCATGCGCGGCGCGGGCCTCACGGATTGCCAATGCAAAACGAAGCGATCACGCAAAACCTGTGAGATCTCTTTGTTCGGATAAAGAGCGGTGCGGAAAAAGCGGCTGTTGGCGCAGCTTAATTCTTCATTGAGATTTCCCAACAAACGCAGGGAAAGGATAGGTTTACCGGTTTTTTGGGCTTCGGCTTTGGCTTTCTCGAGGTCGGTGAACCAGTAGAGCCCGGCGGCATAGCTGTCTTTTTGCATCGCGACCGCGTCAAGCGCAGTCGCCAACTTCAGCCATTCCGGAGTTTTCTCGCCGGTGGCCATGAAGGTTTTGATCTCATCCTTGTGCGCAGCAAGCAATGCGTCGAGCCCCGCCGGTCCCATCTCACGCAGCTGGGAAACGGCCGTGGCGGCTTCGGACGGGTTTGCCGAAACTGCTTGTTTTACAAGGGTTTCCGTTTTTTCAGTACTATTTTCTTTCCAGGTATGGGCGGACGAGATAAAAGCGGCAAAGAGAAGGAAAGCGCCAAAAAGCTTGATTTTCATAACCGGCCTCCAATAATGATCTGGTCGCGGTAGAACGGCTATGCAGCTTTGAGAAGGGCAAAAGTTGGACTAACTCTGACAGTTAATTCACGCTGCATAACCGTTCACCTTAAATGATGACAGTGCCTTTCGATAGGTTGCACAATTATCATTAAGTTTTTCTGCATACATTGAACGGCGCGTTTTGCGGAAACTTGCGGAAAAGAGAATTTCCTGTGTATTTCTCCCAAAAAAGTAGTATATTTTCGGATATTCCAGGTAAGTCTTAGGCGGTTTAAGAGCTCCATCGCTCCTTAGGACCTTGGTACTAATTTTCGGCTTTAAGCTTAAACTGAGCGAGTTTCGCGCATTCTCTCAAGATTCTTCAATTCCTTAAGCCGATAACCGTAATTACACTTATAAAAACAGGCCGATATTGATCAGATATTGATGCCCAAAGGAGATACATGTATGCGATCGAACATTTGGCGAACAAGGATCTGTAAATTTTTAGTATGTCTTATTTTGATGGAGTGTTCTTTTATGGCCTCCCCGCAAACAGCAATGGCTTGGGGAAACGAAGGCCATGAGGTTACGGCTTTGATAGCCTTTAAGCTCTTAACTCCAAAGGCACAAAAACATGTTCTCGAGATTCTCGGCGGGGTGCCTATCACCACCGCTTCTACCTGGCCGGACGATCTGAAGCGGGCCGGAGAAGGCTGCGTGGTCCCGGGAGCGCCAGGCTGTAATCCGAATTACCGTCCGGAAACCTCCCAATGGCACTTTGTCGATATGCCTATGGCTGAAGACCGGTTCGATCCAAACGGGAAATATTGTGAAAGCTCTCGCTATGGCGATTGCATAATACCGGCAATTGAAGAGTTTAGAGTGATCCTGGCCAAATCAAAGGGCAGCGGTGACGAACAGAAAAGAAAACGGCATGATGCATTAAGCTTTGTTATCCACCTTCTTGGCGACCTCCATCAACCGCTTCATTGTGCGGATAATGGTGACGGAGGCGGAAATGCTGCATATGTCACCTGGGAGGGTGAACCCAAGTATACCTGGGCCGATGTTTGGAATTTACATTCCGTTTGGGACAGTTACCTTATCGGCCTTAATATCGCGGCCATGCCGGCGAATAAGAGGACAGTTGCGGACTATTCGGACCTTATCGTCGCTCAGCTCGATGCCAGGGAGCGAAAATTCGCACAATTAAAAGCAGACACTATCGAAAACGGGCGGCCCGAAACCGTGATCTCCTGGGCTGAAGCGTCCCATACTATGGCCAAAACTTCGACTTATGTGCTTCCGTCTGAACGGGTTAAAAAGTCGACCAGGGGATTTAAAGCGCCGGGCGGAAAGGATCTCGTATTGCTAAACAGCAAGTATTTTGAAAATAACAGGCCGAAGGTCCAGGATCAGTTAAAATTAGGCGGGATCAGGCTGGCCAGGATCCTGAATGAGATCTACGATAAGGATTAGACACAACACAAATAAATAAAATGCGCTTAACCCGGAAGCGCAGGCAAGACGCCCGCGCTCCCAGGTTGACGCCGAATCGGTTTGCTTTTACGAGGATTCTGCATTATTATGTATGTTTCCTTCGGGACGTCCGGTTCATTGGCCTCAGGTGGGTTCGCGCCCACTTTTTATTTTGAGCGCAAAACGCCATTGAAAGACGCGAAGGTTATTGAAGTAATGGACAGAAGCGGGGTTGAAAATAGAATTAAAGAGCTGGCCGCCCAGGTTGCAGCCGAAAGTGGGCTGGAGCTTGTTAATGTCTCAGTCAAAGGCTCGGACAAAAAACCGACGGTGACCGTTTTTATCGATAAAGAAGGCGGGGTAACGCACGGAGATTGCTCGTCGGTGAGCCACCGTTTGGGTGATGCGCTCGATGCCGAAGACTTTATCTCTTCAGCTTATCTTTTGGAAGTTTCCTCGCCGGGACTTGAAAGAGAGCTTTACAGCCTGCAGGATTTCGCGAAATTCGCCGGGCAGACGGCAAAGGTCAAAACCAATTACGCGGTGGCGGGTCAGCGAAATTTCCGCGGCCGGATCACCGGGGTCGAGGCGGAAGAGATCGTCTTTGACGACAAGACCAGCGGCGAAGTGAGATTTCCTTACAGCTATGTGGTGAAAGCGAATCTGGAGATCGACCTGGAAGCGGAACTTGCCAGGGCCGAACCTGACAGAGCAGGAAAAGAAAAGAATTAATTAAGTTAACTGACTAGTATGGCTATTACATCTATCGCACAGAATATAGACGCTCTTTGCAGTGAGCACGGCCTCGACAAGGATCTGATCATCGAGGTTCTCAAAGACGCCATCAAAGCGGCGGCGCGGCGGCATTTTAAGATCAAGGACCCGAAAGCGAAAGAAGGCGAAACGAAGGTCGACGATCCGTTACAGGTCGATTGGAATATGGACGACGGCTCGCTGGAAATAAGCGTGGTAAAGACGGTCGTCGAAGAGATCGAAAATCCTTCGGTCGAAGTATCGCTGCAGGAAGTTTCGGACATGGGCCTGGAAGACGTCGAGATCGGTGACGCGCTGATGATCCCACTGCCGATGGAAGAACTGGGCCGCATCGCGGCGCAGACCGCCAAGCAAATTCTGGTGCAGAAAGTACGCGAAGCCGTTCGCGAAAAAGTTTATGAAGAATATATCGATCGCAAGGGCGATCTGATCAACGGCACCGTCAAGCGTTTTGAGCGCGGCGATATGATCGTCGATCTGGGCAATAACCTGGAAGCCGTCGCTCCGCGTAATCAGCAGGTCCGCTCCGAGCAGTGGTCGCAGGGCGAAAGAATTCGCGTGGTCATTCACGATGTCACGAAAGATTCCAAGGGCCCGCAGATCATCGTTTCGCGCGCCTCGGAAGAGCTGCTCAAGCGTTTGTTTGAAATGGAAGTGCCGGAAATTTACGACGACACGGTCGTGATCAAATCGGCGGTGCGTGAACCCGGCGAACGCGCCAAGATCGCGGTCGCGTCTAATGAAAAAGACGTCGATCCGGTGGGCGCCTGCGTCGGTATGAAGGGTTCGCGCGTGCAATCGATCATCCGCGAATTGCGCGGTGAAAAGATCGATATTATCGAATGGTCGGATGAACCTTCGGTATTTGCGGCGAACGCTTTGGCCCCGGCCAAGGTTTCGCAGGTGCGTATAACCGATATTCAAAAACGCCAGATCGAAGTGATCGTGATCGAAGACCAGCTTTCGCTGGCGATCGGCAAGCACGGGCAGAATGTCCGTTTGGCAACGCGGCTGGTCGGTTGGAATATCGACATCCGCAGCGAAGCCGAGCTCAAGAAAGAGATCGCCATTCAGATGGGTAAAATGATGGCGGCCGGAGAAGCCGTTCCGGTTTCCGCGCTCGAAGGTGTTTCAGCCACCCAGGCTGAAGACCTGAAGGAAAAAGGCATTGTCGATATCGATGCCCTGGCGGCAGCGTCGGTTGATAACCTGGTCGATTACCTGGATATCAGCATGGACGAGGCTGAGAAAATTTTGGCCGCGGCCAATGCGATCGTCGATATGCGCAACGCCCAAACCGAAGAAGGCGAAGAAGAGGCAGCAGAAGAAGGCGCAACCGAGGGAGAATCGGCCGAGGAAGTAGGCGAGGAAGTTGCCGAAGCCGCCGACGAGATCGGTGAAAGCGATGCGGAAACGACCGACCTGGCGGATATCGAAGAACTGGTCAAAGACCTGGAGACCGAAGAAGCCGGTGAAGGTTCAGGCTCGTTAGACAGTGGAGAAGAAACTTTCGAACAGGCCTTGGTGGACGCCACCGAAAATTCGGTGGAAGCCGAAGATGAGATCGAGGCCGATGATATCTCCGAGGAGACGGAAGACATGGATCCCCTGGACGCAGCCGAATTAACCGAAGAGGAAGCGGAAGAATCGAGCGATGAAACTTTCGCGACTAACGAAGCGGCCGAAGAAGAAGTGGAAAAAATCGCCGCAGAGGCAGAAGAAGCCGATGAGTCGGAAGAAGAAAAAGGCGAATAGTTCGCCAAAGGTACCTGGATAGTTAACGAAAACAGATGGCAGTTGCAAACAAAGTCAGAGTATATGATTTAGCCAGAGAGCTAAAGCAGGACACCAAACGCATCATCGAAGACCTTCGGCGCGAAGGGGCGGATGTTGATGTGCCTTCAAACAGTGTCCCGAAGGAACTCGCGGACAAGGTTCGCAATAAATATTTCCCCAAAAAAGAAACGGCGCCGGTCAGAGCGATCAAGGTCATCAAAAAGGCCAAGTACGTCGAGGAAGAAACGCCCGCCGCCGAAGAACCGGTCATAGAAACACCGGAAGAGGCGCCGGAAGAAGAAACCCCGGTGGTGGTAGAGGCCCAGCCGGTCCCTGAAGTTGAGGAAGCCGTTCCGGCCAAGGCCGATAAACAGGTCCGCAAACTCAAAAAGCCCGTTGTTACGGAAACCGCCGAAGAAGAGCCCGTCGAAATTATCGAGGAAACGGCAGAGCCGGCCATCGCCGACGCCGCCGAAGCGGAAGAAGTCGCGGCGCCGGTCAAAGCTCCTGAGGTAAAGGTCGTCAAACAGGGCACTCAGGTCAAGCAGATCCGCATTTCCGCCGATGCGCTCAAAACCATCAAGGCGTCGGAAGAGGCAAAAGTTGCCGCCCGCGTACCGAAAACGGTCGAAGCGGCCGCGGGTGACCGCACCGCCCGTAAAAAAGGATTTAGGGAAGAAGGATTGCGCGGCACTCCGGGCGAAACCTCGACCCCGCAGCTCAATTACGTTCCTTCGCCGGATTCGCGCCGCCCGAAAGGCCGCTCGACCGGAAAAGCCAGAGGCGGCGACCGCCGCGGTGGAAGGGATGCCAGGTTTAACGACCAGGAGGTTTCGGCCCCGCGTCCGAAAACGATCGAAGAACGCATTATCGATCAGGTGAATGTGGCCGCCGGTGAAAACGATTCAAAACACGTTCGTCTCGCCGATGGCGCCACCGTTCGCGACTTTGCCGAAAAGCTCGGCATCGTCCCGCGCGATATCGTTCAGCTTCTTTTGAAAAAAGGCGTCTTTGCCACGCTCAACCAGCCGATCAACGAGAGGCTGGCGGTCGATCTGGGTGAAAGTTTCGGTTACGAGATCAGCTTTGTTCCCTTTGAAGAGATCGTGGTCGAAGAAGAATTTGAAGAACTCATCGCGGCCGATGCGGACGACGTTGAACTTCAGCGCGCGCCGGTAGTCACCGTAATGGGACACGTCGATCACGGTAAGACATCGCTGCTCGATGCGATCCGCCAGGAAAATGTCGCCGAAGGCGAAGCCGGCGGTATCACGCAGCACATCGGTGCTTATAGTGTTCAGGTACACAGCGCAGATAGTCCGGACGAAAAACGCCGGGTGGTTTTCCTCGATACGCCGGGTCACGAAGCATTTACCATGATGCGCGCCCGCGGTGCCAAGGCGACCGACGTGGTCGTGCTGGTCGTGGCGGCCGATGACGGCGTGATGCCGCAAACCATTGAGGCCATCGACCACGCCAAAGCGGCTAACGTTCCGATCATCGTGGCTATCAACAAGATCGATAAGCCGGGCGCCAACGCCGACAAGGTGAAACAGGAACTCGCCCAGCAGGGTCTGCAGCCGATCGATTGGGGCGGCGATGTTGAAATGGTCCCGGTCTCGGCGAAGAAAAAAGAAAATTTAAGCACGCTGTTGGAGACGATTTTGCTCACGGCGGACATTTTGGACCTGAAGGCCAGCCCGACCAGGCGCGCTTCCGGTGTCGTGCTCGAAGCCAAGCTCGATAAGGGACGCGGCGCGGTAGCGACGGTCCTGGTCCAGCAGGGAACTTTGAGCGTCGGCGATCCGTTCATCGTCGGACAAATTTCCGGCAAGGTCCGCGCGATGTTCAATGACCGCGGAGAAGAGGTCAAGGAAGCTTCACCGGCGACACCGGTCGAGGTGCTCGGCCTGCAGGGTGTTCCCCACGCGGGAGACAATTTCCAGGTGGTGGCCGATGTTTCGCGCGCGACGGAGATCGCGCAGCAGCGCCAGATGAAAGCGCGTCAGAGCGCGCTGGCAAAATCGACCCGCCGCGGTATCGAGTCTTTAGGACTGGCCGAGGTCAAGGAACTTCTTATCATTTTGAAGGCCGACGTGCAGGGTTCGGTCGAGGTGCTGAAATCAACGCTGGAAAAACTTTCGACCGACAAGGTCAAGGTCCGCGTGATCCGCGCCGGTGTCGGCGCCATCGCCGAATCGGATGTTTTGCTGGCTTCGGCTACGCAAGCTGACAACACACAGACCGCCGTGGTCATCATAGGATTTAACGTGCGTCCGGAAACGCGCACCGCCGAGGTCGCCAAGCAGGAGCAGGTCGATATCCGGCTCCACTCGGTCATTTACAAGATCGAGGAAGAGATCCGCGCGGCGATGATCGGAATGCTCGACGCGATCGAGAAAGAAGCGATCATCGGCAAGGCCGAAGTTTCGGAAGTCTTCAAAGTGCCGAAGCTCGGCGCAGTGGCCGGCAGCCGCGTGATCGACGGAATTATGAAGCGTCACGCGAAAGCGCGATTAATACGCGACAGCGTCGTTGTCTGGGAAGGCGAACTGGAATCGCTGCGTCGCTTTAAGGATGACGTGACCGAGGTCAGGCAGGGATTTGAATGCGGTATCGGCTTGCATAACTTCAACGATATCAAGGTCGGTGACCAGATCGAAGCTTATGTGATCGAGAAGATCGCCGCTACTTCTTTAGAATAAGGCGGGTAAAGTAAGATGCGCAGGCCCGAGCGAGTCGCGGAACTTTTACGCGAAGAACTCGTTGAAATAGTCGGTTTTGAACTTTCAGACCCTCGCGTAGAGGCGGTTACGGTAACCGATGTGCGGGTGGCGGACGACTTAAGAGACGCCAAGGTCTTTGTACTTATTGAAGGTGAGGAAAAGGATATAAACGAAGCCCTGAAGGCCTTAAGGCATGCTTCACCGTATATCCGCCAGCAATTGGGCCTCAACCTGAATATGCGCCATACGCCGCACCTGCATTTTGCGCGGGATACGGTAGAGGAAAAAGCGGCGAGGATAGCGTCCGTGTTGCAGGAGTTGACGCCGCCGCCGGAGAAAGAAACGCAAGAAAGGTTAGCGGACGGGGAATAAGTTTTACCGCTATCTCCCAGATCGAAAAGATGTTAGGTCAAGTTGTCGAATTAATTGAAAGTAAGAAGTTTTTTGGCATTACCACCCACGCTCGTCCGGATGGAGACGGTATCGGTTCTTCCCTTGGTTTATATTGGCTGCTGCAGTCTCTGGGAAAAGAAGCCGAGATCATTTTTCGTGACGAGATACCTGTCTCCTATCGCGAGCTTCCCGGATCGGACAAGATAAGAACGATCGGTAAGACGGATAAAACATACGACGCTGTTTTTGTGATCGAATGTTCCGACGCGCTGCGCCCGGGAATCGAAGGATTGGGCGAGCAATTCATCGTCAATATCGACCATCACGCCACCTGTGAACTCTTTGGCGACGTCAACTGGATCGATTCGACCGCCTCGGCCGTCGGCGAGATGATCTACAATCTCTGCAAGGCCATCGGCGGAAAGATCAGCAAAGAAATAGCCGACTGCGTTTATATGGCGCTGGTCGCGGACACGGGTTCTTTTCATTATTCCAATACCACCGAGCGCACTTTCAAAGTTGCGTCCGAGCTGGTCCGCATCGGCGTCAAACCGCACAAAATTTCCGAAGCAATTTACAACAGTTATCCCTGGAGCCACGTAGCGCTGATGAATAAGGTGCTGGCTACGGTAAAACGCGACGAGAGCGGCCGGTTGGCCATCCTGCGCCAGGATCTGAAAATGGTCGAAGAGACCGGCGCGGTCGACGGCGATAACAACGGCTTTGTTAATATCCCGCTGACGGCGAAAGAAGTGCTGGCGGTCGTGTATATGAAAGAAGTTCGTCCGGAAACATACCGCGTCAGCCTGCGTTCGAAAGGCGATATAAACGTTGCCAAGGTGGCCGAGAAATTCGGCGGCGGCGGGCATAAGAATGCGGCCGGCTGCCGCGTCACGGGCGACTGGGATGCGAACGAACTTGAGATCGTAGCCGCGGTGCTCGAAGCCGTGGCGAGGCATGAAGATAGTTTTGTCGGCGAAGAGTTTCTCGAACCTGCCTTAGTTTAAATACCTTTTATGTCTTCTGCTGCGAACAAAGAAAAGCGTTACAAGTGGCGGCGCGAAGACTACCGCGAAAACACCAAAGGCCTGTTGATGGTCAACA
Organism: Pyrinomonadaceae bacterium; assembly: GCA_035995185.1. GTDB lineage: Bacteria > Acidobacteriota > Blastocatellia > Pyrinomonadales > Pyrinomonadaceae > DASYKT01. The sequence goes on from DASYKT010000041.1 coordinate 29,687, forward strand.
CCGGCAACGGCAAGGGCAAAACTACCGCCGCGCTGGGGCTGCTGATGCGCGCCGCCGGGCGGGGCCTTAAATGCTGCCTCATCCAGTTCATGAAATCCAAGAACGACCGTTACGGTGAGCATGAGGCCGCTGACAAACTCGGCATCGAAGTCCACACGATGGGCGACGGCTTTACCTGGGACACGAAAGATCCCGCGCAGGACATAAAAACTTCGGAAGAAACATGGGCGCTCTGTGTCGAAAAAATGCGCAGCGCGGAATATGAACTATTGGTGTTTGATGAACTGGTCTATGTTCTGGATTACAAACTTTTAGACGTGGATAAAGTTTTAGAAGAGATAAAAGAAGTACGCGCCGCGCAGCCTCATTTGCACATCGTGCTCACCGGCAGAAACGCCCCGCCCGAACTCGTCGAAGCCGCCGATCTCGTCACTGAAATGACCGAGATCAAACACCCTTTTAACGCCGGTATCTTTGCCCAACAGGGAATAGAATTCTAGGAGCGCACAATTGGAGCGCCGAATTTATTCGGCTTACCCCGATGCCCAATAAATTGGGCGCTCCATCAGGATTTCTTTTGATTCAACTCCCACAGATCCACATCACCCTTCAACCGTGAAGACGGACAGAGTTTTTCTATCACACAATTTTGGCATTGCGGGTTGCGAGCTTTGCAGACGGCGCGGCCGTGCAGGATCAGCCAGTGCGAAAATACTACCCAGTGTTTTTTCGGCACTAATTCCTGCAGATCGAGTTCGATCTTTTCCGGCGTAGTATGTTTGGTCAGGCCCAGCCGCTGTGACAAACGCATCACGTGCGTATCCACCACCACCCCGCTGGCGATGCCGAAAGCGTTACCCATCACCACGTTAGCGGTTTTGCGCGCCACGCCCGGCAGGGTCAGAAGTTCTTCCATTGTACGGGGAACTTCGCCGCCAAAATTTTCGATCAGCAGCTCGCAAGTCTTCCGGATGTTTTTGGCTTTGTTGGTGTGAAAGTTGATCGAGCGCAGGTCGTGGGCGAGTTCCTGGGTTGAAACCTGTAAATAATCCGCCGGCTTGCGGTATTTACGAAACAGGTCGGCGGTGACTATATTGACGCGCACGTCGGTGCATTGCGCGGAAAGGATCGTGGCGATGAGAAGCTCGAAAGCGTTGTTGTGATCGAGCGCCGTCCGCGCTTCGGGATATTCCTTTTTTAGCAGCTTGATGATCTGCGCTGTTTTTTCTTTTAGGTCGGGCATTAAGAACTAAGCTAAAGAAACACTCCCCATGCGTCAAGCGGCGAAATAAAAAGTAGTGGTGTAAATCCGTATTGCTATCGGCGAAGGCAGAAGCCCGCGCGTTAGCAAGGGCTCGATCTTGTCGCGGGAAAATTAGCCCTCCCTTACGGTCAGGCTTCCGTATGGCGCGATTTTGTTGCGCAGCAACACACATTTACACCACTACCAAATAAAAAGGACCGGCAAAAGCCGGCCCTTTTTGTCTGCGTGGTTACCTAACCACTAGTGTAGATATGTATTCGGAATGGCCTTGTCAGCTGCGAGTCCGAAACTGGTTATCTGTATTCCCCCGAGGCTCTTGTTGATGTACCAGACACCGTTGCGATAAACGGCCACGTCGTCTTTTCCATCACCATCGTAGTCTCCGGGTACCGGCACGTCGGTCGATACGCCCCACAGAGTGAAGATATCCGCACCGAGGCTGCCATGTACATACCACATACCATCGCTCGGACGGAACACCGCGATGTCGTCCTTGCCGTCACCGTCGTAATCGGCAATAACGGGTTTATCGCCCGGCAATCCCCACAGGAGAAGGACCGATCCGCCGCCACTCTTGGTAACGCTAAAGGTGGAGGAAGAGGGGTTGTAGAGCGCCACGTCGGCCTTGTTGTCGCCGTCAAAATCACCGCTCAGCGGCGTTAATCCGGTGCCGGTCGGCGTGATCGTAACGGTGCTGGGCCCAACCATCGTGTACCAGACGCCGGTGGTCGGGCGATAGACGATATAGTCATCGCTGTCGTCACCATTAACGTCGCCTGAGACCGGGATGTCACCTGTAGAACCGAATTCCATACCGGACAGCGTATTGGTCGCGCTGTTTAAAACCAGGAAGTCAGGTACGCCTATGATGTCACTCGGTCGGAAGACGGCCACATCTGTCTTGTCGTCGCCATCGTAGTCGGCCGGTGCCGGCGTGTCGGTGGCGATTCCCCAGTTAGCGACCGTGAAACCGTCGGTGCTGCGGTTCAGATACCAGTTGCCGTCGCTCGGGCGGAACACCGAAAGATCGGTCTTGCCGTCACCGTCGAAGTCGGCCCTGGAATCGGAATTTACCACCACCGAGGGACAGCTTGAGCCGGTCGATATTACTATCGAATCGATCCTCGCGCCCGGCGTTGCCGTACCGGTAACACTGCAATCGGATCCGACCATGAACCTGAGCTTGATGCTCTGGCCGTTGGCCGAAGCAGGCAGATTGACCACGGAGTCGATATAGGTCGGAGCCGCAGTCGTTCCACCGGAAAGTCCCGTCCAGGCTTGCCGGCCATTAAACGGATCGGTACAGGTGCCGCTTTGCACGATGCCGGCGCGATAACCGCCGCTGACAAAGCTGCCGCCTGCTGTGATGATGTCCTGATAAGCGCCGCCGCTTACCGCCGGGTTGCTGATCTCCAGCACCATTCCGTCAAACGTATTTTCAAGATTGAAAAGGTTCTTGAAGGTCAACTGCGCCGAAGCCGAGTTGATAAGGATCGCCGGGGTTTCGAGTGCATTTGTTCCGACAGTGGCCTGTTCCTGTAAGAACGCATCGTTCGGCGCGCTGCTCGGATTGGTTGTCGAAGTGGTCGGAGCCACGCCCGTTCCGGTGAGCGATGTCGTCCAGCCGGCCGGAAGCGCAGGCGCGGTCACGCCGTCGAAGTTTTCCGTAAATCCGATTATCGGTTGGCCGATCGAAATATCCTTGGTGACCGGTGTTTGAGTTCCCGAATCGCTGTTCAGTGTGAACGTGACGGTGAGCGTGCTGCCGCAAGGCTGTGCCGGCGAAATGGTGAACGGTATATTGTTGGATACCGTTGCAGCGTTCGCGACCGAACCATAGTTGACCGCCGGGCCGCCATTTGCGGAAACCGTAACGTTAGTGACGGTAGCGCCGGTAGTGTTGGTGACCGGTACTGAGAACACGATCGTTTCGCCGGGATCGGCAAAACCATTGTTATTGCCGCCCGGGCCCGGGTCGGTAAAGGTGATCGGGTTAGTAACGCGTGCATTCGGCGTGTCAAAAGCTTCGGTGACACGCGCCGGGCTGGTGGCGGTCTGGATAGACGCGCTAAAGCCCATGCCGCGGATACGGAAACCTTCACGCACATCGGCTACGTCGGCCGCGGCTTCGGGCGCACGCGCGCTGGCAGCCGCTGCGGCGATGATCGCATCGCGAGCTTGAAGAAAAGTAGGCCCATTCGGGTCCAGCTTCATTCCGTCGGTCACTAATTGCAGCACTTTCGTGCTTCCGACAGGGAAACCCAGCCGGGCGACCATCTGACAGCGGACTTCCCACAAAGCGCTGCTCCAGACCTCGCCGGCGGCGTGCACCTGGTCAGGGGTCGTGGAAATATGCGGCCCCGTCATTGCCGGGAAGGCGCCGTTGGTAACGTTGATCTGATTTGAATCGATGTCCGCAAAGGTCATCGGGTTGTGCGGGCGGTTTTGCGGGCCGCCGGTAAAGGACATGCGCGCTTTCGGAAAGCGGCGAATACCGTAGTAGTAATTTTTATTACCTACGGTGCCAAAGCCGTTGAGCAGCACATAGCCGCCGGTAACATTTACGGAATCGAGCGGTTCGGATGGACGTGAAAGCATAACGTGTCCAAAGAAATCGCCCCAGCCTTCGCCCATACCGCCGGACATATTAGTATTCAATCCGGCATTGTTATTATGCAGTCGGTTCGATGTTCCGTGCGTTACTTCGTGAATGATGACCTCGGCGTCGCCCGTGCCGTCACGCTGCGGGCTGGGACCGGTCCAGACGAACATCTGCATTCTGCCGCGCGTACCGTCGGCGCCGGCATTAAAGTTGGCATTGTTAGTTCCGGAAGAATCCTGGCCCTCAGCCGATACCCGGTCACCCTGTACGCCGCCTCGTCCGAAGTTATTGGCCTGGAAGTTGCGGGCCTGTTCGGTAAAACCTAACTTGTATAGTTCATCGTGATAGCGGTTCATGACATAGAACATCTGGATGACCGCACCGCGTCTCGCTTCTGCTGCCGTCGGCGCATCGCCCGGACCGGGATTTCCCGGCGGCGGATTCCAAAGCGACGTAAAGACGCGATTCGGACTACCGGTGGCCTGAGACCCCGCATCGATGACATTATTGCCGTCCAGATCGAGACCGGCTTCCAAGTTATTACCGTCGGTCGTGTTATTGCCGTCGGTGATCCATCCATTGTTGTTAAAACTATTCGGGCCTTCGTTGCCGATCGTGATGAAATTGCTTCTGGTGCCGATCGGGGCTTGCGCGCCGAGCGTCGGATCTAACGGTCCGGGTGAAAACGTTGCCGGGCTGCCGGCGATACCGCTCCAGGATGTCGGGGCCTGGTAGACCTCGTAGGTAGAGCTCTGGAGCTGGTCGTTGCCCAGGTTTTTGCGCCAGAGCATCGTGCCGGTTTGGGCGTCGACAATGACGTAATAGGCATTGACCGGCTGCCAGATAAGGATTCTCCACGCCGGAACGGCTACGCCGGGCTCGGTCGGGAAGTACATTTTTTCCGCGGTCGTCGCCCAATCGCCATTGCCGAAAACGGCCTTCAGGTTAGTGGAAGCCGCTTCGTTGAGCGTGGTGTCGTCCGCCGTCATGCGGCGCGTCACTTTGGTAAAGGCCGCCTGGACCGCGCCCGCCGGATCGCCGAAGTCAGAGGAAAGCGCATCGTAACTCAGGCCGGGGGCCAGGTTATTGATGACACGAAACATCTCGCCGTTTTTGGTAAAGCCCGCTTTGATCTCGGCGCGAAATACCGGGATATCGCCTATGAACTGTTCCAGGTGAGCATAAGAAAGATTACCGTCCGGATTTGTGTAATCGGCGGTCACCTTCAATTGGCTTGCCTGCCTGTCGTCCACACCGACCAGGTCGTTGTTCTGCCTGATGAAGTTGCGCAGGGTTTCGGCATTCTTAACGCCGGTCGAAGCGCCGGTCATCGTCTTAAAGCCTTGATTGATATCGGGCGCGATCACTTCCGGGGTACGGATGTCTTCATTGTATTCGACCTTCAGGGTGGGGATCGACTGGCGCAGGGTTTCTTCACCTTTGGTGAAGTTTTCCCGGACCGTGCCCACGAGCTCAGCTGACCTGCCGGCGGATTGCCGCGCGCCGGCTATAAAATCGGCGGCGCCTTTATCGGTTCGAATATCATAGTTATCAAAGCCGGGTTCAAAACTCTCGGTGCGCCAGGCAGTTTTCTTGCCGGCCTCCGATTGAAACTTGTAAGGCAAAATAGTCAAAGCGACTACGGCACCCAGTACGAAAAGACTTAGCAGTACAATACCTCTGTAATCTGCGGTCATTCTCTTTTTCATTATTTACAGCCCTCCTCAAAGCTTGCGATCAAAAAAATTCCTTATTTCGGATACAGACATCCGACCCTATATCGAAAAATATAAAGGCAGTCAGGGGATTGGATATAAAAGATGCGATCAAAAAAACCCCGTGCAATCGTACAATGTAGAAAACAACTCCGCCTGCGAACAGGCTATGGACAAATTCGGACGTAAACTAGTGTTTTGGTCCCTGGAACGGTTAAACAATCGAATGATCGTATCTTTTAATTATCATAATTTTTGACGTAACGTCAATGATCGAAGGTCGGAAGTCTGGCCGGCGGTTCTGCCCGACGGATTTTCCATATCGCGTTTGTGTTAGAATTATCGCCGCAGCCGCCAAATGCTTTTACGGATCATAAAATTTTCGCTTCTTATTTTGCTGTTTTATTCCCTTTCCTGCCGGGAACCGCAGAAAGCCGAGCTTAAGGCCTACCTGCCGAATGAAACTCTTATCTATCTGGAAACAGACGACTTATCAAAAGTCAGCGCCGTTTTTACCGGCAACAGGTATTGGCAATCCCTTTCAGACCAAAGCGACAATTATCTTTCGTTCCTGAAGAATAAACAGGCAGCCCTGGCGGTGACCGGTTTCGAGAACACGGATGAGGGGGCCGCGCTGCAAGTGAGGCCTAACCTCGCACTGGCCATCGATACCGGGAGCTCCGGTCCGCAGGTCACTGCGACAGCCGAAAAGATCTTGCGGGAACTCTCGCGCAGGTTTTCCGGCGGAGAGGGCGCGGTCGAGAAGCAAACCGCTGAAGACGCGCAGTGGATGAGCGCTCCCGGCAGCGACGATAAAAAGATCTACGCGGCAGTTTCGGGCGCGGTCGTGGTTATCGCCAACAATGAAAAAACTCTCAGGCAGTGTCTGGATCTCAAACAAGGGAAGGGTGAAAGCCTTCGGCTCAACAAAGAGCTTTTGGAGGCTAAAGAACAATACGGCGCCCCGGATCAAATAGCATTCGGATATGTTTCGGCGGCCGGCGTAAAAGAACTCTCAAATTACTTGTCGGTTTCTTACGCGCTCAGGAGCAGCGAAAACAGTTTGACGCGGGAAATGATCTCCGGGATCCTGCCCGACATAATGCAGAAAACGATCGGCCCGGTGGCGTGGTCGGCGCGCGCGGTTCCGGCCGGAGTTGAGGACACGTATTTCATAAAAACCGAAAAAGAATTTGCCGGCACTGTTTTCCAAACCGTAAAAGCATCGGTCAACGAAGGCGGATGCGATCCCAAGTATTTACCCGAAGATATTTTTTCCACCAGCTGTTACCGTTTGGAAGAACCCCGACTGGCCTGGCGCGGGGCGGTGCTTTCTCTGGCCAAACAACTCGACCCGAAAACCCTGGGGTTGTTCGAGCAGTTCTCACGCCAGCTGCTAAAACCCTACGGCATCGATGACCCGGAACTTTTTTTAAGCGCGGTGGGTCCGCAGATAATTACCGCCCGCTTTGACGCTGACGGCGATTCGGCGGCGGCGATAGTGAAGATCGCTGACAAGGAAAAATTAAAGCAGGCTATTTCCGAGACGTTCGATCTTCGCAAAGCGCCCGAGATATCCGCGGGCGCTGAAGTTTGGAAAAGTAAAGACGGGGAATTTGCCGCCGCGTTTTTGGCCGAAGACCTTATCATCGGAAATACCGAGGCGATCGCGAAATGTTTGCAGGCCGGCGGCGCGGAAAAAACTGCGGGCCCGGAGACGCCATCGAATTTCACCGGCAGCGGCGCGATAGTCGTCACCCGGCAAAAAGACGATTCCGCGGTGCGGATACTTTCAGAGATCGCCGCCGAGCGCGGAAAGACCGTCGAAGTAACCAGCTATGCCTTTATCGAAACCCGGATCGAACCTCGGGGCATCAAACGCCGCAGCATCTCGGCTTTCGGATTGTTCGGGGAAATATTCCGGCAGGCGATCGAGTGAAACCGGCAATACGTAATACGAGATACGTTTCGTGTGTTTAGTGTGATTCGTGGTTATATCTTATATCTGTTCGATAATAAGCCAGGGAATTAACCACGAATCACACTAAACACACTAATCATTTGATTTTTAGATTGTCAGGAAATTTAAAAAGAAATAAAGCCGCTCAGAAAAGAGCGGCCTTATTTTATTAAGTATTGCGTTAAAAATAACTAAGCGGCCTGGCGGTCGTCAGAAGTTTCTGCATAGACACGTCTGCCGTTCAATGCATCGTCGATGATCTCTCTCACCGCTGAAGCATCGGGATTAACGTCCATTCTTTCACAGGCTTTCAAGTGCCGGATAATTCCTTCACTGGCAATATCCAAAGCCGGACCGCCCAATTTTAAAAAGCGGCGCGCCTGAATATGGTCAATATGGAGAATTCGGTCATGAAGCCAAGAAGTTTTTATTTGGATCACGTTTTCTCACCTCGTCGTATAAAATAAATATATCTTGTGAATTTATCTCAAATATCACTAACCCTTTTCAGAAAAAGATTTTCCCCTCCCTGAAAAGCTTGTTTGAACGGTTTACCGATCTGCCTTTGCCTACCGGAAATGAATGTAGTATGCCAAACAAAGTACAATCTTAACATCTTTTTAACACTTTGTATATACTTTTTTTCACAAGGGGTAAATTTACTTTATTTAGTGGTTTAGAAAGAAAAAACCGGCAAATGTTGTATCTGCCGGTCGAAAAAATTTTAAGCAAAATTGCAATTTAAAACAGTTTTTTGGTGAATTCTATTTGACGCCCGCGGCATCTTTCATGCTTTTGCCGACGCGAAACTTGAGGGTGGTTTTGGCCGCGATCTGGATCGGCTCTCCGGTGGCCGGATTTCTGCCTTCACGGGCTTTGCGGTCCGATTTGACCAGTTTGCCCAGGCCGGGGATGGTGATCTCGCCTGATTTTTTGACCTCAGAGGCCGCCAGTTCGCTCATTGCGTCAAAAAAACTTTTAACTTCGGTCTTTTTGAGTCCACATTTATCAGCCAAAGTGCCGATAACCTCAGATTGGGTCATTTTCTTTCCTGCCATAATTTTCTTCTATTCCTCCAAATTAATTATATTTAAGACTTCTAAAATTCCTTGTACACCTAACCCGGGACGGGGGTTATTCGGGCTAAACTTCTTATCAGGGCTTATGGTCGGGGCGGCAAGATTCGAACTTGCGACCTCACGGTCCCAAACCGTGCGCTCTACCAAGCTGAGCCACGCCCCGTGATCTTTTTAACGTTTCATATGGGAAACACTAACAAATAGCGGATTTTACTGGGGAAAACGCACTTGGTCAAGTCAGATATGCGTAAAATCCAATAAAAATCGCATTATTTCACTAATTGCACGCGCTCGGTGGCTTATTTGTTGCTTTATATCGTCACCAAGCTCGCCAAAGGTTCCGGAAAAGCCGTCCGGAATAAAGATAGGATCATAGCCGAAACCGCTCGTTCCCCGCGGCCCCGGAGCGATCTTTCCGTCGCAGATCCCTTCCGCTTCGTGCAATATTTCGCCCTCGGGTGAGGCCACTGCCATCACGCAGATAAAACGGGCCCGGCGTTGGCTGTGTGCATTTCCCAGTGTTTCTGCTTCAGGTGTTTCAGCCAGTTTCGATAACACCAACTCCATTTTCTCCGGATAGCCGGTATTTTCCCCGCCATACCGGGCGGACAATACTCCCGGCGCGCCGCCGAGGGCCGCTATTTCCAGCCCGGAATCGTCGGCCAGGGTATAAGAACCGGTCTGCAATGCATAGCCTGACGCCTTTAACCGCGCGTTTTCATGAAAAGTGCTGCCTGTTTCGGCAACTTTCTCAACTTCTGTAAAATCACCCAGGTAACCCACCTCGATCGGAAGCCCGGTTAAAAGTCGGCGGATCTCTTCGATCTTACCCGGATTTTTTGTCGCTATGATCAGATTCATTATAGGAAATCGTTTAACATTTTCCAAGAAAGAAAAACATTGCAAAAATCGGTCTTTTTGAGATAAACTTTAAAAGTGAAGCACCTGCCGGCTTCCGTACTGACCTACCTTTATCTATTCTAAAGAGGCATCTTCGATTGGACAACTTAACTGTGTCACCTCAAACAGACAATGAACCAAACGGGAGTCCGCGAACTTTGGCGCACATGTCAGACAATTCCGGAGAGGACCGCGCGGCTATTCATTTAGCGGCGTCCTTCGAACTCGGCCTGTGGCTGGTGGGATTGCGATGTTATTTAAAAACGCGCAATCATCCTTTCTCGGAAGGGACCAAGGCCAAGGCGTCATCGAAAAACTGGTCGAACGAGGCGCGGCTGATGCGCTCCGCGCTGCTGCAATGCACCAAGCTGGTATTGCAGTTAAATGCGCCGCCGCTCAGAAACGATTCGGACGAGGACAAGCCCGCCGAAACGGAATACCGGCATGACCACGGATACAGCGCCAAGGGGCTTTCAGAACTCGCGGCTTTCCTGCGCAATTCCGTGATCGTGACGGAGAACATGCTCGAGTCGCCCGAAATAACTTTTCAAAGCTGGCTGGCATTCAGCTCTCTCTTTAGTGAAAAACTCGAGGATCTCAAGATCGCCCAAGAACTTATCTCTGACGCGGAGAACCAGGCCGCTTCGAATTTGCCGACGGAACTTACCGACAGCCTGCAGACGAAAGACATCCCGGCCGAGGTCAACGCCGATCTGCGCAAGGTCTTTCCGTATTTCGGCAGGCTGCTGAAATATCTCAACCTGGTCGAAGATATGATGGCTAAGGACAAGCCGCTAAAACCCGCGCTGCTGATCTTTTCGGCGATCTATGAACAGCTGCAGGAAATGATGCGCTTTATAAATAACCGTCTGCTGCGTTTCAGGGATGACAGCGTGCCTTTATTTGAAGCGCTGGATTGCGTTGTCTATGCCACCTCGGTCGAGATCCGCAAGATCTATTCATATGAACTGGCGGAGATAAGCGAAACGCGCCAGGCGCCGCTGATCTTTGCCAAGATGGAAGCGGCACATAGCCTCTTGCGCGATTGTATTCAGCAGTCATTGATCGGGCTGGCGCAGACCGTCGCCCCGGAACTCGAAGCCATCGAGGTGTTCCCGAATTTCAAGATCAAGCTCGACCAATCACTAAAATTGCGGCAAAAGATCTGGGACCTGAAAAAGAAAGTGCAATCGATAGAAAGCGCGCCGGAAGCCGTGGAATTGAAAAAACTGCACAAGGAACTAAACGCGTTTGTAGAAGCCGAGATGCGCTTTTTGATGTTCAAGGATTGGGAAACTTTTGAGCGCTTTGTCGAAGAGATCGTCCGCACGCGCAGCGACGCCGATCTCACGCCGGTGCTCCATCGCTTTGGCGCCTATCTCGAAACGCTTTTCGGCCAGATCAATATCCGGGCCGTGCTCGCCGATCATCCCTTTCAGAGCACTCCCGAAATGAAAAATAAGATGGAGCCTGAGATCGCCTGGTAAAGAGATTAGTTTTCAAAGATATTAGCCACTAATTACACAAATAACACGAATAAAGATTCTTATTCGTGTTATTTGTGTAATTAGTGGCTAATAAGTTATTCCAACGAGCAGCCGCACTCCGATTCAGGTTTTATTTCCAGTTTATAAAGTGTGAATTTTCCCAGCACTTCGCCTTCGTCGCGGCGATACCATTTATCGATATTGGTGAAATCAAAATCCTTCCAGTCGTTAGGCACGACCATGTAGGAAAGCGTCGGGTGCGTGGCTTTCTGATAATCGAAATTTTTGTAGAACTCGGCAAACTTCTGTACTTCTTCATTGACCTCGCGATAGGTGAGAGGCGTGGCCTCGGCGCTCAGCCGGTTGGTGTGCCGTCCCCATCCGAAGAGCGCGATCATTGCCACGAAATTGCCGTTCTTTAGCTGGTAATCGAGCCACTTTTCGTCGTAGCCCATGTAGTAAAGCGTTTGATAATAGCGCTCCTTGTTTTCATCCCAGCTTACCCCGGCAAAAACATGTTGATGCCGCGCCCAGAGCACGGCTTGCGGCGCCACGGTCGGCTCGTCGTCACCAGTCAGCAGGTCGACGGGAAAAACAACGGCGCGGTTGGCGTCGGGCGAAGGTGTATCGCTCGCCGCGAGTTCCGACAAGCGCCGCGCCAGCGGCATCGATTCGTCGCGGAGCAGATTAGCGTCGTCTAAAACGCGCACGGTGTAATGGCATTCGACAAAACCCCACGCGACCGCCGCGAGCGATAAAACCGTAAAAGCGACGGCAAAAGTTTTCCGGTATTTTTCGAAGCTATTTTTAAAGACGACACCGACCGCAAACATCAGCGAAAACGCGGCGACGTAATTTACGATAAAAACCTGGTAGTGGATCGGCTGCAGCGAACGGCCGGTGATGATCTGCTGGTTAAAAGTTATCAAGGGAACCAGCGCGAATGAGAAAGCGAAAACCGTGGAACGGTCGCGCAGGTTAATGACTTTGAAAACGGCGGCCAGTATCAATAAGAGCAAAACGAAATAGCTGATCAGTTCAGGCATCCGCAGCAGATCGGGCTCGCGCGTCATCACCAGAAGCTGCACATGGTCCATCGTTTCGGTGCGGTGGGAAAGCAGCCAGGCATAACCCGCAAGGACAACTCCGCATAAACCTGCCAGCAGGGCAAAGTTCTTGATTTCGGCCTTCCAACCTTCCGGCCTGAATACCAGCCAGAGCACTCCCAGGATCCCCAGCCACGCCGCCGCGCTCGTCCAGATATAAAAATAGGAAAAGGCCATCACAAAAAAACAGAGCGCTGCCAGGATCACCCACCAGATCTGTTTTTTGAACTTTTCAGTATCCACCAGCATCCAAACGGAAACGCCGAGCAGGAAAAAGAACGGGAAGGGAATAGCCGGAAGATAACGGCGCAGAAAAGGGAAATAAGGGTAGGCCCCATAATCCCAGCCGTGATAAAGCTCGGAAAATGCGCCCTCGCCGGCCGCAAGCGCCCCCCCGCAGAGCACAACGAGCGCTCCGGCCATCGCAAAGAGCGAGTTACCCGACAGCCGCCCCAAAAACCAAAACACTGCCAGAGCGGCTAAGAACGCCGCCAGGGCTCCACTGACCGTCATCGCCCATGAAGCCGGCATTCCCACCAGCCGGGCCGGGATCGCCACAATATAAGGCGCGACGAACTGGATCGAGAAAAGCGATTCGGGCTGCGGGGTTTCGGGTGAATCGTCACGCCCGGTGTAGGGGTCGTTCTTGCGCGGGCGTCCGTCGATCAGCGCGCGCAGGTAGGAAGCGTAGGCTACCTCGTCGATATCGTTATAGGCATAGGCGCCCTGCCAATCGGCACCGCGCACATACCACAACTTGAATTGCGGGTAGAGCGAAAAAATGGCGAGAAAAATTCCGGCAATGATACCAAAGCGCCATTTCAGCCTCGTTGTTGAAGATTTACCGTTAAGCATCTATCATGAAAAGCGAATTACAAATAATAAATGATAAACGTTAATTGGTAAAAGAGTATGAGTTTAAAAGAAAAGATAACGGGCGACCTGACCACCGCGATGAAGGCCAAAGATGCTGAGCGCGTCTCCACCTTGCGCATGATGCGCGCGGCTATTTTGAACGCCGAAAAGTCCGGCGGCGGCGAGGTGGCTGATGAGCAGGTGATAAAATCCCTGCAATCGCTGGTCAAGCAGCGCAAGGATGCAATGGAGCAGTACGAAAAGGCTAACCGCTCCGATCTGGCCGACAAGGAAAAGTCCGAAGCCGCGATAATTGAAGAATATCTGCCGAAAGCCGCTTCGCAGGAGGAAGTGGATGCGGCGGTGGCCGAAGCCGTCTCCGAAACCGGAGCAACCTCAGCTAAAGACATGGGCACCGTAATGAAAGCCGCCATGGCAAAACTGGCCGGGAAAAATCCCGAAGGAAAAATGGTCAGCGAAGCGGTGAAAAAAGCATTGAATAATGGTTAGTGGTGAGTGATGAGTTAGGTAATTTTGGCATTAAAGTGTTTGTGTTTTCGTGGTTTTTTTCTTAGGCGGTTTATATAGATGTTAGTTTGCGGAAAACACGACTCCGGTCAGCGAAGCTGACAAAGATAATAGCCCCAGGTGAAGCGAAGCGGAACCTGGGTTAGAGTTTTTAAAACAATAAAGCCCGCTTTAGCGGGCGAAAGAAACTGGAACCACGAAACCGCAATAAACGGCACAAAAAGCGAAGAAATTTCCCTATCAAAACAGACTGATCTAATAGCTCATCGGAGCGGGCGCAAGCGGCCCTTCCGGACTGCAAATTTATTTAGCTTTTATATTTACCTTCAAGCCGAACACCTCTCAGGTCAGGAAGGGTCGCTTGCGCCCGCTCTTAAAAAGTTATTCATCGGAAAGCCAATTAATTAGAACCGATCAATCACCGTCACCCCTGTTGACGAAAACGAATTCATATTAACAAGTTCATCCGCAGATTCTTCCAGAGAAATAGTTTTCCCGATCAATTTCTGCGGCTGCAGTTTTCCTGAAACTATCATCGCAAGCATTTCGGGGTATTTGTGCGCCTGCATTCCGTGGCTGCCGATAATTTCGAGTTCGCGGCCGATGACGAGATCCATCGGGACGGAAGTTTTGTGCTGCCCGCTTTCCATTATCCCGACCTGAATATGCTTGCCGCGTTTGCGCAAAGAAGATATCGAATCAAAACATAGCTGCGGATGCCCGAGCGCGTCGAGCGAGACGTGCGCTCCGCCGCCGGTGATGTCTTTTACGGCCTCGATAATGTTCGGTGTTTCGGCGGAATTTATCGTCGCAAAAGCGCCGATCGAACCGGCCAGTTCCAGCTTGTCATTCGCTATATCTATCGCCACCACTTTTGCGCCCAGCGCTGCGGCTATCATCACCGCCGAAAGCCCGACACCGCCGCAGCCCCAAACCGCAACCCATTGATCCGGCGATACTTTGCCTTGTTCTGCCACCGCGCGAAACGAAGTGATAAAACGGCAGCCCAGGCTCGACGCGGTGACAAAATCTATTTCTTCCGGCAGGCGAACAAGATTCGTATCGGCATAGTCGATCGCCACATATTCGGCGAACGCTCCCCAGTGCGTAAAGCCCGGTTGGAATTGACGATCGCAAATTTGTTGATTACCCGAAATGCATTGCAGGCAGCTGCCGCATCCGCAAACGAAAGGCAGCGTCACACGGTCGCCGATCCGCCGGTTTTTTACGTTTTTGCCAACCGCTTCGACCGTGCCGGCGAGCTCGTGTCCCGGAACGTGCGGCAGTTTGATATCGGGATCGTTGCCCATCCAACCGTGCCAGTCGCTGCGACAAATGCCGCACGCTTTCACGGCGATCACCACGCCATCTTCGGATGGAGTCGGATCCACAACGGTTTCGATCGTCAGAGGTTGTTGGAATTGTTGGTAGACGGCAGCGCGCATAATCTCTCAGTTATCATCTTTGATCTGTCATCTATTCCGGAATAGATCGGAACTGATAGATTATAGATGAAAGATAGTTTAAAGCTAAAAAACAACGAATTTCGCAAATTAACTCAAATCAGTTTGTTTGAGAAATTTCGTGAAATTCGTTGTTAGATTTCGATCGAGAAACACGCTCCATAATTGTCGCGTTTCTGCCTGTTACCCGAAAATATTCCGCACTTTATCCATAAAGGATTCGTCGGCGAAATCGGTGTCTTCGATCTCGGCGAGCTGCTCGAGGAGTTTTCGTTGCTCGCGGGTCAGGGTCTTTGGCGTTACCAGCGAGACGGCGACGAAAAGATCGCCTTTGCCGCGCCCGCCCAGATTGGGCAGTCCATGGCCTTTTAAGCGGAAAACAGTACCGGTTTGCGTACCGGCGGGAATTTTCAGGTTTTCCTCGCTGTCCAGGGTCTTAATGCCGATCTCCGCGCCGAGCGCCGCCTGCGCAAAGGAAACCGGGACCGAAGCGTAAAGATTCGCGCCCTGGCGTTCAAAGCTCTCGTGCTCGGCGACGTGAATTACGACGTAGAGATCGCCTGCTGGTCCGCCGCCCACACCGCCTTCGCCTTCGCCGATGATCCGCAGCCGCGAGCCGGTTTCCACCCCGGCCGGAATTTTCACTTCCAGGTTCCTTGTTTTCTCAACCCGTCCCTCGCCGCGGCAAACCGGGCAGGGTGTTTTAATTATCTGGCCGCTGCCCCGGCACTGGCCGCAGGTGCGGGCGACCGAGAAAAATCCCTGCTGGTAACGCACCTGTCCGGCGCCTTCACAGGTGGGGCAGGTTTCCGGCTGCGTGTCTTTGGCGGCGCCGCGCCCGTTACACTCTTCGCAAGTTTCCAGCCGCGGAATGCGCATCTGTTCCGCCTTGCCGGTGGCGGTTTCCTCCAGAGTTATCTCAAGGTCGTAGCGCAGGTCGGAACCGCGCTGCGCGCTGGAACGCCGCTGGCCGCGGCCCGCTCCGCTAAACATATCGCCGAAACCGAAGAGATCGAAAATGTCTTCGATATTTGAAAAACCGGGATCGAACCCGCCCGCGCCGCTGCCGACGCCCTGGTGCCCGAAGCGGTCATAACGGGCGCGTTTTTCACCATCGGAAAGCACCGAATAAGCTTCGGCCGCTTCCTTGAACTTGTCCTCGGCTTCCTTGTCGCCGGGGTTTTTGTCGGGATGATGCTTGATCGCCAGCTTGCGATAGGAAGTTTTGATCTCCTGATCGCTGGCGGTTTTGCTTACTTCCAGTATTTCGTAATAATCGCGTTTGCTCATAAATCGGTGGTCAATGCCGGTAGTTATTCTTAGTGTATTTCGTGTGTTTCGTGGTTCAGTCTTTAGCGATTTTCAATAATCCAACCGGAGTTAACCACGAAACACACGAAATACACCAAACAATCACGCGGCCACTGACAAAAGAACGTCAGCCCACATGATGAACTGACGTCCCTTAATTCTAACGGTACTTACCGTATTTTTTCAAGCTTCGTTAAACCGAAACATTTAACAGCGCTGAAGTCAGGATGTTAGCCGACAATTCGATCTCGCCTAAGGCCAGGCGCACATCGTTGACATCCTCGTTTTGCGCCGCCATCGTGGCTTTAGTGACCGCATCGGCGACTTTCTTCTGGTCGTCTTCGCTGAGCGAACCGCCAAATTCAGCCATTGCTTTCTGCGTGTTCTTGATCAGCGTATCGAGCCGGTTTTTCAACATTATCAGTTCTTTTGAGTGACGGTCCTGATCGGCAAGCGTTTCAGATTCCATGATCAGCTTGTCGATCTCGTCCGGCGCCAGGCCCGAAGAAGGCGTGACCTGCATCGCCTGTTCGAGGCCCGTCATTTTGTCCTTGGCGGAAACATTGACGATACCGTTGGCGTCGATTTCGAAAGTTACTTCGATCTGCGGTACGCCGCGCGCTGCCGGCGGAATTCCGACCAGGTCGAATTTGCCGAGCGAGCGGTTGCCGGCGGCAACTTCGCGTTCGCCCTGCAGGATGTGTATTTCCACCGTCGACTGATTGTCGACCACGGTGGTGAATGTCATCGTGTTCTTGAGCGGGATGGTTGAGTTGCGCGCGATCAGTTTGACGAACAAACCGCCGCGGGTTTCCAATCCCAAACTAAGGGGCAGCACGTCCAGCAGCACGATATCTTTGACATCGCCGGTCAGCACGCCGCCCTGAATGGCGGAACCCATCGAAACCACTTCGTCAGGATTGATCTCCGACGAAGGTTCTTTACCGAAAAGTTCGGTCACGGTTTGCGTTACGATCGGCGAACGGGTCTGCCCGCCGACGAGGATGACCTTATCGATATCGGCAGGCTGCAATTTTGCATCCCACAAAGCTTTCTGGCAGGGTTCGACGGTCGATTCCACCAGGTCGCTTACCAGCTGCTCAAATTTTTCGCGCGTCAGCGTGGCATTGATGTGTTTCGGCCCGCTGGCGTCCGCCGCGATAAACGGCAGGTTGATGTTGGTCTCCGTCACTGACGAGAGTTCGCACTTGGCCCTTTCCGCCGCTTCTTTTAAGCGCTGCAGAGCCAGGCGGTCGCCGGAAAGATCGATGCCGGCTTCCGTTTTGAAATTTTCCAGGATCCAATCGATGATGCGCTGGTCGAAATCTTCACCGCCGAGGAAGGTGTTTCCGGAAGTGGAAAGCACTTCGAAAACGCCGTCGTTGATCTCGAGGATCGTGATATCGAACGTTCCGCCGCCAAGGTCATATACGGCGACCTTCTCATTACGATTCTTGCCGAAACCATAGGCCAGCGCGGCGGCCGTCGGTTCGTTGATGATGCGTTCGACGTTGAGGCCGGCGATCTTGCCCGCGTCGCGGGTCGCCTGGCGCTGCATATCGTCAAAATACGCGGGCACGGTGATGATGGCTTCACTGACCGTGTCGCCCAAAAATTCTTCCGCGGCGGCTTTTAAGCGCTGGAGCAAAATAGCGGATATTTCCGGCGGGCTATAGGTGCGTTCCATCACCTTGATGTGGCCGTCGCCGTTGCCTGATTCGACGATCTCAAAAGGCACGGTCGTGCGCATTTTTTCGACCTCCGGCGAATTGTATTTACGGCCGATCAATCGCTTGACGGCGTAAAGGGTATTCGTCGGGTTGGTCACGGCCTGGCGCTTGGCTATCTGGCCGACCAGGCGTTCGCCTTTTTCGGTGAAACCGACTACCGATGGAGTGGTCCGGGCACCTTCCTTGTTGGGAATTATCTGAACTGCGCCACCTTCCAGGACTGACATACAGCAATTCGTGGTGCCTAGGTCTATTCCGATTACTTTACTCATAACATTTTTTACCTGTCTTTAGGGGTTTGACTGCGGGGTTAAAACGGGGAAGGATTTAGAAGACATTTATTCTTCGCTTTCATTTTCCGAAGGAATACCCGGTTCATCGGATACTGACTCTTCCTCGGATAAAGATCCTTCGGCGCTGGTTTGTACTTTGACGGCGTTGGGCGCCATCGAAACTTTTACCATTGCCGGGCGGACCACTTTTTTGCCGATCTTGTAACCGGTCAAAATTTCTTCGATCACGGTGCCGGGTTCTTTTTCGCCATCTTCGGCGGTGGCGACGGCTTCGTGAAAATGGGGGTCAAAGGGCTGCCCCAGGGGCGCGATAGGCTGCAGACCCATCTCTATCAAAACATCGGTTAACTGGTGGCTTACCAGCAGGATACCCTCGATGAAGAGGTCAAATTCCTTGCTCTTTTCCGCGACCTGCTCGGCCGATCCCAGCGCGCGGCTGAGATTATCCACGACCGGCAGCATCTGGGCGGAAAGCTTTCCTAAAATGTTTTCAAACGTTTCGCTGCGCTCGCGTTCGGTGCGCTTGCGGAAACTATCAAAATCGTTTTGCCGGCGCTGCAAAAGGGTGCGCAGATCGCCGCGTTCTTCCTCGAGACCGGAAACCTTTAACTGTAATTTCTGCAATTCCTGGGCAGAGGCCCGGTCACTGGCCGGATTATTTTTCGGCTCGGGTGCGGCGAAAGTTTCCAGGGCGAATTCTTCCGTGGCGCTTTGCGCTTCGCTCGTCGATTGGGTGTCGTCGAAAGAGTCTTCGAACTCAACCACCAGATCGTCTGAGATCGAAAGATTCTTTTCCGCTTCCTCGAGTTCCTTTAGAAAATCGTCAAAGGATTCAAGCCCGTTAGCAGATTCATCTTTTAAATTTTGCTCAAGACTCATGTTTATTTTTCTGACCTTTAATGGACAATTTGTAGCGCCGGCGTCTCGCCGGCTGTCGTGAAGGCGTCTCGCCTTCACTCTTTTATCAATGCGAGCGCGGGACGCACTCGCGACAGCCACCGTGACGGTGGCGATACATAGATTATGAGTTAGGTGAGGTGTCGCTCATACTTTTCTCAAGCATTTTGGCCACGTAACCGACGATGGCGATGATCCGCGCATATTCGATACGAGTGGGACCCAAAACACTAAGCATGCCCGCGGTGGAGCTGTTTTCGAAGCGATAGGGCGCGGTAATGAGCGCGCAGTTTCGCAGTGAAGGGGCGGCGTTTTCCTGGCCGATAACGACCCGGACATTGCCGCTGAGATTGGCATCGCGGTCGATACATTCATTTAGTATCTGCACCAGCCGCGATCTTTCTTCGATGGTGGAAAGCAGCTCGCGAAGCCTGCCCACATCTCCGGCAAAATCGGATTTTGCCAAAATATGCGAAGTTCCTTCGACATAAACTTCACCGATCGAATCTTCTTCGTCCTCGATACTGCCGCAGCAAAGTATCATTGCGTTCTGCAGCAGCCTGTCGTACAGGGCTTTTTCCTCGTGCATCCGCCGCAGAATTTCGCCGCGGATCTCAGCCAGGCTTTTGCCCTGAAATTCGATATTCAAATATCTGGCCGCGCTTTCAAGTTCCTCCGCCAGAAACGGTTCTTTCAGCCGGATGATCTTGTTGTGCACGATGTTCGGCGCGGATACTAAAACTACCAGCACCTTTTTGTCAGGCAGGCTGACAAATTCGATGTGCTGCAAGCGGTCCTGCGCCAGGGAAGGCGAAACCACTATGCCGATGTTTTGCGAGATGCCGGACAAAAGACGGGAAGTTTTTTCCATCACATTGTCCGTCGACTCCTGAGACCCTAACGGCATAAACCCGAAAGATCTGTTGATCAGATCGAGATCGCTGCCGGAAAGGCTCAAAACACCCATCAAATTATCAACATAAAAGCGATACCCTTTGTCGGTCGGCACGCGGCCGGCCGATGTATGGGGCTGCTCTACAAATCCCGCTTCCTCCAGATCTCCCATCAGGTTTCGGATCGTTGCTGAGCTCCAACCGGCTGCTCTGGCAAATTTTTCCGCCACCGTGCTCGAACCAACCGGCTCTCCGGTCAATAAATGCTCTTTGATCACCGCCGAAAGCACAGCCTCCCTGCGGTTTGAAGGTAAGATCTGATCTGGAAGAGAGCTGAAATTTGAGGTCTTAAAGGACATTATGTGCGAAAAGCAAGCATATCCTTTGGCAGATATACTCCTGCCCCTTTAAAATGAATATCATTTTGACAGGGAAAATGTCAATATTTATTTGAAAAACAATGATTAACAAGGAAAACCTTCAAACACGGCTCGATTTCATCAAGAATTTTTATATCGCCGCCTTTGAACAACCGGGGAAAAAACGGGCCCCGGAAATAGATATCAGGTTTTATCCTTACATCGGGATAAACAATACCATTCGCCTGCGCGATGAGAAAGCCTACATCCGCTTGTCGGAGTTATTGGCGGACGCACCGCTGTATGTTCACCGGGCGCTGGCCGTCATATTGGTGTCCAAACTCATGCGGCGAAAAATGCCGCCGGGCGCCAATCGGCTCTTTAACGATTATATTTTGCAGTCTCATATCCGGGACCGTTCGGAAGAAAGCCGGAAGACAAGGGGGCGTAAGCTCGTGAGCTCGGCCACGGGGCGCTTTTACGATCTGAACCAGATGTTTGGCCAGCTGAATGAACATTATTTCGGGAACGCATTGCCGAAACCTGTTTTGACGTGGTCGCAAACCAAGACCCGCCGCATCCTTGGGCATCATGACGCAACGCATGACACCGTCGTCATCAGCAAGAGTCTGGATAACCAGAATGTGCCGGCCTATGTGGTCGAATACATTCTTTATCACGAACTGCTCCATATAAAACACCCGATAGAAGTGATAAACGGCCGCCAGCGAAAGCATTCGCCCGCATTTAAAAGAGACGAGAAGAAATTTCCCTACTACGAACAGGCGGAGAGATGGCTGAAATATAATATTTAGTAATGGTGAGGCACTGATTGTTAGCCACTAATTACACAAATAACACGAATTAAAGATTCTTATTCGTGCTATTTGTGTAATTAGTGGCAATTATCAATGACTTATTAGGCAAAGCTACGATAATGATGAAATGTTTTTCTAACTAAGCAACGATCATTCACCATCGACCAATCTTACGCCGAGCGTAAGATTCCCAGCGGCTTTCTGAACAGCACATCAAAACTCGCCAGCACGCCGACGACAATTACCAGAACGGTTTCGATCAGGACGCCCGCGATCATCAAGCTCAAGTCGATCTCCCAATCGATCTCGAAAATATATTTCGTTACCGCCCAGGAAAGCGCCAGCGCAAAGGTGGCGCCGATGACACCTGAAAGAAAACCGATCAGGCCGTATTCGGTAAAGAGAATGACCGTTAATGTTCGGCGGTTGGCGCCGAGTGTTTTCAGCACCGCGTTTTCGTAGATACGCTGCGACTTGGTCAGCGCGACGGAGCCGAGCAGGATCAGCAGCCCGCTGATGACCACAAAGATTCCGATTGCCGAGACCGCGAGCGTAAAATTCCCCAGCAGTTTTTGGATCGTGGCCAGGACGTCGACGACGTCGATCACCGAGAGATTAGGAAATTTTTCCAACAGCCTATATTGGACACGTCCGCGGTCCGCGCCGGATAATTTTGTGGTGATAGTGGAGATAAAAGTTTGCGGGGCATTTTCCAGCACGCCGGGGCGAAAGACGAACATAAAAGCGGTGCGCGTTCGCTGCGCGTCAAATTTCCGCACGCTCGAAACGCGAGCGGTCAGGCGGCGGCCGAGAATATCAAATGTGACCAGGCTGCCGACGTCCATTCCCATCACGCCCTGCATCGAATCGCCGATGGAAACTTCGGCCTCCGCGTCGGAAGCGGCCGGCGTTTCGTCCCAAAATGTCCCGTCGATAAGTTTTTCGTTTTCCTCCAGGTGCGAGCGATAGGTGAGCACGAATTCGCGGCCCAGCTGCCCGCTCTCGCGGCGAACTTCGCGCTGTGCGAAATCGACCGGCTGCCCATCGACAGCGGCGATTCGTCCGCGCACGGTCGGTATCATCTCGGCATCTTCGCCGGTTTGCTGCTTGATGAGTTCAAGAACACCGTCTTTTTGGCTGCGTTGGATATCGGTCAAAAATAGCGCGGGCAGATTGCTGTTGCGCGAAAAATCGAACTGCCGGACAAGGTTCACCTGCAGCGATTGCACCGCCAGCACGACAAAGGTCCCCAGGCCTACCGCCAGCAAAATTATCCGTGTCTGATTTCCCGGGCGGTGCAGGCTGTTTATCGCCTGGCTGACCGCAAAGGAGCCGAATTTGCGCATCCGTTTTAGGAGCAGCGTCAGCAGCCAGGCTGAAAAGAACAGGACCAGTGACGTGGCTGCCAGCCCGCCGACAAAAGCGAGTCCGACGCGCCACGAGTTTGCCTGCCAGATCGCGAGCAAAACGATCCCTGCTAAAACCACAAATCCAAAGAACCATTTGGTCGGGTCGAGCCGCCGCACGCGCTCGTTATTTTCATCGCGCAGCAGCAGCCGCGGTTTTACTTTTTCGATCTGCAGCAGCGGCAGCGCGGAAAACAAAAGGGAAATGATCAGCCCCAGGGCTACGCCCTGCCAGATAGAAGAAAAACTCAGTTGATAGCTTAAATTTGCCGGCAGGCTGTCGGAGAATCTTTGTCCCGCGCCCCAGAGAGCGAGCTGCGCCAGCACGACCCCGAAAAGGCTGCCCATCAAACCGAGCAAAAATATCTGCGCCAGGTAAATAAAAATTACTCGCCGCCCGCGCGCGCCCAGGCATTTCAGCATGGCGATCGTCTCTCGCTTTTGCTCGACAAAAACACGTGCGACGTTCCACACGCCGACGCCGCCCAACACGAGTATGAGCAGGCCGCAGAGCGAAAGATAATTTTCGGTGCGTTCAAATTGCTCGCCGAAATTCTGCTCGGCATCGCGATAAGACGTCACGCCTACGATCGAGCCTTTTAGAGCCTCTCGCAAGGCTTTGGACATCTCCTGCGGGTCGCCGCTGGTGCGAAACAGCATTCGCCGCCGAGCCCGGCTGCCCGGATTATTTAACCCCGCCTCGTCAAACACTTTTCTTTCCACAAAAACGCGCGGGCCCATGCGAAAGCCGCTGATCCCGCCCGGCTCTTCGTCAAAAGTGCCGCGTATCTCTACCTCGGTTCCGCCGATCCGGATCCGGTCGCCGACCTTGATCCCCAATTTGTCCAGCAGCACAGGCGCGACGAGCGCACCGTGATCTTTTAATAAATTAAAACTAAAAGGCTTTTTATCGGACAAGATAAACTCGCCGGCCAGGGGGAAATTATTTTCAATTCCTTTTAGCTCGATCATGGCAGAGATCTCTTTTGTCGTGTCTGCCGGGCGGGCCATCGTATTTGTCTGAATAGTCTCAGTACGGGCGTCGATGATCGGGAATTTTTGGGTGACGTTTTGAATTGCGGCGGTCTGTTCGGGAGTAAGCGGCGAGGTCGAATTTATCTCTAAATCGGCCGTGAGCAGGTTTCGCGCGTCGCCCGAAACCGCGCGGTTCAGATTCTGTACCAGCGAACGCAAAGCTACGATCGAACCGACGCCGATCGACAGGCAAAGAAAGAAAAACAAAAGCCTGCGCCACGATGAACGCACTTCACGCCAGGTAAGATTGAGGATGAAAGCCACGGGTAGATAGTAGCAGGTAATGAGGCAAGATTGACGAGTGACGAGTAACGAGTGACAAGACAGAGTGGCGAGTTTCTTGTTACTTGTTACTTTTCACTCGTCACGAGCGATTTTTCGTGTTCTATCTCTTCCACCGCGTGTTCTGAGGAAAGTGCTTCGCGCAGGCCGGAGATGCTGAGGTCGCCGCGCAGAAAATAATAAGCGCCAAAGAAAACCGCCGGCGCAAAAAACACCAGGTGCATGGCGATCGAGATCGCGGCCGCCCGGTCCTGATCTACATTGAGAAATATCAGCCCGCCGGCCGTAGCCGCGTGAAAAGCGCCGGCCGCGCCGCCCGGTGTCGGCACCACGGAACCGATCGCCGCCCAGCCGAGAACAAAGAGCGCCTGAGAGAAAGTAAAATCCAAACCGAAGGCATTGATCACCAGCCAGGTAGGGATAGCGATCGAAAGCCAGAGCGCGAGCGTCCACAAGATGACGGCCAGCACTTCTTTGATATCGCGAAAAATATCCAGTGATTTGGCCAGCTGCCTTAGCACGCTGAGAATGACTCTGCGCAGCCTGCCGGGGAGAAATTTAAGCCGGTCGAGAAATTTTTCTACCCGGGCGATTATCGGCGTCGCGAATTTGTGAAATACGAAAAGAAAAGCAATTCCCGCCAGAACGCAGCCAAGCATCACAATGCCCGCCAGGCGCACATAGACAAATTCACTCTCTCTGCCCGCCGGAGCGGTGAACCAGACCAGGTTCAATGAAAAGATGCCGACCAATGCCGCCAGATCGCAGATGCGTTCCACGCCCAATGTGACGAGAGCCGCGCTCGGCCGCACCCGGCGGTCGCGCATCGGCAGCCACATCGGGCGCACGATCTCGCCCGCGCGGCCAATAAAAAAGACGGCGGCAAAACCGACCGTCGTGGTGGCAAAAAGTTCCCGGATGCTGGTTTTAGTGATCGGGGCCAGCAGCGTCCGCCAACGCATCGCCCGTAAAAAATATCCGAAACAGATGCCGAGCGTGGCTAACCCAAGTTGTAATTTATCGGCCTTTTGCAGGCTTTCGCGCACCTCTACCCAGTTCAGGTTTCGGCCGAAAAACCACAAAATAAAAACCGCCAGCAGTATCAGGACGGCAAACTTGACGTATTTTTTTAAGTGTAACTTCAATCCAGGCAACAATATCCCCTTGGTACATTCCGGTTTTCGCGGTTCAGACGTGCGCCGGTTCAAAACAAACTACATTATTACAATAAAAGGTAATCTTCAAATTTGCGAGCGAAGAAGCAGGACAATGAGGTCAGAACCGGGAGCCGTAGCGACCGGGTTTCGGATTCGCGTTTTTAGTATAATTTCGTGGTTCCAGTCTTTAAAGCCCGGAAAACCCGGTCACTACTCCCACCACCCCGTCAGCCGAACGGCTGCCACCCCTCCTCGGGCAAGAGGGGAGTTCCGGTTCTGACTTCATCACAATGGCCAAAGATCACCAGGAAACAAACTTCTCCAAAAACTCTCCTACAAAACAAACAGCTATCGGGCAATAATATCCTCGCGGCATTTCCGTTTTGCGGAGTCCAGCGATTCCGCCGATCTTTTCAAGCCGCTTTTATTTACTTTTGGGTAATCGCGTATGATTTTTAAGATTTCTGTTCCATTTTCGTTCCAGGTGTTCCATTGTTTCACCCCGTTCCAGGTGGAACACTTTCGCCTTTCCCGAATTGAGATCTTTTATTCGTGGTATTTGTCACATTCGCGACGATTTATCCAAAATAGACTTTAAAACCGGTACCGGTAGGCCACGCGAAAACTTCTGCCGCCGCCATCGATGCCCCAGCTGGGATTTCTATACGGGCGGTCGAATATATTTTCAAAGGCCCAAAAGATGCTGGAGCTTTCACCGAAACGAAAGCCCCCGCGCAAATTGGCGATGGCATAAGAAGGCAGCCGGGTAAAAAGCGGCGCCGAATTTACGCCGACCCCGAGCACGCGGTCCTGCACCTGCAGGATCGTTTCGCCGGTCGGGATCAGTATCGTTTCGTCATTTGTGCCGCAGATCCCGTCGGGATTATTTGTCAGGCCATGCGCACAGGCGCCGCGCCGGAAAAAATTCTGTATCTGCGCGCGCGTGCGCAGGCCCCCGGTCCGCCTGTCACCCAGATCGAGAGTGGAAAGCCGGTCCTGCTTGTCGGCCAGTGTCGAATAAAATTCCACCCAAAAAGGCTTTCCGGACGGGTCGTATTTAAAGCTGATAAATCCGGTGGGCGGCGGGGTGCCTCCTTCGATATTGGGCGGCGCGCCGGTCAGCTTATCTTTGGCGTGAATAAAAGTAAAATTCGCCGTGAGTTTTAGGTCGCGCGTAAGTTTTGCTTCCGCTTCATATTCAAATCCGTAGATCCGGGCGCCGGTATAATTTGCCCGTATCAGGACCGGGTTGGTCGCCAGCGCCACAAAGACCGCGCCGTTCGAGTTTTGTGAAATGATCGGCTGGTCGCCGAGCAGGCTTCCGACCGCGCCCGGCGGCAAGATCAAAGTCTGCTTAGTGATGGCGTCCCGGAAATCGATGAGAAAAGCCGTGGCCTCGGTTTCAAAATAACGGTTTCCGTAACGCAGGCTGAAGTCGTAATTGTCGGTGACCTCAGAGCGTTCCTTGACGACCGGCAAACCGGTCGAGATCGCCGCTGCATCGGCGGTGGTTCCGATAGTGCCGTTCAGATTTTGCGCCGCCAGGTAATCGGCTTCAAAACCATCGCCGGTGAGCCCTAAAGTCCCGAGGTCGGTAATGTTCGGCGCGCGAAAACCGCGGCTGTAGCTGGCGGCCACGCGAAATTCTTTATAAACGCGCAGCACTCCGCCGATGCGTCCCGACAGGTCGCCGGTGCTGAGGTTATCGTCGCTCCACAGGCGAAAGCCGCTTACCACCGGGCTGTCGGCGGCGCGTACTTTGTAATTTGCGCCGTTAAAACGCAGCGCGCCTGAGAGGCGCAGGCGGTCGGGAATAACCTGCCAGGCGTCCTGAACATAGATCCCGCCGATCAGATAACGGGCTTCATCGGGCACGCGCGGGCGCGAAAGCGTCACTACATTCGTGCGCGGGTTAAACGTATAGGCCGGAGCATTGACCTTTTCGTTATAAATATCTCCGCCGATCAGCAGCGAGTTTCGTTTCGGCAGCATCTTGTCGAGAAAAAAGCCAAACCCGAGCACCGAGGTTCTTTCATACTGGTGGGTGATAGCGCCGAGCGGATCGCCCTGCCCGCCCTGGTTGACGCGCTCTTCGCGCTGGCTGTTAAAGCTGGCGGTAAAAGACGCGCTGTCGAACCCGGCAAAATTATTTTTGACATAACGCAGGTAGCCAAAATCGAGCATCAGGTTGCGCAGGTCGGCGATCAGGTTTCCGTCACCGCCGAGGAGCTGATCGTAGCGTTTGCCGTCGTCCTGCTGGGCGCGCGAATAATTGAATACGAGCTGGCTGTCGTCCGTCGGTGTGTAGTGAAGGCGAAAAGCGCCGCCGTACTGTTTAAAAGCCGTGTCGGGCAGGCGGTCGCCGAAAATATTTGACGACAACCCTAAAAATCTGGTCAGCGCCGAGTGGGAATCGATCCCGCGCGCGACGCGTAGATCCTGCACATTTCTTGCCGCAATATTTACAAAACCGCCGAAATGGTTTGTCCCATAGCTGAACATCGTGGAGCCGCCAAAGGCGCGGTCAGCGCTGTTAAAATTGGTGTTAACTTCGCCGTGAAATTCCGATTCGCTGTCTCCCACAACCGGGGTTTTCGTCAAAATGCTGACCGTGCCTCCCAGCGCGTCCGAGCCGTACTGGGCGCTGTTCGATCCGCGCAGCACTTCGATGGACTGCACGCCGCTGGGCTCATTCAAATTAAAGAAAGTGCTGACGCCGCCGCGCTGGGCGCTCGTGGTATAACGCACGCCGTCGATAAAGACATTCACTTTACCGCCGACCAGCCCGCGGATAAAAAACCCGCCCATGGTCGGGCTGGTGCGCTGCAGGTTGACCCCGGCCTCTTCCTGCGCGGCCTGGGCCAGTACGAGATTTGTTCGCTCGAGGATCTCTTTTTCCCCGATCAAGTTAACCGCCTGCGGAACATTTTGCAGCTCGATCAGCTGGTTGACTTCGGCCGTGACGCTGACGGTCAGGGCCCCCACCTCGAGCTTTATGTCGAGCTCCGTTTTTTCGCCCGTGACCGTGATCTTTTGCGATTGCTCGGCAAAACCGTTAGCAGATACCTTTAGCTCGTAATCCCTGGACGGAAGCGCTCCGAGAGCAAACCTTCCGTTCTCATCCGTTACGGCAGAGCGCGAGATCGTGCCCAACAAGGATACGCGGGCGCCCGCAACAAAAGCGCCGTTTTGGTCTTTTACGGTACCGGAAAGGTTCACCGAAGTTTGCGCCGGGGTGGAAGTTATCAGGAACAGTAGTGAAATAACCAGCAAAATGGGAAGGTTTTGGATCTTCATGCACTTAACATTAACCCAACTGGCACTATAAATTAAAGAAAAATCTGAACAGGGAAGCAGGAAAGCGCCGTAGCTCCGATCAACCGCAAAATAACCGATCTTTTAGCGAACTTTCCCCCCAGCCCTATCGTAAAGCCTATTTGACAGGGTAAAATGTTTTAAACCTTGTTCACGGAAGATCTTTCGGAGAATAAAGACTTTGGAAGCAGCAAAAGCCTTGTCAATAAACGAAAGCGGAGCAGATCTCGTCCGGCGTTGCCGTAATGGCGACGGGTCGGCCTGGGAAGAAATAGTCTCCAGTTTTTCGCGGCGGATATTCAATCTGGCGTACCGCTTTACGTCTAACGCCGAAGCCGCCGAAGATCTGACCCAGGAAGTTTTTGTCAGGATCTACAAGACTTTAGACCAGTTCGACCCGAAACAGGGCGATTTGACAAATTGGCTGATGCGGCTGGCGCGCAACCTGATCATCGACGATTACCGCAAACGCCAGCGCAATCCGCAAGATTCGGTGGCGGAAGACGTCGAAGATCATATATTCCATCTTCGCGCCGTTGGCGGATCGCAGCAGAACGAGATGGAACGCCGCGAACTTTGCGCGCAGGTGCAGGCGGGTATCAATAAGCTGCCGTCGGACCTAAGAGTTTGCGTGATACTGCGCGACATTGAGGAGTTGAGCTACCAGGAGATAGTCGATCTGCTGGAGATACCGGAAGGGACGGTGAAGTCCCGCATTAACCGGGGAAGAATTGAATTGGCCAAGATATTGCGCCGGATGCGCGTGGTGAATGTTTGATGATGAACATATAATTTTTGAAATTTTGCAACTTTTACAAGGGGTTGGTTAGAGCGTTTGTTATGACATTAGGAAATGAAAAAGATGAAAAGAATTTAATTTGCTCTGAGTTTGAAGACCAGTTGAGCGATTATCTTGAAGGCGGCCTGGGCGGCGAAGTGCACCGCGGAATGGGAGCGCACGCGTTGAAGTGCCCGCTCTGCCACGAGCTTCTAAATGAAGTAAGAGGCAATCTCGAGCTTTGCCGGGTGATCGCTGAACCGACGCCGGTGCTGACCAAACTGGAAGCCGGAATAATGGCGCGCACCATGCCCGAAACGGAAATGGGCTGCGATGAATTTGAGGAGTGCCTGACAGATTATTTGGACGGATTTTTACCCGCGCAGCTTTTCCATCGCTGGGAACGCCACGCGGTTGTCTGCCAGAGCTGCACCGACCTGCCCGGAGCGGTCGTGCGCTCGATAGGAGTTTGCTACACCTTTAAGATGGAAGAGCTTCCGCTGCCCGCGGGACTGCACGACAGGATCTTGCAGATGACGCTGGGCACTACCGAAGCCAAAACGGTCAGGGCAAGCGCGGTTTCCCAGGCCGGGGAATGGCTGCGCTCATGGCTCAGGCCGATATCGATACCGCTGCCGCAACTGGCGCCGGTCGCGATGGTCCTGCTTTTTGCCGTGCTTTTATTCAGCCACGTGATCCCGGCGGATGCTTCGCTGACCACGGTTTATCAACAGAGTTTTGAAATGGCGGGCAAAACCTACATACAAGGCGCCGACTCGCTGGAAGCGGGCCTCAGTAATTTCGGTTCGAGCATCGATACTAATTCTTCATCGGAAAAACCGGCTGAGCAAAAATCTCAGGAAAGTGAACAAAAACCGACTTACGTGAACGGGGGACCGGCTCGATGAACTGTGCTTATCACGTAGGAAATTCGGCGGCGGTAAATTGTTATGGATGCGGCAAATATCTTTGCCCGGCCTGCGACCACCGCGTCAAGGGTTTTCCGTATTGCCAGGATTGTATCGTGATGGGCGTCGAGCTTTTGCAGAGACAGGCCTATTCACCCGCCGTGCCGCTGGTTAAAAAACAGAGTTCGCCTTTTCTGGCCACCTTTTTATCATTGATCTGTCCCGGGCTGGGCGCCGCTTACAATGGCCAGACTGCCAAGGCGCTGACGTTTTTTGCGGTCTTTGCCGGGTTGTTTCAACTGGCGGCGACCACACATGGCGCGCCGATCTTTGTTTTTGGTTTCTTAGGAATATGGATCTATGCGGCGATCGACGCTTTCCGGATGGCGCAGATGATACGCTCGGGCATTACGCCTAATGACGCGGAAGATCTGCTGATGAAACGACTTTCCGGCAACCCCGTACTCTGGGGGATTATCCTGACGGTTTTAGGAATTACTTTTATAGTCCAGATGTTTGGCGGCTTAAGGCTGCCCCTGCGCGAGATGCT
The DNA here is from genome assembly GCA_035995185.1 of Pyrinomonadaceae bacterium. Taxonomy (GTDB): domain Bacteria; phylum Acidobacteriota; class Blastocatellia; order Pyrinomonadales; family Pyrinomonadaceae; genus DASYKT01. Next base: position 60,378 of record DASYKT010000041.1, read on the forward strand.
GCCGGTTCTTTTTATCGGTTTCGGCGTCTACCTGCTGTGGAATTTCTGGCGTAAGAGAGCGGAAAGAAAGGCCTGGAACGAGTATGGCCAGCCGCCGGTTTCCGGTGAGATCTATTCCGACCTCGATGAGGTCACGGCGTTTCGCGCGGCCGATTACTCATCGCGCCGGACGGGTTCGTGGAAATAACATCTTTTTAATGAAAGAATCGCTGACGGCGACGTTCTAAAAATGGTAATTTTGTTTTAGGAGAAATATATGATGATGTCGATGTTGAAAGTGGCAGGTAAATGGGGCGGTATTTTGACGCTTATCGCCGTAGCTATATTGGTTTTACGGCAGGTGATCGTGTTTATCGGCTTTTTGACATTCGCCATCAAGGCCCTCCTGGTGCTGGCATTTATCGCGCTTCTGATCGGCGTCGGCTATCTCATCATCAAGGCCTGGTCGCAGCGTAAAAAAGAAGAGCAAATATAAGCTAAATTACTGTAATTATTATACTTAAAAGGCAAGTGGCCGGAAACATAACCCGCCAGCTTGCCTTTTTCCTTGTTATTTCCGATAATTGTTACTTCCGTAACTTTTGACCAGTTACAATAATAATCATTAATGACCCAAAAAGAGGTTAGGAGATAGTTCTAAGTTTTTTGGCCTCTTGTAGTTTTGGATTCGCGTCAGTTGCCCTTTTTGGATGGCTGTGTCCTCGCGACCTATTGCGCGGCAGTTTGAGCGCAAAAAAGTTAGAAGGAGTTTTATTTTATAATGCCAAAGGACGACCGCTATTATACTTTTACATTCACACGTTCTTCCAGATCACACATTTCAATTCGCCGTATCGAGTTTTCCAAGCGAAATTTTCAGATATTCGCCTGTTCATTGCTGGTTGTTTTAGGCGTTAGTTCCGCTACTCTTTTCAGGTATGCAGATTCTATCTATCTGACGCGCGTCAACGCGCAATTGGCCGCCGAAAACGAAAGAAATAAACAGGAACTGGCGATGCTTCACCAGCAGGTTGAGAAACCCGCTGCTGTTGCCGTAACCCAGCAAGACTTTACCGACCGCCTGGTCCGCCCCGGCGACGGAAAGGGCGGGCCCGAATCGGCCTTTGACCTCAGCCAGCAATCGGAAGACAAGGAAGCCGGGATCATCGAGCAGTTGGCGGTAATTGAAAAAAATCCCGAGTGGGCGATCTATTCGCCTTCGGCCTGGCCGCATTTAGGCAAGATAAACAATGAATTCGGTTTTCGCCGCAATCCGTTCGGCGGCCGCCGCTATGAATTCCATCCCGGCATGGACATCGACGGCGAGCAGGGCGAGATCGCCTATGCGGCCGGAGGCGGCACGGTTATCAAGGCCGGACGCCAGGGCGGCTACGGCAATATGATCGAGGTCGATCACGGAAACGGCATTACCAGCCGCTATGGCCACCTTTCACGAATAGACGTGGCGATCGGCGATAAGATAAGCCGCGGCGACCAGCTGGGCGCGATCGGAACAACCGGGCGCTCGACCGGGCCGCACCTCCATTTCGAAGTGCGTTTTAACGATGAGGCGCTAAACCCGAGAAGGTTCCTGCCGGTTGAGCCAAAGGAATTCGCACGGAAATAACGTTGAGATCTGGATCTAAATAAAAGTGAGCGGCTTCGCTCACTTTTTTGTTTATGCGTGCGACGGGGTTGGAGCGACGGGCGAGTTTCTTCAGAGCGACAACGCCGGGCAATGAGGTCAGAACCGGGAGCAGTAGCGACCGGGTTTGTCGCCGGAGGCGACCAATTTAATAGCGTCGGGTAACACCCGACGCCGGTTGCGACAAAACATCGGTCCGCGAAGCGGACGAATTCGACACCTTCGGGGTCGGAGATCGTTTTGAAAATCATCCACGTAGGGTTTCACCCTACGCTATTAAATTCATCGCCTTCGGCGAAAAACACAGACAATCATTAAAGAAAAACCCGGTCGCTATCGCTCCCGGTTCCGACCTCATAGCCGTCTGTTGTATTCCTGCCAAAAAAGTTGGAAAATGTGAATTCATACGTTTCGCGAGTAATCAACAAAGTTCAGAAGGAAAATAAAAAATGCTGATAAATAAAACGAGGCTGACCGCGGGTGTGCTGTCGCTGATAATTTTCGTTTCCATGATGCCTTTTTCTACCGCTAAAGCGGAAGAAGGTATGTTCATGATGGACAAGGTGGCCGGCCTGCCTTTGGCTAAAAAGGGGTTGAAGATCAGTCCTGCCGATATCTATAATCCGGCGGCCGGCGGGCTTTCCGAAGCGGTGCCGCGTCTTAGCATCGGGTGCAGCTCGGAGTTCGTTTCGCCCGACGGTTTGATCCTGACCAATCATCACTGCGGCTTTGACGCGCTGGTGGCAGCCTCAACCCCCGAGAAGAATTACGGCGAAGAGGGCTACCGCGCCGGCTCGCGCGCGGAAGAACTTCCGGCAAAAGGTTATAGCATTGACATCACACTGAGAGAGGACGATGTCACGGCCAAAGTGCTAAGCGGCATCGATGCCAGTGACCCCGCGGCGGTCGCGAAACGGATGCAGGATCTGACCAAAGAAGAACAGGCCAAGGCCGGCGCCGATATCCGGGTCCAGATACAGGCCCTTAATAACGGCATGTATTATTACCAGTTCACCTACCAGACGATCAAAGATATCCGCATCGTTTATGCTCCGCCGAAAAGCATCGGTTTTTACGGCGGCGACCCGGACAACTTTGAATGGACGCGCCACTGCGGCGATTTCACCTTTATGCGCGCCTATGTCGGGCCGGACGGCAAAGCCGCCGAGTATGCGGCCGGCAACGTTCCGTTCAAGCCGAGAAAATTCCTGTCGGTTTCCGCCGACGGCGTGAAAGAAGACGATCTGACAATGATCATCGGTTATCCGGGCGGCACGACCCGCTACCGCGAAAGCCCGTCGATCAGATACAACCAGGATGTTAATCTGCCGTTTCTCGTCGACGTTCTTAGTGCGCGGGTCCGCGCGCTGGAAGCGCTGAGCCGCGAAAGCGAATCGAAGCGCGTCGCGCTGCAGAGTGACATATTCTCGTTGATGAATACCATCAAAGCCGAAGAGGGCGGTGTTGCCGCCATGCGCCGCGCCGGTTTGGTAAAGCAGCGTCAGGAAGATGAAGTAAAACTAACGCAGTGGATCGAGTCTGACGCGGCGCGTAAAGCGAAATATGGCGAAGCGCTGCCGAAACTCACCGCTACTTATGTTGAATATAAAAAAGGCGCGTTGAAAGATCTGGTCTTGCGCAATATGCTGCAGCTCAATTCTTTCGGATTCTTGTCGGCCTTGCTGATCACACAGGTTCCGAAAGACAGGCTCCGCGGAGCGATCCCGGAACTGGCCGGCGGCGAACCGTTCGTCGATCGTGAAGTATTCAAGTTCCTTCTTCGCAAAGCGGCCGAATTGCCTGCCGCGCAAAAGATCGCCGCGATCGAAAAACGTTTTGGCAGTGTAAGCGGCGATGCCCGCGTTCGCGCCGAAGATGAATTTGCGCGCAAGGCGTTTGAAAATGAAACGCTCACTACCGAGAAAGGTCTGACGGGCCTGCTCGAAGCGCCTGCGGACCAGCTGAAAACCGCCGCCGGGCCGCTGGGCGAATTGATCGCCGATATGAAGGACGACATTTCCGGTGTGACCGCGCACCAGCAAGCCTTAAACGCCAGCGTGGGCAAATATCGCCTGCCGTTCGTCCAGGCCAGGGCGGAGTTTAAAAACGCTACGCTTTATCCTGACGCTAATTTCACGCAGCGCTTCACCTACGGTTCGGTAAAGGGCTACTCGCCGAAGGAATCGATCACCTACGGGCCGTTCACGACGCTTAACGGCATCTTTGAGAAAGATACCGGCCGCGAGCCTTTTAACGCCCCGGCCAAACTCAGGTCGCTGTGGGAAAAGAAAGATTACGGGCAGTATGGCGTGAACGGAACGGTGCCGGTCGATTTCCTCACCACCAACGACATCATCGGCGGAAATTCCGGAAGCCCGGTGCTAAATGCGAATGGTGAACAGGTGGGTATCGCCTTTGACGGAAACTACGAAGGACTGGGCAACGATTTCTTCGTCAGTGACGCTCTGGGCCGGACCATCGTGGTCGATATCCGCTATGTTTTATTCCTGACCGAAAAATTCGGCGACGCCGGGTGGATCTTAAAGGAAATGAACATCACGCGCGGTAAGAAAAAGTAAAAGGCAGAAACTAGGGCAGTGGTGGAGCGTGTAAAAGGCGATGAGATTTTTCTCATCGCCTTTTTTGTAAGCCAAACGGTTTTATTAGCCACGAATTACACAGATAACACGAATAAGGAATTTTTAATTAGTGTTATCTGTGTAATTCGTGGCCGTATCCGATTCCGTCTTTACTCCTGAGCATATCCCGATGGGACCGGGATATCGCCGCTTAGACCGAAGAAAAATACCGCGATCGAGTTATCGGCTGAATACATCACAAACCATGTGCCGTCACGATAGACCGCAATGTCGGTCAAACCGTCGCCGTCAAAATCGCCCTGCGAAGGTATGTCGGTGCTTAGCCCGAACTGATTTCCTCCCAGCCCGCCGCTGCTTTTCAAGATGAACCAGACGCCGTTGCTCGGGCGATAGATGGCGATATCGGTTTTCCCGTCGCCGTCATAATCGCCGGGAACCGGCCGGTCTCCATTCGATCCGAAGCCCAGCGCGACAAAAGCGCCGTTGGAACTTTGCAGGATGAACCAATTGCCGGTGCTCGGGCGAAAAACAGCGAGGTCGGTTTTGCCGTCGCCGTCATAATCGCCGGGTACGGGTTTGTCTTCACTAATGCCGAACGTAAAAAACTGGAACTGTCCGGTGCCGATCAGGTAAATGAACCACTCTCCGGTCGAAGGGCGATAGATCGCCAGGTCGGTATATCCATCGCCGTCATAATCTCCCTGCGCGGGAATATCGCCAGGCAGGCCGAACGGCAGCCCGGCCAACCCGTTATCGGAGCTTTTAAGGATGAACCAGAGGCCGTTGGATGGGCGCCAGACCGCGCGGTCAACCTTACCGTCGCCATCGAAATCGCCTGGCACTACCTTGTCGCCGGCGCTGCCGAATTGCGCCGCATTAAAACCGCCGTCGGTCGAATTGAGGTGAAACCAAAGGCCGGAACTGGGCCGGAACACGGAAAGGTCCGTTTTGCCGTCGCCGTCAAAACTTGCGGTTGGCGTACCGGAAAACGTGGCGGCAGATGTAATGTGAATAAAATCACCGCCGTTATCGCCGTCGCCATTGGCACCGTTGCCGGCGGCATAAAAGCTGAGCTTTCCTTTTCGGGTGGCGGGCGCTTTCCAGGTAAAGTTCCACGATCTGGTATTCGGCGTCATCGAAGACGTGCCGGCCAGCGTGTGCTCAACATAATTTCTTACATTGTCATCGATCTGCCCCTGCACGATCTGCATCTGCGCGGGGCTCTGTTTGGGAAGAATAAAAGTTCCCGCGGCCGCGCCCTGCTTGTCTATGGCAGTTGCTTCAAAGCCGTAGATCACTGCGTTAAAATGGTTTAGCGTGACTATCAGGGAATAGTCCTTGTTCGGCACATAGTTTACGGGCAGCCCGGTGATCGTCATTCCGGTGGGATCCGCTTTTTCACCGCCATGACAGGCCGTGCAATTGTTTTCACTCGGGGCGCCGGTAACGCCCGGGATCGGTCCCGTCACGGATGCGGCTGTTCGCTGGGTTTTAAGAAAACCAAAAAATCCGAATAAAGCCACGATCGCGATGAAACTAATGGCCGCCAGCTTTATATAAACTGTCTTTTGCGAAAAATTTCTCATTGCTTACTCCGAAAAAATGCTGATCTTCAAAGAATACCGGACGAGGATAACGTGCAAATTTAAGACGCGCGGAAGGAAGTCAAAGTCTGGTAATAATCCGCGTCTATATTTAAAAATAGAAGGCGGGCAGGCTAAAGTCAATAACTATTAATGGAGCGCGCAATTTATTACGCCTCGGCCGAATGAATTTCGGCGCTCCGTTCCGTCATTTTTTGACTTTCGTCTGCTAAACTGTTATTTCAAATATTTCAGTTCCGACAAATCAAAATAAATTGGTGAATAATGACGATCAAATCTGACCTGTGGCTGCGCCGGATGGCCGAAGAACACAATATGATCTCGCCTTTTCTGCCCGAATTGTTGCGGGAGGTCGACGGGCGCAAAATAATTTCCGCCGGGGCCTCGAGCTACGGCTATGACATGCGTTTGGCGGACGACGGCTTCCGCGTTTTTTCCCCGATCCGCCACGACGAGATCGATCCCAAAAGGTTCGAGGAAGATTCTCTGATCGAACCGCCGCTCAAAACCGCCGACGACGGCGCGCAATATTATCTCTTGCCTCCGCATCATTACGGTTTGGGTGTGACGGTCGAAACCTTTAACATGCCGCGCCGGGTGACCGGTATCGCGCTCGGCAAATCGACCTACGCCCGCGCCGGGCTGCTGGTCAATACCACGCCGCTCGAAGCCGGCTGGACCGGCCGTCTCGTCGTTGAGATCGGCAATTTTGCCAACCTTCCGCTGCGCGTCTACGTCAACGAAGGCATTGGCCAAATTCTCTTCTTCGAATCCGACGAAGACTGCGCCGTCTCATACTCCGACCGCGGCGGCAAATACCAGGGCCAAACCGGTTTAACGTATGCGAAAGTGTAAAAAGCCGGTTTTGTGGAATAGCCGTTTGATGATGAATTTCATTTAGCCTTAGGCTACCGTTCTTTTGAGATAGCCTTTTGTCCGGTTTTTACCGTGACCCTCTAAGAGTTGAGAATCAAACGAAAGGTTGCGGCCAGAGTACAGTGGTAATAACCTTAATAAGGTAGCAAGTTACCGCGTATCCGAGAAATAAGATAGTTAAACAAACTATTAAATCCAGCCAATGATCGCCTAAAAATAAGGCAAGCTTGTTGATCGCTCGTCTTAATATTCCAATAAATTTTCTTTTGCCTTTCCGGTTATCAGGAAAGAATAGTGAGGGCTTATAATTCCAGAGAACTTCGGCAATTAGAAAAGCGGTCAGATTGGCTTCAAAGAGTGTGTCTGCTCCGAGAATTTCGCTGACTCCTTTATCAAAGTCTTTTCCAACTTCCGACCAGAGTTCGTCCGTATCTTTAAAACGTGAAAGATGCGTCTCTAATGACTTTATTTGCGCGGACATATTGTGCTTACTCCTCGATAGGCCGTTTAAGATACGTTCCAAGCCACACAAAACATGCATTTTTTTAAAGCGTGTCGTCGGTGTCGTCGTCCCCGCTAATGCCGTCCGCGTCGGATTCCAAGTATTCAGCTGCCGCCTCGTAATCTTCACCCAGAGCATCAAATTTCATCGACTTGCCAATACGAAATTTAAGCGTGGTTTTAGCGGCAATTTTAATCGCTTGACCGGTCGCCGGATTTCTACCCTCGCGAGCCATCCTTTTTGAAGTGATCAATTTGCCGAAACCGGGAAGAGTAAATTCACCTGACTCCCGGACTTGGACGGCGGCTAATGCGGCTATTTCATCAAAGAGTTGTTTAACCATGGCTCTAGGGAGCCCTGTTTTTTCCGCTAACTCTTTAATGATCTCCAGTTGTGTCATTTGGCCTCCAGATATTATTTTTTTAAGACAAAAGCCTGATAACTTATACGCAGATTTTCCCCGGGACTGATTGCGGGTATTTTGAATTTGCACTCTCGTCCCGAAATTTCTGTTTCTATTGGCGTATATGCATGATAAAAGGCGAGGTTTGGCTGGTTTTTGACAAAATTGGCAGAGCTATAAGAAAACAGCCAATTTTCCGGCAGCACGTCAACTATCCAAAAATTCTCCGCGAGTGTTTTTGGCGAGGCCGATGGATCGAGAGGAGCCGCCTCGATCACCAGATATATTTCATAAAGATTTTCTTTTAGCAATTTAAAATAGCGTGAGACCGACAATTGTTTTTGTAGATCTTTCTCAGGCAAGTACGGCCGTTCGGCTGGAAAGTATTGATGATAATCAAACCGGGGAGTTCCGAGATGATCGCCGTAAACAAACTGGGCCGAAATAGCTTTCCACAATTCTCTTTCGGCTTTTTTTGAATAAGGTTTTTGAGAGATCCCCAGTTTTACCAAGAGATCATTTCTATACAGATCGAACATCGCTTTTATGTAGGTGCCCCATTCTTCAGCTTGAAGGACGGAAAGACTATAGAACTGAACCGAGAGAGCACCCGCCAGCAGTATACTTATTCCCCATTTTATAAAATCGGCGTTGCCGGAAAAGGTAACGGTTAAAGTAGCGGTTGTAGTTAATCCGAAAATTATCAAAAGACACATCAGGGTAAATGCCAGAAAAGAAATATTAAGAAAGAAATCAAAAATTGTTTTGCTCTCATTTACCTGGTTCAAATAATTTTCACTGGCAACTGATAGGAGCCTTGGGTAAAAGTAGATCGACTCCATTCCATATTCGCTTTCCGGGTATCGCTCGAAGCTGCGAATTACGTTGCCGAGTCTGGTAGGCAGGATGGCAGACTTTTTCCAAGGAAATTCGGTTCTGAGTTTTCTGCCGATGTCGTGCCACTTCTTTCGTATCTCAGATTCTACTTCGTCCCAGATACGCTCAAGCTCAGGCTTTGGAATGTTATCAATGTCTTTGTCCAGACTTTTCTGTAAAGACCAATGTTTAAGGATTCGCTTGTTGCCCGTTAGCAATGCGAGTTCTTTAAGGACGCCGATTTTTTCCGCGGAATTGTCCGCTTTATCGATCTCGTCTATTTTTCGTAAAAGCGTTCGCATTCCCGCGTGCCGTGAGCTGAGCGCCGCAAATTTATTCTTATAGTGTTTTTCTCTCCACCGGCAAATCCAGGAACTCCTTCCGATATAGCCTTGGTACAGACGAGCTATCTGATTATTTAATGTATATAGAACCCCGCTGACGATCACGACTGACAACGTGTTTTTCAATAGCTGCCACTCTGAAAATAAATTCACTACGTTTGGCGGGAAGCGGAGGTGACCGGGTACTAAAGGCGTTACCAGCCATTCAAAGCAAAAAACAAACAGCGCCGCCGGCAGCAGAAATCCGAAGATCAGAGATTTGCTAAAGGAGCCCGAAACGGTGGAAAATATGCCGGTCATAGGAGTAAAGGGAGAGGCATCGTCACTGTGAATGCCTGTCCTTAATTATGTGAAGCCGATAATTACAATCTTTATACCGCAGTTTTTACAATTTATCCAGATATTTGGCAAAACTTCTTGCCAGTGAGGTAAGATTCGTATTGGAGTTTCACTTTGTAATGAGAAAATCGGTGTCTCTGTAAAAGTAATAAAAACAATCTAATTTCAGGAGAAACAGGATGAATAGATCTCGGTTCGCTGCTGTCTGCAAAACGTTATTCTTGGTGTGCGCATTTTCGGTTGTTATTGGCGCGCAGAATATCGGTACGGTGTTTGAATACGCGATTAATTATCCGGATCATCCGCCGATCATGGGGTGCTCGATGCATCATAATTCGGCGAGCGGTTCGACGCACGAGATCACCTTTAATGAAAAGGGCGGCAAGGAGATCTGGATCACCGGCCAGAATGAAGACAAGGTGGTAAAGGTCACCCTGGACGGAAAGATGGTGCTTTATCCGATGCCGCTCGGCAGCGGCCCGCACGGGATCGAGTTCGACGCCACCGGCCGTGTGTGGGTGACGCTGGAGTTCGCCGGCAAGGTCGTGCGGCTTGCGCCAAACGGCACCATCGATAAAACCATCGATGTGAACCTCGCCTGTTCCACCTGCCCGAAACCGATCTTGTCGCACCCGCACGGAATGGGTTTCGCGCCCGACATGAAAACCATATGGTATACCGGAAAAGCGACCGGCACGGTCGGCAAAATAAATCCGAACGGGCAAGTTCAAACTTTTGCTTTGCCCACGGTGGGCAGCGTGCCGATCTATATCAAAGCCGGGCCCGATGGAAATATGTGGGTGACGGAGCTGGTCGGCAACGTGATCGCGCGCGTGACCCAGGCGGGCAAGGTCGATGAATTTTGCATTCCCACTCACAACAGCCGCCCGATCGCGATCGTGCCCGAACCCGGCGGCCAGGCAATGTGGTTCTCCGAAGAAGCCGGGAACAAAGTCGCCCGTATAGATATGAAGGGCAACATCACGGAGTATGCGGTGCCGAAAAAACAGGCGAATATGATCCTCGCCGGGTTGTCGTTCGACAGCCAAAAAAATCTCTGGGTGCAGCAGTACGTCGATCAAAATAATCCGGTCCCGGCCGGTACGGATTACATCATCAAGATCGACAAATTGATCCTGACCACCGCGCCGGCAAACCTTCCCGCATCGGCTTTTACTTTTTATCCGGTGCCGACACAGCAAACGGTTTTCCATCGCATCATCCAGGGGCCGGACGGCAATATGTGGTTCACCGAGATGAAAGCCGACAAGGTAGGAAAATTGATCACCGGGTTGATGCCTTAACAGGGCCGGCCCGGGCGCGCTTATGATAAGGTCCGACTTGTGGTAAGGTGAAGGTGAAAAAAGGCTTTGCCGCTTTTACCTATACAAAATTTATGGATCGAATCTTCTGTGTCCGGGCTGAATTCGGAAAATATACCGACCATTTTATCGACGGCGGATACGCCGCGGTGGGATGGTTTTCGGACCAGGATTTTTCCGCGGCCGCGAGCCGCGGCGATCTGGAAAATATTCACAGCAGCGTCAGCCCGAATGCCAATGCTCTCGTCAGCCAGCAGTTGGACCAGGTAGCGCGATTTTTGTTCGATCTAAAAAGCGGCGATCTGGTCATCACTCCTTCGCTCAACACGGAAAAGATTTATTTTGGCGTCGTACAGTCCGAACCAAATTATTACTTTGATGAAGTGTCGGACGATTGCCCGTTCGTGCACCGCAAGCGTGTGATCTGGTGCGCGTCGCCCGTTCCCGCCAATAAATTTCCCGCGTCCATACAGATCGCGATGCGCTCGTCATTGTCGGTCTTCCCGATAAATCAAAAAGAGGATTTTCTGGCAACGATAGAAAATGCGCCGGTTGAAATGCTGCCGGAATTGGTCTAGCCCCGCGCGAGTCTAAGAATTTTTTCTCCCGAACATATCCAGCCCTACGGCCGAGACTAGGATCGCGCCTTTGATGATATCTTTCAGGTAATCATCCAATCTCATCAGCGACATTCCGTTATCCAAGCTGGCCATGATCAGCGCGCCCAGGCAGGCGCCAAAGATCGTGCCGCGTCCGCCCATCAAGCTGGCGCCGCCGATGACACAGGCGGCGATGGCGTCTAATTCTTTGAGAGTGCCGTCGTCGGTTGAGGCGCTGCTCAGACGCGCGGTGTTAATCAGCGCGGCGATACCGGTCAGCGCGCCGAGCAGGGCAAAGACTTTGAGAATGTTGCGGCGGTTATTGATACCGGAAAGCCGCGCGGCGTCGGGATTGCCGCCGATGGCATAAAGATAGCGCCCAAACGTCGTGTTGCCCGTAATAAAAGCCCCCAGCAGCGCCACCAGCAAAAGTATCAGGACGGGGATCGGCACGCCTTTGGAAGAATTCATCACGTAGATAAAAACGACGATAAAAATTATCGGAATTATCGAGTTCAATAATTCCTTCGTGTAATTTGCTTTGCCCAGGCCGTAGGTTTCCTGCCGCCGCGCACGGTTTATCGCCATTGCCAGCACAAACAAAATTGCCACGCCCGCCAGTATCCAACCGAGCGTGTAGGGAACCGAGCCCTGCCCCAGATATTTATAGGCCGCGTCTGAAATAGGAATGGTCTCGCTTTGCGTGACGCCCTTTACCGCGCCGCGCCACGCCAGCAGCCCGCCGAGCGTGACGATAAAAGCCGGGATGTTGAAATATGAAGTGAGAAAACCGTGAAAAAGCCCGATCAACAGGCCGACCATGATCGCCAGCAGGATCACGAAGACCAGGTTGTAGCCAAAGCTGTTGAGGGCGATGGCCGCGACCGCGCCCGCAAAACCCAGGACCGATCCCACCGAAAGATCTATCTGCCCGGCGACGATCAGCATCAGCATCCCGACCGCCAAAATTCCGGTGACGGAAGTTTGCAGCGAGAGATTGGAAAGATTGTCGGATGAGAGAAAGGTTCCGCCGGTCTTGTATTGAAAGAACAGCCAGATCAAGGCCAGCACGGCCAGCATCACATACGCCCGCAAGGCGGACGTCTTTAAGCTAAAAGCCATTTTAGATGTTTCATTCATAAAAAGTTTCACGCATAAAAAGTTTCACTCATAAACGGTATGTCCTGTAGCGCAAGCCATAACTTTTTCCGGTGTTGCTTCGGCGCGGGTAAATTCGCCGGTCATTTTTCCTTCATGCAAAACGATAACGCGGTCTGAAAGCCCGAGAACTTCGGGCAGCTCGGATGAAACCAAAACGATGGCCAGTCCGCTTTCGGCCAGCTTGTTGATCTGGGCGTAGATCTCCTGTTTGGCGCCGACGTCGATACCGCGCGTCGGTTCATCCAGGAAAAGTATTTTCGGCCGCGTCAGCAGCCATTTGCCGAGCACGACCTTTTGCTGGTTGCCGCCGGAAAGCGTGCCGGTCACGGTCATCACGGAATTGGCTTTGATGCGCAGCGACTGCATCGGCTCTGCGGCGGCGGCGGTTTCCTTGCTGCGGTTGGTGAGAAATTTCCCCCCGATGCGTTTTAGCCCCGCCAGCGTAAGATTGTTGAGAATAGTTTGATCCAGAAGCAGCCCATAGCGCTTGCGGTCTTCGGTGACAAAACCGATACCGTGACGGATAGCGTCTGACGGCGAGGCGATATTTACTTTTTTTCCTGCGACAAAAAATTCACCGCTCGTGCGCTCGACCTGCGCGCCAAAGATCGACATCAAAAGCTCTGAGCGCCCCGCGCCCATCAAACCGGCGATGCCCAGCACCTCGCCTTTTTTTACAGAGAAGTTAATATCGTCAACCAGTTTTTTGCCCGAAATATTCGGATCGTTGGCGGAAAGATTTTTAACTTCGAGGATGGTTTCGCCGCGCTCATGTTTTACCACCGGGAAAATATTTTCTACTTCACGCCCGACCATCGCGGCGATGACCTTGTTTTTATTAAGCTCGGAGGTGGGATGGGTCCCGACCGTTTTGCCGTCGCGCAGGACCGTGATGCGCTCGCTCAAGGTAAAAACTTCGTCAAGCTTGTGCGAAATATAGATCATTCCCACGCCGCGGGCTTTCAGATCTTTCAAAATGCCAAAAAGGATCTCGACCTCGCTTTCGGTCAGCGCCGCCGTCGGCTCGTCAAGCACGAGTATCTGCGCGTTTTGCGAGAGGGCTTTGGCGATCTCCACCAACTGCTGCTGGCCGATGCCGAGATTTCCCACGGGGGTGCGCGGGTCGAGCGGCAGGTTAAGCTCCTGCAGCAGCTTTGTCGCGCGGTGGTAAAGTTCGTTCCAGTTGATGATGCCAAAGCGCGCGGGTTCGCGTCCGAGAAAAATATTTTCGCCGACCGATAGTTCTTTGACCAGAGAAAGCTCCTGGAAAATGATCGCGATCCCGGCCGTTTCGGCCTCGCGAATATTGCGGAAACGTCTTAGCTCATCGCCGACGTAAATTTCACCTTCGTATTCGGGGTAGGGATAGACACCGCTGAGCACTTTCATCAGCGTCGATTTACCCGCGCCGTTCTCACCCACCAGCGCGTGAAATTCACCCTTGTGCAGGTCGAAGGTCACGCCGTCCAGCGCTTTCACACCGGGGAATTCCTTGACGATGTTTTTCATCTCCAGCAGCGGCATAAGAATTTTGAATGAGGCCAGTGCTAAAGCATAAACGATTTTTGATGCGGGAAAAAGCTTGCAGAAGGGAGTTTATAGAGCGCGGGCATCCTGCCCGCATTCATTTGAATAAGAGCACCCCGTTACGCGAAGCGCGTTTGCACTGATATGGCGGCCGAGCCGTGAGAAAGATAACGCGAGTGATGGCGATGAGGTCAGAACCGGAAGCGCTCTAAGTAGCCGAAACCGGGTGCGTCGAACGCTCCCGCGTTCGTTGCGGGCAGGATGCCCGCGCTCCATAAATAAAAAAAGGGAACCAAAGGTTCCCTGAGATTTATGAATTTACAGTAGAAAGGAGGGAAGCAAACATTGCTCGAAGGAGGTCCGTTTAATAACCGGCCGATAGCTCTCCACGCACCGGGTTATCCTTGGCGAAACTGTACGCGCACCAGCCGGAAATGCCGTGATAGGCTATTCCAACCAGGCCAAATGTAGGTATGGATAAGATCCACATAAGAACCGACAGCGCGAGCCATGCGGCCCCGACACCGACCCTACCGTTATATATCTGCCCTAAACCGGGAACCAACAAACTCAGGATACCGGCTAACATTGGATTACGCATACTTTTTTCAACCTCCGTAGCTAGTAATACGCGAATAGGCAGGGAATAGTTCCAAAATTTTAAGGGTTATTCTGAGGCTGTTTTGCGGACGTCGATTATCTGGCCGCGAAAGACCGTAAGTACTTGTTTTATCGCGGGATCTTCCTGCGCGGCCAGCCACAGTTCGGGCGCCGCTTCGCGATTTTTTTCCAGTTCGGCAGTGGTGGGGACCGTTAAACCGACCTGGCGGCCGTCGATCCTTACGTCGATGGAAAGAGCCTGGCCCAAAAGGTCTTTAACGATCGGGGCGATGATCTCCATATTATCAGGGGATTCGAGGATGGCTTTCCAATATTCGGCGGTATCGGGCAGAAAAAAGACGATTTCGCCGTTCCCGGTCTGCACGCGCGAAACTTCCTCGAACGCCTTGGCCAGCGAGCCTTTTCCTTTTTGATTCAGAGCGGTTTTGATGCGTTCGGCCAGCTTCTTTTCCGGGGCGGCGGCTTTTTTCACCGGTGCCGGAGTAACTGACGCAACAGGCGCAACCGGAGCAGCCGGAGTTCCGCCATTCGTGGGCGGTTTTGGAGCCGCTGCAAGCGCAACTACAGGCGCGGCGGCTTCAGGAATTCGCGGCGGCGGAACAAAGCGAGTTTCCGGCGCGAGCGAAGAAAGATCAAGGCTGAGTTCGACCGAGAGATCGTCTCCTTCGCGCAGCAGCGCCCGCTCATAAGCGTTGTCCAGCCAGGAGTCGTCGATGTGGACAAAGTCCTCGGCGGAAAACTGCAGCGCAAGCCCGGCAGCCCCGGCAGCAGATGCATAACTCGCAGGGGGCGGGGAATAAACCGGAATGTTTTGAGGCCCGACGTTAGGCGGCTGTGTTCTTATGTTTTCTTCGGTGGCCGATTTGGCCTGGACATAGGCCCGGGAAGGATCGTTCTGAGTCACACCTTCAGGAGGCTTCGACTCTTCGATCTTTGGGGGAGCAGTTTTAACGGGTTCTTCAGACGGTTCGGATGCCTGCGCAGGCGACAGATCTTCCTCCGCGTCTTTCTTAAGCAAATTATCTAAAAATTCAGTTTTTTTTTCCGCGGGTGCACCTGCGGCGCCAGAAGAAGTTGAAGATGCAGCGGATGTTTTCGGAGATTCAGTTTCGCCTGCAGAAGAAGTGTTTCCATTCTCCAGGGCCGCCAATCGCTCGATGATCTTTTCCAGCGAAGCGACGCGGCGCATTTCCATCAGTTTGACCAGGCCGATCTCCAGAATGTAGCGCGGCTGGGCGGCAGTGCGAAGCTGGGTTTCCGTATCGGCCAGCGAATTGAAAAAACGCAGCAGGTCGGCCTCGGAAAACTGCTCGGCTTGCTTTTTCAGATCTTCGCGGCTGACAGCGGCCCAATCCAGCAAGCCTTCGGCATTCGCGGCCACTTTCGCCACCATCAGGTCGCGGAAAAAGCTCAGCAGGTCGCGGCAGAAACTGCGCAGGTCGTGGCCGCGGCTGGTCAGGTCTTCGACGATCTCAAAAGCTTCGATCGTGTTGTGCTCGGCGATGCCTTTTACCGCGCGGAGCAGGATATCGACGCCGGCAATTCCGAGCGCATTCACTACGTCCTCGGCCTCTATCTTTTCGCCGGAAAAACTTATCACCTGGTCAAACGCGCTTTGCGCATCGCGCATCGAGCCCTCGCCGGCGCGCGCCACTTCCTTTAGCGCGGCGTCGGAAATATTTACCTTTTCGACCGTGGCGATATTTTTCAGGCTGTCGAAAATTTTATTCAGCGCGATAGTTTTGAATTCGAATTCCTGGCAGCGGGAAAGGATCGTGTCGGGAACTTTGTGCAGCTCGGTCGTCGCCATAACAAAGACGACCGTCGGCGGCGGTTCTTCCAGAGTTTTCAGCAGCGCGTTAAAAGCGGGTTTTGAAAGCTGGTGAACTTCGTCAATGATAAAAACCTTGTAGCGGTCGCGCGCGGGATTGATGTTGATACTTTCCAGGATCGTATCGCGCACATCGTCGATGCCGGTGTGCGAAGCGGCGTCTATCTCGAGCACGTCGATCGAACGCCCTTCGGCGATCTCGATACAGGAAACGCACGGCTCTTTATCGTTCGGCGAACAGGGAATCGGATTAGGCCTGTCGGTCTTATGGCAATTCAGGGCTTTGGCCAGCAGCCGCGCGGTGGTCGTTTTACCCACGCCGCGGGCGCCGGAAAAGAGATAGGCGTGATGCAGGCGTTCGTACTGCACGGCATTGCGCAGCGTGCGCGTAACCGCTTCCTGTCCCGTAACCTCCTCAAAGGTTTGCGGGCGCCACTTTCTTGCTATTACCTGATAAGACATTTTGTTAGTAAATAGATAATAGTGAATTGTGAATAGTTATTCAACTAAAGCAGATTTTAATAAATATCCACTACCTAAGGTTGGTGGATATCGGTTCTTTATTAGCCACTAATTACACAAATAACACGAATTAAATGTTTATTCGTGTTATTTGAGACATTCGTGGCTAGCTAAACTTTTGAAAGGCTGTTGATCGTATAGATCGAACCGCGTGAATTTATTTCTTTTCTACTTTTTGTGCGGCCAACTTTTCCAAAAACGCTTTTTCGTTTTCTTCGATATAGGTTTTATAACCCTGCGGGTCGATAAAAGGGTTGACGGCCGGGGTTTTAGCCACTTTTCCCAATTTTCCCTCCAGATCGTATGCGCTGCCGTGCGCGCCCAGAAAAATGTCGACTTTTTGTTTTTTCAGCCAGGCAAAAGTGCCCAGGTAATCTTCGGCTATCCCCGGATATTTTTGATTACCCACCAGCGAGTAGCCGGGAGCGGAAACGCTGCAGACAAAGATAACGCCCAAAGCCTGTTTGTTTTCTTTCACCGTTGTGGTCCAGGTGGTGCACCCCGGCGTATGGCCGGGCGTGAAATTTGCCGTCAGAATTGAGCCGCCCAGTTTTATTTTCTGGCCGTTCTTTAGGATATGGTCGGCCTTTACCGGTTCGAAGGGATATTTGTCACCGTAATTCGGATCGCCGAGCCCGCCTCTTTCCAAAAGCCCGGCGTCTTTCGGGCTGGCATAAAAAGCACCTTTGGTCAGGCGTTTGAGTTCCGCAAGGCCGCCGGCGTGGTCGTAGTGGGCATGGCTGCTAAGAATGATCTTGACGTCTTCGACCTTAAAGCCAAGCTTGACGATATTTTTTTGTATCAGCGGAACTGTTTCGCGAAAACCGCTGTCGATCAAAATGTGGCCTTTGGGCGAAGTGATCAAATACGACGTCACATCCGATGCGCCGACATAATAAACATTACCCGCGATGCGAAAAGGTTCAACGGACTGGTTCCACTCCGGTTCGGCCGGCGTGTATTGGGAAAAACCAAAGCCGGAAATAATTAAGATAAAAAGAAATACGGGAAATACTCGTTTCATAGTTTTTCGTACGCAAAAATGAAAATCGTGAATGAAATTATAACAATTTCTATTCACGATTCACTGTTTTCTATCCACTAAATTTGGGCGGCTTCAGACTTTACCGCAACACACGCTGAAATCGCTGCCGTTGCTCCGTTCCCGGCCTGGCGGGGTTCACAACTCAAACGTTGTGCGGGGCCTGAAGCCATAACTCATTTTAGATTTCATATCGCCGATTGTAGAGTTTTGCTGATCCAAAATCTAAAATCCTCGATCCAAAATCGATATGGCGGAAAGGGTGGGATTCGAACCCACGGAACCCTTTTGAGGTTCACAGCATTTCCAATGCTGCCAATTCAACCACTCTTGCACCTTTCCGCACGGTTGAAGTGAGATTATAAAACATTAAAGAGAAAATTACTCGTCGCCAGTATATCCGCCACCCAGCCGTAAATAGTTCGGCCAATATCGCGCCTAAAACCTGGGCGATGATATACGGCACTATTTGCGAAGCGGGAAATCTTTTGCCCGCCCACACCCGATGGCCAGAGAGTTCCGATAAATTCCGCCGATAATTTTTTAACCACGGCCAAGCCCCCTTAGTTTATTAACTATAAATGGCAAAAGCGGTGTAAAAAAAATAAGTCGACAATGTTGTTTTCGACGGACTGGAGGCGAAATAAGAGATGATGTTGTTCTTATAATCCGAAATCCAAAATCACAAATCCAAAATCGTTATGGCGGAGAGGGTGGGATTCGAACCCACGGTACCCGCAAAGGTACAACAATTTTCGAGACTGCCCGATTCAACCACTCTCGCACCTCTCCGCAAGGCATGTTTTATTCTAAGGTCACTACTGAAAATCTTCAAATTCAGCCTGGGTTTCAGATCTTAAGACTTTTTTCGTTTCTTTTCAGGCGAAAGAATTCCTGCATTATTTCACGGCATTCGGTTTCCAAAACGCCCGCAGTTATCGATGCCTGATGATTCAAAGAGCTTGAGTCGCACAGCCGGAATTTTGTCCTCACCGCGCCGAACCTTTCGTCTGCCGTGCCGTAGGCCAAACGCTCTATTCGCGCGTTTACTATGGCCCCGGCGCACATAACGCAAGGTTCAATGGTCGTATAAAGCACCGTGCCCGTCAAACGATAATTTCCGATTTTGCGGGCCGCTTCCCGCAGCACTACTACCTCTGCATGGGCCGTCGGGTCACAGTCGACGATCGTGCGATTGTGCCCTGCCGCGATAAGTTCGCCTTCGGCGCTGACCAGGCAGGCGCCGATCGGGACCTCGTCGATCGCGCGCGCCTCCCGGGCGGCTTCGAGCGCTTTACGCATCCAGTATTCATCGGTGGAATTTTGCTCGGCGGTCATGCAAATAAATCTTAACCTAAAGAAGGAAAAACCGGGAGAGCAGGTGGCCTACTACCCGTTACCGGCATCATTCGGAATAGATAAAAGAGTATAGATGATGACTGAAAGATTCGATCTATCTTCTATTATCTATCGGTTATCAGCTATTCCGATGACATTTCCGCTGCTTACACCATGACTTAGGACACCACTCGCTTCCGATATTTCTTGCAGAAATCGCATTAAAATGTTAAATCATTAGTGAAGAACTGACGCCCCTTGCAAAAAGAGCGATCCTCTTTTCGGTATTTTCCAACTTATTATGAAACAAGATGTTCGGTCGTCGGCGGAGGTCGAAGCGGCCGACCCAAAAATTCAGACGGTTTCAGAAAGACGGAGCATTGCCAGCCTTGCTGAAGAGGTACAGGCGCGTCAAAAACCAACTCCCGCCGATCCGATAGCACTCGCGCAAAAACTTTCGCCCCCGGAATTCAACACGGCCATGGTGCATTTCTATCGCGGCGAGATCCAGCGGTCAAACGTCTGGCGCACCCGGCTCGATACCACTACTAACTGGGCGGTCATCACCACCGGCGCGACGCTTTCATTCGTTTTCAGTTCGCCCGACAGCCCGCATTTTGCTATTCCGATCAATACGATATTGGTGGCGATCTTTCTTTTTATGGAAGCGCGCCGTTATCGTTATTACGAGGTTTGGGCAAACCGCGTGCGCGTGCTCGAGACCGGATATTTTGCGCCGATGCTTTCGCACCAGATGATCCCGCCCGACAAAGAGTGGGCGGAACATATTGCCGCCGATCTGCTGACGCCGCATTTCACCATCACCGATTGGGAAGCCATCGGCAAACGCCTGCGCAGCAATTACATCTGGATATTTGTCCTGCTCGGTTTGAGCTGGTCTTTAAAAATATACCTGCATCCGTGGCCGATCGATTTTAGCAAGGCGTGGGTGGATGAATTGATGCGCCGTTCCGCGGTAGGATTGGCGCCGGGCTGGCTCGTATTATTCGTCGGCGCGGTATTTAATATCGCGATGATCTCGCTGGCGTTCATTACCCGCCGCTTAAAAGACGCCAAAAGCGAAGTGCTGCCCTTTGATAAAGTGGAATGGCATCCGCTGCGCAATATGTCTAACTCCCTTCGCCGTAATACCATCCGCCGCGTCAAAAAAGCCCGCCAGAGAGTGCGCTCCGTGAGAAACCACGACGAAGTCGAACTCTAAAATTTATCCAGTCCGTCAAGCAATTATTCATTGTTAATTATTAAATTGGTTTTAAAGGTGCGTGTCATAGGTCCCCTCAGGCGAAAATGGGCGGCCTATTTTCGTGTGTTTGGTGTGTTTCGTGGTTAAACTCTTACAGTTATCCAGGTAAATGAAACTACGCTTAACCACGAAACACACTAAATGCACTAAACAAACCTCAAAATAATTAACAATTAAGAATGAATAATTTACAATGGGAATTAATTAGTCTTACGGCGGATTAAGTATTAAAATCTTGCTATAAAATTTTTATAACGTTCTTAATTTAAGGAGATAAATATGTCTAAAGTTGAGTTGGAAGACCGCGGCCGCGCGCTGGAAGATGAATATTTTCGCCGTCAGGAACAGGAACTGGTCGCGAAGATGAAAGCCAAACTCGAGTCCGAGCAGAAAGAAGCATCGGCGCTGGGCTGCCCGAAATGCGACGGCAGTCTCGTCGAGTCCGATTTCCACGGGATAAAGATCGACGTCTGCAACAAGTGCCACGGCGTGTGGCTGGACGCCGGCGAATTGGCACAGGTCACGCAAAAGGACGCGGACGGCTGGTTTAGCAGGTTATTCGGTTAAAAAGATGAAGGCGCAGAATCGGAAAAGTTTTTGGACGTTATTGCTGCTGACGGCGGTCTTTGTGGGGGGCTTATCGGCGGGCGCTTTTGCGCAAGACGTAAAACCCGCCGCCGCTCAGCCCACCAAAGAAGTTGCCAAGGAAGCGCTGCTTCAACCGTCAACTGTTCAGACCCTTGCCCTGAAGAGCAAATTGATGGCGCGCGAGATGCCTTACCGGGTCGTTCTGCCTGTAAGTTACAGCAGCTCGAACGAAACGGTTTTTTACCCGGTGATCTATTTGCTCCACGGCCTCGGCGGGCATTTTGATAACTGGACGGAGAAGACAAAACTTGCCCAGTATGCCGCCGCATATAATGTCATCATCGTCACGCCTGAAGGCGGTGACGGCTGGTATACAAACAGCGTTTCGGCGGCGGACGATAAGTATGAAAGCTACATCGTCGAAGAACTCATTCCCGAAATAGACAAAAAATTTCACACCAAGACCGACCGCGCAAACCGGGCGATAGCCGGCCTTTCCATGGGCGGTTATGGCGCGATCAAATTTGGTTTGAAGTACCCGGACAAATTTATTTTGGCGGGTTCTTTTAGCGGCGCCATCGGGATAACGGATCTGCCGGCCGCGTCAAAGCAATTTATTTCCGTGAAAAATGTTTTTGGCGAGGACGATAGCCAGGCCCGTAAAGACAACGACGATTTTCGGATAATTCGCGATATGCCGGCCGAAAAATTGAAAGGCTTGCCGTTTCTTTACGTGTCGTGCGGAACGGAGGATATGCTGGTCTTTCCGATGAATTACAACTTCCTGAAGTTGTTGACCGAGAAAAGAGTGAAACACGAGTACCGGCAACTTCCCGGCGCTCACAGTTGGCTTTTTTGGGACGCCCAGGTTCAGGAGTTCCTGAAATTGAGCGATAAATTCTTTAAAAAATAATGAAGAAAATATTTTTAGGCATTTCGCTGCTGGCACTGATTTTCGCGGCGCAAGTTTCAGCTCAAACCACGGCGTCCGCGGCATCCGCAGAAGAAAAATTCGATCTGACGGCGGTGCAAAAAGCCCTCAAAGATGGCGGCTTCGACGGCTGGCTTTTTTATGATTTTCGCGGCAGCGATCCGCTCGCGGCGCGGATATTAAAACTTCGCGTCAGAACGGCGAGCAGCAGGCGCTGGTTCTATTACATTCCCGCCAGCGGCGAGCCGGTGAAGATCGTTCATGCTATCGAGCAGGCACGCCTGGATGAATTGCCCGGGAAAAAACTCGTCTACGCTCCCTGGGATGTTTTGCAAAAAGATATTAAAGACACACTGCTGGCCGGCGCGCACGGGAAAAAGCCCAGGGTCGCGATGGAATATTCACCCGACGGAAATATTCCTTATATCGCGCGTGTCGATGCCGGGACCATCGAACTGATCCGCGGATTTGGCGTCGATGTAGTTCCGAGCGGCGATCTTATCCAGCGGTTCGAAGCCGTGTGGAATGACAACCAGTTTGCCATGCATAAAGAGGCGAATGAAAAGGTGCATAAGGTCATCCAGGAAGCGTTTGCGGAAATAAAGCGCCGGATAAACGCAAATATCCCGGTGAACGAATATGACATTGCGGAATTTATCAGCAGGCGGCTCGACGAAGAGGGCGTACAAGGGGGCGGGAATGTTTCCGTCTCTGTAAATACCGCTAATCCGCATTACGACCCTTCTAAAGATAAAAGCGCCGAGATAAAAAAAGGCGACCTGGTATTGTTTGATATCGTGGGGAAATTAAAAAAGCCAAAAGCTACTCAGGCCGACCTGACCTGGATAGGCTATGTGGGCGATACGGTCCCGGAAGAGTACGTCAAGATCTGGAACATCGTGCACGATGCCCGCGACGCCGCGTTTAATTTTGTTAAGTCTGCGATGCGCGATAAAAAACCGATCACCGGCGCCCAGGTCGACGATGCGGCGCGCGCCGTGATCAAAAAAGCAGGGTACGGAGAATATTTTACCCATCGCACGGGACACAACATCGGCGAAGAGGTCCACGGCAGCGGAACGCACATGGACAATTTCGAAACAAAAGACACCCGCAGCGTTTTGCCGCGCACGTGTTTTTCGATCGAGCCGGGGATCTATCTGACAGGCAAATTTGGCGTGCGTTCGGAGATCGACGTTTTTACAACCGAAAACGACGCCATCAGCGCTACCCCGATGCAAACCGAGATCATTGCTATTCTGAAATAGCGGCTTGCCTATAAAGTCGATTTACTCATTAAATTTTAAAGCCTACACGGTTTTTTAGCCACTAATTACACAAATAACACGAATTAAAGAATTCTTTATTCGTGTTATTTGTGACATTCGTGGCCGTACCCGTGACTTTATGGGCAAGGCTCGGATCAGCAATAAAGTCTACATTCGTCAGCTCATCAAAAACATTGATCAGCTGCGGAGCGAATTGATAACTTTTAGCAGAAACGTTCAACACGCAGGCTTCACCCGCTCTCACGTTATCGAACCGGTAATAACCCAGCGACGATGAGACCGTAGTTCTTGACATGCCTTCCGGATCGATCAAGGTCACCCGCGCATTTCTTAAACCGCCGCCATTTGGCATTAATACACGGCCGGAAACCGAAACATCTGCCGCAGTAGATGAAAGCTTGACCAAAAATTGATACGCATTAATACCGCCGGTTATCGGAGACGATTCCGGTGCGATAACTCCCATCAATAGTTTGCTTTTTCCACGCAATAATTCGCGGGTGAAAGAGTTAGATGCAGTGGCGTCCGAGCCGTCCGACGCGAAGAAATAGATCGTGTGCAGGCCCTGCTGCAATGTTGCCGTCGAGGCTCTCGCCGTCAACGAGGTTGCCGTGCTGCCGGTATTTGTCGCGCGTGTCCAGACCCCGTTGATAGTATCTACCTGAAAATAAATATTTTGCGGCGGGGCTGCAAACGGCGAATAGGCTGAGCTGGCCGTAAAGGTGAACCGGGGAGCAGTGCTTCCCGTCGTATTTTCTTCCAGCGGAATGATGCTCGTGTTTAGCGGAAGAGGATTTGTCTGAGACGGCGTGATCACTGTTACATCATTATTATTGCCCAAATTGGTGACGTAGATCCGGTCGGTTATCGGGTTTATTGCAATAGCAAACGGGAGTAAGCCTACCGAGAATATTGTGGTGGAATCATTTGTTCCATCGATCGACATTACTCCCCCGATAATTTGATTTACGACATATATTTTGTTTGTCGCAAGATCGACGGAAATTGCATAAGGTTTAAAACTCGGCACGGTTTTAGTTGAATTATTATCGCCATTTATTACGGTCACACTGTTGTCGCTAAAATTTGAGACATAAATTTTATTGGTCAAAGGGTTGACCGCCAGTGCTCGAGGAAACAAGCCGGTACTGACAACATCGACCGAATTGTCATTGCCATTTATTACAGAAACGCTGCCGCTATCCGCGTTTGCAATGTATATTTTGTTGGTAACCTGATTGACAGCGATGGCAACCGGAAGGAAGCCGACCGCAAATCCCGATACGGCATTACTTTTCCCGTCTATAGTCACGACAAAATTACCTGTCGGAAGGGCGACATAGATCTTATTCGTGACCGGATTGACCGCCACCACGCCGGGTTCCAGGCCCATTGGCAGAGTAACCGTAGAATTATCGCTGCCATTGATCACCGTTAAATCGCGGCTGTTGGCATTCGACACATAGATCTTGTTGGTCACCGGATTTACCGCGATGGGGCCGGGCCCGGAACCGACCGCGATAGTGGTGGTTGAATTATCGAGCCCGTCGATCACGGTAATATTACCGCTGCCAAAATTACTGACATAGGTCTTGTTCGTGATCGGGTTGATCGCGACGGTGTTGGGAAGCAGGCCGGCGGCGACGGTCACGGTAGAGTTATTACTTCCGTCTATGACGGTTACAGTGCCGCTGTTGCTGTTTGCGACATAAATCTTGTTAGTCACGGGATTGACGGCAATTGACGTTGGAGCAGAACCCACACCTACGCTCACTCTTAAATTATCATCGCCGCTGATCACCGTTACGTTATTGCTGCCGGAGTTAGCTGTGTAGAGTTTGTTGGTGATCGGATTGATCGCAACCTCATCGGGGTTCGTGCCGGTGGCCACTTCCGCGGTCGAGTTGTCACTGCCGTTAATTACCGTAATATTCGCGCTGCCGGAGTTGGCGACGTAGATCTTATTTGTGGTCACGTTGATCGCGATATCGTGAGGGCCGGAACCGGCCGCGATCGCCATCGTCGAATTATCGCTGCCGTCGATCACCGTGACGTTATTATGGATGCCGAAATTGGCAACGTAGATCTTGTTTGTGACGGGATTGACCGCCAGGTCAACAGGCTTTGAACCGGTGGCAATCGTCGCTGTTGAATTGTCACCGCCGTCGATCACGGTTGCGTTATTACTGTTGCTATTTGCCACGTAGATCTTATTCGTAACCGGGTTTACGGCGATAGCACACGGAGACAGGCCGGCGGCGATGGTCATCGTCGAATTGTCCGTTCCATTGATAACGGTCACATCGTCGCTGCCAAAATTGGCCGTAAAGATCCGGTTGGTCGATGGATTTACCGCTATCGCGCGCGGCTCCGCTCCTACGTTTACCGTGGTCGTCGAATTATCGGTGCCATCGATGACGGTTACATTGTTACTTTCCGAATTTGCGACATAGATCCTGTTCGTTATCGAATTGACCGCAATAGCGCCGGGATTTGTCCCCGCCACGATCTGCACGGTTGCTTTGCTCGCGCCGTCTATCACGGTTACGTCGTTGCCGGCACTGTTGGCGACATAGATCTTATTTGTGACCGGATTGACCGCAATTGCGACCGGCCCGGCGCCGGTTGCGATGGTCGTTGTCGTATTATCCTGCCCATTGATAACCGTGACGTTATTGCTTCCGAAATTGGCGATATAGATCTTGTTCGTGATCGGATCTATCGCAACCGCGGTTGGATTTGACCCTGCTGCCACATCGCCTATGCCTGTGTCGGCCCGAACGGCAAACTCATTCAAAAGGGTCGTGAGAATTACCAGAAATAATACGGCTAAACCTGTCGCAATCACCCGAAAGAAAACAGTTCGAGACACAGAAGGGCAGATCACGGTGGGAAAACGTGACATAAAACCGATCTCCTTAGTTCAAATTTTAAAGACAATTCTCCCCCCGACAGAGCCGGTGCAATGACCGAAGCGCCATTAAAAAAACAAATAGATCGATCTGCGAGAGTAGATTTTGACCGGCAGAATACAGCTAACGAAAATTTACCGCAAGAGAAAATAAGGGAAGCCGAAAATTTATAGCAAAGCCGTCAGCTAATTAGCTTGTCGGGAACCTTGATTCTTAAATTTCTAAAGTCTAAAGTAGCGATTAACAATTATGCTCAATTTTGCCAAACAGACCGCTCATGACGCCGGAATGCTATTGCTGGAAAAATTCGGGCGCAAGATCAGCATTACAAAAAAAGGCGACATCAACCTCGTGACCGAAGCCGACCTGGCTTCCGAAAAACTGATCATTGAGCGCATTCGTTCTTACTATCCGAAACACTCCATTTTGGCCGAGGAATCAGGCGATGCCGTAGTGATCGAAGGCGGCAGCGATCATAAATGGATCGTCGATCCGCTCGACGGCACGACGAATTACGCGCACGGCTACCCGTGTTTTGCCGTTACGATAGCGGTTGAGCATCAGGGCGAAATTGTCGTCGGCGTCACTTACGATCCGACGCGCGACGAAATGTTTGCCGCCGAAAGCGGCGAGGGCGCGACGCTGAATAACAAAAAGATCAGCGTGTCTGCCGCCGAAGAGCTTAAAGACGCTCTCGTGGTGACAGGCTTTCCGTATAACTTTATGGAAAAGCCGGATTTCGCCGAGCACCTGAAAAAATTTCTCTTGAACGCTCGCGGCGTGCGGCGCGACGGGTCGGCGGCTCTCGATATGGCCTACCTGGCTTGCGGGCGCTTTGACGGTTTCTGGGAAGAAGGCTTAAATCCCTGGGACATGGCGGCCGGCAAGTTGTTGGTCGAAGAGGCCGGCGGAGTTCTGACCGGTTATGACGGGTCGGTCTTTAATATTTACCAGCCGCCGCTTTGCGCCAGCAACGGGCTGATCCACGAGGAAATGCTGGCTGTTCTGCGATAATGCAAGATTCGCCTTTACCGTTTCCGTTGGTATGCAGGGTGCAGCGCAAATATTTTACCAAGAGCTATGTAAACCCGGGGGGAGCGCTGGTCGTTGCCTGCGAAATACGCCTATTCCGAAATAGCGTTCAGAATATAGCGTGCCCAACTCCCAACTGTCGGCAGGCACGACTCCCAGCGCTCCCTAACAGATCATAAAACTCGCCTGCCGGTCATGTTCCTGCCGTCCAGCCGTAAATTATTTTGCCCGGTTTCAGCTCAACCTGCACGTTCCAGACGCCGCTTTTCTTCTTTGTTTTACCTATCCCGCAGACGTAACAAGTTCCGGGTTTCAGATCCCCGATCGCGGCTTTCCCGTCCGAATCGATGATAAAGAATCTGACGGCCTGGGCGCTCAGCACGTCGATCGCCCTGGTGTAGCAGACATTGATGGGTGAGTATATGCGCGAAGTCTTGTCGGCCGTGCAGATCAGCGCCGCCGGATATTTGCGAATCTGATCCGGCGCTTTCAGTATCTCTCTGATACTGTCCCCTCGCGAGGTGTCTGAGCCCTTCTTTTTTAACAGGTTTCCCCAGATGGCATTTTTGTTTTCTTTTAATATTTCCGAAAGGTCTCGGTCCAAAATATAAAACACCTGTCCGGCCAGCATATGCGCATTCAATTCCACATATCCGGCTTCAGATTCGACCTTCACCGTCAGGCTCGCGTTCCCGGTACCGCCGTCTTTTTGTTTTCTCATAGTTGTAGGAGTTTCTAAGAGTGTTATATTCTTCACCGCGTTAGCGGTGGTTTGAATGTAGCCGTGGATTTTAATCCACGGAGGAATGAAACAATTCAATCGTCGCTGCGCGACGCGTGACGGCTTATTCCAATGACCGTGGGTTAAAACCCACGGCTACTATCAATGGGACGCTACGCGTCCGAAGACAATTGCTTCTTTATCACTAAGCGAAATTCTGTTAATCTTTCAAAGTTAATTCACCCACGATTTTTGAAAACGAGAGCATACATGAAACCGCATAAGGGTGACCTCATTTGACCTACTCGCACGGCCAGATTCAAAAGAATACGGCTTGTGTGATAAAGGTTGATGCGTTGCCCCGAAATCAGGGCAATTTTAGCCCGGTTCGGAATGCCTGTCAAGGAGATTTTTCCTGATGGGTGCAATTAAAAGTGAGCGGCCGGAAAGATTAGCGGAGAAGCTTCGTCGGATTCGTCTGAAATTGGGCTTGTCTCAGACTGGAATGGCAGAGGCTTTGAGCAAGCATGGAGTAAGAATGTATCGAGGTTATGTAGGTTCTTACGAGAATGAAGATCGTTTGCCCTCCTATTTGGTATTGCTCGCCTACGCCAGAATAGCCAGAGTGTCCATGGAACAAATTATCGATGACGAATTAGACCTGCCTGCGAAATATAAATAAATCTTACTTCTTTTAAATTGCCACTAGCTTTAGCTAGTGGATAAAAAATAACCTCAAGAACAGGGCTTTAGCCCAAAATAGAGATTCGGCTAAAGCTAGTGGCAATTTTATAAATAACATTTAAAGAAAGAACCACCCCGTCGCACGAAACGTGCGCCACCCCTCCTTCGTAAGGAGGGGAGCTAAGAGCAACCCTTCCCAACCTGAGAGATGGCTCAGCTCGGGTGATAAATAATAAATATTTAAGTAAATAAATTCGCAGTCCGGAAAGGTTGCTTGCGCCCGCTCTTACCTGCAGGAGTCCCCTCGGAACTAAAGAAACCCGGTCGCTACCGCTCCCGGTTCCGGCCTCATTCTCTACTTACTATATTCAAAATCGACGGACAAATCCTGATTATCTCAAATCTCTTGACGACTAAATTTCCCTCCTGAGCTACGCTTTCAGGTGGCCTGAGATCGGAAAAGAGCGGCAGGCACCTGAATTCCGATCTCAATGTTCTTTTTAATTTAGTCTGCGGATTTGTGAATTTTACGGGATTTCTGTTCCAAAAGTGTTCCAGTGTTCCATTCGGAGACGCCCGGAACATTGGAACACTTTATCTCCGGCCGCGCGGAAATGTGAATGCTAAACCGTTACGGGCTGAAACTCGCGGCAATTAATGACTTTAGAGGCAAGCCGTTCACAGTTAAAAGTTGATATTACGAAACATCTCTCCGTTCCGCCCGTATTAGCTTGTGTAAATATGGCCGCGATCGTATTAAAAGAATCTAAACTCAAGGCCGGCGAGCATTTCGGGGTCGTGTCGGAAAAGTCCTACACCACGTCAGCCGTCATCTCTGAGTCCGTCTATCAAACAAAAGCCAGCCTGCCCGAACATTCGCACGAGCTGGCGTTTTTTACATTGATCTTAAAAGGCGGGTACTCGGAAAAGTTTGGCGGGAAAAAATTTACCTATTCACCGATGACCGTTTTGTGGCGCGGGCCTGAGACCTCGCACGAAGACAGTATCGACGCCGCCGGATCGCATTTCTTTTTTATCGAGATCGAACGAATCTGCCTGGACAAATTATTTCAATATGAAAGACGCATTCCCGAACACCTCTTTGAGCAAAACGGCTCGCTGAGCTGGCTGGCTTCACGCCTAAGGTACGAAGTAGCGGAAGGGGAAGTCTGCGTGCCGCTGATCGCCGAAGGCATTACCTTAGAGATGCTGGCCCATCTTACGCGCAAAAATTTGACTGCGGAAACACGCGAGCCGAAATGGCTCCGCCGCGTGGTTGAGCGGCTTAACGATGAATTTACCGAGAATATTTCCTGCGAGGAGTTGGCCGCCGAAGCAAAGGTGCATCCCGTTCACCTGGCTTCGACATTTCGCCGTTTCTATAACCAGACCATCGGAGAGTACACGCAAAAAAAACGTGTAGCTCACGCTTCCCAATTACTGCTTGACCGGGAAATGCCGCTTACGAAGATAGCGTACTCGGCCGGTTTTTCCGACCAAAGTCATTTCACCAGGGTGTTCAAGCGCTTCACGGGACTCACGCCCGGCGCCTTTCGCAGTTCTGTCGAGTGATTAATCTCCGGACGGAATAGTACGCGGATTTAACGGATCGAACGGATAAACGCGGATAAAAAAAGATTTTTCAGATCTGTGTAAATCCGTTTATCCGTGCCATCCGTGGCCCATTCCTACTCAAGGCAAATATTCAACCAGCCGTTCAATATCCGTAAAATTATTAAAAAAATGAGGAGCGATACGGACGCACCCGCCGCGTGAAGATACGACTATGTTTTCGCGCAGGAGAATTTCGGCGATCTTGTCCGCCGGCATATTATTAAGGCCGTTCACGTCGCGGATACTGACGATCTGAGATTTTTGGCCGCTTGCCCGCGAGCTGACTATCTCATACCGCGCAGGCAATATTTCGCAAAGAAAATCGGTCAGGTCTTCCAGGTAAGCGCTGATCCTGGCCGTGCCGGTTTCGCGCAAAAGGTCGAGGCTTTGCTCGAGCCCATAAAAAAGCGCCGAGCCGCCCATTCCGGTTTCCCAGGCCAGGCAGCCGTCTTTCTGCTGCTGTTCCCGCTGATCGAAATCCCAGGGTTCTTTGACGCTCATCCACCCGATCGACACCGGCTTGATACGCTCAAGGGCGCGGTCGCTGAGATAAAAGATACCGCAGCCTTCCGGTGAGCAGAGCCATTTATAACTCGCGCCCGCGGCTATATCGACAAATTGCTCCGGCAGATCGAGCGGCGTCACGCCAAAAGCCTGAATGATGTCGACGGCAAAAAGCGCGTCCGCTTTTCTCACCTTCCGCCCGATCCTTTCCAGATCCAGACGAAAGCCTGACGAATACTGAACAGCGCTGACCGCGACGAGCCTGGTATTGCCGTCGATCAAGCTTGTCAGTTCATCGATATCGATCCAGCCGCCGCGCTCCGGGCAGTTTCTGATCTCGACGCCATAATTATTTCGCAGCTCTCGCCACGGGTAATAGTTGGCGGGAAACTCGCCGGCAAAAGTGACGATATTATCTCCCGCGCGCCAATTCATTCCCGCCGCGACGCTGCAAAATCCGTCGGATGTATTTCGCATGAATGCTATCTGCCCGGCGCGAACCCCGAGCATCGAGGCCGTTAATTCACGCGCGCGGGTCTTTGTCGCGTGCCAGCGGGCCATATTTAGCGAACCGCTGTTGGCAACGTCCTCCAGCTGCGAGGCAATCGCTTTTACCGCCGTCACCGGCATCGGGGCTACCGCCGCGCTGTTCAGATATGTATAGTTTTGCGCTGCCGGAAAAAGCGCGCGGATCTGCTGGTCCATTTTGTCTTACCTATGGCTTGCTTAATAAAATCACTGATAATTGCCACGAATGTCACAAATAGCACGAATAAGAATCTTTAATTCGTGTTATTAGTGTCATTCGTGGCTAACAATGAGCGCCGGGTTAATTATTTTCCCGCTCCGGTTTCCACTGCCGCTTCCGGGTGATTGGAATATTCCGCCCACGAGCCTTCGTACAATCTGACCTTGGGAAACTTCAGAATATGTTTCAGGATCATGTATTCCAGGCTGGCCTCGCGGCTGGTGCCGCAATAGACGATGATGTCGTCCGATTCTTTGATCCCGCGCTGGGCGTAAGCGTCCTTCAGATCGGCGATGGTTTTTAATTTGTGAGTGTTATTTTCCTCCATCAGCAATTTCCAGGGCACATTGATCGCGCCGGGAATATGTCCGTTGCGGGTCCAGATCTTTGTCTCGCCGCGAAAGACTTCGGGGGCGCGGGCGTCGATAAATTTAATGCCTTCCTTGCCGATGGAATTTTTCACATCGTCAAAGGTCGCGCGGACGCTGCGGTTGTCCAGCGTGTCATACCCGGCAGGTTTATATTTAGGATATTCCTGCGAGGTTTTCTGCGCCGCTTTGTAATCGCGCCAGCCACCGTCGACAAAAATAATATCGCTGTGGCCGACGCGTTCCAGCAGGTAAGCCACCATCGTCGCGCCCAGGACCGCGTCACCGTCGGAATAGACCACCACGCGGTCGCCTTTTTTCACTCCGGCGCGTGCCAGCAGTTGGCCGACCATAAAAGTTTCGGGATATTGCGTCGGATAGCCTTCGCTGGGAAAACGCACCGCGGAATCGGCCAGGTGCACCGAGTTGGGAACGTGCCCCGCGAAGTAGTCATAGACATTTAAACGAACGTCGAGAATGTGCACATTCGGATCGTTGGCGTGTTCCTCCACCCATTGCGGCGTGACGATCGACACTGCGGGTTTGGCCGGGTCGCCGGCCGGATTTTCCACCGGAAGTTCCGTCAGCCGGCTCCACTCCTGGAACGATCCGTCAAAGAGCATCACTTTGTAGCCGAGCGATTTTGCGGCGAAATAATCCACCGTGCCCTGCTGCCCGATGTGACAGTAGGTGACGACCGTGTCGTACGGCTTGACGCCTACGTCGGTAAATATTTTTCGCAATTCGGCTTCGTCCTTTATCTGATTTTTTTCATCGGCCAGGCTATTAAAGGGAATATTTTTCGCTCCGGGAATGTGCCCGGCGCGCGGCATATTTCCGGCGTTCGAGCCGTCGTAAAATTGGCGGTCCGCGAATCGATGATCTTTACGTTGTCTTTATTCAGGTTTGCCTTGAGCCACTGGGCCTTGGCCAGAATGTTGTCATTCGCTGTGAGTTTTACCGAGCCGGGCTTTACCGCCGGCACATCTTTACTCAAAGTTTTTCCGGCCGTCGTCCAGGCCGGCATTCCGCCCTGCAGGATCGAAGTGTTTTTGCCGAGACCGAAATAATCGAAGGTGTAATACACTCTGGTCGCCGGCGAAACCCAGTCTTTGCCAAAGTAGATGATTATCCGCGAATCGTTGCCGATCCCCATTTTCTCAAAAGCGGCCTTCGCCTTTTCTACCGAGGGAAGCTGGAGAGAAAGATCGCCGTTTTCTTCCGGCGGCGCCGACAGGTCCTGGGTGTTCACAAATAGAGCGCCCGGAATGTGTCCGGCATCGTATTCATCTTTTACCCCGACATGGAGCAGCACCAGGTTTTTATGATCGAGATGGCCTGCCAGCCAATCGACCGTGACCGTCATCGGCGTTTCTTCCGTTATGGCGCAGGTTTCCTGCGCAGCCAGCGGTGTCAAAAGCATAAAGATCGCGCAGATAAGAATGGTTAATTTCATAATAAAAGCTCCTAAATTCGGGAAGTATAGATACGATGCCATTGTATAGGACAATTCGGCGGCAGTATTGAACAAACCCAAGCTTGTTGAATGAATTAAAGGAATGTTTAGCGGCAGCTTGTCGGGGAGGGCGATCTGTTACTTAATGATCGAAAGCACAATATAGGGAACCAGGCAAAGTAACATTATTCCCAATTTATATATCATCATTCCCTGGTACATCAGGCCGTTGAATCTCTCTCTCGTGATCTCAAACAAGCGGCTATGAAGCCGGTAGAGCAGGTCTCCGAATACTACATAGAGAATGAACCAGAGAAAAATGATCGCGTAATTTATGATCACGCACCACAGGAAAAAATTGCGAAGCGTCTCAATTGTCATCTGTCGATCCCTTTCGGAAACTTAAGCCTAAAGTTTTATCGGCTGGAGAATGTAGCCTTTGGCTCTTAATAATTTGATGACGCCGTTATCGCCGCCAAGGTGCCCGCCGCCAACGGCGATAAAACAGCCTTTTTCCTGCATGGCTTTTTCTATCTTCGGTATCCATAGTATATTTCTCTTATCCAACAGGTCTGCCTGGAATTCCTTTTGATCGCTTTGCTGTCGTGATACCTCGTCATAAAGTTTGTCGATATCCTGCATTTTGTAGGCCGATAGTAAACTGGCAAATTTGTCCACACCTCTTTCCGGGTCTTGCGTTGCCTCGTAGAGTTCCCTGGCTTGTTTTTCCAGCGGGATCTCGTCAAAAACCGTGAGTTGCTCGACGGCAGTTTCCAGTCCTTCGACCGGTTTTTTGTTGGCCGTCGCGATTTTAAGGAACAACAACTCGTAAGATACGGGAGCAGTACATCCGATCGTTTTTGGCGCGCCCACCAAAGCCATTTGTAAAACCATAGGTTTGATGTTCCGCAGGTATTTAAGGGTCATCCCGTTGGTCTTTTTAAGATAGGCTTCAACCTTGTCGTATTCTTCCTGCGTCAAAAAGTCGGCCAGAGTTTTCCCCTCCGGCATAAAAGTAGCTAACGCGGCCGCCCGCATTTCCGCCGGGTCATCCATATCGACTTCCAAAACGACCCGCTCCGATGCCATAAGATGCGAATTGAGCAGGGTCATCGGAAACATGTCTTTCTGGCAAATGACGTGGATCGTGCCAAAAATATACGAAGGTTTTTTCAGGCCGTTGCCCGAGATCTTGTAAAGCAAGCCGGTGGCCGGGGCGGTCATCTTGACCGCTTGTTTCACTTGCTTCACTTGTTTCAGGGGGCGTTTCGCGGGCCGCCTGACCTGTCCCGGTGCGGACAAAACCATCGTGAACAGGACGAGAAGGGCAGCGAATATCGGAAACTGCATTTTCTTCATATTGGTAAAGACACGGACGATTCGGCTCAGATTCTACCTTTTTCGGACGTTTTTTCACAGTACCGTAAGCATGAGGGGCAAAAATACCCGAAATCACGAGGTATCTATTTTACCTTTTTACCCTTTTGGCATTAAAATTAGTGAGCTTTAAGCAACCGGTGAAAGGAGGTGCGCATCATAGACAGGGAAGATTTTATCCATTCTGACAGTGAACTGCGGGAGTCAATAATGAGCGCAACTTCGCAAGCGGTTAGCGAAAACGCAGGCTTTTCCATAGAGGAAAGTTCTGCCGGTCCTGTCTTTATTCCAAAAACCCGGGAAAATAACGCACCTCTGACAAACACCGAAACGGATTACGAATTGGTGCAGATGGCAGCGCATGGCAACCTGGCGGCTTTTGAGAATATTTACCAGCGATATCATCGCCGGGCCTACAGCATCTGTCTGCGGATGACGCAGAGCACTGCCGAGGCCGAAGACCTGACACAAGAGGTCTTTATCCAGCTTTTCCGTAAAATGGGAAGCTTTCGCGGTGAATCGGCGTTTTCGACCTGGCTGCACCGCCTGACGGTAAACCAGGTGCTGATGCATTTCCGCCGCCGCGGGGTGCAGGTTGAGAAAACCACGGACGACGGCGAGGTCCCGGAACAGACCGTTCCCGGGACGGAGAATTTTTCCCGGATGCCGGTGCTTGACCGCATCGCGCTGGATAATGCGATCGCGCAGCTTCCGCCGGGCTACCGTACCGTTTTTGTTTTGCACGACGTCGAGGGTTTCGAGCATGAAGAGATCGCCCGTATGCTGGGGCTTTCGATCGGAACATCCAAATCTCAGCTGCATAAGGCAAGATTGAAATTGCGCGGGCTTATCCTGCAGCAAAAGCAATAAAGACGGGCGAAAACTAAAGTTTAATAAGAAAAGTTAAGGCTTCCGAGGCAACCAAAAACGGTTTTAACGCAATCATACTTTGCGAGAAACAAGCGGGAAGTCCGATATTTTCTTAAAAGTTCAGGCACAAAATGAATTGTGAACATTGTCAAAATTTACTAAGTGAATTCGTGGATGACCGTACAGGCTGTACGATGTCCGCGGAGATCGAAGCGCATCTGGAACTTTGCCATGATTGCGCGGGCATCCACGGGGACTTTGCTTATTTGACAGGGTTTTGTTCCGACTTTCAGGAGCAGGAGATCGCACCGCCAAACTCCCAGGCCCTTTGGTGCCGCATCAGCAATATCATCGAAAGCGAAATACAGGACGCATCAGCCCCGCCGGCCGAAGAAAAAAAGAAACAGGGTTTTTGGGGACGCGCGTGGGAAAAACGCTGGCAGCTTTCTTTTTCTCAAGCCGTTACAGCCGTTATCGGCGTGGCGGTCGTCAGTTCGCTTCTGACCATCGTCGGTATTAGAAATGCCGTTCGCTCTTCAAATAATTTGACCGCGAATGCGGCGATGCAGCCGACCCTTTTTGAAAACTTACTGAGTAAAGCGGGACTCACGCCTGCCCCGGAAGAGCTGCGGGAAAAAAGCCTTAATGAAAAACAGGCCGTGATCGATTACTGGAATGCCCGGGTCGGAGAACGCAGAACGCGCTGGAATCAGAGAATGCGCGATACTTTTGACCGCAACCTGCACGAGATCGATCAGGTAGTGATGGAGTATTCCCGGAACCTGAAAGAAAACCCGGCAGATTCTTTGTCGGAAGAAATGCTTAATTCCGCCCTGACGGAAAAAATGGACCTGTTGCGGGAATTTTCTGAATTATAATTTCTATAAGTTTTTACCTTATTAAAAAATTATTCATTTGTATGATTAAGGAAGTTAGTTGAAGTGAAGCCCTCCGGGAAAAAATTGTTGTGTATTCCGAGAATTAAGAATCTTACCTTTATAGCAGTAGCCATAAGCCTCTTGCTGCTCCTATCGGTTCAGGAAAATTTAGCACAAAAAAAATTCAGCAAGGTCTATCCGGCCAGTAAGAACGTCCGTCTGCAATTAACCAATCGCAGCGGGACCGTGACCGTCGAGGGATGGGAAAAAGACGAGGTCAAGATCGTGGCCGACCTCGAAGCGCCCGCTGCCAATATCGTTCCGCAAAATTTGAGCGGCACTATCGTGATCAATCTGGTCAAGGACAACCAGGGCCGCGGCGAAGTCGGCAATGTGAATTTTACTATTAAAGTTCCGGCCAGTTCTTCGGTGGACATCGAAACGAAGATGGGGAATTTGAGCGTGAGCAACGTCCGCGGCGGTTTGGTGCGCGCCCACATCACTACCGAGGGCGATGTTACGCTGACCAATATCAGCGCGGATTCCGTCTCCGCGGAAAACGTTATCGGAAACATCTTCTTTGACGGCACTATCAAAACAAAAGGCGTCTACAGATTTGCCTCTACCAGGGGCGAAATAAATTTGCGCATACCCTCAAATTCATCTTTCCTGCTGGTCGCGACCGCCCCCAATTCGCGCAGCATCTCTCTCGGGGCATTTTCCAACAGCGGCTTTAATTTTAGCGACGGACGCCGGGTAGTTGGGCAGGTAGGCGACGGAAGTGCTAAAATGAACGTGATAAATCATAGCGGAAAGATCTCGTTCATAGCGCGCTAAAAATGAAAAATTCAAAAAAGTTTCTGGTACTCGCTTTGGGGCTGGCAATTCTTGCTTTGCCCTTGTTCGTTTTTGGGCAGAAAACCGCCCCCGCCGCCGTCCCCACGCAAGAGCTGCTTAAACGCATCGTCAGCCGGTCTGAAAAGACCACGCTTGGCCCCGGCGGAACGGTCACCATTATGGGCGGGCCCAGCGGCACCGTTACCGTGGAAGGCTGGCATAAAAGCGAGGTCGAAATTACCGCCGAGATCGAACTGCAGGCGCCGACCGAAGCCGACCTGGCCCTTTTGGCGCAGGTGAACGGGTTTGTGATGGACGAGAGCATGGCGACCGTTAGTGTTCTGACCGTCGGGACTTTCGATAAAGATTACCTGAAGAAAAAGTTCAAAAAGTTCCCCAAGCAATTGTTGAACATGCCGTGGAAGATCGATTATATCGTGCGGGTCCCGGCGCTGAGCGACCTGTCGATCACCGTGGGCAAGGGCGGCCTTAAAATAAAAGGCGTCGAAGGCGCTATGCAGCTCAAAGGAGCGGAGACCGACGCCGATCTTGAATTTACCGGCGGCTCTATCATCGGCACTTTCGGGACCGGCAGTGTCGATCTGTGGATCAATACCCGGAGCTGGCGCGGCCGCAGTCTGGAGATGCAGCTGGCGCAGGGAAATATGAATGTGATCTTTCCCGCGAGCTTTAACGCCGATATAGACGCCTCCATCCTGCGCACCGGCGAGATACAAAACACTTACACTCCGCTAAAAGAACGGGAAAAGAACAAGTTCAGTAATAAATTGATCGCGGGACGTTCAGGTAACGGAGGGGCTTTACTGAGCTTTACCGTGGGCGACGGGATAATGAAACTTTCCGAAGAGGTCGCGCAAAAATAAAGTCGCGGATATTAGCCACTAATTACACAAATAACACGAATTAAAAATCTTTAATTCGTGTTATTTGTGTAATTAGTGGCTAATAATAAATTCTAAACTTCCTGCCCGACAAAAGCCATTTGCGCATTTAACACTGCTTCCAGTTCACCGGCCTTAATGTGCTTATAATCCCCGTTCGGGCTCAGGATCTGGGCATTAACATTATCGTTGAGATAAGTTTCCAGCACTACCTCACGTAAATACTTTCGCAGGTTAGGAGATTTGACCGGAGCGATCACTTCGACGCGGCGGTCGAGATTGCGCTGCATCAGATCGGCGCTGCCGATGAACACTTCTTCCTCGCCGCCATTTTCAAAATAGTAAATACGGCTGTGCTCCAGAAATCGCCCGACGATGCTGGTCACGTTAATATTTTCCGAAAGGCCTTCGATCCCCGGGCGAAGAATGCAAACCCCGCGCACCAGCAGATCTATCTGCACACCGGCCTGCGCGGCCAGGTAAAGCTCGCGCACCGTGTCGACGTCGGTCAGGCTGTTGACCTTGGCGATGATGCGGGCAGACTTGCCGCGCATCGCGTGATCGGCTTCACGCCTGATAAGCGCGGTGAATTTTTTGCGAAGGTTCACCGGCGCAACGAGAAGATTTCGATAGTCGACCTGCTTGGAATAACCGGTCAGGTAGTTGAACAGGTCGGAGGCATCGGCACCGATCTCTTCATCCGCGGTAAGAATTCCGATGTCCGTGTAAATACGCGAAGTAGTAGGGTTATAGTTGCCGGTCGCGAAGTGCACATAACGGCGCAGCTGGTTTCCTTCGTGCCGGACGACCAGCGCCAATTTGCAGTGCGTCTTTAATCCGCGCAGCCCGTAGACCACATGCACGCCTTCTTTTTCCAGCTTGCGCGCCCACTCGATATTGTTCTCTTCGTCAAAGCGCGCTTTTAATTCGACCAGCGCCGCGACCTGTTTGCCGCGCTCGCTGGCGCGCATCAGAGCTTTAATGACCGGCGAATCTTTTCCCGTGCGATACAGGCAGATCTTGATCGCCTGCACGTCCGGATCGGACGCGGCGGCGCCGACAAAATCCGTCACGCTGCTGTAGGCCATGAACGGGTGATGCAGCAAAACATCTCCCTGCCGGATCACTTCAAAAACGGATTTTTTCTGGCGAAACGCGGGCGGTATAACGACCGGGATCGGTTTGTCCCGCAGCTCCGGCAGATTAAGCCCGTAAAGCTGCATCAGATCGGGTATGCAGAGTATTCCGTTGATCCGGTAGACGTCGTCTTCGGTCAGGCCGATCGAAGCGGCGAAAAATTTGACCATATCTTCCGGCATCGAAGAATGTACTTCCAACCGGACAGGGAAGCGGCGGCGTTTGCGGCGCAGCTCCTGCTCCATCGTCCGCAGCAGATCGCCGGCTTCGTCTTCGCGAAGCTCGATATCGGCATCGCGCGTTACGCGGAACATATGGCAATCAATTACTACCATTCCTGGAAACAGCTTATCCACATTGGCCGCGATCACTTCGCCCAGCATGGTAAATTTCGTTCCCGAATCATCGACCGGTATTAACCGCGAAACATTTGGCGGCAATTTGATCCGCGCAAAACGCAGTTCACCGGGATCTTCTCCCCCCTTATCTATTGCCGGGTCGTCTGCGGAAGGGTCCTCCGGGATAAGCGTCAGCCCCAAATTCAAACTCAGGTTCGATACGTAGGGGAACGGGTGGCTGGCGTCGACGGCTTGCGGGGTCAATACGGGAAAGACATAATTTAAAAAATACTCATCGATATTTTTCCGCTCGGCTTCATTCAACGAATCGTAAGGCCAGATGGTGATTCCTTCGGACGCCAGGCGCGGCAGTATATCTTCGCGCAGGGACATCATCTGCTCGGCCAGCATGGGCTTTAAGCGTTCGCGGATCTCTTTTAGCTGCTCGGCGACCGTCATGCCGTCGGGCGACAGCTCGGCGACATTCTCCGCGATCTGCTCTTTTAAGCCCGACACGCGGATCATAAAAAACTCGTCCAGGTTGGTGGAAAAGATGGAAAGAAATTTCAGGCGCTCAAGCACGGGGTTCGCTTCATCCAGCGCTTCTTCGAGCACCCGGCGGTTGAATTCGAGCCAGCTAAGCTCCCGGTTAAAGAGAAATCTGCGGTCGTATAATAACGACTCCGGCAGAGACATTTCCGCAGTCTCATTCTCAGGCAAGGCAAATTCTCTTACAGCTTGGCTCATAAAGTTATACGACACATCGGGGAGGGCTCGGACATTTTAGCAGGACAGAGGGACAAAATTGAAGGCTCTGGCAAAGATTTAACATAAGATTAAGCTTGTAAGATCGCAAAATCCCACTAATAGGATACCAAACCGCTTGCGTACAGGTCAAAAAAACTTATTTTTAAGCCGCAAAACAACTCCCTTTACGGTTAAGATGCCGGTTTTCCGCAGTTACGCCGCTAATATTTTTTTACGCGCCTCCAAGATTAAAATATGCCCAGTAGCAAAAAAAGTTGCGAAAAAATAGCATAGACCCAATTTTAGGGCTATTAATATCAAGAAACCATGCTATTATCTTGCCGGTCGATAGTAGTATAGTTTTTTGATTTTACGGGATAAAAGGCACACTTCCAGTGCAACGCCGTAAGAGAAACACGCGGCACTTAGGTTTATCCCTTAAAGCAATTGAAAATTGCCGTTAAAACAGATTCCGGCTCTGCGTAAGGGCCTCCCAGAAACTTTTCAGAAACTGGTAAGTATCTCCCCCAGAGGGATTTGTGTTGGCAATAACCCGTCCAGACTCTTGATCATCCGGAGGCGGAGGAGCGAAAGGACATTGACCGTTACCGGCGAAGCCAAATGACGTCAGTGCCAGAATGAGTAGGAAGGTAGAGAAGTAAAGTTTTGTTTTTGAACTCTTTTGCATAAGTAAGAAACTCCATTTTTTATGTTTGATTGGGGACGATCTAGTTAGCAATGATATTTGCAAAAGGCAGGGTAGGCAAATTATGAATATTTCTAAGGCACTGAAAGCGTTGGAATCGACAGCCTCTGACGTCATAGCCTTATGTAATGCGGTTAAAAAAATCGAAGATCTAGGAGAATATTCCAGGGCAGCCGAAGAGATGGGCGAATGGTGGTTAGACGTCGGTAAAAGACCCTCTGTCGACGGTTTTTCGACTGAGAAAAAAGCTGCAATCCTCGCGCGAGTCGGAGCACTTTCAGGATGGCTAGGAAGTGCGCGGCAAATAGCCGGCTCACAGGAAAAGGCCAAAGATTTGATTAGCGAAGCCGCTAACTTGTTTGAGGAAATAAATAGTTGGGAAGATTGGGCCGAAACCCGTAGTGATCTGGCAGTTTGTTACTGGCGTGAAGGCGCGTTCGATGAGGCGAGGGTTATCCTTGATGATGTTTTGGGAAATAGCATTCAGCTTTCATCGGAGCTTAAAGCCAAAATACTGCTTCGTTCGGTAAATGTAGAGATCTCAACCTG
Organism: Pyrinomonadaceae bacterium; assembly: GCA_035995185.1. GTDB lineage: Bacteria > Acidobacteriota > Blastocatellia > Pyrinomonadales > Pyrinomonadaceae > DASYKT01. The sequence goes on from DASYKT010000041.1 coordinate 101,961, forward strand.
TCATTATGTAAAAGCTGAGCATCATATAGATAAAGCCAAGCCTTTAGTTGAAAAATATGGAAATGATTTGTTGCTAGGAAAACTTTATTTTCACCATGCTTTAATCTTTCATTATCGAGGGGAAGACGAAAATAAACCTGAGTATATTACTTTCGCTATAGAGGGTTATAACCTAGCCAGTGATTATTATAAAAAGGCGGAACATAACCGTTATGTAGCGATGTCTGAAAATAATATTGGCAACGCTTACCGCTTATTAGGGGACTTTCAAAAGACCCACGTTCATCTAGATAACGCTCTACGAAGATATGAAAAATTAAAAGATAAGGGGCGGGCGGCGTTAGTCTATGACAATAAAGCTCGAACTTTTCTTGAACAAAATAGATTGTCAGACGCGCAGCTTGCTGCTCTCACATCAGTAAATATGCTTCGCGAAGGCGGAGAGAACTCGACATTAGCAGAATCTTTAACTACGTTGGCCATTGTTCTAAGCCGGGGAGGTGATTTAAAAGAGGCCATGAGTACGTTTGACGAAGCGAAGAAAACCGCACTCAGTGTGGGCGATACGGAGAGCGCGGGAAATGCCTTGTTGACCTATATCGAAGAGCTTCAACCTTATCTCACGCCGATCGTGATCCGAAAGTTGTACCTGGAAGCCGATGATTTGCTAAAGAATTCTCCCAAGATCGGCACGATTAGCCGCTTGCAAAAGATCGCCAGGAAACAGCTGGAGATCAATAGTACCGACGCGCTTTTTAAGAGTGAAAAATTTGTTAGCTGGAAAAATTTCTCCCTGCCGGGTGCGGTTCATACTTTTGAAAGCGAGATCATTCTAAAAGCCATAAATGACGCCGGTGGGCGAGTGACAAAGGCTGCACGGCTGTTGGGAATGCCGCACCAGAGCCTGAGTATTATCTTGCACAGCCGTCACAAAGATTTAAAGCAATACTGCATACAGCGAAAATCGCGTCGAGATGGAAAAGCTAAAGCTAAAACCCACTAAAGCGCTGAGTTTATCGTAAAAGTTTTTTTAAGAATCCGACCTCACCCTTCGGACACCCTTCTTTTACAAAGGAGGGTGTTTTGTTTTCCAGCGGCAACTATGAACTATTGGCAGCTTTGTCTATAAAAGTCATAAATAAGGCCACGAATGTCACAAATAGCACGAATAAGAAATTTTTAATTCGTGTTATTTGTGTAATTAGTGGCTGATACACGGCCGTGTGGGCTTTACAATTTAATAAAACCGACTTTATAGGCAAAGCCAGTCAAATATATTTAAAATGTTAAATTCGCGGGGTTGAGAAAAAAGGTATTTCCCGCTAGTTTAGATATAATAATTTAAGGTAATCAATGAAAGTTCCTTTACTGGATCTATCGATTCAACATCAGAATTTACGGGAAGAGCTTCGCCAAGCGATCGACGGTGTGCTGGATTCCCAGCAGTTTATCCTCGGTTCCGAGGTGACCGCTCTCGAGCATGAACTGGCCGAGTATTGCCATTCCAAGTTCGCGATCGGGTGCGCTTCGGGCAGTGACGCGCTGTTATTGGCGCTGATGGCGCTCGATATCCATCCCGGCGATGAGATCATCACTTCTCCGTTCAGCTTTTTTGCCACGGTCAGCGCGATCACGCGGATGGGCGCAAAGCCGGTCTTTATCGATATTGATCCGCAGACCTACAACCTCGATGTTTCCCGGATCGAGGAAAAGATAACGGACCGGACCCGGGCGATCATGCCGGTGCATCTTTTCGGCCAGTGCGCGGACATGAAAGAATTGATGCGCATCGCCAGTCAAAACGGGGTTCCCGTGATCGAAGATGCGGCGCAGGCCATCGGTTCCGAAGAAGACGGCGTGCGAGCGGGTTCGATGGGCACGATCGGATGTTTTAGTTTTTATCCTTCCAAAAATCTGGGCGGCGCCGGCGATGGCGGGCTGCTGACCGCGCAAAACGAAGAGGTCGCGCGAAAGCTTCATATGCTGCGGGTCCACGGCGCGGAAAAAACTTACCAGCATCAATATATAGGGATAAACAGCCGGCTTGATTCCTTGCAGGCGGCGATCCTGCGGGTAAAACTGCGCGAGCTCGATTCCTGGACCGAGGCGCGGCAGAAGAACGCCACGTTTTACCGCGAACTTTTTGGCGATTACTATCTTGATGACCGGGTAGTGCTGCCGCTCGAACGAAAGAATATGCGGCACATCTATAACCAGTTTGTGATCAGGGTGCCGGGAAAACGCGATGAGCTAAAAACTTTCCTCTTGGAAAAAGGCGTGGGGACGGCGATATATTACCCGATCTCGCTTCATATGCAGGAATGTTTTGCGTTCTTAGGTGGTAAAGAAGGCGATCTGCCGGAGTCTGAACGCGCGTCAGCGGAAACATTGGCCTTACCGATATTTCCGGAATTGACCGAAAGTCAATTAGAATACGTAGTAGAAAAAATAGCAGAATTTTACGGCTAGAATTATGCCCGGTGAAAAAACTTCGCAAGTGGTATTCATCAAGTCGCGCAATATCTTAGTGCGCGCCGGACTGCTCGTGGCGGTTTTGTTGTCGCTGTGGTTCGGATGGTACACCTTTAGCCGCGAGATCGGCAATATGATGGCCGAGGTGACCGAGCCGACCGAGGTGAACGCCAAGGCGACGGCCTACGCCGCGCTCTGGATGGCGCCAAAAGACCCTTTTGTTAACTGGCTCCTGGCCACCACGGAAAACGATTCTTTCGTCCCGGAAAAAGCGGAAGCGTCGATACATAATTTTGAAAACCTTGTCCGCCTCTCGCCGCATGATTACCGCTGGTGGATAGAGCTCGGCCGGGTGCGCGAACAAACCGATGACCCGGAAGGCAGTGAAAGGGCTTTAAAGCGCTCCATCGAACTTGCCCCGACATATTCTTATCCGCGCTGGCAGCTGGGAAATTTTTACCTCAGACAGGGAAGGTCCGATGAAGCCTTTGTCGAATTAAAGATGGCAGCGGAAAATAACGTGATCTACCGCGAACAGGTTTTCTTTACCGTCTGGGAATTTTTTGGCCATGACAAAGTGCAGCTGGAAAAGATCGTGGGAAACTCCGCCGAAGTCCGCGCTTACCTGGCCAGGTTCTACGCCACCCACGATCAGCCCGACGATTGCCTGCGGGCCTGGAACACTTTAAGCCCCGAAGAAAAGGAAGATAACAAACCGCTCGCGCTGGTGATGATGCAGGGCCTTTACGAGCGAAAATATTTTCGGGCAGCGCTTATTTTTGCGCGTGAGTTGGGAAAAGACGCGCCGGACGGCGTCGGGATGATACAAAACGGCGGGTTTGAATTGCCTATGGGGCAGATGAGCGAGGTGGCCTTTGGCTGGCAGATAGCAGACAAAGACCGTATCGAGATCAGGCCGGACAGCGACAAGAAACACGAAGGCAGCCAGGGCCTGCGCATTAAATTCGACGCCTATAATGAACCGACCCTGGTAAATGTCGGGCAAATAGTACCCGTCGAGCCCGGTGCGCGTTACAGCCTTACTTTTTGGGTGCGCACGGAAAATCTGAGAAGCGCCGGACCGCCGATGGTCCAGATCGATGGGGTAAACGAAGCCCGGACATTTGGCGCATCCGCGCCGTTTCCCACGGGAACGAACGATTGGCAGCAAATGAAAATTGATTTTACCGCTCCGGTTGACGGGGACGGGGTTTTTATCCGAACTTTGCGTTTATATTGCGGTAACAATTGCCCGATAGTGGGCACGATCTGGTATGACGATTTCAACCTCCAAAAACTTTCCGATGGAAAGTAAAGGCTCAAAAAACGTTCCCGCGGGGAGTAAGGCCGGAAAGGAACTTCTGGTGCCGCTCGAGCCGGAAGACGTGCGGCGAACGTGGGCCGCTAAACTGATCGTGTTCGTTCTTTGCGCAGCGGTCGTTTTGACAACCATTGCTTACGGCGCCGTGCACCAGCCTATCCTCGCGCTCTTTTATCTTAGCGCCGCGCTTCTCGTCATCCTTTGGGCATTTGACGCCTGGTTCAGCGGTTTCCTGCGGTTTAGCCGCAGCTGGCTTCAGCTCCCGTTCATCGGTGCGATAATCCTGGGCCTGATCCAGATAATTCCTTTTGGTTCGCTTTCCGAAGGCGGGGTGTCAGGGATAACCCGGACCATCTCGCTGGACCCTTATTCGACACAATTTGCCGTGATCCACTGGCTGGCGCTGCTGATATATTTTGCGGCGGCACTGGCGTTCCTGGATAGCGATAAACGGCTGAAGAAAGTGTTCTATGTGATCACTATCTTCGGTTTTATTTTTGCTTTTTTCGCGATCATTCAATACGTGCTCAGCCCGACCAGGATCTATGGCATTTACGAACCGCACCTGGCGCGGCCCTTCGGCTCGTTCGTAAATCCAAATAACTTTGCCGCGTACATGGAAATGACCCTGGCGTTGCCGCTGGGATTGTTTTTCGCCGGGGCGGTCGAGAAAGATAAAAAGCTGCTTTACCTGACGGCGATCACGCTGATGGGCGTGGCGCTGGTAATGAGCGGTTCACGCGGCGGTTTTATCAGTCTTATCGCCGAGATCTTCTTTCTCGTTTTGCTGACGACAAAAGCCGGCGGCCAGGGAAAACTTGTGCTGCGCCTGGGTGCCGCGGCCGCGCTGCTGCTTTGCATTATTATCGGAACGATCTTGCTGGGTGCTGAAAAATCGGCCCTCGACCGGTTTTCCGAAACTACCGCCAAGACCGATCAGACGACCACCCGTACCCATATTTGGTCTACGACCCTGGGAATAATCGGGCAAAATCCGCTCTTTGGCTCGGGGCTCAATGCTTTCGGGATCGCCTATACGGCGCACGATACCTTAAGCGGCATCGAGCGCGCCGAGCAGGCCCATAACGATTACCTGCAGGTGATCTCAGACGCCGGCATCATCGGCGGGATCATCGGAATAGGTTTTCTCATCGTATTCTTTCGGACCGGGCTGGAGAGCATCAAAACCCACGCCAAATTTCGCCGCGGATTGGCGGTGGGGGCTTTTGCGGGCTGTTTTGCCGTGCTGGTGCATAGCATGTTCGACTTTGTCCTGCATACGACCGCGATCGCTTTGCTTTTCACGATCCTGATGGCGCTGGTTGTAAACAGCAGCAAGAGAGACGGCGCGGCGGAGGAAAAACCCGAGCCCGTCAGACGCCGTGAACCACGCGAACCGCGCGAACCGCGCAACGATAATGTGACGCCGCTGCGGCGCAGAAGAGAGCGCTCCAGATAATCCAGATGGATATTGCCGAGATCATTTCCGGTGCCGCCAACAGCAAACTTTTCCGGATGCTCGATATCGAGATCGAAAAGGCCGAACCCGGTTCGGTGATACTTTCGATGCCGGTCGACGACCGCGTCCATCAATATATCGGCATAATGAACGGCGGCGTATCGCTGCTGCTGGCGGAATCAGCCGCCTCGATCGGCGCGGTGGTCAGTAGCGACCTGAGCCAGGTGACGCCGGTCGGTATCGAGATAAATGCCAACCACCTGCGCGCAGTAAGCCGCGGCCGGGTGACCGCCGAAGCGGCCTCGGTGTATCATGGAAAAACCCTCAGTGTGTGGCAGATAGAGATAAAAGATTCGCGCGGCCGCCTCGTTTGCGTTTCGCGCTGCACGATAGCCCTGAGAAAAGGCGCGGCCCGATTTCCGGAAAAAGACAGATCGGAGCAAAAATAGTTACCGGCAGTTATAATATAAATTATGTCCACAGAGTCCTTATTCGGCGACCCGAACATTCCTTTGACGATTCCTCATTTTTGCCTGGCGGCGCTGCGCAAATACAACAAATCCGATGCGATGAATCACAAGATCAAAAAGGATTGGGTCGGACTTTCGGCCGAAGAAGTGATCAGGCGCGTAAAATGGCTGGCGTTGGGTTTGGCGGAAAGCGGGATCAAGGAAGGCGACCATGTCGCGCTGATCTCCGAAAATCGCCCGGAATGGTCGCTGGTCGACCTGGCCCTGCTTAGCCTGCGCGCGGTTTCGGTGCCGCTTTACACCACCCAGGCCGTCGATCAGATCCGCTACATTCTGGAAGATTCGGGAGCCAAGGCCATCCTGCTTTCGGGTAAAAAGATCTTCAAACATATTCAGCCGGCGCTCGAAGGCGTTGAATCACTCGAAAAAGTCATCTATTTCGATAACGACGGCGTGGGCGAAGAAACGCCAGATTCCCTTGCGTTATCGGAGATAGAAAAACGCGGCGAGGCGGCCGACGAGCTTGATGAGAAAGCCTACGAGCGGCTGCTGGAAAAAGTCCACACGGAAGACCTGGCGACGATAATTTATACTTCGGGTACCACCGGCGAGCCTAAAGGCGTGATGCTGACCCACGAAAATTTTACCTCCAACATATTATGCATTTCCGACGAGCTGCCGTTCGATTCCAGCGACCGCTCGCTTTCGGTGCTTCCTTTGTCCCACATTTTCGAACGCGTGGTTTTTTACGTGCTTTGTTCAAACGGAGTTTCGATACATTACTCGGCGTCGTTCGATCATCTGGCGGAGCATTTACAGGAAGTAAAGCCGACCATCATGACGGCCGTGCCGCGCCTTTTTGAAAAGGTCTATCACAAGATCGTGCGCAAGGGGATGACCGCCGGCGGCTGGAAGACCAAGCTGTTCACCTGGGCGCTCGACGTTGGGCAGCAGTATTGGAAACATAAAGACGAAAGAAAGCCGGTTCCCGCGGGCCTGGCGGCAAAACAGGCGATCGCCAGCCGTTTGGTATTTTCCCGCTGGCGCGATGCGGTGGGCGGAAGCCTTCGGTTCTTTGTTTCCGGCGGAGCGCCGCTGTCGAAAAAACTTTCTTATGCATTCTGGGCGGCGAATATTCCGATCCTCCAGGGCTACGGAATGACCGAAGCCTGCGTCGTTTCCGCCAACCGACCCGATGATCAGCGCTCAGGCTCGATCGGCAGGCCGTTCGCCGGCATCGAAATGACGATCGGTAACGAAGGCGAAATTCTTATCCGCGGTAAGAACGTGATGAGCGGCTATTACAACAAGCCCGAACTCACCGCGCAGGCCATCGACGCCGAAGGCTGGTATCACTCCGGCGACGTGGGTTATATCGGCGACGACGGCCACGTTTATATTACCGACCGCCTGAAAGACCTCTTCAAGCTTTCGAACGGAAAATATATCGCGCCCCAGCAGGTGGAGAGTTTGTTAAAACAGAGCCCCCTGGTCGGGCAGGCGGTGGTGGTCGGTTCGGGCCGCAAGCAAACCGGCGCTCTGATCGTGCCCGATTGGGAAGCTTTGCGGGTGGCGCTGACGGAAAAAGGGCTTTCCAATGCGGGAACCAAAGAAGAGCTCAGCAAAAAACCCGAGGTGGTAAAATTCGTCCAGCGCGAGATGAGCGAGATGACCAAAGAGCTTTCCGATTATGAGCGGGTTAAAAAAGTCGCCTTGCTGCCGCGCGAGTTTTCAATTGAGAAGGGTGAAATGACGCCCACGCTAAAAATAAAGCGCGGTGTGATCGACGAGAAGTATAACGATCTGATCGATGAGATCTGCGGCGGCGGCGCCGACTAAATAAATAAGCAAGTCAGAGCATGAGGTCAGAACCCGAAGCGGTAGCGAGGAGTTTATTATCCTCGCCGCCATTTCTTTTTCGCGGCTTTTATCTTTGGATTAAATTGGCTCTGTTGCGTGCGGCAGAAAACGACCCGGCGACGGTTCGCGCATAAGAGTTTACATGCTTAGACGGTTTCTCCAGATATGCTTCTCAGCTCACTAAACCTACAGGCAAACATACCGTCGAACGCCCTGCAGATGGCTTGCACGTTTTCTAAATCTCACCGCGCCCCCATGCAAGAGAAGCAGCGCAGCTAGCCTTCATTTTGTCCGTTCGTGAATCCGCTGAAAGCCGCGCCCACGACTGGTGCCTCCCCTCAGGTTTTACGGGCCGGAAAGGCTGGCCCGGCATGCTCAGAGTCTCTTCCGTCAAAGTCGAGTTCTGCCAGCACGCAACAGAATGATGAGAGTGTAAGACGTTTAGATGTTAAGAGCGATAGGGAATTTTGGTGTTTGTTTTTGTTTGGTGAAATTTGTGATTTTAGCCGGCGTTGCCCATAAACGGAGGGGATGACTATCGTGACGAGGTCAGTACCGGGAACGCAGTGACCGGCTAAAGATACGCTCAGCTTGCTTCATTTAAAAAAGAAAGAACCACCCCGTCATCGCCTGCGGCGATGCCACCCCTCCTTGGTAAGGAGGGGAGCTTATTTGTTATCAAGCTTCGGTTTTTATGGGAAGCGGCTCATCTTCGTTCACCAGGTTATCCAGCAAACGCGACCCTTCGCTTTTATTCGTGAGAAGCGCTCGCGCAAGTTCCAGAAGAGGGATCGGTATTTCCACCGTGGCCGTCTGGAATTCCTCGGATTGTGGGAAACGATCGTAAAATTCCACTTCCGCCGTGCAGAACTCACAACCTTCCATGTGGTTTTCGATCTTTTGTACCGTTTTATCGGTTATCTCTCCCTTTTGATAGGACAGGAGCGACTCCGATGACGGACATTTTGGACTCTTGCAAAAGGTCATCATCTTAATTAAAGGCATAGCTCAAATTTTGAAGAAACTAAATTCAAATGTGACCATAACGGCCGGGAAAGCATGGCGGACGGTCACGTCGATCTCTCTGGCACTTCATTAGAAATAAAATCTGCAATGCCTCGTTCCTTCCAAATAAAACGCGATAAAACCTGACTTTTTCTCAATAAACGTTAAATTTTTACCAATCTCTGGAATCTCAAAAGGATTAAGTGTTTAAATTTGTTAAAACTTACAAAAAAGTGTTGCTCAATTAAAAATTTCCTGCTAATATCTTAAATGTGGTCGGGAAACGTTAAAGTTTCCTGAAAGCCTTCCTAAATGATTTGACAGTCGAAACGCGCAGATAAAAATTCACTGTCATCCTCCTAAAACCTATCTACTCTAGTGAGTTCCACGTGTTGGAGTATATCCAACTGCGGGTATTACTGTCCAAATCATTTACCTCACCATCTGAAAACAAGGTCAATTTTCAGCTAAGGCGCCTCAGTAACAAGTTCGGAAAGGTACAACATGAGCGCTATCAAAGAGCAAATACCATCCCGGCCGGTAACGGAACGCACCCATAAAGTCGGGAAATGGATAGAAAGCCTCAAAACCTCAAATGTCAATCAAATCTGGACGGAGCTTCATCGGGTGGTTTCCAGCCATCCGCTGGTCAGAGCCTCGCGAAGTGCCGGATTGTTGATCGAAGAGGGAAGGCACAATGCCCATACGGATCTGACGCAGGAGCTTTTCGTGGCCCTGCTCAGCAAAGAAAGATTTCAACATTATCTCGAAACCGGGATGACGGATGTTGAGGTCGAAGCTGAGATCAGTCAGATCGAATTAACAAATTTATTAACCGCGGAATTAAGAAAACGCTACCCGGAGTCATACCGGCTGGCGCGCCGCATTTCCACCCTTATCCAGACCAGCGACACCTTCAAGCGATTCGATAATATCGGCGTCGCCGGCGAATCGCATCGACGTCTGGCGGACCGGGTCTATGGTCTAAGCCTCTGGCAGGACACAAAAAAGCGCCGTAACCAGCCGGAGATGGAAGAACGCATTCATGTCGTTCCCATACACCAGCGCGACACGCGCATGGTCGGCTGTACCGGCGACGCGCAGATCGTCATCAGCAACCCGGATCTGGAATTGTTAATAGTAAGAGTTTTAAGAGCGGTAGACTCGCCTTCGGACGTGCGCACGCTGCGCAGCATGGTGATGTCCCGGCTGCCGGTAATGGATATTTACCTGGTGCCGATCGCCGCCGGCAGCGATGACGGTGAAGATAACCATTACGAATACGATCCGGTCGACACCAAGGAAAATCCCGAGCAGGACCTGCTCCGCCGCGAAGCCGAAACGATGGCCGCCGGATACGTGGAAAAATTTCTGTCGAACCTGAATAAATCCGTCCGCGGCAAAGCCAAGCAGTATCACCGCATGATCGGTGTCTTGTGGCACTGCTATCTCAGCTCTGACAGCGGCACCCAGCTCGAGGTCGCAGAAATGCTGGGCGTTTCCGATTCGCTGGTTTCCGATTACCGCAAGCGCATCGAAAGCAATTTGCAGCAGCTTTCTTTTAGCGGCGTGGGCGAGGCCCGCCAGTTTGAACAGGCGCTGCGTAAAAAGGTCCGCGAAATAATTACGGTAGACGAGGAAATGGTGGCCGTTTAGGCGGCTTGCCATAAAGCTATTTACTTATTAACAGGCAAAACCGTGCATCATTATTAGCCACTAATTACACGAATAACACGAATTAAAGATTTTTATTCGTGTTATTCGTGTAATTAGTGGCAGATATCCTCGACTTTATAGGCAGAGCCCGCGCTGGGGAGCGAAAAAGTCTGCAAAATTTCGGAAATAGATAAGGAAAAACAAAGTTTTTAGAAGTTTAGATATATGTGTCGCCGGAAAAAAGGCGATAGAAACATTCAGGTAGAGAAATGACGAGACTGTTGTAAATGCCCCTACGCAGTGAAAATCAGGATTATACCCCGTTGAAACCATTTACCGGGGGGGAAAAGCCAAGCGCTGAAGACGGACGCGATTATGCGTCTGTTTCTGCTTTTAAAAGAAGCGCTGAAGAGGCGCCGAACCTGCTTCCGCCGGGAGTTTCCGCGGAGAAAAAAGATCAATTCGGGGCTGAGAATTCACCGCCAAAAGAAACCGGGGCTGAAATTCGCGCCGAACCTGGTATTGAACCCGGTGCCGCAGATCTCGAAACGCTGACACCCATCCGGGAAGCATCAGAAACTCCGCCGCCGGATGAAAATCCGGATGCCACCCGGCGCAGGGAGAAAAAGCGCAAGGCGATAGAAAAAGACACGACCCTGCTGGGGCGCGACAATTGGATAAAACGAAACGGGCATTTGGTAAGTTATGCCGGCCTGTTTCTTTTCACCTTCGTGCTTTATTTCCGCCCGTACGAACTTTTCCCGGCCCTCTCCAGCCTGACGGCGCTGGCCTATGTTATCTCCATCGTCACGATCATATTTTTTATCCCGTCGCAGCTGGCGATCGAAGGAAACCTCACCGCGCGCCCGTCCGAAGTCAATTACATCCTGCTGCTGACCCTGATCGCTCTTTTGACGATCCCGATCGCCCGCAGCCCTTTGCTGGCCTGGAACACCTTTAACGACGTGTTCATCAAGGTCGTGCTGATGTTCATCGTGATGGTCAACGTAGTGCGCACGCCGGGCAGGATGAAGGGGCTGATGTGGCTGTCGATCGGCGTCGGGCTGATGCTGAGCGTCAACGCGATGCAGCTTTATGCCGAGGGCAAATTCACCGTCGAAGATTACCGCGTCGGTGTCGAGTTCGGCGGAATGTTCGGCAACCCGAATGAACTGGCGCTGCATTTCATCCTCTTCATCCCGATCGCTTTCGCGCTCGGACTGGGCACCAAAAATATTTTCATGAAGCTGATCTACTGGGGCGCGGCGTTTTGCATGATCGCCGGCACGGTAGTTACTTTTTCCCGCGGCGGATTTTTGGGAATGATGGCCTGCGGAGTCTTTTTGGCGTGGAAACTGGGCCGCGAACAGCGGTTCAAAGTAATGCTTATCACCGCCATCATCGGCGTGATCTTCCTGGCGGTGGCGCCGGGAAATTATGGCTTGAGGATAATGTCGATCTTTATTCCGGGCCTCGATCCGGTCGGTTCTTCCGATCAGCGGACGGAATTGCTGAAGCAATCTTTCTGGGTGACCTTGCGCAATCCCTGGGGCGTGGGAATGGGCTGTTTCCAGATCGGTTCTTCGCGCAATCTCGTCACGCATAACGCTTACACGCAGGTTTCTTCGGAACTGGGCATCGCCGGGCTGGTGGTGTACTGCCTGCTCATAACGGGGCCTTTCAGGAAACTCGGCGCGATGGAGCGCGAACTGTTCGAATCGAAAAATAAATCCTGGATGTATTACCTGGCGATCGGTATCCAGGCCAGCATCGTCGCCTATATGGTGGGAAGCTTTTTCGGCTCGTTCGCATATAATTGGTTCGTGTATTACCCGGTGGCCTATGCGATCGCCCTGCGGCGCATTTATCTCACCGGAAAAGAAGAGAGCGAAAGGACGCCGGCAGAAGCAGAAGCAGCAGAAAGCTCACCGCAATTTCAACCCGCGTAAACGATGGCTATTTTAACCATTACAGCTTCGGTCGTATTCGGGATCAGCACGGTGGTGCTGTTCTACACTTACGCCGGTTATCCGCTCTTGGTTTATATCGTCAGTTTGATCAGGCCGCGGCATATCCGCCGGGGTGATTTCGAACCTCTGGTAACGGTCCTTATCACTGCCTACAATGAAGAAAAAGATCTTCGTTCCAAGCTGGAAAATACGCTCGAGCTGGATTATCCCAAGGAAAAACTCGAGATAATCGTGGCTTCCGATTGCTCGACCGACGGGACGGACGAGATCGCGCTGTCTTTCGCCGGCCATGGTGTAAAACTTCACCGCCAGCAGCAGCGTCATGGAAAGACCTCGGCGCAAAATGCGGCCGTCGAACTTGCCCGCGGTGACGTCATTCTTTTTTCGGATGCGACCACGATGTACCGGCCTAACGTGCTGCGAACGCTGATGCCGAATTTCAACGATCCGGAGATCGGATGCGTCGCCGGCAAGCTGATCTACGTCGACCCCGCCGATTCTAATATCGGCAAGGGCGCGCGTTCCTATTGGAATTACGAAACATTTTTGAAAGAGGCCGAAAGCCGCGCCTGTTCGCTGATCGGTGTTTCGGGCGCGCTGTACGCGGTTCGCCGCGCAGCCTATGTGCCGATGTATCCGGAAGCCTGCAGCGATTTCCTGATCGCCACAAAGCTTTACGAACAGGGATTGCGCACGGTTTATGAACCCGCCGCGATCTGCACCGAGGAAACGAACCGCCAGCCCGAGCGCGAACTGCAGATGCGCGTGCGCGTCATTACCCAGACGCTGACCGATCTCGGCCGCCATCTTTATATGATGAACCCGTTTCGCAGCGGTTTTTACGCCGTGCAGCTTTTTTCGCACAAAGTGCTGCGTTACGCCGTGCCGGTCTGGCTGATCCTGCTTTTTGCGTCGTCCGTCGTTTTGTCTTTTACGTCAGACTGGTTCTTGCTGTTTCTCGCTTTGCAGACGGTATTTTATGGAATTGCCTGCCTCTCCTGGCTTTTGACCCGCGGTGAAAAACACTCCGCCCTGATCGCGATGCCGCAATATTTCGTCCTGGCAAACATCGCCTCGATCATCGCTTTCTTTGGATTTATCAGGGGCGTGAGAATGGCCACCTGGGAGCCGATCCGCGAATCTTCAAAAGAAAATTAATGATAGCCACCTTGGAAAAAACACCAAAAAAGGAAAAAGTTAAAGCGCCCTCGCCAAAGGTGAGCGTGATCATTCCTGTTTATAACGTGGCTGATTACATCGCCGAGACGCTGGACTCCGTGCTGGCGCAAACCTTCCGCGATCTCGAGATACTAGTGATCAACGACGGTTCGCCCGACACCGAAAAACTCGAACAGGCCCTGGCGCCGTACTTCGGTAAAATAATCTATTTGAAACAGCCCAACAGCGGCGCCGCCGCCGCGCGCAATACCGGGATCAGAACCGCGCAGGGCGAGATACTGGCATTTTTGGACGGCGACGATATCTGGCTGCCTGAGTATCTGGAAAAACAGATCGCTTTTCTCGGATCGACCGGCAGCGACATGGTCTATTGCGACGCGTATCTTTTTGGCGACAAAACCAAATATAAAACCTTCATGGAAAAAGCGCCGACGGAAGGTGAAGTAACCACCGAAAGTTTGCTGCGCGGAACCAGCCACGTGATCACTTCGGGCACGATCGTTTTGCGGGAAAAAGTGCTGGAGGTCGGAATGTTTGACATCGAGGCCCCGAAACGCGGCGAAGATTTTAATCTCTGGTTCCATTTGCTCAAGGACGGCAAAAAAGTGGCTTGCCAGAGAGAGGTCTTGTTAAAGTATCGGCTTCGCGCGGGCAGCCTGACCGGCGATAGCATCAGCGTCGCCGCGCGGTCCATGCATGTCCTGGAAGAAGTAAAACGCAAATACGACCTGACGCCCGGTGAAAAAGAAGCCCGGCAATATCACTACGACCGGGCCGCGGCGCAGTTCAACGTGCAAAGCGGAAAAGCCCGCTTAGTGGCAGGCAAATACAGTGAAGCGCTCAAATTTTTCCGCGAGGCAAAGAAGACTTCCCGGTCTTTAAAACTAAGCGTGATCACCGCACTGACCTGGGCTTTTCCCACGAGCGCCAGATGGAGTTATCGAACATTCCGCCCCGAAGAGGCCGGATCCTTCACCGTCAAAAAGCAGTAATAAAAATGTCCGAACAGGCAGAGACAATCAAACCATCGCTGAAAGCGCAGAGCGCCTGGCTTTTAATAGCCAAGACGGCCGGCTTTGCGCTGAGCTTTTTGCTGCCGCTGCTGGTTGTGCGCTACCTTGATCAGACGCAGGTCGGAATCTACCGCCAGGCTTTTCAGGTCGTCACTACACTGGTCGCGATACTGCCGTTCGGTTTTAGCGCCAGCGCGTATTATTTTCTCTCGCGCGATAAAAAAGACCAGCCTTATATCATCTTCAACATACTGCTTTTTAATTTTGTGATCGGCGGTATCGTTTGCGCTCTGCTGGCATTTTTACCGCAGAGCCTCGGCAAGGTTTTCCAGGATTCGGAGTTGACCCATTTAGCGCCGCTGATCGGAGTGGTTATCTGGCTGTGGGTTTTCGGCGCCTTTCTGGAAATTGTTGCGGTAGCCAACCAGGAACCGCGCCTGGCGACGTTTTTTATTATTTTCTCGCAGTTCACCAAGACCCTGTTCATGGTGACCGCGGTGGTGATGTTCGCCACGGTCGAATCTTTTGTCTATGCCGCGATCGTTCAGGGAGCGGTGCAGACTCTGGTGCTGCTGCTGTATCTGAATTACAAGTTTCGCGGATTTTGGCGCAGCTTCGACTTTGGCATCCTAAAGCGGCAATTCTTTTACGTGCTGCCCTATGGGCTGATGGCGCTGCTGTGGATAGTGCAAACCGATATTCATAATTATTTTGTCGGCTACCGGTTTTCCGCTGCCGAATTCGCGGTTTACGTTTACGGATGTTTCCAACTTCCTTTGCTGGGCATTCTTTATGAATCGGTAACGTCGGTGATGATCCCGCGGATGAGCGCGCTGCAGCATGAAGGAAACAAGCGCGAGATGATCGAGGTCACCATTCGCGCGATGGACAAGCTGGCCTTCTTTTATTTTCCCATTTACGTGCTGCTGCTGATCACCGGCTACGATCTGATCACCGCGCTTTTTACGCAAAATTACGCCGCCAGCGTGCCGATATTTTTGATCAACATCACACTGATCCCGTTCGGGATTTTGATCAGCGACCCGATCGTTCGCGCCTTTCCGGAGCTGGGGAGATTTTTGCTGAAATTGCGTCTGGTTATTATCCCGCTGATGATCGCGGCGCTCTGGTTTGGCATTAACTATCTCGACCTGCGCGGGATAATCGCCATCGTGGTGGTGACGACATTGGTCGAGCGGCTGATCACGATGACGCGCGCCGCGAAAACCTTGGGCGTGAAAAGAGAAGACGGTTACCTGCTGCTCAACATGGGGAAAACGGCCATCGCCACACTATTTGCGGGCCTGGTCACCTACGGATTTTATATTTATTTCCGCGGGCTAACGCCGTCTTTCGGCCGGCAGATAAGCGGCCTTTTGTTTTCCACGCCAAAGGAAAGCTGGGTAAATCTGATCTCGGGCGGGATGACGGTCGCGGGCTGCGGAGTAGTTTTGTTTGCGATCTATCTGCTCATTGCCAACTACCTGGGAGTGATCACCACGGAAGAAAAGAGGTCTATTAAGAATTTATTTATTAAAGCGGAAGCTTGATGCCGTAACGCGGGAAATCTATCAACTGTAATCTATTAGTTATCATCTATTCCGGAATAGATAAAAGATGGTAGTTGATAACTGATAGATATAAGCTGCGACATAGAAACATAATTATCATGTGCGGAATAGCCGGATTTATCAATACTAAAATCAAACCCAGTGCCGAGCGCGAGGCGCTGCTCGATGCGATGTGCCGCATCATCACGCACCGCGGGCCCGATGAGCAGGGAATGATGGTCGACGACCATGCCGCGCTGGGCATGCGCCGGCTTTCGATCATCGATCTGAAAACCGGGCAGCAGCCGATCTACGACGAATCCGGCGATCTGGTGATCGTTTTTAACGGCGAAATATACAATTTCCGCGAACTCAAAACCGAACTGGAAAAGCGCGGGCACCGGTTCAAGACAAATTCGGACACGGAAACGATCGTGCACGCTTACGAAGAATTTGGCGCCGGTTGTTTGCAGCACCTACGCGGGATGTTTGCCTTTGCCATCTGGAACAAGGCCAGGAAAGAGCTTTTTATCGCGCGCGACCGCGTCGGTAAAAAACCGCTTTATTATTCGGTTCTTGATGACGGCGAATTGGTCTTCGGTTCCGAGCTAAAAGTTTTGCTCACCCACGGCGGCATTAAACGCGAGATCGATCTGGGCGCGTTGGATGCTTACCTGAGTTTTGGCTACATACCCGACCCGATGTGCATTTTCAAAAATGTGCGCAAGCTGGAGGCCGGACATTACCTGATCTGGCGCGATGGCAAAGTCGAAACTCACGGCTACTGGGATTTTGAATATAAAGAAAATGCCGCAAGTAAAAAAGAAGAAGATTACATCGAAGAACTCCGTGAACTGATCAAAGACGCGGTAAACGTGCGGCTTATTTCCGAAGTCCCGCTGGGCGCATTTCTTTCCGGCGGCGTCGATTCCAGCGCGATCGTGGGAAACATGGCGCGGCTTTCCGATCAGCCGGTCAAAACATTCTCCATCGGTTTTAACGAAGATTCCTTTAACGAGCTGAAATACGCGCGCGTGACGGCAGAACATTTCGGCACCGAGCATCATGAATTCATCGTCACGCCGGACCTCTGCGATATCGTCGATGAACTGGTTTGGCATTTTGACGAGCCCTTTGCCGATTCTTCCGCGCTGCCGACCTACATGGTTTCGAAAATGGCGCGCGAATACGTCACCGTCGTTCTGTCGGGCGATGGCGGCGATGAATTATTTGGCGGTTATACGCGCTACGTGACGGATAAAAAACGCGCCGGTTTAGCGCATCTGCCCAGATCGATCCGGGCCGGGTTGCTGCAGCCGGTAAGCCGGATGCTGCCGCACAATGCGCCGGGAAAAAATTATCTCTACAATGTTTCGCTCGACCCGGTCGACCGCTATATCGATAACATTTCGCATTTTTCCGCGCGGCACAAAAAAGCGCTTTATTCCGCCGGGCTAAAACAAAATATGAACGGCACCGCAAATGCCGGCGAAGAGCTTTTCCGCCGCTTTGCTTCGGGCGTGGAAACCGGCAACTCGACCGATAAGCTGCTTTACCTCGACAGCAAAACATATCTGCCGGGCGACATTTTGACCAAGGTCGATCGCATGAGCATGGCCGCTTCGCTCGAAGCGCGCGTGCCTCTGCTCGATCACAAACTGATCGAGTTTGTTACCCGGATCCCGGCTGAATTAAAGCTGAACGGCCTTGAAACCAAATATATTTTCAAGCGCGCGATGCAGGGCCTGGTGCCTGACAGTATTTTGCATCGCCCCAAACAGGGTTTTGGCGTGCCGATCAATGAATGGATAAATCTGCAGCTGCGCGACCGCATCCGCGAAGACCTGCTGGAAAAACGCACGCTCGACCGCGGGTATTTCGAACCCGGCTATATCAAACTTTTGTTGGATGAACACGAACGCGGGCGCCGCGATCATTCACACTCGCTCTGGATACTTTGGATGCTGGAATTATGGCATCGCCGGTATGTGGATAAAGCGGGTTAACCACAAAGACACGAAGAACACAAAGGAAGGAAATCAGGAAAGCAGGAAAACAGGAAACCGGGAAGCAGCAGTAAATAAAATACAGGTATTTAATGCGTTTATTCTTTGTGCTCCTGGTGTCTTTGTGGTGAAAAATTCTTAGATGTCTATTAACGCAAAACTGAAAAAGATCAAAACGAACCTGCCCTGGCTCGCGCGCTACCCGTTTGCCCGCGTGCAGGATTTCCTGGGCAGAGAGCCGCTGGAAAACAAACACATCATATTCACCGTCGCCAACCATTTTGAACCGGGCTGGAAAGAATCCGGGGTGCACGATCTGAAAACGCAGATCAGGCGGTTGAAAGATTATTACAAGATCGCGCGTGACACCGGCGAAGCCGTAAAAGACGCCGACGGGACCAAATTTCGCCACGGCAATTTCTACCCGGCCGAACAGTATCACCCGGAGCTGCTAAGCATAATGGCGGAAATGCAGGCCGAGGGCCTGGGCGAAGTAGAGATACACCTGCACCACGGCGTGGAAAAACCCGACACCGCCGAAAATTTGCGCCGCAGCCTGCTGGATTTTCGCGACTGCCTGGCCGAAGAGCACAAATGTCTCTCGCAGGCGGACGGGAAAGGCTCGCCGATGTACGCTTTTGTCCACGGCAACCTGGCGCTGGCCAATTCGCACGGCGGTAAATACTGTGGCGTCGATGAAGAGATGCAGATATTGCAGGAAACGGGCTGCTACGCCGATATGACGCTGCCCTCGGCCCCGGAACCGACCCAGGTCCCGATGATCAACCAGATCTATGAATGCGGGCTGCCGCTAGGCCAAAAAATACCGCATCGAAAAGGTTTAACAGTGTCGGTAAATGGAAAACAACCTCTATTACCACTGATATTTACAGGGCCTTTGGTCTTTGACTGGGGGCGGCGTATCAAAGGATTGCCGGTCCCGAGCATTGACGAAGGCGGTCTGACCGCCAGTAAAAAGCTGGACCGGGCACGGCTGCAGCGTTGGCTTTCGGCAAATATCACGGTCAAAGGACGGCCCGATTGGGTGTTTGTCAAACTCTATTGCCACGGCTTTATCGAACAGGACCAGCCGGCCTGTATCGGCGAAGACGCCAAAAGGTTTTTTAGCGACGTGATCGAGCAGGGTGAAAAAGATTCCTCTTATAAAGTTCACTTTGCCGCGCCGCGCGAGGCTTTCAATATGGTAGCCGCGGCCATCGACGGCAAGGCGGGCTCACCCGGAGATTTTAGGAATTATCGCCTGCGGGCGATCATGGACAAGCAGGCAGCCAAACTGCCAATTTTAGAGAAAGAGAGTATATTGATTTGCTGATAGAAGAAATGGCAAATCCATTAGATAAGTTCAAAAAGATCCGAACCAGGAGCTGGTCGGAGCTTCGTGCGCGCGGCAGCCAGGTCATTTCCGCTTATACGGAAAAGATCGGTCTGTCCGGAGGTTTGCCTTCGGAAAACGAGATCTGGAACCTGATCGACCCCGAGTTTTTTGCCGGCGAAGAAGCCGGGCTAAAGACCTTGCTCGCCAATTTTCGTAAAACGAGCGCCGCTACTTTTTTCCCTTCGCTGGTAGATAAAGAAATCAGCGCCAATTCTTTCCGCCGTCTTTTTGGCGAACAGGTGATCGACTGTTGCCTCGAGCGCGCCGAAAAGATAATGGAAGGAAAATTCGATCTGCTCGGCCACAAAAATCTCTACCTCGGCCAGATCCCCGATTGGCATTACGAACCCATCTCCGGCAAACGCTCGCCGATGAAACACTGGCGGCAATTCGAAGATTATTCCAATGACGAGACCGGCGACAAAAAAGTAGTCTGGGAGCTCAATCGTCACCAGCATTTCTTTGCGCTGGGCGTGGCCTATCACCTGACCTCGCACGAAAAATACGCCGAGCGTTTTATCAAACACCTGTTTGATTGGATGGAGCAAAATCCGCCGCAGCAGGGCGTGAACTGGTCGAGCAGCCTGGAAGTGGCTTTTCGCGCAATGTCCTGGATCTGGGGATTGAATTTTTTCAAAAACTCGAAATTCTTTGATTCAAAAGCGCTGCTGCAAGTTTTACGCTATTTATATTCGCACGGCAGCCATCTGGAAAAATATCTTTCGACCTATTACAGCCCGAACACGCATCTGACGGGCGAGGCTCTGGGCCTCTATTATCTCGGCACCCAAACGCCTTTTTATCGCGCCAAAAAATGGCGCGCGCTGGGTGAAAAAATCCTGCTCGAAGAACTCGACCGCCAGATCCTGGCCGACGGGGTTTATTTCGAACAAAGCACCTGGTACCAGCGCTACACCGCGGATTTTTACCTGCACTTTTTGATCTTAAACGACCTCAAACCGGAAACCGATGCGGTGGAGTTAAATGAGGCCGTTACATCCCGCGTGCAAAAAATGCTGGATTATCTGATGTACATCACGCGGCCCGATGGAACGACGCCGATTATCGGCGATGACGACGGCGGCAGGATGCTGCCCCTGAGCAGCCGCAAGCCGAACGATTTTCGCGCGGTGCTTTCTACGGCGGCGGTATTGCTTAACCGCGATGATTACAAATTTGTCGCCGGGGCCCCGGCCGAAGAAATGTTCTGGTTGCTGGGAGACCCCGGCGTTAAAGAATTCAAAGGGATTTCACCCTTAAGCCCGGAAGACGAGTCGAGGGCGTTTACGGACGGCGGGTATTTTATGATGCGCGACGGCTGGGACAAGAGCGACAATTATATGCTGATCGATTGCGGCCAGCACGGCGCGCTTTCCTCGGCGCATTCGCATGCCGATGTGCTTTCGTTCGAGCTGGCGGCGGGCGGTAAAACTCTTTTGGTCGATCCCGGCACTTATACCTATCACAAATCAGGCGAGCTGCGCGATTATTTCCGCTCGTCTTTAGCGCACAACACGCTGGTCATCGACGAGCGTTCGTCATCTATTCCCGGCAGCACCTTCAAATGGGAGAAAGCCGCCAAGCCCGAAGTTAAAAAATGGATCGCGCAAGACCGTTTCGACTTTTTCGAAGGCTCGCACGACGGCTATGACGACCTGCCCGAATCCGCGGCGAAACATACGCGCAGCATCCTCTTTCTTAAGAACGATTATTGGATCATCCGCGATTATGTCGAGACCTTTGGCGAGCACACCTACCAGCTGAATTTTCATTTCGATCCGAACACCGATCCGCGCGCGGAAAATCCGGAAGAAAAGCTCTGGAGCATCGTGGAAAATTCCGATAAGAACGCGGGGCTAAAGCTTCTGCTTTTCGGCGACAACGGCGAGTGGCAGAAACGCGAAAGCTGGGTTTCCACGTGCTATGGCGGCCGGGTCAACGCTCCTTATCTTCGTTTTATTTCCAAGGGCAAAGGCCCGCAGGAATTTTTCACCTTCTTTTTGCCTTCCTTGGCAGCCGACGGGGAAGCCACGATCGAAGAGATCGATGTCAACGGCGGACGGGCGTTCGCGATCAACAACAAGGGCTACCAGGACCTGTTCTTTTTTGGCGATGGCGGCGGGCAGATCGCGCGCAATCCGCTGTTTTCCACCGACTTTCGCTTTGCCTGGACGCGGGTCGCCGAAGGCGAAACCCAGCCCGAAGAATACGTGTTTATCGATGGCAAATATTTAGTGCTAAACGACCGGCAGATCATCGATCACCCGTCGAATCTCGAATTTGCCACGGCCCGCAGGCTCGGGCAAAAACTCAACGTCAGAACCAGTGAAGGCCTCTTTTCGGTCTCGCTGCCCTCGCAGAAGCCGCAGCGTCCGAAGGCCTATGTGCTGAAAGACTCGCTTCAATCAGACGACGAATAATTTTTATGTGCGGTATTAACGGCATTGCTTTTTCACCCGGCTCCGGCAGGCAGATCGACGAAAACGTCCTGTGCCGGATGCGCGACGTGTTTGCCTATCGCGGGCCCGACGATGCCGGTGCTTTTATTGATGGGAATGTGGGGCTCGGCCACCGCCGCTTAAGCATCGTCGACGTTTCAAACGGCCACCAGCCGATGAAAAACTCGCAAGGTTCGCTGGTCATCACTTACAACGGCGAGATCTACAATCACGCCGATCACCGCGAAGACCTGATCGCGCGCGGGCACACCTATCAAACGCATTGCGACACCGAAACCATCCTGCATCTTTATGCCGAATACGGCGCGGGCTGTGTGGAATATTTGCGCGGAATGTTTGCCTTTGCGATCTGGGACGCGCGTAAAAAAGAGCTTTTTATTGCCCGCGATCGCTTCGGGGTAAAGCCGCTTTATTACGTTCATGACGAACAGGGAAATTTGTTTTTTGCATCGGAGATCAAAGCCCTACTGGAAGCCGGCGCGGTAAAAGCCGAGGTTAATTTTAATGTTTTGCCCGACCAGCTCGCCAACCACGGGACCTCGGGTGACGAAACTCTTTTTGCCGGAGTAAAACGCCTGGCGCCCGGCCACACCTTGTTATGGAAAGACGGGTGCATCGAAATTCGCAAGTTCTGGGACCTCAGCTTTGAACCCAAGCATGAGGCAAAAAGTGACGCGGAGTTTGTCGAAGAGTGGCGCGATCTTTTTCGTGAGTCGGTCAAGCTGCGGTTGATGGCCGATGTGCCGTTGGGAATGTTTCTCTCGGGCGGCATTGATTCTTCCGCCATCGCCGCGATGATGTCGACCATGGTCGATGACCCGATCAAGACTTTTTCCGTCGCATTCAATGAGCGCGATGCCAACGAACTGGAATACGCGCGGCTGGTCGCGGAAAAATATAAGACCGACCATCACGAGATCACCATCTCACCGGCGCAATTTTTCGAAGCTTTACCGCAGCTCATCTGGCATGAAGACGAACCGCTCGGGTTTTCCGCAAGCGTGCCGCTTTATTTCGTCTCCAAACTGGCACAGCAGCACGTGAAAGTCGTCCTGACCGGCGAAGGCAGTGATGAAATTCTGGGCGGTTATGGACGTTATCAGAAAGCGCTGGCGCTCTTAAATTACGGCGAAAAATACGAGAGCTTTACGCCCGGATTTTTGCGCGAAGCGGTTAAGGCCGGCGTGGCGACACTGCCTGCCTCGTTAAACCGCAAACTGAAACGCACCTTTCTCGCGCTCGACGCCGATATCGAAAATCTTTATTTCGACAATTTCGCCATCTTTACCAAATTGATGCAGGGCGGCCTGTTATCCGCCGGCGCAAGGGCCAGGATCGCCGATACAAACCCGTACACCGGTCTGCACCGCTGGATGGAAAATACCGATGCCGAAGAGCTGCTCGACAAGCTTTTGTACGCCGACACCAAAACCTATCTGCATGAACTGCTGATGAAACAGGACCAGATGAGCATGGCGGCGTCGATCGAAAGCCGCGTGCCTTTTCTCGATCACAAGCTGGTGGAATTTACCGCGCGGATGCCGGTCGAAATGAAATTGCGCGGCAAAACGACCAAGTGGCTTTTGCGCGAAGCAATGAAGGGAATTTTGCCCGAAACGATCCTGACTCGGAAGAAGATGGGTTTTCCCGTGCCGCTCGGCAACTGGTTTAGAAATGAATTCAAGAACGTGATCGACGAATACGTCTTAAGCGAGCGCGCCTTGTCGCGCGGCATTTTCAACGCCGAATTTGTGCGCGGCCTGGTCGCGCAGCATAACGGGGGCGAAAATCACGACCAGCGTCTCTGGTTTTTGGTCAACTTTGAAATGTGGCAGCGAAGATTTATCGACGGGGAAACAAAATGAATTATCAGATATTAAACGCGTACCCTGATGATAAAACGCTTGCCGCCTGGCAGGATTTTTTAACCGGCGCCGCGTATCCGACCCATTACGTCACGCCGGGATTTTTTACCGATCCTTTTATTCGCGGTGGTGAAAAATTTGCGGTTCTAGCCTTTGACGGAGAAAAGATCGCGGCGGTTTTGACCGGGGTCGATACCGGAAAGACGATCTCGTCCGGTTTGGCGGTGCGTCCGCAGACCGTGTTTCACAAAGACACTGACCGCGCGGCCGCGGCCAAGGCCCTGCTCGAAGGAATGCTGGAAAAAGGCGGCGACAGCCTCGAGGTAATAAATTTTCATAGCTGGGAGCCCGTCGAAAAAAGCAAAGGTCTGGGTCTTAGTTCTGAAACGTGCTCCGGCGGTGACGCCGTGGTGATGCTCGATCTTGCCAAGGGCGCGGATGTTTTATTCAAGGATTTTTCCCAAACCCGCCAAAGTGAGCTTAAAAAGGCGATGAAAAAGTCAGAGCTGATCGTTAAGGACCTGGAAACCGAGGACGAGATCGACGAGCTTTACGCGATCCACGTGGAATGGAATAAACGAAAGGGAAATCAGCCCGACAGCCGCGAAGATTTTGCCGCGCTAGCAGCGGATAAAGAGCACCGCAAAACTTTGATCGCGGTCTACCAGGGAAAAGTTATCGCCGGCACATTTTTCCGGTATTGCGGGGGCGGCGTTATCGAATACGCGGGAAACAACTCGCTCGAAGAATTTCAGAAACTGCGGCCAAATCCGCTGATCGGCTGGCGCGCCATCGAATGGGCCTGCGCAAATAATTTAACGCACTTTAGCATGGGGGCCTCACACGAATTTCTTCGCCGTTTTGGCGGAGACATTCGCTCAAATTACCGCTATACTTTCGACAGGACTTTTTTGAAACGGCACGTAAAAAAAGAAAAGTTGAAAAAACTCCTGGTCGGCACTTATTTATTTTTGCCGCTTTCAGCGCGCCGGAAAATAAAACAAGCCTTCGGAAGAACTTAAATGACCTTCACATCGGATACTGAAACCTTCGCAAAGACCGTCGAACCATTGCGAAACAGGGATATTTTGTGCTTTAGCCACGATTGGACCGGCGACCCGCTGTCGAAAACTCACCTCATGCGGGTGCTTTCCAAAGACAACCGTATTCTCTGGGTTAATGCGATCGCTAACCGTATGCCGACCGCGTCTTCCAAAGACGTGGGTCGCATCTTTAAAAAACTAAAAAGTTTTGCCGATCCGATCAAAGAGGTCGAGCCGAATATTTTTGTGATGAATCCGCTGGCGATCCCGGCCTACGGGCTCAAGGCCGTGGTCAATCTGAACCGCAGATCGCTGATATCGCAGGTCAAACGGGCAATGAAAAAGCTTGGCTTCACGCGCCCGATCAACATGACCTTTAACCCGGCCGCCGGAATGATCGCGGGAAAACTCGGCGAAGATCAGTTGATCTATTACTGCGTGGATGAATACACGGCCTTTACCGGTGTTTCGCCGGGTTTGAAAAAGATCGAAGAAGAGCTTTTTCGCAGGGCTGATCTGGTGATAGTTTCCGCCGACAAACTTTACGAATCAAAAAAACATTTTAATCCAAACACTTTTATCATTCCCCACGGCGTCGATTACGCTCATTTTAGTACGGCGCTCGATGACGATACAAAAATTCCCGATTATTTAGCCGATCTGCCGCGGCCGATCATCGGTTTTCACGGCTTGCTGGCCGATTGGGTCGATTTTGAGCTTTTGAAAAGGGTCGCGCTGCATTTCTGGTCGGGCTCGATGGTTTTGCTGGGCAAGGTAACGGTCGATGCCGAGGAAAAAATAAAAATTCTGCGTTCGATCCCCAACATTCACCAGCTTGGCAGGCAGCCTTACGCGGACCTGCCCGCCTACTGCAAGGGTTTTGATGTAGCGCTAAACCCGTTCCTGATCAATGAGCTGACGGAAAGCGTCAATCCCTTAAAGGTAAGAGAGTACCTGGCGGCGGGGCTGCCCGTGGTTTCGACCAATATTCCCGAGATGAAAAATATCGGCGGGTGCCGGGTAGCCAAAGATCACTTTGAATTTATCCGGATGGTGGAAGACGCGCTGAAGGATCCGGGCGAGCGCAGCGAGATCAGCGCTTCGATGAAGAACGAAGGCTGGGAGGCGAGGGTCGCCAAGCTTCGTGAAATAATGGGCCGGGTAGAAAGCGCGGCGCAAAGTTAAGTGAAGATATTTTCCAATATAGGCGGCTGGTTCAAAATAGCCTTGACGGCCGTTTTGTTATTGCTGCTCTGGAGCGGGCTCGCCTGGTGGCTGGCGGAGAGGCTGATCGTCGAGCGGCCTTTTGAAAAAGCTGATGCCATCGTCGTGCTGGGAGGGTCGGCCACCTATATCGAGCGTACGCGGAAAGCCGCCGAATTATTCAAAGCAGGTGTTTCCGACCGCCTGATCCTGACCAATGACGGTTTGCAGAGCGGATGGTCACAGCCCGACCAACAAAATCTCTATTTTATCGAACGGGCCCGCCGGGAACTGGTCGCGCAGGGTGTCCCAGCGGAAAATATCGAGGAACTCCCGCAAATAGTCTCCGGGACTAAAGACGAAGCCCTCCTGATCGGCCAGGAAGCGCAGAAGCGCGGCTGGCAGCGGGTGCTGATCGTTACTTCGGCCTATCATTCGCGCCGGGCGCTCTGGTTATTTGAACTCTATGCAAATAAAGGGGATACCGCATTTGGCGTGGTTTCTCCCCTCCCCGGTGAGCAAACCCCGCTCCCGTTTAAATGGTGGTTATTGCCAAAAGGTTGGAACATGGTGGCCGGTGAATACCTCAAATCGGCCTATTATATGCTGTTCAATTAAATGGTGTGACCAATTTACCTTTATTTTCAATAGATTAAAAATTTACCAACAAAAGAAAACACTTGCTAAACAAGTTTGAAACCCCTAAAATAATATGGGGCCTTATTGTGTCTCCACCGAAAACCTCACGACCTCTCTGACCGCCCTCAGATAGAGTAAAAGGCCGCAAAAACACCGTTTCTATTGCTTGCGATGAATAGTTCACGTTCCTGGACATACCGGACAGCCATACCATGGATAGCCGTCTATCGTTGGATCATTGTAGGTCTGGGCGCCATGATCTGTGCCAGCACTGTTTTTCAGGTGGCCGGGAACGGCACTGAATTTCGCCTCTGGATACTGGTGGCTTTGACGGCGCTGGTGGCTTCGCGGGTCAGCGTCAAAATACCTCGCTTTAACGGCACGATCACATTTTCCGATGTATTTATTTTTCTGGCCTTGCTCACTTGGGGGTTAAACGGAGCGATCCTCGCCGCCGTCGCGGAAGCGATCGCTTCCTCCATCGGTATCAGCCGAAAAGCAACTACCTACTTTTTTAACATCGGTCTCAGCGCAACGGCCACCTGGATCACGGGGCATTTGTTGTGGACGCTTTATGGCGATCCCTCAACTATTGCCGCGCGGCTTTCCAACGCCGATTTTATTTTAGCGATCGGCGTGATGGCCCTTTCGCAATACATCGCCTCGACCTCGCTGGTTGCGGTCATGCAGGCCCTCAAGCTTGAACTCTCGCTCTGGCGCGCCTGGAGAAAATATTATCTCTGGGTGAGCGCGACCTTTATCATGGCGGCGATACCGGCCGGTTTTGTCGCGCGTTACTTCGGCGATTTTAGTTCGATGGCGCTGCTGACGATCGTTCCCGTGATCGGGCTGATCTATTTTTCTTACGAAACCTATATCCGCAATCTCGATGCGCTGCAGGAATCGGAACAGCTTTTCAGAAGCTCTTTCGACTATGCCTCCGTGGGCATGGCACTGGTGTCGCCGGATGGGAAATGGCTCCAGATCAACGAGAGCCTTTGCGGCTTGCTACAGGCCAAAGAAGACGAGCTGCTCAATTCCGATTACAAGAACGTGGTCCATTCCGGCGATCTGTCGTATTTACAGAATCAGCTCGAAGATCTGATGGCGGGGAAAATAACGTCCTGCCAAAATGAACTGCGGCTGATATCTTCCCGCGGCGACGTTTCCTGGGTCGATCTGAGCGTTTCCACGGCGCGCGACGCCCACAATAATATTCGCCACCTCGTGTTTCAGGCCCAGAACGTAACCTCGCGAAAACAGGCCGAAGAACAGCTTATTCACGACGCTTCGCATGATTCTCTGACCGGGCTTTTGAACCGCACCGCCTTCCGCGAAAAACTCGATGCGGCGCTGATCAATGTCAGAAAAACGCCGGAAAGAATAACCGCGGTCCTTTTCCTCGACCTTGACGGTTTCAAATTGGTGAACGATTCGATGGGCCACAGCGTCGGAGACAACCTGTTAAATATCACGGCGCAAAAACTGCTCGAATGCGTGCGTGGAAAAGACACTGTCGCGCGGCTCGGTGGTGATGAATTTACCGTCCTGCTGGAAAACCTGACCGATATCGGACAGGCGGTTCACGTGGCGGAAAGGATCAACCTCAAGCTGTCCGAATCGTTTTTCCTCGGCGGCCAGGAAATATTTGTCGGGGCCAGCATCGGCGTGGCTTCGAGCCTGATACCTTACGAAAATGCGGGCGACATGCTCCGCGACGCCGACGCCGCCATGTACCAGGCCAAGGCCGTGGGCAAGGGCTGCTATGTGTTCTTCGATAACGAGATGCACGACAAGGTCACGCGCGAACTAAGGCTCGCCAACGACCTGCGCGGCGCCGTAAAACGCGGCGAATTATTTGCCACCTATCAGGTGATCCGCAACGTCGAAACGGGAGACATCTGGGGCTTTGAGGCCCTGGTGCGCTGGGACCACCCGCTCTACGGTGTCCTGCCGCCGAACGAATTTATCCCGCTGGCCGAAGAAAACGTTCTGATCGATCAGCTTGACGATTGGGTGCTTTCGGAAGCCTGCCGCCAGCTGAAGTTTTGGAAAGACAACGAGCCTGGCGCCGCAAATTGTTCGATCAGCGTCAACATTTCCAGCAAACGCTTTACGCAGCGCGACCTGGTGGAAAAAGTGGCCCGTGTTTTAGAGGAAACCGGCCTCGAGCCGCATTCGCTGCAGATCGAGATCACCGAAAGCGCGATGATGAAAAATCTGCGCAACACCGCACACACCCTGGCGGAACTCAGCCGCATGGGTGTCCAGATCGCTCTGGATGATTTCGGCACGGGATATTCCAGCTTGAGCTACCTGCAGGAATTTCCCATTTCAACGCTGAAGATCGACCGCTCTTTCGTTCAGAGAATGGGTTCGCAGAACGACAGCTCGCAGATCGTTCGCGCGGTCGTCACGCTTGCCCGCAGCCTGAAAATGAAGGTGATCGCCGAAGGCGTGGAAAGCGAATCGCAGCTAAAACAGCTCAAAGATGTCGGCTGCCAGTATTGTCAGGGATATCTCTTCTCAGCCCCCATCGTCGCCGACGACGCATTTAAGTTAGTGAGCGAACATCTCGCCATCTTCACCCCGCCCCGATCCAAAAATTACGGCCTCAGGCTGACCTCAAATCTTTAAGTTCCAAGTACCGCTTTAGGCGGCCCGGTCTTCTATAAAGTGCTTCAGTCCCGAATGAAACGCATAAATGTTTTTTTCGTGTTGTTTCGTGTGATTTCGTGGTTCCTATCTTATAGCCTTATAAATAAAGCATTTAAGAGGTAACCACGAAATCACACGAAACAACACTAACAAATCCGAAACCATTAACCGATCCGCCTTTCTCCTGAAGATGCAAAACCGCACCCTTTGGGGTAAGATAAAAGTTTCCGCCTGACGGCAAATTCTATTCTTATATGCCCGCGGAAGCTTTTAGTAATGAG
Source organism: Pyrinomonadaceae bacterium (assembly GCA_035995185.1). Lineage (GTDB taxonomy): Bacteria > Acidobacteriota > Blastocatellia > Pyrinomonadales > Pyrinomonadaceae > DASYKT01. The sequence continues at coordinate 131,466 of DASYKT010000041.1, forward strand.
TATTAACAAGATAACAGTTCGCGGGGCGCGCCAGCACAATCTAAAAAACATCAACGTTGAGATACCGCGCAACAAGTTGACGGTCATCACGGGCTTGTCCGGTTCCGGCAAATCTTCGCTCGCCTTCGATACGATCTATGCCGAAGGCCAGCGCCGTTACGTGGAATCTCTTTCGGCCTACGCCCGCCAGTTTCTCGATCAGCTGGAAAAACCCGATGTCGATTCGGTCGAAGGCCTATCGCCGGCGATCTCCATCGAGCAAAAGACCGTTTCGCGCAGCCCGCGTTCGACCGCCGGCACGGTGACTGAGATCTATGATTACCTGCGCCTGCTTTTTTCTTCCATCGGCCAGCCGCACTGTCACATTTGCGGGGCGACGATCACGCGCCAATCCGTCGAGCAGATCGTTCACAATATCTTGCAGCTGCCGGAAGGCGAGCGGGTGATGATCCTCGCGCCGATCGTGCGCGGCCGCAAAGGCGAATTCAAAAAAGAACTCGAACAGCTGGCCAAAGATTTTAACCGCGCGCGCATCGACAACGAGATGAAAATGCTCGACGAGCCGATCGCTCTCGACAAGCGCAAAAATCACACGATCGAAGTAGTGATCGACCGCCTGCTGATAAAAGACGGCGTAAAAGACCGTTTGATGGAATCTGTCAAAGTGGCGCTCAGGCTGACCGGCGGCGCCGTGCTGGTTTCGATCATCGACGGCGAGGAAAAACTCTACTCGGAAAAAATGGCGTGCGTAAATTGCGGCATCAATATCGCCACGCTCGAACCGCGCTCGTTCTCGTTCAACTCGGCCTTTGGCGCCTGTAAAAGATGCCAGGGCATCGGGACCGTGGCCGAGGTCGATCCCGTCAAACTCGTGCCCGATGCCAACCTGCCGGCAAACCGGCTGACGTTCACCGATGAATTTGACCGCCAGGGCGCCAATCATTTAAAAGCCGCGATCAAAGCCGTGATCGAAAAATTTCACGAGAAGAAAGATAAAAAGAATTCCATTCTCAGACTCGACTCGTACGATTTTGATGAAAAAACTTCGTTCGTCGATCTGCCCCGCGAAGTGCGCGATGCATTCTTTTACGGCATGCCGGGCCGCCTGACCTTTAAACAGGGCGGGCTGAATTACGAAAGCGAGTGGAAAGGCGCGGTGCGTTTTCTGCGCGAAAGATTGGTCAACGCTCCTTCGGAACGCGTGCGCAACGGTTTGGAAGAACTGGTTTCACCAGTCGTTTGCCAGGAATGCTGCGGCAAGCGTCTGCAGCCGGAATCGCTCGCCGTCAAGGTCGGCGGATTAAGCATCTCGCAATATGCCGGGCTGACCATCGAAGAATCCGTCAAGGCTTTCGAAAAGATCAAGCTTACCGAGCGCGAGGAAAAAGTCGCCGGCTTAGTGCTGAAAGAAATTGTCAGCCGGCTGAATTTTTTAAATACCGTGGGCCTTGGTTATTTGACGCTCGATCGCCCGTCGGCGACGCTGAGCGGCGGCGAAGGCCAGCGGATCCGCCTGGCGACGCAGATCGGCTCGCAGCTGCGCGGCGTTTTGTACGTGCTTGACGAACCCTCGATCGGCCTGCATCCGCGCGATAATCAAAAACTTTTACAAACTCTGGCGCAGCTCCGCGATCTGGGCAACACCGTCCTCGTGGTCGAACACGACGAAGAAACCATCCGCCAGGCCGACTATGTGGTCGATCTGGGTCCGGGCGCGGGTTCGCACGGCGGCGAAGTGGTCACCATCGGCGAACCGGAGCATATTCTTCAGGACGAGCACTCGATCACGGCGCAATATCTTTCGGGAAAATTCCAGATCGAAGTTCCCAAGCTGCGGCGTTCGCCGAACGGCAAGAACCTGGTCATTCGCGGCGCCCGGGCAAACAATTTAAAGGACATCGATGTCACGTTTCCGCTGGGGCTTTTGACCGTGGTGACGGGCGTGTCCGGTTCTGGAAAATCAACGCTGGTTGACGATATTTTATACAAAGCGCTGGCCCGGCAGGTCTATGGTTCGCTCTCCGAACCCGCGCCGCATAAAAGCCTGGACGGCGCCGAACTGGTCGATAAGGTAATAGAAATTGACCAGTCGCCGATCGGCCGCACGCCGCGTTCAAATCCGGCAACTTATACGGGACTTTTCACGCCGATCCGCGAGCTTTATGCAATGCTGCCGGACTCGCGCGAGCGCGGTTACAAAGCCGGCCGTTTTTCCTTTAACGTCAAAGGCGGGCGCTGCGAAGCCTGCGAAGGCGACGGCCTTAAACGCATCGAGATGAATTTTCTGCCCGACGTTTATGTCACCTGCGACGTTTGCCGCGGCGCGCGTTACAACCGCGAAACTTTGATGGTGAAATACAAAGGGCTTTCGATCGCGGACCTTCTGGATACTACGATCGAAGACGCGCTGCCGGTGCTGGAGAATGTGCCGCAGATCAAGCAAAAATTGCAGACTCTGCTCGATGTAGGTTTAGGGTATATCAAGCTCGGCCAATCGGCCACCACACTTTCGGGCGGCGAAGCGCAGCGCATCAAACTCGCCAAGGAACTTTCCAAACGCGCGACCGGTAAAACCATCTACATCCTGGATGAACCTACCACCGGCTTGCATTTCGCCGATGTGCATAAGCTGCTGGACGTCTTGCAGCGTTTGGTGGACGTAGGGAACACGGTGATCGTCATCGAACACAATCTCGACGTCATAAAATCCGCCGATCACGTGATCGATCTCGGGCCCGAAGGCGGCGCGCAGGGCGGTAGAGTGGTGGCGGTCGGCACCCCGGAAGAAGTCGCTAAAGTTAAAAAGTCCTATACCGGCCAAGCCCTGAAAGAAATCCTCAACCGGAAATTTCCCGCCAGGAAGAAAACCAAAAAGAAATAGTTAGTAACGAGTGATATTTCGTGTATTTAGTGTGATTCGTGGTTAAAAATATCGGATTTGCCACGAACCACGCGAAAAACACGAAACTAATTTCATATGGAACCCAGTCGCTGCCGCTCCCGGTTCTGACAAAAAGAGCGGGTGCAAAGCAGCCCTTCCTGACCTTGAGCTGAACTCACTTGTTTGGTTTATCTTTGATTCCAGAAATCCCGGCCAAATCCACAAAACCTCACTCTAATACTTGACGCGGTTTTCGGCCTGCATTATCTTTATTATTGAAAACGAATTTCAATTTCACTAATAAAACTTATGACGATTAAAAAATTCGGCATCGATGAGATGGGAAAACGCGAAGACATCAGCGTTTGGCATTGCGAACACTGCGTGCAGTATCACGTTAAGGCGGGGAATGTTTTGCTTTCTTTCGACCGGCAGGAATTCTCGGAATTTGTCGCTTCGGCCTGGGATTGTTTTTACGGACAGCAATTCAACTTGTCCGCAATGAACTAAAGTAGTTTTGATAATAAAATAGATCCTGATTTTTAATTCTTTCAAATTGGGATGACGTAAATGATCTTAGCTAAACTTAAAGAAGCGACCAGAGAGCAGCACGAGGGTTTGGAAAACACCGTCAACGTGATGGACCAGATGTTTTCGCCTGATGATTATAAAAAACTGCTCTGTAAATTTTACCGGTTTTATTCCGCGATCGAGCCGCGCATCGACCGGCTTGACCTAAGCGCCAGCGGTTACGATTTTAACGAACGGCGCAAATTGCCAAAGCTGGAGGCGGACCTGAAGAACCTCGGGATATTTGAAGAAGCGCAGGAACTTCCGCGATGGGAAGACCTGCCCGCGCTGGAAAATAATGCGCAGGCGTTTGGCAGCCTTTACGTGATGGAAGGCGCCACGCTCGGCGGGCAGATAATAAACCGCCACTTGAAAGAGCATCTCGGTATCTCGCCTGAGAACGGCGGCGCTTTTTTTAACGGTTACGGCGAGCGGACCGGCCCGATGTGGAAAGAATTTGTGCGCATCACCACGGAATTTGCCGGGGACGGCGAAAACGACGAGGTGATCATCGGTAACGCCAGGGAAACTTTCGATAGTTTTCGCAATTGTTTTATGCAGACAGAAGTTTAATCAGCAGAAGTTTAATTAGCGGCGCTGACCTTTTTTTGCGCTGAGAAAAATAAAGAGGCTGATGCGTAACGACCTCGAAAATCAATCACGCACCAGCCTCCCGATAAATGAACGACAACCTTTACGGTCGGCGGACACTGTTGAAAGTGTAATTTTGCCGGCCGGAATCTGCAAGTTTTTTGAGGAGATTATATGACCGGCAAACGGCTTTTATTAATATTTTTATCTTTATTCTTATTAAATCTTTCCATATTTTCCCAAGGAAAAATAGCTGAAAAAATCGTTAAAGGAAAAGTAACCGACCCGGCCGACCGAGCCGTCAGCGGCGCCACGGTAGTTTTGATCAATCAAAGCACGGGCTTGGAAAGAACCGCCAGTACCGATGACGACGGAGTTTTTAGTTTTAACGGCCTTGGTTCGGAAAGCTATAAAGCCGTAATAACCGCGCAGGGTTTTGCGCGGATGGAAAAAACGGTCGATAGCGGCGTCGATAGCCGGGGCGAGCTTGTGTTCAAACTGGAGATCGCGCCTTTGCGTGAAGACGTCACGGTCGTTTCCGGTTCGCGGCAGGAAGAATTGCGCGACCGGCTTAATACCAAGGTCGAAGTGCTGACCGAAAACGACATCAAAACGACCGGCTATGAAACGGTCGGTGAATTGCTGCGTGAAGTCCCCGGCGTTATCACCCGGCGCGGTTCGGAAACGACGGGCGTGGCCGGCGAACAGGTGCAGGGTGTTAATTCCCGCGAAGTGCTGGTGCTGATGGACGGCCAGCCGCTGATCGGCGCCCGCGGCATCAAGAGCGGAAATCTCAACCTTGACCGGCAATCGACCGGACGCTTGAGCAGCGTAGAAGTGGTCAAGGGAGCGTCGAGCGCTCTTTACGGTTCAGACGCGATCGGCGGGGTGATCAATCTCATCACCCGCGAACCGAACCGTCCTTTTACGGCCACCTTCACCGCGTCGGGCGGAAATTTCGGCATTCTCGACACCCGCGGCGATGTCGCTTTCAAACACAAAAAACTGAGCGGCATCTTTAGCCTTGAGCGTCATAAAAATAACGGCTTCGATCTTAACCCGGCTACTTTTTCACAGGAAGGCTCCGGCTTTCATCGTTACGATACCTACGGCAAATTGAAATACCGGTTCAACGAGAAATTTTCGCTGATCGGATTTGCCAACAGCTATTGGAATACTTCCGTAGGCAGGGTCAATGGCGAATCGGGCCCGCAGTTTAATAATATCGACGATCAATCGCAGAATTACGGCTTGACCGGCGACTGGGCGATAGACGACCGCACGGCGCTGCAGATGCGCGGATACTTTGCGCGGTTTGATGAAATTACGACGGGCAGCTTATTCCCCGCCGGCACCAGTCTTCCTGACGGCGATCTTTTTGAACGCTACGGCAAACTCGACGCCACGTTTTCGCGCATCATCGGCGAAAGACAATTTTTTCAGGCCGGTGTCGAATGGACGACCGACCGTTATCGCGGGATCAACCGTTTGCAAAACGATGCAGGCGTAAAAGCCGATACGAGCGTTCTTTGGCTGCAGGATAAGATCAGCGCGACCTCGCGGTTAACATTTACCGTCGGCGGACGCATGGACCATCACTCCGTTTTCGGCACGGCTTTTTCGCCCAAGATCGGACTGAATTATCGCCTGACAAATTACGCCAGCCTGCGCGCTTCCTGGGGACGCGGTTTTCGCGCGCCCGACCTGGGCCAGCTTTACTATCACTTCAACAACTCGCCTAATTTTTACCAGGTGCTGGGAAACCCTTCGCTTAGCCCGGAGCATTCCGGTTCGTGGCAGGCGGGCGGGGAATTCAACGGCTTTTCACGCAAACTTCATATCGGCGTAAATTATTTTCGCAATGACGTGCGAAATCTGATCGATAGCGCTTCGCTGGGATTTGTCACGCCGGCGACCATCGACGATATCTTTACCTCTAACGGCATCGATCCTGCGCTCAGGCAGTTCGTGGTTTTTAACGCGCTGCTGTTTTATTACAAGAACCTGGCAAATATTTATACGCAGGGCGGCGAATTTGACGCTTCCTACGCGCTGCCTTTTGGGTTTGCCGTGAGCGGCGCTTACACCTATCTGGACGCGCGCGACAAAACATCGAACCGCTACCTGACCGGGCGCAATCGTCACCAGGGATTCGTGAAACTCGCCTACGATAATATTCGCTATAAATTCAACGCGAATTTGCGCGGCAGTTTTTACAGCAAGTGGATCGCTTCGCGCAACGAAACGACCAACGTGGAAACGATCGCCGCACCGTTCCAGCTGTGGGACCTGTACGGAGCAAAAACTTTACCGAAAGGCTTCGAAGTTTTTGCGGCCATGGATAATATGTTCGACAGCAAAGACCCGAACAGCGGCACCAACCAGGCGATCTTTCGCCCCGAAGCCGGACGAACGTTTCGTGTCGGCGTCCGCTGGAGTCTGGATAAAGGGAAGTAATCTTAAAGGAGCGCCGCATAGCGGCCGGTTGACCGTAGCCGTGGGTTTTAACCCACGGCTACATTCACATAACCGCCGGACGCGGTAAAATCGCATCATCATAAATTTATGCTAAGCTGATGTTTCATTTCGTGGTTATTCTTTATGAAATATTTTCTTTGTGTTTTGACGCTGATTATTCTGATGACTCTCCCGACCTTTAGCCAAACCACTGCCGCCCCCGAAACTTTCCGCATTTTTGACGGGCAGGGAGATCCCGCCAGCCTGGAAAAAATAATAGACTCTCTGGCGCAGGCCGATGTTGTTTTTCTCGGCGAGCAGCATGACGACACCGTCGCTCATAAATTGCAGCTTGAGATCTTCAAACGCGCGATTGAAAAATACGGCGCAGAGCGCAAGCTCGCTCTTTCGATGGAAATGTTCGAGCGCGATGTGCAGGTCGAGGTCGACGAATACTTAAAAGATCTTATTTCCGAGCAGCATTTTCTTTCCAGTTCGCGTCCGTGGGGAAATTACAAGATCGATTACAAACCGCTGGTCGAATTGGCGAAAGAAAAAAAGCTGCCGGTGATTGCCGCCAACGCTCCGCGGCGTTATGTGAATATGGTTTCGCGGGGCGGCCGCGATGCCTTGAACGCTTTATCGCCCGAGGCAAAAAAATGGCTGGCGCCGCTCCCTTACGCACCGGCGACCGAAGGCTACCGGAAAAAATTCGAAGCGCTGATGGGCGGGTCCGGCGATGCGAACAGCCACGGCATGTCAAAAATAATGGATTCGCAATCGCTATGGGACGCGACCATGGCCGATTCGATCGCCGGGTTTCTAAAAGAAAATAAACACCCGCTGGTCGTGCAGCTCAATGGAGGGTTTCATAGCGAAAACCGCTGGGGAATTCCCGATCATCTTTTGAAGTATCGCCCCAAGACAAGATTTGTGGTCGTTACGATCAAATATGAACAGGATTTTCAGACCTTTGATAAAAGCAAGCACACGGGTCTGGGAGATTTCGTTATCCTGACCGACGCCAAACAGCCGAGAAGTGGCAAATAAAAAACTATGGAGCGCGGGCATCCTTGCCCGCATCTTTGCGCTCTCTTGTCAGTAGCGCTTGCGTTAGCAAGTGCGTTCTTTACTCGAGTTTTGCGCATCTGCTGACGCAGACGCTACTGACAAAAGGCGGGCAGGGATGCCCGCGCTCCATAGCTTACGGTGCTTTTTCCGCGGTAAAAGGCAGTATTCCAAACCCCGGCACATTTAGCGTTCCGGACATTTTATTACCGTCCACTTTACCTTCCATCACGATATCCATCGGTTGGCCCTGAATGTCGGCTTTAACGAGCGCGGTCACAGTGCTGCCGCTGACCTTGCCGTTTCCGACCGATCCTCCGCCCAGTGCCGAGGTCATCGAGCCGTCAAACGCGGCCGCCGCCTGTTTCAATTCGAGCACGATCGGAAGTATCTGTCCCTGCGCGTCGACCGACATATTCCATTTACCGGATATGTTGACAGCAGGAGCCGCATTCATATTCGCCGCCGCCGGAAGAGAAACGGTTTTCACATCCACCGTGATCTCTTTCAGCCGCTTGGCAACTTCCGGGGTCATCGTTTCCTGGTAACGCCCGCCGAGATATTTGGCCAGGAACTTTTCGCCCTCGGCAAACATCGCCATGTTATTGACCGGGCGGGCAAATCCGTGGCCCTCGTCATCGGCCAGCAAATATTGCACCGGGTAATTACGGTCGCGCAGCGCGATCACGATCTGGTCGGCTTCACGTTTGTTGACGCGCGGGTCGTTGGCACCTTGCACGACCATCAGCGGGGTTTTGATCTTATTTGCCAGGCTGAGCGGCGACTGGCGTTCCAGCTGCGCTTTGCCTTCAGGCGTGTTGGGATCGCCCATGCGTTTGTAGAATGTTGTGCGGATCGATTCCCAGTAGGGCGGGATCGATTGCAGCAGCGTGATCAGATTCGAAGGCGCGACGATCGCCACCGCCGCGGCATAAGTGTCGGGCGTGTAGGTCACACCGGCCAGCGTGGCATATCCGCCATAGCTTCCGCCCATGATCCCTATCCGTTTCGGGTCGGCAATTCCTTCGCTTACCAGGTATTTCACACCCCAGGTGATGTCGTCCTGCATCCGGTCGCCCCACTGGTTGTTGCCGGCGTCGAGAAACTTTTTGCCGTAACCGGTCGAAGCGCGGAAGTTCGGCTGCAGCACGGCGTAGCCGCGGTTGGCCAGAAATTGGGCGAAACTGCTGTATCCCCAGCTATCGCGCCCCCAGGGGCCGCCGTGCGGAACCACGACCAGCGGCAGATTTTTCGCCGGCACGCCCTTGGGCAGCGTCAGGTAAGCGGGAATGTCCAGGCCGTCGGAAGATTTGTAATGCACGGGCTTCATCGTGGCCAGCGCTTCGCGGGGAAGTTTTTCGCGCACCTGGTAAAGCGTGGTCAGATTTTTCGTGTCGCGATCAAACAGCCAAACCGTTCCCGGATCGACGTCGCTAAAAGTCGAAACGATGAATTTTCTTTCGTCTTTGGTGCTCGAACCGAAAGCGATCTCGCGGTCGCCCAGTTTTTTCTTGATCAGGTTATAGTCGTCTGCGTATTTTTTGTCTTTCCAGTAAATGCGTTCGCGGTCGTCTTCATAGGTGGTCGCGATGATCTCCTTGGTGATCTCTGAGAAAGACGCGCCGCCAAAATCCACTCTTTTCAGCGGATCTTCTTCGACCAATTCTTCCTTCATCGTTTCCGGATCGAGCAGGACCAACTGCTGGAAATTACGCGCATCGCCTTTATCTGAGGTCAGATAAACGCGCTTGTCGTCCTTGTTAAAACGGATCGGACCACAATTTTCAAAAACGGTGCAGGAATAAATCTTGGTCATCTTGTCGGCGTCGACCCGCAAAAGCTCCGTTTCGCCTTTTTCAGTCGAGCGGGTCGCCAGGCGCAATTTATCCTTGTTATCAAAAACCCAGCCGGTCAGGCGGTCTTTATTTTCCCGCAAAAGCGTTTTGGTGCCGGTCGAGATCTGCACTTTATAAAGGTCGTGCCATGAAGGGTCGCGTTCGTTTAAGCCGACATAAATAACATCGGGCTCAGATTCTGGCAGGCCGTAGATAAAAGCGCGCACTTTTTTACCGGCGGTAAGATTTGTCGCTTCCGGGACTTCCGCGCTGCTAGGCGCGTTGGAGGTTGGGCTGACGGCATAGACGTTAAAATTTTCGTCGCCGTCATTGTCTTTCGTAAAAAGAACATATTTACCGTCATGGCTCCAGAAATAGCCGCCGATCGGGCGTTTCTTTTCCGCGGTCAGCGGGCGGGCTTTTTCAAAAGGTTCATTGATACCCTTGACCCAGATATTGCGAACATCCTTAAAAGGTTTGATAAAAGAAATATACTTGCCGTCAGGCGAGATCTGCGCACCCGCGTACTCGGGGTTGCCGAAAAACACTTCGCGGTCGATAAGCGCCGGAAGCTGAGCGCTAGCTTGTAACGGGGCGGAAAAGGTGAACAGCACGATCGCCGCGCAGAGAGCGACGATAGACAAAAGATATCTGGACATAGTTCCTCGCATTTTTTTTATTTATATTGAATAACCACAAAGCTTAACGCCGATGTGAAAGACATTGTTTCAAAAACCGCTAAAGTCGTCATCCGACCAGCGATCTTTGCGAAACTTTTCTTCCGTCCAAAAGGATTTGAAATGGTCGATCCGGGGCGGAGCCTGTTTGCGTAAGACTATACTTATCACATCATAACGAAAATTAACATTGTTTAAGCGAAATATCTTGCGGTATTTTTTGGCGGCGCGGATGATCTGGCGCTGCTTGCGCAGATTAACGGCTTCTTCGGGGGCGGCAAATTCATCGCTGCTGCGGGTCTTAACTTCAATAAAACAAAGGGTTGCGCCATCCATGACGATCAGGTCGATCTCCGCGTTCACAGCCACGCCTTTTATATTCCGCCCGATCGGGATGCGGAAATTGGCCGCCACCATGCGCGCTCCCCCCTTTTCAAGAAAACGCACCGCGAGTCTTTCGCCTTTGCGGCCAAGAACGCGGTTCGGATCTTCTATTACCTGCGGCTCTTGTGGGAAAAGAGTGTTCATAATCAAGTAAGTTTCGAGTTCAAAGTTCGAAGTCCAAAGTTAAGGAACTCCAAACTCCAAACTCCAAACTTTGAACTCATTGGATCACCTGCACCGGTTCCGCCACATACGTCCACGAATCGTTTTGCGCATTATAGCGAAAATGATAAGCCGTTTCCTGTTTTTCCGTCGGGGCGACCAGGTTAAAGTTAAACTCGATCCCAAAGAGGATCATTTCGCCGCCCGCTTGATTCGCCTGAAAAGCGATCTTTCGCACCTTGTCATCGCCGCGCGGTCCGATGTTTTCCAGCGAGGCTTCTTTGCGCTTTGTGCCATTGGGAGCGCCGGCGAGCGTGCCGTCGTCGTTTAACCCGACCGACCAGACCTCGGGCCGCCGCGCCAGCCCGTAAAAAAGACGCTTGCCTTTGGGCGTGTTAAAAACACTTAAGCCGAACCCGTCTATGTTTTCCAGTAAGGGCGACGCTTGTTTGGTTTTTGTATCGATGCGGTAAATTTTTCCCTGCTCCTTGTCGCGGGTGGAACCGAAGACCGACGAAACATACAGGGCTTCCGTTTCGCAATCAAAGGCCAGGTCGAGCGTGCCGTACGCATTCTGTTCGCTCACCCCGGCGTCGCGCGGCAGATCGAGAAATTTCACCATCTCCTGCGTTTTACTATCGACGCGCCAGACGGCGTTTTGCTCCGCCGCGGGATTTAAGAATACGTTGATGAACGGCGCCGGCGCGACATAAATATTTCCGTTCTGGTCACGCTCGATGGGCGCCAGAAAACCGGCGTTTTTCCACGAAGGATGCTGGTAGCGATGATCGCCTTCGATCATCCACAAACCCGGCCGCGCTTTTTCCGAAGTGCTAAGCGCCGCCCGGTTGCCAAAATTCAACCCCGCCAAAAATTGCGGCGACTTTTGACAGCCGGTCACGATGCCCGGTTTTATCGCGGTCTTGGCCTTTTGCGCGGGAAGATTTTTATAAGCGAAATAGCCGCCCGTAATGACCACGGCCGCGACAAGAAAGATGACGGAAAACTTTAGCAGATTGCTTTTTGGCGGCGAAGAAACATTCCCAGGCCGATCCCGCTCGGAGTTTTTAGCTTGGCTTAAATGTTTTTTCTTTGCCATAAACGGGCGAATTAAACTACGATTTAGTGTTTTGGTCGCGTAGCGACTATCTGATAATAGCCGTGGATTTTAACCCACGGGAACTAGATACAAAATGATATACGTCGTGTCAGCGACGATTGATTTCATTCGTCGCTGACGCGACGCCGAATATTTTGCCCAAATTACCGTGGATTAAAATCCACAGCTACATTCAATAGCCGCTACGCGGCAAAACGTAAAATCTTTCTACCTTTCGGTCGGCCTTAACATCGGTCCCGCATAGCAGGGATATTGTTTCACCCGATAAATACCGTCATCGAGCACGCTTTCTGCCCAACAATACTTTTGATTCGGACGGTCGTCGTTCTTTAGCTGTGGCACGTACCACAACACCAGCGGGGCATTCGCGATCGGCTCGGCCGCAGGCTCGATAAATTTTTCCGGGCCCTGATGGTAATCGGTGTTACAGCAAGGGCCGATGGTGGTCATATCGGAATCACCCTCGTCTTTGTCTGCATGCCCCCGGGTGACATAGAGAAAAGCATTATCGCCGCGCCCGCCGTCGCCGAATTGCCCGCGGCTCGGTTCAAGATAAAAGCCTTTACCATCCGCGCCGGTCACCCGGTATTGAAATCCTTCACTGGTGTAAGCGGTATTTTCGTCCTGCAGTTTCCATTGCTCCGTGGCCCAGGGCTGCCAATCGCTCCCGTTCCATTCCGCGAAATTATTCAGATCGTCGGCCAGCGAAACGCGCAGCACCGGACGATACATCCCGTCGTTTCCGCAGCCGCGTCCCTGGCTGGCGACGGCGAAACGAAAACTCCCGTCGTTAAAAAATTTAAAGGCCTGCGTGTAGTAATAGTTGCACGGTGTCGGGTAGCCTTCGCTCCAGAAATCCTGGCGAAATTCAAAACCGGTGTCTTTCCCGTCCCCCCCGTCCATGCCGATGGTATTTGTCCGCGGGCCTTCGACGGCCACAACGGCCGCCTGGCTAAAGACCGGGCATCCGACCGCGTCGCTGTAGCCGAAATTGTCCGTGCGCGAATAGCTGACGTGCCAATCGACCAGCTTGGCGTCTTTTATCAAAAGCTTGCCGTTAAACTTTACGTCCGATATGCGCATGCCGTCCGAGCTGGTCAGGATGTAGTCAAAAGACCAGCCGTTCTTATCCAGGTGATTTGTGGTTTCGCAAAAGCGTTTGGTGAGCACTTCATTCTGCAAAGATTTTTCGGAAATAGCCCAGTTGCCCATGCTGGCCGGCGCGGCGTAGCCGACCTGCGTCCAGCGCGTACCGACCAGCGCCAGGTCCGTCAGATCGACGATCGCCCACAGTGCCTTATCATCTTTAATATATGTGGGCGCGACGCAGAGATGCTGCGAGCGTTCGCAGCGCGTGCGGCTCAGCGAAGTTTTGGTATTCGCCATCAGCGCGTCTTTTTCTTCGGGATTTCTGCCGAGTGCGGAAGTGACATCCGCCGCCGTGGAAGAAATATGAACGGCTAGTTTGGTCAGATGATCTGGAATATCAGGCTGAGCGTCGGGGAACCGCGTGACGACGATGACCTTTTTACTGGTAACATCCGCGATGGCATTGGTCGTCAGGTTTTTGGCAAAGTTGTACATCTCCACGCGGTAGCATTTTGTGTTTTTGCAGGCTGCGGCCGGCCCGTCCATATCGCTTTCGCGCAGCGGGTAAATACCAAAAATTTCGTTAAAGAGCGGCTCTTTCGTTTTTTCATCGAGCGTTTCCCGCAAAAAGCGCTCGTCTTTTAACGCCAGTTCCTGCGCCGCTTTTTGGTCATCATCAATATTTTCGCCGACATTTTCGGCCAAGGTCAGCACCGGCGGGTTTTGTTTTAGCGACGTGCGGATCTTTTCCACCCGCTCTTTTAATAAGGGGTCGTTTATCTTTTCAATATCGGGTACGCCACGCGAATCGGACAACTGTCCGGCCTCGTTGTTATAACTCGCATTCGAATTGGCGACCTGGCTGGTTTTGCAGGAAACAACTGCCAGCGCGCAGGCCAATACCGACAAATAGAAAAACTTTCTCATAAAAAGTCAGCAAGTAGTCTCACAATAATATCCGTTCATTTAACCACTAGCTAAAGCCAGTGGCAATTTTAAGAACGGGAAAACGACATTTTAAGACGCTAGGCGATCTTAGCGGGCAAAGAGTCCCGCGCCTCCATAGGCAAGGCGGGTATAAAAAGCTAAAATAATTCATTATGAGGTTTTTAGCGGGATCAAAAAGAGCGCTGCAGTTGTCATTGGGGTTGGTAATAGGTTCTCAGATGGTAGTGGTGTCCGCCGCTTGCCAGACGCAGAAGCCCGTCGGGTTAAAGGCCCCGGCCGTGACCGAATTTACTGTGCCCAAACAGTATGAGATCAAGCCGGACCAGCTGCCGAAACCTAACGAGACGGAAAGCGCCATGCGGCCGTCGCGCAGCGTGACGCAGCCGGAAAACGCGACGTTCAATTTGCCCAAAGGTTTTAAAGTGAACGTTTTTGCCGAGGGAGATTTTTCCTATCCGCGCTGGATGGTGCTCGCCTCCAACGGCGATGTTTTTCTCGCCGATTCTTACGGGGGAAAGGTTATCGTTCTGCGCGATACGAACAAGGACGGCGTGGCCGAAGAGCGTTTTACCTTTGCCGAAAATCTGGACCGTCCCTTCGGCATGGCGTTTTATAAAGATTGGCTCTATGTGGCAAACACCAGCGCTGTGGTCCGGTATAAATATCAGCCGGGCCAGACCAAGGCCGCGGGCGAACCGGAAAAACTTTTCGACCTGACCGCCGGCGGTTACAACCAGCACTGGACGCGCAACATACTTTTTTCGCCCGACAATACGAAAATGTTTATCAGCGTCGGGTCTGCTTCAAACGTCAGCGCGGGCGAAGAGCCGATCCGCGCCGCCATCTCCGTGGCCGATCCGGACGGAAAAAATTTGCGGCAGTACGCGACCGGTTTGCGAAACCCGATCGGGCTGGCTTTTAACCCCACCACCAAAGAACTGTGGACGGCGGTGAATGAACGCGACGGGCTGGGAGACGACCTGGTGCCCGATTATATAACCTCGGTCAAAGACGGCGCTTTTTACGGCTGGCCGTTTTCTTACATCGGGCAAAATGAAGACCCGCGGCGCAAAGGTGAAAACCCCGCGCTGGTAAAAAAAGCGATCGTTCCCGATGTGCTGCTGGCTTCGCACTCGGCGGCTTTGGGGCTGGTCTTTTACAATGGCAAAATGTTTCCGCCCGAATATAACGGCGATGCTTTTGCGGCGCTTCACGGTTCGTGGAACCGGCAAAAACTTACCGGTTACAAGATCATCCGGGTACGCTTTAAGGACGGAAAGCTCGTTAAAAACGCTTATGAAGATTTTATGACCGGCTGGCTGCCTGACGAGAACGGAAGCGAAGTTTGGGGCCGCCCCGTAGGGCTGCTGGTCGCGGCCGACGGCTCTCTGTTGGTCTGCGACGACGGCGCGAATAAGATCTGGCGTGTATCTTATGGGAAGTAGTTGGTAATAAGTAATAAAGCAGGTTTTTATTAGCCACTAATTACACAAATAACACGAATTGAAAATTCTTTATTCGTGCTATTTGTGACATTCGTGGCCGTATCAATATTATGAAATTCATCAAATGGGCGGTCATCATTCTCTTTGTTGCCTTCATCGGGATCCAGTTCGTTCGCCCTGATTACAGCGCTCCGCCGATAAACGAACAGGAGACGCTCGAAGCAGCGACGCAGGTGCCTGACAACGTCGAGAAAATTCTGACGCGCTCCTGCAACGACTGTCATTCGCACAAAACGGTATATCCATGGTATTCGAATGTCGCGCCGCTTTCGTGGCAGATCGCCGATCACATCAAAGACGGCCGCCGCCACCTGAATTTTTCCGTCTGGAATACTTACGACAATAACAAGAAAAGAAAAAAGCTCGATGAAGTCTGTGACGAAGTGACCGATGCGGCAATGCCGATCGGGCAATATCTCTGGCTGCATGGAAATGCGGTGCTTTCCACCGAAGACGTGAAAACGCTTTGCGATTGGACACACCAGGAGGCCGAAAGATTGATGGCGCCGGAGAGTAAATAGCTAACCGAATGAACCGATTTCTTCGCGAGTTTATTACCCAATGGCGCTGGCTGGAATTGCCGTTCGAGGGCGAGATTTTTGTCGCCGCGGTTTCCGGCGGGGCAGATTCGGTTGCTCTTTTACTCGCTCTTCATCAATTAAAGCAAAAAAACAAACTGAGGTCTGAGATCGTAGTGGCGCATTTCAACCACGCTCTTCGCGGAAAGGAAAGCGATCGGGATGAAGCGTTCGTGCGAAAGCTTTCCGGAAAACTTGGCCTGAAATTCGAAAGCGGCGAGTGGAAAACCAAAAAACCTGCGACTGCAAATGGCGCAAATGCCGCAAATAAAGAAAACCTCGAGCAGGCCGCGCGTAACGCCCGCTACGAATTTCTTGAAAGCGTGGCCGGGAAATACAAGGCTTATGGGGTTCTGACCGGCCATACGCTTGACGACCAGGCGGAAACATTTCTGCTGCGCCTGATCCGGGGAAGCGGCGTGGACGGCCTGGGGGCGATGAAGCCCGTGCGCGGGCTGGGCCGCGATAAGAATATCCTGCTGATCCGCCCTTTACTGGGCTGGGCGCGCAGGACCGGCACCGAGGAGCTTTGCCGTCTCGAAAAAGTAAAATATCGCAATGACTCGATGAATAAGGACAAGGCGTTTCTGCGCGTCCGGATCAGGCGCGAAGTGCTCCCATTGCTGCAAAATATCAACCCGCAGATCGTCACCAATTTAGCCAAAATGTCCGGCGTATTTCAGGCAGAGGGCGAAGAGTTAGGCCTGGCGGCCCGGGCGGGTCTTTTTGCCGTTCACGACGTAAACAATGATACGCTTGACCTTAAAGGGCTGATGGGATTTTCGTCCGGAATGCGCAGGCGGGTGCTGCGGCTCTGGCTGGAAAACCTGCGGGGCGGCCTGCGGGCGCTGGATATGAAACATTTCGCGGCCCTTGAGCGTTTGGTTTTAAGTGCTGCGGGCGGAAAAACCGTGGAATTGCCCGGGGGAGAAAGGGTTAGCATACGGCGGGGCAGGCTTATATTTAAGAAAACAAAGGTTGAAAAAAGCCCGCCGGACAACTAAAATCTAAGGTTGGGTGGAAAGCACCACGATACGGTGGCTAAATACTTTTAGGCGCAACGAATTGAAAAGACTTGTCATCTGAAAGTGTAATGAAACTAGGCTATTACACATTTCTATTAAAAGATGAAAGTTTTTCGGAGGCAATAATATTTTGAGTTCTAAAGCTAAACAAATTTTCCTTTGGGTTTTAATAGTGTTAAGCGCAGTGGCGTTTTACTTTCTGATAATGCGCACGCAGACCAAGAGCCCCACCAAGATCTCCTATGACCAGGCGCTGGTCAGAATGGAAAACGGTGATTACACCAAGATGAATCTGAGGTCGGGCACCGTGGAACTGACCGACAAGGACGGCGGGGTCTTTTACGCTGAGATCAATAAGAGCGAAGCTGCTATTAAGCCGCTGATGGATGCTGCGAAAGCCCGACAGTTAGAGACCACTATCGAACCGCCAAGTGACGGCACCGTATTGCTTTTCCTGCTCAACGCCCTTCCGTTCATTCTTCTGATAGGTTTTTGGATATTTATCTTTCGCCAGATGCAGGCCGGCGGCAACAAAGCCCTCAGCTTTGGCAAATCGCGCGCAAAGCTTCTTAATAACCAGCAGAAACGGGTCACCTTCAAAGATGTGGCCGGCGTTGACGAAGCCAAGGACGAACTGCAGGAAATAATCGAATTCTTAAAAGACCCGCAAAAGTTTCAAAAACTCGGCGGGCGCATTCCCAAGGGCGTGTTGATGATGGGCCCCCCGGGAACTGGTAAAACTCTTTTGGCGAAAGCCGTGGCCGGCGAGGCCAACGTTCCTTTCTTCTCGATCTCCGGTTCGGATTTCGTGGAAATGTTCGTCGGCGTGGGTGCCAGCCGTGTGCGCGACCTGTTTGAGCAGGGCAAGAAAAACGCACCTTGTATCATTTTCGTCGATGAGATCGACGCGGTCGGGCGCCATCGCGGCGCGGGCCTCGGCGGCGGGCACGATGAAAGAGAACAGACGCTGAACCAGCTTTTGGTTGAGATGGACGGTTTTGAATCCAACGACGGCGTCATCCTGATGGCCTCGACCAACCGTCCCGACGTGCTCGATCCGGCGCTGCTTCGTCCCGGACGCTTTGACCGCCGCGTGGTGGTTTCGCGCCCGGACATCAAGGGCCGCGAAGGCATCATAAAAGTTCACATCCGCAAGATCCCGCTCGACGCCGATGTCGATATCAGCGTGATCGCCCGCGGCACTCCGGGATTTACCGGCGCCGATCTGGCCAACCTGGTGAACGAAGCGGCTTTAAGCGCCGCCCGTTTGAACAAGAAAGTTGTTTCGATGGTCGATTTCGAACTGTCGAAAGACAAGGTCTTAATGGGCGCCGAACGCCGCAGCATGGTGCTTTCCGATGACGAAAAACGCGTGACCGCTTATCATGAAGCCGGCCACACGCTCGTCGGATTAAGAGTGCCGAATGCCGATCCGGTCCACAAGGTAACGATCATCCCGCGCGGCATGGCGCTGGGTGTGACGCAGCAGCTGCCCGAAGGCGACCGCTACAGTTATACCAAGGAATATTTGCTGGGACAGATCGCCATCCTGATGGGCGGCCGCATCGCTGAAGATATTTTCCTCGGCAAAGACAAGATCACCACCGGCGCTTCAAACGATATCGAGCGTGCTACCGAACTCGCCCGCGCGATGGTGTGCGAATACGGTATGTCCGATCTGGGGCCGCTGACCTTTGGTAAAAAGGAAGAGCAGATCTTTTTAGGCCGCGAGATATCGCAGCATCGTGATTTTTCCGAAAGCACGGCCATCCGCATCGACGAAGAAGTCAAAAAGATCGTCGATCAGGAGTACGAACGCGCTTACAAGATCATCACCGAAGGCAAAGATGCCCTGGTCAGGTTAGCGGAAGCGCTGCTCGAACTCGAATCGCTCGACGCTACTCAGGTCCGCCGCGCGGTCGAAGGGTTGCCGCTCAATGATACGAATGCGGGTACTCCGGCGAGTGACGATAACGACCGTCCGGAAACGAAGGAAGAAAAGGTCAACCCGTTCAAGAAGCCTATCCTGCCCCCGATCACCGGTAATAATCCGGCCACGGCGTAGCGTGAGATAGGACAAAGGATAAGTAAAAAGGATAAAGTGAAAGCTTTATCCTTTTTCTTTTAGACCGGTATGCTGCGAGACTTGCTGAAAAAATACGACCATAAACAAATATTCACCGGCTGGTCCGGAGCGCAGGTGTATTATCTGCCCGGCCCGGCGGCCTATCTAAAGATCGCTCCGGTCGAAAGTTTGACGGATCTTAAACGCGAGGCGGAAGTTCTCAGCTGGCTGAAAGGAAAATTGCCTGTTCCCGACGTTCTGGAGTTTGAAGAGACGGACGGCAGTTATTTGATATTGATCTCGGAAGTGCGCGGCGTACCGGCATCAGAATACATTGCCGGCAGTCGCGATAACCCGGGCTTAATAGCGGAGTTTGTGGAAACGTCAGCCGGGGCCATGCGTGCTATGCACGATCTGCCGATCGGTGATTGCGGTTTGCGGGAGGATATTGAGGTAAAGCTGGCCACAGCGCAGGAAAACATTCGCCGCGAATTTGTCGACGAAAGTGATTTCGATATCGAAAATCAAGGCCGCACGGCTTCAGATATTTACGATGAGCTCGTCAAAAAGAAGTCTCTTAGCGAAGACCTCGTTTTTACTCACGGCGATTTTTGTCTGCCGAATTTCATGATCGCGGATAGCGGTATAAGCGGTTTCATAGACCTCGATCGCGCCGGAGTGGCTGATCGTTACCAGGACATCGCGTTGTTTTTGCGCAGCTTCGCGTTTAATATCGAAATGCAAATGGATATTCGGGAAGCTTTTTGCCGCGCATACGGCATCGGCTCGCTCGATGAAGAAAAACTCTATTATTACCGTTTGCTCGACGAGTTGTTTTGATGGCACGCATCTGGAAAACATCGAAAAGAGAATTAGACTACAGCGCCGGAACGCTGGTGATGGGCATTTTAAATGTCACGCCTGACAGTTTTAGCGACGGCGGAAAGTTTGCCTCGGTAGACGATGCTTTAAAAAGGGTCGGGCAGATGATCGCCGAGGGAATGGATATACTGGACATCGGCGGCGAATCGACCAGACCTGGGCAGGCGGGCAGCGCGCGGATTTCGGCGGATGAGGAAATTGCCCGGGTCGTTCCGGTGATCGAAGCTTTAGCCAAAAATTTCGCTGTTCCGATCTCGATCGATACCAGCAAAGCCGAAGTCGCCGAAGCAGCGATAGATGCCGGCGCGGAAATAATAAACGACATCTCCGGCCTGCGTTTT
The DNA here is from genome assembly GCA_035995185.1 of Pyrinomonadaceae bacterium. Lineage (GTDB taxonomy): Bacteria > Acidobacteriota > Blastocatellia > Pyrinomonadales > Pyrinomonadaceae > DASYKT01. Next base: position 151,644 of record DASYKT010000041.1, read on the forward strand.
GACGCGCGTGTAGCTGAGGTGGCGGCACAAAAAAAGACCGGCCTTGTTTTGATGCACCTGCGCGGCACTTTTGAAACGATGCATAAACAGGAACCGGTTTCGGACATTATTCAGGAAGTAAAAAACGGGTTAAAATGGAGTATCGAAAAAGCTCTTGAGTACGGTGTCGATAAAGGCCGGATCGCGCTCGATATCGGCCTCGGGTTTAGTAAAACTTTCGAGCAGAATTTCGAATTAATGGCCAGGCTGGATCGGATATCGGGCGAATTTCCGGATTACCCGCTCCTCTTCGGCGCGTCGCACAAATCGTTTATCGGCAAAGCCTTAGGCGGTTTGCCGGTGACTGAGAGATTGAGCGGTTCATTAGCTGCTGCGGCGCTCGCGGTTTGGAACGGGGCCGCGATCATACGCACTCACGATGTAAAAGAAACGGCCCATGCCATACGGGTCGTAGAAGCTGTCAAAGGTCAAAAATAAGTAATGCGTTATCAAAATATCATCAGAATTTCAGCCGTCGCGTTTTTGTTTTTTCTCGCGTCCGGTTTTACCGAATGCTACAAACCGGTGACCAATACCGGCCTGCCGAAAAAGATCAAAAAAGTGGCGGTGCCGGCTTTCGGGTTCGAAGCCCGCGGGCTGCATTACCGCGTTGAATCGCGCTTTACCGATGCCGTGGCGAAAGAGATCATCAAGCGCGGTCACGGGCTGATAGTGCAGGGCACGCGCGACGGCGCCGACGCCGCCATCGAAGGCACCATCCGCGATTTTAGTTTTTCCGGCGTGCTGCTCGACCGCGAAGGCCGCGCCCGTGTTTTTGAGGTCACCATCGTCGCCGCCGTGACCGTGCGCGACCTGACCGATAACAAGGTGCTCTATGACAACCAGAATCTGATCTTCCGCGATTCCTATGAATTCAGCGAAGACCCGCGCAGCTTTTTTAACGAGGAAGACCCGGCCGTGGAGCGAATGTCGCGCGCCTTTGCCGAATCGGTCGTATCGACCATCGTAAATGGGTTGGGTGTGAAAGAAGAGAGAAAGAGTAAATAGGAGATTCACCACAAAGTCACAATGAACACAAAGAGACATAGCAACAACGAATTTATCGGATTACGCTAATAGGCGGAAACATTTTGTGTGATTTTAAGCAAATAGGAGATTCACCACAAAGTCACAATGGACACAAAGATAAGATATAGCAATAACTAACTTATCTGATCATGCTAATAGGCGGAAACATTTTGTGTGATTTTAAGCAAATAGGAGATTCACCACAAAGTCACAATGGACACAAAGATAACCTAGCAACAATGAATTTATCGGATCACGCTAATAGACGGAACATTTGTTTAATTTAATTAATTAATTGCTTCTTTCTTTTATATTTCTTTGTGCTCTTAGTGTCTTTGTGGTGAAAATGATTTATGCCGGTTTTAACGCGCGAACAATTAAAAAAACAGTACCGGGAGAATAAGATCGCGCCCGTTTATCTTTTCTTTGGCGAGGAAACGTATCTTCGCGATCTGGCGGTAAAGACCATCTCGGACAAGATCTTTGCCGAGGGCGATCTGCGTGAATTCAACGAGTCGTCGATAAGCCTGGTGAGTTCCGATCTGCGGGACGGCCTGGCCGCCGCCAACCAGCTTCCGATGATGTCGCAAAAACGCGTGGTGCGCATTACCGAAGTTCGCGTTAGCGACGCGGGGCGTAAAGAAACCATCAGGGAAGAGCACGAGAAGGCGCTGGCCGCCTACCTGAACGACCCGGCGGAAACGTCGGTAATATTTTTTGTCGCGGATGAATTGGACAAGCGCCGCAAGATCTCCAAGCTGCTTTTGGATAAATGCACGGCGGTCGAATTTGCCCCTTTAAGCGACCGCGAAGTTGTGGACTGGTTAAAAGACCGTTTGAAAGATTTTAACGCCAAAGCCGACGACCGGACGCTGCAATACCTGGTCGCGACGATCGGCAACGATCTGCGAAAAGTCTCGAGCGAGCTGGAAAAACTTGCCGTCGCTTCGCTGCCGGACGGGATCGTTACCACCGATCTGATCGATGAACTCATCTCAAATTCGCGCGAGCTTTCAAACTTTGCCCTGACCGATCATCTCCTGGCGAAAAACCGCGCGCGGGCGCTCGAAACCGTTTATAAATTGCTTAATGACGGCGCGGAACCGGTGATGCTTTTGGGGCTGATCGCGAGCAATTATCACCGCCTCGCGCTGGTCAAAGATCTGATGAAGCAGGGCCTGGACCGCAAAGATGTGGCGCGCGCGGTGAATATGCCTTACAGCAAGCAGGAAGAATTTATGACCGCCGCGCGGCGTCTGGAATGGGAAAAATTAACTCATATTCTGCGCCGCATGGCCGAAGTCGACCTGGCGATCAAAACATCGGTTGCCACGCCGCGCCTGCAGATCGAGATGCTGGTGTGTGAGCTTACCTCGTAGGGTTCACGTATATGGAAAGAGAATAACCCCGCCGCTGTTCACAAAAGCCCGCTTAGGTTAAATTCCGCTAATTCATCGTCTCTTTTACATTTCCTCTAAAGTGTTCTCCGTAGCTACTTATACATTCATATAGCCTATTAACGGGTCGATCCTTTCGGCGCCACGACGCATTCAAAGTGTTAAAGCTCTACCAGAGCGTTTAATAAGATCATAAAACCGGGTTTCTTCCCAAGAGCCTGATAATTTTATAGGAGAATTTTTCATGTCAACACCTTTTATCGGACAAATACAATGTTTTAGTTTTGAAGACGCGCCCAGCGGATGGGCCAAATGCGACGGGCAGGAGGTGTCCGTTATTACCTATGCCGATCTTTTTACGCTGATCAGCACCACCTACGGCGGTGACGGCATAGATACTTTTGCCCTGCCCGATCTGCGCAGCCGGTTTTCACTGCATGTCGGCGAGGGGCCGGGTTTAAGCAGTTATTCCCTGGGAGATAACGGCGGCGCGGAAGAGATAACGCTGGCCACGGGAAATTTGCCGAGTCATAGCCACTCGCTTGATGCCAGTTCGGGAACTAAACTACTTTCCAATCCCGCCGGCGCTTCCCTCGCAGGGGCGGCTATCTATACCACGGCGGTGCGGGATTCGACGCTGAGTTCCGGCAGTATCGGGATGACCGGCAGCGGCGACCCGGCCGCCAGCCTGCCGCCTTACCTGGCTTTGAACTGGTGTATAGCCCTCGAGGGAACGGTGCCAACCTTTGACTAAAAAGCCTTTACCGAGGGCTTAGGTGAATTTGAAAAGACGGAAATCCGGGTGTTAACGAAAGTGTGTAAAATACCCACACTCTACTGACGGCCGGGTTTGCCTTCTTTTTTTAAACGGTATTTAGCCGGCGGCCGGTGGGTAACGGCTTCCCAAAGTTGTTTAGTTAATATAAGCCGCTTTACTCTAGCAAGACATTACACAGTGCGCCCAGCAGGAGTAAAGCAGCATATCCTGGTAACAATCCGAAAGATGCTGGTACGGGCAATTCGGATCGCCGTTGGGATTGCCCCAATCGCATAAATTTAAGCAATACTGCTCGTTTGCATCGCATTCAGAACAACAGGGCGCGGCATGAACGGGAGCAGCATTTTTTACCATAACGACAAAAGAAAGTCCCACAACGAGGACGACAAGAATTATCATCCGCTGAAGTATCCTCGACGAACGTAAAATTGTGATCATTTTTCCTCCTATTGGGTTTTAGTTTTTGGGATTTATGAGAGCCACCTTGTAAAAATCTTTTGGCGTTATTAGTAGCTAAATATATTTATAAAATATGCTATTTGAATGTTAAAGGCAACAGATTTTGCTAAAGGTAATAATAAGGCTTGTGATCGGGCAAAAAATGCGCTATCTTTACGGCAATGATCTTGCGCTTAGAAAAATTTAATCTCCTTCTTAGATAGCCACTCGACGGAACCTTTGGTTTCGGCGACGTGGCGAGCCTCCATTCGAAAATCAATCAAAAATAATTATCACTAATTGGATAGATCTTATTTATCCGTTAAACTTGGTCTTTTGTTTGTGCGATAAAACTGCAAACATCTGGCCGCGAGGCTTAAATTTATGGACGAGAAATATTTTGCAAAAAAGATAGAAGAAAAATGGCAGAGGCGTTGGGCCGAAACCGGTTATTTCAATGCCGAGGTCGCCGAGGCCGGTGACACCCGGCCGAAATTTTATCAATTGGAAATGCTGCCTTACCCGTCAGGCAATCTGCACATGGGCCACGTGCGCAATTACTCCGTAGGCGACGCGACGGCGTGGTTCAGACGCCTGCAGGGTTTTAACGTGATGCACCCGATCGGATGGGATTCATTCGGCCAGCCGGCCGAGGACGCGGCGATCAAGCGCGGCGTCAACCCGCGCGAGTGGACCGAAGAAAATATAATCCACATGACCGGGCAGCTGCAGCGCATGGGTTTCGGATACGATTGGCGGCGGCAGATGGCCGCGCATCGTCCGGATTACTACAAATTCGACCAGTGGTTCTTTTTGAAGATGTACGAGATGGGTTTGGCCTATAAAAAGAAAACCCAGGTCAATTGGTGCCCGCATGACGAAGCCGTTTTGTCCAACGAGCAGGCCAGCGGAGGTTTGTGCTGGCGCTGCGGAAACCCGGTCACGAAAAAAGAATTGGAACAGTGGTTCTTAAAGATCACTGACTATGCCGATCAGCTGTTGGACGATATGGCCGAGGTCGAAGCCGGTTGGGCGCCGAACGTCTTGAAACGACAGCGAGATTGGATCGGGCGTTCCGAAGGCGCGTATGTCGATTTTACGGTGAAAAATTCGGATGAAAAAATTCGCGTTTTCACCACGCGCATCGACACTATCTACGGCGCAAATTCGGTGGTCGTCGCGGCGGAACATCCGCTCATCGCCGCGCGTTCCGGGGAACTGGATCGAAAGGTTCGCGCCACGATCGAAAAGATCAAAGCCGACAAATTGAAGGTGACCGATTATGATGTCGAACCCGAAAAAGAAGGCATCGACACTGGTTTGAAAGCCGTCAATCCGTTTAGCGGCGAAGAGCTGCCCGTGTGGGTCGGCAATTACGTGATGATGGAATACGGCACCGGCGCCGTGATGAGCGTTCCCGCGCACGACGAACGCGATTTCGATTTCGCCGCAAAATACGGATTGCGCGTGCCGCGCGTCATAGAGTCGAGAGAGTTTATTGAGTCTGGAGAGTCTAAAGTGTCCAGAGAAAACCCGCAAGCTTCCGACTCTCAGGACTCTCAAAACTCTCCAGACTCTCCAGACTCCGGTTTGCCTTTTACCGACTACGGCATCCTGGTAAATTCCGGCGAGTGGTCGGGCAAAACTTCCGAAGTTTCCAAAACCGAGATGGCGGCTTATGCAAAAGAGCACGGCTTTGGCGAAGCCGCGACCACCTTCCGCATTCGCGATTGGGGAGTTTCACGGCAGCGGTTTTGGGGCGCGCCGATACCGATCGTTTATTGCGAAAAATGCGGCGCGGTGCCCGTGCAATATGAAAAATTGCCCGTGGAACTGCCTGAAAACGCGATATTTACGGGCGCAGGCGAATCGCCGCTGGCGAGTATGCCCGAGTTCGTCAACACCGCCTGTCCGAGCTGCGACGGCCCGGCCCGGCGCGAGACCGATACGATGGACACCTTCGTCGATTCGTCGTGGTACTTTTTCCGTTACCTGGATAACAAAAATTCCGAGCTGCCTTTTGAACCGGAGATCGCCGCCTATTGGGCGCCGGTCGATCAATATATCGGCGGCGACGATCACGCCGTGATGCATTTGATCTACACGCGTTTCTGGAACAAGGTGATGCGCGATATCGGCCTGGTGAAATTCAACGAGCCGGTCAAGCGCTTGCTGACGCAGGGCATGGTCGTGGGCGAAACTTTTTTCGACGACGAAACCGGCAAAAAAATCTATCACATTCCGGCTAACGTCACCGTCGAGCGCGACGCAAAAGGCAAAGTCACCGGCGCGGTTTCCAAAGTCGGCAAGCCTTTGAAATGGGCGATCGAGCGAATGTCCAAATCGAAAGGCAACGGCGTCGACCCGGACGAGATGGTTGAGATCTACGGCGCGGACGCCGCGCGCTTGTTCGTGTTATTTGCCGCCCCGGTGGAAAACGAATTGGTCTGGCACGAAAGCGGTATCGAGGGCGCGGTCAGATTCCTGCAGCGCGTTTATCGATTTGTTTTCAAATGGCAAGAGCAGTTGGCAGCGGCGAAGGAGCAGTCGGCAGCGGCTGAAGATCCATCAGCTGAAGCGAAAAAATTACGGCGAAAGACGCACCAGACCATTCAGCGCATCACCGAGAATCTGGAGAGTTTGCAGTTCAACACTCCGGTCGCGGCCTTGATGGAATTGTGCAATTCGATCTATGAGTTCAAAGCCGAACCGGAAACGGCCGGCGCCGAGGAAGTTTTCGCACTGCGTGAAGCGATTGAAAGTTTGCTGATAATGCTGGCGCCTTTTGCCCCGCACGCGGCCGAAGAAATGTTTTCGCAGATCGTCGGCAACGACAACGGGCTGCTGCGCAACGGCGCGAGATTTCCGGTCGCCGATGAAGAATTGGCCAAAGCCGACGAGATCGAGATCCCGGTGCAGGTCAACGGCAAATTGCGTTCGCGCGTGATAGCTTCGCCCGAAACGCCGCAGGCCGAACTGCAGGCCATGGCCCTGGCGGATGAAAAAATAAAAGAGCTGACCGCCGGTAAAGAGATCGTCAAGGTCATCGTAGTGCCCGGGCGGTTAGTTAGTATTGTGGTTAAAGGGTAGCTGTTTTTCTTGTTGGCAGAGAGAACCACCCCGGCGCTCTAAAGCAGCGCCTCCCCTCCTTTGTAAGGAGGGGAGTTTTATCTAAAGTTACGCCGTTAGGCGTGAAGTTTGTGCGTGGATATCTGCGGCTTTGCCGCTCGATTTGCGGTAAGCCTCCGGCTTACCGGTAAGTAAATTTTCACCGGCGGAGGCTCAGCCTCCGTTTTTTTATTAACGCTACACGGAAAGGCAGAGCCTTTCCGCACATCAGGCGGCATAGCCGCAACTTTAAAGCGAGAACTACCCCGTCACACCGCGCCTGCCACCCTTCTTTGTAAGGAGAGAAGTTTAAATGCACAAATTGCGGAATAGTACTTTTCACTCTAATCCCTTTTATTTACGGCAATTTTGCTATAAAATTACCCCGTAGTGTTGTGCCTTGATTCATTTATCCACGCGACTGGTTTTGAACTTTGCCAAATGCATAAACGTATCTGATACTGAAAGCTCGATTTTAGACGAATGAGAGAGTGCCAGACCTGTAAGTGTTGTTATCCTGACAACATAAAGAACTGCCCGGAAGATGGTGAAGCTACCACGCACACCCTCGTGGGCGACCCCCTGCTCGAAGGCAAGTATCAGCTCGAATCTCGTCTCGGCCAGGGCGGAATGGGCGTCGTCTACAAAGCCCGCCATACCTATCTCAAAACTTCTCATGCCATCAAAGTAATTTTGCCGGACCTGGTCGGAAACGATCCGCAGCTTATTACGCGGTTTCGTCAGGAGGCCCTCGCCGCGGCAGCCATCCGCCATCACAACGTGGTCAACGTCACGGACTATGGCGTGGTCGAAGGAAAAATTCCTTTTCTGGTCATGGAGTTCGTTCAGGGCGAATCGCTCCACGACCTGCTCGTGCGGGAAAAACGCCTGGCGCCGGAATTAGCGGTAGAGTTGATGTCCGCCATTTGCATGGGCGTCGGCGCGGCGCACCGCCACGGCATCGTCCACCGCGATCTGAAACCGCTCAACGTAATGATCCAGGCCGACCGTCCGATGGCCGAAGCGGTAAAGATCCTCGATTTCGGCTTAGCGAAAATAAAATCAGGCGAATTGCTCGGTTCCTTTATCCAGGCGCAGACCACCGGCCTGATGGGTTCACCTTATTATATGGCGCCCGAACAGTGGGCCGACGAAGAGCCCGATGCCAGCTCGGATATTTACAGCCTCGGGGTGATGTTGTTTCAGATGCTGGCGGGCGACGTTCCTTACAAGGGCGGCTCTATCCCGGCGATAATGAAAAAGCATCTGGATGAAAACCCGCCCGCCTTTGCGGACCTCGGCGTTTCCGTCCCGCCCGGCGTCGAAGCGGCCGTGATGCATTCGCTGGAGAAACAGCGCGACAAGCGAACACAGTCCGTCGAAGCGCTGGTCCAGGAATTAAGAGAGGGAATTCTCCAGTCAACCCAAAATCAGATCAATGCCGCCGCGACCATTCCGGGCGGGCTTCTGCCGGTTTCTTCCTTGCACGTGCTGACCAAGCCGCCGCAATCCCAGGTTTATCTGAACAACACCTCGGTCGGCGAAAGCCAGACGGACGGTTCGTTAATGCTGGAGGGGATCCAGAGCGGTAATCATCATATTCGCGTCACTAAAGACGGCTTTAACGATTGGGAAAACAGCGTTTTCTGCGACGGTAAGCCGCAAAAGGTGATGGCGGAATTGGCCCCCAAATTTTACAACCCGGCATTTAATCCGGCGGAAACGATGAAAGTTCCGCAGCCGACCATTCCTATGGGGATGATCGAAGACGAAACCGTCGTTTCATCTAAACATCTGCCGGTGGGATTCCAGCAGCCGTTAGAAAACTCCTTCACTCAAGAGAAAAAGGGCTTTCCGGTTTTGTTGATAATTGGCGGCCTCGGGGCGTTTTTACTGCTTGGTGTTTTTGGAATCGGCATTTATTGGGTGTTTTTTAGTAGTGGCGGCCTGACAGGCAATACCAATCAGCCCGCGAACCGAAACGTGGTGCCGCCTGCAAATACGGCAAATACTGCGGCAAATAAGCAAAACACCCCGCCAACGGCATCTAAAGCGGAGATGGTTTTGATAAGCGGCGGAAGTTTCAAGATGGGCCGCAACGACGGTCGGCTGGAAGAGCAACCGGCGCACGACGTGGAAGTAAAGAGTTTTTGGATGGACAAAACCGAGGTGACCAATGGTGAATACGCGGAATTTGTCCAGGAAACGAAATATCGAGAGCCGGAACACTGGGTGAACGGCAAACCCCTCGGTGGACAGGAAACAATGCCCGTTATCTTTGTCTCATTAGAAGATGCAAAAGCCTTTGCCGCGTGGCGTTCTAAACGTGACGGCGTGGAATACAGGCTGCCGACCGAGGAAGAGTGGGAATATGCCGCCCGCAACGGTTCGCAAGCGGACCTTTTTCCCTGGGGCGTGAAATGGGAAGAAGGAAAAGCCATTATCGACCAGCCCGCTCCGAAACCGGTGGGTTCCGAGTCCGGCGGAAAAAATAAATGGGGCGTCGAAGATCTGATCGGAAACGTGTGGGAATGGACGAGTTCCGTGCCCGCTGCGTATCCCGGCAGCAAGCTCGAGACCAAGAAGAACGATGTGCCCCGGGTAATGATCCGCGGCGGCGCTTACCTTAGTAAAGCTAACGGCGCCGATGCGATAACAGCCGCGCGGAGAGTGGATTTCGAAGCCGGTAAACGCGATAAACTTTTAGGTTTCAGACTGGTGCGGCCGGAATAATGTTGAATAAAATTATGTTCAAAGCGATCCTCAAAAAAGAAATTTTGTTTCTCATTGGCGTTTTATGTATCGCGCCCCTTGTGTCGTATGGACAGATCGTCGGGGGCGATCTCGGCAGCAGCAGCGGTTTGTTCAAAGGTAAAGGAAAGCCAAAGGCAGCTTCGACTACTTCTTCGGCCCCTAAAAAGGCTGCCGCGAAAAAGTCGGCGCCGAAGGCAAAAAACACTACTCCCAAAAATACCACCGCCGTCAAACCGGCAGCTAAAAACACCGGCGGCGCCCCTACGGTCGCCCGCAACACAAACCGTAATATTTCCAGATCGACCGCGGCAAGCACGGACCCGAACGCCGAAGAGTTGTTTGAACAGGCGCTCGAAGAGGGAAACACCGCCCGCGATAATCGTAATTACAACGGGGCTGAAAAGTCCTATCACCGCGCGCAAAGCTTTAAGCCCAGAGATTCGCGGGCCGTTTATGGCCTGGGAAATCTCTACAGCGACCAGCAGCGGTGGGAAGAAGCCGAGAAAGCTTATCGTGAAGCCATCGCGCTCGACCCGGACGTTCCCGAAACCTACATCGCCTTAAGTTTTGTTTTGACCCAGCCGATCGCCGGAGCGAACGTAGCCGACCGTTATGTCGAAGCCGAAACGGCCGCGCACAAGGCCATCGGGATCGATAGAAGCAGCGGCATCGCCTATGACCAGTTGGGCACGGCGCTCGAATTACAGGGAAAGATCGGCCCGGAAACGGAATATGCCTATCAAAGGGCGATCCAATTATTGCCGGGTTACGCCCTGCCTTATGCTCATTTGGGACGGCTCAAGGGAAGAAATAATCAGCAGGCAGAAGCCCAAAAAGCTTTTCAGACGGCTATCCAGCTGGCTAAGGATGTCCCGTCTATGATATTGGTAGCAGACACTTTACAGGTTTCCCGGTCAGCCGATTCAGAGCGGCTTTTGCGCCAGGCGCTGCAGCTCGATCCGCGCAACCCGACCGCGCTTTTCCTGCTTAGCGATGTTCTAAGACGCCAGCAAAAATTGGCCGAAGCAGAAAAAGTCTTGCGCGAAAGCCTACAAATAAGTCAAAATAGTTATACTCCCCACTCAAAGTTGGGAGACCTCTTTCTTCAGCTCCGGCGTTTTAACGAAGCCGAAGCTTCCTTTATCAGAGCACTTGACTCAGCTTCCCCCGCAGAAAAAGTAAAACTCGCCGGATTACAGGGATTTACCGGTGTCGGTGACGGTTATATGAAAGACCGGAAATTCAAAGACGCCGTCCGGGCTTACAACCGGGCCAAGCAGATCGACCCGAAAAATACCGATATCCAGGCGAAAATAACCGCGGTTGAAAAACTTGCCTTTTAGTTATTTCCCCGCCCATCCACGCAAACCCTGAAATCACAGGCCGATTAAGACTATTTACAAGTGTTCCAGCCGTATACCGGAGGATATACAGCCGTAATGGCGGGCTAATACAGCCGGTACCGGAACCGATTCTTCTGTTTTCAAGATATGCAGGGTAATATATTGTTAAATAGCGTAGAGCAAGGAAAAACGATGCTTTATTGTCCCAGATGTAAAAGGGAATATGAAGAAGGAACACAGAGATTTTGTGTTCAGGACGGCGGTCGCCTGATCTCCAAGACGGCGGCGGCGCGCAAAGCCGCGTCCGGCGGTATCTTTACCAGCCTGGTGGAAAAAGCGCAGTCCCCGAACGAGACCGACGAAATATTGTCCTTGCCGAATTTTGTTCCGGTGGCAAAATCGACAGGGCCGCCCGTAGGAAATGCCGGGCCCGCCGGTCAGGTCGAAGAACCGCCCGCGCCCGATTTTATCAGGAAGAAAGAGCCGGAACTCCCGGTCGAAACCTTTAGTGCGGAAAAACCCGCTGGCAAGCAGGTGACGATGGACGAGCTTCCTTCGTTCCAGGCCGCGCTGGGCGACCGCAAGCGAAACCCGACGGGAAGGCTGGCGCTGAGCTGGGAAAATCCCAATGTTTTGCTTGGCCACGTTGTTCGCGGACGCTATTTTATCGAGCGCCGTTTGAACCTGGACGACATTTGCATCACCTATCTGGCCCAGGATCGCGCGGCTAACGGCAAGCGCGTGATCTTTAAAGTGCTCGCGCTGGGCAGCGATTTTATTCAGAATTCAACCGAAGAGCGCGTGGCGCTTTCGCATCTCAATCACCCCCACATCGTCAAGATCCTCGATAGCGGCGAAATGCCCGAAGGAATGCCTTTCGCGGTGTTCGAATATGTCGAGGGCGAGTCTTTAAGAGAGGTGCTCGACAGCGGCGATCCGCTCGCGGCCTCAGATACCGCCCGCATAGCCAAACAGGTTTCCGAGGCACTTAGCGGCGCTCAGCAGAACGGCGTGCTGCACTATGACGTGCGCCCACAGAAGATCATCTTAAAACCGGAAGCCGATGGTTCGAAGATCGCCAAGGTGACGGATTTTGCGCTCGCCAAAGGCTACAAAGCGCCGTCCGTGCGTAAGTTAAAAGACGTCGCCTACCAGTCGCCCGAGCAGCTGCAGGGCAGAGAGCTTTCTCCCGCGAGTGAATCGTATTCGCTGGCGGCGATCGCTTATGAAATGCTGACCGGCCGGCTGCCTTACAATTTTACTTCGATGCGCGAATTGCTCGATTCGCAAAGAGGCGGGCTGCGCTCGAAACCGACGATGATCCTGCCTGAGCTTCCCGGACAGGTGGATGAAATTTTTACGCGCGCCCTGGCCTTCGAACCGGAAAAACGGTATCAGAAAGCCCGCGATTTTGGTGAGGCGATCTATAACGCGCTCGGCAATTTCGCTATGTCGGATGAGATACTGGTGATCGATGACACGGCGTTAGCTCATGATTCTGCGGCCCATGATCTTGGGGTAGCGTCGCCCGGTAAACCTCCTCTCACTGCCGCCGCCGGTAATGATGTGCTGGAGCTTTCAAATCCCGTTTCGGAAGTAAAAGAAACGGCCCCGGTTCACGCTTCGCCCGCGCCGGCGTGGGAAAAACGCGCCGCGGAGAACCAACGAATGTCGGGCTGGGCGATCGCGACGGCGTGTCTGATCGGATTGCTGCTCATCGCCGGTGGTATCTTTGTCTATCTCAATTATTTTACCGGCGAGCAGCCGGCAGTTGTTGAAACTAATACCGACACCAGCCAGGCCACGGCCGATACAAATCAAGCCGCTCCGCCGACTTCTGGAGCCGATGCGGACAGTGTGCCACCGCCGCGTGAAATAACGCCGTCGGCGGGCAGCGTTGCGTTCCAGAATTCAAAAGACGATCTGCCCGCGGCGTTAAAGAAAAATTTCCGCGGATTCTCGGTTTATTACCCCGGCACCTGGGTAAAAAACAAGAGCGACAAGAACTTTTTAGATATTTCCCGGTCGACCGAAAACGGCACGCCGATCGAGCAGATCCTGGTCAGCTGGTATGAAAGCAAAGGCACTTTCACCGAAGACAGCGCGAATTTCCCGAAACTGGCCAAGGCTTTAAACGATAAGTGGTCGGAATCGATCCCCAATTTCCAGGCGGTTTCGCAAGGCGAAGACTTCGTCAACGGGCGTAAGGTTTTCCAGGTAAAATTCCAGGGTGAAGGCGAAACCAACACCGGCGAAAAAATAACTATCTGGGGCCGGACATTGTTCATGCCCCCGGGAAGATACGGCCAAAAGAACGGGTTTGTCATTACGATGCTCGTCACCTCGCATTCGCCGGAAGTTCTGAGCGTGGATGACGTCGGCACAAAGGGAGAATTAAAAGAAATATTGTATTCCTTTGAACCGGCGCCGCTCGACCCGGCGGTTTAGCCCGCTTCTGAAATGGTAAATACTCAGCCGCCAGGTTCTGCCTCGCGGCTTTTTTAATGGCCGGTTTAATGATAAGGTTTTTTGAGTGACCGGTAACCCGAGGGCGGGATTTTGCGTATAATGCTGAGATGTTGAAAGGTTCCGTATTAATGAAAAGATCGACCATTTATTTATCGTTATTATTCATTTTACTGCTGATTTTATCGGGTTGTAATAAACCGGCCACCAGTGTCAACACGGCGGGCGCCAACTCGGCAAGTACCAACACGGCAGACCCCTCGAATACCGTGAAGGCCAAGGTGTCCAAGGTTTACCCGGAAATGCCCGCCAACATCATGACTTCCAAGATCAGAGGGCTTGATGGAAAGACGTTCACTTTGAAAGATCTCGAAGGAAAGGTCGTGCTGTTAAATCTCTGGGCTACCTGGTGCGGCCCGTGCCGGATGGAAATGCCGGAACTCGTCAAAGTAGAGAACGAGTATAAGGACAGAGGCGTGATGGTTATCGGGCTGGATATCGAGTCTTCGGAATCGGAAGCCATGGTAAAAAGATTCGTCGAAGAACGGCAATTGAATTATAAGATCGGCTGGCTGGACGAAGAGCCCACTAACGCCTTGATGAGTATAAGTAAGATGAGCGGGATTCCGCAAAGCTTCCTGCTTACCACGGATGGCAAATTGGCCGGAGTGTTCAAGGGCTTTAATCCGACCAAAACCGCGACCGACGTCAGGGCCAAATTGGATGAATTGCTAGGCGAAACAAGCGATTAGCACTAAATAAACTACACCAAATGAGAAGCCCGGTAAATGCGATCAGCATATTTACCGGGTTCTTTATTTACGGAAATATGCCCGTAAACCTGGGAGCGCCGGCATCTTGCCGGCAAAGCGCGGCTTGCCGTGCTAATCGATCGCTGCGCGATCTTGCGGGCAGGGATGCCCGCGCTCCATAGGAGTTCTTCCCACGCTTGACGGCTAATGTTAAAATATAAGGAATCGAACAGGCGACCATTATGGCAGCGAAAAAAGAAGAGTTTCAGGAAGAGAAAGATATCTTTCTTAACCACGTCCAAAAATACGGGCTGCGGCGGACCGCGCAGCGCGACCTGATCCTGGAGGTTTTTCTGCGCACCGAGGAGCATCTTTCCAGCGAAGACCTGTATTGGCTGGTGGAAAAAGAAGATCCGGCGGTTGGGCATACTACCGTCTATCGCACGCTTAAGCTTTTGACCGAGGCCGGCCTGGCGCGCGAGGTCCGCCTGGGTGACGGAAAAACTTATTACGAACATCATTACCGCCACGAGCATCACGACCATATGATCTGCACCGAATGCGGTAAAGTGATCGAATTCTACTCGCCCGAGATCGAAGAGCTGCAGGAAGCCATGGCCGAAAAATTTAATTTCAAACCTACGCACCATTCTATGCGTATTATGGGTTTGTGCGACGAATGTCAGAAAAAGGAAGAACATCATGCGCAGATGGCTTCGGGCGCGCAGCCGAAAGTGCGCGTGGCGGCAAGTCGTCCTAAATAAATTGCTACGTTAGAAGTTTTATATATGGTAGAGAAAAAGCAGGTGGAAGTACAGGAATGGAACGCCGGGATCAGATTTGAACCCGAAGGCATCGAAGGATTAATAGCCGAGGGCACTTATCTTTCGGAGGCGGCCAACCGATTCGGCATTTATTTTGAAGGCGAATGTGGCGGGCAAACCAGTGAGGCGGCCGATGGGCAAGAAAGTCATTGCTGCGCCGTTCTAATTGAAGATGGCGGCGAATTGCTTTCCGCTCCGACTCAGGATGAACTCGACAACCTGAGCGAAGAGGCGCGGTCAGCAGGCCAAAGATTAGCATGTCAGGCCCGGATCGAACGAACGGGAGAAGTAATTGTAGCTATCATGGAGAAAGAAGAAGAGATGAAAGATGAAACCGTGGTGCAGGAAGAGAAATTTCAGGAATTCCGCAAAGGGTTTTCCGATCTTCCGCTTAATCAAAAGGTCGGCGAGCTGATGCAGCTTGAGGCCATCACCCTGGGCGAAACATTTGCCTATGTCTTAAACCTTCCGTTTACCATCGGCGATCAGATCATGGGAGTGATGGCCGGCTTCGGAAAACAGATGGACAAGGCCGCCGAAGAGGCAAAACGTCCGAAAGAGCACACGGCAGACCAGACGACAGCACAGACGGCAGAGGAACAAAACGGCGCCAGTGAAGGATGACCTGCAAAAAAGAATAAACACGCTGGTAAAGGAAAAAGGCGTATATGCGATGGCGCTCATCGTCATCATAGGCATCCTGTTGTCCGTCAATTTTCCCGTTTACCTGCTGGCGTTTTTCGGCGTCTTTGTCTTTTTTGTCTGGAAAGCTTTTTCACAGCCGCAGCGAAATGAGGTCCGCGGCATCTTTGAATTTTACCTGGCTGCCAACGAAATGCTGCGCGACGATGAAAAGCGCTGGTTCGGCTTTGAAATGCAGGAGATCCTGCATTCGGGTGAGCGCATATTGAACACGATGCCCGATCCGCCGCCGCTGATGCTTTTCACGCTGGGCGCGCTGCATCACAAACTCGGAAATTATGAAGCCGCGGTCCAGTTCCTGAGCAACGTGCAGGAAAACGAGCAGATCGATGAAAAGCATCGCCTGATCGCCTCGCCCGAATTAAAATCCTACGTAAAGATATTGCGCAAGATCGAACGCGAACCCGCCGAAGCCCCGCAAACGTCGGCGGCTGTCCGCGCCCTGGAACGCGCCCGTCGAAATCGCGCCGGCGTCTTGCTGGAAGACAGCCGGAAAAAAGCCCTCGCCGTAAAAGAAGGCAAGATCGGCATGCTCAGCGAGAAAGCCAGGGACGACCAGTCGTTCCTGGACCTGACGGCTTCGATCGTAGATGCCGGGCACTCGAATAACCAGAACACCGCCGTCTTTGAGCATGCTTCCAATAACGGCGTGAAAAGCCTTTTTGAAAATAATGGGCATGATGAAGGTGACGACCCGCAGGCATTTAAAAAAGAACGCACCGATCGAAAATCCATCTCCGAAGTCCTCAAAGATATTTACGACCGGTAAATCAAAGTTCAGAGTTCAAGGTTCAAAGTTCAAACTTTATTTGCGGTTCAATGATCGGACACGTGAATTCTTAAACTTTGAACTTTTGAACTTTGAACTGTAAACTTACCGCTATGCTGAAAGCTGAGATCATCGCCGTCGGTTCAGAGCTTCTCACGCCTGACCGCACCGACACCAATAGCCTCTGGCTTACCGAAAAACTCAACGAGATCGGGATCGAAGTAAGCGCCAAATCGATCATCGGCGACGATGAAGAGCGCCTGGAAAAATGCTTTCGCGCCGCGCTCGAAGAATCCGACCTGGTCATCAGCACCGGCGGCCTCGGGCCCACCGAAGACGACGTGACCCGGCAGGTGGCGGCCCGCGCGGTCGACCGCGAATTGGTCCTCGACGAAGCCGTGCTGGAAGAGATAAAAAAACGCTTTCTGCACTGGGGCCGCGAAATGCCCGAGACGAACAAGCGGCAGGCGTTTGTTATCGATGGAGGCGAAGTGCTGGAAAATCCCAATGGCAGCGCGCCGGGAATGTACCTAGCGATTGGTGGGAAAGGCCTGGCCGTATTGCCCGGGCCGCCGCGCGAGATGAAGCCGATGTTTGAAAACCACGTGCTGCCGCGAATTCTGGAAAGAGCGGGCAAGGTAAAGGTCAGGCGCCGGGTGCTAAAAGTTTCGGGCATGGGCGAATCGGCGGTCGATGAATTGATCTCTCCGATCTATAAAGAATACGCCAGCGTCCGGACCACGATCCTCTTTAATAAAAGCGAGATCGAAGTGCACCTGGCCGCCAAGAGCGAGTCTGCGGATGAGTGCGAAAAAATGCTGGCGGAATTGACCGTGAAGATGAGAGAGAAACTCGGCATCGCGCTTTACTCGGAAAGCGGCGAGAGTTTGGAACAGGTTGTCGGGCGCATGCTCAAGACGGCGGGAAAAACGGTGGCGCTGGCGGAAAGCTGCACCGGTGGATTGATCGCGGAAAGATTGACCGATGTACCCGGTTCGTCCGCTTACTTTATCGAAGGCGCGGTCACTTATTCGAACGAAGCCAAGATCCGCACGTTAAAAGTTCCGACGGAAGTATTAGACCGACACGGCGCGGTCAGCGCGGAAACCGCCGAGGCAATGGCCCGCGGCATCCGCGAACGCGCCGGAACGGATTACGGCATCTCGGTCACCGGGATCGCCGGGCCCGATGGCGGGACCGAAGAAAAACCCGTCGGGTTGGTATTTATCGGCTGCGCCGATGAAACCGGGGTGAAGACCTTGCGGCTGATCATGCCGGGCGACAGGTTTTTGATCCGCTGGCGCAGTTCGCAAACGGCCCTGGATCTATTACGCAGGAGGATGTTAAAAATATGAATGATGTCTTAAAGCGATTAAAAGCCCCGGCGATCGGGCTTTTAGTGACCGCCATACTCGACCTTGCGATAGGCGCACTGACCATCCTTTCCGGCCTGGCGCGCCTGGCCGGCGTCCTCGGCAAAGAACCGCGGATAAGGGACGACGCGGAAAAACTCGGCTACTTTATCGGCACGGGGCTGGGTTACGGCGGCGGCATCCTGAGCGTGATCCTGGCGCCGATCATAATTTATGGCGCCGTCAAGATGATGAAAGGCCAAAGCCGCGGGTTATCGATGACGGCCGCCGTGCTTTCTATTATTCCCATCACGTGCTGCTCGTTTCCGCTGGGAATGATCTTTGGTATCTGGGCGCTGGTCGTTTTAAGGAATCCGGAAGTCAAAGCGTACTTCGAGAGCGGTTATAACCCGTCAGCTAATCCGCCCAATCCGCCGCAGAATTGGCAATAGACTCTGATATGGATAGATCGGTGCAAGACAAACTAAAGACGCCGGCGACGGGTTTAATGATCGTCGGGATATTAGAACTCGCTTTGGGAGCTCTAATTACCGTCCCAAACATACTCCAAATTGCCGGTTTGACGGGTGGATCGCCGGAATTCGAAAGCGGGCTCGAGAGAGTTTTTCTCCGGGTAATTTTCGCGGCATATGCATTAAGCATACCCTTGGGATCGTTGATCATTTTTGGAGCATTGCGAATGAGGAGAGGTAAGAACCGGAAGCTGGCAATGGCGGCTGCAATTTTAGCTCTTCTGCCGGTCTCTCCCTGCTTCCCGGTCGGAGTCATATTCGGCACATGGTCACTGATGGTTTTGACGAGTACGGAAGCAGAGTTTTATTTCACTGAAAAATCTAAATAGTTTTGCCGTAGGTCCGCTCTTTAAAAAGCTATTGACCGGACTTTAAAGGCAAACAGACAAATAAAAAAGGCAAGGTCACTAAACCTTGCCTTCATTCTTTCTCATTAAAAGAAAATTACATCGTTTCCGCATTCGATGCGCTGGCCGAAGCGCCTTTGACATAAGTCAGCCAGGGGGCGTTATTCGGCGCGGGGCGTTTGCCTGAAGTGATCCCGAAGAACGCGTCCTGAATAACTTTTGTGATCGGGCCGCGTTTGCCTGAGCCGACCGTGATGCGATCGACCGAGCGTATCGGGGTGATCTCTGCCGCGGTGCCGGTAAAGAAAAGTTCGTCCGCCAGGTAGAGCGCCGCGCGCTGCATCGCGCCTTCGACCATTTCGTATCCCATCTCTTTAGCTATCTCGAGCACGCTATCGCGGGTGATGCCGGGCAGAACCGAAGAAGCCAGCGGCGGAGTAAAAAGCTTGCCTCCCGAGACCATGAACAAATTTTCTCCCGATCCTTCGGAAACGTAACCGCGATCGTCGAGCGCAATGCCTTCGGAAAACCCGTTGAGAAGGGCTTCCATTTTTATCAGCTGCGAATTCATATAATTCGCGCCGGCCTTGGCCATCGCCGGCAGAGAATTTGACGTGATGCGCGTCCAGCTCGAGATACAGGCGTCCACACCGGCTTCCAAAGCTTCTTCGCCGAGATATTTCCCCCAATCCCAGGCGGCAATGTAACAATCCAGCGGATTCGGGAACGGGTTTACGCCAAAAGCCGGTTTTGATTCATCCAGGCCTCGAAAAATTATCGGGCGGATATAGCACGCTTCCAGTTCGCTGCTGCGGACGATGCCGACCGCCGCTTCGCAGAGCTGATCAACCGTCAATGTCGTTTCCATGCGGTAGATCTTGGCGGAATTCAGCAGGCGCTGCATATGTTCGTTCAGGCGATAAACCGCGGGCCCGCGTTCCGTTTCGTAACAGCGAATTCCTTCAAATACGCTCGATCCATAATGTATTGCGTGGGTCATCACGTGCACCCGGGCATCGTCCCATTTAATAAACTCGCCATTTTTCCAGACGGACGGAGCTATCCGCAAAGGGCTGACGTCTTTAACGCTCATAAAATAAACTTCTCCTTACGATATATAAATGTGGAGTAAAAAGTGTGTGATAAACAATTTTTATCGGTTTAATAAGTACCTTTCATTGACAGCATAAACCATTGATAACGGTTTCGCAAGACACCTTAAAAAGCTCGACAACGGTTAAATTCGTACTATAATCAGGCCTTTTTTTACGCGAGAATACTCTTACTGAAGAGGGCTTGTGTATTAATGACACATTATTCAAAAAGGAGATAAAGATAGGGCTTAAGTGGCCTCTGTAAAGCCAACCTGCAAGAGCGAATGCTGCATCTAAGGTTCAGTTCAACAAGGTTAGTTATATTTACAAAAGGCGCACTGCTTGCAGAACTGTCTACAAACGCTTAAAATGCAATGTTTTGTGATTAGTTATTTGGGATACCTATTATTATAATCAAATAAACAATTTCCACAGGGAAGCGCTTTATTATGGAGGAGTTTGCGTGAAGTTTTCCTTTCGGCTTTTTATATCAGTTTTATTTATCATGGCAGCGGGTGGCCTTTTTTCCGCTTTCGCACAAGTGGAAGTTTTTATCGGACAAGTGACCTCGGCCAACGTGACCTGCGTGGTGCGCAGTATCAGCGGAGACGGGCGATTGGTTCTTTTCCAATCCAACGGAGACCTGGCTACCGAGCTTTCCAACCGCAACAATGCCGACGGAAACAACGAACTATTTCTATACGATTACGGCCAGCGCCGTATCTTTCAGATCACCAATACCAAAAGCGTATTGACGGACAATACGAAACCTCCGACGTTCGACAACATCAAGGTCGACATGGTCAATGTCGAATCCATCCTGAGTTCGGATGGCCAATGGATAGTTTTTGCTTCCAACGCCACTACCTCGACGCCGACCACCGTTAATGCGACAAACCCGGGAAATTTTGACGGCAACGCATTTACCGCCAGCAACGGTGACAATCCGCTGACCCTGGATGGAAACACGGAGATCTGGCTATACCACGTGCCCGCGGTTTCCGCTGTCGATCTGACCCTGGGATTGGATGTGCCGTTTACCGATCTCAGCACCGGAACTTTTACCCTGGTAACCAACACGCTGCCGAGCAGAAGCGTGCTGCCCGGTTCTACCACCGCTTCACCCTTCGTCCCGTGGGATAATCGCGAAACCAGTATCAGCGACGACGGCAACGTAATATCGTTTGTCTCTAACCGGGACATCGTCCGCGGCGGTAATTCTTTTCCCAACGACGACAATACCGAGATCTATACCTACGTCCGCACGGGCGGGAGCACTTGTACGCCGGACGTTCTACCTTCCGGGGCGGGCACCTGCTCTCAGGTAACGCAAACGCCGCGCAGGGTCACTGTGCCGCAGCCGACCGGCACCCCGGCGGTGATCCCGATCTTTAACGAAAACCCTTCGATTTCGGGAGACGGCCAGCACATCGCTTTTTACGGCAACGGAGATAACCCGGTCAGAACAATGACCGGCGGCGCGAATCCCGATGCCAACGGAGAGGTCTTTTTTACCGATATCGACGTTTCGGGAAATCCCGCCGGTACCAGAAAACAAGTCACGCAATCTACCCGGGCCACTTTTGACACCATATCCAATACTTTTTCGCCGGGCAAAAGACTCAGCCGGACCGGGAAATACCTGGTCTTTGAATCTATTGCCGATTATATCGGCACAGCGGGGAACCAAAGTTCGAACGGGACTTATCTTTACGATACTGCTGCCGCCACAAATGCCTTCCGGCTGATCGGCCCGCGAGGTGCCGACGATTCGGGAGCGAACGGTGGTGATGTGATCCGGGCCCCGTCTTTTACCGACTATGACGGTGCCGGTATTCCGCACACGATATTATTTGCTTCGCGGCTGAATTTTAAACCGGATGGGACAGTACCCACCGACTCGACGCAGGGGTTAAATAACCTCCCGAACAGGCCGGTGCAGTTCTTCTCTTATCCTATCGATCTTCCGGCGGCATCGGCGACCTTTACGAGGGTGTCCAAGTTTCCCGAAACGCAGTTTCTGCCTTCTTCCCAGCCGATACCCAGCGACACGCACAACCGGATCGCTTTTAATCTTGGCCTGGCCGAACTAGGAACGGGAAATCCCGATCTGAGCACCGAGGTTTATTATTTATTCGTTCCTAATGTGAACGGGCACACACCGGCGACCTATAGTTTTCTGACCGGCGCCAGTTCGAGGATAGTTTCCAATGACCCGGTGCCGACACCGTCGCCGACTCCGACCGTGTCGCCCACGGCGACCCCGACTCCGACACCGACCGCCAGTCCGACCCCGACGCCGAGTCCTACACCGACCCCGACACCGGTAACGCCGACCGCGGTACAGGGCATATCCAAAGGTATGCTGGCCGAAGTAAATATAACTTCCGGTATCTCGAGAGCGTTCACGCCCGCGACGGCTACGGGCAACAATTTCACGCGCACGCCCGCGCTGCCGATCGAACTAAATGGCGTGTCCGTATCGGTTGACGGAGCGGCCTGTGGATTGATGTCCATCAACCGCAAAAAGGTATTGTTTGTGGCGCCGCGCGGCGTTGTCGCCGGTGACCATCAGCTGATCATCAATAATAACGGCTTGATACTGACGGGCAAGGTAAATTTTGCGATCACTCAGCCCGATGTTTTCACGACCGACCTGACGACGTTCCCTGGTGCGCCGGGAGGGCGAGCGCGGGCTGAAAATGTCACTAACCGCGTTCATACCCGGGAACCTTTTGTGGTCCGGACGGTGAGAATAAAAGGCGGCCTCTTTGTCGATAGCCGGATCAGGCTTTATATGACGGGGATCGAAGGTTTGGCCGCGGAATCTTTCCAGATACGTCTTAAAGACAAGACGAGAATTGGCAATGCCGCGGTCCTGACCAACGCGACTCTGAGCGAAGAGCCCGGGGTCTATTACGTTGATTTTACCCTCGGAAATGAAGTTCTTGGCCTGGGAGATTCGCCGGTAGTGGTGACCGTTACTCAGGTCCTGAATGTCATCGGACGAAGCCGGTTAGACGATACGGCTCCGCGAATATTTATTCTCTAAACCAGGCGTTAAGGCCGGTACAGTACTAAATGCAGGGAATCCGCAAATTCCCTGCATTTTTGTTATCATTATCCCGCCCATGGAGAAAAGCGTTAGTTTAATGATCGTAGCCGGCGAGCCTTCGGGCGATGCGCATGCGGCCGCGCTGGTAAATGCGCTCCGCGAAAAATTGCCGCAGACACGGTTTCATTTTTTCGGCTCGGCGGGACAGAAAATGCGCGAAGCCGGCGTGGAAGCCGTCATCAGGGCGGACGATCTTTCCATTGTCGGAATACCTGAGATCACACGCGCGCTGCCGATGTTCTGGCAGACCTTTCGCAAGCTGAAAGAAGCCGCTGTACAAAGAAAACCCGATGCCGTGGTCCTGGTCGATTTTCCCGATTTTAATCTTCGTCTCGCGCGTTCGCTAAAAAAAGCCGGATTAAACGTGATCTATTACATCAGCCCCCAGCTTTGGGCGTGGCGCAGGTATCGCGCCCAGATAATTCGAAAATATGTGGATCTGCTTTTGGCGATCCTGCCTTTTGAAAAGGATTGGTACGCCGGGATAGGCATCGGGCACGTAGAGTACGTCGGGAACCCTCTGGCCGGTGAAGTAAAAGCAAAAAAAAGCAAAGCCGAATTTTGCCGCGAGCATCAGCTGGACGAAGGCCGTCCGATCGTCGCGCTTTTGCCCGGTAGCCGCCATAAAGAGTTGGTGCGAATTCTTCCCGGGCTGCTGGAAACCGCCGGGATAATAGAGAGAAATATTCCGGGCGCGCAATTCGTGGTTGCCTTGGCGGGTAGCCGAAACGAAAGCGAAGTTGCGAAAATAATTGCCGGGCTAAAAACAAAAAACATCAGCTTGCCGGAAAATATTCTGACCGTGCACTCAGAGACGCTCGAAGCATTGGCAGCGGCGGATGTTGCCGTGGTAACCAGCGGCACGGCTACGCTTGAAACCGCGATCATCGGCACCCCGATGGTCATCGTTTATAAAACTTCGGGCTTTAATTACAAAACGCTCCGGCCGCTGATAGACGTGCCGCATTTCGGTTTGATAAATCTTATCGCGCAGGAAAGATTGGCGGTTGAATTGATCCAGGACGACTTTACGCCCGAAATTCTGAGCAAAGAATTATTGAGTTTACTTGAGCCCGAAAGTAACGCCGGGATGCGAAAGAGATTAAAGGAAGTGGCCGAAACTCTGGGCCAAGGCGGCGCTTCCGAGCGCGCGGCCGATGCGGTGCTGAGATTTCTTTCCGGGGCAGAAACCCGCGCGTAAGCAAGGGTGTCAAAAGGTTAATCTGCGCACTTACTTCGCCAAATTCTCCGCCGCAAAATCCCAGTTCAGCAGTTTGTCGATCACTGCATTGACGTAATCCGCGCGGCGGTTTTGGTAGTCCAGGTAGTAAGCGTGTTCCCAGACATCGATAGTGAGCAGCGGTTTTAATCCGTCAATGAACGGCGCATCGGCGTCGCCGGTTTTCACGATCTTTAGCTTGCCGGCCGGGTCCGCCACCAGCCAGCCCCATCCCGTGCCGAATTGCGAAACGGCCGTATCGGAAAATTCTTTTTTGAATTTATCAAAAGTGCCAAAAGCCTCGTCGATCTTTTGCGCCAGTTTTCCGGTGGGCTTTCCGCCGCCATTCGGTTTCAGACTGTGCCAATAAAAATCATGATTCCAGATCTGCGCGGCGTTATTGTAGATAGCGGTCTTGGTTTTGTCCCCGGCAGTTTGTTTGATTATCGCCGGCAGCCCCTTGGCCGCAAACTCGGTGTCCTTCGTCAATTCGTTCAGCTTGTCGACGTAGCCTTTGTGGTGTTTGCCGTAATGAAAACCCATCGTGTTTGACGAGATGACCGGCGCCAGCGCGCCGTCGGCGTAGGGAAGTTTCATCAGCATAAACGGCGGCGCCGTTTGAAAATTCAACATCGGAGCGCTCGCAGCTTTCGCAGCCAAAAAAGAAGCCGCCACCGCACTGCCACCCAAAGCCAAAAATGAACGACGATCGAATTTGTTTGATTTCATGATTTCTCCTGCTTAATAACCAAATTATATTCCATTTATACGGAAATGGAATCGCCGGGTTTCGCCATCGGGCGGAATTTAATGCCGCGGTCCGCCAGAAATTTTTCAAAATTCTGATAGCGCGATTCTAAAAAGAAATCTTTGGCAAAGCCATCGTGGATCGGCACGACCATTTCCGGCGTCATTCTGACGGCAAAATCAAAGATCTGAAGCTCCGTCGCCCAGGGCGCCATCAGCGGCAGCGCCAGCACCTGCGTGCCTTTGCGTGAATAGAGATTTTCCGACAGTGAATCGCCGGGGTGAATAAAAATATCATTCACGACATAGGCGATATTTTGCGGAATGGAATCGGCCAGCAGCTTTTCGTGCGGCGCATTTACGGCCTCGATCTTAAACCCGCTAAAAGTGATCGTCCCGCTTTCAAAGATGCGCGTATCGATATCTTTTTCCGCCAGCTTTGCGTGGATCTCTGAATTTACCAGGACCTCGATCCCGGGGTTATTATCTATGATCGTTTCCAGCGACCGCTCATCCACGTGATCGGGATGATAATGCGTCAGAACTACGGCGTGAAGATCGAGAAATTGTTCGGGCCTGACCTTGCCTTCAATAAATGAGAATTTACCGGGATCAAAAAGTATCTTTTCGCCGCCGGTTTCCAGCAGCAGGCAGGAATGGATGTATTTTGTGATCTTCATAACCCCCCTTGTAAATAAGGCAATAAAAAAGCTGTTAGCTAATTATACACCCTTCTTTCTGGTCAGTAGCGTCAGCGTTAGCCGATGCGTCTTGTCAGAACCGCGAGCCGTAGCGACCGGTTCTTAAAACTCCCCTCCTTACGAAGGAGGGGTGGCGCGGCTTCCGCGACGGGGTGGTTCTCTCTTCTATCAGTAGCGTGGACGGCGTAGTTCTCTACGCGATACGAACTCTAAACAGGCTTCTTCAAAAATGCCAGGACCAGCTTGTTGTATTCGCGCGGTTTTTCCATATTCAGGTGGTGGCTGACGCCGGGAATTATCACTTTTTCCGCATTTTTGATACCGGCGCGTAAGGTTTCCGCGATGGAGACGATCTGCTGCGCGTCCTTGTCGCCGGCCACTATCAGCACAGGGATTTTTATCTCCGCAAGCCGGTCGATCGTCAGATATTTGTCCCAAACCAGCGGGATCGGCTCCGGCGTCGGGCCCCAATATTTGTAATTGTCTGTCAACATTTCCCTGGTCCGGCGCGCATATTCGCGATCATTTTTTCCGCTGGCAAAAAAAGGGTGGTCCGCCCACATGGCCACGGCTTTATCGCGCCCCTCGGTTTCGGCCATCTTATAAACCGCGATCGACTGTTCATTCCTGGGCGACTTGTCACCGCGCAATCCCGACGAGGTAAGTACCAATTTCTCGACCATTTCCGGGTGTGCGACGGTAAAGTCCGCCGCGATCGCTCCGCCGAGCGAAAGGCCGACCAGGGAAGTTTTGGCGATCCCCAAATATTTCAAAAGAGAATACAGGTCGCCCGTATGCGAAAAGTCTTTCGTCGGAAAATCTGACTTGCCAAAACCGCGCAGATCGTATCGAACGACCCGGTAATGTTTGGCAAATTCGGCAAACTGATCGTCCCACAAACGGCTGTCGGCCAACCCGCCGTGGATCAGAACAACGGTCTTACCCTTACCCGCCATTTCAAAATACAGTTTGGCGCCGCCGATGTCGGCGTAACCGGATGTTTTGTTTTGGGAATAAGCGAAGGAACAGAACAGAAGTATCGTGAGGAGAATAGAAATAAGATTTCCGGGTTTAAGATAGATTGAAGGCATTGGCTTTCAATGGTTTCGATTCTTTAAATTGCCACTAGCTTTAGCTAGTGGGCCAAAGAAGAACAAATTAGTTTGGGCTTTAGCCCAATTTAATTATAAGAGTTTGGCTAAAGCCACAGGCCGATAACTTCTCAGGAAACCACTAGCTAAAGCTAGTGGCAATGTATGAAAGAACCACCCCGTCACGCTGCGCGCGCCATCCCTCCTTTGTAAGGAGGGAGTTTATGGATCAGCTTTTGGTTTTTTCTTCAAGCTTCTTTTTTAATTCTTTTACTTCTTCTTTCAACCGCCCCAAACCTTTAACGTGCGCATTCTGGCGTTTGTAATCTTCCAGCGGCTGCACGGGCGTGCCCCACCAGACGCCGGCGCGCACGATCTTGCCCGGCAGCACACCGGCTTGCGAACCGATGACCGCGCCGCTCAGCACGCGCGCGTGATCGCCCATTCCTACCTGGCCGCCGATCACCGCGTCGGATTCGATAACGGTGCTGCCGGAAATTCCCGTTTGCGCGGCGATCACCACGCGCTCGCCGATCTGCACGTTGTGCGCGATCTGCACCAGGTTGTCGAGTTTCGTCCCACGGCCTATCCGAGTTTCGCCGAGCGCGCCGCGGTCGACGCAGGAGTTAGCGCCGATCTCCACATCGTCTTCGATAACCACCGTTCCGATCTGCGGGAATTTCACATAGCAACTATCTTTGGCCGGGCCGCGGACAAAACCAAAACCATCGGTCCCGATCACCACGCCGCTGTGCAAAATGACATTGTCGCCCAGGGTGCAATTGTCCTCGACAAAAACATTCGGATCGAGCACGCAGTTTTTACCGACCTTAACGTTATCTCCGATCTTCGCACCGGCGCGAAGCTGAGTGCCGTCGCCCACCTCGGAATTTTCGCCGACGCAGACGAACGCACCGATAAAAACATCTTTGCCAAGCTTTGCGCTTTCCGCGATCACGGCCGACGCGTGAATTTCCGGCTGGCGTTGTTTCGGCGGATGTAAAATTTTCGCGATCTGCGCAAAAGCGAGTTTAGGATTTTTGACGTGCAGCAGTGGGATAGATGTTTCGATCTTTGCATCCGACGGGACGATCAGACACGAAGCGTGGGTGAGTTCGATAAGCGCGGCAAATTTTTCTTCAGCAGGTTTTTCGACAAAAGTTATTTGTCCTTCGGCGGCGGTTTCCAGATCGGCAACGCCTGATATTTCCGCGTCACTTCCGACTAGTTCGCCGCTTACGAGATCGCAAAGCCCGGAAATTTTATAGGTTGTGGTCATGCCTTTTGCCTTCGGTCTCATCAACGGCTTTCTGCAGAAATATCTCCAGCCCTTCCAGCTCAAACCCGTGCTCGCGTTCGAGCCGCTTGATTATCGGGGCGCTTTCGCTATCGAGAAAATTCAGATCGGCCAGGTCGAGGGTGATGTTTTTGCCCAAACTATTGCGCATGTCGAGCGCGATCTTTTCCAGCAGCACGGCATCATCCAGCGTCATCGAGCCTTCGACGTGCAAAATGGTCTTGCCGCGCTCCGTGTCTTCGACCTGTGTCAGGGTGGTCGGCATTAAGTTATGTCCACCCGCTCGCGCCGCGCGTTAATGAACGATTTGATGCCGAATAGGACCAGCGCTAAACAAAGCACCGCCGTGATAGATTTGGACGCCGTCGCGGCGGTCGCCGTAAACGATATCGTGGCGGCGGACGCGATAGCTCCGAGCAGCGCGATGACCAAAGCGGCGTGCATCAGATGTTTGCGCAGGCTCTCTTTGAAAATTGCGAGTATGCCGCAAAGCAGGATCAGCAGCCCGATGGCGGCCGGTATCAGCGCGGTCGGGCTGGCATGGCCGTCCGGCCCTTTGGTGGCGACGGCATAGCCATATCCGCCCAGGCCCGTGAGCACGAGCATCAGTCCTATCAGTACAGTTAAAGCAGGCATTAACAGTCCTCCATTATTTTGCCACCATCAGTTTCAACCGTGATGGGTTTGCGCCCGAAACATAAACTCGCTGGGTCGCTTTGATAAAGTCGCCGTCCTGCGCATCGAAAATATTCGGCATGTATTTTTGCGGGTTGCGGTCGACCAGCGGAAACCAGGTGCTTTGTATCTGCACCATTATACGATGTCCTTTTTTAAAAGTATGCGAAACGGCCGGCATCGTAAATTCGATCCTGGTGATCTGGTTGGGCGTCATCGGTTCGGGCTTTTCAAAACTGTTGCGAAAACGCGCGCGGAAAGGCTCGCCGCGCAGCAGCATCTGATAACCGCCCGGTTTAAAAACCGAGAATGCCGAATCCATCGGCGGTTTCATTCTTTCCGGGTCTCCATCGGCATCCGTTTTACCGGTTTCCGGATATTTGTAATCGTCTGGAAAAACATCGATCAGCTTGACCACGTAATCCGCGTCGGTGCCGGTGGTAGAAACATAAAGCACCGGGGTGATGTCGCCGGTCACGGTGATGTCCGCCGCCAGAGGCTCGGTCTGATAAACCAGCACGTCGGGCCTCGAAGCCGCAAAGCGCTGGTCTTCGGTCATAAAATCGCGCGGATAATTGAGCGAGATCTTTTGCGTGTAGGGCACCGGTTTGGCCGGGTCGGAAACGTATTCGTCCGGCATCGCCTGCGCGGCTTTATCGGCCGGCGGCATATCAAAGGAAAGTTTTCCGCCGGGCTGAAAATAAAGCGTTTTCGCGTTAGTAAAACTCCAACTGTCATACCCGTCCCACTTGTGCGCGCCGGTGTCAAAGAAATTGATATCTTTTAAGTTTGAGATATCGCCTTTGTCTTTTAAGAAGTGGTTAAAGAACGGCAGCTCTACTTTTTCGCGGTAGTAACGCGAAATTTTGCCGCCGAAATAAGCCGTTCCCAGCCATTCGCCGTCTGAGCGTTCCCAGCCGCCGTGAAACCACGGGCCGACCACCAGGATATTGTAGATTCCGGGATTCTGCTGTTCGATGTACTTGTAGGTTTGAAGCGAGCCGTAAAGATCCTCGTTGTCATACCAACCGCCGACGGTCATTACCGCCGCCTTGATATTTTTTAGCCGGGGAAGAATGTTGCGGTCCTGCCAGAATTTATCGTAATTCGGGTGGGCCATCATCTCATTCCAGAATCTGATGTCGCCCACTTGCTTGCGATAGGCGTTATCGGAATTTGCCAGCGATCCCATTTCCAGATAGTACTTGTAGCCGTCTTCGGTGCCGTAATCAAAAGGCTTGACGGATTTCGGATCGGAGGTCGGTTTGGGGCGGGCCTGGCCAAAGTTGGCAAAGAAAGAGTAATTTTGCGCCAGGAATAAAGCGCCGTTGTGATGTATGTCGTCGCCGTGAAACCAGTCCGACACCGGGGCCTGCGGCGAAACGGCCTTGAGCGCGGGGTGCGAATCGATCGCGCCGGCCGAAGTGTAAAAGCCTGGATAGGAAATACCGTAGGTGCCGACGCGCCCGTTATTGTTCGCGACGTTTTTGATCAGCCAATCGATCGTGTCATAGGTGTCGGTAGATTCATCGATGTCTTTGGGAGTTTTGTTGTCGATGTCCGGGCGAACGTCTTCAAACTCGCCTTCGCTCATCCAGCGCCCGCGCACGTCTTGGTAGACAAAAATATAACCTTCTTTGGCAAACAGTTCGTTGGGGCCGAGCACCACCCTGAATTGGTCTTCACCATACGGCCTGACCGTGTAACAGGTGCGGTTCATCAGGATCGGATATTTTTGCGCCTTGTCCTTTGGCTCGTAGATGGCTGTAAAAAGCTTCACGCCGTCGCGCATGGGTATCATCACCTCGCGCTTGGTGTAATTTGTTTTGACGTATTCGGTAAGTTCTTCAACCGTCGGAAACTGGCCAAAAGCGGCCAACGGGCACAATATCAGCACCGCAATAAGCGACAAAAGGACACGATCGATCTTCATATTTCCCCTCCATGAAAAAGCACGAAAAATAGCATGAAAAAAAGGCTGAGTTGCTTCAGCCTAATTTTCGCGCAATTGTAAGGGAGAAACAAGTAGCTAGCCCCCAAATTAGTTTTACATTAGCCGCGTCCGCTTTCGATCTCCACCACCAGCAGCACCTGCGAGCGCACATTGAGCGAACCCGCTTGAACGGGCGTGCGATAAGACGATTTTGCCTCCATGGTCATCGCGCTGTTGGCCGCGGCAAAATAATCGTTCGTCGCCCCCTGGGTCGGAACGCCTCCTTCGTTCGTTTCCACCACCCGCACTATCCGTCCGTTTAGCGAGCGGGCGATCGCCTCGGCCTTGGCCATCGCCTGGCGGGTCGCCATGGCCAGGGCGTCGCCTTGCGCCGGGCTGTCTTCGCGCACGACAAAAGCGATCCCCTCGACGCTGTTGGCGCCGGCTTTGGTGGCGGCGTCGATCACGGCCCCGACCTGGTTCATATCGCCGATCGAAACAGTGACGGTGTTTTTCACGCTGTAGCCGATGATCGAAGGCATTTTTTCACCGCTGTAATTTTCCTCGGGCGCCAGGTTGTAATCACTGGTCTTGATCTCGGCCTTGCCGTCTCCGGTGACCGCTTCGACCGCCGTTTTAACGGCCTCGCTCTTTTTAGCATTTTCCTGCTGGGCGGCCAGCGCTTGTTTGTTTTGAGTTACGACCGAAAAAGTTACCACGGCCGCGTCCGGTGCGAGCTTGGCGTGGGAATCGCCAAGCACGGTGATACGCGTCAGTTTGTTGGAAACGGGACGGAAAACAAAGATCGCCACGGCAAACAGCACCAGGGCAATGGATATCAGAACCAGCTTATAAATATTCTTCATAAAAGATCTCCTCCTGTAAAGATTTGAACGAAGAACGAAGCAGGCCGGGTTTCTTGCAGGGAATTTATGGAGCGCGGGCATCCTGCCCGCAACGGACGCTCGCGTCCGAAGGTTTTGATATAGATGCGTATAGCTAAAAAAATTAGCTTGCCCCTGGCAAGCTTTTGCGGGCAGGGATGCCCGCGCTCCATATTTAGGTTTTCGGAACCCTTATCTTCAGCGCCTGGGGAAGGATCTCATACGTGGCGGGGAGTTTGCCGGGCAGTTCGCCGTCGGTTTCGAAATGGATCTCCTGATCGGGCCGGGCAGGTTTTATTTCGACCCGTTTGGCGTGGGTGTGTTTTACTTCGTCGAGGCTGAGATGCGAACCGCCGTAGAGCTTCCAGGCGTTGAGCAGTATCTTGGCGGTTTTGATGTCGCCGATATTCACCACATCGAAAAAGCCGTCGTTAAGCTGAGCGTCGGGCGCGATCTTCATTCCGCCGCCGAAAAAACGCGCGTTCGCCACACAGAAATTTATGGTGTTTAGCAGATACTCTTCCTTGTCATCGAGCTTTACCCGGACGGTGGTGTAATTCAGGTCCAGAACTTCCTGCAGCGTGGAAAGCGCAAAACCGGCTTTGCCGCGCAAGGTGTCGTGCGGTATCCAATCCAGGGCTTTTTGTTTTTTGACGCGTTCGATTATTGCCACGCTCAATCCGAATGACGATACGCCCACAAAGTAACGCGACGCTTCCTCTTTTTTTTCATCCAAAAACGTAACTTTGCCGACGTCGATCGTGCGGGTTTCGCCGTTCTTTAAACCGCGCGCGGCCTCATTGGCGGTCGAAGGAATTCCCAAAGTGCGGCGAAAATCTCCGCCGGTGCCGCTGGGCAGCACGCCAAGTTCGACTTCAACTCCGGACGCCAAAATACCGTTGGCGACTTCGTTGATGGTGCCGTCGCCGCCGCAAGCTATGATAAATTTTCGTCCTTGTTTTGCGCCTTCTTCGGCCAGCCGGATACCGTCGCCGGGGCCGCGCGTGAATTCGACACTGTAGGCGCCGAAATGCGTCGCCAGATCGGAAGCGATATTTGCCCAGCGCGTCTCGGTCGAACCGCCCGCCGATTTGGGATTGACTATCACCAGGGGAAGATTTGAATCGCTTGGCATCGAGTCAGAGTTTAGCATGTGAATGAGGTACGAGGAATGCGGAGTGCGAAGTGCAGAATTGAGGAATGCAAAATGATTAATGAAGTTTCAGCGCCAGGCAATCATTCAGCACTCCGCATTTCTCCTTCCTCATTCCTCACTAGCAACCGGCTGGTTCCGCGCATTGATCGTGGTCTGTTCGGCCATCAGCATTTTCTCGCCGACTTCTTCGTCATCCCGCCCTTTTCGTCCAAGCTCTTTTTTAGGCAGCAGGAACGCGACAAAAAAGGCCAGCAGCGAAAACGCCCCGCCGATCCAAAAGACTATATGATTCGATCTGGCCATCGCGTCCTGCAAAACGAGCAGCGTTTCCGGGGGCAGGCTGGCTTTGGCGGCGGGTTCGATCAAGGCATTCGGGTTTGAGGCAAGTTCCGCCGCGCGCTCGATGGTCAGCCCGGCCGTGCCGCTTTGTGCCGCCTGGTGAAGCTGCGTCGCCAGGCTGGCGGTCAGAAAAGCTCCCATGATCGCCACGCCAAAGGCGCCGCCGATCGCGCGCGAGAATTGGTTCAGCGAAGTTGCGATACCAAGCTTTGACCGCTCCACTGCCTGCTGCACGGCGATCAGCAGCGTCAGCATCGTCATACCCAAACCGGCGCCGATAATGGTCAGATCGAAATAAAGCCAAAATTGCGACATCTCGCGGTCGTAGATCGCCAGCAGGGCAAACCCGAGGGCCAGCACGATAAAGCCCACAATGGTTAACAAGCGATAGCCGATCTTTAACATGAGCCGCCCGCCGATGACGGAAAAAGAAACCCAGCTGAGCATCAGCGGCGTGAGCAGCGAACCGGCCTGG
The DNA here is from genome assembly GCA_035995185.1 of Pyrinomonadaceae bacterium. Taxonomy (GTDB): domain Bacteria; phylum Acidobacteriota; class Blastocatellia; order Pyrinomonadales; family Pyrinomonadaceae; genus DASYKT01. The sequence continues at coordinate 185,001 of DASYKT010000041.1, forward strand.
GTCGCGCTCGAACCCAGCGCCCCTTGAGCAAAAAGAGGCACAAAAGAGATCGCGCCGAACATCGCCACGCCCGAAAGAAAACCGGCCCCGACGGCGACGGCCACCGTGCGGTTGCGGAAAAGATCAAAAGGAATGATCGGATCGGGCGCTTTTTTCTCGACCCAGAAAAAGACCGCCAGCAAAATAACGGCCGTGGCAATAAGTAAAAGATTTTCCGCCGAAAACAATGTCGCCAGGGAAGCGCCGCCTTCGACCATCGCCAGCATCAGCAGGCTGATCGCCGTCATCAGCAGTATCGCGCCCGCATAATCGACCGTCGGTTTCTTGGTGCGCCTCGGTTCTTTCAGCGAAAAGCCGATGATCAGCGCGGTCACGATCCCGATGGGAAGATTGATGTAAAAGACCCAGCGCCAGGAAAGCTGGTCGGTGATAAAACCGCCGATGACGGGGCCGATGATGCTCGACAGTCCCCAGACGCCGCTGAAAAAAGCCTGCATTCGGGTGCGTTCTTCGAGCGTGAAAGTGTCGCCGATGATGGTCATGCCGAGCGGTATCAGCGCACCGGCGCCCAATCCCTGGATCGCGCGAAAAACTATCAGCTCCGGCATCGAGGTCGCCATTCCCGAAAGCATCGAACCCAGGATAAATACGCCGATCCCGATCTGGTAAAGCAGCCGCCGCCCGTAAAGATCGGACAATTTTCCCCACACCGGCACGGTCACGGTCGAGGTCACGATGTATGCGGAAAATACCCAGCTGTAGTGATTCAAACCGCCGAGCGAGGCGATCACCGTGGGCATCGCGGTGCCGACGACCGTTGCTTCCAGCGCCGCCACGAACATTCCCGTCATCACCCCGATAACTACGAACCAGCGCTGCCTGGATGACATTTCAACTGCCGGATGCGAGTCGTTTAAATTTTCTGCCGCTGAGGAACTTTCCACCTTGTTTTTAATTGATCCTTTTTATTAATTCTTTTCTATTATAATTTGCAGTTTTGTTTTATTAAAATGGCCCTGCCTATAAATTAAACAGCGACCGCAAATTAAAAAGTTTCGTGTTTTTAGTGTGTTTTGTGGTTAAGTTCTTATACCGCTGGTTTGTGGCATGCCGGAGTTAACTACGAAATACACGAAATGCACAAAAAGACTGTGGCTTCGGAGCTATACTCTGTCAGCTTCGCTGAGTGTTTTTCGAACGCGCCGCGTTCGTGCCGAATAAATTCGGCGCTCCTATTTTGCAGATCGCTCTTTATCCTTTTCTGCTAATTCCGCGATCTTGGCCATTAAAAAATCGGCGATCTCTTTGTGAGTGCGCAGCGCATCGCGCTTTTCGTAAAATTCGGAGAGATCCACGGGCTCGCCAAAATACATTCTTACTTTTTCGCCGCCCGTCCAATTGCCCAGTATCTGTTTCGGCAGATCGTTGCCTAGTCCGGCGATAAAGACCGGGATAACTTGCGGGCGCGCCGCCATCACGATCTTGCCCACGCCGGGCTGGGCCGGCAGAAAACTGTAAGGGTTTGGATCCTTGTTTCGTTTGCCTTCTGGATGCAGCCCGATCACATTTCCTCTGCTGTTACTCGGGGCGATAGAACAAAGCTGGATCAGGCGGCGCAGCGAAAATTTGTCGAATTCACGCTGCTCGTTCTTATAGAAAAAGGGCGGGTACATTGCCCACCAGCCCATCACCAGATTTACGAACCAGCCCAGCGGCGACGTGTAGAAAAACTTGGCGCGCACCGGAAAGAAAAGTGTGACCGGGCGCCGGGTGCGGCGGAAAAGAACGCTCGACACCGTGTACAGGTCGAAGTACGAACGGTGATTCGCGACTAGCAAGAGAGGTCGTTCGACGTCGCTGTTTTCGACATTTTCAATGCCGAAAACGTTCATCAGATTATAAGTAGCCAAATAGATCCAGAGCGAACCGATATGGCGCTGGCAAAAGGTCCAAAAGCGCTTCCACGTGCCCTGGTTCATCCGATGGGTCAGCGAAAATCCCAACCTCTCGACAGGCTTTAACGCCGAAAGCTCTTCCCGGGTCGGCGCTAACGCGGCAGTTTGAGGCGGTATGGGTGAATTTTCCTGGCTTACCAGTATCTCGTCAGGCATAAAACACGCAGTTTACCATCAAAGACTGCTTTCTTGGGAGCGCCGGCATCTTGTCGGCTGTCAGTAGCGTCTGCGTCAGCAGATGCGTGCAACCGCAAGCAACGCACTTGCTGACGCAAGCGCTACTGACAAGAACTGCTTGCACCCGCTCATTACAAAGTCACCTTAAAAATGCGGAACCCAAACAACCACGCTGCCAAATAGACTTATTAATATTTTGCGGGCATAATATTTCGTCCGCTTTATACGAGGCTCAGACAGTAAGACCGTTCTTTTTTACAATAGCAATCTTCTCTCCAATTGTATTTGCTGAGTACAGGCGAAGCCCACTTTTTTGAATTGAATAGGAGTTACACATGATTAAGAGAGTTTTTAGATCGGCCCTGCTCACGATCATAGCAGGAGCGATGATAACGTCTGTTTTCGCGCAAAAGAGAATGTCGGATGACAACGTCTGGCGCGAGGTCGGCGATGCTGCCCTGCAGCAAAGAGGCCTCGAACGGCAGATCGTTCCCGATGAGTACCGCACGTTCAGAATGAACAAGACCGCCTTGCTGGCGATCTTAAATCGCGCGCCGATGGAATTCACCGGCCAGACAAAACCCATTTTGACACTGCCGATGCCTGACGGAACTTTCCAGCGCTTTAGTGTCGAAGAATCACCGGTGATGGAACTCGGCCTGGCAGTGCAATACCCGGAATTTAAAACTTACCGCGCGCAGGGGATCGACGATCCGACCGCAACCTGCCGGTTCGATCTGCTGCCGAGCGGTTTTCACGCGATGATCATTTCGGCCGGCGGCACGTCTTACGTCGATCCGTATGCCAAGGGAGACACGGCGAATTACGTCGTTCATGCGAAAGGCACTTTACAGCGCGCGGGCAGCAGCGGCAAGGGAGATTATTGTCTCGTAAATAGCGGCATCAGAGATATCGTCGGCCACGAAAAGATCCTGCCCGAAGAGCGTTCGAGCGCTGCTCCGGAAGTGTCCAGCGGCACGCAGCTGCGCACCTACCGCCTGGCCTTGGCGGCGACCAACGAATACACGTCCGCGGTCGGCGGCAACACGGTGGCGGGAGCGCTGGCGGCGGAAGTCCTTATCATGAACCGCGTCAACGGCGTCTATGAGCGCGATCTGGCCGTTCATATGAACATCGTCGCGAACAACAACCTGGTCATTTATGCCGGGGACAGAATGTGCGGCGGTGTCGCGTGCAACACGGGCAACGATCCTTATACGAATGACAACCCGGACAATTTGCTCGATCAAAACCAGGCTACCCTGGACAGCGTGATCGGCAGTGCCAATTACGATATCGGCCATGTATTCAGCACCGGCGGCGGCGGCCTGGCCGCGTTGGGTGTGCCGTGCGAAGGAGGCTTTAAAGCCCAGGCCGAAACGGGATTGGATTTTCCCGTCGGCGACGATTTTGCGATCGACTTTGTCGCGCATGAAATGGGGCACCAGTTTGGCGCCGATCACACTTTCAATACCAGCTGCGGCGGAAACCGCAACGCCGGCACGGCGTATGAACCGGGCAGCGGCATCACTATCATGGCCTATGCCGGTGTCTGCGGGGCACAGGACCTGGCGCCGCACAGCATCGACACTTTCCATGTAAAGAGCATCGAAGAGATCGTGGCCTATACCCAGAGCGGGGGCGGCAATACCTGCGCCGTCACGACCGCCAGCGGAAATACGCCGCCGACCGTATCGGTCGTGGGCGGCCCGGCCTTTAATATTCCTAAACAGACTCCCTTTACACTGTCGGCCACCGGCAGCGACGCTAACGGAGACACCGTCACCTACGATTGGCAGGAATACGATCTGGGAGCGTCCACCTCGGCCATTCCCAATACCGATGCTGCCGGGGCCCGGCCCATTTTGCGTCCCTATCTGCCCACCAGCGGCAGCCGGACATTCCCGCAGCTGCAGTACATTTTAAACAACGCCAACGTTCCGCCCTCGACCTATAGCGGCGGATTTCTGACGGGCGAATTGCTGCCCGCAATCACGCGCACCATGACGTTTCAGGTGATCGCGCGCGACAACCGCGTGGGTACCGGCGGCGTCAACACGGCGACGGCCACGGTCAATGTTTCCAGTGCGGCGGGACCGTTCGCGGTGACCGCGCCGAACACGGGTGTTTCGTGGACCGGCAATTCGACGCAGACCGTGACCTGGGACGTGGCGAATACGGCGGCGGCCCCGGTCAGCGCGGCCAACGTCAATATCCTTTTTTCTTCGGACGGTGGCCAGACTTTTCCGACCGTGCTGAAATCGGCGACCGCGAATGACGGCTCGGAAACGATCACCGTGCCCAACGTCACCAGCAGCACGGCACGCATCAAGGTGCAGGCGACGGGAAATATCTTCTTCGATATTTCGAACGCTAATTTTAGTACCACATCCGTGGTCATTGCGAACAAGGCCCGCGCTGATTTCGACGGCGACGGCAAGTCGGACATTTCGGTCTATCGTCCTTCGAACGGCGTCTGGTTCCTGCAGCAATCGACCGCCGGATTCGGTGGACTCAGTTTTGGCATTAACGGCGATCTGCCCATTCCGGGAGATTACGATAATGACGGCAAAACCGATATCGCGATCTATCGTCCGGGCGCTCCGGGAACTTTCTATATTTTCCAGAGCTCTAATTCCTCGGTGGTGATCAACCAGTGGGGGACCACGGGCGACACTCCGGTCAGCGGCGATTTCGACGGTGACAGCAAATCCGATTTCACGGTCTACCGTCCGTCTTCCGGCGGGTGGTTCACCATCAAGAGCGCAGGCGGATTTGCCATCAACACCTTTGGCCAGGCCGGCGATCTTCCCGTAGCGGGAGATTATGACGGCGATGGCAAGACCGACCTCGCGGTTTTCCGCGGCGGCACTACCTGGTTCATCGCGCCCAGTTCTAATCCGGGCAGCCCGATCATCAGTTCCTGGGGCGTCGCGGGCGACATGGGAGTCCCCGCCGATTACGACGGCGACGGCAAGGATGACATCGCGGTCTTCCGTCCCAGCAACGGCGTCTGGTATGTGGTCGGCTCTTCCACGGGAATTGCCATCAATTCCTGGGGCGTGTCGGGAGACATACCGGTTCCGGGCGATTATGACGGTGACGGCAAGGACGACCTGGCTATTTTCCGTCCGTCCAGCGGAATATGGTATCTGTTCCGTTCGACCGCGGGCGTATCGATATTCGGTTTCGGCTTAAATGGCGACATTCCGGTTCCGAAAGGCTATTTGCCTTAACCTTGGCAAAAAAGGCCAGTTATTGATCCTAAACGGGTTGCCGGTTTCTGACCGGCAGCCCTTTTTTCTTAATAAAGTGTCTCGTCCTGAAATGAGTTGACAGAAAGGCGACTTATTTATGGAAGCGAGAGTTAATAAAAGAGTTAAGCGAACGCAGCGAGATTATGGACTGGCTTTTAAGTTGGGGGTGGTTTCGCAAGTGGAAAAGGGCGAGC
>DASYKT010000042.1:0-186972 GCA_035995185.1 Pyrinomonadaceae bacterium
CTTGCACCCGCTTAGTTTTTTTGCCTAAAATTCTTTTGTTGATAGGAAGGTAAGAGAAATAAAATTCCAAGAAGCGGGTGCAAGCAACCCTTCCTGACCTGTGAGGTAACTGTGTTGTGCTTTTATGGGTTAATCAAGCGACGCTGCTTGTCTGTATCGCAGGCGGGGCTTTCTGACGGGGCGAGCATCCGGCGATGTCACATCAACCTCATGGATCTTCAACACGATCTGGACCACATCCGAACGCCCGTCAAGCCTGGCTGGAACGAACGCGGGAGAGGTTTCAGGAACCTGCTCCATTGCTTTTTCCAGGGCCTGCATGGTTTTTTCATCCGGCGAAGACTGTACCACTTCGCTGATGCGCGCGAGCCCGTCACTGAAAACATCGGCCACCAGCACGATCTCTTTATTTTTTCGGCCGCTGTGCGCCATCGCGGCTGTCATCGCTACCAGGGCGCCGTTAGGATTCAGGCTGGGCGATTCCTGCGCCACGTCCGATCTTTCCGCCGCATAGCGGAAAGTCGCGCCGTCAATAGAAGCGCGGCTGACTGTCTGCTCGCGCTCGTTAAGGTCGCTGGCCGGGAGCATTATTCCCAGCGTCAGAAGAGAAAAGAGAGTCAGAGAAGCAAAGGTCCCTACACCGTAAGGCAGCACGCGCGGTTCGAGCCATTCCTGTAATTTTGCCCTGAGAGACCGAACCGGCTGTTTTTTCTGCACCGCCAGTTCCACCCGCAAAGTATTTTGGATCGAATGCACCAGTGAATCGGAGATCGCCGGGGCCGCGGCTGTTCTTAGTTCACGGGAAAGCTCCTGGTATTCGGCCAATTTGATACGGCAAAGCGGACAAACGTCGACGTGGCTTTCCACCGCCGTGCGTTCATCGGCCGTCAGTTCGTCTTCCAGGTAAAAAGAAAGATTAAATTGTAATTCTTCACAGGTCATGTTTTTCACTTGGCGAATGACTGACCAACCCCGGCTGGTTCCTTACTTAATTCCCAGGAAACAACGCGTTAGTTCATTCGATCGACTGCCAAGCGCATCTGCAATTTCTGAGTTGCTGGTCGTTTTTCAAACAACTGCAAAACGCCTTTTTGGTCTCTTTGCCTGAACCGTTTCGTCACCTTTGATACCCTCTGGCACCGAGTTTTAGTCTTTCAAAAGTGAAACCGGGGCAGGTCAATCATTCGCCAATTTTTCAAATACCCTTAAGTTTTCGCCGTAATTCTTCGCGTCCGCGGGCGATCCGCGATTTTACCGTGCCGACATTCGTCTGTAATGCGCCGGCTATCTCCTCGTATGTCAATCCTTCTATGTCCCGCAAGATCACCACTTCCCGGTAATTTTGCGGCAATTCCGTGAGCGCTTTTTGCAGCGCCTGGCCGCGTTCATGATTTATCGCCGCCATTTCGGGGTCTTCGCTGGTCGGCGAAGCAATTCTTTCATTCAGGCCCAATACTTCGCTGCTTTCCCCTTCGAGCGAAACCGTCATATCGCGGCGGCGGCGCTTCCACCAGCGGTGGCGGTTGCGCGATTCGTTGATCGCGATGCGGAAAAGCCAGGTTTTGATATCGGCCTCGCCGCGAAAGCTCCCGATACTGCGCAGTGCCCGTAAAAAGGTTTCCTGGGTCAGGTCTTTGGCTTCTTCCGGATCTTCAGTCATTTTTACCAAAAGACCGTAAATATCTGCGGAATAGCGATTTACCAGCTGATCGAAAGCCAACGGGTCGCCGGCTTTAAGTTTTTCAAGGAACGGGGTTTCGGCCGTATCGGCCGCGGAGTCAGTATCGGAGCGTGCCGCCAAAACGGCCTGGTTTAGTTCTTCTCCGTCAAATGTGATTGACTTCTGGAAAAACATACTCCGCCTTTTTCTCCCGACCAGCAAACCCTCAAAACTGCTCATCCACGATATACGCGAACTGTTATATTAGACACCACTTTTATCAATTCGTTCCCGGAAAATTTCCGGATTTTCCGTCTTACCAATTAGCTTAGATTCAAATAAACCGTAAAACGCTGGAATTTTACGTATTTTGCCTGCTTGACAACCGTCATTCTGAAAGCTAGATTGGTTTATTTTGAAAGAACAAATTACACTTAATAGAACACATTAACTATATAATCTTGCAATAATCATGGCACGAAAAAGACGACAAGCCGAACAGGCTGAAGAGCAGAAAAAAACAGTTTATAGAGACACGTTTCAGGAAAACGTCGGCAAACAGGTCGAGCAGCTCGGCAAAGGGCTGGAAGGCAAAGGAAGAACGATCCTTTACGGCTTGCTGGCCGTGATCGCGATCGCCATTGTCGTTTTCATTTTTTATTCTTACAGCCGCCGGCAGAACGGCGCCGCCCAGGCCGCTTTGGGTAAAGCTATCGAGACCTCGCAGGCGATGGTCTCTGCCTCGCCGATGGCCGGATACACCGAAAAGACCTACGCTACGGACAAGGAACGTTCGGAAGCCGCGATCGCGGCGTTTCAGGACGTGGCCGGCAAATACGGCAGTCCGTTTAGCGACCGCGCTAAATATTTCATGGCGGTAGAAAAATTAAAGCTCGACCGCGCCGTCGGCCTGGCCGAATTGCAGGAAGCCGCCAAGAGCAGCGACAAGGACACCGCCGCGCTGGCCAAATTCGCGCTGGCACAGGCCACCGCCGCCGACGGCAAGCTGGATGAAGCTGTTGGAATGTACAACGAGCTTTTGACACAGAGCACGGTGCTGCCTTCAAAAGAGACGGTGAATTTTGCGCTGGCTGGTATTTACGAAAAGCAGGGCAAGACCGCTGAAGCCGCCGAGATCTACTTCGCCATCGGTAAAACCGGACGGGAAGCCAAGACAGCCGACGGCAAGCCGCTGCCGATGAGCGGCACCGCGCGCGAGGCCGTCACCAAACTTGAAAAGATCGCCCCGGACAAAGCCAAAGAACTCCCCCCTGAACCCTCTGCCACTGAACCGGAATAACAAAGCCGCAATTTCAAAAATTGGCGGGCGATTGAACGTTTCCTGTTATAATTAAACTGCAAGATGGAACAGAGCGAACCCGTATCAGTTTTTGAAGCTCGGCCGGAAAACACCGTTACACTAGACGGCCAACGATGTAATGTGCGGGTATCGCCCGGCAGTTATTTTGCCGCGCTTTTTTTGCTCACCTTTTTCTCCGGATTTCTTATTTATCTCGACTTCTTTATTTCGGGCGCGATCGTATTTTGCGGCGCCTGGCTTGTCCTGCCGATCCTGGCCTGGTCTGACCGCATCGTTTTCGACGGGAAGAAGGTGTATCGTACCGGGGTGGTGCCGGTCATTTGGGGATGGTTCAATCGCCAGGCAAGGCAAGTTAAAATTTCCGATATCGAACGGGTTGAGACGCAGGCCCTGCGCGCTATCCGCCGCGGCGGCGAGGTGTTTTATCGCTACCGCAGCCAGATCCAGGGAAAAGGGACCGCTTTTGTTACCGCTTCCGGAGGCGTCGGCTATCGCTCGCTGGTGCATTTTTTATTCCCGCTTTTGGCGGAAGATAAACTCGACAGCCGTTCGCTCGAGCTTCGCGATTACCTGATAGACCCCAAACAAATAAATCGCCGGACGGAAGACCTGCGGCTGCCTTCAAACGAGGTGCTGGAAAATTCTTTGACGGAATTTCAGGACCGTGCCGCGAGAAAAAGAATCAGGATCGAAACTGAAAAGACCGCCTATACGGAAATCGAAAAAGCTGAAGAACTGCGCCGCGTGGCCAACGAGCTTCGTCTGAACGGCAATCTGCTGCAGGCGCTGGAAGCTTTTCGCCGCGCGCTGGTGCTCAATCCGACCAGCGCCTGGCTGCTGTTTGAATCAGCCCGCTGCCTGTATTCCTATGCCGGGCTGCAGCGCGATGAAAAATTGCGTCACAAGGCCGACGCATTTATGCGGCTGGCCGAGCGCCGCGGCAGCGACAATGCCGATTTTCTTTCCCGGCTGGGTGAAAGCTACCTGCAGTACGCCGACGAAAACCGCGCCAGGAATGTTTTTATGCGCGCGCTGGATCTGGACGCCGATAATTTTCGTTCCGCCAAAGGCCTGGCCGAACTCGCGCTGCGCGAAGGAAAGCTGGCCCACGTTGTGCACCACTTTTCCGCCGCGGTACGCGCCGCTAAAAACAATGCATTAAAGCATTGGGCGCAGGATGAGATCGATTATTTTATGCGGCTGAACAATGATGAAGATTATATGGAGATCGAGATCAGGCGCATAAACTTGCTGGAAGGTATACAGCGCAATAAAGCCATCACGATGCGCATCTCGCTCTTCGGATTTGCCGTGATAATGTTCGGAATGTTCACCGGCGAAAAGATCGTCTCAAACATCGGCTGGGCATGTACCGCTGCCGCAGTAGTGATCTGGATGGGGCTGATGATCGGCGGAAAAGTTTTGGCCGACAGATTTCCCGCGATTGAAGAAGACGAGGACAATGATTAATGGTGAACGGTTAGTGGTTAATTAATTATAGGCAGCAGGTTAGTTTGAATTTTCTTAAAGTCCCCAACGGGGACAAAGATAATAGCCTTGGGTAAGTGAGCGAAGCGAACGCCACCCAAGGTGGAGAAACCGAAAATTCGTCCCTAAGCCCTGAAGGGGCGACAGAAGCCATTCATCGATAGCTATCGTCCTTCTCCGGCCTCTGACATCTCATTTTCACTTAAAAAAAAACGGCAGCTACGTCATGTTGTTTTGTTATCTAAACTGAAGAGGAACTCTTTTGCCCAACCTTTTTCGCTGCTTTGGAAGTGGACGGAATAATGTCTTGACTTTCGCAAGAAGGACAGACTTTAACCGTTTTAGAATTTCGCACTGCCGCAATTAATAAAGCGGCCATCATAACGATGCCGCCTAATATTAAACTGATAAAAAGCAGCATGAATAAGCCGATGAAAAATATTATTCCTTCGGCAATTACTCCGCCCGGCTTTTTTTCGAATGGAATTATTCGTTCCTCGCAGTTACGACAAAGCCAAGTATCTTCAATGTTTCGTTTTGCAGTTCTTAGTTGTGGGTTCATGGGATTTTAGGCAGCTCAACCGCAAGACGAATCTTACCAATTTTCGCCGATAAAATCAACATTGTTTAACAGGCGAGAGTGTTTATTAGTAAAAGGCATCCGCTACGGATGCCTTTTCACTAATCATTAATCACTATTACTTCTTCGTTGATTTACGCGGTGTTTTCGTTTTCTTGTCCGCGGTCGAAGCGGTCTTTTTCACCGAAGCCGTTTTGGCGTCAGCCGGCGGGTTAAGCATGCTGTCCCAGCGGTAGTGCGGGGTGGTATCGGCCGGCGAGCTCAGTTTCCTGATCAGAAAATCCGACAGTTCGTTGATCACCCAATTGTGGTTATATTCCCCTACCGAAGCTATCTCCGCATCCGGCGCCGGGTTCATAAAGTCGATCGCGTAAGGAATGCCGTCCTTAATGGCAAACTCGACCGTGTTCAGATCGTATCCCAGTGAGCGGCAGATGGTCTGCACGTCTTTTTCCACGCGGGCGTGAAGCTCCGGCGTGAGATAGTCGTCGACGTTCACATACTGCATTCCTGAAAGATAAGGTTTGGTCGGATCGTACGGCATGATCAAAACCTTTTCCTGCCCGACACAATAGCAGCGCACGAACTGATCGAACTCGATGCCTTCCTGCAGCGTCATGCAAAGCGTGCCCGACTGGTTGAATTCATGCCACAGCTGTTCGAGCGAGTAGATCTTGGAAACATTTTTCCAGCCGCCGCCGTCAAAAGGCTTCAGGAACGCGGGAAATCCGACGTAGTCAACTACGCCCTGCCAATCGATCGGGAATTCCAGGTTGCGTAAGGATTCCGGCGTGATATCCGGGATGTAAGCGTGCTGGGGCAGCAGAACCGTTTTCGGTATCGCCACGCCGAGCTTGGCCGCCAGGCTAAAGTTAAAGAATTTATCGTCAGCCGACCACCAGAACGGGTTGTTGACAATATAGGTGCCTTCCAGCGCAAAGCGTTTCAGCGTGGCGCGGTAATAGGGAACTTCGTGCGAGATGCGGTCGATGATGGCGTCATAGCGCATCGGTTCATCGAGGCGGATGCCGCCGATCGTTACATATTCAGCGGTTATCTCACCGCCGCCTTTTTCGTTAATTGCATTAATGATCGATTCGGGAAAAGTGACTTCACGCCCGACCAGTATTCCGACTTTTTTCATTTTGATAGGGTCCTTCTTAAAAAATAGTTATAGATAATTACGAATTTCGGATTTTCCGAAAACGTAAATTCTATCAGACTGGCGAGCGGTTGGAAAGAAGAGGGTTGAGGTGGGAACTTGAAATCTTTGTTACAGAATATTTAGAGTCAGCTTTTGGCACCGGTTCATATTGTTTTTGAAATGGCTTTTCTGCCACGAATGTCACAAATAACACGAATGAAATCTTAATTCGTGTTATTTGTGATTCGTGGCTAACAAATGGGATGGCTGACTTGTCTTATTAAGATTTATGGTCCGGGCTCATATTGATCGTGATAAGCGCCATGACGGCCCCGGTCGGATCGGCAATGATACAAAAACGTCCCACTCCGGGGATATCGGCCGGTTCTTTGTGGATCTTTCCGCCGAGTTCTGCGACTTTCTTGGCCGAGGCGTCCACATCGTCGACGGCAACATAAGCCATCCAGAACGGCGGAATATTTGCCATCTCGTCCGGCAACTGGAATATGCCGCCAAAAGGCCTGTCATCCGATAAGCCGATCTCCGTATAAGGCATGCCATCCTTACTTTCCTTAAATTTCCAGCCGAACAATTCGGCGTAAAACGGTTTGGCAGCCGCCGCATCGCGGGTATTTAATTCGTTCCAGCAAAAAGATCCGTGTTGGGGTCCCATAATTATTTCTCCTTAAATAAAATGATCACTAAGTGAAAAGTTTAGCTATAAGCTAATAGCTGTTAGCTAACAGCTTTTTAATAGCATGTATAACTTTAGAGGCAAAGCCATCTAAAGTAGGTTTCATCCGCCTGATTCGTTTTCGTCGTATCGTTTTAACTTCCGGTAAAGCGTCGAAAGATCGATGCCGAGAATGTTGGCCGCCTGCGCTTTGTCGTCATCCGCCGATCTCATTATTTCATTGATATAGCGGCGTTCCATTTCTTCCAGCGTCGGCCGCAGCCCTTCAGGATCGCGCATCGGCAGGCCGCTCCCGGAATTTTGCGCAATGCGGTCGGGCAGGCACGATAGATCAATTACGTCGCTGCTGAGTATAAAAGCGCGCTCGATAGCGTTTTGCAGCTCGCGGACGTTGCCTTGCCACGAGTAATTTATCAGCGCGGACATCGCTTCGGTAGAAATGGCTTTTTCTTCGGTCTTTTGTTCACGCGCGACTTTTGAGGCGAAATATTTTGCCAGCAGCGGAATATCTTCTCGGCGGTCGCGCAGCGGCGGCAGCCCGATCTCTATCACGTTAAGGCGATAGTAAAGGTCTTCGCGAAAGCGCGCTTCTTTTACTTCATTTTCCAGGTCGCGGTTGGTGGCGGCAATGATCCGCGCATCGAATTTTACGGCCAAGCTCGAGCCGATAGGAGTAACCTCGTGCTCCTGCAGCGCGCGCAAAAGCCGCACCTGCAGAGCGGGCGATACTTCGCCGATCTCATCCAGAAACACGGTTCCACCCTCGGCTGAGCGGAAAAGGCCCGGTTTGGCGCCCACCGCGCCGGTAAAAGCGCCTTTAGTGTGGCCAAAGAGTTCCGATTCGAGCAGGCTTTCCGGCAGGGCGCCGCAATTTACCGCGAGAAAAGATTTGTCCGAGCGCGGGCTGTGATAGTGAATGGCGCGGGCGACCAGTTCCTTGCCGGTCCCGCTTTCACCCTGTATCAAAATGTTGGCATTAGTGGTGGCCACTTTCTCCACCAGCCGGAAAACTTTCTGCAGCGCTTCGGAAGTGCCGATGATCTCGGAAAAACTGTAGCGTTTATCGAGCTCGCGGCGCAGCGCGCGGTTTTCCCTGAATAATTCACGCTGGCGCAGCGCGTTTCTGACCCTTTGCAGCAGATCTTCATTAACAAAAGGTTTGGTGACGTAATCGTAGGCGCCTTTGCGCAAAGCGGCGATGGCGGAATCTACCGAGGAATATGCCGTCATCACGATCACCAGGGCTTCGCTATCGACCGCTTTAAGCTGGTCAAGCAGTTCCAGGCCATCCATTCCCGCCATCCGGATATCGGTCAGGGTCAGCGCGATGTCCTCGGTCGTAAAAATTTCCAGGGCGGCTTCGGCACTGCTGGCGGTGGCCACGCTGAACCCGCCGTCCTCCAGTATCTGCCGGAGTATATTGCGCAGCAATTCTTCGTCTTCGACGATGAGAATTATCGGTAACGTGGACATATTTCATTTAGGTTATAGCAGATTAATTTACTAAATGAAACGCTTGTTTCATTTTCCCCAAACGGCTGTGTTAAAATTTTTCGAACACCGGAATTCCAGGCAGTTAAATTGATGACCTTCAAGCGTTTAATAGGACACCTCGCGTTTTACTCCGCACTCACGCTGGTGGTGTTTTTGTCCGCCGTAAATGCTCAGGAAACCAACCCGGTGGACCGCAAAGTTTCAAACCCGATCACCGATACGCCCAATGTAAATCCTATCCAGCAGGACGTGAATGTTTCGCCCACGCCCAAAAAAGACGGCGCGAACAAGCCCGAAGGCGGCGGCGATGACGTGGTGGTCTATTCCAATCATCACGAAGGCACGGGCGAGGACGGCAAGCGGGTGGTCGTTCACGAAGGCAATGTTGACGTTCACTACGGCATTTATCGCCTGCAGGCGGACAAGATAACCATCTACGAAGCAACCAGCAAAATGGTGGCCGAAGGGAACGTCGTTTTCGATCAGGGCGACGACCAGCGTATCACCGGCTCCAAGGCGGAATGGAATTACGATACGAAGCTGGGTTACTTCATCAATTCCACCGGCTTTACGAATCAAACGGCCGACGGCACGATCATTTATTTTACCGCCGACCGGGTAGAGCGGATCTCGCTGAACGAAGTCGTGGTATATAACGGGAAATTTACGGCTTGCGAAGATGCGGTGCCGAAGTGGAGTTTTACCGCTAAGAGAGCGAATATCAGGACCAACGACCGGATAAAATTAAAGAGCCCCAAATTTCGCGTAAGGGACATTCCGATAATTCCGCTGCCATATGCTTCGATCCCGATAAAAAAACAGGACCGGGCTTCGGGATTTCTTACGCCGACTTTCGGATTTTCCGGAAGCAAGGGTTTTCGGCTTTCGACGGCCTATTACAAAACATTGGGGCGTTCGGCCGATATTACGTTTCGCACCGATCTTTATTCTTCGCGCGGATATGGTTTTGGCTTTGACGTGCGCACGCGCGCTAATTCTCGTTCGTACCTGGATTTCGGATTTTTCGGCGTGAAGGATCGCGTGCTCGGCCCCGGCGAAGATGCCACGCACCCGAACCAGGGCGGTACGACTTTCTATGCCAACGGCGTGCACTATTTTCCCAACGGTTTTACCGCCGCGATCGACGTGCGGTTGTATTCCAACCTCGCCTTTCGCCAGGTGTTTTCCGAAGGCATCCAGCAGGTCATTTCACCGATAGAAAATTCGCAGTTTTTTATCAATAAAAGCTGGGACAGCTATACCTTGAATTTTTTGGTCCGCTCACAGGTGATCACGGTTCCTAACGTGCGTATCTCAACAAAAAATCTGCCCAGCATCAGTTTTGAAAAACGCCCTACGCCGCTAAGTTTCATTAAGAAATTTCCCGTTTATTTTTCGTTCAAGACGGCGCTGGAAGGCGTCAGCCGGCGTGAATCCGTCGACAGCCTTGCGGCCTATCAGCAGGCGGCCGGGAATGACCCGGTTAACACTCCCTCACTGGGGCAGCGGCTCGATTTCTACCCGGAAGTGTCTGTGCCGTTTCACTTTGCGGGAATGTCAGTGACGGCTACCGCCGGCGCTCGGACGACCTATTATTCAAATTCGTTTGACCCGAACCGTCTGGTGACCGGCAAAGATCTGCTCCGGACCTATGCTCAATTCGAACTCGATCTCAAACCCGTGGCGCTGGCCAAGAACTTTTACCGAAGCAACGGCGATTTTCGTTTTCGACACGTCATCGAGCCCTACGTTACCTATCGCCTGACAAAAGGCGTGTCTAATTTCGACAAGGTAATAAGATTCGATTACGAAGATACGTTCACCGACACCAACGAAGTCGAATTTGGCGTCGTCAACCGCTTTTTTACCCGGCGTTATACTGAGGCCGTGACCGATGAGGCCCGGGCGCGCCGCAGGGAAAATCCGAAGCCTGATGAAAAGCCTCTTTCGATCCAGCCGTATGAGATCTTAACGGTTACCGTGCGCGGGAAATATTTCTTCGATCCCTATTTCGGCGGAGCACTCGATCCGGGCCGGCGTAACGAGATCGCTTCGATAACCGATCTCACGTCTTTTACTTTTGGCGGGGTTCCGCGCCGCTGGTCGCCGCTGAATTTTGATATGACCTACCGGCCGCGCAAGACGATCTTTGTCAGTACAAGATTTGACCTCGGCGTGCAGCGCGACGGACTGCGCGATATTTCGCTCACTGTCGGCTATGACACCAAGCTGGTAAAAGTTTTTCAGACCTTTTATTACACACGCGCGGTCACGCTGATCCCGTCGCTGCAGCAATTCAATAACCCCTTCGGCAAAGAGCCGGGCACGCTGCGCGGTTCGCAATGGAGCCCGTCCTTTTTCCTCGGCAACCGCGATCGCGGATGGTTCTTCGGCTCATCGCTCTTCTTCGATTTTGAAAATAAACGCTCGACTAAAACCTCGCCGCTCATCAGCGCGACCGGCACCATTGGCTACGCCTTTGATTGCTGCTCGGTCGCCTTCCAGTCATACAACGTCAATGTCGGTGTCCGCCGCGAAAACCGCTACGTTTTCAGCTTCAAGCTAAACGGCATCGGGGCCTTTGGAACGCAGCAGATCGGTCAGGGATTGAGATAAGAATGGCGGCTTAGTCAGTAATTTTTTCCCAAAGTAATGGTTTGAATATAACTGGGTTGTTTTAGTGGGGCGTTCTCCCGGTCGTTGTCATAAACTATGACAGCCGAAAGCGGAGACGCTGGTGAATTATCCATGGCCGGAAGAATGCATATTCCTTCGGCTTTCATGTTCATAGCGAATGTCCAGACTTTTTGCGGAGCCGCATCGGTAAATTTATCGCCGTTTTGTAACGGCTTTAGCATATCAAAAGGCAGAAACCACATTACATTTCCATAGAATTTGCTGTCAGGGTCTTGTTCCGTAGAAGTTAAGATCACAAATCCTTTCAACCGGTCAACGTACTCTATCGACGACAAATGAAGCGGTATGCCGCCCAGCGTTTTAGCATTAAATCTAAAAAGACGGCGGGCTTTGCCTTTCGCATCGTTAGCATCGACCCCAAAAACCTGAACTTCGTCGGTCTTTCTATTGCGCAGGCCGACGATCAATACCCGCTGAGAGTTATCGCTAAAGACAGGGCCTTCTACAATAGCCAGTCCTTCCACATTTACCGGTTCGGTAAAATTCGCGGGAAAAGTTATCCAGCGAGGGATCTTTCTGGCCGGTTTTGCGATCACGAATGCGGGGTTGGCCTGGTTAAGTTTGGCCTTGTCGAATGAAAAACTGAAGAGGTAGATGCCGGAAGATTTTGGAAAAGCGTCGATGGCATAGTAAGTTCCATCGGAATCGAGAGCCAGGCCTTCCCATTTAAGAGACGGCATATGTTGCGGGATCCTGGCGCAAGCATTTTTGTCTTTGTAGCCGAGGGGACTTTCAGACTTGGCGCTTTTCAGATCCTCGGAAATTTCAACACATCCTGCCACCTGGGCGTTCGCGGCATTTACCACCAAAAGATTTTCATTCTTGTCGTCCGCTATAAGCAGATATTTACCATCAGTACCGATCGGTTCGACTCCTGAAGGTTCTACCTCGAGGTCAGCGTATAATCTTCCTAACGCGACCAGCGGCCCCGCGGTGTGCACCCCTATCTCCTGCGGATAAGCAGGAATGACACAGAGGAAAATCAAAAAGGTAAGGCTTATTAAGAGTGGGTTTCTCATGCTCATTTCTACCGATTTTAAGTGGTTAATATTTGTTTATAAACTTCGGCATCGACATTTCCGCCGCTGACGACCAGGCAAATTTTCTTACCGGCAAACATTTCCGGCTGTTCCAGGAGCGCGCCCAGGCTTAAGGCGCCGGTCGGTTCGACCTTGAGATTGGCGAGGGTGAAATAAAGCTGCATGGCTTCGACAAGTTTTTCTTCCGAAACTTCGATCACGTCTTTTAATCCGTGCCAGAGAATTTTCCAATTGTGTTCGCCGATGCTGAGGGTGCGTGCGCCGTCGGCTATGGTCGCAGGTTCCTGCTCATTTTTGACAATATGGCCTTCGCGCAGGGAACGCGCGGCGTCGTTTCCCAACAGCGGTTCCGCGGCATAGACGGGCGTCTCATTTCCATTGCGCCGCAAGCCGGTAATGATCCCTGAGGTCAGGCCGCCGCCGCCGATGGGCGCGATCACCAGGTCAAAGTCTTGGCCGCAATTTGCCAATTCGTCGCCGAGGCTGGCGTTGCCTTCGATCACCCAGGGATCGTCATAGGCGCTGGCAAAATACGCTTCGGTTTTTTCCGCGGCGATCTCGGCGATACGGTCATTGCGCGAAATTGTATTTACGTTGATGAGATCGACCGTCGCGCCGTAGGAAGCCACCGCGTCGATCTTTACCCGCGCCGAAGTCTCCGGCATCACGACCGTGCATTTTTTGCCCAGCAGCATGCACGCGCGCGCCAAACCCTGCCCGAAATTTCCCGACGAAGCGGTAAAAAGCTCGTCATTAGGCACGTTTAGCGCGACATTATAGCCGGCGCGGAATTTAAAACTTCCCGTGTGCTGAAAGGTTTCAGTCGCAACCGTGATCTCGAGGCCGAGATGTTGGGCGAGTTTTTCCGGTTCGATAAAAGTCGTCGGGCGGACAGCTTCGAGCAAAGTTTTCATTTGTTAAGAATCTACAAGAAAGCTAAACTCGTCAAGAATGCAAGAGCGTAACACTTTCGATCTGCCGCAAAAATTCACCCGGACAATAACCGGGATGTTTGGCGAAAGCGGTAAGAAATGGCTGGCAGAACTGCCTGAGATCGCCCGGGAAACGGCGGCGAAATGGTCTTTGAAAATGGAAAAGCCGTTCAAAGATCTGTCGTATCATTTTGTCGCACCTTGTGTATGCCCGGATGGTTCCAAAGCGGTCCTTAAGATCGGTTTTCCCGGCGAAGAGCTGGAATTTTTCAACGAAGTCAAAACCTTGCAGCTTTACAACGGCGATGGCGCCGTCAGATTGCTGGATGCTGACCAAACGCGTTACGCAATGCTGCTGGAAAAATTAACGCCGGGTGAAAGCCTGGGGAAACTCTGCCTGCGGGATGACGCGCGAGCTGTAAAGATCGCCGCCGGCATTTTGAAAAAGCTCGTTCGCGAAATTCCTGAAGACGGGGAATATCACTTGCTGGAAAATTGGATCAACGGATTTCACCGGGCTGAAAACACGGCATTTCCCGCAGAAAAAATTAAAAAAGCGCGGGATTTTTATAATGAGCTGACCGGTAAGAAAACACGCAGATATCTGTTGCATGGCGATTTTCATCACGAAAATATTTTGTCGGCGGAGCGCGAGCCTTATTTAGTAATCGATCCGAAAGGGCTTGTTGGAAACGTAGGCTATGATGCAGGAGTTTTTCTTAATAATCACGTGAATTGGCTGGAAGGAATGCCGGACGATCATGCGAAACTTGATTTCGCCGTACGGCAATTTTCCGAAATCCTACAAATCGCCGAAGATGAATTGAGAAAATGGGCGTTTGTGCAAATGATTTTGTCGGCATGGTGGACGTTTGAAGAAAACGACGAAAGATGGCGCGCCGATCTAAGCAAGGCGGAAGTTTGGCGGGTATAATTCATTTTATGAGTCCTCTTATGAATAATGCGCAATTCGGAATGATCGGCCTGGGAACGATGGGCAGAAACTTTCTGTTGAATACAGCAGGAAAGGGATATCGATGCGTCGGCTACGATCTCAGCCCGGAAAAGCAGAAATTGCTGCTGCTGGATGGCGCGGGCCTGGAGATAACCGCCGCGGCAAACCTGGAAGACTTCGCCGGGCAGCTTTCCCGTCCGCGAAATATCATGCTGCTGGTTCCGGCGGGGCCGATCGTCGATAGCGTGATCGAAGAACTCATTCCTTTGCTTGCGCCCGACGATCTGATCATCGACGGCGGTAATTCGCATTTCATCGACACGGAACGCCGCGAGAAATATCTACTCACGAAAGGCCTGAAATTCCTGGGTCTCGGGGTTTCAGGCGGAGAGGAAGGCGCGCTTCACGGCCCCAGCATAATGGCCGGCGGCGACCCTGTCGTGTATGAAAGGGTCAGGCCGCTTCTTGAATCGGTCTCGGCAAAAGTGAATGGCGAACCTTGCGCAGCGCACGTGGGGAGCGGTTCCGCGGGGCATTTCGTCAAGATGGTGCATAACGGCATCGAGTATGGACTGATGCAGCTTATCGCGGAAACTTTTGACCTGATGCAGCGCGGCCTGGGATTGAGTTATAGCGAGATCTCCGATGTTTTTGCGGAGTGGGACAAGGGCGAATTAAATTCTTTTCTCATTGAGATAACGGAAAAAGTATTGCGAAAGGCCGATGACAAAACAGGCAAGCCTCTGGTGGAAATGATCCTCGACACCGCCGGCCAAAAAGGAACCGGCAAATGGACCTCGCAGGCGGCGATGGACCTCGGCGTGCCTGTGCCGACGATCGATTCCGCCGTAACGATGCGGCAAATTTCGGCGATGAAAGCAGAGAGAGTGAAAGCGAGTAGCCGGAATTCAGAAGCCGCAAGCGATGCGTCAATTCACAATTCACAGTTCACAATTCACCGTTTGAAAAATGCTCTTTATGCGGCTTTTATTTTGACCTACGCGCAAGGCCTGGCGTTACTTAAAACCGCTTCCGAAGAAAAAGGCTATGGGGTCGACCTTACCCGCGTGGCAACGATATGGCGCGGGGGCTGCATCATACGCGCGGCCCTGCTTGAAGATATACGGCGCGCTTTTGCTGATGATAAGAATTTATCGAATCTGATATTGAACCCGGATTTTGCGGGCGTCTTGAATAAAAAACTATCCGATCTGCGCGAGGCAGCTGCGGTGTCAGCTACGGGTGGGTTTCCGTCCTACTGCCTGATGTCTTGCCTGGCGTATTATGATGCGTATCATACGGCGCGGCTGCCGGCCAATCTCATTCAGGCGCAGCGTGATCTTTTCGGCGCGCATACCTATCAGAGGATCGATGAAGATGGCACCTTTCACACCCCGGATTGGGACAGTGATACATAGCCGGATGAGAGTACAAAACCTTTCAAAAATATATTTGCTCGCTTTTGTCTTGTTTATCTCTATTTCCGCTTTTGCTCAAAACGGAAAAGACCCGGATAAACCGGCGGATAAACCAGCGGATAAACCGGTAGATAAACCGGCGGGTAAACCGTCAAAGCTGCCGGAGAAGAGCGGTGTCGCGCCGGGGAAATTTCAGCGTCCCACCGGTTTTCTCAACGACCTTAGCGGTATTTTCTCAGAGAGCGAAAAGGAAAAGACAGAACGTGTTTTGCGCGAGCTGCGAGATAAGGCGGAGATAGATCTTGGGATCGCCGTGATCGACACGACCGGTGGGAAAGACATATCCGGTTATTCCCTGGAAATGGCGCGCGAGTGGAAAATAGGCGCGAAAAATGGCGGCGCGCTGCTGGTGGTCGCCGTCAAAGACAGGAATTGGTACATCCAGATCGATAGCCGTTTGCAAAAGGATCTCTCGAATGAAGAAGTAAGAAATATCGGTGAGCTCATGATCCCCGATTTTAGGGAAGGCAAATATCCGGATGGGATAAAAAAATGCGTGGAGAAGATCATCTCCGTTCTCGCTGCCAAGCAGCACTTTGATCCTATTAAGTTTAAGGCAGATGTAAAAAAACAGTGACTATGAAGAAAACATTTATCCTGATCTTGTTTTTACTTTTGGCTGCGGCCGCCTCACCGGCGCAGACGAAAAATAAGTACAGCTATCTCAAACAAAAACAGTTTATCCCGGTAGAACTGGGAAAAGTATATCTCGGGATGCCGTTCGCTGACTTTGCCAGGCAGATAGATCTAAAGAACGCCGAGGTCGACAACCGTTTTGAATGGCTGGAAGCCACGCTGCCGTTTGCTAAAGGCAATATTGAAAGTATTAATTTCAAGGTCTACGGCTTGACGGAAGAAGACAACGCTAAATTTATTTATAAGACCACGACCGGAAAAAAGACCGAGCGTAACGAAGACTACGAAGTCGAAGTGCAGATGATCGACCCCGCCAAGATCCCGGCCAAAGGCATCGTCTATGAGATCAGCCTGCGCTATAAAAAAGCCTTTGATCTAAAGGCGCAGGCGATAAAAATGTTCGGCGTAAGCAAAGACGTCTATAAAGCCGGCGACCAGTTTCACATCTATGATATGCAATGGACGAAGAAAACCACCGACGGATTGACCTGGCTGATAAGATATTACGAAGAAACCAATGCGCTGATGTTGGCGGGAGTCATCCCTAAAACCGAGTGGGATCCGGGAGTTTGAGAGTTTTTTGAATTTGCCGCGAATTGCACGAATAGCACGAATAAGCTATTCGATTATCTTCCACGCGCCTTCGGTCTTTAGAAGCTTTGTCATCAGACCGGCATGAACTGAATGTCCGCTTTTTTCCGCGGTTATTTTTCCCAGCACCGGCATTCCCAGCAGCGCAAAATCCCCGATAATGTCCAAAATTTTGTGCCGCACAAATTCATCCTGAAAACGCAGCGGTGTTTCATTCAGCATTCCGTCTTCGGTCAGCACGATCGCGTTATCGAGCGAGCCGCCGCGCGCCAGATTTGCCTGGCGCAGCATTTCGATCTCGGCGGTAAATCCAAAAGTCCGCGCCGAAGCGATCTCACGGCGGAACGAACCGTTCTCGAGCGCAAAGTGATATTTCTGCCGGTTGATCATCGGGTGCGGAAAATCTATCACGCATTCGATCTCAAACGTTTCCGAAGGCTCGATGCTCATTCGCCGGTCGCCCAGCTCTACGTCCACCCGCTTGAGCACTTGAAAAAATCTTTTATTCGTATCCTGCTGCCTGATGCCGGCGCGTTCGATCAGATCGATAAAATCCTCGGACGAGCCGTCCATGATGGGAATTTCCAGGTTGTCCACATCGATAAAGCAATTATCGATATTCGCGCCGCGTAGCGCCGAAAGCAGGTGCTCCACGGTCGAGAGCAGCACGCCCCGCCGCAGCAGCGTGGTAGCGTAGCTGCAATGCGAAATATATTCAGCCGAAGCCGGGATCTCAAAATTGTCCAGATCGGTACGGATGAAAATATAACCCGTGTTGGGCGGCGCCGGACGCAGGGCGAGATTGACCTCCACACCCGTATGTAGGCCGGTTCCGCGGGCGATGATCGTCTGTGCAATAGTATTTTGTAGAGACATTAATTTATAATTAAAAGTACCAAGCTGCTTAAACTATATACAAGGCTCGTGCCAGTTTTAGGAAAGTTATTAAATATAAGATATTATTAGGGTTAGCAGAACATCGCGAATCGAGATCGGGGAAACTGTGGACTATCTGCCACAAAATTTGCGGCATAACTGTCGCAGTTAGACTTCTTGACGAAAGTTCATTGCTAACATAGATTTATCAGTACCAAATTGTTTTTATGTCATTAAAAATCGAGAATCAATCAACTATCGATCTGCCGAAGAAAACCGACGAAACGCTGGAAAAAATTCTTAAGAGCGTGCCGATCGAGCATATGCGCGGGCTGGAGAAACTTCGCCTGGTGGATTTTATCAATGAGCCGCGTCTGAAAAATATGAATATTCCGATGAAGTCCGACCTGCCCGGGCTTTATCATCCGCGGATGGGAAACCAATCGGCGTGGATGGAAATATCAACCGGCGCGCTGCTAAAACCGACCGAAAGTTATTTTAACCGGATAATGCCCAGGATGGCTTTTAAATCGAATATGGCTGGGCTGATCTTTTCGCTTATCGGGCAGCACTATTATCTGACCTTGCGGCATTCGGTCAAGAGAAATGCGCTCGAACAGCAAGTGCGCCAGTACGCGGAAAAACAGCTCCGCTCGTGGAGCGATAAGCAGGCAGAAAACAACTGGCGAGGGAAATTGTTCAAGCCCTTCCGCCCGCTGCTCGAACGCTGGGCAAAATGGCTGAATAAAAAGGCGGCGCAGACGAAAAAGAAATAATGAATAATGGACAGTGAATAGTGATTAATGAAAAATAATCTTCTCAGCAAAAGTCCCACGATTTTGCTTTGAGAGTGATAAAGACAGCTAAATCAAATTTAAGGAGCCGTGAAACGGTTAGTGACAGAAAATCTTCATTAATCACTAATCATTCACCATTATTAATTTCTATGAATTTCTGGCTGGTAAAATCCGAACCCGACGCTTATTCGTATGACGACCTGGTAAAGGACGGCAAGACCGATTGGACCGGCGTGCGCAATTTTATGGCGCGCAATAATCTTAAAGCGATGAAGAAGGGCGACAAGGTCCTCTATTATCATTCGGTCACGGAAAAAACCGTGGTCGGGTTGTCGAAAGTTTCAAAGGAATTTTTTCCCGACCCGACAGATGAACAATGGGCGGCGGTTGAGTTGGAGCCGGTTAAAAAATTCAAGAAACCGGTCACGCTGGCGGAAATAAAAGCACAGCCTGATCTGGCCAATATGTACCTGGTCAGGCAAGGCAGGCTTTCGGTAACTCCGCTGACCAAAAATGAATTCGATCTGATCGTCGATATGGCTAAGTAGAGGAAGCTAAATGGAATTGATCGACCGCATCAGGGCCAACGCAGAATTGGTGATACAGCAATTTCCCGATCAGGAACTTGGCTATGACGAGCGGTCGGTAGAGTGGCTTGACGGGTTTATCGAACGACAGCGTTTAAGGATGGATCCCGACAAATTCGAAGGCATAAGTCAGACACTGGGAAGTTTCCTCGGCGAATGTATCTGCCGGAATTTCGCCGGGCGTTGGGAAGAAAATGAACATGGAGCGGCGGTCGTTTTTAGCGACGGTAACGCGTGTTTTCCGATCAATAAAGTAGGCAAGCAATTTGCCAACGGCGCCGACGATTCCGTGCTGAGTTTTTATCAAACAATTCCTGTTCTTTTTGGAAATCAATCTATTTTTGGGGACGAACAGAATGCTATCTGAAGCGGTCGCACATTACCATAAGCTCTTAGAAGACAACGAATTAGCGGAATCCTCACGAAAGAAATTAAGTGACGGGCTGGAACAGGCTAAATTGATCTTTGGCGGGCGTCCGCTGTCGCCCTATCTGCGTCCGCATTTCGTAATGGAAAGCGATTGGAAACGGATCACCGGCATTTGTGAAACGATCTGGAGCGCGCTGCAAAAGGTTAAAGACGCTGCCATTGAGAGCGAAGAAATTCTCAGCGAGTTGGGTGTTACGTCAGAGATAGAACGCGACCTGGTTTCCATCGATCCGAAATACAAGCAGGTCTCAGCCTCAGCGCGTCTTGATTCTTTTCTGACCGAAGACACCTACAGCTATGTCGAGCTTAACGGCGAGAGCCCGGCCGGGATCGCTTTTGCCGATTCGGCGACCGAGATCTTTCAAACGCTGCCGGTAATGCAAAAATTTGCGGAAACTTACAAGCTGCAAAGTTTGGAAGGACGTTCGAAAATGCTGGGGGTCTTGCTTTCCAGTTACGAGGAATTTCTTGGGCACAAGCCGGAGCATAAACCGACGATCGCGATCATCGATCTGAAAGATCTGCCGACCATAAAAGAATTTGAACTTTTCAAGGAGTATTTTGAATCTCAGGGGTATCCCTCGATCATTTGCGCGCCGCAGGATCTGGAATTTTCCGGCGGGCGGCTGCGCAGCGGTGAGTTTGAGATCGACATCGTCTATAAACGGCTGCTGGTCAATGAATATATTCCGATCATCGACCAGGCACCGGCGCTGCTTGACGCGTATCGGGCCGGCGCGATCTGTATGGCCAACAGTTTTCGTTCCAAGCTGGTTCACAAGAAAGCCATCTTTGCCGTGCTCACCAACGAACGCTATGCCCATCTTTTTAACGAAGAAGAATTAAAAGCGATCCAGGCGCACGTCCCCTGGACGCGCAAATTTCGCGAAGAAAAAACCGTTCATAATAATGAGCAGATCGAGCTGGTCGATTTCACCCGGCAAAACGCGCACAAGCTGGTCTTAAAACCCAACGACGATTACGGCGGCCACGGGATCTACATCGGCTGGAGCGTTTCTGAAAGCGAGTGGGAAGAGGCGATCAAAAAAGCGCTGGCGGACGGCGATTACCTGGTGCAGGAACGCGTGAAAACCAGCAAGGAAGTTTTCCCGGCGTTGACGGACGATGGCGGGATCGAATTTGTCGAGCAGCTGGTCGATCTCGACCCGCTGCTTTTTGACGGGCGGGTAGGCTCGGCTTTTACCCGTCTTTCGTTCACCGAACTCGCCAATGTTTCCAGCGGCGGCGGCATGGTGCCGACATTCATCATTAAGGAAAGCTAATATGAAAAAGTTATTTTTTTCTCTAGCTATTGCGTTACTCGGCCTGGCGCCGGTCCAGGCGCAAAACCGTGATCAGCTTTTTATCTTAAAAGAAACTCCGGCAGCGGGGATCGGTAAATTTTCGCCGGCCGCTGTCCGTGAAAGTGAGATACAGGTCAACTTTGACAGCCTGCTTCGGGGAAATGCCGCTCGATTAAGGATCACACTTTTTGACGATAAAACCTATGAGGCGGTCCAGCGGGTTTCCGAAGGGTTTGAGATGCGCGCGATCGACGATTTTACCTGGCGCGGAAAGATCATCAGTGGAAAATTCGAAGGCGATGTAATTTTGACGGCTAAGAAAGGTTTTATGTCGGGCCTCATTTATTCGCCCGAAGCCGTTTATGAGATCACGCCGCGAGGCAAAAAAAATGTTTTGATGCAGCTGGACCAGGACCGCTTTCCACCATGCGGCGGCGCGGTTGCGGGTGAAACCGCGAAAGAAAAGCAGCTTGAAAGTGCCCTGGCCGGCGTCGATTCCGGTGACCGCATAGATGTAATGGTCGTTTATACGACGGCGACCAAAAATATCGCCGGCGGCGATACTCAGGCGCAGACCATTGCTCAAAGCGCGATCGATGTCTCGAATACTACCTATCTAAACAGCAAGATTCTGCAGCGCATCAGGCTCGTTCACACGCAGGAACACGTTTATACCGAGGTTGATTTCAATACCGATCTGACGAACCTGCGCAACAACACGGCGATCCAGGCTTTGCGAAACGAAAAGCAAGCCGATCTGGTGGATATGATGAGTGAAACCGGGGGCGCGTGCGGCATCGGTTACCTGATGGGGTCGGTCGCCGGAAATCAAAATAACGCCTTTACGGTTACGGCCCGCTCCTGCGCGGTAGGAAACCTGAGCTTTCCTCATGAGCTCGGCCACAATATGGGCAGCGCCCATAATCCGGAAAATGGCTCCGGCGGGACATTTTCTTATAGCTTTGGCCATTGGATCAACGGTTCTTACCGGACGGTAATGTCGTATGTCGATCCCTGCACCTCGGGGTGTACGCGCCGCCCGTATTTTTCAAACCCCGGCATAATTTTTAATGGAGTACCGACCGGAATTGAAAACGCCCGCGACAATGCCCGCTCCATCAACAACACTTCGAATGCGATTGCCGCCTACCGGTATAGCGGGAGCAGTTTGGCTCTGAATAGCCTGAACAGCGGCGAGATCGTTCCGCGAAATATTTTGCGCACGATCGAATGGGCGACGGATAATATCGCGAGCGGCAATGTAAAGATCGAGATTTCCCGCGATACGACCACGACCTGGGAAACCCTGCTCGCCGGCACGCCAAACGACGGCACTCAGGTGATCAGCATCGGCGGACGCCCGACAAAATCCGCGAGACTCAGAATTACAAGTGTCGAAAATCCAACGGTGAGCGATACGAGTATCAGGAATTTTGTTATTAAGTGACGAAGTCCAGTTCTGGCCGAATTGTGCTAAAATCGGGTGTGTGAGGCAGTTATGGGTAATTTAATAATTGAGATACCGATGAAGATCAATCGCTCTTTTCGAGTGGATGATGAAAAAAAGGCGGCGGAACTTTTACGCGAATTGGAAAAACTTAATAGCGATCCGTTTGAAAATGTGACGGGAATTTGGAAAGGGCGGGAAGAGAAAGAAGAAGATCTTACGAGAAAACTTCGACAAAAAAGTAATTTGCGACATGGATGAGCATTTAATAGACACCAATGTATTGTCGAAGATCTTTTACGGTAATGTCGAAGTAAAAACTTTTCTGGCAAGTCTCAAAATAGGTATAGACACTATTGTTTATATCGAATGTATTCAGGGCTCAATTTCCAATTCAGATAAAAATCTCATAAAACGCAGTCTGCAAAGTCTCAAATTTTACCCACTAAATGATCAAATAGCTCAAACTGCGATCGAACTGATAGATAAATATTCGAACTCGCGCGGATTGTTCCTCGCCGACGCGATGATTGCCGCTACCGCTATTGAATACGGTCTCACGTTGATTACATTCAATGTAGATGATTTTAAGTTTATCAAGGAATTAAAGATTCTGACGCCGGTAATTTGATGAAGCCATCAGACAAAAAATCACGCCTACGCGAGCTCGCCGAAGAGTTTCAGGTTTTGGAAAAGAAGCTGAAGCTGGGCGGCGGTGTGGAAAAGATCGAGAAAATTCACTCGCAGGGAAAATTGACCGCGCGCGAACGCGTTCACCTCCTCTTTGACGAGAACGAATACCAGCAGGAGATCGGCTTGCTGGTCGCTTACGATGAATATAAAGGGCAGGCACCGGCGGCGGCCGTTGTAACTACGGTCGGCAAGATCAAAGGTCGGGAATGTGTGGTCGTTGCCAACGACGCCACGATAAAAGCCGGCGCGTGGTATCCCGAAACTATCAAGAAAATCCTGCGCGCGCAGGAGATCGCCATGCGCAACCATGTGCCGATCATCTATCTGGTTGATTCAGCAGGGGTTAACCTACCATATCAAGGCGGTGTTTTTCCCGGCCAGTATGGCGCGGCGCGCATTTTTTATTACAATTCGATCATGCGCCGCTATCTGAAAACTCCGCAGATCGCCGCCGTGATGGGAATGTGCGTGGCGGGCGGCGCCTATCTTCCGGCGTTGTCCGATGTGATCCTAATGGTTGAAGGGACTTCGTTCATGGGCCTGGGCGGAGCAAATTTGGTCAAAGGCGCGACCGGCCAAACGATCGACAACGAATCTCTCGGCGGCGCGATGACCCACAATGCAATCTCCGGCGTGGCGCACTACCGCGTGGCGAACG
The DNA here is from genome assembly GCA_035995185.1 of Pyrinomonadaceae bacterium. Classification (GTDB taxonomy): domain Bacteria; phylum Acidobacteriota; class Blastocatellia; order Pyrinomonadales; family Pyrinomonadaceae; genus DASYKT01. The sequence continues at coordinate 23,502 of DASYKT010000042.1, forward strand.
ACAAGGAATGTTTGGAAAAAATTCGCAGGCTGGTTGCCGAATTGCCGAACAAAGAAACGCCGAAAGTTTCCGTCACCGGTTCAAAACCGCCAAAGAACCAGGCGGAAAAACTTTACGACATTCTGCCCGCAGACCACCGCCAGCCATACGACATGCGCGAAGTTCTGCACTGCATTCTCGACGGCGGCGAGCTTGATGAATTTCAGGCCGACTTTGCTAAAGAGATGATCTGCGGCACGGCGCGGATCGGCGGCATTCATATCGGCGTGATCGCCAACTCCCGCGGAATGATCAAAGGAAAAACCGGCGAGCCCCCGAAATTCGGAGGGATCGTTTACACGGATTCGGCGGAAAAAACCGCTTACTTTATCGAAAACTGCAACCGGCATGGGACGCCGATCCTGTTCGTCCAGGACGTTTCCGGTTTTATGGTCGGGGCGGAAGCTGAGCATTCCGGCATCATTCGCGCGGGCGCGCATTTTGTCGAAGCGATGGCCTGCGCCACCGTGCCTAAGCTTGTGCTGACCATCAACCACGCCTCGGGCGCGGGTTACTATGCCATGGCCGGGCAGGGATTCGATCCCGATTTTATCTTCTCGCTGCCGACGGGGAGGATGGGCGTAATGGAAGGCGATTCGGCGGCGCAGGCGATCTTTGGCACCCAGCTCGAAAAACTTAAAAAAGAAGGCAAAGGGCCGGACGAAGCCTTAAAAGCTGAAATGGAAAAAGTACGCGAGACCTACGACCGCGAACTCGACGCCAAACATGCCGCAGCTCGCGGGTTGCTCGATGCTATTGTGGTGCCGGAAGATCTCCGCTCGGCTTTGCAGCTTGCTTTACAGACATCCCTGAATTCGAGCCGTCCGCATATCGGCGCCTTTGTCTTGCCGCCCGACCTGCACTGAAATTTCTACAGTACTGAATCTGTAATTTACAGCCACCCGAATACAGCAACAGGGCATCTAACCTTTTAGAAAGGCGGGAGAAGCGTGTTTTTCGAGGCTTCTAAAACAGTAGTTGTATTGCCCGCCCGATTGTGAAACAATTTGAGCACAGAACTTTTTAAGGGGGATTAAAATATGACTAGAAAACTTCTTACCGCAATTTTCGGATTAGCACTGGTGTTTTTAGTATCTTCGGCCGCAAAGGCCCAGGATGGCCCGGTCGATAGGACCAAAGAGGTCACCATGACCGGCGCCAGCAAAACCAAGCACGCGACGCAGAACACCTATCACAAAGGCAAATACAAAAGCAAAAAAGGTTATCACAAGGGGAAAAGGGTCACGAAATACTCAGCCCATAAAACTAAAGTGACGACCAAGCATCTGAGTCACAAGACCAAAGTGAAAACAAAACATTGGACACACAAAACCAAAAGAGGTACTCAGAAGGTATTTAGCAAAACCAAAAATGTCATAACCAATTAGCCTGTTAAAGCAGGGAACTATTATTATTTAACGAGGGGCGGCTGAACTGATAAGTTAGCTGCCCTTTTCAAGCTTTACCGTTCTTAAAGTATGAACAATAAAAAAGAATTGTCACCGGAACAACGTAAAGAACTGCTCACAATATTAAAAGACCGGTTTGAGAAAAACATGGACCGCCATAAAGGCCTGGAATGGGCTAAGGTGCAGGCAAAGCTGGAAGCCGGCGCTGAAAAACTGTGGTCGCTGAGTGAAATGGAAAGCACCGGCGGTGAACCGGACGTTGCCGGGTTTGATAAAAAAACGGGTGAATACATTTTTTATGATTGTTCAGCGGAAAGCCCCAAAGGCCGCCGAAGTCTTTGTTACGACCGCGAGGCACTGGAAAAAAGAAAAGAACATAAACCGGAAAACACCGCTATCGATATGGCGGCTGCCATGGGTATAGAGCTTTTAACGGAAGAGCAATACCGGGAGCTGCAGAAACTGGGAAATTTCGATGCGAAAACATCGAGCTGGATCGAAACACCTTCCGATATTAGAAAACTCGGCGGAGCTCTCTTTTGCGATTTCCGCTACGACAAAGTTTTCACGTATCACAATGGCGCGGACTCTTATTATGCCCCCAGGGGATTCCGCGGCTTGCTGAGAGTGTGAACCCCAAACCCCCAAAATCATATGACCATCGAAGAAAACAGAACGAGAAACGAAGCCGCGATCCAGGAGTTGGTAGACGGTTTCGTAAAGGCGATTCGCGCCAAAGATATTGACGGAGTTATGTCCGTTTTTGCTCCGGAGATCGTTTCATTCGACTTCGGTCCCCCGCTGCAACACGGGGGCGGCGAGACGTTCATGAAACGCTGGCAAGAGCTTTTCGAGTCGTACCAAGATCCGATCAACTACGAGGTTCGCGATCTAAGCATTACTGCGGGCGAAGACATTGCATTCAGCCATAGTCTCAACCGGATCGGAGGCACGATGAAGAACGGACTGAAGACCGATCGCTGGCTGCGTTGGACTGCTTGTTACCGTAAAATCAATGGCAAGTGGTTGATCGTTCACGAACAAGTCTCGGTTCCTGTCGATGGGGGAAGCGGCAAGGCAATGATGGATCTAAAGCCGTAACAATTAACATGATTAACTGTGCCGTGGGATCGGTGGATCATAGCTCAGTTATTTACATTTGCGATTACTCCGGGAATACGGGATGATCCGCCGCCGCCCTCTTGTCCGCATTCGCCAGAATCCCCTCGATCCAGTGTATCTCCAGCCGAGTCTGGTCTATTTTCAATTCGAGTATCCAAACCGCCTCGTGATGATCGTGGCCTACCTCTTTGCGCACTGCTTTGAGTGTCGCGCGTTCACTGACAAGCCGTGCTGAGAGAAATTGATGACGGCTTTTTAACTGGTTTCGAAAAGTGCCCCCCCTGGTCTGCCACGAGAGAGCGAGCCAGATCACAAACGGCTGATACACGCGTTCCTCTATCCAATACTGGTTCTCGAGCGCGTCGGCAAGGCGATCGCGGCCTTGGGCAGTTGTCTCAAACACTGTGCGTTCGGGCCCGGCAGCGGGGTTCTCATCCTTTGCAACCCGTATCAGGCCCAGCTTTACAAGTTTGTCGAGAGAATAGTAGATCTGAGGCCGCGACACCGGTGCCCACTCGCGGATATTCCTCTGCTCGAGAGTCGCGTTGACCTGGTAACCGTGCATCGGGCGCTCTGCAAGAAGGCTGAGAATTACGAGATCGGGGACCGTTGGTGAGCCTCGCCCGTCATCCTGCTTACGAGTTGGCCGGCTTTTATTTTGCTTGACAGGCTTTGCCATATTACTTATTATACATGAGTAGTCTAATTTAGACTAGAGTATTGTATGACAGGAGGTCAGAATGAAATTCATCCATCTCATCAGTTGTGTTGCCTTGATAGTTTCTATCGCGGGCGTTTATAGCGGTAACGCTCAAATAAAGAAGGAGAAAACTAAGATGATCGACAAATCGACGCCCATTCTGCATGTAAGATCGGTTGAACCATGCATAAAGTTTTGGACCGAACGGTTCGGGTTCAAGGTGACCATTCAAGTGCCGGAAGGCGACCACATCGGATTTGTCGCCCTTGAGAATGACAACATAGAGCTGATGTACCAGACGTATTCAGGCATGAAGGCCGACCCTTCTAATCCGTTAGCCGAGGCCGCAGAAAAAGGGCCTTCGTTCCTGTTTATGGAGGTACCCGACATTCAAGCTGCCATCAGGTCCTTGAAGGGCGCAGAGATCGTCCAGGGCCTGCACGAGACGTTTTATGGGGCGAAAGAAGTGGTCGTAAAGGAGCCGGGCGGACATTTCGTAATCTTCTCGCAGCTCCCGGGGAAGTAAAAGTCCTCAACGGGGATTGATCAGTACCCAGGGCTAAAGCCCTGGGCTATTCTCTATAGTCTGCTACGCGGACATACCGATTCAATTGACCCTCTGCCAGAAAAACCTCGCTTTAATGCCTTATAAATTGATATAATAATTTTTGGCACGTCTCAGTGTTGCTCCACGCATTCCTCTCTTTTCACCTTACCTAAAATGAAAAAAATTCTCATCAAACTAACTTTGTCCGCCATATTTGTGTTTATTGTTTCGCTTTCGGCCAACGCCCAGATCAAAAAAGTCCCCGCCAAAGCACTTGATATCACAAAAGATATTACATATTTCGTGGTTGGCCAGTCCGCCAAATTAACGGGTGAGGCAGCTAAGGCCGCCGCGCCTATAGTGCTCAAAAGCGCTGAAAAAACGTCTGTCTTTATGCTCAAGCAGGCAAAAAATATGATGATAAAAGCAGTAATTCCCGTCGGGCGGCAGTTGATTGTAAAGTATTTGAAATATAGACTTATGCCATGAAGCAAAAAGTCAGAGTCGCAGGCGGCCAGGGATTCTGGGGTGACCTGCTGACAGCGCCGGTAGATCAGGTTCGTTTAGGACAGACGGATTACCTGATGCTGGATTACCTGGCGGAAGTTACGATGTCCATTATGCAGAAACAGCGCGCGCGCGACCCTAAAGCAGGTTATGCGCGCGATTTTGTTTCCCTGATGCGCGAGATATTGCCTGATTGCGTTTCAAAAGACATCAAGGTGCTGTCTAACGCGGGCGGGGTAAATGTCGAAGGCTGCGCCGAAGCGCTGGCCGAAACGGCGAAAGAATTGAATCTGCCCGGCGTTAAGATCGGCATCGTTACCGGCGACGACATCATGCCGCGGCTCGATGAATTTTTAGACAAAGGCGTCGCGATAAACAACATGGAAACCGGTGAACCGCTGTCCGCTATCCGAGACAAAGTGCAGAGCGCGAATGTCTATCTAGGCGCGGCCCCGCTGGTCGAAGCTTTGGGTAAAGGCGCGCAGATCGTGGTCGGCGGACGGTTGACCGATACGGGACTGACACTGGCCCCTTTAATGCATGAATTCGGCTGGGCGTTCGACGATTGGGACAAGGTCGCGGCGGGAACTATCGCCGGGCACATCATCGAATGCGGCGCGCAGTGCTCCGGAGGAAATTGCCAGTTTGACTGGCAGAGCATACCGGACATGGCGAATATCGGTTTTCCCATCGTCGAAGCTTCGCCCAACGGAGAATTTATCGTTACCAAACATCCCGGCACCGGCGGCCGGATAAATATCCCTTCGGTCAAAGAGCAGCTTTTGTATGAGATGGGCGACCCGAAAAGTTATATTACGCCTGACGTGGTCGCAGATTTCAGCAGCATTCATTTAGCGGATGACGGCGAAAACCGCGTTAAAGTTTTCGGCATTAAGGGAAATCCCAGTACCGAATTTTACAAAGTTTCCATCGCCTATTCGTTCGGGTGGAAAGCCGTCGGGACGCTTGTCTATTCCTGGCCCGACGCGTATGAAAAAGCGCAGGCGGCGGATAAGATCCTGCGCTCGCGTTTGGAAAAACTCGGATTGAAATTCGACGTAATACTAACGGAGTTTGTCGGCGCCAGCGCGACGCATGGGAAACTGGCCGGCGAGCCTTCGAAGGACCTGCCCGAAGTACAGCTTCGCTTTGGCGTGCGCGGGCCGGACAAGGCGGCGGTCGAAAGATTTACCAAGGAACTGGCCCCGCTTATTTTGACCGGGCCGCCGGGCGTCACCGGATTTGCCGGCGGCCGTCCCAAAGTCGAGGAAATAATGGCTTATTTTCCGGCCCTCATTCCAAAAACTTTGATCGAAACAAAGGTAGAAATAATAACGGCATAACATGACAGAGAAAGTTGCCACCTGGAAAATAAAACAATCGCGGCAAGTCGCGGACTGCAGGGTTTTTACAGTTCGCGAAGACCTTTCCGTTTGCACCGAAGACCAACGAGAGCATTCTTTCTATGTGATCGAATCGCCCGAGTGGGTCAACGTTATTCCGCTCACCGTGAATGAAGAAGTCGTGTTGATCGAACAATACCGGCACGGCATCAATGAGATCGTATTGGAAATTCCGGGCGGTTTGATCGACAAGGGAGAAGCCCCGGAAGAAGCGGCGGTCCGTGAGCTCGCGGAAGAGACGGGCTATGTGCCGGGAAAAGTATTGCTGCTGGGCAGATCGCGGCCGAATCCGGCGATCCAAAACAATTGGGTCTATCATTTCCTGGCGCTTGATTGCGAATTAAAGGGCACGGTCAAATTCGATTCTAACGAAAGTATATCGACGGGATTGGTGCCGCTGGCAGAGATAGCGCCGCTGATCAGCGAGGGAATGATCACGCACTCGCTGGTGCTGGCGGCGTTTCACAGATTTTCTCTGTACCGGCAGATGAATAAATAGATGCGCCTATCACGCGTTATATTGTTTCTTTTGATCTGCACTTTTATTGCGCAGTCGGCGATCTATTATTTTATTTTGCCCGACATGGTAGCGGCGCATTTTAACGGCGCCGGCAAACCTGACAGTTGGTGGCCGAAGGCGTGGTTTTTTGTATTCGATGCGGCGATCCTGTTGATACTGGTGTCCGAATTCACGCTTGTTCCGCGCTGGATAGAGAAAATGCCGGGCTCGATGATGAATCTGCCGAACAAAAAATATTGGCTTGCCCCGGAAAGACGCGCGGATACTTTTATGGTGTTTCGTCAATACTTCGAATGGTTCGCGGTGCTGCTGCTCGCGCTTTTTATTGTCGTGAACCAGCTCGTTTTTCGCGCGAACATGCGGCACGAAGATCTGAATGCTGCCGGTATCTGGGCGGTGATAGCGATCTTTCTCGTATCGGTTATCATTTGGCTGGCCAAACTCATCAATCACTTTCGAACTGTGAATTAATATGAAGATAGGATTATTAAAACTTGCTCACGCTCGCTCGGGTGACAAAGGCGATACTGCTAATGTCGGCCTGATAGCTTTAAGAGACGAATATTATCCGCTTTTGCTGCGCGAAGTAACGGCCGAAAACGTCAAAAAACATTTTGGCGAAATGGTAAAAGGCGACGTCGAGCGCTTTGAGCTTCCCAATCTGAAGGCGCTTAATTTTCTTCTTCATGGCTCGCTCGGCGGCGGCGGCACGTTAAGCCTGATGACCGATGCGCAAGGCAAAACGTTTTCAACCGGGTTGCTGCGGATGGAGATCGAACTTTCGGAATCCGAAGCAGAATTACTGTCCCGTTAAAGTTTTTTCAGACTTTCGTCTCTATAAATAATGCATAAGGATGTATCTATGAGATTGAGTATTTCATTATGTCTGACCGTTATCGTCGGCCTGTTTTCAACGGGTTTTGCCCAGGATGTTAAATACGAGCGTGAGAGGCATCGGGAGATGCTCGGTTCCATTCAAAACGATGTCAAAAATAATTATTATGACCCGAATTTGAAGGGGATCGATATTGAAGCAAAGTATAAAACAGCGGTCGAGAAAATAAACAAAGCGGAAACGATCGGCCAGATGAGTGGAATCATCGCGCAATTTCTGCTTGATTTTGACGACTCACATCTTTTTTTCAACCCGCCCGGCAAAGTCAACGAAGTTATCTACGGTTTCGAGTTTTTTATGTCAGGCGATAAATGTCTGATCCACCAGCTTGACGAAGAAAGCGATGCCAGCAAGAAAGGGCTGCAGATCGGTGATCAGATAGTGACCTTTGAAGGCTTTGCACCGTCGCGGGAAAATCTCTGGAAACTTAGATATGCGTTTTATACCCTGCGTCCGAGGGCCGGTTTGAAGTTGAATGTCATCAAACCCGATGGCAAAGAAGTGGCGTACGAATTCGCCGCAAAAATAAAAAAGGGAACAGCATTGGTGGATTTTAGCCTGCCGGGCGGCCAGGAAATGCACGAGGCCCGAAGAAAATCCGAAGACGCATATCGAAAAAGCCAAAGACAATATTATCACGACAAAATACCCGGGGTGTTTGTCTGGAAAATGCCGTCTTTTGAGCTGGACCCGGTTAAAGTAGATGACATAATGAACCGCGTGAAGAAATACGACGCCCTTGTTCTCGACCTGCGCGGTAACGGCGGCGGCAGGGTTGATATGCTCAAGCGCCTGGCCGGGAGTTTCTTTGTCGAAGACGTAAAGATCGGCGATGAAAAGAAACGTAAAGAAACCAAAGAAGTGATCGGCGAGGGACGGGGCAAGGAAGCGTTTAAGGGAAAACTGGTCGTGTTGATCGACAGCGCTTCGGCTTCTGCCGCCGAAGTTTTTGCGAAAATCGTCCAATTGCAAAAGCGCGGCACGGTCATCGGCGATAGATCAATGGGAGCGGTGATGGAATCGCGGTACTTTGGCCACCATGTAGGCGCGGACCGGATCGTTTATTTTGGTTCGAGCATTACGATCGCGGACTTGATCATGACGGACGGAAACAGTTTGGAAAAGGTGGGCGTACAGCCTGACCTATTGATGCTTATGACCGGAAAGGACTTAGCGGAGAAAAAAGATCCGGTCCTGGCAAAAGCCGTGCAGTCTCTCGGTGGAACTATCACCGGGGAAGAAGCAGGCAAGCTGTTTCCGGAAGCCAACAAATACGATCCGGATTAAGAAATATCCGTAAGCTGAGTCAGACGGTTTTTGTCGAATTTTTGAAGAGGGTATCCTATGCGTAATTATATCTTGAAATTTTTTCTCACATTCTTATTGGCGGGCGCGGTTTTTTCGCAGTCCATCGTGAAGACCGCTGAACCTATCCTTGGCTTTGCACCCGAAAATGCCCAAAAGCAGCGAAGCCTTGAAAATAAATTCGACGCGGCGTTAAAAGCGGATAACCTGCGCACCTGGATGAAGCGCTTATCGGCGCGCCCGCATCACGTAGGCTCGCCTTACGATAAAGAGAACGCGGAATTCATCGCCGCGCAATTCAAGTCGTGGGGATTTGATACGCAGATCGAACAATTCGACGTATTGTTTCCGACTCCAAAAACCCGCGTGGTGGAAATGACCGCGCCGGAAAAATTCACCGCCAAACTCGGCGAGCCGGAACTAAAAGAAGACGCGACCACCGCCCAGCAAAACGAGCAGCTTCCGACCTATAACGCCTACTCGATAGACGGCGACGTCACCGCGCCGCTGGTTTATGTGAACTACGGCATCCCGGCGGATTACGATCAGCTCGAACAAAAAGGCATTGACGTTCGCGGAAAGATCGTGATCGCCCGCTATGGCGGCTCATGGCGCGGCATCAAGCCGAAAGTTGCCGCCGAACACGGCGCGGTCGGCTGCCTGATCTATTCCGATCCGCGTAACGATGGTTATTACCAGGGCGACGTTTATCCGAAAGGCGCCTGGCGAGGCGAGAACGGCGTGCAGCGCGGTTCGGTGGCGGATATGCCGCTGTTTCCCGGCGATCCGCTGACGCCGAATGTCGGCTCGACGAAAGACGCCAAACGGCTTGAGCGCGCATCCGCACCGACTTTGACCAAAATCCCCGTGCTGCCTATCTCTTATTCCGATGCGCTGCCGCTGTTAAAAAATCTCGACGGGGAAACCGTTCCGGATGGATGGCGCGGCGCTTTGCCGACCACTTACCGCTATGGCGGCAAGACGCCGACGGTGCATTTGAAACTGGAGTTTAACTGGGACGTCAAGCCTATCTATGATGTCATCGCCAAAATGCAGGGAAGCGAACGGCCGGATGAATGGATAATTCGCGGCAACCACCACGACGCCTGGGTCAACGGCGCTGACGATCCGCTCAGCGGACAGGTCGCGATGATGGAAGAAGCGCGGTCGATGGGTGAGCTGGCGAAAACCGGCTGGAAACCAAAGCGAACGATCGTTTATTGTGCCTGGGATGGCGAAGAACCGGGACTGCTTGGCTCGACCGAGTGGGTTGAAACTCATGCCGAAATGCTGCGCGACAAGGCGGCGGTCTATATTAATACCGATTCTAACGGGCGTGGTTTCTTAGGTATCGGCGGCTCGCACACCCTGGAAAAATTTATCAACGAAGTGGGGCGTGATATTTCCGATCCACAAACAAAAATGACCGTGTGGGAACGCGCCCGGGCGCAGCAAGCGGTAACCGGTTCGCCGGCCGAAAAAAGAGAAGCGATGGATCGCAGCGATCTCAGGATCGACGCGCTCGGTTCCGGTTCGGACTATACGCCTTTCCTGCAGCACGTCGGGATCGCCTCGCTCAACATTGGCTTTGGCGGTGAGGACGGCGGTGGTTCCTACCACTCGATCTACGATACTTTTGAGCACTACACGCGATTTGGCGATCCGGATTTTGCTTACGGTATTGCCCTGGCCAAAGTTTGCGGCCATGCGGTCTTGCGATTGGCAGACGCTGACGTATTGCCGTTTGAATTTACCAATTTTGCCGACACCTTGAGTCAATACGTTACGGAAGTGACGCGATTGACGGACAATATGCGCGATGATACCAAGTCGATGAATCAAATGATCGCCAATGGCATGCTGCAGGCCGCGCAAGACCCGAAAAAGACGTTTGTGGTGCCGAAACAGAAAGAAAATGTTCCGTACCTGAATTTTGCCCCGCTGCAAAACGCCGTCGCCAAACTGCACGAGAGCGCGCGCAATTATCAGAAAGCCTCAAACGGCAAACAGCTTTCCGCCGCGGCGCAAAAAACTTTGGACGAACTGCTTTTCAAAGCCGAGCGGGTGCTGCTAAGGAACGAAGGCTTGCCGCGCCGCGACTGGTTCAAACACCAGATCTACGCTCCCGGTTTTTATACCGGCTACGGAGTTAAAACTTTACCGGGCGTGCGCGAAGCCATCGAACAGCGTAATTGGAAAGAAGCGGCAGAACAAATTTCGATAGTGTCGGGGATCATCGAAAATTTTGCCGCGGAAATAGATAAAGCGGCAAGGCTGTTTTAACAATTAAGAATGAATAATTATCAATTGTTCATTCTTAATTACTTCCTCGGGCGTCAAAACATCGAAACAACATGTCTAATGTCATTATTACAACTGAAGATCTGGTCCGGTTCATTACCTTGAATCGCCCGGAAAAGCGTAATGCTCTCAACGATGAGCTTATCGGGGAACTTAAAAGCGCGCTAAGGGAAGCGGATTCCTCACACGATCTGCGGGCTATCGTAATTCGCGGCGCCGGGTCTGATTTCTGCTCCGGGGCAGATTTGTCCGCGCTGCAAAAGATATCTGAAAGCTCGACGATAGAGAATCTGGCGGACGCGGAAAATTTGATGGAGCTTTTTTTGTTGATGCGAAAGGTGCAGATCCCGGTGATCGCCGCTGTTCACGGGCGCGCTCTGGCCGGAGGATGCGGTTTGGCAACGGCTTGCGATCTGGTGTTGGCAACGAAGTCCGCCCGATTCGGTTATCCGGAAGTGAAGATCGGCTTTGTGCCGGCCATGGTGGCCGCCATCTTGCGCCGCAACCTTTCAGAAAAAAGGACGTTTGAGCTGATCACTCAGGGGTTTGAATTTAGCGCGGACCAGGCGCTCGAAATGGGATTGATAAATCGCGTTTTCGCGGATGAAAGTTTTGAAAGCGAGGTCAATGAATACGTTTCCGTTTATTCAAAAGTAAGCAGGTCGGCGGTGATGCTTTCGAAAAAACTGATGTACAGCATCGACGGAAAAGATATTACGGCCTCAATGCGATTCGGCGCTGAGATAAATACCATCGCCCGCCAGACAGAGGACTGCAAAAAAGGTATTGCTAAGTTTCTAAAGAAATAACCTCAGTTCAAACTTTTCAATAAATTGGCTGCCGCGGCGCGGTCTTCCAGCGTCGTCTTGTCTTTGAAAGATGAGGTCAAATTCAAATACTCACGCACGGCACCCCGCGCGTCATCTTTCCTGCCAAGCTCTGCATAAAGCATCCCCAACCGTAAAAAGACCGACTTAGCTTCGGGAAGCAATTCCGTACGGGCTTGCGCACGGACACTTTCCAGTTCCCGCAACGCTTCTTCTTTTTGGCCGCTCTGATACAAAACGATCGCCAGATTAGCGGTCAGCGAAGCGCCAAACATCGGCAGTTGTTTTCGCGCTTCCCTGAGCATCTCAACAGCCTCAACATATTTTTTCTGGTCACTGTAGCTTATCGCCAGCGCTTCGTAAGTTTGATACAGAACGTAAAGCTCAAGTTTTTCCGGCGGGAGCTGCAGGATCGCTACCAGATCTTTTTCAGCCTCGGCATATTTCTTTTTCAGCACCAGGTTTCGCCCGCGTCCCAGATAGCTGCGGGCCAGCGGCCGGTCGCTAAGCGATTCGGTATAAACCTGGATCGCCTCATCTATCTTTCCTCTTTCCGACAACTCACTGCCGTACTGAGAGAGGGTGTCGGCGCCCCGGTCGACACGCGCGCTCCAGGACCAAAGCGCAAGTTCATTTGCCCAGGCAGTGTTGTAGGTAAACGTCTGAAAACAAAGCAGCAAGCTGATTACCGCGCCCGCCGTCAAAATATATTTTTCTTTTACAAAGCTTGCGGCCAACAGGGCCATCAACATTAGAATTCCCAGCAGCGGCAAATATAAATAACGGTCATGAACGAGCTGGCCCGGTGGAAAGAATCTCGCGTTCATCACCGGAACGAGCGGCAGGATAAACAACATGGCGGCGATCAGGGCGGTCTTTGAGCGGACAACATGACGGGCAAGATAATAGACCCCGCCCAACGCTGCCAGTGCGACGATCAGCGGCAAGACAAAATTCGTCACCTCGATCTGCGAAACCGTCTGCAGCGGGTAGTTGACGCTTAGCCAATACGGGAAAAATATTTGACGCAGGTAAAACACGAATATATGAGGCACGCTCAAAATAGCCTCGCCAAAACTTGCGGACCCGTCCGGAGGGCTGGAAAACATACCGAGGACAAAAAGCCGGCTGAAAAAATAGATGGCGGCGGCGGCGATAAAAGGGGCGATAAAAGAAAAAGTGCGGGCGTCAAAAAAAGAAATGTTCTTTTTCTTTTCTCCGTTATAAAAAATCACGAAGTAGATGGGCAGGCATAGTATCCCGATCTCTTTTGCCCCCAGCGCGGCGGCATAGAGAAGCAGGGAAATGATCAGATCTTTCGTCTTACTTTTATCCGCATAATTTTGCGCGAACCAAAGCGAACCTAAGAACGCCAAAGCAAAAAGCAGGTCCGGTGAGCCCGAAACCCAGGCCACTGATTCGACATGAACGGGATGAACCGCAAAGATCAACGCGACGGCGCAGGCGATCATCGGCGTTATTGCCCAACGCCGCATCAGAAAATACGAAAGCACACAGACGCCGGTGTGCAGCAGCAGATTCATGATATGCCAGCCGTAGGGATTCGCGCCAAAGAGCCTGAAATTCAGGATATGCCATAGCGTAAAAGTCGGCCGCCAATAATTGCTCGCCGCTGCGGTCCCATAGGCTTTAAATGCCCAGACATCTGAAGTCAGCGCTTTCCAGATCAGTGAATCGTCTTGAATTAATGGGTTGCGGACGATCTGCCGCAGGTCGTCGTAGACAAATTCACCGCCGAGTGAGTTGGCAAAAGCCAGCAGGCAAACCGCTACTATTGGAATGATCCATTTCAGCTCATCACGAAATTTCATAAAAGGCTAAATGAGTTTATTAATTTTCGGCGAGTTCGGCAATTTCCTGGCGGAAGTTTTCCGAGATCTTATCGATGAGGCCCATTTGCAGCGCTTCGTCCGCGGTAACCTGCCGCGCGGTCAAAAACATTTCCAACGCTTTTGCTTCACCGATCAATCGCGGCAGCCGCTGCGTTCCGCCCCAGCCGGTAATTATTCCCAGGCTCACGCCCGGATGGCAAAACACGGCATTCGGCGAAGCGATCCGCACATCACAGGCCAGAGCTAGATCAAGAGCGCCGCCAAAACAATATCCGTTAACGGCGGCGATGGTTTTTTGCCTCGCATGCGCGATCTTGTTCATCAGCGACTGTCCCATAAAAGCCAACGCCGGGGCCAGTTCCGCGGTCACCCCGGCGATCTCGTTCAAATTGGCTCCGGAGGCAAAGACGTCATTCTTTCCGGTAAAAACGATATTGGCCATTTGCTGGGTTACGGCGTTGTCCATCACGCCGTGCAGAAATTGCAGCACTGACACGGAAAGAGGGTTGCGTATCTCAGGCTGCACAAACTTGACGTACAGGCCTTCGCCTTCCCGGAATACCAGGGTAACCAGCAGTTTGTTGTTTTTATCTCTTAGCAAAAGCTCTTAACAAAAGGGGCGCAAAGGTTAGCAGCGCATCGGCGGCAAACTCGTCCGGGGCTATTTTTTGTCTTTTACATTCTCGCGCAGGAAAGTGACGATATCCTCGGTGGACGTGCCGGGAAGAAAAACTTCGGATATGCCGTTCTGTTTTAAGATCGGAATATCTTCCTGCGGTACGATGCCGCCAACCAGCACCAGGATGTCGTCCATGCCGTTGCTGCGCAGCAGTTCAACGATCCGCGGGCAGAGGGTGTTGTGCGCGCCGCTTAAGATCGAAATGCCTACCGCATCCACGTCCTCCTGCAGCGCGGCGGCGGCGATCATTTCCGGCGTTTGCCGCAGGCCGGTGTAAATAACTTCCATACCGGCGTCGCGCAAAGCGCGCGCGATAACTTTCGCGCCGCGGTCATGTCCGTCCAGCCCGGGTTTGGCTACCAATACTCGAATCTTTCTATCGGTCATAAACTACCAATTATATTAGCGAACGAACTGCGCAAACAAGCTGCCCTGTTTGATATATGGTTTTAGCTCTGCCCAGGTGAAAAAATACCGCCCTTCGGGTTCCATCGCCTGGATCACATGGGGAAAGCCGTAGTCGTACCAAAAAGTCACGCCTTTGTCGCTGACAGAGAACTCTTTCAGGCCCTCGGCGGTAAAGTCGGCACTCTCAAATAGATTTTCCGGGCTCTCGGCATCCGGTTCTTCTTTTTTGATATCGGTCAGGCCCTGCTTGATCTCCGCCTGTTGTTTTACTTTTGCTTTGGCGGCCAGCCCGTTCAGGCTGGTGAACACATCCTGCGGCAGAACACGGTTTCCGGTTTTGATGTTTACCACCACAGGTTTGGTTGATCCGTCGGGATAAGCGCCGCTGCCATCGATCGTAAGGCTGACGCCGAGAATTCCTCGTTTGTTATAGTCAACGTCAAAGCTCGCTTCTTCCAGCCACTGGATCTCTTTGATCTCTTCCTGCACGCTGAAGTCGAAATTCTTTTCGTAGCCGATCGTGGTTTCGATCTTTTTTGCCAGCGCCGCCGCAACGCCCTTAACCTTTGGCCGAATGACCGAAAACGTCTTTTTATAAGGCGTGATAGGTTTTGGCCGGCGGTAGGTCGATCTTACCGGAGTAACCGTGATCGTTTGGGCCGAAATTGCGGTTGCGATCGGAAATAAAGCTAGCAGAAGCAGGACAGCAGTACGCAAACTTTTTTTCATAGGATACATTTCGTTATTTCTCAATGAAATCCATATTAGGCGAGGCAAAGATACAGCGCAATTTGCCGAATAAGGTTTTTCTTTCTTTCATCGCTTCCCACATCTCAACCCAGGCGTGCGTATTTATCCACACCCAGTTAAAACTTTTGATCGGTTTGATGATGCCGTAGCGCGGTTCTTCGGTCTCTTGCTGAAACGAGCCGAACATTCTGTCCCAGACGATAAAAACCCCGGCATAATTTTTATCCAGATAGATCGGATTTACCGCATGGTGCACCCGGTGGTGCGAAGGCGTGTTCAATACATATTCCAGCGGGCCGAGAGTTTTGACGAACGGCGTGTGTATCCAATACTGGTAGATCAGATTAAAACCGTGGACCGTTACGAAAGCCCAAAGCGGAAAGCCGGCAAATCCCAGCGGAATGTAGAAGACCCAATTCAACAGATTGCCGAACCAACTCTGCCGCACGGCCACGCTCAGATTAAAATGCTCGCTGGAGTGATGGACGACGTGCAGATTCCATAGCAGGCGCGATTCGTGGCTCATACGATGAAACCAGTAATAGGCAAAATCGTCGCCGAGCACCAGGATGAGCCACGGCCACCAGGTGGTCATCGGCATTTTATACGGCGCCAGATCGTAAAACAGAGTGTAAAAGAAAGTCAGAATAATACCGAACAAAGCGCCAAATGCCGCGCTGACAAAACCCAGCGCAATATTCGTCCACATATCGCGCCGCGAGTATTTCTCAGACCTCTTCCGCCAGTCATACCAAGCCTCGATCGCGATAGTCAGCGCGAAGATCGGAATGGCAATATCCTGCGGTTTGAAAAGTAACTCCATCTTGTTTTGATTATAACCAATAATCAGCGCAGTTTTTGACTTAATATACTGAGCATCTTTTTAATTTCAATTAACTCAGAGTTTATTTGGCCGTGGTTGGCTTCGTTTAACATTTCAAGATCAAAAGCCATGAGCGCATAATATTCAAGTCTATTCGCAAAAGCCAGCGCCACGGACAAACTTTTCTTAAACTCCGTATCAGACGATTTACCGCAACCTTCGGAGATATAAGCAGGGATCTCAACGCTTGTTTTTCTTAACGAATTTCGTAATCCGAAAAGCTCTTCTCGCGGAAACTCCGAGGTCGTCCTGTAGATCAACAAAGCTAGCTCATGGGCCTTTTGCCAAACTTTTAAGTTTCTAAAATCCTGCATAAAGTAATATGGGGGTAAGAAAGAGCTAACAGCTATAAGCTAATAGCTGTTAGCTTTTTCTTTTACTTCATCATGATAATTTTGTAAAAATCTCTGCCGATTATAACATGTCCGGGGAGCCGAAAATGCATTTTAACTTTCCGTATACGGATCGCCGGATCTTTACGGCCGCGAGCATTTCCGCCCAGCCGTGTAGATTGACCCAGATGCAATTAGAGCTTTTTACCGGGCGGATCACGCCATAACGCGGCGTTTCGGTTTCCGGAACGAATGAGCCGAATATCCTGTCCCAGATTATTAAAACTCCGCCATAATTTTTGTCCAGGTAAATATCGTTCACGCCATGATGAGCGCGGTGGTGCGAGGGTGTGTTCAAAACGTATTCCAGCCAGCCGAGCCGCTTGATAAAGCGGGTGTGGATCCAGGATTGATAAGTCAGATTAAAACCGTGCACTATCACATACATCCAGAGAGGAAACCCCAGTAGAGCGAGCGGCGCATAGGTTACCCAGTGCAGCGCGTTGCCGAACCAGTTTTGCCTCAAAGCGACGCTGATATTGAAATGCTCGCTGGAGTGATGTACCACGTGAAAATTCCAAAAGATACGATGTTCGTGGCAAAGGCGGTGTATCCAGTAATCGATCAGATCGTCGATCAGGAAAAGCAGGACCCAGCTCCACCAAATATAGGGAGGCATTTTGAAGGGCGAGAGTTCATACAGCCAAAGGAAAAAAGATATCGTCAGGAAACCGAAAGCGATGCCGATACCTGTGCTGATCAGGCCGATCAGCAGATTAATGCGAGTGTCTTCAAGCTCATATTCACCCGTTCGGGTATAACGGTCGTAGAGAAACTCCAGACTCAGCAGAAGAGGGAAGGATAGTACCAGGATAATTGTGGAAGTTATCATCCGAAGATAATAACATCAAAATATGCCATTAAACTTCAGTTTTTTTATGAAAGAATAGGCCTATTATTTAGAGTCTGGTCGATCATTAATCTCAGCTCGAAGAAGTTATTATTTTCTAAGGAGTTCGATAAACTCTTCAACCGAAAGTCCTGAATTGCGGATCAGAGCGCGAAGTGTGCCGGTGGAAAGTTCTTTATGTTGCGGGATAGAGAGATTGACGCGAATATTCAGTTTGGTCATAACCAGATGACTGCCAATTTGGCCTACTTTTATCCAGCCGGCCTTTTGAAAAGCTTTGACAGCTTCTTTACCGGAAATATTTCCTAGTTTACCCATTTTTTGATCAAATGGTCACTAAAATTGGTTCGCTTGCTTTTGGGAGCGCCGCGACGGCTTTTTGGTCTTCGGCCCACAGCCAGGCCGTAATGGCTTCTTTTACATTTTCTAAAGCTTCAGCTTCAGTTTTTCCCTGCGATACACAACCGGGGAGAGAAGGACATTCTGCCACTATCCATCCGTCTTCTGCTTTTTCCAGGACAACGTGAAAAATCATTTAATCGACCTCGTCAGACGAATTATAGCATGGCCTTTTATTAAAACGCCGGTTCTTCGTATATACCGTAAACGTCCCGCAAGGCAGTGCTTATTTCTTCAATAGTTGCATAAACCCTGACGGCATTAATTGTTGCAGGCATTAGGTTTTCATTTTTTACAGAAGCTTGTTTGAGAGCTTCCAAAGCGTTCACCACGGCGCCGTTGTCACGTGTCGATTTGACTCGTTCCAGCCTTTCGACCTGGTGATCGCGCACGCCTTCATCAATAACGAGCGTTTCCACCCGTGAGAATTCATTTTCCATCGCGTATTTGTTGACGCCGACAATGGTCTGCTCGTTGCGTTCGAGGGACTTTTGATACTGGTAGGCTGACTCCTGTATCTCGCGCTGCGGGAAACCGGCTTCGATGGCTTCGACCATTCCGCCAAAGCTGTCGATCTTGTCAAAATAATCGAAACAGCCTTCTTCCATCTTTTTGGTCAGCGATTCCAGATACCAGCTTCCGCCGAGCGGATCGACGGTATTTATCACACCGGTTTCCTCGGCGATGATCTGCTGGGTGCGCAGCGCGATCAGCGCGGCCTGATCGGTCGGCAGCGCGAGCGCTTCGTCATAGGAGTCAGTATGCAGCGATTGCGTGCCGCCGAGAACGCCGGCCAGCGCCTGGATCGCCACGCGGGCAATGTTATTGAGCGGCTGCTGCACGGTCAGGGAAACTCCGGCAGTCTGCGTGTGAAAACGCATCTGCATCGTGCGCGGGTCTTTCGCGCCAAAACGGTCGCGCATAGTTTTTGCCCAGACAATGCGGGCGGCGCGATACTTGGCGATCTCTTCAAAAAAGTCATTGTGCGCGTTAAAGAAAAATGAAATGCGCGGCACAAATTCATCTACGTTCATTCCGCGGTCAACGCCGTACTGAACGTATTCGACCCCGTCGCGCAAGGTGAAAGCCATCTCCTGCAGCGCGGTCGAGCCCGCTTCGCGAATGTGATAGCCGCTGACAGAGATCGGATTGTATTTCGGAACGTGTTTCGCGCAGTATTCGAAAGTATCGATGACCAGTTTCATCGCCGGCTTGATCGGATAGATCCATTCTTTCTGCGCGATATATTCTTTGAGAATGTCGTTTTGCAGCGTGCCGGAAATTTTCTTAAAGTCCGCGCCTTGTTTTTCCGCCACGACGAGGTACATCGCCAGCAGTATCCAGGCCGGGGCGTTGATGGTTTGCGAAACCGTCACGTCTTCGAGCGAGATGCCGTCAAACAGCACCTCAAAATCCGCCAGGGAAGAGACCGCCACACCGCATTTGCCGACCTCGCCTTCGGACATCGGCGAATCCGCGTCTAGACCCATCAGGGCCGGCAGGTCGTAAGCGACCGAAAGGCCGGTTTGTCCCTGCGCCATTAAATATTTGAAACGGCGATTGGTTTCTTCGGGCGAAGAAAACCCGGCGAACTGGCGCATCGTCCAGAGTTTGCCGCGATAGCCGGTCGGGTGAATGCCGCGCGTGTAGGGAAATTCGCCGGGAAAACCGATGTCTTCCTTGGCGGTGATCCCTTCGGTGTCGACGCTGGTATACAGGCGGTCGACCGGCTCGAGTGAAACACCTTCGAACTTCGCTTTTCTCTCGGGCTTTTTATCGAGCACCGGCTGAAGGGTTTTTTCTTCCCAACGCAATTTTTCTTCCTGCGCGGCGGTGATTATTTCAGGTTCGGCTATTTTTACTGTTGACATCTTTTATCCTGGGTTTCGGTAATAGAAATATAATAAATGGAAATAACAATTTAACATATTTTGCCTCCAGTTACCGAGTCTGGAGAGTCCAGAGAGTCTGGAGAGTCGAGAGAGTCCAGAGAGCAGGAGAGTCGGTAGTATATGGCGATCCGGAGATCTCAAGAGTTTTACCCAAGACGCTCTAAACGCTCTGGACTCTAAAGACTCAATAGACTCAATAGACTCAATAGACTCAATGGACTCAATGGACTCAATGGACTCAATAGACTCAATGGACTCTAAAGACTGTTTAAAAAGAGGAAACGGCCCAGCTTGTTAGCTGGACCGCGAAAGTTCGGAAGGAAGCCGGAAGGTTTGCGGAGCGATGATTTTTGGCGGATCTAAGTAGGCAGGCACTACTTAAGTGTCAGCACAATAAAGCCCTCCGCTGGTTTTATTGTGTCGGCACAAAAACTTGGTCATTAGGACGGCCCATTCCCAGTTTGCGCGCTTCGCGCTCGATGGTTTTCGGGTCCGTCTGCAGGCGTCGTATTTCTTCCTGCAAAGAACTGTTTTGAGTTGTCAATTGCTCGATCTCGGTGTTTAGCTGCTGATTCAACTGGTACTCATGCTGGGCATTTGTCCAGGCGCGAAAATTAAGCGTGATGACGATCAGTGAACTGAGCGTGATCGAAATGCCGACGACAAACCACCGCGGCATTAATCTTTCGGGCCGGCGAGCCGAACGCGCTTTTTTCTGCGAGTCAGATCCTGACATCGTTCGTCCGTTATCCCAGTAAGTATTTACGACCTTGCTCAAGCAGCACCTCCAAATCGGTTTTCGTATCGGCTTCGGCGTAAATGCGTACCATCGGTTCAGTTCCCGAAGGCCGCATCAGCAGCCAGCTTCCATCGGTGAAAATAAATTTCACCCCGTCCATTCGATTTATGTTTTCAATTTTGCGCTCGCCGATCGTGTCCGGCTCCTGCGCCAACTTCTCCGGTAATATTTTTTGTATTTCCGGTGTCAACTTAACTCCGATGCGCCCTGACTCCAGCTTACCTACACGCTGGTAGAGTTCGTTAAGTTGCATTGTCAAACTTTTTCCCCGCACGGCCACCGCTTCGGCGGCCAAAAGACAAGCGATAATGCCGTCTTTCTCAGGGTAGTGGCCTTTTATGGAAAGACCGGCGGATTCTTCTCCGCCCAGAATGATCTCGTCTCTAATTATCAATTCGCCGATAAACTTAAAACCGACCGGCGTTTCGTGCATCTGCAATCCGCGCTCTTTGGCAACCCTATCTATCAAATGCGAAGTGGCTACCGAGCGTGCCAGCCCCTCCGTCCAACCGCGCGATTCGGCCAGGTAATCCGAAAGCAGCGCGACCAGTTGATTCGGGGTGATAAATTCACCCCCCTGGTCGATAACGCCGAACCTGTCGGCATCGCCGTCCGTCGCCAGCCCGAGCAGGCAGCCGTTGCGGGCCATCGCCGCTCGCAGCTCGTCAAGATGATCTTCACCCGGTTCAGGTGAGCGTCCTCCGAATGTCACATCGCGCCAATCGTGAACGGTCTCAACCTCTAAACCGAATTCCTGCAAGATCGTGTTCAAATATCCGCGCCCTGTTCCCCATAAGGGGTCATAGGCGAATTTCGCTTTCGTTCCGGCGATCAGATCGAATCGCACTTTGCTCTTCAGATCTTCCAGATAAGCCGGCTTTGGATCGTAGCTGTTTATGCTGCCGCCGGGCTTTTCTTCGCCTGCTGTTTTTTCAATTATCAATTGCTCGATCTTTTTGGTGACTTCCGGCAGCGCCGGTGCTCCGTCCGCGGTCGAGAATTTTATTCCCTGGTACTCCGGCGGATTGTGCGAAGCCGTAAAATTCAGCGCGCCCGCCGCTTTTTCCTTGCGTATCGCAAAGGACATAGCGGGTGTCGGCGTCGGATTGTCACAGAGCAAAACGGTAAAACCGCACTTAGAAGCAATTTCTGCGCTTACCCGGGCAAATTGCTCGCCCATAAATCTCGTATCATTTCCTATGATCAGGACCTGATCCGAACCACCGTGTTCTATTACTAAATGCCGGCAGATCGCATTTGTTACTAATTCGACATTGGAGAATGTGAATTCATTAGCGATCACCGCTCTCCAACCGGAAGTGCCGAAGCGAATTGCCATATCAAAGCGGGGTAGCAAAAACTGAAAACTAAACTTTTAATCTAATTGCCAGCACTTTTCATGGGAACTGCTTTTGAAAAGTGAAGAAAATTTATCACACCTTAAGCACATCTGTAAAGAGTAAATCAAGAGAAACTTGCATCATTTGCAATATTTAACCTCAAAAATCTAAAAAAATACTTGAATTAGTACTTTTTTTAGTGCTTAAGGCAAAAATTCTTTACAAAATTGTCAAAAACTCACTTTAGGCTTACCGATGTTGAGAGAGATTGTATCAGGAAGATTTTTGCCCGACAAACCGAATTTCACTTATTTAAACCCGTGTTTAAATAGATGACATTTCAATAGGGGCGTATCAAAATGCCCCAAAGCGGGCGCTCAAAGGTTACGTGACTCTCTTTGACACTCTTTTCGCAAAGTTCATTAAATGCTTAAACGCGACACCCACAGGGCTTAGACTGTTTTCAGAGATAGGCACGCCGTTTGCTATACGTATATATAAGGTAAAGACTCATTTGCCGTAGTTTAGCCGCCGAATCAGCTATCATAAACAAATTTTATTTTTGAGTGCGGATAAGCGAGTAGGAGTATGAGTTTTTTGAGAATACCCGTATCTCTTGAAAATTGAGGAGAAATATGACCAGACCGATCAAACATTTCGAAAAAGGGCTAACGTTCATTGCCGGCGGAGTTTTTAACGCCGTTCGTTCAGTCAATAAATATAAACCGAATCCTTCCTTTACGCCCAAGTGGGCTGACAAGCCGATCCTGAAATCATGGCAGAAATCAAAGCCGACGCTGGGTTACCCGCGGACGACAGATTCGCTCTGCCCGCAGTGCGTGATCGAAGCCCGCGAGCAGATTCTCAGCGGTGAGCGCGAAGTTTCGACTTTGATCAACGACAATGTCGGCGAGATCAAAGCACAGATCATCGAGCGCGACGGAGAGATCTGGATGATCAAGGATTGTCCGGAACACGGCCACATCGAAGACCTGATGGCGATCGATGCCAAATTCCTGACCCACATCGAATCCCTTTTCCCGGGACGCGATATGGAATCGCACAATGACGAGAAATTGCACAACCACGGTTCGTCCACGATCAAATACGGACGCGGCGCGGTGCTGACGGTCGATCTGACCAACCGCTGCAACATGATGTGCGACCCGTGCTTTATGGACGCTAACCAGGTGGGTTTCGTTCACGAGCTTTCGATGGAAGACGTCCAGGAAATTTTGGACAATGCGATCTCGATCAAACCGCGCCGCCAGATGTCGGTGCAGTATTCGGGTGGTGAGCCGACCCTGTCGCCGCACTTCCTTGAATCGGTTCGCTACGCGCGCAAGGTTGGTTACAACTCGGTGCAGGCGGCGACCAACGGTATCGAATTTGCCAAGTCAAAAGAATTTTGCCGTCAGGCGGCCGAAGCCGGGCTTCGTTTCGTGTACCTGCAGTTTGACGGTATCGGCAACGATGCTAACTCGCACCGCCAGATCGGCAACCTGTTTGATGTAAAACTGCGCGCGATCAATAACCTGCACGAAGCGGGGGTTGACATCATTCTGGTGACCACGCTGGTCAACGGCGTGAACAACGACCAGGTCGGATCGATCATTCGTTTCGCGCTGGAAAATCCGAAGAAAATTTCGTTCATCGCTTTCCAGCCGGTTTCGTTCACCGGCCGCGACGAGCACATTACCGAGCAGCGCCGCCTGCAGCAGCGCTATACGCTGTCGCACCTGGCGCTGGACGTGCAGAAACAGGTCGGTATTACTGAGCCGACGCGCGACTGGTTCCCGCTTTCGCTAATGGGTGCTTTTGCCGATTTTGCGGACGTGGTTCACGGGCCGGAAAACGATTGGGGACAGGTCAGCTGCGGCTGCCACCCGAACTGCGGCGTGGGCACGGCGGTGATGGTCAACAAGGAAACAAAAGAAATGGCGCCGGTCCCGCAGTTCCTGAACATTCAGGGATTGGTCAAGGACATGCAGCACATCACCGATACGAACCGCGGCAAATGGTTTTCAAACATCATGATGGGCCTCGCGCTGCTCAAGAATTACAATCCGTATGGTTCGCCGAACAGCTTGACGCTCGGCGGCATCCTGAAAAAATTCGACAAGTCGTTCGGCCTGTCGGGCAAGGATTACGGAAAGGTTTCGGGCGACCGCACGGCAGAGGATATCGAGAAGCGCCGTCAGGACCCGTGGAACTTCCTGTTCATCGCGGGAATGTGGTTCCAGGACCTTTTCAATTACGACTTCCGCCGCACGGAAATGTGTATCATTCCTTACGGCACGCAGGAAGGCGAAATTTCCTTCTGCGCTTACAACACCGGCATCGGCTGGCGCAATATCATCGAGCATATGCACCAGAATGCGACCGTCGCACAGTGGTATAAAGATCACGGCCGCCACGACATCTTTGCCAAGGGTAAAGAAGTGCCGATGGCTGACCCGACGCACAACCTCATTCTGAATGATATCGATCTGGCGCGTCCGCACAAACCGGATATGGAAGGCCCCAAAACCGCTGCCGAAGAGATGCAGATGATGCGCAAACTCTACCAGCAGATGGTGATGGAAAAGAACAACATCAAAGGCGAAAGCCTGGTACAGATCGGCGGCATCAAACGCGAGAAGAAAGAAACCGCCGAAGCGTAATTAACCGACTTTTATAAGAGGTCTGGTCGACACCACTCTTTGAGTGGTTTGATTAAAAGTCTTGCCGAGCGATCGGCGGGGCTTTTTCCTTGTGCAATAAAAAACATTTCTCCCGTTCTCCTAATATAAGATTTCATCTATTTTGGAATCATCTAAACTGTCAGAAGCTTTTGAACTCCCTTGTTTCTTCGCTTCACACACCCACAAAAAAGAAGGAAACACACTAAATGAAAAACTATAAAAATTATCTCTTCATAATGCTCGGATTTGTATTTGCCATGATCGTAATATCTTTGCCCGCTGTAGGAGCACAGGTAGCCGGCGGTCTGAGCACTGCCGTCAATGATCCGAAATTAACAATAAGTTCGAACGTGTCGGCGGCGCCGGCGGATTCCACTCCGTTGCAGGTCGGTAAAAAGTACATGGTCTTCTCTACGCAAACCAAGACTGTCGCATACATATTGGTCGACGGCATCAAGGGCGATTGGGTGGATTTCAGAGCTATCGTTAATGGTAAAGTGCCTGCCCCGTCTCCGGCCGGACAGAGCATGTGGTTTAATTCTCAATATTTCACCATGGTTTCGGAAATAAAATAGTTTGATAAACAAGCCTTGTCGAGCGATCGGCGGGGCTTTTTTGTTCCGTTCCATCTCCCGGTGTAATAGTGGAACACCTGGAACAGAAATGGAACACGCCTCCGCTGGAAACCTTTAGGATAAAAGGGTTCCGGTCTTTTGTGTGAGCGAGACTGATTTTGTAATTTTTGTCTTGTGGGAGACATTGAGATTTTTTGAGAAAGAATTTTGAAAATTAAAAAAACAAATCGTGTTTGATCCGATAATTCGCCTTCCAGCCAGAAATCGCGAGAGAGCAGTTTTCTGCGTCAGCCGCTTTTGCGCAGCTTCGATCCATTGCTCGCCGATTTTAACTGTAAAGACCGCAATAGTTCGGAACTCACGTTGAGGACGATCTTCGTGTCTTCTAGCGGATGGAAGCTTCAAATACTTCTCTTCTCATTTTTTCAGAGCGGTTTGAAAATAAAAAGAGATGATTTTTAGAGTTCGTGCGTTTTTGTTTTTCAGTTTTAGTTTGGCCAAAAGTAGTAATTGACAAGAAGCTGCCCACAATCCTATACTTTGCTAATTTTAAACTGTTCAAATTATAAAGCTATTCTTCCAGCGATGTTATTAAGATATCACTCTTTATCCCGATAGCTTTAGAGACGGAAAAAAGGAGCCGGACTATGAAATGTGATTTAGCGTTTTTGCAAATCAACAAAATTATTATTCATGGAATTCCAAAACACGCCAAAAAAGGAATCGGCGCCGGCCCGCTTTATAGTGAGATCGAAAGCCCCTTAGACCAAGATTTAGGTAATTACTTTAAGGATAGAGTCATCACCTCACTCAAATCTCATAAAAGTTATGATGTTTCTTTTGACTTAGGAAATGCCTCACCTGTGCCCGCACTGTTAAAGGAGCATTTAGATTCTAATAAAAGTGATTTTATCAATATATCCAAGAAAATAGCCGCGCATTTGTATGCTATCCAAGATGGCACAAATCCAGAAGGCCTATTGACGATTTTGGATTGTTCAGTTAACGGAAAACGTGCGTTAGGATTAATAAAACTGGAAAAAGAAGCGGGCGTTAGCCTCGAAGAAACATTGCATGAGAATCTTCATACTTTTGATCTTAGTATCATACGGAATTTAGTATTAACTGCCCGAACCAAAATATATAAAGTTGCGTTGTTCGTAATCGATGATACAGATGAAAGTGGTTATGATGCCGCGACCTCGGATAACCAATCAGGTTATGGATCTAGTAACGAAGTGGCCTCATTTTTCTTAAGTAAATTCTTAGGGTGCAAACTTAAGCAAGCTTCGGATGTCTCTACGAAACATTTTTATGAAGCCGCAGAAATATTCATAAATGAGCGAGTTGAAGATCCCATAGAGCGCACACAGTTTCATGGTCATGTGGTTTCTGAAATGATGTCACAAAGCCCCACAGTATCGACAGAGCAATTTGCCGAAACCTATTTTCCCGTCGAAATGCGGAACGATTTTGTTACGGCTTTAGAAAGTAAAGATGTGCCGGAGAACTTTCCCAAGGACACCACACTAATTGTTAAGAAACTGAAGAAAACCTTGTATAAGTTTCAATCTGGAATTCAAGTGATTGCCCCTAATGAAGTCAACGAGGAGTTTTTAGAAGTATCTAAATTAGAAAATGGTAAAACTAAGATTGAAATAACAGATCAGTTGACGGAGGTTAAAGGCAAATAGTGGACAACTTAGAAGAAGCTCGTAAAAAGTGGCTACGCGATCAGCCTTTCTACGCACTGTTTATTGAATCATTAAGAAAAACATTGAGAGAGAAATTCCGGGATCCCGGTATCCAAATATATGGCAGACCCAAGGAAATAGACAGTTTGTTAAAAAAGCTTATTCGTAAACAAGATAAAACATATGAAAATATGACCGACAAGGCTGGTTTACGAGTAGTAGTAAAATACCCAGATGAAATTGACACCATTGGAAAATTTATTGAAGAAAGGTTTCCGTGTCATAAAAAGGATGATAAACGCCTAGAATTAAAAATTGATCAAGTTGGATATTCTGGAATTCATTACGATATCCAACTTGAAGACGCTGAAGCCGAAGCGACTGGTTTCAAGGGGATGTGGGCAGAAATCCAAGTAAGAACTCTAGGTCAAAACTTGTGGTCAGATATGTCACATGGGTTGGGATATAAATCGGATTTTTCCATACCTGATTTAATTTCACGACGATTAAATCGATTGAGCGCGTTAGTTGAATTGGCGGACGATGAGTTTTTAAGGTTACGGGATACAATGCAAGAAGTGCCAGGATTTAATATATATAAAGTATTAGGATTATTAGAAAAGCAATTTTATAAATTTGCGGCGGTTGAATATGATAAAGATCTTTCGTTAGACGCGATTAACTTGTTAGATTTTCTCTATGGTACTAACGGCTTAATAGGTGAGAAGGAAACTTTTGAGCAATTTTGTGAAGATAATGCGCAAAAAATCTTGCTTATTTTTGACAGCAATAGAGAAACGATAGCTAGACCTCTATTTCTGTTTCAACCAGAATCTCTAATGATTTTTCACTTGCTTGAACGCGATAAGTTCAAATTACGACACGAATGGGAAAAATCGTTCCCGGCTGACGAACTAGAGCAATTAGCTGTGAAATGGGGGAATCCATTAAGCTAGGTAGCAATTTTTTACCTTATTACGTTTTCAAGGAAACACACGACACAATATGAAAAAGAATCTCTGAGGCCACAAGGCATGGAATTTTAGCTTGATTTCATTCTTTGGCCAGCCAGCGGTTGACGGTCGTAAGCGGGAGCGTCAGGTGCCGGGATATCTGGCGCTGACTTTTGCCCAGCGCTTTCAATCTCTCCACTTCTATTTTTAATTCGCCGCGGCGGGTGTCGGAATCTTCGTAATGCCACTCGAGATGTTCACGCTCGCGGCCGTAGCCGGCAAATTCAAACTCCAGAAAACAATCATTCTTTGCCAGCCGGAATAAAATAATGTTTGAGGCATCGTATTTGACGCCGGTGCTGCGCTGCTTGATATGTTTCAGATAGCGCAGGTCTTGATCCTGAGAGCTTCCGCCAAGCGCGAACACATTGTCGGCAAAATTGCTCAGCATATTCGAGCCCTGCAGGTCGTTGATCGAAAGCGGCGCGGTAAAGGCGCGTTTCGGCGTATGCGCCAACACCAGTATCGAGATGCCGTAATACTGCTTTATATGCTTGAGCGATTTCATCAGCTGCACGGCAGCGGCAGGGTTCTGGTTCGCGCCTTTTAGAAAAGTAATGTTATCGACGATCACAACCCGCGCTTCGGTTTCGCGTAACAATTGGGTGAACGAATGCTGGACAAATTCCGTGAGGTTTTTGTAGCCGCAGGGAAGTTCGTCATGAGGCGCAGCCTGGGCGCGCAGAAAATTTTCTGAAAATTGGTAGTGTGCGCGAAGGCTTCCGTCCGGCACGCCGTCTGTTGCACTATCGGAGGGCGCGCTGTCTGTGGAGTAACGCGCGGCGAATTGTTTTTCGCTCATTTCGAAATCGAAATAGAGTACTCTCTGCGCCGGCGGCACGGCTTCCATCGGCGCCAGCGGAACACCGCGCGCCAGGCTCTCGGCGATCTGCACGGCGAGCGTGCTTTTGCCGCGGCCGGTGTCGGAAAAAAGAATGGAAAGCTCGCCTTCCAGCCAAAAATCGCCAAAGAGCGCTCGCTGCACCGGGCCCCGCTCCGCATCAGTGATCCACTGGTTCGCAGGTTTTAAGTTAAAAAGATTGTTCCAATTTTGGATCTTCCGCTCGTGGAGATCGTCGTCTTGTGGTGGGATGATAGCTTTAACACCTCTCGAGTTATTTTTTCAGAATAAAGCGAAAATTGCGAGAGAAGATTTTAAGGATTTGGAAAATTAGTGAAGTCAGAACCGGGAAGCACCCCTCCTGCCAGAGGAGGGGTGGCAGCCGCTTCGGCTGACGGGGTGGTGGGAGAGCGACCGGGTTTATTTTTCGAGTAAGTGGTGTGTTTAGTAGTTTTAAGAAGTAACCACGAAAACACACGAAACAACACGAAAAAAACAAAGAGAACCAGATATAACCACCCCGCCCTTCGGGCACCCCTCCTTCGTAAGGAGAGGGGTTTTAAGGAAACCAGGTTTCAGGCCACATTTGCCGGTCCTACTAAAACATATAAATGCCGAATGAATTCGGCGCTCCGGCCGTCAAAACTTGCCATTTGGGGCGAAAAAGTGTTTAATATTAGTTTCGCCGTTGAGACGAAAAGCTTATATATAAGGACAGGAAGAGATTTAGATGGCATTAGTTAATTTGCATTCGGGAGAATCGATCGAGAACGCTTTGCGCCGTTTCAAGCGCAAGGTGATGACCGAAGAGATCATTAAAGACCTCAAGAAACACGCGCATTTTATTCCGCCGGGACAGAAAGCCAAGCTGAAATCGGCAATGGCCCGCAAGCGTAACAAAAAACGCAATCGCCCGCGTATGATGGGCGGCAATAACAGCGGTCCGGGACGTCCTTCGGGACCGGGCGGCGGCGGCTACGGCGGCGGCGGCAACTCGGGCGGACGCTAGAGAGAATTGTAAAGGCGAAAGGATAAAGGTCGGCCGGTGTAGGTTTGACTTTCTTTCGCCTTTTTTATTTTGGAATAAAGCGGCTAACGCCGAGGCTACTGACAAGAATTATCCCGGCGCTAAAACGCCGCCCCTCCTTACAGAGAAGGGGAGTAAAAAGGTAACCACCTCGTCACGCTAACGCGTGCCACCCCTCTTGAAAAGGAGGGGAGTTTTTATTTTATGACTTCTGATAAAGTTAGAATTTTATTGACGAATGACGACGGCATTCACGCAGAAGGACTCGTCACACTCGAAAATGCTTTGAGGGAAGTCGGCGACGTATATGTTGTCGCACCGGCTTCCGAAATGAGCGGCGCTTCGCACAGCCTCACACTATCCCGGCCACTAAGAATCAGACAAATCGACGAACGGCATTGGACGGTTGACGGCACCCCGACGGATTGCGTCACGCTGGCGCTGAATAAAATTATTCCCGAAGAGGAGCGGCCGCACGTTTGCGCCTCGGGCATCAATCACGGCCCGAACCTGGGCGAAGACGTCACCTATTCCGGCACGGTCGCCGGCGCGCTGGAAGCGACCATATTGGGTGTGCCCGCGCTGGCTTTTAGTTTATTGGGAAGAGAGAATTACGATTTTCCGCGAGCCGCGGCGGTAGCCACGCTGCTGATAAAAAAAGTGTTGGAAGAAGGATTGCCCGATTCGACTCTGCTCAACGTCAACATTCCCAAACGCGAACTCAACGGCATCAAGATAACCAGGCAAGGATTAAAGAACGCCAAGCCCGTGATCTCGGAACACGTCGACCCGCGCGGTATTCCTTATTATTGGATCGGCGAAGAGCGCCTCGGGTTTCACTCAGGCGAAGACTCGGATTTTGAAGCGATAGGTCACGGATATGTTTCCGTTACGCCGATCAGGGCCGATATGACAAACCACCAGGCCGTCGATGATCTGAAAAACTGGAACGACGTGGTCCTATGAATGGTGCGCAGATGACAGACGGGTATGCATTTCAGCGCGAGCAGATGGTCGGGCGGCTGCGCGATCATTATCATATCCGCGATGAAAAAGTTTTAGGCGCCATGTTTTCCGTTCCGCGCCATTTTTTTGTGCCCACCGCACTGCAGGCCAAAGCCTATGGCGACCATGCGCTGCCTATTTCCGCCAGCCAGACAATTTCACAGCCTTATATCGTCGCCAAGATGACCGAGCTGTTAGAACTTAAACCCGGCGATAAGGTTCTGGAGATCGGCGCCGGTTCGGGTTATCAAACGGCGATCCTTTCGCGCTTGGCGCGCGCGGTCTATGCGGTCGAAAGAGTGCCGGAACTGGGCGCCGAAGCCGAATCTCGCTTGCGGCAATTAAGTGCGAATAATGTTTCGTTCAAGATCGGCGACGGCACTTTGGGATGGGAACTTTACTCGCCTTATGATGCGGTGCTGGTCGCGGCCGGCGGCCCGGAAGCGCCTCAACCTCTGCTGAATCAGCTAAAGATCGGCGGGAAACTGGTGATACCCATCGGGAAAGATGCCGAGTCGCAAAGGCTGGTGCGCTATACCAGGACCGAGAAAGAATTTATCGCCGAAGATTTCGGCGCCTGCAGTTTTGTGCCGCTGATCGGCGCGCACGGGTGGGATAAATAACAGTTGGCAGTAGACAGACAAGAACTGGAACCACGAAACACACGAAGCAACACGAAAAAAACCAGAGAACCACCCCGGCTCGTAGACTCGCCACCCCTCCTCGTAAGGAGGGGAGTTTTAGAAGCCCGGCTCTGACAAGTTGCGGGGATTTTGATAACATATGAAAGCTTGGCGCCAGGCATTTTATATATGCAATCTTTGCTCGAATTTCTTTATCAGATAAAAGATTATCTCAATCCGAAATTTATCATTGAGATGCTGCTCGACAAGCTCGGGCCGTTCGTCTATGTCGGATTGTTTTTTATCATCTTTGCCGAAACGGGCCTGGCGGTCGGGTTTTTCTTTCCCGGCGATTCGCTGCTGGTGGTGGCGGGGCTTTTTGCTGCGGCGGGGAAATTGAATATCGCGATCCTGCTGATGAGCCTTTTTGCCGCTTCGGTGATCGGCGACAGCACGGGTTATTTCACCGGCAAATTCATGGGCAAGAGGCTTTTTAACCGGGAAAATTCCTGGGTTTTTAAGCCCAGCCGCGTGGAAAAAGCGAAAAAGTTTTTTGAAAAGCACGGGCCGAAAACCATCATCCTGGCGCGCTTTGTGCCGATCGTCCGCACCTTTGCGCCGATCGTCATCGGGGCCGCGGAATTGCCTTATAAAACCTTTATTTCGTTCAGTTTACTGGGCAGTTTCCTGTGGATATTCAGCATGACGCTGCTCGGATATTTTGTCGGCGGGCTGATCGAAACGGCCTTTGGGATCAAGCTGGAAGAGCACATTGAAAAGGTCGTGATAGTAGTGGTTTTGCTTTCGCTGCTGCCGCCGCTGATCGAATATCTGAAACATCGTTCGGCGCGTAAAAAAGCCCCGCAGGAGGTTGCGGAAGAGATAGAGAAGGCCGAAATTTGACTTAAACCGCACAGTAACCTAAACTCGTAGATTGACTTTCGGGGTGTGGCTCAGCCTGGTAGAGCGCACGGTTCGGGACCGTGAGGTCGGAGGTTCGAATCCTCTCACCCCGACCACTTTAAGAAAAGCTGCTTTTTTAAGCGGCTTTTTTGTTTTAAAAAAGCTTTTAAAGATATGGAGTCAGAACCGGGAGCGATAGAGACCGGGTAACGTGTCAATTTCCCGGGTCTCTACGCAAGGCTATACTGATAAGAGAGAACCACCCCGTCACACGAAGCGCGTGCCACCCCTCCTTCG
Organism: Pyrinomonadaceae bacterium; assembly: GCA_035995185.1. GTDB lineage: Bacteria > Acidobacteriota > Blastocatellia > Pyrinomonadales > Pyrinomonadaceae > DASYKT01. The sequence continues at coordinate 55,984 of DASYKT010000042.1, forward strand.
TAAGGAGGGGGAGTTTTAAGAATTAACCGCACCAAACGCACGAAAAAATAGCCGCTCTTATTCCTCTCTACTAACCTTGAGATAGGTCAACTTAAAGATCGCCCCCCCTCGCTCGCTAATCTCTCTATTTCCCACAAAGACGCGAAAAACCCGTACTATTTTCATGCCGTGTCGTGTAAGATTTAAATAGCGACACAATTTTACGGGCACAGAAATTACTCCCAAGTAACGTCTGCTTCCCACAACTTTCACCACATTAAAAGGAGAGAATTTAATGAAAACTACAGTCGAACTGTATGCGGGCATCCGCCTACTTGTCCTCCGGACGTTCACCTTTTTACTACTGTTCATTTTCGGCGCAAACGGCGTTTGGGCCTCGTTCACTTGCCAAAACACAACCCCGATGTTATCCGGCGGAACCAACTATACGCTGGGCAGCGGCCCGGAAGGCATAGCGGCGGCCGACTTTAACAGCGACGGGAAACTGGACCTGATCGTATCTAGTGAAAGCGCCAGCACGGTTTCGTTAGCGCTGGGCGATGGGGTTGGCGGATTCGGCACGCCATCATCTTTTAGCGTCGGCGCCAACGGGGCGCGCGATATCGTGGTGGCCGATTTCAATGCGGACGGCAACCCTGACTTTGCCGTCTCGAACGTACTGACTGCCAAGATCTGGGTAGGTTACGGCAACGGCAGCGGCGGGTTTAGCTCGATCGTCAGTTATACGACAGGTGACGTCGGCGCTCCCGCCTCGCCCTGGCATTTGACGACGGGAGATTATAACAGCGACGGAAAAATAGACATTGCCACCAACAACGGCGCCAATGTTTCCGTTTTCAATAATACGGGAAGCGCTTTTAGCAAACGCATCCCGAACATTAATGCAGCCGGCGGCGGCGAGGGCATCGCCACGGCCGATTTCGATTCCGACGGTAAACCGGACATTATTTTGACCATGGGCGGCGGCGCGAAGGTGTTATTTAACGACGGCGCCACCACACCGGGCTGGACGGCATACACCACTCCTATCAGCACTTCCGAAACCATCAGCAATGTCACCACGGCGGACTTTGACGGTGACGGTAATGTGGACGACGCGGTAGCCGGCGGTTACTTTTCTAACAGCGGCGGAAGTTTCTATTCACTTACAGGCAATACAGGCCGGACCATGACGCTGGCGCAGTCGAGCGGATTCGGAAATTACTGGGGCGGCAATATAAAAGCGGGAGATTTTAACGCCGACGGCAAAATGGACTTTGCGATGGCCTCCGGATATTCCGCGGTGTTTAATTTTTCCAACAACGGTTTTGTTCTGCTAAACCAGGGAAGCGCCGTCTTCGGAGATTCCACCGCACTTTCGGCGGGAGGCGGCCACATACCCGTGGCCCCCGTGGTAGCGGATTTTAATGCCGACGGAAAACCCGACGTCGCCTATTCTTCGGTGGTGGCAGGGGAATCTTTAGTGGTCCTCAACCACTTTAATGAGAACGCCACCAGAAAGACGGATTACAACGGCGACGGCCGGAGCGACTATGCCGTGTGGCGGCCGTCCAACGGTATCTGGTACAACTGGCACAGCTATTTTGGCACGCAGACTTACAACATTTACGGCTCTAACGGCGATATTCCCGTTCCGGGCGATTACGACGGGGATAAAAAGACCGATATGGCGCTGCTCAGGCCGGGCACTCCTAATGTCTGGTATATCACCTATAGCTCGGATTCTTCTACTCACACTATCCAGTGGGGATCGACGGGCGATTACCTGACCCCGGCGGATTTCGATGGCGACGGCAAGACCGACATCGCCGTCTGGCGTCCTTCCAACGGAACCTGGTATATCATTAAAAGCTCTAACGGGGCGAACCAATATATATATTATGGTTCAGGTGGAGATATCCCGGTACAGGGCGATTATGACGGCGACGGGCTGGCCGATGCCGCCGTCTTCAGGACCGGCAATACGAGCTGGTACGTTCTCAGCAGCCTGACTGCTGGCTCGTCAAATTTCAGCTGGGGCGTGGGCAGCGACAATCTGGTTCCCGGCGATTATGACGGCGATTGCAAGAACGATTATGCCGTTTGGAGATCGAGCGATCAGACCTGGTATGTCTATAAGAGTTCTACCGCCAGTTCATTCCAGGTACAGTACGGAAACAGCAGCGACATTCCGCAGCCGGCGGATTTCGATGGCGACGGCAAAACCGATCTTGCGCTGTGGACAAAATCGACCGGAGGCTGGGCCGTGAAAACGAGTTCGCACGGAATACTCACGCTAAGCAGTTGGGGGTTGACCACGGATAAGCCCACTACGTCACTCTTCCCGTACACTAGTGTCATTCCTTAAATGCCTTTGTTTTTCAGGCAAAAAGAAAGGGCAGCTTATTCGGGCTGCTCTTTTTCTCTGAGTTAAGAGAGCGGGCGCAAACGGCCCTTCCTAACTGCAAATTTATTAGACCCATAAATTCTCTCGGGTGACTATGGGTCATTTTCGTGCGTTTAGTGTGTTTCGTGGTTAAACTCTTACAGTTGTGTGAATATGATAAAACTAAAACCTAACCGCGAAGCACACTAAATACACTAAACAAGATCCGCTAATTACTCATTCAGAAATGTTTCTATCACCGGCAGGGCGAGAAAGTCGGTCTGCCCGGGTTTTAGAGTTGTCAGCTCGCCGATATAATCTCCGTGGCCGCCGGGAAATATCGCCAGCGTTGCGTTCGGTATTTGACGGTACATTTCAACCGCGTGTTCCGGCCGCACCGCGTCTTTATTTCCGGCAAGGATAAGCGCGGGTGCTTTAATATTTTTTATATCCGCTTCTTTGATCTCCGGAAAGTTTTGCATCCGGGTGATGTCTCTCTTGTACATCGCATAGAGCGCGTTCTTATCGGGATTTATTTTCAAAAAAGCATCCTTGTAAGGCTGCGGCATTCCTTCAAATGTCGCACCGGCCATCATTTCCCAGAAACCGGGAAAAGCACCTTCTTTTTTATAAAAGGTAGATGCGACGACGATCTTGTTAACCATTTCCGGGTGGCGAATAGCGACCTCGAGCGTGGTGCTGGCGCCGTTGCTAAAACCGAAAATGTCCGCTTTGCCGATCTTTAACTGTTTTAACAGCTCTGCAATGTCATCGGCATCCTGCTGAAAACTCAAGGGGCGATCGATGTCGGCGGTGTGCCCGTGCGCCTGCATCTCGACCGCTATCACCTGATGTGTTTTTGCCAGCGCCGGCAATATTCTGCCAAACGTAGTGCCGATAGTAGAACCGCCGCCGTGTATCAGCACCAGCGGGAAACCTCGTCCGTGTATTTCGTAATACATTTTCAGGCCGTTGATGTTCGCATACTTGCCCGGTTGGGCGGTAGAGATCGTTGTAAGAATAAACATAAATAAGATCGCAAAAAATATTTTCATCGGTAATGTTATTCCATCATATTTTTGCCAAAAGAAAAAGCAGACGGCTTTCAACCCGTCCGCTTTTATATAGATTGTCGCGATACCTTGAAGCAAATCGAACGCATGTGCGTTCGTGCCGAATAAATTCGGCGCTCCAACTACGCGCAAGCCGCGGATGACGCCGGCATGAAGCCGAGGTTCGAGCTTGAGAAGTTGTTGATGTTCGGGAACACCTGCGACAGCTGTGCCGGGTCGAGTCCGTACCAGCGCGCCAGCGTTGCCGCATATTGCTCGACGGAGGTCGTCGGGATCCAGCGTCCTTTGGCGCTTGCGCTGCTGTCGGCATCGTCCGGGCCGTTTTTGACGAGCTGCGGGTAAGGCGTTCCGTTGGAAGTATTCATTCCATAGAAATCGCCGCCCAGCACCGCGCCGCCCATTACGAGCATATGATTCGCCCAGGCATGATCGGTCCCCGCTCCCGCGCCGGCGCCCACCGGAGCGAACGTGCGCGAGAAATCCGAAACCGTGAATGCCGTGACATTGTCCTGCGCGCTCTGCGCGGTCATCTCATCGTAAAAAGCGCGCAGCGCTTGTCCCAGCTGCGAAAGTAAATTTACCTGCCCGGTGGGCTGGCTGGTGTGCGTGTCAAACCCGCCGATCTGGCAGAAAAATATCTGGCGGTTGACCGTCAGCTCACTGCGCTTTTTGATCAGCCGCGCGACCTGCTTGAGCTGGTTGCCGATCGTGGTGTTGGGGAAGACAACGGTTACTTCCTGAAAACTAGCCAGCGCCTGGTTTGCCTGTACAGCCTGGCTGGTGATATTGCTCGCCGCTTTTACGACTTCGGATTCCAGGTCAAAAGTTCTTAACTGGTTAAACGCCGCCAGGCGGGCGTTCGAATCGGAAGTGCCGTTAAACCCGGTAAGCGCCAGCACCTGGTTCAAACCCGTCGGCGCGGGGGCGATGGCCATCGGCACGGTCGTTTGCCCGTTGGTAAAGAGGTTGACGCCCGAGATCGAAGTGATCATCGGAATCAACCCTCCCGGATTCGAACAGCCGTTCATGCGGTCGGCCACCTTGCCGCCCCAGCCGGTGAACTCGGCGGTGTTGGAACGCGCGGATTGATATTGCGCGACCTGGTCCGAATGCGAATAAAGCTGGTAGGGTTTTGGCACCGAATTGTTTTGGTATTGCGTACGGGTCATAGGCGCGACCAGCGTTCCGACATTGGTGACCACCGCGAGTTTGCCTAAGCCCCACAGTTCGTGAATGCCGTTATTGGTTCCTCCCACGCCGAGACTGGGATGCAGCCCGTAGGTCAGCCCGCCCATCCGCGGAACATTGATCGGCAAAAGACTGGCTTGCGGGATGGCCAGCGTGGACGGGTTGCGCTCGGTAAAATAGGTGTTGTAATTGCTTAGCGTGGCATCGCTATGATTAGGGATAACGGTATTGTTTCCGTCATTGCCGCCGCTCATAAAGATACACACCAGCGCTTTGTAATCGCCCGGCGCAAAGGAATTATCCTGCACCGTGCTCGCCATTGCGTTCATCAAACCGAAGTGTCGCGCCTGTGTCGCCAGCGAAGCCATACCGAGAGCGCAGCCTGATCTTAATAAAAAGTTTCTTCTTGATTGGTTCATAGATTTTACCTCTGCACTTGATATTGCGACGAAGTCGCGACCAGATAGAGCGCCTGCCTGGCGCGCGCCAATGTGTTAGCCGACGACACGGCTGTCGTGGCGGTAAGTACGGTGCTTCGCGTCTGCGCCGACATCGTGCCGTGCAGCATCTTCGAATTAAGTTCGTCGACCAGCAGATTGCACGTCGGGTCGGCGGCGGCCAATGCCTGCAGGCCGGTAAGATCGATCGAAGTTCCCATGGGCGCGGTGCCGCTGATCGGGATCGTGTTGAAAACGATCGTATTCAAAAAGTTGGCGCGCACGATCGAAGTGCCGGTGTTCAAAATGCCGAACTCCGGCCCGTGGAGCGTCGTGCCCGGAACGATATAATCCGCCGGGTAATAATTAAACACCGTCGGCGATTGGTAGACGCTTTGCGCCATCAAGGCGGCCTGCGGATTTACCACGCCATCGCTAAGGTCCACGCCGGGCGCCGAGCGCACGCCGAACTGCCGCAGCACGTTGGTCATCAGCTGCACCGGCTCGCGAAGCTTTCCGTAGGTCGGATCGGTCTTGACGTCGCCGCGGGCTTCGGGGTCGAGCAGGATCGCTTTGACCACGGCTTTCATATTGCCGCGCATACCGAGACCGTCATTATTAAAGACGGCGGTAACGCGCGAAACATAGGCCGGCGTCGGGTCGCTGGTAACAAGATGCTGGATGAGCAGTTTGCTGACGAACGGGCCGACGTTCGGATGATAGAAAATATTATCCAGCGCCTGGTTAAGATCGGTTATTCCGTTTTGATCGGCGGGGATGTTGACGTTCTGCGCGCCGGGGTAGCTCAACAGCGTTTTGGTCGTTGTGTTGTGCAGAGACTGCACCAGCAGCATCGGGTCGGTGTAATTCGGAATGGCGCTGTTGCTGGTCGGATTCGGACAGGTCGGCGCGGCCTGCTGGCAAAGCTGCCAGCCGGTAAAGATCTCGGTAAAATTATTCACCGTGTCCTGGGTATAGGTCGGGAGCGGATTGCCCAGGCCGTCCGTCTGCACGGTGCCGTCCTGATTGAGCATAAATAACCCGGTCGTAAACAGCTGCATCAATTCGCGGGCGTAGTTTTCGTTCGGATTATTCCGGGTGCTGCCCAGCATGTCGAGGTAGCGGCCCATCGCCGGGTTGAGCGTCATGTCCTGCATCAACTTGCGGTAGTTGCCGAAGGAGTGCTGGTCCAGGATCTTTTGATACTGCAGCATATGGCTGGGCTGCTGAACTTCGGGATACGCCGTCACCCAGACCTGGCTCAGCGCCCAGGAGGTGCGATGCAGAAGCTGATTCTCGCCGTAAAATGCATCGTAGAAAAGCCAGTTCTGCAGCAGGTACATTGAATAATTGTCGCGGACACAGGTGCCCGCCGCACCGCTGCACCCGCCACTGGATGTCGGTGCGCTGAAGCTGATATTCATCAGCGGCAGGTTCGGATAAGCCGTCGACGGGGTGGTGGCTTCCAGCTGCATGGCCAGCCAGGTGCGAATGCCGAGACGGCGGATGCGATCATTGAGCGCGGGAGTCGGGCCGAAGCTGGCCTGCTCCATAAAGCGGGTCCTGTCACCCTGGTATTTGAGCCCGATCACATACTCGGTCATGACGGCCTCTTCCACCTGCGCGCGGGTTTTTTTGCTGAGAGGATAGGACGTCGGGATGGCTTTGGCGTCGTCCTTGATATCGCCGCCGAGTTTACCGAGCCCCAGGCGAACGCGGTTACTGGTAAGCCCGCGCCAGGTCAGGCGCACGAGATGATCGCCGAGGGGCTGCGGCTGGCCGTGATACCCGGTTTGATCGTAGAGCGAAACGATCACGGCGTACACCGCGTTGTCCCTGGTCACCGGCTGCAGATCTTCCACGTTAAAGCGGAACAGGCGGCCCGACGAATCTTCCAGATAGATACGGAAAGCATTTGCGCCTTCGCCGTCGAGCAAAGCCAGGTTGGTGACAAAGAACATCACGCGCGATTTTGCGCCGGGAGTGAATGCCTCCGGGTCGCCCGTTTTCGGTATCGTACCGTTCCAATCTTCTGCTTTTATGGCCAGCGCACGCGTTGAGCCTCTTTCGCTCAGTAAAATAGGCGTGGGTGAATTAAAGTCTTCTTCAACATCGGCCAGAACGGTTGCCGCAAGCATAAAACTCAGCAGGACGACACACCAAACCCGTAGCGGATAAAGCGACAATCTGGGGTTCATACCCTTACCCTCCTTCGACTTTTAAAACTGTTTTTTTAAGGAAGCCTTGCAGACCCCTTTACGCGGTGATCAATTGTTGCACTATATTAATTGTTATTATAGAAAAAAAGCAAGAGATAAAAGGAGTAGAAGGCGAGGCTGAAAACGGTCTGTCCACGTAGCGGACTGGAGAGAATAGCCCAGGGCTTCAGCCCTGGGTGACGATTAGTTTGAAAGTTACAGCCCTGAAGGGGCGGCAGAACTGACTTGGGTCTCTGCCGCCCCTTCAGGGCTGGATCGTTTTGGGAATTCGATACCCAGGGTGGCGCTCGCTTCGCTCACTTACCCTGGGCTATTATCTTTGTCCCCGTTGGGGACTTTAAGGATAGATCGTCTTGTTCGATTTCCTATCAAAAAAAGCGAGCGGTTTTTACGCCGCTCGCTTTAATTAACTGTCGTTCATGCCGAATAAATTCGGCGCTCCGGTTTTACGCACAAGCCGGGCTGGCCGCCGGCAGGAAGCCGAGGTTCGAAGTGCTGAAGTTATTGATATTCGGAAACACCTGCGAGAACTGCGCCGGGTCGAGCCCGTACCAGCGCGCCAGGGTGCAGGCATACTGCTCCACTGAAGTGGTCGGGATCCAGCGTCCTTTAGCGCCGGCGCCGTTGTCGGCATCGTCGCCCGCGCCTTTGACCAGCTGCGGGTAAGGCGTTCCGTTAGAACCGTTCATTCCGTAGAAATCGCCGCCCAGCACCGAACCGCCAAGCACGAACATATGATTCGCCCAGGCGTGATCGCTGCCGGCCGCGGCGCCGGAACTGACCGGTGTAAAGGTGCGCGAAAAATCAGACACGGTGAACTGGATCACGTTGTCCTGCGCGCCCTGAACTCCCATTTCATCATAGAACGCGCGCATGGCCTGGCTTAGCTGCTGCAGCAGCGCAACCTGGCCGCTGGCCGCGTTGTTCTGATTGTTGTGAGTATCAAAACCGCTGATCCGCGCAAAGAATATCTGGCGGTTGATGGTCAGTTCGCTGCGTTTTTTGATCAGACGCGCGATCTGTTTTAACTGCAGCCCGATGCTGGTGTTGGGGAAGGTCGCGGTGACTTCCTGGAAAGTGGACAGCGCCTGCTGGGCTTGGATGGCTTGGCTTGTGACGTTGCTGGCCGCCTTGACCACATTGGATTCCAGATCGAAAGAACGCAGGTTGTTAAACGAAGCCAGCCTCGCATTGGAAGTGGCGTTGCCGTTAAAACCGGACAGCGTGAGCACATTATTAAGCGCCGTGTTGGCGTTATTGATCGCCAGCGGAAGCGTCTGCTGGCCGTTGGTGAACAGGTTCGTTCCCGCGATCGAGGTGATCATCGGGATCAACCCGGTCGGGTTGGAACAGGCGTTCATTCGGTCGGCAAGCTTGCCGCCCCATCCGGTAAAATCCGCGATGTTGGAACGGGCGGTTTGATATTGCGCGACCTGATCGGAGTGCGAGTAAAGCTGGTAAGGCTTCTGCACCGAATTGTTCAGGTATTGCGCGCGGGTCATCGGCGCCACCAGCGTACCGCAGTTAGTGACGACCGCGAGTTTGCCCGTCGCCCACAGCGGATGGATACCGGCGTTTGTCGCCCCGGTGCCAAAACTCGGATGAAGGCCGTAGGTCAGCCCGCCCATCCGTGGAACCGCGATAGGCAGCAGGTTAGCCTGCGGAATGGCCAGCGACGAGGCCAGTCGTTCCGTGGAATAAACGCCGTAATTGCTGATCGTGGCATCGCTATGGTTGGGAATGACGGTGTTATTGCCGTCATTTCCGCCGTCCATAAAGATGCATACCAGCGCTTTGTAATCGGTTGGGGCAAAACTGTTGTCTGTCTCAACCGTTTTGGCCAACGTGCTCATTAAGCCGAAGTGTCGCGCCTGTGTCGCCAGCGAAGCCATACCCAGAGCGCAGCCTGATCTTAATAAAAAGTCTCTTCTTGATTGTTTCATAAACTTTTACCTCTGCACCTGGAATTGCGACGAAGTCGCGACTAAATAAAGCGCCTGCCGTGATCTCGTCAGAGTATCGGTAGACGCAACGACGGTGGTGGCGGTGAGAATAGAACTTCTCATCTGCGATGACATCGTACCGTGCATCATCTTGTTGTTTAATTCATCCAACAAAAGGTTGCCGGTAGAGTCAGCCGCCGAGAGCGCCTGCAGGCCTGTCAGATCGATCGACGTGCCGGCCGGCGTATCGGGATTAGAAACCGGGATCGTGTTAAATACCAGCGTGTTCATCAAGTTCGCGCGCGCGATCGATGAGCCGGTGTTTAAGATACCGAATTCGGGGCCGACGACGGTCGTTCCCGGAACGATGTAATCCGCCGGGAAATAGTTGAACACCGACGGCGCCTGGTAAACACTCTGTCCCAGGGTGGACGAGCGCGGGTTGATATTGCAATCGCTCGGTCCGGTAGCGGCCACGTTGCGAACGTTGAAATTACGGAGCACGTTGGTGATCGCCTGAACGGGTTCACGCAGCTTGCCGTAATTCGGATCGGTCTTGATGTCGCCGCGGGCTTCCGGGTCGAGCAGGATTGCTTTGACCACGGCTTTCATATTGCCGCGATTGCCAAAACCGTCGTTGTTAAAGATCGCTGCCACGCGCCCCACATAAGCCGGGGTCGGATCGCTCGTCACCAGATGCTGGATCATCTTTTTGCTGACGAAGGGGCCGACGTTCGGATGGTTGAAGATGTTGTTGAGCGCCGCGTTAAGATCGACCGCTCCGTTCTGATTCGCCGGAATATCCACATTCTGCGCTCCCGGATAAGCGAGCAATGTCTTGGTCGTGACATTGTGCAGATTCTGGTTAAGCAGCATCGAATCGGTATAATTCGGGTTTCCATTGAAACTCGGACAGGTCGGCGGATTCTGCTGGCAGAGCTGCCAACCGGTAAAGATCTCCGTGAAATTATTGACGGTGTCCTGCGAATAGGTCGGTACCGGCACATTATTACCGTCGACCTGCGCAGTGCCATCGGGATTTAACATGAAGAGTCCGATGGTGAAAAGCTGCAGGACCTCGCGGGCATAATTTTCATTGGGATTATTTCTGGTGCTGCCGAGCATATCCAGATAAATTCCCATGGCCGGGTTAAGCGTCATATCCTGCATCAGATTGCGATAGTTGCCGAAGGCATGCTTATCGAGCAGCTTTTGATACTGCAGCATATGGCTCGGCTGTTGAACCTCGGGATTCGCCGTCACCCAGATCTGGTTCAGCGCCCACGAGGTACGGTGCAGCAGCTGATTCTCACCATAAAGAGCTTCGGTATAGAACCAGACCTGCATCGGGTACATCTGGTAATTATCGCGGTTGCAATTCGGGTTAGTACTGCCGCTGCATCCCGTTCCGGAATCGGAAGGCATCAAGGGCAGAAAAGGATAGGGTGTCGAAGGCGCGGCCGCGTCAAGCTGCTCGGCGATCCACGTTTTGATACCGATACGGCGGAGCCGCTCATTTAACGCGGGGCTGGGGCCGAAAGCGGCCTGCTCCATAAAACGCGTGCGGTCGCCCTTAAACTTAAGGCCGACATATTCCGGCGCCACCGAAGCTTCAGCCTGCTCGCGTGCTTTTTTACTCAAAGGGTAAGAGGTCGGAACGGCGCCTTTGTCATCCTGGATCTCGCCGCCCAATTTGCCGATCCCCATACGGACGCGGTTGCTGGCTAATCCCCGCCAGGTCAGGCGCACGAGATGGTCGCCCACCGGCTGCGGCTGGCCGTAATACTCGGTCGGATCGTAGAGCGAAACAATAACGGCGTACACCGCATTGTCCCTGGTCACCGGTTGAATGTCCTGAACTTCAAAACGAAAAGAACGGCCGGCCGGATCTTCGAGATAAATGCGAAAGGCGTTTGCGCCCTCGCCATCCATCAACGAAAGATCCGTCACAAAAAACATTACCCGTGATTTTTCACCCGGGGTGAAAGCTTGCGGGTCGCCGCTGCGCGGTATCGTGCCATTCCAATCGTCTGCTTTTATGGCCAGTGCACGCGTTGAGCCTCTTTCGCTCAGCAAGATAGGCGTGGGTGAGTTGAAGTCTTCTTCAACATCGGCCAGAACGGTTGCCGTAAGCATAAAACTCAGCAGGACGACGCTTAAAACCTTGTACCAAACCCGTAACGGATCAAGCGACAATCTGGGGTTCATACCTTTACCCTCCTTCGACTTTCTAAAACTGTTTTATTAAGGAACTCTTGCGAGCCCTTTCCGTGATGATCGTGGAAAATGATTACTGATCGACTCGGACGATGTTAACCATTGTTTAAATGCTACTAAAAATGTTTGCAAAATTGCAAGAGCTTTTTTGCAAAAAACTTTTTAGGAAAACGCACTGCTAATTTTTTAGACGTATCCCAAATGCAAATGGTCTGGGAATCAGGTTATATTTGATAGGAATCCAAGCCTGCTGAAAACGACTTTAGAACCAGGCGAAAGACCTATCCACCGGTTACACGATCAGAAGTGCATTTGGTGGCAATATTTGCGGCCAGGCGGCAGTTTTTTATTAAATATTACGTAATTTTTATAAAGGGAACTAAATGGAAGAATTATTGACCCGTTTAATGGGAAAAAAGATCGCGCTGACCTGCGGCACTAATAGTGTCATCCGGGGTGAAGCGGTTTTGATAAAGGACGGCATTTTGCATATTCAGGATAAAGACGGAAAAGCCGCTTATGTGGCGCTCGATAAGATCGCGGTCGTCTGGGAATTAACCGAACACGAGGGCCGCGCCGGATTTATTTCGCAGGGCTGAGCGGTCAATTTGACTAATCAGTTTAAGGCAGCGGCTGGTCGGAACCGGAATGAGTAGTAGCGACCGGGTGAGTCTTTTTGACCGGATAAATTGCCACTAGCTTTAGCTGGTGGGTATAAGAAAATAAATTACATAAATGTCCGCGTGGCGGACTGTAGAAAATAGCCCAGGGCTTTAGCCCTGGGTACCGATTCAATTTGAATTGCCAGCCCTGAAGGGGCGGCAGAATCTTCTGCCGCCCCTTCAGGGCTGGATCGTTTTGGAATTCATATACCCAGGGTGGCGCTCGCTTCGCTCACTTACCCTGGGCTATTTTCTTTGTCCCCGTGGGGGACTTTTAAGGATAGATTTTTTAAACCAACCCGCTACCTGAATTGGTCACAAATCACACGAATAAAAAAGCGGCCTGATATTTAATATCAAGCCGCTTTTTTATGAACTACGAAAAATATTTAGTTGGTTTTCACCGGCACGCGGCGGAATCCTACGACCCGTTTTTCCCAGTATCCCGCAAACGGGGAATAGGTGATGCCTTTGCTGCTCGAAGCGTGATAAAAACCTTTTTCATCGGCCACGATCCCCATATGGCCCAAGCCGTTTAAGAAAACCAGCGTACCGAATTTGTACCTGTCGTCACCATAGACGGGTTCGAAAGTGTTCCAGTAAGTATGGACGCTGCTTCTATCAAAACTGAAACCCGCATCCTGAAAAACGCTCCAGACAAATCCCGAGCAATCGTAATAATTCGGGCCGGTGCTGCCGTAATTGTAGGGAATTCCCAGGCGCGACCGGATCCCGTTCATCAATTTTGAATTAATCGCGAGCATCGCGGGTGACATCGGCGCCGACATGGGCTCCGACATAATGGTTTTGGCTTTTGAGACCGCGACGGGTTCATTACCCGGTCTTGCGAGAACGATCTTACTTACTAACGGCGGACGATAACCGGGGTTTTGATTTTGATTAGGAGCGGTGGCCGGCGCATTGAGCGGCTGGGATGATGATGATTTTTTAACTAATCGCGGCCTTTCAGCTTGAGCAAGCCCTGTAACAACGCCACAGAGCAGTAAAACACACAAGAAGACAGGCAGGCGGAACAGTCTATTAAAATTCACTAAAATTAACTCCTAAATCTTATTTTTGGCGGCTGAGGATGCCGTGAGACGGATCAGACCTGATCCAATAGTAATAAACTCTTAAAAACACCAACGTTCCAGAAAGTTTCCCGTTTAAGGGTCCTCAAAACTGACTGATTATCTTGATTATTGGATTAAGAAATTTATCCTGTAATAAATTTTACTTATTTGGGAAAGAATTGCAAGCGCGGAAAAGTATAATTAACTACGATGGTTTTCATAAGAAGTGTAAATAGTTGAATTTTTAAAGGGTTAGATAAAAGCGCCATTTAAAAATAAAAACGCCCCGACTGCCTTTCGGCAGCCGAGGTCTTAAGACCCAGTCCAACTCTTCCGCTTGCGCGCTGACCTTCCGCTGTTCCTATATGAATCTAAATACTTAATCTGCGGCAACTTCCGAAGATTCTTCGAGTTTTTTTAACTCTTCGACGAATTTTTCGATCTGGAGCTTGGTTGTTTCCAGCCCGCGGCGGCTTTCCAGGTAGTTTTCCCACTGGTTGGTCGCGGTCAGGGCCTGCTGCGTATCTTCGTCGAGCGCCTGCGCCATGGCAGCGATCAGGTCGCCGAGCGTTTCATTATGCTGCAAAAGGGAATCGATGATGGTGTAGGCAAGCTTCGCATTGGCCAGATCTATGTCGCGCGATTCGGGCATTTCCAGTTGAGTAACGTTCATACTTACCGGTCGATTGTATCAGGTTCTTTCGCCTTTCGCTCCTCAGGTGCGAGTTTCGGTATGCGGCCGTTTTTGGGGACGACCCACATTTCGGCGTTCACCCACTCCCGGTACCCGCCGAAAATTATCTTTCGAACCGGCCGGCTTCTGTTTTTTGCTCCAGCGAGGTTTTCTCGATGGCCCTTTCAATATGAGCACGAACTTTCTGCAGATCGTAAGTTTCCTCATCAAGATAGAAAATAATTATTCCCTTGTTGTCTTGGTCGGCTTTGACTTTATCGATAAAAGAAGAACTGAGCCAATAGAATGTCTCCTCCGGCGCGGGTATCTCTTCTTCTGCTGCTTCGAGGGCCGGCGGTTCGACAGGTTCGATCACCGGTTCGCTTTCCGTCGCGAACTCCTCCTGCTCGCTATTGGATTCCCGGATCTCGCGCTCGCGTTCATCAATCACACTTTGCAGCTCGAATGTTTCCCCGCCCCACTCTTCAGAAGGTCCCAGGTACTTTCTATCAAATAAATAAGTTTCAGCTACCGGAAGGGTCGGAGTTTCGAGCGTATCGGACGGGTGCGGAATTTCGCCGCCGGGGGGAACGATCCATAGCTCGGTGGTTTCCTTTTCCCGGTAAGCGGTCATCAAAGTGATCCTGCTTTCATCGAATTTTCGAAATTTAAGATAATCCAGATAAAGCTGAGTTCCCCGGACCTCACGCTCAAGAGGAAGAGCGTCTTTTCCCAAATAAAAGATTATGTAGCCGCGCGCTTCAGGCTCATGCATTAGCTCGACCAAAAAATTATCCAGGCGGGCTGAGCGCTGGCATTCGCCAAATTGTCCGAATTCATCTGTTTTTCTGGAAATACCTGGCCCGGACGGATTATCCGCTTCCGTTGCTTCCTTTTCCTGGGCAGCGGCCGGAAAGTGTAAAAGCACTATTATACTTAGACTTAGCAGGACGGCTAAAAATGTTTTTCGCTTCATAATCATCACCCTGAAGTTGGTTTGCTTATTTCACGAAATATTTAGACAAAGATTGTGCCAGAGTAAAGAGCTTTAGATCGCTGCGCGATCTTTGCAGGCAAGATGCCTGCGCTCCCAGGTTTAGCGTATTTTATTTATTGGATCGTCAAAGAGTATCAATATAAAAAAGGCATCTCGGAGATCACCTCCTGAGATACCTTTATAAACACAATTTTTTTTCCGTAACTAGTCTGCTACGTTCGATTGCGGCTGAGCCGGTTTAGCGAGAGGGGCTTTGGCGGCTTTCGGCACCACCCACATTTCAATTTCGATACCGCGGCGATAACCACCGAAAACAACTTCTAATTTATTGGGCGCGATCCCCATTTCAGCGGCCATGCCGGCGGCGCGGCTGCGCATATCGGCGGCGAGTTTTTTCACGTCGAACATTTTGTCGTCGGCATAGACGATGACCACGCCATGATCGTCGGGATTAGCTTTGAACTTTTGCGCGAATTCGTAACCGGCGCGGGAAAAAGCTTCGGCGTTGGTTTCGCCCGGGCTTTTTTCGCTCACGGCCGGGATCGTTTCTTCCTCGGCGCTGACGAAATCGCCGTTGTCGCGTAGGTATTCTTCCCGGCTAAGCTCGCGCGCCTCGATGGCGCCGGGCAGCAAAAATTCGTCGGCGGTAACATCGAAATGGCTGCGATGAAAAAGGAACGTATCGTTCTTCGGCGCTTCGAGCGGCGCGATGGTCGCGGTAAGTGCGGGCAGCTTTCCGCCGCTGGGCACGATCCAGAATTCGGTAGCCTGGTGTTCGCGGAATGCGTTGAGAAAAACGAGTGCGTTTTCTTCGTAGTTTTTGAACCGGATGTGGGGAAGATAGAGGTCTTCGCCTTTAAGCCTATACTGTGACGGCAGAGCGTCTTTGCCCTGGTAAAAAACGATATAACCGGTGGTTCCGGGGTTATTTTTGAGCTCGATCAGGAAATTATCCAGCAGTTTTCGGCGTTCGATATCGCCGACAGGTCCGAATTCGCTGACCCGGGTCGTGTTTTCGATCCGGTTATAGTCTTCCGGGATATCTTCCTGCGAGACTTCCTGGGCGTCCTGAGCGAACGTAAGTGTTGCAAAAATGGCAGTTAGTAATGCTGTTAAGATCAGTTTGGATAATTTCATCGCCGTATCTTTATAAATTGTATTTTCGAATAATAATTTCACGATTAAAAGCTGTATTTGTTGCACAATTTAAACGACGGGGAATTTTGTGACTTTTGCGGTAATATCACCGACTTTTAACAAGGTTTCTTCGGCGAGAAATTCGTAGCGGACATAGGCGAGGGCGATGGTCTTTTGCAGTTTGGGTGAAAAGGTAACGGATGTAAGGCGGCCGGCGGGTTTTCCTTCGAGAGAGGTGAGCGCGGCTTCGGAATCGGAAAGAACCAACTCTCCTCCGGCAGGAGGGGAGTTAAAGATCAGCCCGGTTAATTTTTTGGCGACGTGGCCGCGAAAATGTATGCGGGCGATGATCTCCTGTCCGATGTAGCAGCCCTTGGTAAAACTGACCGCTTCGTCGAGGCCGGTTTCCAGCACCACGGTCGTTTCATCCATATCGACGCCGTAACGCGGCACGCCATTTTCAATGCGGAGGGTTTCGTAAAGCTCGTCGGAAATTTCAACCGCGCCTTCTTCTTTCAGATCGTTTTCAAACGACGCGGCAAAATCGGCGGGAACAAAAAAGTCCTGCGACATCTTTCCGTTGAAACCGATGATCTCCGATTTGGGAAAGCCGATATCGGAATTAAGAACTTCGAAATACGAGTATTGTTCTGACAGGTCTTCGACAAAGAAGTCTCCGGCAAAAGTAAAACGATGAAGGTTCTGAAAAACTTTTTCGTGCGTGGTTTCGGCGGTTTCAAAAAGAAATTTTTCGCCCTGCTTCAAAACCCGTACTAAAGCGACCAAACGTCCCTGGACATTGGGAAACGCCGCCATCATCTGCATGCCGTCCTCCAGTTTGGCGGCGTCGTTGGTGATAAGGCCGTTTAGAAACTGCACGGCTTCTTTTCCCCAGACGGAGAGAAGACCGCGTTTTTGTTTATAAAATGCGGGAATGTTTTCCTCGCGAATTTTTTGGTAGTCTTCGTTCATTCTTATCAAACAATAATACTACGGGTCAGTACCGGGAACGCAGTGACCGGCTCTGAGCGAAGCGAACTAATGTCAATATCGGGCTGCTTTTATGAAAATTTAAGCCGGTCACTGCGTTCCCGGTACTGACTACATCTCCAACGCCTTTTTCAAAATCTGAAAATCTTCCAATTGCTGCGGCATCCGGCGGACCGAGATCACGACCTGCGGGCTCGGATGATAAAGCGGCACAAGATTACGCCCGTTCCAATTCAAAATTTTGCCAACATCATTTTTCAGTACAAATTCATGGTATTCGATAGCCTTCAAAGCCTCAAGCGCGACGGTTCCGATAGTGACCATAACTTTTGGCGCCAGCAATTCGATTTGCCGTTTAAGAAATGAAGAGCAATTTTTGATCTCGCTTTTCGCGGGCTTGCGATTGGCGCCGGTTGCTGAACGCGGGCTGCACATCACGGCGTTGGTGATGAAGATGTCTTTGCGCTCCAAACCGATAGATCCCAGCAGGGCATTGAAATTTGCGCCGGACCTATCGCCCGAAAAGGGGATCCGCGTGCGGTCGGCGCCCTGACGGCCAGGCGCTTCGGCAATGAACATCACTTTTGGTTTTAGCGAACCATTCAATTCACTCAAAACAGCGGTACGCTCGCACAAGTCGGGGCAGATCTGACAGCATTGGGCTTCGGCGGCGAGGGAAAGGAATAATTTACGCTGTACGGATGACATTTTAAAAAGAGTGGCTTATGCTAAATGTTTGATACTAACGCTATATTATAGTCTGTCGCCCGTTAAACGGGCTTTTAATCATAATGCATCTTTACCCCGCGCTAAAGCACGGGGCTATGTTCAGGCGCCAACTACGTTGGCTCTAATGAAGGGAAAGTGCATAAGTATCTGACGATAATTTTTTGGAGTACCGAAGATAAAGTTTTTGTGGCACAAACTCCTGAGTTAGCCGGCTGCATAGCACATGGCCAGACGCAGGCCGAAGCCCAAAAGAATCTTGAATATGCGGTCGATCTGTGGATTGAAACCACAAAAGAATTTGGCGATGAGATTCCCAGCCCAGCCAGCACCCTCATCGCTGTATAGATGAATAAATTCGAATATCCCGTTATTATCTAATTTCGATTCCCGTTGATTTCGTGAGTCTTGATGGTTTTGTTTTATAAACATTAAAAAAGTAACCACGAATAAGACGAAAAAAGTAATTTTAATTATGAGTCAGATAACCGAAGAAATTATATTAAATGCATTGAAGCAGATCATCGATCCCGATTTGCGCAAAGATATCGTCACGCTCGGATTTGTTAAAGATGTAAAGATCGAAGGCGGCGATGTTTCGTTCCGCATTGTTTTGACAACGCCAGCTTGCCCCGTCAAGGAAGAGATGGAAGCGGACGCGCGCAATATTGTCGGCGCTCTGGAAGGCGTCAGCTCTGTCAATGTCACGATGGATGCCGAAGTGCCGCAAGGCCGCGGCACGGCTAATAACGTCGCCGTTCCGGGCGTGAAAAATATCATCGCGGTTTCATCCGGTAAAGGCGGCGTGGGCAAATCGACCGTCGCGGTGAATCTGGCGGTCGCGCTGGCGAAAGACGGTGCCAGCGTCGGGTTGATGGACGCGGATGTCTATGGGCCCAACGTTCCGCTGATGCTCGGCATCGCGCACAAGCAGCCCGAAGTTTTCCAGAATCAATTGATCCCGCTCGAAGCGCACGGCATCAGAATAATTTCGATGGCTGTGCTGGCTCCGGCGGATAAACCGATGGTTCTGCGCGGGCCGATGCTGCACGGGATCGTGCGGCAGTTTTTGACCGATGTGAATTGGGGCGAGCTGGATTATTTGATCGTCGATATGCCGCCGGGGACAGGCGACGTGCAGCTTTCGCTGGCGCAACTGGTGCCTGTACAGGGTGCGGTGCTGGTGACCACGCCGCAAAACGTTTCCATCGCCGACGTGCGCCGCGCCTATAAAATGTTTGAGCAGGTAAATATTCCCGTGCTTGGCGTGATCGAAAATATGTCTTACTTTATCGCGCCCGACACCGGCAACCGCTACAACATTTTCGGCGAAGGCGGCGGCGCTAAATTCTGCGACGAATATGCGCTTAACTTCCTCGGCGAAGTGCCGCTCGGGATGGAAGTCCGCGAAAGCGGCGACGCCGGTGTGCCGGTCGTCATCTCGCAGCCCGATTCGCCGCAAGCAAAAGCCTTTCATAAAGTCGCCGAAGAAGTAGCCCGCCAGGTCTCGATCGAAGCAATGAAACCGGAACTTGTGATACTGACAAAAGCTCCCTAGTTCACGGATACCGTAATCCATCATGCTTAAAGAGCATCTGTTGAAAAAGGCTTCCACTAAACTCGGCGAAACTCGCTTGGGTAAAACCAAGCTTGGTGAAATGGCCCAATTTGTTCTCGACGAAGACAAACGCGACGAACAGTTTGGGACCAATTTTGAAGATGCTGTCAATAATCTGTCCAACCGGCGTAATTGCCTGCGGATGATATATATTTGCGGCGCCGGTAATATCATTGCATGGCTGGCAGTTCTGATACTTCCGCAAGTCGTTTTCTACCTGGCCGCATTTATGGCCATCTTTTTTACGAAGGGCGGGCTTCTTTTGTTAGTACTGCCGCTGGGGTTTGGAATATGGGGAACTTACGCCTTGATACGGCTGAAGTTTCCTCACCTCAAAGAGCCAAAAATGTCCGACCACGGCCTGATGAAAAGCTTTGAATATCAATCACGATCGGCAAAGATCTGGCAGATCTGGATGGTTTCAAGTGTGATGGGGGTCGTAAATACCCTGCTTATTTCCTTCGCTTTCTTTTATTTGACCAAACAACTTGAATTTTTATACCAATAACAGGAGTGGGCTTGTTTTTTTAGCCAAAAAAGGCTAATATTTACATTAAAGTAAAGATTCGGTTTTACCGGGTCTTATTATTTGACACTAAGGGAGATTAACCAAATGTCTGCTGTTGCAGCGCCAGTATTTGAATTAGAAGTTACTTCGGCCGCGACCGAAGAGATCAAAAAATTTATCGGCAGTGAAGACGACCTGCCGGAGACGGCCGGGCTTCGCGTGCGTGTTGTTCCCGGCGGATGTTCGGGCTTTCAATACAGCCTGAATATCGAGGAAGATTCGCGCCAGGGCGACAATGTCATCGACAAGGACGGCATCCGTATTTTCGTCGACATGTTCAGCACGCAATATCTGAACGGCATCAGGATCGATCACACGTCGAACATGATGGGTTCCGGATTTACGTTTGAAAATCCGAACGCGACCGGCGGCTGCGGCTGCGGCACTTCGTTCACCGCGTAAGCTTTATTGCCCACCTGCTGACGCAGGCGGTACTGACAAGAAATGAAAAAGCACAGCTTTCGGGCTGTGCTTTTGTTGTTTGTAGCGCCGGGGTCTCGCTGGCGCTCGTGCGGGCGTCTTGCCCGCGCAAGAATCCGGCGGCGTTACTATTAATACTTGACCTTTTCGATCTCGGGCATAATGCGGTCGGCCATTTTGGAAACATCGCTGAGACTTTCCATTTCGACCTTGGCTTGCGAAGAGGTATTGGAGATACCGGCCAGGCGCAGACGGAATTCGTCCGGGTTGGTCGAATTGCGCAGGGCTTCTTCGAGCGTAACCAAACCCGATTGATACAGGTAGAAGAGCGACTGGTCAAAGGTCTGCATGCCGTATTGCGAAGTACCGGCGGCGATCGCGTCGCGGATCTGCGAAGTCTTGTCTTCGTTCAGAATATAATCGCGAATCAGCGGCGTGGAAATTAAAACTTCCACCGCCGGGACACGCCCGCGGTTTTTCGCGGCGCGGATCAGGCGCATCGAAACGACCGCTTTTAACAATCCGGCCAACTGAATACGGACCGATTTCTGCTGGAAGGGCGGAAAGACAGAGATGATACGCTGAATTGTTTCTGCGGCATCGACGGTGTGCAAGGTCGAAAGCACGAGGTGGCCGGTTTCGGCGGCGACGAGCGCCGTTTCAACCGTTTCCAGATCGCGCATTTCACCGACCAGGATCACATCGGGATCCTGACGCAATGAACCTCGCAACGCTTCGGCGAAGGAACGCGTATCGACGTCGATCTCACGCTGGGTGATAAAAGATTGTTTGTCTTTATGTAAAAATTCGATCGGGTCTTCGACCGTGACCACGTGGCTGTTGCGGGTGTTGTTGATATGGTCGATCATCGCCGCCAGCGAGGTAGATTTACCCGAACCGGTAGTACCAGTGACCAGGACCAGACCGCGATGCTCGTCGGCGATCTTGCTTAAGACCGGCGGCAGGCCGAGTTCGGTAAAGGTGCGAATGCGGTCGGAAATGACGCGGGCCACGATACCGACGGAATTGCGCTGCTGGAAAACGTTGACACGAAAACGTCCCAAACCGGCGACGCTATAACCGATATCAACTTCAAAGGCTTCCTTAAAGTGCATTTTTTGACGATTGGACATCATCGAAAACGCCATTTCCAGGGTTTCTTCCTGGTCCAGCCGGCTGATGCCGGAAACGGGACGCAGTTCGCCGTTGACTCGGATAACGGGAAAGGATCCCGCTCGTAAATGCAGGTCGGATGCGCCGAAGCTCATCGCCATACGTAAAAGATCGTCGATTTTGGCAGACATATTTTGAAGGGAAGCCTTTCTCCAAAAAAACAGCTAAGGACAGCTATTTCTTCACCTGGAGTGGGGGATTGGGGCGTTGAAACGGCACACTGCGCGTTAACGCTAGTTAAATTCTAGCTTTACCGGGAATCAGAGTCAACAATTTTTTTCTATTTTTAATAATATTTAACAAAATAACCCTTAATCTTATGTAAGAGAGAGGTCAGAACCGGGAGCCGTAGCGACCGGGTTTCGATAATGTTCAAATCCACATTTATCGCGCTCCCAGGAATACTTCGCTTGGCACAAAAGAGAGCTATCTGTTAAGTTATTTTGGTGTCAAACGAGCCTTCAACACCTAATGCGAGTTTTAGCGTTACCCTGCGCGTAAAGATCCAAAACCATCCGGGAAAATTGGGCGAGCTGACGACGGCCATCGGCCACATTGGCGGCGATATCGGCGCCATCGATATCGTCAGCGCCGGTAAAGATTTTCTTATCCGCGATATCACGGTCAATGCCGCTTCGGAAAAACACGACGAAGAGATAGTAAAGATCGTGGAATCTATCGACGGCGTCGAGGTCGTCAATATTTCCGACCGCACGTTTCTCATCCACCTGGGCGGAAAGATCGAGGTGGTTTCAAAGCTGCCGCTCAAGACGCGCTCCGACCTTTCGATGGCCTACACGCCGGGCGTCGCGCGCGTCTGCGAAGCGATCCATAAAGACCCGGAAAAAGTTTTTAACCTGACAATAAAGAAAAACACCGTGGCGGTGGTAACCGATGGAACGGCCGTGCTTGGCTTGGGCGATATCGGCCCGGCGGCGGCAATGCCGGTGATGGAAGGCAAGTGCCAGCTCTTTAAAGAATTTGGCGGCGTCGATGCCTTTCCCATTTGTCTCAGCACCAAAGACCCGCACGAGATCGTACAGACCATTAAAAATATCAGCGTGGTTTTTGGCGGCATCAATCTCGAAGACATTTCCGCTCCGCGCTGTTTTGAGATCGAAGAGCGTCTGAAAGAAGAGCTGGACATTCCGGTTTTTCACGACGACCAGCACGGCACGGCGGTGGTCGTTCTGGCGGCGCTGATCAACGCGCTCAAGATCACCGGCAAGCGGATGGAAGACATCAAGCTGGTGGTAAACGGGATCGGCGCGGCGGGCGTGGCCTGTTCGAAAATAGTGATGGCGGCGGGCGTGAAAAATATCGTGGGCTGCGACACGACCGGCGCGCTTTACGAAGGCCGCAAGGAAAACATGAACTGGGTAAAAGATTGGTACGCGCGCAACACCAATCCGAATAAAGAACAGGGAACGGTTCACGACGTCATCAAGGGCGCGGACGTCTTTTTCGGTTTAAGCGCGCCGGGAATTCTGAAAGTCGAAGATATCAAGGGCATGGCCAAAGATCCGATCGTTTTTGCGATGGCCAACCCGGTGCCGGAAATTTATCCCGAAGAAGCCGCCGGCGTGGTCGCCGTGATGGCCACCGGCCGCAGCGATTATCCCAACCAGATCAATAACGTGCTGTGTTTCCCAGGCATCTTTCGCGGCGCGCTCAACTGCCGCGCTTCGCGCATTAATGAAGAAATGAAACTCGCCGCCGCCCACGCCATCGCCGGGATCATCCGCGACGATGAACTCCACCCGGATTACATCGTGCCTTCGGTCTTCGATAAACGCGTCGGCGAAGCGGTCGCGGCAAGAGTGGAAGAAGCTGCCTACGAAACCCACGTGGCAAGACGCGAACGCACCCGGGGCGATTCAGAGTTTTAGTTCTCGTTTTTCTGCTTTATTTGGATTTTGTTTTTTTCGTGTTGTTTCGTGTGATTTCGTGGTTACTTCTTCGGTTTTAAATAACAAAACGTTTCCATTCTAATTTCGGATTACTGCCAAAATTTATGAGTAATCCGATATGCATTTTAGTTATCTTTAAATAGTTCATTAATTGGGCGACCTCGATATTTGTAAGGCCTTGTAAAACTTTTAATTCCACAATAATCTGCCCATAACAGACCAGATCGGCGAAATATTTTTTATCGAGCGGAACATCTTTATAATAAAGAGAAAGGGGCATCTCAGATTTAAAAGGAATATTTCGGCGAGCTAATTCCACTTTTAATGCTTCATGATAAATTGGTTCAAGAAAGCCTATCCCCAAAGTGTAATAAACTTCCAGCGCAGCGCCGATCACGGCATACACTTCCTCTTTTAAAATATGGGAGAAATTTGGAACCACGAAATTACACGAAATAACATCAAAAAAGCAAGAAAATCGAATCTTTTCTCCGCATTACTTACTTAAAATATTGCTAAACGAGATGTAAAAGAACTGGAACCACGAAATCACACGAAGCAACACGAAAAAAGCAAAGAAAATGTTCGTGTGTCTTCGTGGTTCCAGTCTTAGTTATTTTGATAAAGACTGCTGGATTAAAATCACACATTACGTCTTTAATTTTTAATGTTCTAAAATAAGATCATGAACAAGGCGGGAAAACTTCATGTCGGTACGTGTGGTTTTGGGATGACCAAGGAGGAATATTCCGGGCTGCTTTCCTGTGTTGAGATCCAGCATACTTTTTACCAGCCGCCGCAGGTTAAAACTTTAGAGAAATGGCGAGCGATGATGCCCACCGATTTTGAATTCACGCTGAAAGCCTGGCAGCTAATTACCCACGACCAGAAAAGCCCTACCTACAAACGTCTCAAGAAAAAGATCACTGAAACCGAGCGCGAAGAAGCCGGTTATTTTCGTCCCACCGCGATCGTAAAAGAAGCTTGGGAAACGACGCTGGCGTGCGCCAATGCTCTGAAAGCGAAAACGATCCTTTTTCAGTGCCCGGCGAGTTTTACGCAGATCGAAGAGAATATCGAAAACCTCAACAACTTTTTCGCGGGCATAAAACGCGGCAAATTAAATTTCTGCTGGGAGCCGCGCGGCGCGTGGGACGACGAGGTGGTGAAAACGATCTGCCGGGAAAATAAACTCTGGCATGTGGTCGACCCGTTCAAAGCGAAGACAGTGACGCCGCAAAATATCTATTTCCGCCTGCACGGCATCGGCGACTGGCGTTACAAATACGAAGAAGGCGAACTGGAAGAGCTTGCCTCTATGCTGCCGGAAAATAAGACCGCCTACATTTTCTTTAACAACCGGGAAATGATCGAAGACGCCGTGCGATTTCGTGAAATAGTAGAGAAAAACTTTTAACACGATCGGCTTATTGTTAGCCACGAATTACACAAATAACACGAATAATTACACAAAACAATACGAATTTATTCGTGCTATTTGTGTAATTCGTGGCAATTATCCAAAGCCACTACAATTGTCCCTTTTTGCCCCAGAAATAAAATTTCTACCTTCATATTAGACCTGAATAGATAAACCTGAACCTTCAAACACTTTAAGTAAACTCAGTATTTCCAGAGGTTATCTTGCACGAGTCTCATTGGCATACCTGTTGCTAATACGGCTGTGGGTAAGTTCATAGAAACTTCCATTCTCTCTCTATGAAAAAAAGAGCTCCCTTTATCCTGATAACCGTTTTATGGGTTTCGATAGTTGCCGCCGGGATTTCCGCTCTGGGAAATTATGGAAACACCCCCGGTAGAGCGGCCGCGGCTCCGAATGATTGGCCCGCAGGCAGCAAGATCCAGCGGGATGCCGGCGGTATGACGCTGGTCCTGATCGCCCATCCGCGCTGCCCTTGTACCCGGGCCACGATAGGCGAACTTTCCCGGCTGATGGCGAAAGCGCAGGGCCGGTTAAAGGCCTATGTGCTTTTTATCAGGCCCGAAGGCTCGCCGGTCGATTGGGAAAAAACCGACCTCTGGGCGGCCGCCGCGGCGATCCCCGGCGTAACTGTTCTGGTCGACGATAAGGGTGAGGAAGCAGATCGTTTTCAGGCTGCCACTTCCGGCCAGAACCTGCTTTATAGTCCGGAAGGAAAATTGCTTTTTAGCGGAGGCATCACACTTTCCCGCGGCCACGAAGGGGACAACGCCGGCCGCGACACTATCATTTCGATCCTCAACGGAAAACAACCGGCTCAAAACGAAACGCCGGTCTACGGCTGCCCTATCTTTGCTCCCGACAAAGAAAAACAAAAGATGGAGTCCGCAAAATGAAACAGACCGATATAGATCTCACAATTACCGGCCCTACCTTTGAACGAGCCGAAGAGCTTTTTGCCGAACACCGGCAGAGTATCTACAAGCATACCGACCGCATATTCGGGGTCTTGATGTTTATCCAATGGCTGGGCGGCATCGCCGCCGCGTTCTTCTTCTCACCCGCTACCTGGGCCGGGCCTTACAGCCAGACACATATTCATATCTGGGCGGCGATATTTCTGGGCGGTCTGATCAGTTTTTTCCCGATCTTACTGGCCCTGACGCGTCCGGGCGCGCCCTCGACGCGTTACGTCATTGCCATAGCTCAGATGCTGATGTCGTCGCTGCTTATCCATCTTACCGGCGGCCGCATCGAGACCCATTTTCATATTTTCGGTTCGCTCGCTTTTCTTTCCTTTTATCGCGACTGGCGCGTACTTTTGCCGGCTACCCTGATCGTCGCCGCCGATCATATTTTTCGGGGAACTTTTTGGCCGGAATCCATTTATGGAGTTTTGGCGGCCGATAATTGGCGGTGGCTGGAGCATGCCGGCTGGGTGGCATTCGAAGACATCGTTCTTTTCATTGCGGTCAATCGCAGCGTCAAAGAAATGTGGAACACGGCGAAGACGACCGCCAAGATCCGCAACCTGAATCTGGGATTAGAGACCCGCGTTCTGGAAAGAACTCTTCAGTTGGAGACAAGTAACAAAGACCTGGAAAAAGAGGTTAGCGAACGCAGGCTGACGGAAGAAGCCCTTCGTTTATCGGAAAATCGTTTTCGTTCGGTCGTGGAATCTGCTAACGACGCGATAATTTCCACGGATAATAATGGCCAGATCCTTTCCTGGAACGACAGTGCCCATCAGATTTTCGGATACGGCAGCGAAGAGATTCTCGGGCAATCGATCTCCGTGCTATTTCCGGCGGTGTATTCACAGCAGCTGATCGATAGCAAAAGCACCCATCTGCTAAATTCAAGCCTGATGCGGATCGGCCGCCGGGCCACGGAATTAAGCGGGCTGAGAAAAGACAACACCGAATTTCCACTCGAGATATCCTTATCTTCGTGGGAAACGTCCGACGGCACTTTTTATGGCGGCGTTATTCGCGACGTCACGGAGCGCAAATCCCTGGAAGACCAGCTCACTCAACAGGCATTGCACGATCCCCTCACCAACCTGGCGAACCGCATTTTATTCCGCGACCGGGTCGAGCACGCGCTGGAAAAAGTTTCCCGCAATCACACGCTGGTCAGCGTCTTGTTCCTTGATCTGGATAATTTCAAAACCATCAATGACTCGCTCGGGCACGCGGCCGGCGACGATCTGCTGCTTTCGGTCGCCCAGCGCTTACAGGCCTGTTTGCGCCCGAATGACACCGCCGCGAGATTGGGTGGGGACGAGTTTGCCGTTCTGCTCGAAGATACGAACAAGATAGAAGGCGGCACTATCGTCGCCGAGCGTATCAGAGACATTTTACGGACCCCGTTCCGCATCAACGGCAACGACGTTTTTATCCGCACGAGCATCGGAATAGCGACCGCTCTGACCGGCGACGAAGATCCGGCGGAACTGCTCAGAAACGCGGACGTGGCGATGTACATGGCGAAGAGCCGCGGAAAAGACCGGTATGCGCTTTTTGAACCCGAAATGCACGAAGCGGTGCTCAAACGCGTTCAGCTGGAAGACGATCTGCGCAGGGCTTTGGAAGATAATGATTTTGAGATCTATTACCAGCCGATCGTCGACCTTAATTCAAATAAATTGATCGGCATGGAAGCGCTCACCCGCTGGAACCACCCGGAACGCGGAGTGATCTCGCCGGCGGATTTTATTCCAGTGGCGGAAGAGACCAATCTTATCCTGCCGCTCGGACGCTGGGTGCTGGAGGAAGCGTGCCGGCAGGCGAGACGATGGCAGTTACAGTGCGCCGGCGATGAAGACCTGGCGATCACGGTCAATATTTCCAGCCGGCAATTTCAGGACGACAGCCTGTTTCTGGCAGTTGAAGATGCTCTTTCCAGATCCGGGTTATCCGCCCGCAGTTTGATCCTGGAGATCACCGAAGGCACCATGCTGGCAAACACCGACACGACATTGAGGAAGCTCAACGAACTGAAGGAAATGGGTGTCAGGCTCGCCATCGATGATTTCGGCACCGGGTATTCTTCGCTTAGTTATCTCCAGCGTTTTCCGATCGATATCCTTAAGATAGATAAGACTTTTATCGATAAGATCGAGCTGGGTAATGAAGCCTCCGCCGTTACCAGGGCGATCCTTACCATGAGCAGCACTTTGCACCTTACGACGATCGCCGAGGGAATAGAAACCTCCGCGCAAATGTCCAGCTTGCAAACAATGGGTTGTGAAATGGGGCAGGGATATCATTTTGCAAAACCGCTGACGAAAGAAGATATGGATGTCTTTTTACAGCAGTATTCTAATGAAACTTTGCACTGGGAAGACCTGACGCTGATGCCCGACGAAAAGGTTTTGGAAACATCGGCCGCGATCGTTTGTTAAGTTAATTGGCTTTGTAAAACCACAGGTTTATTCGCCACTAATTACACAAATAACACGAATTAAAAGATTCTCTCCGAACTCTTTTCTCTTAGACGGTAAATTTATATCCCAACCCGTGAACGGTCTGGATATGCTGCGGGTGCTTGGGATTATTTTCCAGTTTTTGCCGCAGCCAGGCGATGTGAACATCGACCGTGCGCGTCGAAGGCATCGCATCGTAACCCCAGACATTATCCAAAAGCTGATCGCGCGAATGAACCGTGCCGTGATTTTCGATCAAAAACTGCAGCAGCTTGAATTCCATCGCGGAGAGTTCCACCGTCTCAGCATTTTTGGCGACTTCGGCGCGTTTAAAATCGATCGTCACATCACCGAACCGGAAAGTATCGATCGCGCCGCCGGTTCCGGCGGGAGCGCGGCGGAGCAATGCCTCGATCCGGGCAAGCAGTTCGATCACCTCAAAAGGTTTGGTCAGATAATCGTCCGCGCCGAGTTTTAATCCGACTACTTTATCGATCGTTTCGCCTTTGGCGGTGAGCATCAGGATCGGCGTAGACACGTTCTTTTTCCGCAGGTCGCGGCAGACATCGAAGCCGTTCTTTTTCGGCAGCATCACATCGAGAATTATCAGATCGTGATCGCCCGATGAGCCGCGGGTGAAGCCTTCTTCGCCGTCGGACGCGACCTGGAGCTGATAGCCCTCGCTTTTCAGGCGATCGCTGAGCGTCAGGATCAATCCCGGTTCGTCTTCTACTAAAAGTATTCGGTGATTCATTGCTGCACGGGAAGTTTGATAGTGAATTTACTGCCTTCGCCGGGACGGCTTTCAACTTCTACCCGGCCATTGTGAGCTTCGACGATCTGCTTGACCAGGCTTAAACCCAATCCGTTGCCGTGAATTTGCGCTTCGACGACTTCCTTGCCGCGATAGAACGGTTCGAAGATCTGCGAGCGTTCGCGCGCGGCGATCCCGCGTCCCCGGTCTTCGAAGGAAAGTTTGATCGCGCCGCCGCCGTTTTCGGCAGTTATTTTCAAATATTTTTCATCGCGGCTGTACTTGATCGCATTATTGATAAGATTTTGAAACGCGTGGCTGAGCGCCGCGGCCTCCGCCGCGATGTCGGGCAGGTCCGGCTGGATATTTTTTTCCACCGTGAACCCGCTTTCATTTATCAGCGGCTGGCATTCGGTGAGCGCATCGGACAAGACGTCGGCGATATTCGTTTTGCGAAGATCGTATTTTCGTTTTCCCGAACGCGCCCCGGCAAATTCCAGTATCTGCTCTACCATGCCGGAGAGTTTTTTGCCTTCATGTTTTATCAGCGTGCCGTATTCGGATACCTGCTGCCGCGAATGTACCACGCCGTCCGTCAGATTTTCACCGGCGGAATAGAGCACGGCCAGCGGCGTGCGGAATTCATGCGAAACGGACGACACGAAATCCAACTGGCGCTGCGCGAGTGTTTTTGCGCGCTGCGCCGATAGAAAGACCAACCCGATGCTTATCCCCAGCAGCGCCAGGATTCCAAAACTGACTGCCAGATTCCGGTTGCGCGCGTTCGCGACGAATTGGTCAAGCGAACCGTCGCGATGCTGCACATTGAGTACCCAGGCGCCTTCGTCATCGGGATTTTTGCTCTCCATCATCGTGATGCGGGGCTTTTCGTCATCCCTGGTAACTTTCAGATCGAGGGTTTTTGTTTTTTCCGTTTCCGGGCCAGATTTATCCGCCGGTTTATCTGAAGAAGATTCGGTCCTGGTTTCAAATCTCTGGCTAAAAACAAAATTACCGGTGCGCACTTTTTCTTTTTCAACACCGCCTTTTTCGATACCGGGGGCCGGCGTCCTTTTTAAAGCGCCTACCATGTCGGGGCCAAAGAAAAAGGTCATCTTGTCCGGGGAAAGCTGGAAAAGCTGGGCGGACGAATCGCTCGCGGTCGAGGCCTCATCGGGATGATTTTTGAATATGACCCGGGAACTGTCATTTTTACCCACGACCGATAGCCGGTAGTTTGCGCCGTTGTCGTCGGAAAAATATTCGCGCGTGAGGGCAGGGAAAATTTCCTGCTCTATCACGTTTTTATCCAGTTTGACGACCAGGAAACCATATCTTTTGCGGGGCTGGTCGATAGCAATTCTGACGGGCCTGCCGAGTGCTGTAGAAGACACTCGTTCCGGGCTTTCATAAATCGGCAATATCAAAGCGGGAATATTTTCTACTACCGGCTCGATCGTCTCGCCGCTCATAGAGTCCGCCAATTTTGAGATCTCGTCGGGTAAATTTGCCGCGCCAAAAGTTTCAGTGCTCGGATCGTATGCCAAACGTTCTCCGTTTGCCCCGATGAAATAAAAATCAGAAGGCAAAGCGGGATAAGCCGATTTCTCTTTCCAGTAGGCAAGCCGCTGGTTGAATTCCGGCCCGCCTTTTTCCCGCCAGGCATCGGCGTCGATCTGAAAGTTGAAATATACCTTACGGATCTCGTTGTTAAAGTCGTCGGCAAAACGTTCGGTGTCGGTTTGCAGCCGTTTTTGCAGCCGGTCGCGTTCGGCGCTGCTGATCTGTCCTACCCAGCGGTATTGCAGCGTCGCGAGCAGGCCAAGCAGGCCAAACAACACCAGGACGAGTAAAATTGAAAACCACGAACGTTTCATATCCATCTGCGGGGGCGTTACGGTGCCCCGCCAAAATTATCCTATCACTCTTTTGGCCTTTGTAAATCGAACTCCCAAAGATTTAACATTCTTAACAATTTCTTTTCTTTATCTTAACCACTTAGGCGAAAAACACTGCGAAACTGGGTAACGTAAAACAAGGCCGGTTTGTTAAAGCGTGAGCGAGCGAGCATTTTTCGGATAAGGCCTTGTGGAAAGATAAACCCAAATTTCGGAGGCATATTTATGAAAAGATTTTTCCTGATGATCCTGGTAGTTTCAGTATTTTTTACCGGCCTGGGCGGAATGTTCAGTGGAACGGCGGCTAAATTAAAATCGGATGAAAAAGCGCTGGCGATATTACAGAAAGCGCGTCAGGCCATCGGCGGTGACAGCAGCCTGGCAGTGGTCAACAGCCTGGTCGTGACCGGCAAATCGACCCGCACCTTGAGATTCGGAGGCCAGACCCCGGAAAAAACCATTCAGGGCGATATGGAATTGGCGCTGCAGTTTCCCGACAAAATGATGAAGAGCGTCAAGATGATAAATAACGACGGCGCGGCCGGCGAGAAAAGCATCGATCACCAGGTGGACGTTGTTATCGTCAAAGACGGTGACGGAAATGCCAAGTGGAAGACGATGGACGGTGAAGCGCCAAAGCCCGGTGAAGGCAAAAAGATCATCATCAAAAAAGAGGATGGTACGACGGAAGAACTCCAGCCGGGTAAAGAGATTACTTTCACGGCGGAGAGAGTTGCTAAAGATCTGCAGGCTGAAATGAGTGCAGGCGGCGGCAAACAAATGGTCTTTAGCCGCACGGCAGACGGAGCGCCGGGAGAAATTTCCTGGCAGACCGGTTTGGCGCGCACCGCATTGTCGCTGCTCCTGACCACGCCGCAGGGAATGGATGTTTTCTATCTCTATGGCGGCGAAGAAAATGTTGACGGCACGGTTTGTCATGTCATTAATGCGCAGATCGGCGGCGCGGGCATCAGGCTTTTTATCGGTAGAGATTCAAACCTGCCGGTGATGATGTCTTATCAGGACGCGAAACCGATGGTCTTAATGTTCAGAACCCACGATAATGCCGGGGCAGGCGAAGCGGCAGCAGCAGGCGGCGACAAACAGGTAAAAGTTTTCACCCGTCAGGCCGTGGCGCCCGAAATGGCTGATTTTCAGGTGAAGTTTTCTGACTATCGCAGCGTAAACGGCGTGCAGCTGCCTTATAAATGGACGCAGACGATGGGCGGCCAGCCGGACGAAGTTATCGATGTGACGAGTTATGAAATAAATCCGGTCAACATTGCCGAGAAATTCAAAGGCAATGGCGAGACCAAGGTGTTCATCCGCAAAGCGAAAGAGCAGTAATAGGTAGTTGGTAATTGGTAATTGGTAATTAGTTAGAAGAAAGAGGCGGCGATTCTTGCTACGGCTGCCTCTTTTTTTTGCAGATCACTGAGAATGGATGTCCGCGCAGTGGACCGGAGAGAATAGCCCAGGGCTTTAGCCCTGGGTCACGAACAATCAATTTGAAATTATTAGCCCTTCAGGGCTGGAACGTTTTGGGAATTTCAGATACCCAGGGTGGCGCTCGCTTCGCTCACTTACCCTGGGCTATTTTCTTTGTCCCCTTTGGGGACTTTAAGGATAGATTTTCAACTGACCACTACTTAATTAAAAGTCCCTAATTAGTTACCAATTACTAATTACCTTTCACTTTCGAGGCAATATATGGAACGATCTTTCGCGGAATAGCGATGGCTTCCTTGATATGGCGGGCGTGGGTAAAATGCCCGGCGACAAAAATTCCCGGCAGGTTAGTTTCAAACGTTTCTTCGTCATATACAGGAATGGTCCCGTATTTTGAATCGCGGGTTTCCACTCCCAGACTGGTAAGCATCGTCAGATCGGCATCGGAACCGATCAGCACAAAAACCACATCGTTCGGCAGCGCGACGATATCGCCGTCTTCGTCTTCGAGCAAAATTTCATTTTCTTTTATCTCGACCACGCGTTTTAAGAAAAAAACTTTCAGGCAATCTTTTTCCACCTGTTCTTCCAAAGGCTGTTTGACCCAATATTTAATGCAGCCCTGTTTCGGATCGGTGTTTTCCCAATCTTCGCGAAAGATGGCGAGAGTCGAATCGGCGCCTTCGCGGGCGAGAAACAGCGCGGCTTCACCGGCCGAGTTTCCGCCGCCCAGTACCAGCGCGTGTTTTTTTACATAAGGATAGGTTTCGCGAAAAAGATGATGCACTTTTGGCAGATCTTCGCCCGGCACGCCTTGTAAATGCCGCGGATTGTCCATCGCGCCGATGGCAAAGAGAATGGTTTTTGTTTCGTAAGAATTCTTGTTTGTTTTGACCGTAAAAGTTTTTTTGTTTTTGGCGGCTTCGATAACTTCTTCCTCGGTCTGAATGTTCAGCTCGTTTTCCAGTGCAAAGTGGACGTAGTAAGAAAGGAGTTCTTCGCGCGTCGGTTTTTCGCGGGCCGATTCGATAGGAATGTTTTCAAATTCAAGCTCGCCCGGCGTGGAAAAAACCGCCAGGCCGATCGGGTATTGATAGACAGTGTTGGCGATCAGGCCTTTTTCCAGCACCAGGTAATTCAAGCCCGCTTTTTTTGCTTCGTAAGCGGCTGACAATCCCGCCGGTCCGGCGCCGATAATGATAAGATCAAACATTATTTATTTTCTTTTATTAGCCACGAATGTCACTAATAACACGAATCAAAACATTCTTTATTCGTGCTATTGGTGACATTCGTGGCTTATCTCTCGTTATTAAAGCAACATTTCGCCCTGTAACATTACCACCGAATTTCCCCCTATTTTCGTCAGTTCCACATTTCCTTTTTCACCTTTGACCTCGGCATGAAGGCGGCTGGGGCGTTTCATGAAATCACCCTGTTCAACGGTGAAACGGTGAAAGCCGTCGTCATCTTTTCCTGTGATCACGCCGTGATGGACCAGGTACGATGACAGCGCGCCGCAGGCGCTGCCGGTAGCGGCATCTTCCGGGATGTTATCGCTGGGAGCAAAAAATCGGGCGTGAGCCGCGGACGGTGCGCCGTCTTTTGTTTCCAGTGTAAAAACATAAGCTCCGACCGCGCCGAATTTCAGATAAATATCACTGAGCAAATTTCCATTCACTTTAATACGGCTGAGTGCATCCAGAAACCTGACCGGAACGGCCAGTGAACCGATCCCCGTATTCATCACCTGCACGGGCAGATCGGCATTTCTATCATCCGCATTTAACCCCAGGCTTTCCATTAATCTCGCCAGGGAAGTTTCATCAGAGACTATCTCTCCGGCGACAAATTTTCCCTGGGTCATGGTCACTTTTACCGGCGTGCCCCATTCCGCTTCGATCTCAACGGGCAGCACTCCGATACCGAGCTCCTGATAAATTTCGGTCCGTCCGGTGAAGTCTTCGGTGATCTCTTTGACGATCCCTAAACGGGCGAGCAAGTTCCAGGTCCCGACCACCGGGTGGCCGGCCATGGGAAGTTCGCGGGCCGGGGTAAAGATGCGCAGCCGGCGGAGCGCTTTTTCTTCGCTCGAAGGCAGCACGAAAACGGTCTCCGAAAGATTCATCTCGCGGGCAATGTCCTGCATCTGCTCACCAGTTAAACCTTCGCCTTCGGGAAATACAGCTAAAGGATTGCCCGCAAATGGTTTGTCGGTGAAGACATCGAGTTGGAAAAAACGGTACAAGCTCATAAAAATTGATATCCTACAGCATAAACAAAATAAAAACCGATAATCAAACCGCAATTTTGGAATAAAAATTAACTTCCAGTCAAGCGCGATCCGGCGGTATAATCTTGACATATAAGCATTTGGACGTGTAATTTCAAATATAGTCCGGCCAAACGTTGGGAACTGTCGAGCGAGGACGAAAACCTTGCGGCCTCACCCGGCAGCCTCTAAGAGAATCTTTTCTCCGACAATGCCTGAACTAATGCATTTCCGTCCCCAAGGGCGGAGTCCGTATTTTTTGATAAACAGTTTGTTAAGTTCAAATAGATGGGTTAAACTAAATGTTTAACCATATAGATAATTCGAAGGGAAAGTAATAGGGATTTTTCATGTCGAGCGAAGAAATTAAACAGCCAGAAACTGAAGTGCAAGGAACTCCGGTTTCGGGCTCTGAAGCAACAAATACTGCCGGAACCGCTCCGGCAGCGGAACAGCCGGAAACCACGGCTCATTTGGAAGACGAACAGTCTGCCGTTGAGATGGATTTCGGTGCGATCTTGGAACAATTTGAGCAGGAAAGCGCTCAATACAGCCCCGGGCAAGTGGTTCAGGGAAAAGTGATCGGTGTTTCCGACACCGGTGTCGTGATCGACTTCGGCTATAAATCCGAAGGCGTGGCGAATATCGCTGAATTTACCACTCCTGACGGCGAGGTCACGGTCAAACGCGATGACGAAGTCGAAGTCGTAATTAAGAATATGAACGGCGGCGATGGCTCGCCCGTCCTTTCTTATGCCGATGCTCAACGGCGCAAATCGTGGGATGTACTGGAAGAAGCTTTCAACAAAGAGGAAACGGTCAAAGGCCGTGTTCTCGATCGTATCAAGGGCGGCGTAAAAGTCGACTTAAACGGTGTTGAAGCATTTTTGCCTGCCTCGCAGATCGATTCGCGTCCGGTCGGCAATCTCGATGAATACATCGGCCAGGACATCGAAACCAAGATCATCAAATTCAGCCGCCGCAAGGGCAACGTCGTTTTGTCACGTAAAGTGATCGTTGACGAAGTGCTCGGCGCGCAGAAAAAAGAGACACTTGGCCAGCTCGAAGAAGGCTATATCGTCGAAGGCAAGGTCAAGAGCCTTACCGACTACGGCGCTTTTGTCGATCTGGGCGGGCTGGATGGATTGCTGCACGTGACGGATATGTCATGGGGCAAGGTCCAGAAGCCGGCCGATCTGCTCAAAGCAGGCGAGCAGGTCCAGGTAAAAGTTCTCAAGCTCGATCGTGAACATGAAAAGATATCTCTTGGCTTAAAACAATTGACGGCCGATCCGTGGACCAGCGTGGAAGAACGCTATCCGGTCGGAACGAACATCAAAGGAAAAGTTTCCAGCCTGGCCGATTACGGCGCCTTTATCGAGTTGGAACCCGGTGTCGAGGGCCTGATCCATATTTCGGAAATGAGCTGGTCGAAACGCTCGAAGCATCCGAACAAGATCCTTAACATGGGCGAAGAAGTCGAGGTCCGCATTCTGGACATCAACCCGACCGACCGCCGCATCAGCCTGAGCCTCAAACAGCTGATGACCAACCCGTGGGATTCCCTGCGTGAAAGATATCAGGTCGGTACCAAGGTTACCGGCAAGGTGCGTAACCTGACGGATTTCGGCGCGTTTGTCGAGATCGAAGACGGTGTCGACGGCCTGGTCCATGTTTCCGATATCTCGTGGTCCAAACGGATCAAGCATCCGAAAGATGCGCTCAAAAAAGGACAGGAAGTAGAAGCCGTGGTGACGAACATCGATACCGTCGGCCAGCGCCTGTCGCTTTCGATCAAAGATCTGACGCCGAGCACCTGGGATACTTTTGTGCAGCAGCATAAACCGGGCGATGTCGTAAAGGGCAAGATCTCGCGTTTTGCCAGCTTTGGCGTGTTCGTCGAGCTGGGCGAAGATCTGGAAGGCCTCTGCCACATCTCGGAATTGTCCGACGAAAAGGTGGACAAACCGGAAGAAGTGGTGCAGATCGGACAGGAAATGGACTTCAAAATTTTGCGCATTGACGCGGAGGCTGGCAAAATAGGATTATCCGCCCGCGCCGTGGGCAAAGAGGATGAACCCGAGTTTGATGCCAAGTCTTATTCGACCGAAGCCAAGGGCGGCATGGCCTCTCTGGCTGAACTGGCTAATTTGCAGTTCAGTAATTCGGAAGAAGATGACAAGAAGTAGGTGACGTTTTGGTTTACAATTTAGGTCTTGAGGGTAGATAAAATGACTAAAGCTGATCTAGTAGAAGAGGTTGCCAAGGCAACCGATATGACCAAGAAAGATTCCGAGAAACTGGTCGAGATAGTTTTTGACAGTATCATCGAGAGTCTGAAAAAAGGCGACAAGATCGAATTGCGCGGTTTTGGCAGTTTTCGCGTACGCCAGCGCGGGTCGCGCCGGGGAAGAAATCCGAAGACCGGTGCGCCGGTCAGCGTTCCCGCAAAACGCGTCGCCTATTTTAAGCCCGGCAAAGAGCTTAAAGACCTGATCAACACTGAAGCAACAACTGAAGCAACCGGAGGGTCAGAATCTCACGGTTAGTCGTCGAAAAAATTAGCTAAAAAGGATTAACGCCTGTGGATGTTTTGTGGAGTCCGTGGCGCTACGATTACATCAAGTCCGGTGGAAGCGGTGAAAAGCCGAATTCACCGGATTGTGTTTTCTGCGAGATACAAAAAGATCCCGCGCGCGACGAGGAGCATTTTATCCTGCACCGCGGCGAGCATAATTTTATCGTGCTCAATATTTACCCGTACGTCAGCGGGCATTTGATGATCGTGCCGTTCGAGCATCTGGCTGAACTTTCCGGCACTCCAAAAGATATTTCCGATGAGTTAATGGACCTCACCAAGCGCTGCCAGCAGGCCCTCGGCGAGGTTTATACTCCGGACGGTTTTAATCTGGGGATGAATCTGGGCAAAGCGGCCGGGGCGGGCGTCGCGAATCATTTGCACATGCATATCCTGCCGCGCTGGTTTGGCGATGTTAACTTTATGACCTCGGTGAGCGAGACGCGAACCATTCCCGAAGACCTGCGGACTACCTATGAGAAACTGAAAGGGAAATTCTAAACCCTTTTATTTTATAGGACAGGACTCACGACAACGTCCCAATTCCACTTCCATAACGTCGTTGTAATAAGTCTTTAATTCCAACAGATGCTCATCGCACACATCTTATGGTCCTTCTAGTTAATAAATATCTTACGTATAAAATCTACGAGAGAATGTAAATAAATGATCTAATTTTGAAGAATTGATATTCTCTTATTTCTTTAATCCAAAATATCCGATCGTGCTGTAATAGCCGGGAAAAACTTTTACATGGATCTTGCCGAGATATTGTTCGGGCGCGACCTCGACGATCTCGTCCAGAATGATGCGGATGCGAAAAGGGTTTTCCCGCGAGCTATAGTCCAGCTTTACCACATTTAATTGCGGGTCTTTGAGGCCGGGTTCGGTGCGCGTCTGGAAATAGTAAGCGCGGGTGTTGCCGTCTTCATCTGCGGTGTAGCGTTTATAAAAGGGGGCGAGGATCTTTAGTATCGAAGCTCCGGCCGGGGTAAAAATATTAAAGCCCAGGTTTTCAGCCGCTTCAAAAGACTTTCCCATCCAGGGAACGTCGGCGTCAAAAAGCACATGCGCCGTGCCGCGATAAAATCCATTCGGCGGAGCTTGCGGCGTGCTTCCGGCGGAGAATTTTTTCTGGTAACCGTTGTGTTCAGCGACAAAATTTACCAGCCACCAGAAAAGCAGCCATCCGACAACTATTGCCGCCAACGAAACCAGAATATAGATCAGAAACATAGTCAGATTATCTCCCGAACAATATTCGCCCGAGCGGCGGAAATGGATTCTTTAAGTGATCACGGCTGCGGGTCGATAGCCGTTTTGGAAAGTATTTCACCGGTGGCGAAATCGTAAAGCCAGACCCCTACCAGGTCCGCGTAAACCTTATTCTGAATAGCTATGTGGTCTTTCTTTTCCACCGAATCCCTCATGGTAAAAGTTTTACTTCCCGCATAGGGCGGCGTCAGCTTTACTACAAAGAGGATTGATATATGCCGGCGTGCGGAGCCGGGCGGTACGACGTCGTCGCCGGTCCAGGCGGCAAAGCCCACGCCTTCAATAGCGGTCGAACTATAAGTATCGAGAGAGAATATATTGTCGCCGGTAATTTTTATCAGGCGAAAAGGCTGTTCTTTGACAAAGGACAAGCCGTAATGGAACTGCGGAGACGGAACAAATGTTTCGCGGCATCTGACCCCGACATTCCGGCCCTTGAAATGTTTACGGTCGGTGTCAGGCAGGACGGTCCTGATCGGAAAAAACGCCTCTTTCCAGACAGGCTTATTTGGATCAACAGCAACGGCAGTGACAAGTTTTTCGCGCGACGCGACTGTTTTGAGCTCAGCGGCGTCGGCAGTGTAGCACGGATTGACATATTCGATACGGGGCTCGGGAAATTCGCCAGCCGGCCGCAATCGCCAGAGGCTTCCCCGGAAATAAAACGTGGGACCGTCTGTTTTAAGAGCGGAAACAAAATCCGCCGGCGCGATCGCATAATCGCTAAAGGCGAAAAGGTCGTCCGTAGTCAGCGGCCCGTAAACGGTTTTGATGTTTCTGTCTTTTGCCGCGGCCTGTAGATTATTAAAAAGCGTGGCGATATTATGTCCGATAAATCCCGGCGACACCTTGTCAGAGTCGGATTTAATTACCGCCATTTCCTCGGCGGGTATCGACGAAACAGGGCCGGCGGTTTTTTGGGGCCAGGCAGAAATGGAAACGATAAAAATGAAAAAGCCGGCTGCAATATAGGAGAATTTCTTGAGCATAGGAATTATTTCACTGTTTTGGCTTCAGCTTTTGCCTCGGTCGGCTCATGTGAACGGTCGATGGCCTCGTCTTCAATTTCACCGCCTTTACTCACCGGTATGTCGGCCGGGTTCTGATATTTGATACCGCGTTCTTCGGCGTCTTCGGCAGCGTCGATGGGGGCAGCAGGGAGAATAATATTTGCCAGTGACTGGCTGGGCGGAACATAGCCCGGGTAATCGATACGGGAATGATAGATGGCGACCAGCGATTTGATCATCGATTCACGGAGAATGGTCAATTCGCGTAACGTCAGATCGCATTCGTCCAGCTGGTCGTCGCTCAAAATAGCATCGATGATCTTGGTGATGATAAAACGAATATTTTCCGGCGTCGGCTGGGCCAGGCTGCGAGCTGCGGCCTCGCAGGAATCGGCGATCATCATCACCGCGGCCTCTTTAAATTGCGGTTTCGGGCCCGGGTAGCGAAAATCGCTTTCTTCTACTTCCACACCTTCGCCCGCTTCGGTCTGGGCCTTGCGCAAAAAATAATGCAGCGTGCGCGTTCCGTGATGCTGCGGGATGAAATCTATCACCCGCTGCGGCAGGCCGATCTCTTTCGCCAGCTTAACGCCGTAAGTTACATGGCTGATGATGATCTTGGCGCTCTGCACCGGTTTGAGGCGGTCGTGCGGATTTTTACCGAGCTGGTTTTCCACGTAGTGTTCGGGCGAAGCGACCTTGCCGATGTCGTGATACAGCGCGCCGATCTTGGCGAGCAGGGGATTGGCCCCGATCGCGCGGCAGGCTTCGTGGGCCAATTGCCCGACGGCGTGCGAGTGCTGGTTGGTCCCCGGCGCGCGGAGCGCGAGTTGTCCCAACACGGGAAGATCGGCATTGGAAAGCTCCAGCAATTTAACATCCGTCAAAACACCAAATAGAGACTCACAAAGCGGCATTATTACCGCGGTGAGCGCCGCCGTTATCAACCCTCCTATTATGCCGCAGGCCATCGCCAGCAAGACGGTGTTTAAAATGAACGGAAGCTGCATGTAGCCGATCAGCGCAACAGAACAAAGCGCCCCCGCGATGCCGACCATCAATCCGGCAATAGTAATCGCCTGACGCGTGCGGTAGCGGCCGATGCCATAGACGGCGGTGATCGATGTGATGGCGGCAAAAATAGCAAACTCCAAACCTTTGGGCGCCATCAGGCCGGCGAGAAAAGCCACAAAGAGGCCGGAAAAAAGCGCTATCTGACGGTCAGCCAATAGCGTCATTGTCAGGCTTGTCAGCGCAAAAGGAATTGCCAGCGACCAGAGTGTCGGATCGTTAAAGGGCGGGCGGGCATTTTGCGCGGCGGTGAAATTGGCCAGTTGAACGCACAAGGACATCACTATCGTCTGCGCCAGTACGATAAAGCCAAAAAGCGCAAAAGTTTTTTCCGGCGCCTGCACCAGCCGCGTCGTCATTCCGCGATGCTCGATAAATTTCCACGCACCCCAAAACAACGCGCCGATCAGCGCCAGCAAACCCAAGAAACGATTCCACTGGCGGGTGTTGGTGGTATAGCTGCGAACGGCGTTTAGCTTCGACAAAATTTCCGGGGTAACTTCGTCGCCCTGCCGCGCGATGATATCGCCGCGCTTTAAGGAAATGATCGTCGGCATTATCGCCTGCGCATTTTTATCGCGCGCGTTTTCCGTGGCGGGGCTGTCGTAGGCCACGCTCGGTTGGATAAAGGACGACAGGGCCGATTGAAAAGCGTCGATCTCTTTTCCAGAGAGGCTGGGAACCTGCGCCAGTTTTTGGCGCAATTTTTCGCGCGCCTGCGAAAGCGAGGTCATGCTGTTCTCAGGCATCCGAACGCTCGATTGCTGGTTGGGATTTTTTCTGTCGACCAGAAGAATGTCATCCTGAAAATTCGGCGCGTCCTTGTCGTCGTAGATCGATCCTTCGGCCGCTTCGCGCAAGGCGCGGGTGATCGCTTCCAGTTCGTTAGAGGTAAACTGCCGCGCGAGAAATACTTTGGTAACGGCCTCGCCGTCTTCGTTCTTCCAGACTTCTACTCTGGTGTTTCCGTTATTAGCAGCTTTGCCATTAGAAGATCTTGCGTTGGAATTTGACGGCTCAACCTTTTGCACCATCCCCGACCAGGCAGAGCGAAAATTACTTACGGCCTGTTCGGCGCGACTGCCTTCGAAAGTGAAGATCGGCGCCTGGGTGTTGCGGGCGGCCTGTCTTTCGCGCTCCGTCGTCAGCAGGTCTGCTTCCGTGATATCGGCCGGTGAAACGATGGTTTCGCGAATCACATCTTTTTCGTGATAGATCTCACCGCCGGAGCGAAAGAACGGGTTTGCCACCAGCAGAGTTACCAGGAACAGCAAAACCGAAAAGCCGAGCCAAAATCTTTGTTTTTCAGATAGGACTTTGAAAGGACGCGAAATATATCGCGCTGCCTGGGTTCGCAGCCGGGTCATCGGCGACGTTAAATTGGGCAATTTTTTGCTGCTCATTTAGTCAGGGATAGAAATAAGCTGTCCTTTAATATGCCACAGCGTCGGTAAACTGCAACCTCTCGCTCAGGTTTCTTAAAAGCATATTACCCGTTTTTTCCACCAAAATCGCCAAACTTTCACGTTTTAGCGCCGAAATAACGATGCATTCGGTGCCGGTTTCGACCTCGACGCGGTGCGTCAGGCCTTCGGCGTCGGCGGGCGGGAGCAGGTCGATCTTATTAAGCACGGTCAGACGCGGGATCTTATCGTATTCCAGATCGGCCAGGATCTTTTCCACCGAAGCGATCTGCGCCATGCAGCGCGGATTGGAAGCGTCCACGATATGTAGAAGCAGGTCGCTGTCGCTGATCTCTTCGAGCGTGGCGCGAAAAGCGGCGACCAGCGTCGGCGGCAGATCGCGGATAAATCCGACCGTGTCGTTGATCACGACTTCCTGTTCATAGGGAAGACGCAATCTCCTGGAGGTCGGATCGAGCGTGGCGAACATCCGTTTTTCGGCGTGTACATGGCTCTGCGTCAGCGTGTTGAGCAACGTCGATTTTCCGGCGTTGGTGTAGCCGACCAGTGAAACGATAGGCACATTGCGGCGCTCGCGTTCTTTGCGGCGATTGCCGCGCTGGCGGCGCAGGTGTTCGATCTGTTCTTCCAGCCGCGCGATCTTATCACGTACGCGGCGGCGATCGGTTTCGAGTTTTGTTTCACCGGGGCCGCGCCCGCCGATGCCGCCCGCGAGGCGCGAGAAAGCCGAATCGTGACCGGCGATCAGCCGCGGCAGCATATATTTTAACTGCGCGAGCTCGACCTGAATTTTACCTTCGCGGCTCTGCGCGCGCTGGGCGAAAATATCTAGGATCAATTGGGGGCGGTCAATGACTTTCAGATCCGTGGCTTCGGATATCTCCCGGATCTGCGCCGGGGTCAATTCGCAATCGAAAACTATCAGGTCGGCGCCGACCTGCATCGCGCGCACCAGGAGGTCGGAAAGTTTTCCGCGGCCGATCACGGTTTTCGGGTCGAGGCTTTTCCGGCGCTGGATAATTTTATCGAGCACCATGACATCAGCCGAGGTCGCCAGTTCTTCCAGTTCGGACATCGATTCTTCGGCTTCTGAGATCGCGCTGAGCGAAACGCCGACGAGAATAACGCGTTCACGCGCCGTCTGGCGGTTGCGCGCGGTGCCGCGGTTGCGCGCCATTTCATTTTCCAGCGAATCGATCAGCGCGGGAAAATCCACGTCGAGGTGCGCCGGAATTTGCGGCGTCAAAAATTCGTATGGCTGAGAGGCTGAATCTGCCTCCAGCTTTTCCCCGGTCGCCGGCAGCAAGTGGGCTGAATGAACCAGGTTGGGCAAGCCGGTGTTTGCATCGACATCGATCGCCGCCATCAGGTCGAGCCGCAGCAGCGCCAAGTCGGTCAGATCGTCGCGCGTCAATTTTTCGCCGGAGAGATGCGTGTGAATACACCGCAATCCGCGAAAGCGGTCGCTGCCCACACGGACGCGTTTAAAATCGGGCATAAAGATCTGCCTGGCGTCGCCCACCATTACATATTCCACTTGCCCTTTGCGGTTGAGGAGCACACCGATCTGACGTCCGGTTTCGTGTGAAATTTCGGACATCTGGCGCGCGAGTTCGGGTGAAATTATCTGGTGCGGAGAAACGCGGCGTGAAGCGAGTTTTTCGATGCGGCGAAGTTGATTGTGTTTTAAGCCCTGGGTATATCCGTGAACGATACTAATAATAAGCCTCCAAAAAACTCTGGCCCCAAATACTGACGATGTTAAAATTATACCATAAGAAAGCTGGTCAATTTGAAAGGAAATGTCCCGATCGGCAACAGCAATTGGTTAGTGTGTTTCGGAGTTTATGGCTTTGTTTTCCTAACATTGGCGAAACAGGAATTTAACCACGAATTACACGAATCGCACGAATTGGCTTGGTGTACCCAAAGCAGGATGCGGACGAATAGTTAAGAGCAGTTGAAGCATATCGTTAAACGGCGTAAGATTAAGGACTTAAGATTCCATTGTGAGTGAAGGCGCCAGATTAAAAAGAATTCATCCCGCGTACGCGCTACCGGGAGGGGAAGTAATACTGGACGGCGAGGGTTTTGAACCCGGCTCGGCGGACCCCGTCTGCCTGTTTGAAGGCCAGCCGGCGCACACTACCGGAGCATCTTCGCGCCGCCTTTTAGCGATCGTTCCCGAGGAAGGCCCGGATGGCAGCCTCGACGTGACGGTACAGGGAAGCGCTTCGTTAAAACTGACCGTCGGTAAAAGACTGGCCAGCGATATGCACATCGTGGCGAATCCCGCTTTTGACCCGACGGATGGCTCGCTTGTCCTGACGCGCTCAGGCTCGCGCGGCCAACATCTTCCGGTCACGCTTTTTCGGCTCGAACCGGATGGTTATCTCGAAGAGGTCCCGGTTGATTTTATGAATCCGACCGGCGTCGCGTTTGCTAACAGCGGCCAGCTTTTTGTCACCAACCGCGCCGACGGGTTGGCCTGCCGGGTCAGCCGGACTGGCGAGGTCATTCCGTTCGCTTCAGGATTAGGGATCGCCACCGGGATCGCTTTTGATAAACAAAGCACGATGTATGTCGGCGACCGCTCGGGGATAATCTACCGCATAAAAAGTATCGACAGCACCGAAGTTTTTGCGCGGCTCGAACCCTCCGTTTCCGCTTATCACATCGCGTTTTCTCCGGCGGGCGATCTGTA
This sequence comes from Pyrinomonadaceae bacterium, assembly GCA_035995185.1. Classification (GTDB taxonomy): domain Bacteria; phylum Acidobacteriota; class Blastocatellia; order Pyrinomonadales; family Pyrinomonadaceae; genus DASYKT01. The sequence continues at coordinate 100,676 of DASYKT010000042.1, forward strand.
CGTGACCGCGCCGGGGCTTTCCAGTTATGACGGCGTCTGGCGGATAAATCCGTTGGGTGAGGTAAGCAGTTTTTTCCGCGGATTGGGGCGCCCGCAAGGGTTGGCTTTTGATACGGACGGCAATCTTTATGTTGCCGCCTGCCTGAGAGGGCGAAGAGGCATCGTGCGCATTTCATCCGACGGCAGCAGCGCCGAACTTTTTGTCGCGGGAATGAATGTGGTCGGCCTTTGTTTTAGCGCCGCCGGCGATATGATCGTCGCTACCTCCGAAGATGTTTTTAGCCTGCCGCTCGGTATCTACGGCACTCTGCTGGAGCGGGATTAAAACTAAAATCGGCCAGCTGATCTACCTCAAGCTCCACTTGCGCCCGCTGCCTTAAAAGTTTTCAGTTTCTCATTCCTCTTAATAAAGATAATAAGAGCGGGCGCAAGCGGGCCCTTCCGGACCTGAGAGGTAATTATGTCCCGCTTTCTTCTTTATGAAGATTGTCACAAAAAGCCCGCCTGTGGTGTTCTCTTATAAACACCTCAAAAAAAAGGAGAACAATTTTAATGAAAAGCCTTCAGATGTGGGGAAGATACAGCGCAAGGCAGGCAAAGTCGCTGCTTTTAGCCTTGCCGGTTCTATTTTTGGCGATATTGATATCCGGCGACGGTTACCTGGTAAACGCGCAATCCTCAAAGCGGGACCAACCCTGGACCGGCAGCGTGATCGACGGCCAGTGGTTTGCCGAGGTCAGCACCAAAAATCCTGGCAAGATGTATTTTTCATTCCAGCGCCGCAGCGACAAAGACGGTGAACATTACAATATGATGTCCAGCCGGGATATGGCGCTCGGTGAATTTCAGGGCTTGCCGGCGGATGTTGCGTCCGCGCCAAAGACGACCATTAATTTCAGCATCGTTCGCGAAGCCGGGACCTTTCAATGCGAAGGCGTTTTTAACGAAGGAAAAGGCGTCGGTTTCTGGACGCTTACGCCGAATCCGAAATTTATCTCGGCTATGCGCGAGCGCGGTTACGACAACCTGACCGAGCAAAATCTGCTCAGCGCCGCGATGAATAACATCACCGCGAAATTCTCAGACGATCTGAAAAGCGCGGGATATGGCGGGCTCACTTTTGAACAGCTTCGCCGCTCCGCCACGCACGACCTGACGCCGCAGTATATTCGTGAGCTGAAATCGGCAGGGTACGAAAACCTGACCCTCGAAGAACTCGTCCGCGCGCGCAATCACGATATCGATACGGCATATTTGCGTGAAGTAAAAGCGATGGGTTTTGAGCGCCAGACGTTGGATGCGGTGATCAGGATGCGCAATCATGACATCTCCCCGGCGTTTATCAGCGAGATGAAGTCGGCGGGGTTTGAAAACCTGACGATCGAAAATCTCATCCGCTTAAAGAACCACGACGTCTCGCCGGCCTTTGTCAGCGAGATCAAAGCCGAAGGTTATGCGGATATTTCTCCGGACATGGCCATCCGTTTGAAAAATCACGATGTCAATCGCGATTTCATCCGCCGCGCCAGGGCGCAGGGATATACGAACGTGTCGCTGGATGAAATGATCCGGCTTCGCAATAGAGAAGTGGTCAAATAACCAGAAGTTATTACATTTGTAGTGAATTATATAGCCCCGGGCTTTAGCCCGGGGTTTGTTTTTCATCTATGTTTTGAACGGGCGGCAAAAGACATTTTTTGTCTTTTGCCGCCCGTTCAATTAGATACCATCGTGCCAGTAACCCCGAGCTAAAGCACGGGGCTAAAAAAGAAAGAGGGGCAAAAGCCCCTCTTAATTTATGCGAAATAGATCGCGTTATTGAACCGACACGTCATCCACACGGAACGAAGAGATCAAAGAGACGTCTGTCGTGCCGCGGAAATGTACCCGGACGGTCTGGCCTGCCCAACTCGCCAGGCTGTACGGCCCGCGCTGCAGGTAAACACCCGCCGTCTGCTTGTTCAGATTGCTGAACGTAGCAAGCGTGCCCAGCAGCCCGCCGGAAGTGTTGCGCACTTCGACGAACATCTGGTCGTATTGGATGGTGGTCGTCGTTTCATCCGAAGTGACGTTCAGCCAGAATGTTAAATTCTTGCCGGTGCATCCCGCCGGAATGGTGATGGTCTGGTACTCATTGTGATTAGTAGCGTTGTTCACACCGCCGAGGATCGAGTAGCCGATTCCCGAATGCGGGTAAGCACCCGTACTCCAGGTCGCGCCGCTCAACACCCACGGGGCCGAACTGCCTTCGAAACCGCCATTGGTTATAAGCTGCGTACCGCAGCCGCCGCCGACCGGATTAACGGTCAGCGTTATCGGCACCGATACAGGAGTATTTGTCGCTCCCGCAGCGCTGACGGAAATTGCCCCGTTATAGGTTCCGGCAACAAGTCCCGCAATGTTCACCGATACATTCGGCGAAGACGGAGCAGTGCCGCTCGTCGGAGCGATGCTCAGCCACGGCTGGTTGCTGCTGGCCGTCCAGTTAAGCGTGCCGCCGCCGGTGTTGCTGATGTTCAAGGCCTGGCTCGCCGGATTTGAGCCGCCGGCCGTGGCCGAAAAACTCATACTCGACGGGCTGACACCGATGGTCGGCGAAGCGCCGCCGCCGGTGGTCGCATTGTAAACAACCAGTGCGAAATCCTGGTCGGTCGCATCGGCATTTCCCGGTACGCCGTCGCCCGCGATGTTGGTCGCGCGCACGGTCACCGTAAAGCTGCCGCTGGTTCCGGCCGGAAGGAACACCGATTCCACGTTGTTGCGAATATCGGCCGAGCCGCCGCTGGCGGAATTGGCGCCGCTGAACACGTTGCCGCGATAGGTGGTAGCTCCGACAGTAACTTCGAGATCGAGGTTATTGACGTAAGGAGCGCCTGTCGTCGGGCCCGGAGCATCCGACCAAGCCAGCGTGATGCGGAGAGGTTTGCCGGTATCGGAAACCGTTCCGTTGGTCACGTAGGTATTTCCGGTGGCTCCCAGTACCTGCGTCTGGTCTACGAGAATGCGGCTGCTGCCGTCAAACGCGCGTCCCAAATTCATAAGTCCCATACCCTGGCTGTTCGAGGGCAGATTGCCGCCCGCGCCGGTGCCGTTCATGTAAGACGCCGAACTCATCAAAACGGCCTTCGCCATAGCCGGGCTGGGTGTGCTGATAGACTTGTTGATGAAGTCCTGGAATACCAGCGCCATGCCGCCGGCGATCGCCGGACAGGAGTGCGAAGTTCCGCTCGACCAGCCATAGAGTGTTTGCCCGGCCGGCCAGTATTGGTTACAAACGCTCGCGCCGTTGTAACTCGCCTGCGGAATACCGGCTTCGATGTGCGTGCCGGGCGCCGTCAGATCGGGTTTGATGCGTCCGTCACCGCCGGCGGAATTGACCGGGCCGCGCGACGAAAAGTTGATGATATCGTTCGCGCTGTCTGCACCGGTGTTGCCAACGGCACAGCCATCGGTTCCGGTCATGCGAACGTTTTCGCCGGCCGCGGCCGTGATCACGTTCTTGGCGGTTGCGGGCGAGCTGACGGTGTTAGAACCCGAACCGTCATTACCAGCCGCAAATACCACGATCATCTGCTGATTGCCCGCGGTTCCGGTTTGCGCATCGCGGACGATACGATCGTATTCCTGGGCCTGCGCGTTATATTTCTTGGCCGCAGCCCCGGTATAACCCCATGAGTTGCTGGAAATACGTCCGGTATTGCTGTAAGACGTACTTTCCCAGGCGGTCGAGGTCGAACTTCCGGCGCCGAAAATGGCGGTCAGGCCAACTCTGGCAAAGGGTGCGATACCCAAACCGTAGTTGTAGCCGCCCGCATCTTCCACCGCCGAACCGGTTCCGCTATTGAATCCGCCGACGATGTGCGAGTTCAAAAATCCGTGTCCTTCCTGAGTGCCGGCTTGTCCGGTCGCATTGTTCTGGAAAGCCACACGAGCGGCCGGAAGGTCCGGATGCTGCGAAGCGCCGGTCAGCGTATAGGCATCATCAGCCACGTTGACGGCGAAAGAGCCGAACTGCGAACTGTTGAAACCTTTGCTGGCCAAAAATGCCAGGTAGCCCGGGCCGCTGGGAACGTTTCCGGTCAAATTGCCGGCCACGATCTGGCCCTGCGCTTCGTCAAGTTTTTCGCGCGCGGTTCTTTCTTCGATGTTGAAAACATCATCCATCGAAGCGATATTGCTTAATTGTGCGATGGGCACTCTGATGGCCACATTGCGGTAATTCAAAACTGCATTGTCGCTGACAAATTCTTCGGCGAGCGACTTCAAAGCCGCGACGGTTTTGTCAGCCGAACGGCCGCCTATGACCTGTACCGTGACGTTGACGGATTCGCCCGGTCTCGCCTCGCGTGCTTCCTGAATTTCCGGAGAGAGGCGGAAAGCCGGTTCGTAATCACCCACGTACTGTACGACGCGGTCATTTTTCAATTCGGCCAAGCGGGCAGCCGCTTTGTCATTGCTGCGTACGATGTACGCATTGTTGGGAACATAGGTAACGATCTCGCTGCCGGTGCCGCGCAGGTTATCGAGCCATTCGTCTTTAATAGGTCCGACAAACTGCACGATATAAAGCCCGTGGCCCGCGGCGCTATTTCCGGCCAGCGCGTCGGCCATTTTGGTCTGGCGCAGGTCGGCGGGAACGCGGTCAAGCTCGCCCGTTTTATTACCGGTATTAAGCGTATAACCGTTAAGAGGGATCTGATCTAATTCGTCCTGAAAAGTGATGCCGGAGCTAAGAAGGGCATCGCGTCCGCCGGCGTTTATCTCATCGGCGATTATCATTTTAAAGCTGCCGTAATCGACCTCGTCAATGACAGCGTTTCGGCCACGCAAAGCCTCATACACAGGCTGTTCTTCTGACCTGATGAACATTTTGTGGAGAGTATCTCTGCCAGTTGGGGAATTAATTTCAGTTTCAGCGGCGGCAACACTGGTGCTGCTATCGGCCGAACGGAGGAAGGCGACGGTGCCTCCGATGGCTGCCACTAAAATTAAGAGAGACAAAAGAATTGTTCGTTTCACTTCATACTTCCTTTCTTTACTTTCGAGAATATGCGGTTTTTCCGCCAGTCCATAAGCCAGCGCCCCGTCAGGCACTGAGGATTATGCCGAATGAAAAATATATAAAATATGGGAATATCCGCAGGGTTTCCTCAAAAGTATAAAAAAGTAAAACTACCGTTTTACGCATTAAAAAATGATTAACAAACTAGTATCGAAGCTATCACATTCGCTGATGGGATGTAAAACGGGTATTTGTAGAAAAATTAGGGATATGGATAGTTTTTAAGATCGGCCTTATTTTTGAAAGGTTTAGGGTTATTTGGGAGCTTGCAAAAGTTATTGCCTGAAAAACAAAAGCAGGAAATGTAAAGACATTTCCTGCTTGATAAATGAACGAGATCGTTCTTAAATTACGGTTTCTTTTCCGGTGCCGGCTCTTCGCTGGCGGGTTTATCTTCCGAGCCTCTCTTCAAGGTCGGAGGAGCGTCTTTCGGAGCGTCGCCTTCTTCCGGGTCGGGTGAGCGGCGCTTCAAAGTCGGACGCGTATTTCCGTTCTCATCCAGATCGATGGTCGCCGAGGCGCGGGCGTTGGAAAGTCTCAGCAAGCGGGCTTTTACCCGTTGAAATTCAGAACTGCTGATGACATATTCGTCCCGTTCCGGAAACCTTGAGATCAGGCCCAAAGTATTTTCGCGGCGATCGACCGGCTGCGGGTGAGTTGCGAAAAGTTTTAAGAGAGCGCTGGGTTTCTTTTTATTCTGGGCGGCCAGCTTTTCAAACATCGTCGCCATTGCGGTCGGGTCGTAACCGGCGGCATACATATATTGCACGCCCAGACGGTCGGCTTCACCTTCGGAACCGCGGCTGAATTTCAGGAACGCCAGTCCCTGCAGGATACCGCCGCCGTTTTGCAGAATGGTGCTGGCGATCGGCCCGCCAAAGATCATACCGGCCAACATACCGTAGCCAAGCAGCTGATTTTTGCCCGCGTTTTCTACCGCATGACGGGCGGCAACGTGCGCAATTTCGTGCGCCATCACGCCCGCGACCTCGGCTTCGTTGTCCGCGGCCAGGATCAAACCTTTATTGACAAAGAAAAATCCGCCCGGAAGCGCAAAAGCGTTGATCTCGTCTGAGTCGATGACCTTGATAGTGAAAGGCACTTTGGCGTCAGAGTGGAGCACCAGGTTCTGGCCGACGCGGTTGATATACTCAGTGACGATCGGATCGTCGACGAACTTGGCTTCCTGTTCGACCTGCATCGCCAACTGGCGCCCGAGCGATATCTCTTTTTCCTGAGAGCCGCCTAACCAGCCGACAAAACCCTTGTTGATATTGCGCTTGCCGATCATCGCCGGATTCTCATTAGGATCCAACGGGCGATTCGGATTATTTTGCTGGGCAGTCTGCGCCGGAGTCGCTTCCTGCTTCTGATCTTTTGATTTTTTATCCTCTTTGGCTTTGGCGGGCGTGGTCTTCGTAGTGGTTTGAGCGAATGCGCTCAAAGTACCAAACGTGCCCATCCACATCGCAAGCAGCAGAAAAGATGCACAAACTTTACTATAAACCCTTTTACGCATTAGATTTACCTCTTTGAAGCTTTTGTCGGCCGTATTCATTAAAAAAACATTCTCGAATAAGATAAATTTAAGATGCACAAAGTGTGCAATTAGTTTATTAAGTATAGCAAAAAAAGGTATCGCCGGCGTCCCGCCGGCTGTCGTGAGTGCGTCCCGCGCTCACGCTCCGGCAAAACGGGCCTATCGGTTGGTCAAAAGTGGCGGCAAGATGCCGCCACGACAGCCGGCGGGACGCCGGCTGTACCTTTAAACCTAGCCCGATGTCTTAAACCAATCCGACATCACCGAATCGCGCAGGATAATGGTCTGGTCGCGCTCCGGCCCGGTCGAGATCAGGCCGATCTCAGTTCCCACCGATTCGGCCAGAAAAGCCACATAAGTGCGGGCTTTTGGCGGCAGGTCTTCGATCCTGGTAACGCCTACGGTGGACGATTTCCAGCCTTCCAGTGTTTCGTAGGTCGGAATGATACTCTTTAATTCGTGTGAAACGGCGGGAAAATGGTCGACCGCCTTGCCATTGATCTGGTAACCGGTACAGATCTTGATCTCGTCCAATTCATCCAGAACGTCCAGTTTCGTCAGGGCGATAGAGTTAAAACCGTTGAGTTCCGCCGCGTAACGGGTGGCTACCGCGTCAAACCAGCCGCAGCGCCGCGGACGCTTGGTGACGGAGCCGTATTCGTTGCCGCGTTCACGGATAAGATGCGCGATCGGTTCTTCGGCGTCGAGCATTTCGGTCGGGAACGGCCCTTCGCCCACGCGCGTGGCGTAGGTCCGGACAATGCCCAGCACTCCGGAGATCTTATGAGGCGGAATTCCCAAGCCCACGGCCGCGCCGCCCGCCGTCGGGTTTGACGAGGTTACATAAGGATAAGTGCCGTGATCGACATCGAGGAGCGTGGCCTGCGCGCCTTCGCACAAGATCCGCTTGCCGTCCTTTATCGCCTGCGCCATAAAATGGGTGGTTTCGGTAACGAAAGGGCGCAGCCGTTCGGCCAGCTCGGTCGTTTCCTTTATGATCGGATCGGCTTCGAGCGGATGCTGCCCGTAAGCTTCGATCACGCGGTTGGCGTCTTCGAGATTACGTTTGACGCGCATCGAAAGAACTTCGGGCACCAGGGCATCCGCCACGCGAATACCGCGCCGGCCGGCCTTGTCTTCATACGCCGGGCCGATCCCGCGCAGCGTCGTGCCGACTTTTTCGTTGCCCAGCCGTTCTTCGGTCGTATGGTCCAAAACCCGGTGATAGGGAAGTATCAGGTGCGCCCGGCTGCTGACTTTGAGGCGCTCGGGCGTGATGGAAATGCCCTGGGCGGTCATTTGATCGACCTCTTCGAAAAACGCCTTCGGATCGATGACCATTCCGTTTCCCAGCACGCAGGTCTTATCTTCGTGGATGATACCGGAAGGCAAAAGCCGTAGAACAAAGGCTTTATCGCCGACATAAACCGAATGCCCGGCATTGTGCCCGCCCTGGTAACGCGCCACTATATCAAACCTGTCCGCCAGCAGGTCCACAACTTTGCCTTTTCCTTCGTCGCCCCACTGTGCGCCGATAATTACGATTATCATATTTAAATTTTGGAATTATCCGATAGATTTTAGCACAATGAGGTCAGTACCGCAGAACGCAGTGACCGGCTCCGAGCGGAGCAAGTTGTGTTTTACCGGAACACAAGATAGCCGGACGCGTTCGCTGCGCTCATTAGCCCTCATTACCGTCCCGGTTCTGACCTCATCATAATTGCCGTCGTTTTATATTAAATATCGGCTTTGCCCCTAAAGTAAGGTTCAGCCGTAAAGTACAGTTCTGGATTTGTTCGTGTTATTTCGTGTGTGTTCGTGGTTCCGAGCTTATACCTTGTAAATAAAGCACTTAAGAAGTAACCACGAAATCACACGAAACAACACGAACAACATTTTATGTATTTCATTTTAGAGGCAAGCTTTAAAGATCGCAAAAAACAAACTTCTCCCAAACCCTTCCTACAAAAACGAGCGGCTATCAGCAATAATATTCTCGCGGCATTTCTATTTTGTGGATCTCGCCGGTCCCGCCGATCTTTTCAAGCCGCATTTATTAACTTTTGGGTCGTTAGATAAGATTTATAAGATTTCTGTTCCATTTTCGTTCCAGGTGTTCCAATGTTCCACCCCGTTTCAGGGTGGAACACTTCGCGTCGGTCACTGCGTTCTAAGGTACTGACTTCGTAAAGCTGAGGCCTTTGAGCTTTTTGTAAAGCCTGATGTGCCAATCGCGTTTCATACAGGGTTTTTCGATCAACAAAAAGTAGATCGCTGAGAGAAACATCACGACCGCCAGCAAAACAAAGATCTGCATCCAGTAGTAAACGGCGAAATTGCTCTGATACAACCGGTTCGCGGTAAAGCGCCCGACCGCCGAGATCGTTACATAATGGAGCAGATATATTGAATAACACATCCCGCCGATAAGTGTCAGCCCATTGAGGCTGAATATTTTGTTCCACCACTTGTTGCCGAAGACGATCAGGTAAAACGCCAGGATCATTATCGGCGACGCCATCCTGAGCGCGATGTTAGGCGCGTACGAATGATTGACGCAGGTTATCGGCACTAATAACAGCAGGCCTAAAATAAATATCCAGGTATTGCTTAACCGGCCTAATTTATCGCTGTCGAGCAGGAAGACGTCGCAGAGTAAAATGCCGGCCAAAAAATAATGCAGGTACATCGAGATATTCATTATCCCGACGTGCCAGTAAAGTTCCTGCAGCCAGCTCAAACCGGCAAACGACAAGATCAATAACAAGTTTACTATTCGCCGGGCGGACTTGTTTCTTAGAAGACACAATCCGCCCACCAGAAAAGGCGCCAGCAGGTAAAACTGCACCTCCATTTCCAGCGACCAGGTGATCTGATTTATATAAGGAGGCTCGCCGGGAAAGACCAGAAAATGCGCGTAAAACAGCGAAGAGAACAGCGATACCGTCAGTGTGCCCAAGGGGTATTTGCTGCCGATAACAAAGACCAGCAGGAGAAAGATGACGATGGTCGAAATTACATAAGGCGGTTCGAGCCGCGTCAGGCGGCGCAGATAATACGCCCGCAAACGGGGCTTTTTATCGGTCAGGCCCAGTGCGTACCGCATGAAAGGTACTGCCAGGATGAATCCGCTGATCACGAAAAAAAGCTGGACTCCCTGAAAGCCGAAAATAAAAATGTCCGGGACCTTGGCGAGACTGTCACTCACGGGCGCAAAAGAAAGCGCCGCGGATTTTTCCTTGATATAGCCGTCGAGATGAAACACCAAAACCATCGCGATCGCCAAAAAGCGGAGGCCGTCAATGACCGGAATAAATTCCTTTGAGGAAGTCTCGCGCCGGAAAAGACGGATCAGCATTTCCTTGAATTTTACGTGAAATTGTTTGTTGGAAAGCGATCGCCATTCCCTCGCGGTTATTTCGTAAATTACGAGGTCATCGATCTTACTGTCAGGCAGCGGATGTTCATCCTTGAATTGGCCGGTGAGTTTAAAACCGAACTTTTCAGGAATAGCCCGGCTGCGTTCATTTGAAGCCGCGGCGCGGATCTCGATGCGGGCGATATTCAGTTCGTCAAAACAATATTCGATCAGCGTACGGGTGCATTCGGTAATTAAACCTTTACCTTCGTGTTCGGCGCTGATCCAATACCCGATCTCGGCCAGCCTGCTTTCCACGTCCAGCTTTACAAAACCGATACAGCCGATCAATTCTCCTTCATAAAAGATCCCGTAACTGGGCGCTTTGTATTTTGAGGTATTGGCAAGATTTTGCCGGATGAAATCACCGGCGTGCCGGGCGTCATAATCATCCACCGCCCAGAGCATCCACGGCTGCAGATGCGGCAGATTTTCCTTGACCAGACCGGCGAGCACGAGGACATCTTCTTCCTGCAGAGTTCTGAGTTCCAGGTTGTCGTTGATCTTAAATTCCGGCATTAAATTTAGTTGAGAGTCGTCTGGTACATCTGGATATATTTGCGCGCGGCATTTTCCCAGGAGTTATCGACCCGCATGCCGTTGGATTGAATTTTTCGCCATAGATCGGTATCGGCGTAGGCAAAGAGAGCTTCGTAGACTTTTTCGATCAGGCTATTGGCGTTGTACTGATCGAATTTAAATCCGTTGCCGGTGCGGCGAATGAGGTTAAAATTTTCCACCGTGTCGTCCAGCCCGCCGACCGCGCGGACCACCGGCACCGTTCCGTAACGCAGGGAATACATCTGATTCAAACCGCACGGTTCGAATTTCGAAGGCATCAGGAAGATGTCCGCGCCGGCTTCGATCAGGTGCGCTAAGGGCTCGCTGTAGCCTTTATAGACCCCGACCTGATCGGGGGCGTAATCGCGCATCTTTTGCAGGAAATTTTCGTACGACTTTTCGCCCGAGCCAAGCGCGATGAAGTATGCGCCGGTGGAAAGGATCTCGCCCGCCGCTTGTTGGATAAGTTCAAAGCCCTTTTGCGAAGTAAGGCGGGTGACGACGCCGAAGATCGGCTTGTCTAATTCAACCGGCAGGCTGAATTTTTCCAACAGCGCCTGTTTGCACATCCGTTTTCCGGTCAGATCGCCGGCGTGAAAATGCGCCGGAAGCTCGCTGTCGGTCGCCGGATTCCACACTTCGTAATCGACGCCGTTGGTGATGCCGAGCAGGCGGTTGGCGCGCTCGCGCAAAAGCCAGTCGAGGCCGTAACCGTGTTCGCGGTCGCGAATTTCAAAACTGTAGCGGCTGGAAACTGTCGAGAGCATGTCGCTGACCGCCAGGCCCGCTTTGAGCGCGGAGGCATTGCCGTTAAAGAGAAACGAATTGGTCGAGAAGGTGTCGCCAAAACCAAGCTGCCAAAGCTCGCTCGGCGAAAAGACGCCCTGGTAAGCCATGTTGTGAATGGAAAAAACCGTGTGGGTGTTATAGAAAAACCTGTCCCAGTAGCGGCGCGTGGCGATCTCGACCGCGGCAAACCCGGTGTGCCAGTCGTTGAGGTGGACGATATTAAAAGGCTCGCCCAGCCGGTGCATCAGGTCGATGGCGGCGCGGCAGAAAAACGCAAAGCGCAGGTGGTCTTCGCTAAAGCCGTAGATGGAATCGCGGTCGAAAAATTCCGGCGCGTCGATCAGGTAAGTGGGCGCGTCGCCCGCCTGGCTGTAAAAGACCTTGACGAGCTTTTTGCCGCCCCGCCAATCCACATAGAGATCGTCGATCACCGGCCCGGCCAGCAGTTCGCGCTTTGTCTGGCGGTAAAGCGGCGTGATCAGCGTCGCCGACACACCTTCGCGCCGCAGCGCCTTGGGCAACGCGCCGGCAACGTCCGCCAGACCGCCGGTCTTGGCGTAGGGTACCGCTTCTGAGGATAGAAGAGCGACTCGCATGTTAAAGAGATAATTGAAGCAAGGTTTATTTTAACTGCCTTCTGCTATGCCGTCTATTTTACAAGACTTAATTTACTGAGAGCTGAGAGATCCGATCTGTGATCTGTAATCTATCAGTTATTATCTATTTCGAAGGGAAATACCGTATCTTCTTGACTTTTATTGTCATTTCAAATACTTTTCAGGCACTTTCTTTTCTTCCATCCATCTTACAAAAAGGAGACTCCATGAATTCGGTGGTAGAGCAATTGAGATCAAGCGTCGCGGAAATAGATGAAAAAGTTCTCTCCGGTGAGGACGTTCATATCAATATGTACCGGGGCGAAGATCTTCCCACGGCATTTAAGACGACGGTCGATACGCCAATGCTCAGGGAAGTCCGTGAAGAAGAAGCTTTGACGGCGGACGCGGACGCTCACAAAAATGTTTTTGATATAGACGTAGACAAGCTTGGTGATATTTCCGATGAAGAGATCGTCGAGATAGTAAATGCCGCCGGCTTAGTCTCTCAGGCCGGAGCGGCCGGAGACGATGTCCCGACCGCCAAAATAACTTATGTCGTTTCCAGAAAAGAATGGATGGTAGTAGAAGATTGTTCCTACCGGTTTGGAAAATGGACCCTGACCGCGCCAAAAGATTCTTTCACTGACCTGGCCAGCGTTCCGCGTTTTCTTTGGCCGATGGTTTCCTCATTTGAGCTGTCTATCGAAGCCCCTTTATTTCATGATTTGCTGTATCGCTGCGGCGGCGATCTGCCGGCCGGCCAGATGGAGCCTCTGGAAGACCCGAAACACATGTTCCTACGCAAAGATGCCGACGATCTTTTTTACGAACTGATGGAAAAAAGGCAGATAGCAAAGTGGAAACGCGACGTCGCCTATCGCGCCGTGCGAATGTTCGGAGGGCACCGCTGGAACAAAAAAGCAGCTGATTTTAGCTAGAGTAGCGGTAATGTTAAAAAGAAAAGGGCAGGTTTACCTGCCCTTTAATATTTCGAACGCTAAGCGCCCATTTGTTGGCGTTGCAGACTAAAGTCTGCGCTCCCAGGATGCGCTCCCGATTAGGTCTGCATACTTGCCAGGAAGTCCGCGTTGGCCTTGCTCTTGGAGAGACGTTCCAACACAACTTCCATTTGCTCGACCGGCGAGAGGGGGTTGAGGACGCGGCGCATCACCCAGATGCGGTTTAAGTCTTCCTTCTCGATCAGCAGTTCTTCCTTACGGGTGCCGGAGCGCTGGATGTCGATCGCCGGGAAGAGACGTTTGTCACTCAGCCTGCGGTCGAGATGAATTTCCGAGTTACCCGTTCCCTTGAACTCTTCGAAGATAACATCGTCCATACGCGAACCGGTGTCGATCAGCGCGGTGGCGATGATCGTCAAGCTTCCGCCTTCTTCGATGTTACGCGCGGCGCCGAAAAATCGTTTCGGGCGCTGGAGCGCGTTTGAATCGATACCGCCGGAAAGGATCTTGCCCGACGGAGGCACGACCGCGTTATGCGCGCGCGCCAGGCGGGTGATCGAATCGAGCAGGATAACGACGTCGCGTTTGTGTTCGACCAGGCGTTTTGCTTTTTCGATGACCATGTCCGCGACCTGCACGTGGCGGGTCGGCGGCTCGTCAAAGGTCGAGCTGATAACTTCGCCGTTGACGCTGCGCTGCATGTCGGTAACTTCTTCCGGGCGCTCGTCGATGAGCAGCACGATCAGCGTTACTTCCGGATGATTGGTCGTGACTGAATTGGCGATGGTCTGCAGCAGCATCGTTTTACCGGTGCGCGGCGGGGCCACGATCAGGGCGCGCTGGCCTTTGCCGATGGGCGTGACCAGGTCGATCACACGGGCCGAGATATTATCCGGGCCGATCTCCATCGTCAGGCGTTCGTCCGGATAGAGCGGCGTCAAATTGTCGAAAAATACTTTTTCACGCGAAGATTCCGGAGATTCAAAGTTGATCGCTTCGACCTTGATCAGCGCAAAATAACGCTCGCCTTCCTTGGGTGGACGGATCTGGCCGCTGATGGTATCGCCGGTGCGCAGGTCAAACTTGCGGATCTGCGAAGGGCTGACATAGATGTCGTCCGGCCCCGGCAGATAGTTAGATTCCGGCGCGCGCAGAAAACCAAAGCCATCGGGCAAGGTTTCCAGCACACCTTCGGAAAAGATCAATCCGCTTTTTTCCGTTTGCGCGGCGAGGACCTTGAAGATCAACTCCTGCTTTCTCATGCCCGAAGCGCCCAGGATGTTGTAATCCTTGGCGACGTGCGTGAGGTCGGAAATAGACATTTCCTTGAGGACCGCGAGATCGAAATTGGAACCGTTGCCCGAGGGCGGAACAGATCTTACAGTTTCTTCTTCTGCTGCTTCTTCTGCTTCGTCTTCGCCGGCATCGATTTCCTCGATCTCTCCGGCCTCTTCAAGCTCTTCGACTTCTTCAAGCGGAGTGTCTTCTATTTTTTCTTTTACTTCATCGGCAGCAGCACCGTTCTTTTTTTCATCAGTGCTTCCGCTGCCTTTCTTTTTAGTTACTTTAGTTGGCATTTTATTTATCCTTAACAGCTTTCCTTTAGCTGCGTTGCATGTACTCTTAGATTTGTCAGGATTTATTTAATATTGGAAAAAACTTATATCTCGATAATGTTATGGATTAATGTTCCGGCGGCGAATTTGTGACCTAACGCAATATCGGTGTTGCCCGATCTAAAGTCATAAGTTGTCACGGAGAAACAAGTTGGAAAGTACAGCCAAGGCGTTTCCGAACTAAACCCTAGAGCTTTTTACCCCTGAGTTCTTAATGAGATAGTGAATTATCTCTCAAAGTTGTCCGAGAAATCAACCCCAAATCTTTACTTTTTCATAATTTCTCTTCGATTTCCCGCCAAACCTCGTCGCGGCCATGTCCTTTAGACGACGAATAAGCGATAACTTTGCTTAAAGGCATCTCTTTCCGAATGACTTGCAAATTCTTATGCAATTCATTGCGGGATAGTTTGTCCGATTTCGTGGCGATCACGAGCCGCGGTCTTTGATGAAAAACGAGCCATTCCTGCAACTGCAGGTCAAGTTCAGTAGGAGGATGCCGCGAATCTACTAATTGTATTGATAACACAAGTTGGGGCCGCAAGGCAAGATATTCCTCGGCCATCTTGCCCCAATCCTTTCGCATCATCTTGGAAACCTTGGCATAACCGTAACCCGGCAGATCGGCGAAATAAAACGCTTCGTTGATCAGAAAAAAGTTGATGCTTTGCGTTCTGCCGGGGGTATTCGAAGTGCGCGCCAGGCCTTTTACCTTCAAAAGGGAATTGAGCAAACTGGATTTTCCGACATTCGAACGGCCGAGAAAAGATATTTCGGGTTTGTGGTCGGTTACCCAATGACTTTCTTCAAAAGCGCTCTTTACGAATGTAGCTGAGGAAATTTTCATACGAAATGAATAACGGTGAGTGATTAGCGATTAATGATTAATATAAACCATTTATCAGAACTAATCACTCACCGTTATTCATTAATAATTAAGCGCCGGCCGTTTTCATCATTTCTGCGCGGGCGGCCATCATGTTTTTCAGCATGTTGCGGCGCTGTTCGCATATCGCCTTATAGTCAGGCATGCGCGAAACCCAGGCTTCGAGACGCCCGCCAAAGTTCTGGTTGTTTGTGATCGTGCGGATCTCTTCGAGAAACGGTTCGACCTTGGCGAAAACGACGACGCCCTCACCGCTGGCTTCGTTGAACATTTCCTCGTCGATGGCGCCGTGATTGACGAAAGACGCGGCCATGTCCCAATAGCTGAACACCATGCGGAAGTAGGCGCTGGTGTCAGGATGCACCATAGCACCCATCACATCCTGGGCGGATTCGGGAAAGAAAGTGATAAACCAGTTGCGCGCATCGCGCATGGTGGCTTCGCGGCGCAAGTCGTAAAGTTTCATTAACAGATCTGCAGATTTAGCTTTGCTCATAGGTACTCCTTAAAGGTTTTTCAAAACTTAGCTTTCAGGCGGCCTTATGTCAAATGAAGATTTTTGAAACCGTTTTAGTTTGCCGGACGAATTTGTGCGCGAGTCCAATTTTGGGGAGAGATCTAATGTCAACTGAAAATAAAGATGTAGTCAGCCGTTTTATTAACGAATACCAGACCGCTGCCCGCGAAGAGGTTGCGAATGAGTTGCTGGCCGATGATTTCGTCGACCACTCCGCTCTGCCCGGCCTGACGCCGGACAAAGAGGGCGTGAAGAATCTATTTAAAATGCTGCGCGGCGCTTTCTCAGGCTTCCGCGCGGAAATATATGATCAGGTGGCGGAGGGCGATAAGGTGGTCACCCGAAAAAGCTTCTTTGGCGAGCACACCGGCGAGTTTTTCGGAGCCGCGCCGACCGGCCGCCCCATCCATATCGACGTGATCGATATTTTGACCGTCAAAAACGGCCAACTGGCTGAGCACTGGTGCCAGGTCGATTTTGCCGGATTGATGCAGCAGATAAGTTAAGTATCGAGCGCGGGCATCTTGCCCGCAGCGAACGCAGAAGCGTTCGCAATTTAGCTCACGCCTCCAGGAAGAACGAGCTTAGTTTCCGGACATTAATGCAAAAGAGAACTACCTCGCGCGAGTCACTATTAATAGATACACGGAGGCTTAGCCTCCGTCAGTGATTTCCAGTCTCCCGGTAAGCCATAGGCTTACCGCACATCACTGCGGCAAAGCCGCCAACTCCCGTTCCAACATTTTATTGACAATCACTCTATTTCCAAATAAATTATTTACATTAGTTTTCCCGCGAAGCCACGAACTCCCTGGTTCTTCAGCTTCATATCACAGTCACATTGTCGCACTTTGGAGGTGAAAAATGGGTGGTTTTGCTCTGGTATTAGTAGGATGTTTTTTCGGAGTAGCAGCTATTGTTGCGCGGGCGATCGTCTTTAGAAAAGACGGCAGAAAAATACAATTTGAAAAAGCATCATCCAAATGGTGGTATTACCTGTGTGCAACGTTGGCGATGTTCGGAACCGGGCTGGCCGCGCTGGGTTTCTTCCTGTTGATCTCGGATACGCCATACGTGCAAACTGCCGGTAAGGCGGCCCCGGCATATTCTTCGGCCATCGGAATTTTATCTATTCTGGCCGCGGGCGTCACAGCCGGATTTTTTTCCTTCACCTATAACAATGTCGGTGGAAAAGAGGTCGTTTTGCCGACACTTATATCCGTCTGTTTTGTGATCATGTTCTACCTGGTATTCGGCGCGATCAGCTTTTATATGGGGCGGGACAAAGGGATCCATGACATCGAATTTATCACGCCGCTGGGGACGATAATCATGTGGCTTCTGCTGGCCGCTAACGTCGGATACGACTTCCTGGATTACCGCGATCATAATCCGTAAGATCCGCCACCGACAAAATAACCTACGGGTGTTCCGTTCCACCTTCCGAGTGTGAAAATGGAACACCGGAACACTTTAAAGAGCGAACTGTTTGATCGTAAAAGACTTCGGGACAATGCGCTGGAACGGGGTGATTGCCGGTTCGTAAGTGAATTTGGCTGATTGGGCCTGCCTTTTGTGAGATCACCGTGATTTGATGTTCCACTTTTTTGTAAAAATGGAACAAAAATGAACGCACTTTCGGAAGATTCGGGTTTCAAAGATCAAAGCCCGGACAGCATAACTCAATGCGAGGACCTTCCGGAAGAGACGTTTTGGGAAGTTGGTGAAGTCAACAGAAGTTGGATAGCTTCACGGCTTTGCCGGCAGGTTTGATCATTATCTTGGCGGAGGCTGAGCCTCCGGGGTATCTATTAAGAAGCGACTGACGGAAAGGCAAGCCTTTTCCCACAGCACGGCGGCGGAGCCGCAAACCCCTCGCCCCCAGTAAACGCTTATTTACTGATTCAAAGACCCGCGGATCAAACGTCGCGGGCCTGTGCGCCGGTAAATTTTTATTGACAATATTAGGGTTTGCGAATAAATTAACCGCATAGCTTTACCCGAGTTTTCCCATAAAGCACGAACCCGCAATTCGGCTTTTGAGTCTTGAATTCAATTAAATTATCAAAATAATACAAACGGAAGAGACTTCCAGCTAACGGTCTTACACTTCTCACACATCGAACAGGACTTTAATGGATAAAGAAAATGAGCCGATCAAAACAGGCACGGACGATAAATTGCTCGTCTCTCCCAGAGATACCAAAATATGGATGTACACTAAAGCGTTGCTTTGGAGTGAATGGCCTGTATTTAGACAGATAAAAGCTCTAATAAAACTTGTATTCGTTGAATTAGCCCCGGACATACCAGTATCTCTGACCCGGACTTTTAGCGGTAACGATGGTTATCAGGCTGCGATCTACGGATATTTCGTTACTTTCTTTTTCTGTTTTGTTGTTAATTTGGCCGGGTCGTATGTGGCGGGAACTTTTTCCGGAACAGATCCGGATCGCTTATATTTCTCTCAGGACTGGTACAACCTGCTGCTTTATATGGTTGTATGCCCGTTGTACGTTGGGTTCGGATGCTGGTTGATCGCGGCCGTAATTAAGGGTTGGGGCGAAGTAAAATCTCTGAATCAGGAACTCGAATCCGAAGAAACAGAAGAGCCGGAAACCGAGAAAAAAAAGATCCCCTTTTTTTATCGGCTGAAACTTTTAATACTGGGATATGAATCTAATCTTGAAGAATATCCGGTTCCCAGGAAAAAGAAGATCCCATTTAAGGCCTATTTTCTCACCTTTTTAATTCTTGGCCTCGCATTTTTTGCGATCTCAAACTACATCAAAGACATCATGGATGTAGCCAACGTTCCGAAACATTATTGGTTCGTAGAATACAGCGATGCCAAAGGCCGGTATTTAGGGCCGCTGGGAGTGTATTATTTTTTGTTGAACTTTGTGCTGCTGGTTATCACTCTTACGGTAGTGATGTTTTTTATGTCTATTTTTTCTTCGGTTATAGAGGTAGGAAATACTTTGGAAAAGGCCGCGCCGATCAACGATCTGAATAAAGAAAAAATAAGTAAAAAACTAGCTTCCTTTACGGAGGCATATATCCTGGCCAAATGGTTGACGTTCTTTTACATGATCAATTTCTACATCTGGGAGGCGTCGCCTCTGGGTAGAACCGGCAACTTATACATTACCTGGTTTTTTATCTCCCTGATCGGAGTCGTATTTGTCTCGATCCCGAGGTATTTTGTTGAACTGCAATGGCACAACTATAAATTTAAGACGGGCCAGATAAAAGAAGATTTCGATGGATATGACGATATCCGTCCGTTTGGGATGAGGCTGATCGCAAGCATTCTGGATACCGTAATGATAGGCGGCTTTATCACAGGCGTAGGGAGCAACCTGCTAAGGTTTTTGGTCCAGCGTTTCTCATAACGACGCGAATCCTATCCCAAATTTTCACGATAAATTGGCCCAAAATTATTCGATGGTCGCCGTAATATCCGTTGAAGCCTGATCTCCAGTCCACACTTGCGGGGCATCGACGGAAATATCCACTTTTCCGTAATCCATCGCAAATTGCAGGACCTCGTCGATAGACTCGACCGGGGTTATCTGCATTTCGTCGAGAACTTCCTCGGGAATGTCGGCCAGGTCTTTTTCGTTGTCTTTCGGGATGATGACGGTCTTGACTCCGAAGCGGTGCGCCGCCAGAAGTTTTTCCTTCAAACCGCCGATCGGTAGAACTTTGCCGCGCAGGGTTATCTCACCGGTCATTGCTACATCGTGACGCACGGCGACGTTCGTCAGCGCCGAAACCATCGCTACCGCCATGGTGATACCGGCCGAAGGGCCGTCTTTCGGAATAGCGCCTTCGGGCACGTGGATGTGGAGGTCTTTTTCGCGAATGAATTCGGTATCGATGCCGAGTTTTTCCGCGCGGGTGCGGACGCAGGTCAGCGCGGTGTGGGCCGATTCCTGCATTACTTCGCCGAGTTTTCCGGTCAGGCGCACCTCGCCTTTACCTTTCACCAGCGTGGCTTCGATCTGCAGAATATCACCGCCCACTTCCGTCCAGGCCAGCCCGTTCACCAAACCGATCTCGCTGGTCAAAGCGATGTCCTGTTTGCGGAACTTGATCGTACCCAGCAGGTCGCGCACTTTCTCAGCCGAGATGACTTCGCGAAAATCGCTGTTATCTTTTGCGTCGACAAATTTACGAGCTACTTTGCGCAGGCACGAGCCGAGCTGGCGCTCCAGGCTGCGGACGCCCGCTTCGCGCGTGTAGTGGCGAATAACTTCGAGGATTCCGTCGTCGGTAAAGGTGATCTTTTCCGGGTCGAGGCCGTTGCCTTCGGATTGTTTCGGGATCAGATGCCGCTTGGCGATCTGAAGTTTTTCCTTCTCGGTGTAACCGGAGAGCGAAATTATTTCCAGCCTGTCCTGCAGCGCCGGCGGAATAGTATGCAGCACATTCGACGTGGCGATAAAAAACACCTGCGACAGATCGTAATCCACATCGAGATAGTGATCGCGGAAAGTGTGGTTCTGTTCCGGGTCGAGCACTTCTAAAAGCGCCGCCGCCGGGTCGCCGCGAAAATCGTGTCCCAGTTTATCTACTTCGTCGAGCAGCATTACCGGGTTAACGGTACCGGCGCGCTTCATTAACTGAAGAATTTGCCCCGGCAGGGAACCGATATAAGTGCGGCGATGGCCACGGATCTCGGCTTCGTCATGAACGCCGCCGAGGCTAAAGCGGACAAATTTTCTACCGGTGGCGCGGGCGATCGATTTACCCAGGCTGGTCTTACCAACTCCCGGAGGGCCGACGAAACAAAGGATCGTGCCTTTCGGATTTTTTACCAATTGGCGCACGGCCAGGTATTCTAAAATGCGTTCCTTGATCTTTTCCAGACCGTGATGGTCTTCGTTCAAAATATCTTCGGCATTGTTCAGATCGTTGATCTCTTCTGAGCGCGCCTGCCAGGGAATGTTCACCAGCCAATCAATATAGGTGCGCGAAACGGTGCTCTCGGCCGACATCGGCGCCATCGTTTCCAGCCGCGAAAGTTCCTGCAAGGCTTTTTCTTTCGCCTCGTCGGTCATGCCGACCTCTTCGATCTTTGTTTTTAATTCTTCCAGCTCGGCCTTTTCGTCTTTGCGTCCCAGCTCTTTATGGATGGCCTTGATCTGTTCGTTCAAATAATACTCGCGCTGCGCCTTTTCCATCTGCCGCTTGGTGCGGGTGTGAACCTGGCGGTCGAGCTGTTTTTTATCGATCTCTATTTCTAAAACTTCGATCAGTTTTTGCAGGCGGTCCTGTACCGAGGGGATCTCCAGCAGCAGCTGTTTTTCTTCGACGGGCACTTTCAGATGCGACGAAAGAGTATCGGCAATGTGCGCCGGGATCGTGCCGCGCAGCGAAGCGTGCAGCGAATCCGTATAAGCGTCGGGCGAAAGACGCATTAATTGTTCGACCAGGTTATGCAGTTTCTGCAGCAGGCCGTCCGTGCGATAACCCGATTCATTGGTAGAGACGATCCGCCGGACCGTCGCATACAACAGGTCTTCCTGACGATCGACCTTGATCGTGGTGGCGCGTTCGCGGCCTTCGACCACGACCTTTATCTGCCCGTTTTCCTGTTTCTGCGCCTGCAGGATGCGGCCGATAGTACCGATCTGGTAAACCTGCTCGGGCGTCGGCTCGTCGATAGTGGCATCGTGCTGGGTCGCGAGAAAGATATAACGATCGCCGGTCAGGGCGTGTTCCAGCGCGCGCACCGAATTCGGGCGGCCTATTTTGAACGCAACTTTGGTGAAAGGGAATATCACCACGTCGCGGATCGGGACCATGGGAAAACGCGCTATGTCCTGGGGCATCTGATCAGTGTATTCGTCCATTTTTTATGTAAAGCTTTCCGGTCGAAAAATTGTTGACAGTGTAATGAGGTTCTAATTTTATGATATTTCCGCAATTAAAAGCCAGTTTTGAAAAGAAATATCGATTTTTCTTTGAATTCGGTCAAATTGAATTATTTTTCGGGCGCGTAAGCTGTAGGCGTACCTGGAATTGAAGTGTCTCAATCAACATCAAAGCTTATGAAGTATGGTATCTGGATGGACGCAGGAAACCGCTGTTCGAATTTCAAAAGGTATTTTCCTTATCGAGATCGACATCCGCATAAGATAGGGTCACGAATGTCACCGATAACACGAATAAAGTGTAATCGGTGGCTAAAAAGAAACGTGGGCCACTCACACCAGCTTGAATGTTCCGATATTTGGAGGTTTTTGCGAAAAAACGAAAAATCCGGTGCTTAGTCTTGACACAAAATGATTATGAGGTAAAATATTATTGAAATTGGATTTCAATTTCTATTAATAATATTATTTATACGTAATTATTGGAGTTAAATTAAGTGCAGCAGAGAGCAATCCTTCAACCTTCGGTTTCAACAGACAATGAGCGCAAAATAGAGGCGGTCCTGCGTGATGACAGCACCGTAATGCTTAAGTTTTCAACCTGGCGTGACGATCTCGGATGGACGTGCCAGAAGACGATCGAAGTAGCGCCCGAAATGCTGGACGACCTGCATCACACCCTTACGGCTATGCGATACCGCGTCAACCGCAAGAAAGTCGAGCAGGGGGGCACGGTGACCAACTCTAAAGTAATAGAATTTCCGAACGTCGCTTAAATCTCTTCTTCAAATAGGCGAATAAAAAAGCAGGCTGAAATTTAGCCTGCTTCTTTTTTGTTTCAATTTCGCCAGGTGTTAACTTACCTGTCTTAAAACTATTCTTTCCTGCCCGGCCTTGCTCTGCCGCTCGGAAGTAAGTTTTTCCAATTCTTCGATATGGACCTGTTCACCGGCGATCTGTTCTTCCAGCATAAATTTTGTCGGCAGATCTTCTTCGCCGCATGAAGCCCAGGCAGCCTTGTATATATCCATCGCCGCGCGTTCCAGTTCGAGATCCTGTTTCAGCATTTCTTTCAGATCGGTCGACTGGCGGATAAGCGCGGGTTCCACGGTCGGAATGCCGCCCAGCGCGACTACCTTGTCGCCCAGCATATTGACGTGCTTTTGGGCTTCCTCGGCCTGGTCGCGAAAGAAATCGCAGAAAACTTCGCGCTCAGTGCCGGTCACCAGAAAACTATGCTGCGTATATTGGATCACGCCGGAGATCTCCAGCGCCAGCGCTTTATTAAGGTTATCTATCAGTTCGCCTCTTGCCATAATTTTTCACCGCCTCTTGAGTTATTTACTCTCGGTTACAATGACAATATACGACAGTCTTAAATCGATGTCAAGCTAAACTATTGCAAATTAAAGACTTAGAATTGAAATTCATTTTCAAATTCAATTAAGAATTTTCACCACAAAGACACAAAGCACACAAAGAAAGACATAAGAGAAACAATAAATTTCACGAATTACCCAAATGATACGTGTAATTCGAAGAATTAGCTGTTTTCTTTTATCTGTCCTTAGTGTGCTTTGTGTCTTTGTGGTGAAAAATTAAGTTACCGCGCCGCCGTCCACAATGACGACCTCGCCGCTCATAAAGCTGTTACGGTCACTGCACATAAAGGCAGCGTATTCAGCCAGTTCGGAGGGTTTCCCGGGGCGCCCTTTGGCTACCCAGAAATCGTGCATTTGCAGCAGGCGCTCGGGAAGCGTGTTGCCGAGGTCGGTGTCAAAGATACCGGCGGCGATGGCGTTTACGGTGATACCGAAATTGGCGGCCTCACGCGAGAGGCATTTGGTAAAGCCGATCATCGCGGCCTTTGAGGTAGCGTAGTGAACAGAGGTCGGCAGGCTGCGGATCGCCCCGACAGAGGTGATATTGAGAATATTGCCGACGCGTTCGCGGATCATCTGTTTGTAAAAAGGCTTGGTGACGGCAAAAAGGCTGTTCACATTTGTATCGACCACCCAATCCCAGGACCTGTCGGTGGTGGTGGCGAAATTGTCCCCTTTATTGACGGCCGCGTTGTTGACCAGCACATTGATCGAACCCCAGGCATCTTTTATTTCGCGGGCGATGTGTTTCATTCCATAGCGGTCGGTGACGGAAACTTTGAAAGAGAGAGCGCGGCGGCCAAAAGCTTCGATCTTCTTTTTCACTTCTTCCGCGAGGCTGTCGCTGGAGTGATAATTAAAAGCTACGTCTGCGCCTTCGCGGGCGAAAACCTCACAGATCGCGGCGCCGATGCCGCGGGTGCCGCCCGACACAAAAGCACGTTTTCCTTCGAGTAAAAGAGTCACAAATAGTTCCTTAATATTATTTTGTAAATAAAATGAATCTGACGATTCAATAAAGTATAAGTTATACAGGCATAATTGGTTAAATCGCGAAAACGAAAAAGCGAAAAATGCAGCTGTCTTCGGCTTCGATTTGCTCAGCAGGCGGAAGAAGGGTAGATCAATTTGCGTGAAAAATAAAAACAAGCCTCGGTCCGGATAGACCGAGGCCTCGTGTTTTTAGACAAAACTTCTTTAAGTACAGGTCGGACTGGGGTCGCAGGGCTGCGCATAGCAAAGAGCCACATTGTGACGACAAGGGTTACACTGCTGCGGATGTGTTTCGCACACTTCTTCGCAGACCAGGGATAATTCGTCACACTCCCAGCAGCAGTTTGGAAGAAGAAACGCTTTTGTGGATCTAGTTTGCAGACCTAAAGCAAAAACCAGGCTGCCGGAAAGAACAGCCAGAATAAGGAACTTGCGGGAAAGCTTGGTAAGTTCTTTTAACATTTTATTTGCTCCTTTTTTGATTCGGAAGTTACGGGGTTAGCAAATCACGGGATCTGCCGTAAAACGATCAGGTCTAAACTTGAAGGAAGTTAAGACCTGATTTCGAAAAAACTAGCAGCCCGGATCGGGATTGCAGGTACGGAAGCACTCGCGTACATCATCCTGACATTCCGCGCAGAGCGGAAAAGTCGGATGAATTTGGCAGTAAGCCTGACAAAGTCCCTCATCCAGCTCGCATTCCGAGCAGCATTTGGCGCCCGTGGCCTGAGCCGAATTAGAAGGCATCATCACTAAGGTAACGAACAGGCCGCCGGAAAGTACCGCTAATATCAGAAGCCTGCGTGATAGTTTAAGAACGTTTGAAAACATAAGATCTCTCCTTTTTTGATCTTGAATTCTGGTTCGGCAAATATGCAGGGTTTGCCGGGACGGTTAATGGTTTGATCTACAGCTTCACGACAAAAGATCCCTAAAGGCAGGGAGGTTCAAAACCTTAATGACGATATTGTTGGGAAATTTCGTACATATGGGGAAACCGTAATTAGTTTTATGCTAACCCCATGTTAGTTCATCGCCGGGATGATAGTCAAAATTTTTAAGTAAGCTGTAAGAGGGTCGATTTTTAGCTTAAGCGGTTTCCGGAACCTGTATGTTTGCCGGAAGAAGGGCTGAGATCTCTTCAATTATACGCTGGGTGGAATTTGGAATAGAGAGGCCGATGGTGGCCGCTTTCATTTCCGCGTATTGACGGGAATCATTGAGAAGATTTTGGATGGTAGGAACTATGTCCGATGCTTTTTCCAGCAATATCCCGGCGCCGCGCTGCGCGATAAGCTTGACGGTCCCGGCTTCCTGCGGCATCGGCGGCGTAGTGGCATCGGCGATGATCGGCAGCTGGCAGGCCAGCGCTTCGAAAGTGGTCAGGCCGCCCAGTTTTGAGATCATCACGTTGGCGGACTGCATCAGTTTTTCCACTTCGTCGGAATAGCCGATGACCTTGACCGGGAATTTGGCGGTCAGAGCGATCTTTTCCGCTTCAAGCCTTAGTTCGTCGTTTTTTCCGGCGAGAAAGATCGCCTGGACATCGAGTTCGCCGGCGACGAGTTCGCGAAAGATCTGCGGAATGTTGCCGCCGCCGATCCAACCGGCATTGACAAACACGGTAAATTTGTCCGGATCGAGTTCGAGTGCTTTACGCGCGGCCTGAGCGTCTTTTTCCGTTACTTCGTGAAATTTGGGATCGACCGGCATTCCCGAGATCTTTATCTTTTCCGGGGAAATGCCGTATTCCACCAACTGCATTTTGGCTTCTTCGCTGGCGACCAGGTAAAGCGAGACGTCGTTACACGCCCAGCCTTTCCAAAACCCGTAATAGGGATCGGTGACCACCGTAACGAGAGGGATCTGGTCCTGCAGGTTCAATTCTTTTAAGACCTTGGCAAAAAAATGCTGCGTCAGCGGGTGGACGCTTACCACCACGTGCGGGCACCATTTTTCAAACAATTGCTTGGCGAAACCAAAACTGCGCCGGTAAAAGAACTCGCGCGTTTCCGGGCGGAATTTGTTGATCGCCCAGTAAAGATATTTCATCCAGTGCTGTTTGTTGCGCAGCGTCCAGTTATACATTTTCACCATCCGCGCGGCGATATGGTGCGAATCTTCGATGGCTTTGACCGTGCGGACCGCAAACGACTGGCCCTCCCAAAACTTCTGCAGCCCCCCGACGATCGCCGCCGCGGCAGAGCGATGCCCGCCGCCCGTGTCGGATGAGATGATCAAAATTTTAGGGGTGTTTGGGTTCACGTTATAAGAGTTCTATGAATTCGCCGGGGTTAATGTCGGCATCCCTTAATATTGCTTTCAAAGTTCCTATTGGAATCTCCTTACTGCCGTGGAGCGGGACGGTAATTCGCTTTCCATCGCTTTCTCGAAAAAGTTGAACATGGCTTCCTTTCTGCCGTTTAACCACGAAGCCAAGTTTTTCAAGAACGCGTATTAATTTAGAGCCATTTATTCTGGGAGTTTTTGGGCTCATGCAGCGATCGGAACGGAAAGCCGGGTAATTAAAACCGGCTCTTTTTCTATAGGTATCTCCTCGCCATCAGCTATCATCGATTCAACATGAAGTTCGATAGCTTCGGCAATATTCTTCTTAGCATCTTCCACGCTTTCCCCAAAAGAGTGGCATCCCGGTAACAACGGAACAAAAGCATGAAAGCTTTCTTCATCCGGCTCTATTACAATTGTAAAATCGTAATTACTCATTAGAAAACTAGGCCTTGACCGCCATTCCTTCGGCCTGCGGCTGTGATTGACCGATCTGTTTGGCAGCTTTTTTCATTTGGCGTTCCAGTTTTTTGATCTGGATCAGATGGCCCGGGTTAAAGGGCAGGCTTGGATAGTAGCTGTTCGATTCGTGCGTGCAGAAACATCCGTCGGCGACTTCCTTGCGGCGTTGTTTCATCTGCGGCGAATTCCAGGCGGCCTTGAAATTCCAGTCGAATTCACGCAGGTTCGCAACTTCCGTTTTATTTTCGCAAGACGACAGCGTGCCCTCGTCGTAGATGACGGCGCCGGCGGTCCCGGCATAGCACTTCATCTGCGGGGCCTGCTCTTCCTTGGTCTTGGTGATCAGGCCGTGCATATAGATGTCGATCGCCGCTTTAAAGAAACCGGCTGAACCGCCGTAGTTATTTTTGATCGCCGAATTTTTTACATCGTCCAGGATCATCTGTGAAAGCTTGGCGTAGCGCTCATGATCGAAATTGAGCTCGTTCGGATCTTTTGACGGCGGGCGAATATAGTTGATGTTGATCTTGTCCGGCTTGAGGTCGTATTTCAAAAAATCGTACCAGTCAAAGATCGTGTCCTGATTGGAATTCATCACACAGGTACAGGTCTGAACGTCCAGATTAGGAAATTCTTTCTTCATTTCCTTGAGCGTGCGGGCCGTATGGATCGCCTTATCCCACGAACCTTCTTTCTGACGGATCTTCTCGTGCTGATCTTTCAGGCCATCAATGCCGAGCGCGACGGTGACGTTCAGATTGGGATTTTCCTGCAAAATCCTCGTTACATCCGGGAAAATACGCGGGTGGATCTGCCCGTTAGACATCAGGTACACCGATTCCAGCTTGTTATGCCGGTAGAAAGAATTTACGACTTCCGGCAGGTCCTTGCGGGTGAACGGTTCGCCGCCGGCCAGGATCAACACGCCCAGATTGCCGCCGAGCGTTTCCGCGATCTTCTCGATCTCGTGGGTCTTCATCTGCAGTTTTTTACGCGGGCGGTCATCCAGCTCTTCGGTAAAAAAGCAGTGTGTACAGCGCATATCGCAGACCGAAGTCACCAAAATATTTAATAGAATCGGCGCAAAAGGCTGTCCGATCGCCAGTTTTGCGTAGCGTTTTAATAATTCGCGGGTTGTATGATCCATTCTTAAAACCTTATTTAATAATTACGTACCTATAGCTATCACAGTTCGAATTTAATCCAACTGCGCATATATAATTTAACCTTTTAGCCGCTGAAGAGCAATGTTCAGGGCGGTTATGGTTTTTTGATGGCTGGTGCAGGCGCGGCGTTGACCGTATTTAGATCGGTGAGTGTCGGATTGATCATTGTCGGGTTAATAACGGTCATATTCTTCATCAGATCCGCCGGAATTCCGGGCACGTTGGCTGAGGAACTGCTTTCACTGACCGGAGGCGGATTTTGCACGACCGAGATCAGATCGGCATTAAACGCAAAGGTCGGGCTGGTAATATTGATCCGCAGGGGAAGCTTGTCCTGGTCTTTGCTTAGCCATAATTTGGCGGTGCTTTGCCCGATACTGGCAAAGATCACCTGCGCGGTGATTTTTTTGCCTTGAAAATCAATAATTTCTTCGGGCTGCGAGAGAATGGTCAGGATCACCGGGCCGTCGCTGGTAAACAGCGCGACGCGGATATCGCCGCTGGGGCCTTTGTTAGGCTTTACTTCTTTTAGATTGAACGAGCGAATGGCATAGGCCAACGACAAAATATCGTGCGTGCCGACCGGAATATCGTATGGCGTGCCCTTACCATCCGTTACCTTACCGGTCGCCTGGTCGAACTGGAGCATTTGGTTAAAAAGACTCAGAGCGCCGTGAAAATTTATCTCCGTGCGCTGCGGCAAGAGAGTGTCCGGTTCGACGTATGATTTGATGGAATCGCCCGCGGCAAAAAACGAATTGCTGTCGGTCAGCTGCTGGACCGAAGCGCTGAGCAGCAGGGAGTCCGCTCCAAAGAATTGTTTTCGTTCCGCAGCTTGCACCACCAGAGTTCCAAACGAACCGGCTGCTCCGGGCCGCGATAAACGATAGGTCAACGTTTCGCCCAGATCGAACGGCAGGTCTTCGGCCAGCGGTTGATTGTTCTTATAGGGCAATGGCGTGGCGCGGGGTTTCGGCGTCGGCATCACCACAGGCGGGGTATTTTGCGGCCTTGGCGTGGCTTCGGCGACGGGTTCCGGAGAAAGGTCCTGAATGCCCGCCAGTTCGGCCCGAAAAATTCCTTTTGGGTGTTTATAAGAGACGACCACCGGAATGCGCCGCTCGTCATCGCTGAGATAGACCTGCATCTTCGGAAAGGACGGGTTTTGCACATCTATAACGACCGTATCGAATTCACCGGCGGTGGTTTTAATGTGCGCCTTACCGGCCAGTTGATACGACGCCTGAACGATGCTGCCGTTATCTTCCTGAATATTGAGCACGCCGCTGGGCGTGGCAGAAAAACGAAGTTGGAAAAGCGCCGACAGCCAATCGTGTGCGCCAGCGGGGCCTTTATGATCGGTCACCTTTTCACGCGGCATTCCGTTTTCATCCTTGATGACCTTGCTAAGCAGCGGCAGGCCCGTGTCAGGCGTTACCAAAATTTGACGGGTCTCATCGATGGAGAAAAAAGCCGCGTTAACAAAATCCGTCGTTTTTACCCGGCCCTGTAAGTAAACGGCGTCACGCTCGCCATATTTTCCGGTAGAGACAACATAGGTTTCCGCAAATGCGGCGCTGGGGAACGTGGCAAAAGTTATGCTGTAGGTAAGGCGTTCGCCGATGGGGAAACGTCCGGCAGCAGGCGTCTGTGCCTGCCCGAACTGGCAGCAAAATAAAATAATAGCTATTAAGGTAAAAAATGTTTTTCTCATCAATGTGCCCGAGCGTTCTCCATCTCTTCAACGATCTTCCTGACGGCTCCTAAAGGGTCGGCAGCCTGCAGGATCGGGCGCCCAATAACCAGGTGATCGGAACCCGCCGCGATAGCCTCTGCCGGTGTCATTACACGCTTTTGGTCGTCTGCCGTTGCAAAAGCGGGGCGAACGCCCGGTGTTACGATCAGGAAATCTTCTCGTCCGGCGCCCTTGCGGATCATCGCGATCTCCTGCGGCGAAGCAACCACGCCATCCATCTCACATTCTGACGCAAGTCTCGCTAAATTCAAAACTTGCTCCGCCAGCGCGGTTTGGACCCCGGTTTCGCGCAATGTTTCGGCATTGGAACTGGTCAGAACGGTTACCGCGATCAGCTTCGGCCGGCCAAGGTTTTCCCCGGCGCAGGCTTCGCTCACTCTCTTGACTGTTTCGCGCATCATAACGCTTCCGCCCGAGGCATGAACATTAAACATCCAGACCCCCATCCGCGCGGCTTCAACCGCAGCCGAAGCCACGGTATTAGGGATGTCATGAAATTTCAGGTCGAGAAATATCTTTACTCCCTCGCCGGTTAATTCCCGAACGAATGATGCGCCGGCGGCGGTAAAGAGTTGCAAACCTATTTTGAAAGCGCCAACTTCACCGCGGAAAGTGTCGATGGTTTTCCGGGCTTCTTCGGGGGAAGACAGATCCAATGCGAGAATTATTTTTTCTTTCACTTATTTCCTCAATAATAAAAGTTAAAAGCCTGAAACCACGAAATCACACGAAACAACACGAAAAAAGCGAACCATATTTTCGTGTTGTTTCGTGTGATTTCGTGGTTACTTTCTTAAGCATTAGAAACATCGATTTTTGAGCCCACGGCTTCATCAAGAGAATTGAATCCCTTTTCCTTAAGTATCCGCGCCAGACCGGTATTTATATCGTTGGCAAAAGAAAATCCCTGGTAGATAAATCCGGTGTAGGCCTGCAGCAGGCACGCGCCCGCGCTGATCTTTTCAAAAGCGTCTTCGGGCGTGAAAATGCCGCCGACACCGATCACCGGAAGTTTTCCTTTTGCGTGGCGGTAGATCGCGGCGATCACCTCGGTCGAGCGTTTTTGCAGAGGTTTGCCGCTCAAACCGCCTTGCCCCATTTTTTCAACCTCGCTGTCCGACGTTGTTAAGCCTTCGCGGCTAACCGTGGTGTTTGTGGCAATGATCCCCGACAGGTCCAGCCGCAGGGAAATATCGACGATCGCTTCGATCTCCGCTTCGTTAAGATCAGGCGCGATCTTTAGCAGCAGAGGTTTAGTAGCGCTGGCGTCCCGCCGGCTGTCCTGAGTGCGTCCCGCGCTCAGTTCTTTATTTTTCTTTTGCAAAGCGCTGAGAAGTTTTTCCAGTTCATCCGCCTGCTGCAGCTCACGCAGATTCGGCGTGTTCGGCGAGCTGACATTGACCGCGATGTAATCGGCCACGGGATGGACCAGTTCAAAGCTCTTCAGGTAATCTCCCACCGCTTCTTCATTCGGCACGATCTTGCTCTTGCCGATGTTGATCCCCAGCACGCAATTCGGCTTTTTCTTTTTTGATCTTTCAGCGATCCTGGCCGCGCCGTCGTTGTTAAAACCGGCCCGGTTTATCAGCGCTTTATCCTGCGGCAGGCGAAAAAGACGCGGTTTTGGATTCCCCGGCTGCGGGTGGTAGGTCGCGGTCCCTATCTCGACAAAACCAAAACCGAGCGCGGCAAGCTGTTCTACCGCGATCCCGTTTTTATCGAAGCCAGCCGCAATTCCCAGGGGGTTGTCGAATTTCAAGCCAAAACGCTCGATCGGGCCAAACTCTTCAAACGAAGCTTTGCCCTGTAAAAAACCGCCAAAAAAACCGGAAGTAAGTCCGGTCTTTAAAACTTTTAATCCTATTTCGTGCGCCGTTTCGCTGGGCAGGCTGAAAAGTAAAGGTCTGATCAGTGTTTTGTACAGAGACATTTGATAACTGCATAATTGTAACTTCAACAACTGCAACTTGTCACCTGTCGTCTTATTTTGTTACGATTTTCACCGAATGGAAGCAAATTTAAGCGAGAAGTCGAGGATAATGGACCCGGCAAGGATGAAGCGCGCGCTTTCGCGGTTGGCTTCGGAGATCGTCGAGGAAAATCAGGGGGCGAAAGACCTGTACCTGGTGGGCATCCGCCGCCGCGGTGTTCCGCTGGCGGAAAGGATCGCCAAACGCATTGCGGAACTCGAAGGAACCGCCCCGATCCAGGGCATTCTCGATATCACGCTCTATCGCGACGACCTTTCAACTGTCGGGGCTAACCCGATCGTAAACCGCACGGAACTGACCGAGGACATCGAAGATAAAAATATCGTGCTGGTCGACGACGTGCTTTACACGGGACGAACCATCCGCGCCGCGCTCGACCAATTGATGGATTTCGGCCGGCCGCGCCGGGTGCAGCTGGCGGTGCTGATCGATCGCGGCAAGGAACACCGGGAACTTCCTATCCAGGCGGATTACGTCGGCAAATTGGTGCCGACCAAAAAGAACGAGATCATCCGCGTGATGCTGAAAGATTTTGACGAAGACGAGGGAGTCGGCATTTTTGAACTTCCGGCAGAATAATTGGCGATCCTGGATCGCCTTTTTTTATAAGAGCATTTTTGAATGAGCCGGTACTTTTCGTGTGTTTAGTGTGATTCGTGGGTACGGTTTTTGACGGTATTGATAATGAACCAAAATTAACCACGAAGCACACGAAACGCACCAAACCAATCTGATGGACAAACCTTTTCATCGACGCGATCTGCTTGGTATCCGCGATCTTTCCGCGAAGGAGATCGTGGGCATTCTCGACACCGCCGATACTTTTACCGAAATTTCCCAGCGCGAGGTAAAAAAAGTTCCGGCCCTGCGCGGCAAGACCGTCATTAATCTTTTTTTCGAAGCCTCTACCCGCACGCGCACTTCCTTTGAACTCGCTGCAAAACGACTCTCCGCCGACTCGGTCAATATCAGCGTGTCGAGTTCCAGTGTTTCAAAAGGCGAGACTTTACTGGACACGGCGCAGAATCTGGATGCGATGGCGCCGGATTGCATCGTCGTGCGCCATTCGAGCGCGGGTGTGCCGCACCAGCTTGCCAAAGCAAGCAAGGCCGCAGTGGTAAATGCCGGCGACGGCGCGAACGAGCACCCGACCCAGGCGCTGCTCGATGCGATGACCATTCGCGAACACAAAGGCAAGATCAAAGGATTAAAAGTGGCGATCATCGGCGACATTCTGCATAGCCGCGTGGCGCGTTCTAACATTCACCTGCTGACCAAGCTTGGCGCAAAAGTGCGCGTGGCTGGCCCCAGCCCTCTGGTCCCGCGCGATTTCGGCTTTCTGGTAAAACACGGTTTGGAAGTCGCGCCGAACATCGAAGAAGCCATCACCGGCGCCGATGTGGTGATGATCCTGCGCATCCAGCGTGAGCGAATGGACGCCGCATTTTTCCCCACCCTGCGTGAATATTCCATTCATTACGGCCTGACACCGCAGCGCATCGACCTGGCCAGAAAAGACGCCATCGTGCTGCACCCCGGCCCGATGAACCGCGGCATCGAGATCGCCTCCGAAGTGGCGGACGGTTCGCGCTCTTTGATACTTGATCAGGTAAAGTACGGCGTGGCGGTCAGGATGGCGGTGCTCTATTTAGCAACCGGCGGAAAAGCTGTGGGAGAGTAATAGCCGGAAGCTGTTTTTAAAAAAGAGGCCATATAATTACCTCCTAGTCAGGAAGGGCCGCTTGCGCCCGCTCTTATTTTTTTTGGCCGGATCGAATGTCATTGTAAACGGCGGGCGCAAGCAACCCTTCCGAACCTCGAGACGGATCGACTTGGCCGAAATAGTATGAGGCTTGCCCGGTAAAGTTTTATATGAGACCTGTTTAGCGTGAGCAAAAAACGGAAATAAAGATCGTCTTATAATCGATCGAAGATAAAAGAATTAAAGGCGGGGGAGAGAAATGAGAAGTAGGAATTTAATTATCCATCCAATTATCTTGGGCATTTTTATATTGCTTATTTCGGCAATAAATATTTCAGCGCAAAACGATTTCAAGATGCGCCAGCGGATGACCGTGGCGGGACGCACGATGGAATCGGCGGTGATGATCAAGGGCGCGCGCGAACGCACCGAGAGCGACAATATGGGCATGAAGAGCGTGAGCATCATGCAGTGCGACCTGAAGCGCACGATCAGGGTCAGCGAGCCTGAAAGAAAATACCTGATCGAACCGATGGCTGTTTCCGAAACCGCTGCGCCGGCCCAGCCGGTGAAAAGCACCACGACGGCAAAAATCAAAACTCAAAAAGGCGGGATTGTCACCCGCACTCTGGAGATCATCGACACCGGCGAGCGCCAGCAGATGTTCGGTATGACCGCGCGTCATATCAAGACCGTGATGACTACCGAGGCTTCGCCGGATGCCTGCGATAAAAATAACCAGCGCATCGAAACCGACGGCTGGTACGTCGATCTTTCCGTCGGGCTGAGCTGCAAATTCGACCGCCCCGTCGAAAATCCGATGAATTACGAAAAGCACGCGCCCGCTTGTTTGGACCAGGCGAAATTCATCCAAAAAGGGACGGGTAAATTAGGCTACGCGCTGAAACTCACTACGAAAATATCTATGAGCGATACGGGCGGCGATGACGATCCGGAGACCGCCGCCATGATGGCGAAAATGGGAATGGGCGGTGGAATGATGACCATGACCACGGAGGTTACCGAGCTTTCCCGGGCGACCCTGCCGGCGGAGCTTTTCGATATTCCCGTCGGTTACGCCGAAGCCAAAGAGCAAAAAGAGCTTTATGGAAAGAACACCCAGAAATCGATGGGAGAGTATCAGAAAACCCCGGAAGCAAAAGCCGAAATGAACCAGATGATGCAGGGAATGCCTGCGCCGGGAAGCAATGCAGGCGCCAAGAAATCCGGGATGGTGCGCGTCGGCGTGATGACGGTCAGTAATTCCACAGGCAAACCGCTTGCGACCGATATGTATCAAAATATGCTTGTTTCGCAGATCAACGGCAATAAATTGGAAGCCGTCGCGATCACTTCCGCGGACGATGCGAAGCGGTTGAATTGCGATTACATTTTAAGCACCGATATCAAATCGCTCAAGCAATCTGCGGCAAGTAAGGTCGGCGGGCTTTTCGGCAAAGTGACCGGCGCGGGCAGCGGGGAAGGCAAAGTGGAGGTAGCCATCGGTTATGACTTAAAGCCGCTCGACCCTGACGGAACGACATTGCAGATGCAATCCACCACGGCCAAGATCGAAGGCCAGGAAAACAGCGTGATGTCGGCCCTTGGCAACGAAGCACAGGCGGTGGTGAAGGCGCTGAAGAAATAAATATGGAACGCGGGCATCTCTGCCCGCAAAGGTTTTCACTCGGCTAGCTGGCAATGTTACTTATAAAGCACGCCGGGCGAATCACATTGCGGGCAGAGATGCCCGCGCTCCATAAAAAAGAAACGGGCTTTTTTGGGCCCGTTTCTTTCTTTGCATGGAGAAAAGATCTAGAAGGCAAATCTTAACCCCAGTTGGAATGACCTCGGCCCACCGGTACCGAAGACGCTGGTCGTACGCTGCGTCGGGCGAAGAGTGGTAATATCGCCCGGCGCCGTTCCCTGGACCGGCAAAACAAAGTCACCCACATTGGTCAGATTGGCAAAGTTGAATACATTGAAAACTTCGCCGATCAATTGCAGCCGCATACGCTCGTTGAACGAGATCGTCTTGGTCAGACGAAGGTCCTGCGAGTGGATCCAATCGCCGCCGATCGGAGTATCGGCCGGAAGCAAGGCCAAAGCCTGGAGCGGGGTTCCGAAGGGATCGACGCCCCCTGCCAGGGTACTGTTGTAATTCGTGATCAGAGCATTGATCTGATCGACCGTGCGGATGTCGCGACCGATCGAACCGCCTGTCGTTCCCGGCAGGTAGGTCGCGGACGTTCCGGTTCCGCTCAGATCGACAAAGTCCGGCAGGAAGATGCTTTGCGGCAGTCCGCTGAAAGTTGTCGAGATCATAGAAACGGTCCAGTTGCCCAGGACGTTCCGTTTTATGAAAGAGCTGTCTTTTTTGAAGAACGGCATTTCATAAACCGAGCTGAAAACGAAACGATGTTTGCGGTCCAGTCCGGCCGGGCCGAAATCCGCCCGCAGGTTATTGATGTCGGTCGGTGCTCCGCCCAATCCCAAAGAGTCGGGGCTAAAAGCATCGAATCTCGACAGGGCATAACTGGCGGTAAATTGGAAACCGTTACGGAAACGGCGGTCAACTCGTGTCAGCAAACCTTTATAGGTCGAGAACGCAGATGAATCGGCATAAGGGACCGGGAACGGGAACGCTCCAAGAACCGCGCCGCCTGCCGAATCCGCCTGGTTGATGTCATACACGAGTACTTCGTGCAGTCCTTTGCGATAATTGAAGTCAGCCTGCAGGAGCAGGTTGAACGGCAATTCGCGCTGGACGCCGATCGAATATTGCAGCGAATACGGCACCTGGAAGTTGCTCGAAAAGATCGGTCCGGAAACCGAATTCGTGCATTCGATGGCGGTCGGCAAAGCGCAGGACGTCAGCCTGGATTCCAGGTCGGCACGAACGGATGGCCACAGCGCCAGCATTTGCGCCAGCGTTATCTCACCCGGATTAAACCGCCCGTCACCGCCAAACGCGGCCAGCACGGGGCTGACAATTCCGGTTCCGACGAGGAACTGTTCGGCCCCGACCGGGCCGAGGTCGGCTCGTTCAAACAACCGCAGATTGTCGATCGTGTTGTCGTAATACAGTCCGAAACCGCCGCGAATAACGGTTTTGGAATTGCCCGCCACGTCCCAGGCAAAGCCGATGCGGGGAGCGATATTATTGTTATCGCGCGCCGCCGGGGCAGTGCCGTTATCAAAGAGCGGAGCGATGATCGCCGGACGGCTGAGGTCGTGATTCCAGAGATTGGAATCCCACCGGTAAGCCAACCCGAGGTTCAAGGTAAAGTTAGGCGTGATCTTCCACGAATCACCGGCGTAAAACTGAAAGCGATGATTGACCGTTGGCCCGTCGTGGTTGAAAGGCAGATTCGCATCGCCTATACCCATGGAAATATCACGAACGTCAGCGTTCAGAAAATCGGCTTCGGTAACTGTCGATGCAGGTATGAAAAGCCGAATGCGGACCGGGTTGGCAAAGACGAACGTGCCGCCGATGGAGGTGCGTTCATAATCGCCGCCAAAACTGAACGTGTGTTTGCCGCTTAACCACGTCAGATCGTCGCGGACCTGGTGACGGCGCTGCGGCGTTCTCTGCGGTGTGAGCGCGTTGGTCCCCGTGCGGAAAAGCGGATCCGCCGAAAAGGCGATCTCCGGTATTCCCGGAACGGCCGCATCGATCGCATTATTGAAATCGCTGAGGTTGAAAACCAGGTTGTTGCTCACATTGGACGAGATAGTCGAGGCCAAACCGGCGACAAAATTATGAGCGCGGTTGGTTACTATCTGGTCATTCGATTGGAAAATACCGCTCACGCTGTCGCGCGGCACGATACCTGAGCCGGCAGGGAACGGGCCCTGGCCGCTGTTGTCGTTAAACGAATAACGGAAAAAGATGTTGGTGAAATCATTCGCCGCCCAATCGATCTTGGCGGTGAACAAAGTTTCGTCAAACGGGTTCGGCGTGAAACCGGCAAAGCTCGAAGCCGAGGTGGGATTCCGCAAAGACGAACCATCCTGATTGTTTCGCTCGTAGCTTCCAAAAAAGAACAATTTATCTTTAATGATCGGCCCGCTGAATGTGCCGCCCATCTGCTGCCGGTCGAAAGGAACTCTTTCGGTCTGCGCGGCGGCCGGGACATGCGCCGCATCGAGCCTGGCTAACGCCGGGAATGCGGAAAACTTGTCGTCGCGAAAATATCCGAAGACATTTCCGTGAAAATTGTTCGAACCGGAACGAGAAACGATATTGACCGAACCGCTGGCCGAGGCGCCGGTGGAAAGGCTGTAATTCGAAAGCCCGATCTGGAATTCCTGCACGATCTCCTGCGAGAAATTCTGCACGGTCGTGCCGACGACATTATCTACCACCGAACCGCCGTCAACCGTGATCTGGGTCGAGCGGCCGGCTTGCCCGCCGATAGAAACGCCGGTGAAATTCGCCTTGGTCGGGTCGAAGGAAGCGCCGTCGACTTTTTCGGTGCCGGGCTGCAGTTGCGCCAGGTCGAGAAAGTTGCGGCCGTTTAAAGGAAGGTTTTCGATCTGTATCGTATTGACCACACCGGAAACAGTATTGTCCGAGCGCTCGATCTGAGCTTCGGACGTGCTGGTTACAACCACTGTTTCGCTTACCCCGCCGACTTCCAGGCTGAAATCGACCGCGGCCGTCTGCCCGACCTGGACCTGCACGCTTTCCCGGATCGATTGTTTGAAATTCGTTCCGGACGCGCGGACCTCATAAAAGCCGGGCTGTAACTGTAAAATACGATATTGGCCGTTCTCATTGGTAACGGCGGTCTTGGTGACGTTGGTCGCGAGGCTGCGGACGGTTACTGTGGAGTTTTGAACAACCGCTCCCTGCGAATCCAGGACGGTTCCTTCGACGGAACCAAACGGTTCCTGTGCAGCAATAAGCACCGTGGAACATAGGAATAAGAAGAACAAAATAAGTATATTTCTCATTTACAACTCCCTTGAAAAAACACGAAGTTTTTCTTGAAAAAAGTGCTATACTTACGCCGCCGTGCGCCTAAATGGCTGCGGCATGAGTCTGGTAACAGTCTCATCAAAACGTGGAGCCGTTGTCGAAGGGCGGATTATTTTCGAAGATAGACGCCCTTTTTCGACGGTTCCTTTTTTCGTATAGCAATACCAAAAATTCCTGGTTGGGTTTCCAACCTCCTTAAGATCTTTTCCGGTGAAAAGATCCTGAAAACCGCAGTGGTTTTTCTGGCTTTTTCTTATGCAAATTGAAAGCCACGACTATCGCAATAATGCTAAGCCCTTTTATTTCTTGCACATGATGTTTTGATAGAGGGAAATTTCACAAGCGCGGCCCTACAGCTTTATCAAAATTTTTGGATAAAAAATCTAATAAATTGTAAAGGGAAAAATTAGAAGAAATAATATTAGCCAGACGGGTGTTTATCCAGCCCCCACCTTGGAAAAAAAGAAGCAACTTGTCCTATACAAATGATGTGGATAAAAACCGTTAAGGTTGCCTCGCGGAGAGATAAAAAGCTGTCTCGGGTTGACACGAAAGTTTGACTTGGTTAACTCTGGCAGAGAAGATTTTTTTATATAATGCGTTACGCTATAGTTATTGAAAAGCGGAAAACAATTATTCGGCTTATGTTCCGGATCTGCCAGGGTGTATAGCAACTGGGAAGACCATAGAAGAAACCGAAAGACAATTGCGCGAAGCCATCGAATTTCATATCGATGGAATGATTGAAGATGGGTTGCCTATCCCGGAACCGAATAGCCACGTTGAGTATATAGAAATAGATAAAGTCGCCGCATAAAACAAACAGTGAAACTCTTAATCAAAAACGGTCATTTGATCGACCCCGCGGAAGATCAGAACAGCGGAAAGAATTTGCTTATTGAAGACGGCAAGGTTGCCGCCTGGCTTGGGGCTAATGAAAGCGCGCCGGAAGATGCGGAAGTTTTCGATGCTTCGGGTTTGATAGTGGCGCCGGGATTTATCGATATGCACGTGCATCTGCGTGAGCCCGGCCAGGAGCACAAGGAAACGATCGCCAGCGGATGCGCCGCGGCGGTAGCGGGCGGATTCACTTCGGTGTGCCCGATGCCCAACACCACGCCCGTCAACGACAACGCAGCCATCACCCGCTATATGATCGAGCAGGCGGAACGCGCCGGCCTGGCAAACGTTTTTCCGATCGGCGCGGTCACAAAATCTTCCGACGGTTCCGAACTCGCCGAGATGGGCGAGATGAAAGCCGCGGGCGCGGTGGCCGTTTCGGATGACGGGCGCCCGGTTCCGACCGCCGGCATAATGCGCCGCGCGATGGAATACGCGAAGGATTTCGATCTGCCCGTGGTCGATCATTGCGAAGACAAATCGCTTTCGCAAGGCGGCGTGATGCACGAGGGGAAAATTTCGCTGCTGTTAGGTTTGCGGGGAATGCCGGCGCTGGCCGAGGAGATCGATGCCGTGCGGGACATCATCCTGGCCAAAGAAACCGGCGCGCATATCCATATCGCGCATATTTCGACCAGGAACGCTCTGGAAGCGATTCGCCGCGCAAAAAACGAAGGCATTAATATTACTTGCGAAGTAGCGCCGCATCATTTTACCCTGACCGACAGCGCGGTCGAAGGTTACGACACCAATACGAAAATGTCGCCGCCGCTGCGCAGCGATGAACACGTGCAGGCGCTGCTGGAAGGGCTAAAGGATGGCACGATCGATGCCATCGCCACCGACCACGCCCCGCATCACGATGACGAAAAGGCGCTGGAATACGACCGCGCGCCGTTTGGCATCACCGGGCTGGAGACGGCCATCGGACTGGCGTTTGAAAAACTGGTCCATCCGGGAATTATCGATCTGGTCCGGCTGGTGGAATTGTTTGCCGCGAATCCCGCGAAAATATTTCGCATGCGTGAACGGGGAACGCTAAAACCGGGTTCTGTCGCAGATGTTACGATCATCGACCCGGACTTGAAATGGGCCTTCGATGTTTCGGAATCGCGCTCTAAATCACGCAACACGCCTTTTGGCAGCCGCAAATTCCGCGGCGCGGCCGTAGCGACGATCGTCGGCGGCAAGATCGTCTATCGCAGGTAAGGGAACGAATGTCGAATTGAGATCGTATAGATGGTTAAATGATGCGCGAGATCGTTTATTGAGCGCGGTTTTATTCAGACTTCAGGAGAACATAATTTATGAGCTACGAAATGCAGTTTTCGCCGCAGAACTCTCTACAAACACCCGAACAGAGGCAGATGGGGCTTTTTATTCATCTCTCGCAGTTTGCCAACGTCATCTTTTTTCCGCTGGGGATCGTCTTACCGATAATTCTTTGGCAAACGCAGAAGGATAAAATGCCGGGCATCGACGCCCACGGCAAGATGGTTGTTAACTGGGCGATCTCGTCAACGATCTACGTTATAGCGAGTATCATCCTGATGTTTTTCATAATAGGAATTTTCACCTTTCTGGCTGTCGCCGTAATGGGCATAGTGTTCCCGATCATCGGCGCCATCAAGGCCAATAAAGGCGAGCTCTGGGAATACCCGCTGACCATCAAGTTTATAAAGTAACAGGGCTTGTCTAAGTCACGGATACGGCCACGAATGTCACTAATAGCACGAATAAAGAGCTTTTTAATTCGTGCTATTAGTGTAATTAGTGGCTAATAAAGACTATGGGCATTGCATATTAATGAGAAACCGCGCTCCTCTTATCAGCGCGTCGAAACAGCCAGGATCCTGTCGTTATATATCGCCCGGTATAGCCGGTCGGCCAATTGCGTGTTCGAGAATTTTATCTTTGCGTACTGCGCGATCGCTTTTTCCTTTTCTTTTACCTGCAAATAAAGGCCGCCCAGTAAAAATTGCGCTTCGTCAATGGTTGGATCGAGGCTCACTGCCTTTTGGAGTTCGCCGATCGCTTCACGATATTTTTTCTGTCTGCCGAGGGCAAAACCCAGGTTCATCCTTATTTCCGCGTTGTTTTCATCCAACAGCTTGGCCTTTTCCAGAAAAGTTATCGCTTTATCAAAGTCCTGCAGGCGTATATAAGCGCAGCCCAGGTTATAGAGAATGACGGGATCGTCTTTTTTAAGACGTAAGGCTTCGAGAAATGCCGCGCTCCCTTTTTCGGTTTGTCCGGATTCCAGATAGGACGCTCCCAGCTGGTTATAGGCGTCCGCAAAGTCGGGAGACATTTTGACGGCTTGCTGAAAAGCGGGGACGGCCTTTTCAAATCGGCCCAGATGGAAATATGCCGTGCCGAGATTGTAATGCGCCGTGGCGTAACCGGGCTGCAGGACAATGGCACGTTCGAAAAGGCCGATCGCGGCCTCGTAGTTTTTATCTTCGATCTGAGACACGCCCCGGTCGTTAAGGTCTACAGCTTCCGGTATTTTGTTTTGCGCCAAAATACAATACGACGTCAATAAAGTTATTAAACAAGTTAAAATGGCTGTCTTTTTCATAGAACACTCCTTAAGTTTTATTGCCTGACAACTAAAACTCTACTTCCGGAAGTGCTTATCGTAATGACGTCTTTATGACGTTGCTATGACTTTGTTAAAATTCGGGCAAATTCCCCTCGGTCGGTGTCACAAAGCGTGGATCAACGGTGTATCTTAATAAACGGATCGTTATATTTTTTTGACAGAATGTCGGTCTTTAGGTGAGTTTGAACATACCAGCCCACGAGAATGTTTATAATTTCGACGATGTTTCGGTGGACATCGAAAATTTTCGCGTGCAAAAAAATGGGCAAACCGTCAGCCTGACGCCGCGCGCTTTCGATGTTTTGGCCCTTTTGCTTAAAAACAATGGGCGAGTGGTGGAAAAACAGGAGATCTTCGAATTTGTCTGGAAAGATGTTTTTGTCAGCGATAACGCTCTCACGAAAATAATAAAAGAGATCCGGCATGCATTCGAAGACCCGGCGGACCAGCCGCGTTATATCGAAACGGTCCCCAAGCGCGGTTACCGTTTTATCGGCACCGTCAAAAACGCTCAGGATCAGACAGTCCCGGAAAACGACACCGTTTCTCCGGTCCCGCGAAAGTCTTTTCGCTCTGCTTTTTCAAAAATTGTGTTGGCTCTCTCGGCAGCGGGTTTGATCGCTGTCTCTGTTTTCATCGTTTGGATGCTGATGCGCCAAACTCCCGCGAAAACCAAGCCTGTGCCGATCCGAACAATAGCCGTTTTACCGTTCAAGCCTCTGAACGCCGGAAGCGGTGACGAAGCCCTGGAAATGGGAATGGCGGAAACGCTGATCACGCGGCTCAGCAATCTCAGGGAACTGGACGTCAGGCCCATGACCGCCGTGCGTAAATATACCGATCTGCAGCAGGACCCGATCGCCGCAGGTAAAGAAGTGAAGGCGGAAACCGTTCTGGATGGCAGTATTCAAAAGGACGGCGATCGGGTCAGGGTGACCGTGCGGCTAATGGATGTGGCAACCGGCAACACTCTCTGGTCAGAGCAATTCGACGAAAATTTTACAAGTATCTTTAAAGTGCAGGATTCTATCGCGGAACGTATAAGTAAGGCTCTGACACTGCAGCTGAGCCGGCAGGAAAAAGAGCAGTTGATAAAACATCTGACGGAAGACGCTGAAGCCTATCAACTGTATCTGCGCGGCCAGCTTATTTGGAACAGAAGGCGTGAAAATTGGATAGAAGAGAGTTTAAGTTACTACCAGCAGGCAGTTGAAAGAGATCCGAACTTTGCGCCGGCCTATATAGGCATGGCGGATGCTTATATTATGCAAAGCGGGCATCGAAGAATATCCATGCAAGAGGCAGCCGAAAAAGCGAGGTCTAATATCGTGAAAGCGCTGGAGATCGATAGCTCCTTGGCGCAGGCGCACAATGCGCTCGCCGAATTGAAGTATCAATATGAATACGACTGGGATGGGGCGGAAAAAGAATTCAAGGCCGCAATAGAGTTAAATCCGAACATTGCGTGGATACACCAGGCCTATGGCTGGTTTTTGATGTCGAACGGGCGTTTTGACGAGGCTGAAGCCGAAATGGAAAAGGCGAAGGAACTCGACCCCAGTTCGCTCACGATCAATGCGGGCACGGGGCGGCTTTATTACTATTCACGGCAATACGACAGGGCTATTCAGCAAACGCTGAATATCAGCGCTATCGAACCGGACGATAGAAGCCTCTCCAACGTGCTTTTCGATGCCTATGAGCAAAAACAAATGTACACCGATGCTCTGGAAGTTTTCATCAAGGGACATAGTATGAAACCGGAAAAAGCTGAAGAGCTCAGATCGGTCCTTAAAGAAGCCGGGTGGGAAGGGATTTTGCGAAAGCGGCTTAAGAGAGTGGAAGAGATCGAGGCCGCGACGGGGGCCACGTCGCCTTCCAGCCGCGCCTATCTTTATACTCAGTTGGGAGAAAAAGACAAGGCATTCTTCTGGCTTAACAAAATGGTTGACGAACATACCCCCGCGATCCTGCAATTCAAGGTCGAACCGACGCTCGACAAACTGCGCGATGACCCTCGTTACCGGGAATTATTGAACCGTATCGGTTTGAAGCCTTAACAGATCGGACCCTAATACATTTGGAATACCGCAGAATCTTTATTAGCCACTAATTACACAAATAACACGAATAAGATCTTTAATTCGTGTTATTTGTGTAACTAGTGGCTAATATCCGTGACTTTATGGCAAAGTCGCCTCGCTGCAAAAATACTTACCAAGTAACTCTCCGCCCACGCGATGCCCTGCCTGGTTCCGCAGCCGTGAGCCTACTATTTCATAGCCTCGCTGCAAAAATACTTACCAAGTAACTCTCCGCCCACGCGATGTCCTGCCTGGTTCCAATGCCCGAAGCCCAGATTTTTTTCAAAGCCGTGCAGAAAGATATGATTTTGTTCGGCGTATTTTTGCAGCTCCGGCGCCAGAGTAACTACCGGTATCGAATTTGTTTCGGCAAAATTTTTGATCCGGTTATCCGGGTAGAAAATATCTTCCACGCCGAGGTAAGCCCATTGTTCGGCGCGGGCTTTGGGGTCAGGCAAAACCTGCGCGCCGTTGCTAAGCGTCACCACGACAAATTTGGCATCGTGGGCCTTAACTTCTTCATCCATCTTCAGGATCAACCCTTCGGTGACTCGCCAGGCTTCATTCCATTGCTCGTTTTTCGGCAGGCGATAGATCTCATTATCGATGCCTACATCTCCGGCGGGCGGCGTGGCGGCCGCGTTTTTTGCCGGTTCATTATTGGCCGCGGGTGATTCGGCAGAAACGGCAGTCTGGGCGGCAGGTTTTTTCTTCCATTGATCGAACCAGTATTTCAGCGCGGTCTGG
Source organism: Pyrinomonadaceae bacterium (assembly GCA_035995185.1). GTDB lineage: Bacteria > Acidobacteriota > Blastocatellia > Pyrinomonadales > Pyrinomonadaceae > DASYKT01. Next base: position 145,572 of record DASYKT010000042.1, read on the forward strand.
CCGTCCTGCATTCCCTGGACAACGCGCAGATTATCTCGCAGCCAGCTTCCGGTCCGTGCCAAAAACGAATTGTCGAATTTGAACTTGGCGGAGTTGCGAAACGAATCGTCGAGCACCAGTTCATTATCGCGATAAACATAATAGGGGATCTCGGTGCGTTTGAACGCGCGGTAATTGTCAGTGATGTCGTTATTGGTGGTGATGGCCAGCAGCACGATATCGGGCGAATATTTCCACACTTTTTCTTTCAGCGTCAGAAATTCCTGCGCGGTGCCGTAACCGGAAACGCCGAAATTGATCATCTCGATCTTTTTGCCATCGAAAGCGCCGCAGGCACTTAATTTCTCCTGCATTACTTTCCAGAACGTTTCGTGAAGGTCGACCTGCAAGGCCTCGGAATATGAATCGCCGATGACCGCTATCCTGACGGTGTCGGCGGGTTTTTGAATTTGATGTTCGTTGTCGCGCAAGCCGTCGCTGTTGATGATGATATAGGTCTCGCCTTCCTTGCTATACCAGCCGTTCATGTTGGGAGACAAGGCGTATCCGCGGCTTTCATCGACCCTGTAAAAAACCGGCGAACTGTAACCGGCCGCTCTTAAGACAACTTCCGCGATCAGCAAACCAAAGACCGTACCGGTCAACAACAGTACAAGCTTGAAAATAATCCTTTTTTTCCGGGACAGAACAGTTGCCATAAAAATTAACGATGCGCCAGCCGAAAGTACTTTAGCGAATGCAAAATAAACTTACAAATGCGCCGGTGAAAAAATGAGCAGATACGGAAGAGCCGTTTCGGAATAGATTAAAGATCATAGATGATAGCTGAGAGATCCGATCTATGACTTTATCGATCAAGCAAGCTGAACTATACTTTCAAAGTATTTTTATGAACGATACCGGATCAGAAGAAAAAGCGGCGGCGAAAAAAACGGCCAAATGGCAGACCATAACGGTGGTTCTGGTGTTGAGCGTTTTTGTCGTGGGCGGTATTATTTTTTCCGAGTGGCGCAATATGATCTTTTCCGGAAACGCCGCGCCGAATGCGATCGCCGTTCTGCCTTTCGAAAATGCGAATCAGGATGGGTACGCGGAAAGTATAGCCGACAAACTGAGCGAAAGCCTGCTAAATGAGATCGCGCAAAATTCGGCCTTCCGGGTCGTTCCTCGTAACGATGTCGTTCGCTATAAAGGAAAGAACGAGGATCCGAACCGGGCGGGAAAGGCCGTAAAAGCCTGGATGGTCGTGACCGGAAAGGTGATGCGCGAGGGTGACAATTTGACGATAAAAGCCGAGCTGGTCGAAGTCGAGAAAAATTCTCGTGTCTGGAGTAAGCAATATAATGTTCCCATTTCGGAGGTCATGCAGCTGCCGCCGGAAATGTCACGGGAAATAATTGCGGCGATCGGCACAGGGGGCGGCACAGGGGCGGGCACCGGCAAATGAATATGTTTGGAGAAAAAATGAGAAATTATTGGCTTCCGATGCTTTTAGCAGCGATCTGCGCGGCGAATGTTAGTTCCTGTTCGGCCGGAATAAAAAGCGACACGAACTCCGGCGCGGCGAAGGTGGAAAATTCGGAGGCGCCGATACCGGGCGAGGGCGGCACGGGTAAAGGTGACATCGATAAGGCCATTAGAAAGATCGATTTCAAAAATTTTGCTTATGAACCGTATTGCGCCGGTGAAGAGACAACCAAGATTACCGTCAAGAATGGCGAGTATTCCAAGGAAACCAAGGAAGAAGAGTACACCGACCGTTTCTATTTTAACGTCTTTGACGTCACTTATGGCGACGTCGACGCCGATAACAAAGAAGAGGCGATCATCCTGTCCAACTGCAACACGGGCGGAACCGGCCAATTTACCGAAGGGTTTGTTTATACGCTTAAGGCCGGCAAACCTGCGCTGCTGACCCGCTTTGAAGGCGGCGACCGTGCGTATGGCGGCTTGCGCAGCGCAAAAGTGGAAAACGGCTTGCTGGTCGTGGAGAGAAATGACGTTGGTGAAGCAGGCGGGGCTTGCTGCCCGGAATTTTCGGTGACGACCAAATACAAGTGGAACGGCAAGGAACTGCAAACTTCAGGCGCCGAGGTCAGGAAAGAGTTATACCCCGAGGAAAAGGTCAGCTTTGCCAAGGGAACTTCGAAAACGACGATCAATGTCACGGTCGAAGACATCAAACGTTATTCGCTGGGCGCGCGCGCCGGTCAGACCCTTACCGTGTCTACCAATACAGATAACGTCACGGTTGCCCTGATCGAAGGCGACGCCAATGTGACTGAAGGCATGAACGGCTTTAGCGCCAGGCTCAAGGAAAACGGCAAATATGTCATCCAGGTGCAAAACAACGCGGAGAAACCGGCCCCGGCTATTTTGACGATAGAGATAAAATAAAGCGGCTGGCGAGCTAAAACTCCGCAGTGTCTTAGCGATCTGGTAACATTTCCGTCTCTTTTCTCATTAAGTTCAGAAGGGATCTAATTATTTGTGTAAAACCTCAAAGAAACGAGAAATCGTTTTGATGGCCGATCGCTTAAAGCACAAAAAGAGCGGGTTTTGGTTTTTAGCCAAAGCGGCGTTCATTTTGCTTATGGCTTTGAGTTTTGCCTCTCAGCTTCCCGCGCAGACACAGAAAACACCTGAAACCAATAGGTCCGGCAACAGCGCTTTGCAGGACGCGTTAAAAAAAATGTTGGAACAACTGGCGAATCGGGCCAATAGGCCAAGGCAGCCTGACAACAGGCAGAACAATCCGGCCAACAACAGGCCTAACGGTTCGCCATACACGCCCCCCGACCAAACGAATAAAAATACGAATACGAGACCGGCGAATACGGTAAACGGTAATAAAAACACCTCGGGACCAAACAACGCGGCGGGCAATAATTCTGCCGTCAACTCCGGAGTTGGCCCGGCGGCAAACAACGCCGCAAATAATGCTTTGCCTGATACCAACTCGAATATGCAAACTCCCGCCGACAATGCCAATAATGGCAGCAACGGCAATAGCAATACGAATATCGCCGCGCCGGCAAACAACATAAACACGAACGCCAACACAAACATCGGGTCAGGCACGATCATAGGCAGCGACACGCCCCCGCCGGGGCAGTGGCCGTACATGCTCATTCTGATCATCGCGGCAGTGGTAACGGCAGGTATTTTTACATTCGCGGGGATCCGTTATGCGCTGTCCCGCGGCGGAGGGCCCGCGTCGCCGGAAGCAGCAGCGGCAATTCCCGCTCCGGAGATAAATATCGGGCTGCGGCCGGATGCGGATCCAAAATTGGAGATCGCAGGGGGTGGTGACGTTCCCACTCTCGATACCGGCATCGGCTTAAAGTTCAAATTCGATCCGGGCAAGTCGTATATTTCGGAAAGCTAAACCGGAATTATTTCGGGGCAGGAGTGTGAGTTATGGAAAATGAACCTATTACAATGGCCAAGGCTTTTGATCTGGAAAAAGAGGCGTCCGGTAAGGCGGACGCGCTCAAAAAAAGCGGGGCCTTTCTGGATGTCAGGGAAAAGATGAGCGAAAAGTTCGCCGGTCTGAAATTGCCCGCCGGATTCTATGACGGATTATTCGAGCTTTTGATCAAAAATTTGAACGACCTGCTGGCGATAGATATTCCCAAAGACGTACTGGCGGGAACATGGAAAAGACAAAAATCGCTGCGGGAATATTGCGATCCGGAAAAATATCCGCCCGGCACCAAATCGCTCGTTTCATTGACCGAACACACGCTGAAAACATCGCATGAACCGTCAATGGAAGTAACCGTTTTCGGTCAGGCTTTAGGCACGCTGGCAGTCAAGCTTGAAGCATCTTTTCTGATAAAACCCGGAATGCTGGAAATAGAAGGCGGCAAGATCAGAAAGATAAAAACCGGCGATATCGAAGGCACCGGGCACTGCAGTTTTATGGGAGTGCCGGTGATGGAAACTAAAACCGTGATCATCCACCTTCCCGGTGTTTATGATCTTAAGGAAGGGGTCGAGATAACAAAGGCCTAGAACTTGATTTTTTTGCGCGCGAAGACTAAAGACGCAAGATAACGCCCGCCGGCCACGCTAACGATAGAGATAAAAATAAAGATCAGGTCACTTCTTTGGCAAGGGCTGCGCCAGCATCTTTTCGGCTTCCGCGATCAGAATAGACGCGGGAAACCTGAGTCTGAGTTTTTCGAGGGATCTTTGCGCATTTTTTAATTTGTTCCTCTTATAATGCGCCACTGTCTGCCCGAATAGAACGCCTTCCAACTGCGTGCTCTGAGGAAACTCTTTCTCGAATTTTTCTAAAATTTCGACGGCGTCATCGTTGGCCTCAACCCTGAGATCGTTAAGGCCGATCTTCAACATCAGTTCTTCACGTTTAAGCGGGTCTTTCTCGGCCTTTAATACGCGGAGGTGAAAGAAATTGCTTTGAAAATACAACTTTTCCCGCTGATAAAATTCGCCAAAAGTTTTTAGCGCATTGAGATCGTCTTTTTCGAGCAATTGGCCCGATTCAATTAATTTGGTGAAATCCTGCGGCACCGCGTTGATCTTATTAATGATAAGGGAGTCTGAGGTGGAATTAAAACCCCTTTCAGCAAACAGTAAGAGTCCCCAGGAGTCGGTGATCAGGATATTGGGGATGGCGCGGATCCCATATTTGTAAGCCAGGCTTTTATTGTCGTCGAAATCTATCTTGACGCAGACAAAGCGATCGCTTAGCTCAATGATATCATTTCTGACCCAGAACACTTGTTCCATTGCCTGGCATGGTTTGCACCACGGGGCGGTAAAATCCATAAGCATCGGTTTTCCAGAGGCTCTGGCCACCGCACTCGCTTCTTTATAACTTTTAAACCACTTTATTTGCTGGGCATTTGCGGAAAGTCCAACGAAAAGGAAACACGGCAGGAGAAGAAACCTGAGCAATTTCATGCCGCCATTATAGAAGAAGCGTGGAAATAATCAAGGATTTATTTCCCGCGGCAGATCGGCTTCAAACTCCAGCCGCTGATTTCCGTTCGGGTGCCAGAAACTTATTTTTTGCGCGTGCAGGCAGAGACGTGAGAATTCGCGCCCGTTGTACCGGTGATCTCCCAGGATCGGATGCCCGATATGGGCGCAGTGGATGCGCAATTGATTGGTACGTCCGGTGACGGGTTCTAATTCGAGCAGCGTCGAATCTTCACTTCGTTTAACGACGCGGAAGCGGGTTTCGGCCGGCTTACCGTCAGCCTTTATATTCCATAATTTTTCTTCGGCAAAACGGCCGATGGGAGCAACGATTGTGCCTTCGTTTTCTTTTACGATCCCGCCCACCACGGCCGCGTAGCGTTTCTCGATCAGCTTGCGATGAAAATGGTCGGCCAGTATCCGGTGAGCGCGCGAAGTTTTGGCGATCACGATCAGCCCGGAAGTATCTTTATCCAGCCGGTGGACCAGACCCGGGCGAATAAAAGAGGTTTTATCGCTATTTACGCTATTTAAATGATAGGTGATGGCGTTTAAGAGAGTGCCGTTCTTTTCCCAGTGCGTCGGGTGGACGAGCATTCCCGAAGCTTTATTGACCACCAAAAGCTCTTCGTCCTCGAAAATTATTTCAAAAGGGATATTCTGCGGCTTCATCGAATGCTCGCGGGCGGTGTCGAGCACGATCTCGACAAAATCATTCGCCTTGAGCCGGTAGCCGCGATTTTCCAGCCGCCCGTTCACCTCGCATTTTTCGGTCTTGATCGTCTCGCGCAGATACATCTTGCTAAGCGAGCGAAACCGGTCGAGCAAAAAATCCTCGAGCCGTTTTTTATGGTCTTCCCGGGCGACCTGAAATTCGAATCTTTCCAGCACAAGAGGATTTTAGCTTAGGCTGAGAAAATAAGGTAAAAAGCAGATGGCAATTTTGTAGCAAACTGGTGCACCGCGTAGCGGTGATATGAATGTAGCCGTGGATTTCAATCCACGGACGATGAGAGTCAACATTTCGCGTCGCGTCAGCGACGTCTGATCGGATAGATGATTTTCACCCGTCGCTGACGCGACATGCGTATTACTATTAAGGTTCCGTGGGTTGAAACCTACGGCTACTATCTACGGTCGCTACGCGACCAAAATGCTATTTATTCATAGGTATTGGTACAATGCGTTCTAAAGATGCAGGACATTACTTCATTTATTAAGGATCTGCCCGACGCCGAAGGAGTGCGGAGGTTCTTTGAGCGTTTGGAACAGTCTGCCCCGCGCGAGGCGCAGAGGCTGGTCAAAAATGAAGCCTTGCTGTCCGACGTTCTGACGCTGGCGGCGTACAGCCCGCTGCTGGCGGCGACCTTGTCGCAAAACCCGCAATACTTTTCCTGGCTCGATAGAAAGCGGCGGGAAAATAAAGTTCGCGGGAAAGAAGAATTGCTGGAATCGCTGGCGCGGTTCACGCTGACCCATTCGGGACTGGAAACCAACATCCTGCTGAGCCGTTTTCAGCGGCGTGAATTACTGCGGGTCTACCTGCGCGATATCCGCGGGTTGGCCACCATCTCAGAGTTGACGGAAGAGCTTTCAAATCTGGCCGACGCGATCCTGGAACACGCGCTGCGGCTGGCCCGGCAGGAACTGGATAACCGCTACGGCGCGCCGCAGTTCAAAGACGACAAAAGTAGGGACACGCCGGCAAAATTCTCCGTCGTTTCGCTGGGAAAACTCGGTTCAAGGGAGCTTAACTACGCTTCCGACATCGACCTGCTTTTTCTTTACTCCTATGACGGCACGACCTCGGGCACGGGCAGCCGCGGCGCGGTGACGAACAAGGAATATTTTATCAAGCTATCGGAGGTGGTAACGCGATTGGTCGGGCAGCAGGCGGGCGAAGGCGCGGCTTACCGTGTCGATCTGCGTTTGCGGCCGCACGGGCGCATCGGGCCGCTAGCGCTTTCGCTAAAAGAGACCGTGGAATATTACCGTTCGTCGGCGCGCGATTGGGAGCGGCAGGTTTTGCTGCGCGCGCGCGGTTCGGCGGGCGACGCGGATCTTTTCAGATCTTTTTACAGCTCGCTGGAAGACGTGATCTATCAAAAGCAGGTCTCGCTGGAAACCGCGCTTAAAAACGTCAGGCTTTCTAAACAAGCGATCGATCAGGAACAGCATCACGAATCCGGCTTTAACGTAAAGCTCGGGCAAGGCGGTATTCGCGAGATCGAATTTATTGCGCAGGCGCCGCAGCTGGCCCTGGGAAACGCCGACCCCTGGCTGCGCGCGCCGCACACTCTGATCAGCCTTAGCCGCCTGGTCGATCGCGACCTGCTAAATGAACGCGAGCACACCCAGCTATCGGAGGCCTATGCTTTTCTGCGCACGCTGGAACACCGGCTGCAGATGGAAAACGGATTGCAAACCCACGCCGTGCCCGACGATGAAGCGAAACGAGATCTGGTCGCCCTCCGCATGGGCAATAAGAATGAAAATGCGCGCGCTTTTTTTGAGGCAAAACTAAAAAGCCACACCGGGGAAGTCAGCGGCATCTTTCAAAAACTTTTCGGCGAGCTTTTTGGTGAGCTGGCCGAAGCGGACAGCACTCAAACCGCGCAGCCTTTAACGGCGAGCAGTACACCGGCAGGCTTTGAGGACGAGCGAACAGGTAGGAATTTTTCGCACCTGAAAGATTCATGGGGAAAATATTTGCCTAATCAGGACCTGCCGCCGGAAAAAGTAGAAACGCTCCTTAAGATATGCGGCCTTTCCGATTATTTTAGCGAGATGCTGGCGGCCGATCCTTCATTGATAGATTGTGTGCCGGCTTATGACGACCGTACAAAACTCGATCCGGAAAAGTTTTCTGCGCAGATGCAAAGCGCTATCGAAGAAAAAAGCTCGTTTCGCGATGAGATCGACGTTTTGCGGACCGAGTGGTCAAAGATCTATCTACAAATAGGCATTCACGATCTGATGGAAGCGATCCCGATGCGCGAAGCAAATATTTTGCAAACCGCATTGGCCGAAGCCAGCCTCGACGCCGGGATACTGATAATGAAACGGGAATTGGCGCGGCGTTACGATAATAAAAATGACGATCTGCGGATTGCGGTGCTGGGCCTGGGAAGGCTGGGCGGACGGGGAATGGACCACGGCTCGGATCTCGATGTCATACTTATTTATGACGATGAAAATCCCAGTGCAGCACAGCACGAATTTTACCAGGCGGCAGCGGAGATTTTGGTAACGGCGATCTCGAGTTTTACCCGCCATGGAAATCTCTACCGCGTCGATCTGCGCCTGCGCCCGGATGGCAAGAACGGCGCGCTCTGCTGCGGCGGAAAAACTTTTTTGGAATACGTGGAAAATCGCGCGGCCATCTGGGAATGGCTGGCCTATGTAAAACTTCGCGCCGTTGCCGGAGCGCAGGAGTTTGGCCGCCGGCTCGAGCATGACGCAAAAAACATACTTCACCGGAAAGCTAAAAACACCACTGATGCGGAATTAAAACAAGAGACCAGCCGCGTCAGGCTAAGGCTGGAAGAACAACGCGCTCCGCGGCTGCGGCAAAATGAAACGGACATCAAATACAGCGCCGGCGGTTTGCTGGATATTTATTTTTTGATCCGCTACCTGCAGCTAAAACACGATGTTCAGGATGAAGACGAATTTCGCTCGACCTTGCCGATGCTGCAGCTGTTGCAGGGAAAGAAAATTTTAAACGATGAGCATTATGAGATCTTGTCGCAGGGTTATTTGTTTCTGCGTAAATTGGATCACGCGATCCGCCTCGCGGCCGGCCGGGCGACGCGCCTGCCGGGACTGGGGCATCCGCTGTTGGAACTGGTAACGAAAAGATTGAAACTCGATTCACCGGAGAGCTTGCTTGAGACTCTCACCACGCACCGTCTGGAAATAAGACAATGCTTTGAAGAATTGTTGGAGCGCAGACTTTAGTCTGCAAAAAATGCCGAATAAATTCGGCGCTCCCGTAGTTTTCCTGCAAGACCAAAGCAACCGGCGCGTTCTTAAATTAATCATAGGTGCCGGATCCCTTCGGCATCTGGCGGTTTTCTTAAGGAGAAAATGATGCAATTAAAGAGCTTTTCGGTTTTTCTATGCTTGTTGTTTGTAGGTTTTGTTTCAGTGATCGGGGCGAGTGCGCAGGGCGTTATCGTGCCGATAGTCTGTGATGTCCGGCCGTGCATGCCGCGCCCGGTGCCTCCGCGTCCACTGCCAAATGCCTTACCGGTCAAATCCATCTCGCTCGATACCAAGATAAACGGCCAGGTTGCCACCACCCACGTCGAGCAGGTATTTCGCAACGATACACCTTATACATTGGAAGGCACGTATTTTTTCCCGATCCCGGATAACGCGGCGATCGTGGAATTTGCCATCTGGGAAAACGGCAAGAAACTGGTGGGCGAGGTGCGCTCGCGCGAAGAAGCGCGCCGGATCTATGACGAGATCGTGCGAAAACAGCGCGATCCGGGCCTGCTCGAATACGCCGGCAAAGACCTGTTTCAGGCATCGATCTTTCCTATCCCGCCAAACTCCGATAAAAAACTTGAGCTGACCTATTCGCAGGTATTAAAAGCCGAAAGCGGAACGGTGTCTTACCGCTACCCGTTAGGCACGGGCCGCCGTGCGTGGGTTGATGCGAGAGAAGAATCGGGCGGCGCCAGGCCCGGCCCAAAGGTGGGCGTGTTTTCCGGCCGCGTTGAGATCGAAAGCAAGCAGGCGCTGCGAAACATTTATTCGCCGAGCCATTCGATCGATACCAAGCGGCAGGGCGAAACAAAAGCGGTGCTTAGTTTTGAATCTTACGACAAAAACGATCAGAACGATTTCCAGCTTTTCTACGGCATCTCGGACAAGGACTTTGGCCTCTCGCTGGTAACCTACCGCGAAGCCGCCAAGGACGGTTATTTTCTTTTAACGCTCTCGCCGAAAGACGCGATCTCAGACAAGGAATTGGTCAATAAAGACATCGTCTTTGTGCTCGACACGAGCGGTTCGATGGCCGATGCGGGCAAGATGGAAAAAGCGCGTTCGGCTTTGCTTTTCGGCATCAAGAGCCTGCGCGACGGCGACCGCTTTAACGTGATCAATTTTGCCGGCGAAGAACACCTGATGGAAAACACTTTGATTGCGGCCGGCCCGACCGGAAAATCGCGCGGCGAAGAATTCGTCAAAAAGCTGCATCCGACCGGCGGCACAAATATTAACGATTCGCTGATCGCGGCGATGAAACAGTTTGATTCCTCGAGCCGGCCGAAGATGCTGGTGTTTATGACCGACGGCTTGCCGACCGTGGGCGAAACCAACGCCGACAAGATCGTGCAAAATCTGAGAGACAAAAAAGTAGAAGGCGTGCGCGTCTTTACCTTCGGCGTCGGTTATGACGTCAACACTATCCTGCTCGATAAGATCGCGGCGGAAAACGGCGGGGCGGCCGATTATGTCGAACCCAAGGAAGACCTGGAAGTAAGGGTTTCGAATTTCTTTTCAAAAGTCAGCTCGCCGGTGCTGACGGATATCGAGATCGATTTTGGCGGGGTCAACACGGATCTTATTTACCCCCGCAAGATGCCCGACCTCTTTAAAGGCACGCAGATCACGCTGATCGGGCGCTATCAAAATTCGATGAGCAACGTAACGCTGCGGTTAAAAGGTAAACAGGGAAGCGAAACCCGCACCTTTACTTATGAGAACCTGAATTTCCCGGGCCGCGATGAAGACAACACTTTTCTGCCGCGCCTCTGGGCCACGCGCCGCGTAGGCTGGCTGGTCGAACAGATCCGCACTAACGGCGAGCAAAAAGAATTGCGCGACGAGATCATGGAGCTTGGCACGCGGTACGGAATCGTCACGCCATACACTTCTTACCTGGCGACGGATGGTTCGGAGAAAAAGGCGTTTGCAAACGTCATGGTGGACCAGTCTTCACCGGGCTTTACGATGAGCAGGCGAAGTGCCGCTAACGCGCCTTCAGCTAAACCCGATGCGAGCGGTGCCGGAGCTGTTAAGGCGAGCAAGGACGCTCGTGAACAGCAGGCCCTGATAACGATCGACGGCGCGGATGATGAGGTGACCAAGACCGGCACGGTTAAAAAGACTGGTGCCAAGACCTTCTACCAGGAAAGCGGTGTTTGGGTCGACAGTGAATTTCAGGAACAGCTAAAACTTCCCGAAGTAAAACTGAAGTTTGCTTCCGACGAATATTTCAACTTGCTTAAACAGGAGAGGGAACTGGCGCAGTATTTCGCGCTCGGTGAACAGGTGGTAGTTGTCTGGAAAGGTAAGATCTATCGAGTGGAGAAATAAGCTTAAGGCTTTTGCTCTTCCTTCTTATCACTTTTATCTTCCGGGACACGCACGACCGAGTCGCTGAAAAGCGACTCGGTTGCTGTCGCCCGCGACTTACGGATAAATTTTTGCAGCCTGGTGAGGTGATACGCGTATTTAAAAGGCATTAGCCGCCTGACGGATTCGATCCGGACATTATGCGCGCGCAAGGTCAGTTCAAGTTTCTTGAAACTCCATAATGCTTTACCGCTTTTGTTTTCTGCCGACAGGAAGTTGACCATACTTTCCAGCAGGCCTTCATACGAACCGAATTGTGTCAGGGTAGACACAAAATCCTCCTGCGCGGAAAAATCTTCCGCCCTTTTCAATCTCGCTTCCAAAAGGGCCAGGTAGATGATCGAACGGTCTTTCACACCCGCTTCGCCTGCCAGTTGGTCTTTTTCTTCTTTAGAGATGATCTTTAACGGCGGCGGCGCCACGTCGTCCGGCATGGAGTTACGGCCGCTTCCGTCTTGCGCAAGGGCGGGGACAAATGACAACAGGATGAGCAGTAAAACAGGTACCGGGCGGATCAAATGAGCAGGAATACAAAAAGAAGAAGTTGTTATTACGCGCCCGCGGAACCTGTTGAAATTTCCCATACTGCTAATTCCTGCTTTTTTTGAGTTTTTCGATCTGCTTTGCCAGGGCCGGCAATAGCAAATTTACGTTTTCTATTTCGGTCTTATTATAGACCGGATCGGCTAAAGAGAGAAACTTTTTATAGTTGACCATTGCTTCCGGATATCTTTTTGTCGAATCGTAAGCGATACCGAGGAAATAATAGCCGATCGGCAGCTCGGGTTTCTTTTCCGTCAGCCATTCAAACTCCGGGATGGCTTCGGGGTAGCGTTTGAGTTCGAAAAGGGCGGTCGCCAGATTTGCGTGAGCGGCATAATTTTCGGGGGCGGCGCTGATCACTCTCCGCAATAGCTGGATCGCCGTCTCGAATTGTCTGGATTGGACCAGCGCGCCGGCGTAGCCGATCACGTGATTGAGATTATTCGGTTCCAAATCCGCTGCCTGGCGGCAGGCATCGAGGGATTTCGCGGGAGCGCTCTGACGCGCGGCGATACATAACCGCGCCAGCGCGGAAACATTCTTCGGGTCGGCGGCAATAAGTTTTTCCAGCTCCGCAATGTTTTCCTCCGCGTTAGAACCGGCCGCGACGATCGCCTGCCGGACCTCTTTATAAGTCGAGGATTGCTTGATGCCGTCATCCATTGAGTCAAGAAGCTTTAAGGCTTCATCCGTATTTCCCGCCGCCGCCAAAGCGCGGGCGCGGAGAAGTTTTCCTGGCGCATATTGAGGAGTGAGTTTTAAGATCGCCTCCGCGTCGCTCAAAGCCGCACCCGGATCTCCCAAACCCAGCGATGCTTCGGCGTGCTCCTGCAGCGCGGAAATACTTTTCGGATCGATAGCAAGCGCTTTACCGGCGCTTATTCCGGCATTCGCAAAATCGCCCAGCGCTCTTTCCACCGCGGCGCGCGCGACCCAGACCATCGCGGGCGGGCGCATTTTCCCGGTCAGCGCCAGCAGCCGCGCGAGCAGGTTTTTCAAAACATCCGGTGACGCTTTTGTTTTTAGATAAAGTTCGGTCAAGGCGGCCAGAGCCGGGAAGTTTTGCTCGTCGAGTTTGAGGGCGGCCGTCAGCAGTTTTTCCGCCTCGGGAAATTTTCCCACCTTGATCAGAAGAGAGCCCAGGCTGCTCATCGGCGGTGTCCATTGCGGGCGTAATTCCAGCGCCCGGCGAAATGAGGTTTCCGCTTCCTCTAACCGGTTCAGCGAAACCAATACCGTGCCTTTTTGAAATTCTGCCTCGGGAAATTCGGGAGCGAGCTCGAGCGCTTCGTTATAAAGTTCCAGGGCCTTTTTCAGGTCGCCTTTCTCGTGCGCATCCTGGCCCTGCTGGAAAAGTTTGACCGGGTCTTTTTCATCTTCGTCATCCTGGGCAAAGCAGGGTGCGGTGATGAATAACATTACCGATAAGATAAGAGTTATGTTTGAAAGATACTGGCGGACAGCTAAGGTCATAATACTTTTATCCGTATTTTACATAATAAAATCAATTTGTAGCGCCGCCGTCTCGGCGGCTGTCCTGACGACGTCCCGCCGTCAGGTTTGGCGCGGGCGGGACGCCCCCGCTACAGCCAGCGGGACGCTGGCGTTACATTTGCGGACAAGTTGCGCCAAAGACAGGCTTTGGGATAACATCTCGTTAGGCTTTATAACTTAATAATCTATTATTTACGAACAAATGTCGGAAATAATCTTCAATCGATCAAAACTCGCATGCCCACCTGTCACAAAAGGCCTTTACTCGATGTGTTTTGATGCAATAATCATAATAGATGTTGGTTGTGAGAATATTTCAAGCGCGCCGTGTTAAGGTGCGGCAGGGAATATTTTAAAAGCTTACCGGAAAAGAATTATTAGATAAGAATATTTGAGAATTTTGGGAGAAATGTAATGGCAAATGCAACGGGCCTGGAAGCGGCACACGTTTTAAGCAGCGACGAAAGAAATCCGTTCGAGGCGATGAGGCAGCGGTTCGACCGCGCCGCCAAGCTCTTGAATCTGGAAGAAGATCTTTATAAGGTCATGATCGTTCCCAGCCGCGAGATCAAGGTTTATATTCCGATAAGAATGGATTCGGGACATATCGAGGTTTTCGAAGGATACCGCGTTCAGCACAATTTCGCGCGCGGCCCGGCCAAGGGAGGTATCCGCTACGATCCGAATGTCAGCCTCGACGAGGTAAAGGCGCTCTCGGCGTGGATGACCTGGAAATGTGCGGTCGTAAACGTTCCGTTCGGCGGCGCCAAGGGAGGCATCATCTGCAATCCGCAGCAGATGTCGATCGGCGAACTTGAAAGGCTGACCCGCCGCTATACCGCGGAATTGATCGATTTCATCGGGCCGGACAAAGACGTGCCGGCGCCCGATATGAATACCAACGAGCAGACGATGGCCTGGATCATGGATACCTACTCCATGCACGCGCGCCATACCGTCAATGCCGTGGTGACCGGCAAACCCATCGGCCTCGGAGGTTCGCAGGGACGGCGCGAGGCCACCGGACGCGGCGTGTTGTTCTGCGTCAACGAAGCCATCAAGCGTTTTGACCTGACGCCGGACAAGACCACCGTCGTGGTGCAGGGTTCGGGAAACGTCGGGGGCATCGGCGCCGAACTGATGCATGACCTCGGCTACAAGGTGATCGCCATCTCGGATGTCAGCGGCGGGATCCATAACTCGCACGGCATCGATATTCCCAAGGCGCTGAAACATTTACGCGCCACCAAATCTTTTGACGGCCTGGAAGGGGTAGAAACGATCGGCAATGAAGAGCTGCTCGAACTGGATTGCGACGTTTTGGCGCCTTGCGCGACCGAAAACCAGATCACCAAGGCAAATGCCGGCCGCCTCAAATGCAAAATACTGGCGGAAGGCGCAAACGGGCCTACTACATCCAATGCCGACAGCATTTTGCACGAAAAAGGGACGTTCGTTATTCCGGACATCCTCGCAAATGCCGGCGGCGTGACCGTCTCATACTTTGAATGGGTGCAGGACAGAATGGGTTTTTTCTGGAGCGAAGACGAAGTAAATCAAAGACTTGAAGAAAAAATGGTGTCCAGTTTCCATGAAGTGGTCAGCTATGCGGAAAAGCATAGTGTCGATATGAGGACCGCGTCGTACATGCTGGCTATTGACCGCGTTGCTTACGATACCCGAATGCGCGGGATATATGCTTAAAAAACAGCTCTTTAAATGTTGCATATAATGATGAAAACGCTTGATTTTCATATAAATATAAAGTAACCTTAGTTACTGAGGTTACGCATTTGTTGATTTTCTTTGGTTTAAATGTCTTGTTTGACATTTCAAGCGTATTCTCATATATGTAGTTTTATAACAAAAGTTGCCTGAAAGTGTTTTTATTTAAGCCGTTTAGCTTATCTCATTCGGGTGACGGCTATAATTGAAGAGTAGCCGGGTTATTATTGCAGTTTAATTCTTACCTAAGCTACCCAACTAAAATTGTAATTTATGAATTTTATTCGCCGGAGG
Organism: Pyrinomonadaceae bacterium; assembly: GCA_035995185.1. Lineage (GTDB taxonomy): Bacteria > Acidobacteriota > Blastocatellia > Pyrinomonadales > Pyrinomonadaceae > DASYKT01. The sequence continues at coordinate 160,950 of DASYKT010000042.1, forward strand.
AATGTGATGAAACTCGCGAAACAAGCGCTAGCTTTAGCGCTCACTATGTTTACACTGGTTTGGGTGGGATCGGCTCAGACTCCGAGGTCGGAGAATGACCCCAGAAATATCGCCCCGACTGTCGGTACGGGAGGTCCCGTAGGCGGCCCTACAGGTCTTTTTACCGTTTATGACGGACAAACTCTTCGCCGGGGAGAATACACGTTCAGTATTGCTTACAGCAATTTTGACCGTGATCCTGGCAATGTCGATATCGTCGAAGTGCCGATCAGCTTCCAGATCGGTGTGAGTGATCACCTTGAGCTTTTCTTTAACACGGATGCATACCGTGCGATGAAGGTGAATTCGCCACTGAATCTGTCGGGTTTCAGGCTGCCAAATTCCCAGTTGGTCGTTCCTATTAACGGCTTTCCACAACTGGCGGTTCCGGGAGCTATCATTATTGCGCCGTTGGGAATACCTAACCTTCAGGGACAGGGTATTTTCCGCCCGGACGGCAGACAGCCTTTCCTGCAGTATCCGTACATCGGCGGCTTCGCCGGACAATACGGCCCGTTTGTCACCTCGGTTGGTAACCCGATCGACAGTGGCAACGGCGCGGCTCAGTTCCCGGGCGTAGGTTCGCCCGCGGGCAGTATCCTGCCTGGCCTTTATTGGGGAACGGTCGCTTTGAACCCGAGCGGAGTGGCTCCGATGGTGTTCACCAATTCGCCGGCTTATTTGCCGGATGCCCCGTTCCTTAATCGCCACTACGGTGAAACTGCTTTCAGCACCTTCACCGCCGGTGCGAAATGGAGATGGACCGGCCCGAACAATCCGGTCGGCGTGGGTATTATTCCTTTCTACCGCTGGTATGCCGATAGAGCCGGCAGCCTGGGCGGATTTAACCAGTTGCAGAGAGGTTCCAGCCCCGGTGGAAACCGCGGTGACGTCGGCGTCTACTTCTTTGCCGATGCTCGCCTGAGAAAATGGCTCAACCTTTCTTCGAACGTTGGCTTTATTCACAACAGCAGCGTGAAAGCTAAATACCCGACGGGAACTTTCACTTTGCTTGACAGACCCGATGAACTGCAGACCGCTATCGGTCTCGATTTCCCGGTCAATAAGTTTTTCCAGCCGATCGGTGAAATTCGCCAGACCTGGTATGTGGGCGGTCGTACGCCGAACGCTCTGGAAAACAATCCTCTGGATGCCTTGGTAGGTTTCCGCATTTTCCCGACTCGCTGGATGAGTCTTGGATTTGCGTATCGCTACAATGCTAACGAGCAGGATTTCGAAGCCTTTGATGACACGACGACTTCATCTGTGGTTATCGTGCGTCCGGCTAACCCGACTGCGGGTATCCCGGCGTCACAGACGATCACTACCACGTTTAACTTCCAGGATCTGCAGGGTATCTTCCCGTTCTCGACCGACCCGCATGGATATATTTTCCAGGCGACGATCGGAAGACGCAACGCTCGTGGAACCCCGGCCGTTCTTAACAAACCGGCTGACGTAACCGGTCTGGAAGTCGGCGATACGGAAGTCACCCTCGGATGCCCTCCGGGCAAGATCGTGGGCTCGGGCTGCGCCGAATCATCTTCGGTCAGCGTGAGAACTTCAGCGGCCGATCCGGAAAATGACACTCTGATCTACAACTACACCGTTTCCGGTGGACGTATCGTGGGCCAGGGCGCCAATGTGAATTGGGACCTCGCAGGTGTGAGACCCGGAACCTATACGATCACTGCCGGCGTCGATGACGGCTGCGGTGTATGCGGCAAAACGCAGACCAAGACCATCACGGTCAAGGAATGCACCAGCTGCGAAGAGCCGAAGTGCGAATGCCCGACGGTTTCAGTTACCGGACCGAGTTCCGCAGTTGAGTCAGGCCAGGATATGGTCTTCACCGCTAACGTTAGCGGCGGCACCAACTGTAACCCGACCTATAACTGGAGCGTTTCCGCCGGCACGATCTCGAGCGGACAGGGAACCCCGGTCATTCACGTAAGCACCGCCGGGCTGCCTAACCAGAGCAACGTTACGGCTACGGTTGACGTAGGCGGCTGTTGCCCGGGTTGCCCGACGACGGCTTCGGAAACCGGTTCAGTCGTTAAGCAGGGACCGATCAAGACCGATGATTTTGCGGACCTTCCGCACGATCAGGTCAGAGCGCGTCTCGACAACTTCTTTGTCGAACTGCAGAATGACCCGAGTTCACACGGTTACATCATCTACTACGGCCCGGCCGGCAAGAAGAAGAACGATCTGGTGAAATTGTTTAACAACCATATCGCCTTCCGTAAATTCGACGCCAGCCGCATTACGATAGTCGATGGCGGCGCCGGAGACGGCACGATCAGGACGACCCTGTGGAGAGTGCCTGCCGGTGCAGATAACCCAACTCCGTAAAGGACTTAACGCCTTCTGCCGCGGCAGTCAGGCATAGATAAAAATGAACCGCTCTTGGAAAAGGGCGGTTCATTTTGTTTTTTACTTTATTTTTTTGAAATTTCTTATTAGAATAACAATGGTCCTAGTGTCCTGCTCCCAAACGGCGTATCGCCAATGTCTAATGTTTTAAGGCTTTTTTCGGACAACAATCACCATCTATGGGTCATCAGATAATTGTCCGTCAATGGCCCTGAGTTATAACTTCTAAAGCGGAACTTCCGAGATAAAATCGTCCTATGAAATCAAGAAATACAACTACACTTATGAGCAAGATGGCGCCGGGTCTTTTATTCGGCTGCCTGGTCTTTCTCGCTCCTTCAGTTCTCAGTGCGCAAACCGAGGTTAACACTCCTTCGCAGGCCGAGCCGGTGGTCGAAACCACGACGGCCCCCGCGCCCCCTGTGGCTGCGGCGGAGGCGGTTGCCATCAAGCCGATTCTTATTATCCCCGATGCCATGATAGAGCCGGATACGGCGAAATTTACCAGCTGGCAATCGATGGGCCCGAGCGGCGGCGATATTCGCACCGTCACGATCGACCCGAAAAATAAAAATAACATTTACGTCAGCACCCTGGACAGCCAGGTTTATGGTTCGCGCGACGGGGGAAGGAACTGGCGGCTGCTGGCCACCTTTAGCCGGCCGCAGGTCATTCTCGACGATATCATTATCGACAGCCGCGATTCGCGGGTGATCTATGTTTCCGGCCATCGCCATAAAGAACCGGGAGGCTTTTTCAAGTCCACGGATAGCGGAATGACCTGGAAAGAATCAAAAGATCTCAGAAATGAAGCCGTGCAGGCGCTGGCGCAATCGCCCTCCAGCCCGAACATATTGCTGGCCGGGACCGTAAACGGAGTTTTTCGCTCAACGGACTCCGGCGATTCATGGCAAAAGATCGCTTCCGCCACGCTGCCGCTCGATAATGATTCGATCGCTATCGACCCCAATGATGCTAATACCATTTATGTCGGAACATGGTGGCGGGCTTACAAAACCACCGACGGCGGCGCAAACTGGCGGCTGATCAAAAACGGCATGATCGACGATTCCGATGTTTTTGCCATCGATATCGATCCGCGCAATCCCAATCATATGTATGCTTCGGCCTGCAGCGGTATTTACGAATCTTTTAATAAGGGGGAAAGATGGGACAAGGCCCAGGGTATTCCTTCGGCTTCGCGCCGCACGCGCGCCATCAAGTTTCACCCGACGCTGGCCGGAACGGTTCTGGCCGGCACCACGGAAGGCTTCTGGATGACGTCCGGCGTCGGCTGGTCACTTACGACCAGTAAAGCTTTGGAAATAAATTCGATCGCCGTTCACCCCGAAGAACCGAATAAAATATATATCGCGACCAACAATTACGGCTTGATGGTTTCCAATGACGGCGGCAGAAATTTTGCCCAGTCAAACGGTAATTTTACCAGCCGCATGATGCTTTCCATCGTGCCCGATATCGAGCGGTCGAATCGTTTCTACGCGACGACCAATAACACGGCGGGTGGCGGCGGATTTGTTTTTGTCAGCGATGACGGCGGCCAGAGCTGGATCCCGTCGATGAGAAATCTCGTGGCGAATAACGATGTCCCGATCACGATGCTGCAGGATAAGGTTAATCCCAACCTTATCTATTTGGGTTCCAATTCCGGCATCTTCCGGTCGATCGACCGCGGGGCTTCGTGGACGAAGGTAGCGGCCAAACCCGCGCCGAAAGGAAAAGTAACTTACAAAAAGGTCGGTAAAAAGATGGTGGCGGTCAAGCCTCCTCCGCCCGATCCCAAAAAGATCTCCGCCCTGGGAGAGAGGATAAACGCTCTCGCCTATACCGATGACGGTAAGAACGGCATCTATGCCGCGACGGAAAGCGGCCTCTATCGCACATACAATATCGACACCGGATGGGAGAGGGTCTGGCAGCAATCGGTCCCCAACCCGGCCAATCCGAAAGTGAATGTGACGGAGAGGGTCTTTGTCATCACCGTTTCACCGGCCGACTCGAACCACTTGTGGATGGGTACTTCGCGCTCCGGGCTGTTAAGATCGAATGACGCCGGCGCCACCTGGACCACCGTCACCGATGTTCCTTCGTTGGCCCCGATCAGCGCGATCGACATACCGGCCAGCCGGCCTGACTATATCTATGTCGGCACTACCCAGACGCTTTACTTAAGCCGCGATGGAGGGCAAAAGTGGAGCAGACGCGGGGGAAATCTGCCGTTGGGCAATTTCGCCAGCATTCTGGTCAACCCGCACAAACCGGACGAAGTTTTTGTCGCCAGCGCGCTGGAAAACAACGGCGGCATCTATCAATCTCAGAACGCCGGGATGAACTGGAAGCGGATCGATTCCAAGGATTGGGCTCTTCCGACCGCGCGCATCTGGACCATGACCTTTGATCCGAAGAATGCGGACCGGATCTTTGTCGGAACGCACTCTTCCGGTATCTACCGGATCGAACGGAGTTCGATGGCGAGCGCCGCCGGAGAAACCCGGGAACGTTCAGCCGGCACCCCGTAATGTAAAGGCTATGTGTATGAGCAAGAAAGGGCAGGGTTAAACCCTGTCCTTTTTTTATTGCGGTTTGGCAGGGGATAACGGGTTCAGATCCCGATAATAAAGCAATTGATAAATACGGTAATTCGCCATTATCTTGTACACGTAATCTTTCGATTGCGAATAGGCTATTTCAGGAACATACCGGTCCGGATCGTTTGAATGCGAGCGTTTTATCCATCGCGCCACGTTGCTTTCACCACCGTTGTAAGAAGCGGCGACCGCTTGCGGCTGTTCGGGAAACTGGTCAAAAAGATCTTTTATATACTGCGTGCCAAAAAGCACGGCCACCGGCGGATAGTAAAGTTCATTTTGGCTGAAGTTGGTTTTACCCAGGCGGCCCGCGATCTTGTCCGACGTTGAGTAAATGAACTGCATCAGCCCGCGCGCCGCCGCGCTCGATCTGACATCCGGACGGAAGCGCGATTCCTGGCGCATGATCGAAAGCACAAAGCGAGGGTCGAGGCCGCGCACGTTAGACTCCGCCAGAAGAGGACCGGAAAAAGGCGCCGGATACAGCATCTCGATGGCTTCGCGGGGCGCGATCTCGCAAAGATAATCGTCCGGGACCTTGTTCCAGAGCGATTCGGAATAGGCGACAGACCGCGCGGGCAGATCGCCCTTTAGATATAAGCCGGCCAGCAGCTGGGCCGTTTCCGGCGGAAATTCGCCGAGAGGATTCGTGGCGGAACCATTGCTCAGGCCCGGCCTGAAAGGAGCGGGCGAGCGGTTTTCCCGCAGGGCGGTCTCGAGTTCCGGAGCGCCTTCGTCATACAGTTCAAGAAACAACAGTTCGTCGGCAAGGGCCCGGTGCAAATTTTCTCCTTCCGCGCCGCGCCGCTTTTCTTTAATGATCTCCGATCGGCCCGCTTTGGATTCCCGCAGTGAAAAGCCGATGTTATATTCCGGCAGCAGTGCATAAGCGCGCCGGAGTATATCGAGCAAGTTGGCCCTTGTGGCCGGGTCGTCCGTCAGACGCAGAGCGTTTTGCGTGGCTTTGCGGGCCGCGTCAGGCTGGTTTTGTTCAATAGCCCGGCCGGCGTGCGATCTGAGCTCCGCCAGCTTTCGGGTGATGATCAGCCCCTGGTCAGGATCTTTGGCCAACGCTTTTAGCCGGTCGGTCGCTTGCCAGCCATAATACCCGTTGCGACCTTCAGGTATCTCGAGGTACTCATTTATCGCCTCGTTAAAGCGCCCCAGATGTTCTAACGTGAAGGCGTGAAGAAAAGCCACTTCTTCCTTGTTAGTACCGCCCGAGATCTTGATGCCGCCGAGATCGGGTTGTTCGCGCAATTCTTCCAGCGCCGCCAACGCTCTTCCCCAGTCATTCTGCGATAGATGTATCCGCGCCCGCGAAAAGATCGCCACCGCCCCGGCCGTTTTGCCGCTAAACCGTTCCTGAGTTTTTTCGGTCCACTCCAGGGCGCGGGTAAATTCCGCTTCGTCGCGCCAGGTATCGATAATGTTTAAGAACGCGCGCTCGAAATTTTCCTTTTCCGGATAAACCGCGATGTATTTCTGATAGCGGGAAACTGCCTCGTTCGTTTTTCTTGTCCGCGCATAGGCCGAAGCGGCCTGGTTCAACGCTTCCGCGGAGATCGCGTGATCGGGAAACTCGATCTGGATGCGCTCGAACCACGGAATGGCGTCGTCAAAAAGTCCTTCCTGCACTAAGCCTCTGCCGATCTGAAACATCGCATCGGGCACGTTCTGACCTTGTGGAAAACGCTCGACCACGGCGTTGTAATGAGAACGCGCGGCCGCAAAATCGCGGTTGAATTGATAGATCAAAGCACGTTTAAGGTGTTCGCTTTCGGAAACTTCAACCTGTGTGGCCGGCGCGGCCGTGTTTTGCCGGCTATCGAGTTCATCCAAAGCGCGCGCCGCCGCCAGAGCAAGATCATCCGGCGCTGCCGGGTTTGGAAGCCGATCGCAGATGCGGGCGAAAACTTCGCGGGCGTCGCTGATCCGGCCGCTCTGCGCAAAAGCCTGGCCGAGCAAAACGAGCGCTTCGCGTACGCGCGGGTTATTTTCGGTCAAATTCCCGGAAATAGGATCTGCTGAAACCGGGATAAAGGCCGATCCCGTTGATGAAAATTTGATCTTTTTTAGGGACGTGATAGAAGCGGGCAGATCGCCGCTGTCGAAATAACTTTGCGCCAGCCGCAATTGCGCCGCGTCCTGCAGCAGGCTGTCGGCGGAAACCGCGAGCAGCTGTTTTAGATACAGCCTTTCCAGCAGCATATTACCGCCGGCCCGCATCAGCATGGAAAGATGCCACAGCGAATATTCGCTCAGCAGCGAATTTCTCTTAACGACCGCCTGGTAGGCGGCCGCGGCGCCTGCTTCATCTCCGGTTTTTTCTAACAGGCGCGCCAACAGGTAATCGTAATTATTAAGCCGGAATAATCTGCCGTTCTCTTTCTGCAGCTGATCTAATGTCGTGATAGCGTCGGCGTAATTCTTGTTCTGAATATCTCTTTTGATCTTCCCGGCGGCGTCGGCGGGCTGAAGCTGAGAAAAGATGCCCGGGGCGCAGAAGCCAAATATTGCCAGCAAGCAGATCAAACGAATGGAATTCATATATTTTTAACCGGTATCTATTCGGGCCCGTGCGGCCGGTTTCATTTTAGCTCAGTTTTCGGAAGCGCCAAATTAACAGATGAACGTAATTCGGCTAAAATTGAACATATGAATTCAGCAGAGGTGAGCAGTCCAAACACCGCGGAAATTTTAGGCGGCGCTGAGACGGCAGATGCGATCAAGCGTGATGTCGCGGCCGAAGTGGCCAGGCTGGAAGCCGAGCACGGTTTCCGCCCGTGTTTAGCGGCCGTGCGGATCGGTGACGACCCGGCGTCCGCCGTGTATGTGGGAAATAAGATCAAGACCTCACAGGAACTCGGGCTTATCTCTGAACATCACGCGCTTTCCGCGAATGCCACCCGGGAAGAACTGCTTTCGCTGATAGATTCTCTAAATAAGCGCAATGAAGTAGACGGGATTCTAGTGCAGCTGCCGCTGCCCAAAGGGCTGGATGAAAAAGAAATATTGGAAGCGATAGACCCGGAAAAAGATGTGGACGGGTTTCACCCGATGAACGTCGGACGGCTGGTTTCCGGGCAAGGTGTTTTAGCTCCATGTACGCCTGCCGGGATCATCGAGCTTTTAAGGCATAACAACATCGAGATAGCAGGAGCGCATGCGGTAGTCGTCGGGCGCAGCAACATAGTGGGCAAACCCATGGCCCAGCTGCTGCTGCAAAATGATGCGACCGTTACCATCTGCCACTCCCGCACAAAAAATCTAGTATCAATGACACGCCAGGCTGATATTCTGGTAGCGGCGATCGGGCGCGCGGGTTTTATCCGCGGCGAACATATCAAACCGGGCGCGGTGGTAATCGATGTAGGCATGAATAAGGTTGAAGACGAAGCGGCGGCGCGCGCGCTTTTTGATGACGGCGAGATCGACAAGCGGTTGGCGGCGATCGCAAAACGAGGATTCACTTTGGTGGGCGATGTAAATCCGGCTGAGGCGAAAAAGATCGCCGGTAAATTTACGCCCGTTCCGGGCGGCGTCGGATTGCTGACTGTGGCGATGCTGATGAAAAACACTGTCACCGCCGCCAAGCGGCGCAGAAAGATATAGAAGAAAGATACAAATGCTAAAAGTCGGCTTAACAGGTTCGATCGCGGTAGGAAAGACCTTTGTCTGCCAGGTGCTGGCGGAACTGGGCTGTCATGTGCTCGATGCCGATAACGTGGCCCGCGACGTGGTAAAGCCCAGCACCAGCGGGTGGGTGGAAATACGCGAGGCCTTCGGCGTGGAAGTTTTTCAGGAAAATGGCGAGCTTGACCGCAAGAAAATGGGCGCGATAGTTTTTGCCGACGAAGAAAAACGACAGATGCTTAATTCGATCGTTCATCCGCTGGTGATCGAAGAGCAAAATAAATGGCTCGCGGAAAAAGAGGCGGAAGACCCTGACGGTGTCGCGGTGATCGACGCGGCTTTGATGATCGAATCCGGCGGCAGCAAGAGATTCGACAAACTGGTGGTGGTGTGGTGCCGGCCCGAAGTGCAGGTCGAACGATTGATAAAGCGAAACTTTCTCAGCCGCGAGGAAGCCCAGCGGCGGATCGCTACGCAAATGCCGCAGGAAGAGAAAAAGAAATACGCCGATTATTTGATAGACACGTCGGAAAGTTTTGAACCTTCGCGGGAGCAGACCGAATCTCTTTTCAAACAATTAAAGAGTTTGTCGGTATAGATCGAGTTCCGGTAACGCCGATCTTTTTAACTCAGCGGCTCAATATTTTAGAATTAGGCTTTATAGGCAAACACCTACTGAAGCGCTACCGTTTGGCAACTTGATCCCGGTAAAAAGGAGTATGACATGATAAACAAAACACTTTTAAGAAAGATAGTGGTTCTGGCCGTTCTTTCAATTTCTTTGGGCTGGTTTATTTACGGCAATTCGGCATCGGTGAGAACGGTCCACGCTGCTCCCTGCTGCCAATCATGTTTGACGGATTTTAATATCTGTATGAATACCTGCACCACTAATTGCCAGCGTTGTTATAATTCGCTGAATTTTTGTAACCATCACTGCCAAGTGTGCGAATCCTGCACCGATACGCCGGATTGTCCGACGGGATGTGATTGTGATGTGGTGAATGCTACTTGTATCTGTTTTTAAGATTTTGTAAAAGATATCTTTTGACCGCTAATTTAACCGGGCTTGATCTTATTGTGACCTGACCTGTGAGACGAAAAATGCACGGGATTATCCGGCTCATTTATCAAATCGCGCCTCGATCACCTCACCGTTTCGTTTGCCGGATCTCGCGGTCAATTGAGGATAGGTTTCATGGACAGCTTCAAGGGTCTCAATGCCAAGTAGCTTTTCAGTCTTTTCTATCGCTTCTACAGTGCCTTCAATTTCCATATAAAGCCCGAAAGGCAGCTCGTCCAGCACGACCTCGACATCGTCAAACCGCCAGGTCCGGCGTTTCTTTTCATAGACCAGCGAGCGGGTAAACCCCAGCGATTCGAATATTTGCAGGGCGGCAGCAAAATCTTCCACCATGGTTTCGTGTTCTATCTGATGCTTGATGCCTGACTGAGTGGGAAGTCTTTCTTTGTATGTAAGCAATGTTTTCTCACCGATCCGACGCAGGCGAAGAACCGCTTGTTTATCATTCAAGATCCCGCCGGTGAAAATAATATTTTCCTCAAAGTCTTCTCCGACAAATTTGACATCCGTCTCTTTGAGGGCAAGGACAAGGTTAGAGCGCTCGTCGGCAGTCAGGAGATATTTTTTCTCGATCTCTATAGACATAGATTGAGGCCAACTTACTCATGAAAATTGAAATTACTATTTTTGCCAAACCCACCGCCACATTTCGGGAATGGTCGCGCGCTTGCCGTACATCAGCATCCCGATGCGGTAAACCCTGGAGGCGAACCAAACCAGCGCCACTATCGTCGCCACATTTAAGAAAACAGAAAAAGCTATTTGCCAGAGCGGCGGTGTTTCGATCGCGATGCGAACGGGCATAACGATCGGCGCAGTGAACGGGGCCACCGATACCCAAAAAGAGAAGGCCGAGTTAGGGTCTCTGATCACGGCAAACATACTGAAAAAACCGATCATCAGGATCAGGACCGGCGGAAAGGCAAGCTGCTGGCCTTCCTGTGGAGTGGTGACCATCGAACCGATCACGGCATAAATGGTCGCGTACATAAAAAATCCCAGCAGGAAAAAAAGAAGAAAATAGAGAACAAAAGCTACGGAAAGATTAGGAAGAGAAACATCCGCGCCGCCGGCCAATGAAAGCGCCACGCCGGAAGTCAGCAGGATCAGGGCGGAAAATGTCCAGATAGCCACCTGGGTCATTCCCGCCAGGCCCACGCCCAGCAATTTTCCCATCATCAGATCGAACGGCTTGGCCGAGGAAAATAAAACTTCGGCGATGCGCGTTTCCTTTTCTTCGATTATCGCCTGCAAGATGGCCGCGCCGTAGATGGCGAGCGTGACATAGATCAGAATGCCGATCGCAAAACCGATGCCGAATCCCCAGCCCGGATCTTTCTCCAAACCTTTTTCGCTAACCTTGGTCGTCTCTATATTAACTTTTTGGTTGAGTTCTTTTAACTGAGTTTCGTTTATGTTCGCTTTCGTCAGCCGGTCGGAGCGCACCGCGTCCTCGAGCGCTTTGGTCAGCACCTCTTTGGTGATGATGTCGCCGGGGTTGCGCGAAAAAAGTTCCAGTTTCGCGTCGGGCCGGTCAGGTTCGGCGGGCACGATCAGAAAAGTATCCAGCTTGTCTTCCTTGATCCTGGCGATAAGTTCGGCGCGGACCTGCTCTTCGCTTTTTCCGTCCGCAGGCACGTCTTCCAGCACGAAATTGCCGCCGATCTGCTGGGCGCTGCGCTTCATCTTCTCATCCTGCGAAGCATTCAGGTCTTTGTAGGAAGAATCTTTCACGGCCTCGCGGAAATTTTCCAGCTGCCGTTCCGGGGACAGGTTCTGGTGCAGCCTCGGGGCGATCCTTCCGGAAGGGTCGACGATCGCCAAGCGTATCGCGTCGCCCTGCATGGTGATCAGCAGCATCGGCAGCACGCTGACCGCCACCATAAAGACCGGCGCCAGCAGGGTGGAGACAATAAAAGTTTTCGTCCAGACGATCTTAAAATATTCACGCTTGGTGACCGCTAAAAGTTTACGCATATTAATAACCGGACTTGTTTACTGCCTCAATAAAAATATCGTTCAAGCTGGGCTCCGCTATTTCAAACTTGGTCACTTCGGCGCCGGAATCTATCAGAAGCTTGAGTAACTTTTGCGCATCCGCGTCTTTGGTCAGCAGCAATTCGCGCTCGTCCGCATGCCGGGTAACTTTTGCGACCATGCCGGAACCTTGCAGAACGTCGTCGCCCGCCGTCGAGCGCAGAGCGAGCCGGTCCTTGCCATAGCTTTCCTTTACCTGCCGCAAAGTGCCGCCTAAAACTTTATGAGATTTATTGATAAGAATGATGTCATCGCAAAGACGTTCGGCGGTTTCCATCTGGTGAGTGGAAAAGATTATGGTTTTCCCTTTGGTCTTAAGCTCGCTGACAATATCGATCAGCAGCTCGACATTTATCGGGTCGAGGCCGGAAAAAGGTTCGTCCAAAATTATCACTTCCGGTTCGTGCAAGACCGCGGCGATGAACTGGATCTTTTGCTGCATTCCTTTTGACAGGTCGGAGGCTTTTTTTGTTTTCCACGAGCTGAGTTCGAAACGGTCGAGCCAATAGTCGATGCGTTCGTCGGCTTGTTTCTGCGGGACGTCTTTGAGCGCGGCAAAATAGCGCAGCTGTTCGTTGATCCGCATTTTTTTGTAAAGGCCGCGTTCTTCCGGCAAGTAACCGATGCGGTCCTGCAGCTTCGACGACATCCGCTGGCCGAGGAGCTCGATCGTGCCTTCATCGGGCATCGTGATATTGACGATCATCCGGATGGTGGTGGTCTTTCCCGCGCCGTTGGGGCCGAGAAAGCCGAAGATGCGCCCGGCGCGGACATCAAAACTGATGTGGTCGACCGCTGTGAAATCACCGTAACGTTTGGTGACGTTTTCTACTTTAAGGGAAATATTTTCCACGTTCATATTAGATCGTACGAATAAATAATAATTCAAGTTTGGCTTTTCGGGAAAAAGGCAATTTCGATTTGTATTTCGCGCTCCTTCGCGTTGATATTGAGATAAGAAACCACTATCCTGATGATGAAATCACTGGGAGACGGCGGCTTAAAAATCAGATGGAAATCTACTTGTATCGTAATAACTCGGGACGCGTGGAAAAAGGCTTTTCGGCCAAAGACCTGCCGGATCTGTTAAAGGACGAAAACAACGTCATCTGGGTGGATATGGAGCACCCGCACAAGGAAGAGGAGATCGTTCTTGCCGATGTGTTCGATTTTCACCCGCTCACCATCGAGGACGCGCGGGAAACCCGCAACCAGCCCAAAGTCGAAGTGTTCCCTGACTACCTTTTCTTTATCGTTCACGGCGTGCGCCCGGGAGAAACCGCGTCCGGCAATTTTACCACCAAGGAATTGGACGGGTACCTGGGAAAGAACTACGTCGTCACCTATCATCACGAAAGTTTTCACAGTATCAATAATGTAAAACGCCAGATCACCAGCAGCCCTTTCATTTGCCAGCGGGGCGCCTCGTATCTGCTCAACCGCATTCTTGATGAGCTGGTCGATCTTTATATGCCGGTGATCGACGATTACGACCATTCGATAAATGAAATGGAAGAGCGCATCTTCCGCCTGAAAAAAGGCAGCAACGAAATGCTGGGCGAGATAATGAACCTGCGGCGCTCGGTCGCGCGTTTGCGCCGGATAAGTTCAAAACAGCTCGACGTGCTTTACAAGTTTGCTCACGGGGATTTTCCTTTTATCGAGGAAGAAGATCTGCCGTTTTATCGCGACGTCTATGACCACCTGCAGCGGATCAGCGACCTCTCGGAAGGCTACCGCGATCTGGTCGGCGGGCTAATGGATATTCATTTTAACGTGATCGCCACGCGGACCAATGACGTGATGAAAGTGCTGGCTGTTTTTTCGGCTATCATGCTGCCGCTGTCTTTGATCGCGGGAATATACGGCATGAATTTTGACAATATGCCTGAGCTGAAAACCTCTTATGGCTATTATTTCACGCTCGGCTTAATGTTGGTGGTGGGTTTGGGATTGTTCATTTATTTTTGGCGGCGCGGCTGGGTGGGAAATTCCGGGGAAGATCTGCCCGCACCGAACGAAAACCTTCACGAAACCTTCGATGTTCCGATGCACGGAGATCGGACCAGCATAGAAGATCGAATGTGATCTTAAAAGCTCATGCTTAGCGCCTGGATCAGCGCCAGGCAAATGCCGGCGTAAACTCCTGCCAGAATATCGTCCGCGCAGACGCCCAAACCGCCGGGCAGGTCCTGCAGCGAATCTATCGGGTAAGGTTTCCAGATATCAAAGAGGCGGAACAATAAAAATCCGGCCAGGATCATCCACCAGGAAATCGCCAGCGGAACAAAGAAAAACACCAGGAACTGCCCCATCAGTTCGTCAACCACCACCTTGCCGGGGTCTTTATCGGCGAAAAGTTTTGCGGCCCGGCCCGCCGCCCAGATGCCCAGCAGAATAAAAAGCAAAAGAGCCAGCAGCAAAACAAACTCCAGCCAGGCCCCGGCCGTCTCTTTGTGCCAGCCGAAATATTCGCTCGCGCATTGCGTCAAGCTAAGCGCCGCCCATCGCACCAGCAGGTAAATGCCTACCGCGACCGCCGAACCCCACGTCCCCGGCGCTACCGGCAGATAGCCCACGCCGAAGGTTGAAAGGGCGATAGAGAAATAGTCCGCAAAACCGGACGGTGATGTTTTTTCAGGGTTGTTCATTGAGCAGTTTGAGTCGTCTAGGATTATACCGCCGATACGCGCATATTCATAAAGCGTGCTGAGCCGAAATAATTTGGCTATCAGCTAACAGCTTTTTTACTTTAAAAAGTTAATCTTTACTGCCGCAATATATTCTTCCGCAAATGGTGCGCTAATGATACGTCTACTACTTAACAACAGAGAACCGGATGACACGATTGTGATATCCCACATAGTTTTATCGAATCTGTAATAAGCCCCCTGCTACGTTCTGAAATTAATTGAAATCATTACCGCTGAAATGCGTTCGGGCCGCAATTTTTTGCGTGAGCAGATGGCGCGAATAAATTCTCCCGGTTATGTTTGTTGAAAAAATTATACATTTCCCAATTTAAAGGAGCTAGAAGAAAATGAGCTATAGCACAACGGCCAGCAGTATCGTAGACACTCTGGCGATGGTGGTTCAGGCAATAATAGAAACGGCGGTTGATTTTGTCACCGACCTGGTCGAATCGTTAGGAAACAGCATTCAACTCGGGCTGAGCGCGCTTGGAAACAAGGCCGGTTCGGTCGGCGGATGGATCTTAAAATGGCTGGGCGGAATATTTTCCGGCATCACCAATTTACTGGCCGCGGCGCTCAAACTTGTGGCGGCCGTACCCGCGGGCGTGGCGGGCGGGCTGATCAGAATAATCGGCGGAGCCATCGCGGCGACCCCGTCCATGATGCTCAAAGGGTTGGTCGATATTCTCTCGGGATTGGTAGGCCCGGTCATCGTGGCGGCGGGGCATGCGCTGGCACTGGTCCAGAGGATATTCTACCTGCAGAGCTTTGAACGAAGCCTGACCAAAGCGGAAGAAGACGAGCTGAGCAAGGTCTTTAACCACTCGCTGGCGCTTTATAACATCCGCCTGATCGAGGGATGGAGCGGCCTCTTCGGTCTCAATGAAAGGCCTTTTACGCTGGGTAATACGATATACATGAAGAGCGATAACACGCTGCACACTCTCGTCCACGAATGCACACACGTGTGGCAATACCAGCATCTCGGCGTGCGATATACGATGGACGCGCTCGGCGCGCAGGCGGTCTATGGCAACGATGCTTATAAGTGGCAGGAAGAGCTCGCGACCAGGGGCAAAACCCGTTGGTTCGATTTCAATAAAGAAGCTATGGCCCAGGTCATTGAAGATATGTACAAGGAAAACTGTTTTCCTGACGCTGCGGTGACATTCAGTAATTCCACTCTCGGAGTCGGGGCTTTCAAAAGCCTGCGCAGAAGAATAAGCTTCCGCCTTTCGCAGTTTGTCTAAAAGAGCATACTGCTTTTCGATAATTTATCGCCCTCGGGTTTCATGCTCGCGGGCGATAAACATTTAATGCCTAAAGAATTATTCCTCGTGTAACAAATAAACAAAAAACTCATAAATAGATACCAGCCAAATCCGTGGTTGAAAAGAGCGCTATTTTGGAACTCTCCCTCGAGCTCTATTTAAAAACGGCCTTCTTCATTTCATTAACCCGATTTCCCCCCTGCATGGAGGACCTTGCAACATGAGTTACATATTTAGAGGAAGACTTTGCAGTTATATTTGTTCCGAATGCAGGAACCCGCTGCGATTTGTCAAAGTCAGGCTTTACCGGCTCGATGGCAGCGACAATGTCATCGACCGCGCAGTTGCGAACGCGAAAGATACATTTGCCATTCTTGACGATAAAGCGATCAAGGCCAAGCAATCGTTATTGATCGCGGAGGCCGAAACAGACGCCGAAGGAAACTACAGCTTTGAGCTGAGCGAAAAGCTAAATTATGACGGCGGCGCTTTCGAAGTAGACGTCTATGTAGATTCCGTCGGTGAAGAAGAAAAGATCAAAACCGAAAAGCCGGTCCAATTTTCGATCACGGTGCTTAAACCGCAATGGCGCAGGATCGAAGACCAATTGGTTTGGGGATGGGAATACTGCCTGCCGTATAGATGGTGGTGCCTGATCCTGTCGTACCTCGGCCTGTGGGTTATCTGCGGCCGGGTCTTGCTTTGTGAGGATCGCCGTAAACCGATCCCCGGCGTAAAGGTGATCGCCTTTGACCGGGATTGGCTGCAGGACGACATGCTCGGGTCCGCTATTACCAATAGTGCCGGGCAATTTCACATTTACTACACCAAACCTCAATTCGAACCGGGCACATTCTGGAACGTTGAACTCACCAGCGGCCCGGACCTTTATTTCAGAGTGGAAACCCTTACAGGGGCGCCTTTGCTGGTAGAACCGCCTTCGCGTGGAAGGGATGCCGGCCGGGAAAATGTCGGCCATTGTTTCTGCGTTACGCTCTGCGTAAAAGAAGGTGACGTGCCTGACGATCCCGAACCGCTGCCGTTCTTTTCTCACTTAGGGGTATATAACTATTCCACCGCGGTCGGCAGCGCTCCGGCAGGCGATGGGCTGACAAATAGCGGCGACCGCGCCTTTTTCTCAACCGTGAGGCTGAACGGAATTTTGTCAAAGAAATTTAACGGCAATCCGATGGAGTACCGGTTTGAGGTAAGGCCGCTTAATTCGGCCGGTCTGCCGACGGGCCCCTGGGCAAAGGTCGGCATCGGCCAGGTAGGCAAGACCTATATCGGCAAGCTGGAAAGAGCAAACCCGGCGTTTCCCGCGACCGATCCCAATCCGATCGAAGCGCTTGATTATGTTGTCGGCGCCGCGGGGGTCGGGGAACTTTCCGCCAGCGTGTTTAGCGACGCGCAGGGTGATTGGATCCAGGTGCCGCAGGAAACCAGCAGCCCTCTGGGGCCGGTGGGATATTTCACTCCCAGTGGAGACATGATCAGGCTCGATACCACCAGCATCGCAGCCTGGCCGGTCATCGATCTTATCGCACCGACCACGCTCGTGGCCGGAAACAGTGTCACCTCGACGGGCATCGCGCTGGTAAAGGACAAATACTTTTCCATCCGTATGCTGGTCCGCGAGCAGGGCACGGCGGCCGCCGGCACACAGGCGGGTATTTGTCAGAAAGTGGCCATCGAAAACACCATTTACAAGACAAAGAATCATCCTTCATGGATGCCTACTTTCCCGGTGGCAAACGGCGTAGGGATGGTCGATATCGCTCAAATGATCCTGGCGGGATGCTCCGGAATAACTAACGACCTGGACGTTCTCTTTACCGCGGCGCACCCCAATCTGGGTGGCGTCTCGATCAGTATGGACGGGCCTGGCGGGCCGTACAGCTTTACTTTGCCGGCCCCTGCTTCGCCCGGCGAAGATCATTTCGGAACCGCCGTTAACGGCTTTACGGTAGGCGATTTGCAGAAATGCGCTTATATAGTAAAGCTCTATGTGGAAATACTTCTGACAACGGGGGACTGGAATCACAGCGGCCTCTACGATCAGATACCGTTCTGTAAGGCATAAACAAATAGTCATCTGCCCGCTGTCTGTTGATAGAACGGACAGCGGGTGAATGACATTCGCCGGTCGCTGATGATCTTAACAAGAGCGCTTTTTTTAGAGGATTTCTTTTGGAGAAATTATGACCATAATTAAAAATGAAGTATCGTACGCCGCGGAATTGCCCGCGGATTACAAACGGCGTGTGGTGATCAAATTTAAACCCGGCGTCAAGCTGCCTTATTCAGCAGAAGCTGCCGGTGAGTTTGCAAAACAGTCGGCAAGCGAATGGAACAGTCTCACCAGCGCCTTTGAGGGAGTCACGCTTGCTCCTTATTTCTCGACTCTTGACGAATCGTCGTTAAGAGGTCTTATGCAGCGGCCTTCACATCTCAAGACCCCGGCGAGCACACCGGACCTTACCTTGTATTATGCGATCGAATGTCCGGGCAGCGTGGATCCGGAGAAGGTCGCGAAAATGGCGGCGGAGTGGCCGAATGTTGAGATCGCCTATGCCGAACCTCTTCCGGCGCCGCTTCCGTCGGTTGATCCTTCTGACGATCCGCGCAGCCCTTTGCAGGGCTATCTTAATGCTGCCCCGGCCGGGATAGATGCCCGATGGGCCTGGAATAACGGTATCGACGGCAGCGGCGCCGGGTTTGTCGATCTGGAACGCGGCTGGATGCTGGACCACGAAGATCTTGCCGCCAAGAATATCACCATCATCTCCGGAATAAGCAAGGATGACGATTTCTGGCACGGCACGGCGGTGCTGGGCGTGGTGGTGGCCGTTGATAATACTATCGGAGGCGTGGGTATCGCTCCGGCCTGCGATACGCGCGTGGTTTCGGAGTGGCGCACAAGTTCTATATACAGCACGGCAGAGGCCATTTTAAGCGCGGCGATGACGATGTCTTTTGGCGATATCCTGTTGCTCGAAACCTCGACCCTTTATTCTGCTCCGGCAGGCCTTATCAATGTTCCGGTAGAAGTCTACCCGGTGAACTTAGCCGTCATCCAAATGGCGGTCTCTAAAGGTATAGTGGTTGTCGAAGCGGGAGGGAATGGCTCTGTAGATCTCGACGCATTTCAGGACATTAACAACAAGCATATTCTGAACAGGAACAGCGCTGATTTTCTCGATTCTGGAGCTATTATAGTGGGCGCGGCAAGTTCCGCGGTCCCGCATGCGCGGCTTTGGTTTTCGAATTTCGGCAGCCGCATCGATTGTTATGCCTGGGGAGAAAATATCGATACGGCGGGCGGGCCTCTCATAACGGACACTCACGCCTATACACCAGATTTCAACGGCACTTCCGGGGCCACTTCGATAGTCACCGGTGCGGCGCTGCTGCTGCAATCATGGCGCGCTCTTATCGGGGCCTCCCGTTACGATCCCGACACGATGCGTGTGCTCTTGAGCGATCCCGTTCAAAATACAGCCAGTAAAGATCCTGCTGCCGATCGCATAGGCGTAATGCCCGATTTAAAACGGATCATTCAAAATCAACAATCCTGGTGGTTTAACCTGCCTTATAGATTTCTATGGGTATGGTTCATCATCATCGGCGGTTTAATAATATTCATTAACGGAAAGTGGTGGTGTATCAAATGCGGCAGCACCATTTTCGATCCTGCCGCCCCGGTGATCAACGTGCTGGGAGTGATACTTATTGCTGCCGGTGTGATCGGAGCGGGGATAGGAATAGTCAGGGCGATAAATGCACGGCGCTGAAATGCTGTCTGAATTTGGGAGTAGTTATACGATCTCGCCGATCAGATCGTATTCCTGCGCTTCGGTGATCTTCACCTGATAAAAAGCGCCGACTTCAGGTTTTAATCCTTCGGGAGCGTCGTTAATTAAAATATAGCCGTCGATCTCGGCTGCCTGGCCTTCCAGGCGCGCTTGCCAGAGAAGGTCCGATTCCTGCGAGACGCCTTCGAACAGGACGCGGTAAGTCTCGCCGATCTTGGCCTTGTTTTTGCGTTTGGAAATTTTCGCCTGCTCTTTCATCAGAGCGTTGCGGCGCTGCTTGGCGGTCTTTTCCGGGACTTTATTATCGAGCTCAAAAGCGGGCGTGCCTTCTTCGTCGGAGTAAGTGAAAACACCGAGGTTGTCGAACTCGCAATTTTTGATGAACGCCATCAACTCTTCGAAATCTTCTTCGGTTTCGCCGGGAAAGCCCGCGATAAATGTTGTGCGGATGGCGATGCCGGGAACTTTCTCGCGCACGCGCTTAATTAATTTTTCCAGGCTCTCACGATTGCCGCCGCGCTTCATTCGCTTCAAGACATTTCGCGAAGCGTGCTGCAGAGGCATATCCAAATATTTAACGGCCTTGGGATTTTCCGCGATCGCGGCAAGAAATTCGTCGCTGATATGCGTCGGGTAGGTGTACATCACGCGCACCCATTCAGCGCCTTCTATTTCGCAGAGCGCGCGGATCAATTGGGGCAGGGCATCGACCTCGCCCAGGTCTTCGCCATAGCGCGAAGAATCCTGCGCCACCAGCACCAATTCTTTTACGCCCTGTTTCACCAGATCCTGCGCTTCTTTGACGATCGAACCAAACCTCCGCGAACGGAACGAGCCGCGCATCGACGGGATAGAACAAAACGCGCACGGGCGGTCGCAGCCCTCGGCAATTTTTATAAAAGCGGTGTAAGACGGGGTGGCCAGAATTCGCGGCGTGTTTTCGTCGTAGAGATAGGTCGCCGTTTTGTTGCCGACCGGATAATAGGGCATATCCAGCGGGTTATTTTTCGGATCGGAAACTTCCAGAATTCGGCCGATCTCGCTGGTGCCGATAAAGGCATCGACCTCGGGCATGCCAGACCGCAGGTCGTCGCGATAGCGTTCGACCAGGCAGCCAGCGACAATTAATCGCTGCGCTTTGCCTTCGGTTTTCAGCCGAGACGCTTCCAGAATGGCGTCGATAGATTCCTGCTTGGCGGATTCGATAAAGCCGCAGGTATTGACCACCACGGTCTCGGCCTCGGCGGCGTCAGTGACGATCTCATAGCCGGCAGCTTTGAGCTGGCCCATCATCACCTCGCTATCGACTAAATTTTTCGGGCAGCCTAAGCTGACGAATCCGACCTTTTTCATAAACTTTAAGAGTAGAACGGCGAGCCCGAAATGGCAAACCTGCATCATATTTGAACAGGGAAAAGATTTTTTGCAAAAAGGGGTCGGAATTTCGTTCAATAGTCGGCGAGGTATTTTATTTATGAGCAAGCATATCTTTGGAATCATCATATTTATTGCAATAGTTGGGCTTTCGGTCTTTACGTATGAATATTTCAGCTATACCGGCGAGCCTGATTGCGGCCGGGTGATGAGCGCCAGGTGCGTCTCGACGGCCGAGCCTTTAACCTTGATGGGAGATGATTTCGGCTACACTCCTGAGGATATGCAGGTCCGTATCCAATATATCGAGGCCAATGTGAGGTCGCGGACCGTGAAAACCCGCATTAAATTGGAATGGCTCAGTGATAAAGAACCGCCTAAAGCGATCTGGCTTCAGCTCCGATTCAACAAATGGGACAAGTCTGATCCCGGTTGGACAAGCGCTCCCGTCCGCATCGTCAGCCCGTTTTTTAGAAAAGACCCTTCTATCGTGATCGAAAACTCGTTCGACTGCGGAACTTGTACCGACGTGCAGCGAAACCTTTATGCCAGCGCCTCGGTCTGGACAAGGGCAAATGCCGGGACGAATCTGGCTTATAAGATCGGAGACATGCTCCCGGTAGTAGTGCAGGAGAACCGCTAAAAACTGCTTGAAATTATTTTTCAGAAAAACCGCTTCACGGCGGTTTTTTTGTTGCAAGTTTTTCTAAGAGGCGGCGTTCTATGTCCAGACAACAAGTTGTCTCTACTTTGAGTTTGAAATTTGGAGGAATTTCAATGAAAGCCATCAGCCCGATCAAAACACTAATTTCATTATCTTTACTTTTTTCTATTTTCCTTTCCGCCTGCAGTTCCGGAAACCAGGCGTCTCTAAACGCCAACAAAGCCGGCAGCCCCGGTGAGCCCGCTCCTTATGCCATGGAAGACCGATCACTTTCTGCGGCCAACTCCGTGGCGAAAGCCGTTGCCAGCCCTTACGATTACGAAGACGAAACAATTAACACAGAGCGTTACGCGCAGATAAATGAAAACCCGTTTCTCGAAGCATCCAAGGCCCCGCTCTCTACCTTTTCCATCGACGTCGACACCGCGGCCTACAGCAACGTCCGCCGCTTTATCAAAGACGGCCAGCTTCCGCCGAAAGACGCCGTCCGTATCGAAGAGATGGTCAACTATTTCGACTACAGCTATCCCCAGCCGCTCGGCGACGTGCCTTTTTCCGTATCGACCGAAACCGCTTCCTGCCCGTGGAATGGCAAGCACCGCCTGGCGATGATCGGCCTGCAGGGAAAAAAGGTGGCGCTTGATAACACGCCGCCGTCGAACCTTGTTTTCCTGATCGACGTATCGGGCTCGATGAATTCACCCGACAAGCTTCCGCTGGTCAAACAGGGCCTGAAAATGCTGGTCAACCAGATCAAACCTAACGACCGCGTGGCGCTGGCCGTGTACGCCGGAAGCAGCGGTTTGGTTTTGCCTTCCACGCCCGGCAATCAGAAGCAAAATATTCTTAACGCCATCGACCGTCTCGAGGCCGGCGGTTCGACCAACGGCGGAGCGGGAATTCAGCTTGCTTATCAGGCCGCGCAGGAAAATTTTATCCAGAACGGCAACAACCGCGTGATCCTGGCCACCGACGGCGATTTTAATGTCGGGCTGACAAACGACAACGAACTCGTCAGCCTGATCGAAGCCAAACGCAAGAGCGGCATCTTTCTTTCCGTCCTGGGATTTGGCAGCGGCAATCTCAACGATTCGATGATGGAAAAACTGGCCGACAAAGGCAACGGCAACTATGCCTATATCGACACGCAGGAAGAAGCGCGCAAAGCGCTGGGCGAGCAGGTCGCCGGCACGCTCTATACCATCGCCAAGGACGTGAAGATCCAGGTCGAATTCAACCCGGCCAAAGTCGCGGGCTACCGTCTGCTCGGTTACGAAAACCGGGTGCTCGCCAATCGCGATTTTGACGACGACCGCAAGGACGCCGGTGAGATCGGCGCCGGACATACCGTCACCGCTATCTACGAAATCGTGCCCGCCGGCGAAAAGGTAGAGAACGACGGCATCGAGCTGAAATATTCCAAGGTTCAGCCGACCGACACGCGTTTTAACAGCGAGCTTCTTTCCGTCAAGCTGCGCTACAAAGAACCGAAGGAAGAACAGAGCAAACTGCTCACCGTCGGTATGATGGACAACGCCCAGGACATCGCCAATGCTTCGGAGAATCTGAAGTTTGCCGCGTCGGTGGTTGAGTTTGGTTTGCTGCTGCGCGATTCGCGCTACAAAGGCAATGCCAACATCGGCAGCGTGGTGGACCTGGCAAATACGGCTCGCAGCAATGACCTGAACGGTTATCGCGGCGAATTCATAGATCTGGTCGGGCAGGCTAAACGGCTAATAAATAGTCGCGGTTAGACGTTTAGCAGCTCCGGCAGAAAGAAAGGCGCGGTTGGGTTCAAAATGCCCGCCCGCGTCTTTTCTTTGCCGCAAGATACTTGTGGTTTTGCCCGATGTGCGGTAAAAGAGTTATATCGTAAAAAGAAAAGAAATTTTGCATCAACGGATCTTTCATTTTAAGGAGAAAAAACTGTGATCCATATAATCGGACAAATAATATTTGGTTTGATCGTCGGCGCTATCGCGAGATGGCTTATCCCCGGCAAAGAACCCATCGCCGCGGGCATGATGGGCTGGGTCATCACCTGTTTGCTGGGCATTGCCGGATCGCTGCTCGGATCGTTTATCGGCCGCGCGATCTGGGGCAGTGAGAAGTACGCCGCCGGATGGATAATGTCCATCCTCGGCGCGATCTTGCTGCTGCTGCTCTATCGCATGGTGATGTAGAAAATGTTTCATTCGGCATAAAAAGTGCCGGAAATTAACTATACCTAACTGCGCTGACTGAGCTTCGAACGGTGAGTATCGCCAGGATATTTACATCGAAGCCTCGGCGCTTTTATTTTGTTCGGCTTACCACGACAAACCTGAAAAACGCACACCTGATGCTCTCAGCAAAAAAATCTTGCTTTTGACGGTCAGGTGTGCTAATTAAGAAGCGTAAATCCCAAGATCTATAAGGTTTGCTGAACCTGATTCCCATGCCTCTTAATAGGATGAGCAGATAAAAATAAATTATGCCGCGAAGGGTTTTTAAAAATTTTTGGCCCCGAAATATCGGTTTAAGTATAATTGTACGGCTAATCTTGCTGGTTTCTTCCATTGCTGTTTGTGCTTATTATTCCAGCGATAGGATTGAGAGCATTCGCGACAGTTATCAAAATTCGACTGCTGTTTCCAAAGTAACCGCGGAAAATACCGACCTAAACAGCAGGAATGTTGACGCGGAGATAATTAAGCAATCGGAGCAATTCAAAAACTGGGCGGCGCTGGTTTTGGGAGGAATTATCGCGATTTTAGTAACCTCCAAAGTGTACCGTACTCCATTGATCGAATGGATATATCTTGTTCTCGCGCCTTCGGCCGTATTTTTGGTTTACTCACTTTATGCCGGGTGGGTTTTGGGAAAAAGATATACGTTTTTGGTGTCCTTAAATTACTATTCCCCGACCGACGGGCTGATAAAGTTACTGGAAGGGCAGGCCGGGTTATTTCTTTATTCTATTGCAGGCGTCAGTGTGTTTGCCGCGTGGTTTTTGTGCTTCATCGTATTGGGAAAAACTAAGCCGTTCGAGGTCGAAAAGAAAGGGTAGAAATGTACAAACTTTTTGTTATCTTTGCACTGAGCGCTACAACTGTTTTTGGCCAGGAAACGGTCACCTTCCAAACGAGCATTGGTAAAGACGCCGTCAAGCGTATTATCAGGGAAGAAACGGAGATGCTCACAAAAGAATCCGCTAATAATTTTCTCCTCAATCCTGAGACTTTGGCCCAGCTCACGGCCAAGCTTCCTTCCGGTACAGTTAGCAGATTGTCGTTGATGGTCGGCAAGGAAATAAGAGGTTGGGAGAGCTTCAACCAAGAGCTAAGATATTATCTAAATGACGAAGAAGTTTATCGATACGGAAATACTATCTCCACTGCGGCAAATACTATTATTGTTATTGAGGGGGAATTTTTGGACCAGGTACAGTCCCTCGTACTGAAAACAAAAGTGCTTACCGTAGAGAACCCTACAACTCGATTGAGATTAGGATTTCGAGCATTCCTTTTCAATTATGTTGCAATGGCAAAAAGAGACCCCAACGCCAAACGTGCAGAGAATGTAGTTTTTATCGGGTTCCATCCGGAACAATGGCGTGTGTATACAGCCGGAAGATGCGGAGAAATCCCCTGCTCCGACTGCTGTGGTGAAGCATGCTACGGCGTGTGCAAAAGCAAGACAAAAATTAACTAAGTGAGTGCCATTACACGTGTTTTTTATTCAACGATTTTTAGAAGCAGCTGTTATTTCATAACGAATCCCAGCAGCCAATAAAGCAGTACAAAGATCAGGATCGTGCTGATGATGCCGCCGCCCAGTTTCCACGCGCCTGCCGCCGCTATTCCGCCTCTTAATAAACCCATTGTTACCCTCCGTGTACTTTTTTAATGCGTTTCTTTAACGCTTTGGTCTCTATAGAGCAAGCGGTGTTCCAGAGAGTTTATAGAGTCTAGAGAGTTTAGAGAGTCACACGGGAAGAACCACCCCGTCGCGCAGAGCCGCGCCCCCCTCCCCGATAGCATGGGGGCGTAAGGAGGGGAGTTTTTGTCTCTATAAATTGCCACTAGCTTTAGCTAGTGGATCAGGTTGCAAATAAATAAAAGTAAGGACTTCAGTCCAAAAATAATTCGGCTAAAGCCATCCCTTCAAAGCGATCTCAGACCACTAGCTTTAGCTAGTGGCAATTGATAAACCCGCTAAGGCTCCTGTCACTAGTCACTAATCACTATTAACTGTTTTTTGGTCTGTTGGGGCGGCGGGTGTCCACTCGCGGCGACGTTTCACCGCGCGGCAGCGGTTCCGTGGTTTTTAGGCGGAGAACCGAATACTGTACTTCACGCTTAGCCGTTTTTCATTTGGTTTTACAATGCGACATGCGAGGAGAAATCAGGCGGGAACAGGCCTCGCAGCGGTTGGCTCGAATTA
>DASYKT010000043.1:0-7063 GCA_035995185.1 Pyrinomonadaceae bacterium
TACTTGCGCGGGAAGTGCTAACGACCTCTCGACAGCCAATACTTACACGTTTGCCGATACTGCGGCCGCCAACTGGTGGACGACAGCGGCGACCAACCCCGTTCCGACCAGCACCAACCGCACGGTGGTAGCCGGTCCGACGAGCAATCCTCCCGCGACGACCAGTCTTAACACCACGTTCGCTTCGACTCCGGGTAATGGAACCTGGACGCTTCGTTTCCGCGATCGCGGCGCGGGCGACACCGGAACCGTGACGGCGGCGAGTTTGACGCTGACGGCGGCTGCGGGCGGTACGCAGAACTACATCGACATGAACGGTGACAACAAGACCGACTGGGTAGTTGTTCGCAACACCGGCGGCGGCCCGACCGGCCAGGTCACCTGGTTCACCAATTACAATGGTTTGGCTACCGGCCAGACCGATCCGTGGGGAATCGCGACCGACTTCTTCGTGCCGGGCAACTATGACGCCGACACCAAGACGGACGTAGCGGTCTGGAGACCAGGCGCTCCGGGGTCATCTTTCTGGTTCATTCTGCAGAGTGCGACTGCTACTCTGAGAACAGAAACTTTCGGACAGAGCGGCGACGATCCGACCGTGCTGGGCGACTATAACGGCGACGGTTTGGATGACATCGCGGTTTATCGTGCCGGTGCAGCTTCGGGCGATCCGAGCTTCTGGTACTGGCGTCAAGCGAATGCCGGCCCCGTGTTTGCGGTTCAATGGGGACAGAATGGCGACTTCCTGTCACCTGGCGACTATGACGGCGACGGCAAAAATGACTTTGTCATTCAACGCAATGCAGGCGGCGGCCAGGCCCGCTTCTGGAGATTGTTTGCCACCGGTTCATCCGACTCGCTCGTCTTCGGAACCCCGACGGACGTTGTGCTTCCGGGCGACTATGACGGCGACGGCAAAACCGACCTCACTGTTATCAGGGGCGTCGGCGGCCAGATCCTTTGGTGGACGCATCCGAGCAGCGGTGGTGCCGACACGGCTAACTTCTGGGGTAACTCAGCGACTGACTTCCCGACCCAGGGAGACTATGACGGCGACGGCAAGACGGACAGAGCGATCTGGAGACCGAATGCAGACCCGACCCAGAATCTCTTCTTTGTCGATCGTTCGAATGGCAGCGGATTGCTGACCTTCGAATGGGGCCAGAACGGAGACTATCCGGTTGCCAACTACAACGCACACTAATCAGATACCTGTTTAGTCAGACTAAAAAGGCCGGTACTCCCGGCCTTTTTTATTTTTAAAATTTGCCATTAAGTAGGCTAAAGATTGACATTTAGGGCTTCAAGGGATTAACATAGCCCCGTAAACTGTATCTTTATATTGATCGCAATCGCGAATTTTTTGGAAATCAAGTCTAGCTATTTGTTCAAACGAGGAGGAGAGAACTAATGAGTGAAATGAAGGGTAGGAGACTATCGTTTTGGAATTTGTCTCTTTTGGCTGTTATTGTTTTTGGATTAGGTAGTGTTTCTTTCGGAGCAACGTTTACTAATTCTTCTCCGATAACTATTCCGTTGATCGGAAATGCGAGTCCGTATCCGTCAACTATCAACGTTTCGGGCCTGTCCGGAAATATCACAAGTGTGAGTGTAACGTTTAATAACTTTACCCATACTTTCCCGGACGATGTCGCTATCGTAGTGGTCGGTCCGACAGGGGCTGCCTTATTGCTTCAAGACGGAAACGGTGACGATGTGGTCGATCCCGTAACATACACACTTTCGGATAGCGGCGCCACGCTACTGCCCGATGAAGATCCGTGGGGCCCCGGAACATACAAGCCGGCTGCTTACTTTACGGGCGATTCATTTCCGGCTCCCGGACCATTGCTGGTTTATAACCACCCCGGGCCTGCCGGCGGCAACACTGCCACCTTCGCTTCCACTTTTAACGGCACAGCTCCGAACGGCAACTGGAATCTCTATATCAGAGACTTCGTCAACGGTGACGGCGGCAGCATTTCCGGCGGCTGGACGGTCACTATCACCACCGATGCGGCGCCCGGCAACGTGCAGCACTACATCGACATGAATGGTGACAACAGAACCGACTACAGCGTCGTGAGAAACACCGGCGGCGGACCCGGCGGTCAGATCACCTGGTTCACCGAATATACCGGTGGAACGACTACTCAGATCGATGCCTGGGGTATCGCCTCTGACTTTTTCGTCCCTGGTAATTACGATGCCGACAACAAAACGGACGTAGCCATCTGGCGGCCGGCTTCGCAAGGGTACTACATCCTGCAGAGCGCAACCGGTACCATGAGGGCGGAATTCTTCGGCCTTAGCGGTGATGATCCGAGAGTAGTAGGAGACTACAACGGCGATGGATTGGACGATATCGCGGTTTATCGTGCCGGGGCATCTTCGGGGGCCCCGAGCTTCTGGTACTGGCGTCAATCGTTGGCCGGACCGGTCTTTGCGGTGCAATGGGGCCAAAATGGCGACTTCCCGTCACCGGGCGACTATGACGGCGACGGCAAGAACGACTTTGTCGTTCAGCGCAACGCCGGCGGCGGCCAGGCCCGCTTCTGGAGATTGTTCGCCACCGGCTCGAGTGATTCACTCGTGTTCGGAACCCCGACGGATGTGATCGTTCCGGGTGATTATGACGCTGACGGCAAGACCGACATCGCCACGATCAGAGGCACCGGCGGCCAGATCCTCTGGTGGATCCACCCGAGCGCCGGCGGTGCTGATACAGCCCAGCTCTGGGGTAACTCGGCCACCGACTTCCCGACGCAGGGAGACTATGACGGCGATGGTAAGACCGATATCGCCATCTGGAGACCGAATGCGGATCCGACGCAGAACTTCTTCTACGTGCTGGGTTCGACAGCGGGCTTCTTCTCAGCGGAGTGGGGCCAGAACGGCGATTATCCTGTTGCCAATTACAACGCACACTAATCAGAATTCTGTTTAGTCAGACAAAAAAAGAGGCCGGAACTTCCGGCCTCTTTTTTATTGGTACATGCGCGGTTGAATGCCGAATTCGCGCAGGGTATTAAAAGTTATTTCATCAGTCGCCGCTGCCTCTAACTGGGCCAGCGCGGGTTCAATAAAATAGGCAAAGCTAAAAACGTCCTGCGGAGAGGTGAAAATAAATTCGTCCACAGCCCCGCTCCGAAACAAGGTCGTAAAACGCGGGGCGTTCTGTATGTAAGCGATCTCATAGACCGGTAATAACTGAACGCCGGCCCCGTTTTCTCTCAATACCTTGGCAACAGCCGGAATCTCGCCCAGGCAGACCGGGATCAAAAGTCTGAGGCCCGGCAGCGAGCTATAGGCGGTGAGCGAAGAAAGGATCGTGCTCGTCTGTCTATCGGGAGGGATGATGTCGGCATGGACCTGTGAAAACCGCAGCCGGTCGCTGATAGAGTCGCCGAGGGCGCATACGGTTAGTTCGTCGAGTGCAAATTTTTCCGTGATGGTCGCGAGAAAGAAATCCACGCTGTAAAGATCGGGAAAAACTATCCAATCCGACGCTGACAAATCGAAATGCGGTGCTGCGGCTGGTTCCAGGGCCGGCGCGATGGCGGTAACGTCCGGAAAAAGCCGCAAATTTGCCTGCCGCTTTTTGAGGCGTTCTATAAGCCTTTTGTTTGTATCATTTTCGAAAAGCCCGTAGATGTGCTCGGCCATAAGGATATTCTAGCGGACAAATTCGTTGTGCCAAAATTGCATTTAATGACGGAAATAAGTAATTTCTATAGGTAGTTTTAAATTGCGCTAATTTATGAAAGCAATGATATTAGCGGCCGGATTCGGAACGCGGCTTTTTCCTTTGACGATAGACCGCACAAAACCGGCCATCCCTTTTCTCGGCAAACCTCTGGTTGGCTATGTGGCGGAGTATGTCGCCGGATACGGGTTTGATCACGTGGTAGTAAATCTGCACCACCAGCCGGAGTCCGTGAAAAAAGCCCTCGGCGACGGCGGGGACTTTGGAGTGAACATACATTACACTCTTGAGTCGCCTGAGATCCTGGGCACCGCGGGTGCTTTGGACAATGCCCGCGATCTGCTGCAGGATGAAACTTTCCTTATCGTCAACGGAAAAATAATAACCGATATCGACTTAAACGCCGCCCTTAAGACCCACAGGGAAAGCGGCGCGATCGCCACCATGGTGCTCAAACCAAATCTCGGCCGCGAAAAATTTACCATGATCGAAACCGAAAACGGTTGTGTGAAGGGATTTGGCAGCTTTCCGCAAGCCGCGGAATATTATGAGCAAATACCCCTGATGTTTACGGGCATACATATTTTAGAACCGGAAGTGTTCGACTATATTCCGCGCGGCATTTATTCGGACATTCTCCCCGTGTTTTATCGCCCGGCGCTCGAAAAAGGCGTCCGTGTCGCCGCCCATGTGACGGAAGACCGCTGGTTCGAGCTTTCGACCATCCAGCGCTACCTGGATATCAGCCTCGCGATGCTGGAAGGAAAAAGCAAAGGCATCTTTACCGGTAATCAAAACCGCATTGCCAACAACGCAGAAGTTAGCGATTCGATCCTCTGGGACAATGTGACCATCGAAAACCGCGCGAAATTATACCGCACGATAATCGCCGATGGCGTGACCATAAAAAGCGGCGAATATTTTGAGAACGCCGCGATCGTCCGGGCCGATATGGTGCGGGGAACGATTATTCCCGAAAAGGCCCCGAAGGGCTCCTTCGTGGGTGATAATTATGTCGTAAAATTGATTTGAGCTATGCTGGCCGCGAGAGAAAGATTAGAACAATTCCTGAGCGCGAGGTTCGATCCTGCTGAAATAGGGATCGAGCAGTTAACGTCGGATGCCTCTACCCGGGAATACTTTCGTATCAACTGGCAGCTGCCCAGCACTACTGCCATCGCCTGTGTCTATCCCATCAAGAACGATCCGCAGGAAGAAAATTATTTAGACGTCACAAATTTATTTTTATCATCTGGTTTGCCAGTCGCGAAGATCCTGGAAGTTGACCGCGAACTGGCAATTATCGTTCACGAAGATTTTGGTGACAAAATTTTACGTGGGATATTGGAAAAAACCGGTGCGGATGAACGCGACATGTGGCTCGATAGATCTATTAAGCTGATAGCGAAGATCCAGGCCGCGACGGACAGAGCTTATGAACTGAACTCGATAGCTTCGCGGCTAAAATTTGACGAAGAAAAATTGCTCTGGGAATTAAATTTTTTCAAGACCCACTACTTTGAAACCCTGAAAAAAAGCCCTCTTGGTGAAACTGAAAGCGAAGCATTAGACAGCGAATTTCTCGAGTTAAGCAGGGAACTCGCGGGGAGAGCTAAAGTATTGACCCATCGAGATTTCCACGCGGCAAATTTAATGGTTAATAAAGATAATGATTTGCGGATCATCGATCACCAGGACGCGCGCATCGGCTCAACCAGCTATGACCTGGCTTCGCTTTTACTAGATCGTATCGTGGAACTCCCTTTGCCGGAATGGCTTAACGAAAAGAGAAAGTTTTTTATCGAAGAAAGAGTGAAACTGGGTTTGGAAGAGTTAAACGAAGAAGATTTTACTTACGAGTTTCGGCTGCAGACCATCCAGCGATGTTTAAAAGCCGCCGGCACGTTTTCTTTCCAGTCGGTCAACCGAGGCAAAACATATTTTCTGCCGTTCATTGAACCGATGTTCCGGATAGTGTTAAGAGCGGCGGAAAATCTGAACAGGTTTCCTCATACTCAAAAAATTCTTAAGCGGCAATTAAATTAAAAATGGTATATAGACCTATCCTTTCGGCCCCGCACTTAAGCTCGCAAATGATCGCCGCGCCAATTCTCGATCGCCGTCTTGATTTCTTTACTCGAATTTAATTTGCCATCCAGGATCCGTCCGACCAATTCCGGCAGTTCATCATCCGGGGCAAATCTTAAAGCGATCATTTTGCGCGTCGAGATCCGCGATGCTTTTTCGGCCACATCGTGGGGAAGCAGCTTGTGGTATCGCAATTTTTCTTCAAGCCTGATGATACGGTCCTGCACTCTTAAGGGCTGCAGGCGCGCGGCAAAAGAGATAAGTATGATGATGATCGCAAGCAAAAGCATTTCCGCGCGGTCTACCGTTCTCTCTTGCGTCAGCATATATATCTGCCAGCCAAGATGTACCAGCAGCAGCGGGAAGATAACAAAATGCACCAGCGGGTACCAGCGAGTGTGATTCTTATATGTTTGCGTTTGTTCTGCCATAAATTTTTACAAATTCGACTTCGCGATCTTCTCAGCCGGTTTGCTCGTGAAATCCTCACCCGGATTGACGAACAGGTCCTGTTCGAAACGATATTGCTTATCGTAAAGCTGTTTATAACGACCACCCAGCGCGATCAATTCATCGTGCGTTCCGCGCTCGAGGATTTCACCGGCTTCCACTACCAATATCTGATCGGCGCTGCGAATGGTAGAAAGACGATGCGCGATGACAAAGGTGGTGCGGCCTTCGCGCAGCCGGCGCAAGCCTTCCTGTATCAAAGATTCCGATTCGCTGTCGAGGCTCGACGTCGCTTCGTCCAATATCAGGATGCGCGGGTTTGCCAGCAGCGCGCGGGCGATGGCGATGCGCTGGCGCTGGCCGCCGGAAAGCCGGGCGCCGCCCTCGCCGAGATAGGTGTCGAGCCCCTCGGGCAGCCTGGCGAGGAATTCGGCGGCATTGCCGCCTTCCGCCGCCGCCCACAATTCCTCGTCGCTCGCCTCCCAGCGGCCGTAGCGCAGATTGTCGCGGGCCGAGGCGGCGAAGATGATCGTCTCCTGCGGCACCACCGCGATCCGCGCGCGCACGTCGGCCGGATCGGCGTCGCGCAGGTCGACGCCGTCGATCAGCACGCTGCCGCTTTCCGGATCGTAGAAGCGCTGGGCGAGCTGGAAGAGGGTGGATTTGCCGGCGCCCGACGGCCCGACCACGGCCAGCGTCTCGCCGGGCGCGACCTTCAGCGAGAAATCGACCAGCGCGCTGGTTTCCTTGCGGGTCGGATAGCGGAAGGTAATGCCGCGATATTCGAGCGCGCCGCGCGCCGGCTGCGGCAGCGCCACC
>DASYKT010000044.1:0-54175 GCA_035995185.1 Pyrinomonadaceae bacterium
CTCCGGAGGTGAAACCTCGGAGAGGGATTTTGGCTCTTCAAATTCTTCGACGATCTCGTTTATATCGCCCATTCAGTTTGCTCCTATAAAGACAATATTCCCGGTGAAAAATATTCTCGGCCCTGCACCGTGCTCGCGATCGTCATTGACGAACAATACGTATCCCACTCAGAATCGGAGTGCCGGTCTCCGGAAGAAAGCCAACGACAATTCCGTTTTTTGTGTCGATCGTGAATTGTTTGCTAAATGCTCGATATGGGCCGGGAGATGCGGCGAGGTCGAGTTTTTCGATAACAGAACGACCGTTGATATTTACATTAAAAACTCGTTTTCCGGCCGTTTCGAATCTGGTCTCCGCAAAAAGCAGTTCAACAGTGTATCTTCCTTCCGGCACATCAAAACGATATGACCCGAGCCCGTCCTGCATCGTTTGAAACAGCGGATCGGATATCGTGCCCGGAATATTGCGGTCTGAAGAGCTTGAATAGATCCATTTCGTTTTTTCGCCAATAAACCCCCAACTACCCGGCCGATAAGTCTGATCGGCCAACCACACACGTCTATCGGCGTCAATAAAATCCGCGTTCGAGCCGACATTCACGGCTATCTCAGGCGAATCGACAGTAACTATCTGATATTCAATTACAGCCGTATCCGTTATAGTCTTTCGGGATCGCAAGCCGCGGGCAATGAATTTATTCACACCCGGTTGCATTTTCACTTCCCAGGTCACTTTGCGTGATCCATCGACGGGTTTTCTACCGAGCGAATGACCATTCGCGATGAGTTCTACCTCAGGCAGATTCGAATAGACATCGATCGAATAGCTCTTGCCTGCCGGGCCTGCCCGGAGCGGCCAGTCGCGAACAGCAATATGCACCACGTCCGTTTTTGAAAAACTCGCTTTATAGAAAAAATGAACGTCCTTAGGCCGCCGGTCGAAGGTGTACATGCCCTTCTGATTTAAGTGCGGGATCGTCTCGCCGCGAGACTCCGATCCAAAATCGAATTGGTTCCAAAGGGCGCTCCCCGCAACGTAAGGCCGCGCATTGATCTGGGCTAAATACGACTCGTGAAACTTAAGCTGGTATTCAATGGTTGAATCGAACCGGCGAGGCTCAGTCGAGTGCAGCCGCAGGTCTCCGTTCGCGCCGTATTCGCTCACGATCAGCGGGCGCTTTGGATATCGCTGATGCTGCGTGTCGAGAAATTTTCCGAAGCCTTCAATATCGCCGCTATACCAACCTGAGTACAAGTTCCAGCCGATGATGTCCGGAATGTCGCCCAGCCCGGCCGTATTATAAACGTCGCTGCCGTGAAACGCTATCGTTGTCGGCCTTGTCGGATCTTCCTCTTTTGCAGTGCGGTTGAGTTCGCGGGCTAATTCGACCGTCGCGGGATAAAGTTCGTCTCGGCCCTTCGGCACGCGCAAAAATATCTCGTTCATATATCCCCACATCAGGATCGACGGATGATTCCGATGCTGGCGGATCATTTCGCGCACCATCGTCAGCGAGTTTTCAGTAAACGCTTTGGACTTCGTTATGTAATTTACGATCGGCGTTTCTTCCCAGATCAGCAGGCCGAGGCGATCAGCGGCCTCAAGAACCGACGGATCCTGAGGATAATGGGCAAGCCGAATGAAATTGAATCCCGCTGCCTTGATCAGTTCCATATCGCGGATCTGAAGCCTGTCAGGAACAGCGTTGCCCAGCCCAGCGTAATCCTGGTGCCGGTTCGTTCCGCGCAATTTCAACGACTTTCCGTTGAGAGAAAACCCCTTCTCGCCGTCAAATTTGAACCACCTGAAACCGAGCGGCTGGATGATTTCATCGACCGTCTTTCCATTCTCGCGGATCGCACAACGAACGCTATATAGATACGGCGTCTGGGGCGACCAGAGCTTGGGCGCTCGAACCGTCAAACCTGAGGTAGAAAATTTAGTTTCGCTTCCGGGCCTCGCTTCGATCCGCGATACAACTTCGGCGATCTTGCGATTCGCAGCGTCGTAAACACTGCTCACAACCTCAAAATTTCCCCGCTGCGATCCCGCATTAACGATCGTGCCGTCGATCGCGACTGTGCCAATTCCCTTTGCTATGTCCGGCGTTGAAATGCGGACTCCCGGTGACGCGAGATCAGTGGTCGTGAAATGAAGATCGTTCGTCGCGATCAGCCATACGTCGCGATAGATGCCGCCGTAAAAATTGAAATCGGCCGTGAGGGGAGGAATATCTTCGTTAAAACCGTTATCTACGCGAACCGCGATGATATTGCGTTCACCGGCCTCGACCAGATCGGTGATGTCGAATGAAAATGCCGTGTAACCGCCGATGTGCGTTCCTGCTTTTCGTCCGTTCACGTAAACATCCGCTACCTGGTTTGCGCCTTCGAAATATAGAAACAGCCGTTTGTTTTTGAGTGTCTTTGCGATCGGAAGTTCCCGCCGATACCATGCCGTTCCGCGATAATATCCCGGTTCATCGTCCCAAGGGTCTTCAGCGTTCCAGGTGTGTGGAAGACCGACCGATTCCCACGTGCCGTCATCGAATTCACGCTTCTCGGCGCCTGCCGGATCACCTTTAACAAAACGCCAATTTGGATTTAGTGAGGTTTTTGTACGAGAAGGAAGAGTCTGCGAGACAACGGACAAATTAAAATAGGTAAGCGTCAGCAAAAAAACGAAACCGGCCGATAATATAAAACTACTACGCAGATTCATAACGGTTTTATCGATTATTTGAGTTTGACCACCTCGGAACCGGCCAAAAGATACGCGCCTGCGCCGTACACTTCCCAGCTTTCGGCGGAAAAATTCCGGCGCGGATCTGCGCCGATCGGCTGCGTCCAGCCAACCTTCCCATCCGGGTGAACCAGCGTATTCAATCCCGTCCAAGCCTTTTTCACCACCGGCAGATATTTGTCACGGGCGAGTATCTTGTTATTGATGCCCCAAGCCATGGCATACGTGTAAAATCCGGTGCCGCTGCTCTCGCCGCCGGGGTAGGATGCCGGATCGAGCAGGCTCGAACGCCACAGGCCGTCGGGCTGCTGCAGTTCGGCGACGCGGGCGATAATTTCCTTATACTGCTTTAAATAAAATTCGCGTTTCGGATGATCTTTCGGCAGTTCCTGGAGCACACGCACAAGCCCCCCAGCGACCCATCCGTTGCCGCGGCTCCAGAAAACCTTCTTACCGTTCGCTTCGCGCCTGCCTTCGCCTTTTTCGTTGAGCAGATAAGAAGCATCGCGGGCATAGAGATGTTCATCCTTGTCGTAAAGGCGAGCGTATGTTTCCTGAAAAAATTTGTCGTTCAATTCGAGATAAGATCTGTCGCCGGTCGTCTTCGCAAGTTTGATCAGCGTCGGCGGTGCCATAAAAAGCGCATCACACCACCACCAGATGATCCCGTTCTTTTCCACCTCAAGACTTTTTTCTGATTTGATACGAGCGACAACATCGAGCGTCGGCTGCAGCATCCGTTTGTCTTTCGTGATGCGATAAATGTCGATGTAGGTTTGATTGATCACGATATCATCCGCGTGATCGAAACGGCGCCCCGGCCCCCACTTGTTCTTTTCACCCATGTCGAGCAACGCGGCCCAAATTTCCTTAGATTTGGTTGTCTCGTAAGCCGCAAAAACGCCGGCGTAAAATGCTCCGTTCGTCCAATCCGAAAGCTCGTGTTTCGGGTTAGCCAGCTGCCACCGAACTACCTTGAGCATTCGATCTTCGATCGTCTTTCGTTTGAATATATTGGCGGTTTGAGAGTTTGCAGCCGAAGACGCGGCTGCAAGTAGAAGCAAAAGTGAAAGGAGTCTCTTTATCATATTTGAGATCAACGCAGAGTGAAAGTTGCTGTTTGACTTCCGATCATTACGGTAAAGTCTCCGGGCTCGATCACCGGTTTGTTGTCCGGGCCGACGAATCCCAGATCTTCGGCACGCAGCGTAAATGTCAGCGTCTTGCTCTCACCCGGTTCCAGGTAAACTTTGGCAAACCGCTTCACGCGTTTTGCCGCGGGCATTAGCGACGCGATCTCGTCCCGAACATATACGATGACAGTCTCTTTACCCGCCAGCTTGCCGGTATTTGTTACCTGGATCGTGGCGGAAATACTGCCGTTCATCGCCACCCGGTTCGACGAAAGCTTCAGATCCGAATACCCGAACGTCGTATAGCTCAAGCCAAACCCAAATTCGAATTGCGGCTGGAATGTCGGAAGCTTGCTTGCGTCGAGGACGCGCTCGAAAGAATTTGCGTCGTAGGTGGTCAGGTATCCGGGTGAGCGGGGATAAGTGAAAGGCAGCTTGCCGTTCGGGTTATAGTCGCCAAACAGAACGTCCGCGACCGCCCGCCCGCCTTCGTTTCCGGGATCCATCGCGAGAACGATCGCCGACACTTTATCCGCGATACGGCTGATCACACGCGGCCTCCCTTCAGACAATACAAGCACGACCGGCTTGCCCGTTTCGATAATTGCTTCAGCAAACTTCAACTGCATCTCCGGCAGCGTCAGGTCCGCGATGCTTCCCGGATGTTCGGTGTACGAACCCTCGCCAAGGCATAGCACAACCGCGTCGCTGTCTTTCGCTGCATTGACTGCCGCCTGCATATCGACCTCTTCGTCAATGTCGGTTGGGTTGTTGTTCGACGGGCTGTTCGCCTTTCGCACGATGCGCGTTCCGGGGACAAATCGGAAATTGGCATTTCCCAGCTTTTCGCCGATCGCCTTTTGGATGGTCGGTTTGTTTTTTGGATAAAGCGCGGCTTCAGATCCCTGCCAGACATACGTCCAGCCGTTATTCAGCGAAATAAGTGAATCGGCAGTCGGGCCGGTGACGAGCACTTTTGCGTTCTTTGAAAGCGGCAGTGCGTTGTTCGTATTCTTCAAAAGCATGATCGATTCACGCGCTGCGTCGAGTGCGGCGTCAGCATATTCGGAATGTCCAAAGTTCACCCGCAGCGAATTGTCCGGCATCGCATTTTCGAATAACCCCAACTCAAATTTCACGCGGAGTATTCGCCGCACCGCATCGTCGATCCGCGACATCGGCACTTTTTTTTCTTTTACGAGCTCGATCAAATTATCGCTGAAACTGTAGCTGAGCGGCACCATGCTCATATCTATGCCGGCCATCACGGCTTGCCGCGTCGCTTCTTTTTCGTCACCGGCGACACGCCATTGCGTGACGAGTTTTTTAATGTCTTCCCAATCCGACACGATAAAGCCGTCAAAGCCAAGTTCTTCTTTGAGCATGTCAGTCAACAGATGTTTGTTGCTGTGTCCCGGAACGCCGTTGACGGCTCCCGAGTTCACCATCAGAGTGCGTGCTCCGGCCTTAACAGCCGCGGCAAACGGCGGCAGGAAATTCTCACGAAGATAATGTTCCGGTATCCAGGCGGGCGTTCGGTCGCGGCCGGTAAGCGGCAGGCTGTAGCCGACGTAATGCTTTAGGCACGCGGCGATATGCTTGCCGCTGCTCACGTCATCTCCTTCGAGCCCGCGCACAAAGGCATTGCCCATCACACTTGCAAGATATGGATCTTCGCCGAATGTCTCCCAAAATCGCGGCCACGCCTGATCGCGCCCAACATCGAGCACCGGTGAAAAGCTCCACGGAATGCCGGCGGCCCTTGTCTCCATCGCCGCGATCTCGGCCGCGTGTTTCATTAACGCCGGGTTCCAGGTGGCGGCCATTCCTATCTCCTGCGGAAACAGCGTAGCCCCCTGGACATAGTTGGCTCCGTGAATGGAATCGACCCCGTAGATGACGGGTATCTTCAGACGCGTTCGCCCCGCAGCCTGCTGGATCGGGCCGATGATCCGGTGCCAGTGATCGATCGTTATCGCCTGGTTGGTTACATTTAATATCGATCCGACGCCATATTTTACGATCGCTTTTTCGAGTTTCGCATCGTCGATCTTAACGTTTTGATCCTTACCCGTTGTGACCATATCGATGGTCAACTGCGTCATTTGACCGACCTTTTCCTCGATCGTCATTTTGCGCAGCAAAGCCTCGATCTTCGCCGAATTGTCGGGCCGTTTCGGCCGGCGCGAAACTTCGCGAAAAACCGTGTCGCTATCGACAAGACGGTCACCGCCTCCTTGCGCAAACACAGGTGCGGCAAGTTGTGACGCAATTACAAGAACCAGAAATAATGTTATTGCTTTCATTTTTATCGAAGCTGGCAAATGTCCAGAACGTTCATATCCGTATAATCGAGATTCTCGCCGCCCATCGCCCAGATGAACGCGTAGTTGGTCGTGCCCACGCCCATGTGTATCGACCATGGCGGGGAAACGACCGACTGGTTATTCTCCATCACCAGATGCCGCAGGCTGTCCGGCCGGCCCATGAAATGCATGATCCGCTGTTTTTCCTTTAGGTCGAAATAGAAGTACACCTCGGATCGACGGTCGTGCAGATGAGGCGGACAGGTGTTCCAGACGCTGCCGTGTTTCATTGCCGTCAAGCCCAGTAAAAGCTGCGACGATTTGCAGACCGCCGGAACGACATACTGATACACCGTTCGCTCATTCGCGTTTTCTGTTGAACCAAGTTCAAGCGGAACAGCCTGATCAATCGAGATGTGCTTGACGTCAAATCGCGCATGCGCCGGGGTCGATACTAAATAGAAACGTGTCGGATTTGCGCCGTTCGCCGATTCAAACGAAACGTTCTCGCTTCCCATCGGAACATAGAGTCCGTCTTTCGGTTTTAGATCGTAAGACTCGCCATCCACAATGATCTTGCCGTCGGTCGATCCGACATTCACGATCCCCATCTCACGCCGCTCCAGAAACGGTTTTCCTTTGGCCGATTCAGGTTCGGTCTGAGCTGGCAGCGAGACAGCCCCGTTCACCGGGAACGCGCCGCCGATCACGAATCTTTCGTAATGCAAATAGTTGAGACGAAGCTCGTCTTCGACAAACAGATCGTCGATCAAATAATCTTCGCGAAGGTCTTGGTTGGAGGCTCCATCGAGATTTTTTGGGCTGGTTGCGTAATAGGTTTTGTGAAACATATTTCTTATAAGTCGAGAAATCCCAGATCGTTTTCGCCTGAGGTAACACCAAGGCGCTTTGCCAGGACCCTATATTCCGGATCCTGATATTTTCGCGCAGCGATGTTAAGTAAATGAACGGTTTGCCCAAAGACACGCGGCTTGATCTGTTCGTAGGTCCATTTCTTTTCATTTTGAACGAAAGGCAAGAGCCAGATAAAAGCCTGGCGGATGCCGCGCCCGTCCGCGGTTTTATAGTTCCAGAGATCCACGCCGACTGATTCGGCAAGACGGGCAAGCGTGAAAAACCCAGCCAAATTCATGTTCGCGTAGCCCCAGCTCAATGTCCGGACTAGCTCCTTCGGCTGGCTTCCATCAGGTTCGATCTGTGTCCTGATGCGATCTTTGGTCACGTTTAATTGTTTAATAGCCAGCTCGCGCCGGCCGGTAAAGATCGCATAAGCAATAGCTTGCACATCATAGTAGGTCCCGTGATTATTGAGCTCGTCCGCTTCGTCCCTGCCGATCGGACTATCGATCATCCACCCAAGAAAATCGCCAAACCACTTTTTCAAACCCTCGCGGTCACTCCGGGTCCACGCCTTGCTGCCCTCAAGAAGTATCGACGAATCGATCACGCGATAAAGCTCGCGCGTTTCGATCAAGCCGATACCCCGGCCGGTACTGATCCCGGGTATGCCCTGGCTGAAATTAAGATTTGGATTCTGTTTAGTTTTCGGATCGAGAAACCAGGCGCGTATCACCGTGGCGGCGTGCGCCGCATATTTTTCGTCGCCCGTAAAGAAGTAGGCAAGCGATAATGTTTCCGCATCATCGAGCATCCGGTCCTTTTCGATCGAATCGGTTATCTTTGAAAGTTCGGGATTTCGCTGGCCGTCGCGGCGAATGTAAGGCAAGTTATTTGGTTTTGCCGGATCGGGCCACCAATAGGGAGCCTGGCTCATATAATCGTGCTTGTCTCCGCTGGCAGGCAGCTGCGCTTTACTCATCACGGAGTAGGTTTTGCCGGCTTTGACGATTCCGTCGGCCTTATCGTTTATCTTCTTGACCGCCTCAATAAGGTCAGGGTCAAGCTTTGACATATATGCCTTGTGAGCCTTTG
Source organism: Pyrinomonadaceae bacterium (assembly GCA_035995185.1). GTDB lineage: Bacteria > Acidobacteriota > Blastocatellia > Pyrinomonadales > Pyrinomonadaceae > DASYKT01. Next base: position 8,136 of record DASYKT010000044.1, read on the forward strand.
CGAGAATTTTCCCATCCAGTACGATGGTTTTCGGAACGGCCTGACCGGCGGCAGTCAGATAAGAGGGCAGACAAGCGGCCAACAGCACCCCCATAAGAAATTGAATTTTTACGACTTTCATTCTCACAAAATTTTCTGTTTTGAGTAATACCTTTATAATGCTCTTACAGGAAATATTTAATCTTGAAAAACGGATCACAAAAAGAACCCCACGGCTTCGGTTCGCCCGACGCGGATCTCACGGCTGCAGATCTTCGCGGGATCGTTGCAGCTGCCCTGGCCGACGCCCGCCGCGATTCCCGCGTGCTCGCTATTATTTCCGACAAAACGCGCGACGATAACACGCACACATTATTTCCGTTCGCCGCCGAGGTTCTTAGCGAAAAAGGCGCCGCGAAATTTGACGCACTTGTCGCGCAAGGCACGCATTCGCCCATGACATCGGATGAAAAATTGAAAAAGATCGGGGCCGACAATGCCGCGTTTGAATTCTCCGGCCAGATCTTTGACCATCGTTGGGACCGCCCGGATGAACTTGTCCGTATCGGTGAACTTTCGGCCAATGCGGTCGCCGAGATAACCGGCGGGCTTTTCAATGAACCGATCGAGCTAACTATCAATCATCTTTTAGCCCCCGGAATTTATGACCTGATCCTTGTATTCGGAGCGACCGTTCCGCATGAGGTCGCCGGATTTGCCGGCGGAGCGAAGTATTTTTTTCCCGGCGTCGCCGGCGCCGAACTCACGCATAAAACGCATTGGCTGGCCGCGCTGGCGACTATCGAAAAGATCATCGGCCGGGTCGAAACACCGACACGGCATTTGATCGAAGCAGCGGCCGATCAAATATCCCCCCGGATCATTTCGTTCACCTCGGTCGTCTCACGTACCGACGATAACCGGCTCCGGACCCACGCTTTGTTCGCCGGTGATTTTCGCCTTGCTTTAAGACGGGGCGCCGATGTCAGCCGCCATGTCCATATCAAATATACAGGTCGAAAATTCAAACGGGTCATCGCTTTGCTCGATGAACACTATGACGATCTTTGGGTCGGCGGTAAGGCAAGCTACCGGCTCGGCGCCGTGATCGAAGAGGGCGGCGAACTTATCATTTACGCTCCCCGCCTTCGTTGTATTTCAGATACACACGGTGAAGCGATCGAAAAATTCGGCGGCTATGCGCCCATCGAAAAAATCAAAGATCTCGTTGCCGTGTCCGGCGAACTGCAATCAAATCTATGCGTTGCAGCCCATCTTGCTCATGTGTCATATGCCGGGCGTAAGAACGCAGCCGGTGAATTCGAGCCCCGCTTTCGCATAACCCTTTCATCCCAGGTGGATGAAGCGATGTGCAGCAAAGTAAATCTCGGTTATCTCGATCCAAACAGCTTTGTATTGAATGATTATCAAAACGATCCCGATACGTTGATCGTCGAACGAGCCGGCCGGGACCTCTATTTACTCGAGCCGGAAACTGATGCGGGTGTCGAACCGTTAGAATTTTGATCGTCCAAAAAATCTTCACGAATGGGCGAAAAAATATCGATCAGCACAACTTCTTCGTCGAGCATCGTTGCGCCGTGCCGGTTATTTGGCGGAAAATGCAATACATCACCGGCCTCGACGATCCGCGCTTCGCCGTCGATCGTAAATTTCACCTTCCCCTTCATCACCAAAGTCATCTGTTCATGTGGGTGAGTGTGCTCTTCGGTGACGACGAACGGATCAAAAGTGAATCGGCATATCATCAGATTTTCTCCGACGACCATCTGCCGTTTTATACCTTCAGCAGTTTGTTCACTTTTGATCTTGCTCCAGTCTGTTACCAGAGCCGACGATTGCATTTCCTGACTGATCATATGAATTATTTATTTTAGTAGTTCGAGGGTCAATTCCCAATTTATTTGTTCGCCCTTTTTCAGTTTGATATCCGTTGCTTCCGCGATCACGTGCAGAGGTATCGCACCCAGCACCCCTTTTCCCAACCGGCCGTCGCCCGTTGCCGTTAAAGAAAATCGCATTCCCTCAAATGTTTTGAAAGATACTTTCAAACTTCCCTCACGGCCTTTTAAGACATATGCCCGGCCTCCGGTAAAGTCCGATCCTGTCGTGCTCGATCCCGTCGAGGGAAACGCTACTTTCCATTCCCGAATATTTACATCGCTCACAGCGGTCACGGTTTCGGACCGGATAAGTTTGTTTCCTTCGAGCCGCCATTCTACTTGGCTACTGAGGCCGTTCTCAAAACGCTCGCCGGTCTTACTTCCCATCCGGGCCCAGCGTTTATTTAATGTTTTAAGCGATCTTCCGTCGGCGCCGGGAACGATCTCGTCCGAACCGTCCGATGCCGAATAGGTCTTTCCGTCGGCAAGCGTCAAAAACGGAACCATGGATGGATAAACTTCCTCAACAGGCGCCGAAAAGCCCGGAAGTCCGTGCGGCGCGGGAAGATAATCAGCAAGTCCCGGTTTTGGTCCGACAGTAATTGGCAGAGCGAACTGCAGTTTGCCTTGACGAACTAACCAAACGCCCAACTGCTTGTCGGGGGTCTTTGCAAAAAATATGAAGCGGGCCACATCGGCCAAGGCCGGTGCAGCGGGGAAGGCGGCGATCTTCTCTCGCTCGAGGGCCCGCAAGAAGAAATGATTAGCAAGAATTATTTTGCCGAAGGCGGTTCCGGTCTGCTGCCATTCGCGTTTCGGATTTATGTAGGAATAGTTTCCGCGTCCGTACGCGAACACGGTGAACATATGCGTTTCATCGCTGTAATCAGCCCTGATCCATCGCCAGGCCTGATTGTATAATGCCGCGATCTCAGATAACGGCGCCGGCCGAAACTCCGGATTGTCACCAAGGAACGCCGCGATCTCAAGCGTGTCCAGATAACTGACAAGCCCCTGGCTCCGGCCCCAGTTATAACCGTACCCCGCGGGCGAAACCAGATCCCACCAAAGCTTCATCTGCTCTTTGAGCGAAGGCCTGAGTTTTTCTTTGATGTCGCTGCGTCCCGCGATATCGGCGGCATCCCAGCAATATCTCGCATACTCATTCGAATAGCGGTCGTACCGGCCTGTCGGCGGATTATCGTCGGAAAAGATCGCTCCGCTCGTGAATTGCTCAGCCGCGCGTTCCACTACGGAATCGAGAAACGCCCGGTCCTTCAGCACGCCCATCTCGAAGCTCATGGCCGCCACGCGCGCTGCCACTCCCAGATAATTTTCGGGCAGATTTATTACCTGTCGCGTTTTCGCATCGTAAAATCTGGCCGGGTCGAGCAATTCTTTCCATTCTTTTTTCTCAGTCTCACTCAAACTCTGCCAAACTGCATTTTTGTTCAGATCGGTTCCGTAGTGACGCAAAGCAAGTGTGGAATAAAGCTGTGAAAACGCTTTACCACCGGCTCCGGCTTCGATCAGCCCCATTTCGGCAATAGCGCGGGCAGTGTCTTTTCCGGCGATAGTCCGGTTCCCGCCAATATCGGCTTGGGCAGCCAGCGCTCGCATAAAACTTCCCCAGGAAAACTCGCCCACCGTCAAAGCGCCGAGAACGCGTTCGGGCGGTGGGTGCAGTGTCTTAATGTCAGCAAAATGCGCGCCAACTTCTTTCTCCAAAAACTCTTCCGTCTCCTTTTTTATCGAAGCGGTAGAGATGTTTTTTCGTGAAGGGTTTGCCTGCGCAAAAGCTTCCGCTTGAATGACAAGACAAAAAGCCATTGCCATCAAGATGAAACCCGAACTTATTAAGAGTTCCTTTACTGACATACTCAGGAATTTTTTAACTCGCTTATCGCTCATAACCAGCTCGAATTAAAATCCGAACCTAACACCCAGTTGAATGCTTCTTCCGGGACCAGCCGCGTTCAACAATCCGAATCCGCCGGCAGCGGTCGCAGTGTATCCATCGGCCGCGAAACCGCTGGCGTTGATTCCCATATTATTGAAGTTGACCTGATTGAACGCGTTGAAAAGATCCATTTGCAGTCTGAGATTGATCGTTTCGCTAAAGTTGAATTTCTTACGGGCTGAGAAATCCCAAACGTTGAAGATGGGGCCAAAAACAATATTGGAACCCGCGGTGCCTCGACGAGCATCGGGAGTTCGCCCGAAAGCCGCCGGATTAAGCCACTGGCGGTCGTCGCGTAAATACAGATCGGACCCGTTCACGTCTGCGCGGCGGGTGCCTGATGTTGGGGTATTTACGGTTATATTGTAGGGGCGGCCCGTTTGGTAACGCATGATGCCGCTCAGTTCATAGCCGCCGAGCAACGTTTTTACCAAGCCGGAACTTTTATTGAACCAGCTCGGCGCATAAGTATACGTAGCCACGATAACGTGCCGGCGGTCAAAGGTGGCCGGGCCGTAGTTGAATATACGATTGAACGGATCTTCCGGGTTATCGTTGAAATTGCTCGCGTCCGTCAGAGCCTTCGACCAGGTGTAACTTCCCGTTGCCAGGAAATCTCCCTTGCGTTTGGCAATATAAAACTGCCCTGCGTAGTAATAGGAATTGGAATCGCTCTTTCGTTGATTGATGGTCGAGAAACCCTTATAGGGCCTCAGGGTATTATTGCTTCCCCCGCCAAACGGAATAGCGTTGATGTCCGGATTGCGAGTTAAATTACGCCCCAAATTTCCCACGAAATTTGCTTCAACAAATAATCCCCAGGGAAGCTCACGTTGGATCCCCAGACTGAAATTCATTGCATACGGAGTTTTCAGATCCGGGTCGATCGCTGAGAGAGTGCCAAACTGTGTTAAAGCCGACGGAGCGCCGCCGCGGATATCGCTCAAGTTGCCATTTTCAAAACTCTGGCTATTGATGAACGGGGGATTACTTTCAATCGGAAAGATGATATTGCCTTCGATACGATCATAGTACATTCCGAAGCCGCCGCGGATAGCAGTTTTCCCATTGTCGAACGGAGAGTACGCAAATCCGATGCGGGGCATAATATACGGATGGCCATTGTACAACCCGCGCGGAGCGCCGGTCGGGACGGCCAATACATTGGGGTCGTTGCAGGTCGGCACTCGGGCACACTGATCCGCCGGAACACCGGTGCCGGCCCGGATCAATCCGTTAAATCTGTTGGAGCCCGGTGTCACAGTAACACCTCCGCCCGAAGCTACAGTAACTGCTTTTGTAGGATCGTAAAGGGCCGGATCGAAGTTTGTTAAGTTATTTTCACTGGTATAAAAAGGCGTTCCGAACTGAAAGCGGGCTCCGATCTCCACGCTCAGCCTTTTAGTTATTCTCCAACTGTCCGTCACAAAGGCGTCGTACTGTTGGAAACGGAAGTGCGCGGTCGGATCGGCGGAAAACTCGCTGTAAGTACGGAAGTTGCCAAGCAGAGCATCGCCGAATGCTTGTCCCGTGCTGCCCAAATTTGCCGTTCCCGCACTATTTGCCCTGTTGGTATTAAAGGTAAGCAAGCCGGCATAGGTCGCACGCCCGTTTTGAAAAACTTTACTGAAATTATACAATCCGCCGAATTTAAAAGTATGGTCCCCTCTGACCCAGGTAATGGTGTCGCTGTAAGTATAGTCAGCGGCCAGCGCGGTCAGGGAACGAGGCGCGCCGTTAAAATTCGCGGCCGCGGTGCCGCCTGTAAAAGTTGTATCAGGGATCGAATCTTCATAGGTACCACCACCAGGGAAAAGCTGGGTGTAAGCAAATCCATAAGTAGTTCTTTCCCAGAAATCATTCGCCGGGGGGACGCGCTGGTTTGTCCAGGCAATACTTATTTTGCCCTCATTGATCAGGTTTGCTTTTATATTCCAGAGCTCACCGATCTGCAGGCCGTCACCGGGACGCGAACGAGCACTCTGGATCGTAGGCAGCGGCGAAGTGATAAACGTTCCGAACGGATCGACAACCAGGTTCTTATCGTGAATAAAGCGTCCGAAGAGCGTATGTTTGTCGCTGACAATGTAATCCATACGAAGTATTTCCTGACGGAAATCACTTGGATTCGCCGGCTGAAACTGAGAATTATTGGCTATCGGAGAATCGGTAAAACTGGATGCCAATCCCATCATTTTACGGTAAACATTTGCGATCGCCGTGCCGTCAGTGGTGATGCGGCCAATCGGAATGACATTCCAGGTTCCCGCATTGATTCCGCCAAAGCATGCGGTCCGGACGGCGGGCGTGGTGACAACTCCGGTAGTTGCATTGACAACCGGCGCGGTGCATGCTCCCGCCACATTGGGATCGCGAAGCACTCCGTCATCAGCCGTTCCTTCGAGCCCGTCAAACCCTCGGAGACGCGCTCTGAAATTACCGCCCAGTTCACCCGTGGTAGGCATATTTCGAAGTCCTACTGCCGCCAGGCGGTGGATCGTTTTCCATTCCTGTCCGAAAAAGAAAAACAATTTGTCCTTGCCTGATTTGACGATCGGGCCGCCTTCGCCGAAATTAAGGAATGTGACCGGGCCGCCGACACTATAACCATAGTTGTTATAACGAAGTGTCGGGCGAACCGCCGGGAAGAAACCGCGCGCGTCAAGTTCGTCATTTCTGACAAATTCAAACGCCGAACCGTGATAGCTGTTAGTTCCGCGCTTGGTGATGACATTGATCTGCGCTCCGGAATTGCGCCCGTACTCGGCTGAATAGTTTGAAGTTTGAAGCTTCACCTCTTGAATAAAATCAACGCCGACGTTATTGATCTGACTGGCGTTACTTCCGGCGTTTAAGTTGTTGCCGCCATCCACGCTCAAATTATTCGCCACGCCGCGGCTGCCGTTGATGTTAATGGTGTTTGTCGCCAGGTTAGTGTCTAACTGGTCGTCGGTGGTCGTGACCGCACCCGGAATGACCGATAGCAACTGGTAATAATTGCGGCCGTTCAAGGCAAGATTGCTCACCTGCTGGCTGTCGATGACCTTGGCCACTTCGCCTGAAGTGATGTTCACCGTTTCGCCGCTCACGGAGGAAACCTGGACAACCTCGGATATTTGTCCCGCTTCCAGTGTGACGTCCACGCTCAGGCGGGCGTCCGCGCTCAGCGAGTTACCCGCCTTGACCGCCTTCTTGAAATTCTGCATTTCCACCGAAAGCGTATAGGTTCCCACCGGCAAATTTGTCACCGTGTAATAGCCATTCTCATCGGTCATCGCGGTTCGCGAAAAATTCGTCGCCGGATCGCTGACCGTGACCGCCGCGTTTGGAACCACGCCTCCGGCGGCGTCCGTAACCGTTCCGGATATTCGTCCGAAACTTGTCTGAGCTGATGTTACGGCACACGCCGTGATGATAAATACAAAAATCGCGATCCACCTGAGTGCGGCGAAATGGTGGATATTTTTATTTACTTTTGTGGCCATCTTTTAAATTCCTCCAAATTTTAAGATCCCGCACGCCCGTAAAAGCACGCCGGTTTATTTTTATTGTCCGCACTACTTCGTTCGCCGCGATTTGTAGTACCGACAATTGTCTGAATTTCTAACAAAAACTACGCGACCTTAGGGGCCGCAAAAGCAGGAGCGGTAACCAATGCAACTGCGCCGCGAAGGCGCGGATATTCGACCGCCGGAACGATCCGGATCGGCGTTTCTCCAAGCTCGGATGTCAGAGTGCGCTCTTTGATCGCGTCCCGGACCAGGGATTCGACCAGGTCCCAGGCCTCGGTGATCTCCCCGCCGATATAAACTCGCGATGGATCCATTGCATTGATGATCGACGCCAGGCCGAGCCCAAGGTAACGGGCCGTCGAATGAAGAGCGGTTATCGCTTTGCTGTCATTGCTTCGCGCCCGCGCGATCAGATCATCTATCGTAAATTCAGCGATATCCAGGGCCTGGGGCTTTCTATCCGCGACATTGCGGCCAAAGTAACGCGACAGCGTCGCAAGATTGGATATATAAGCCTCCCAGCATCCATTTGCACCGCAGGAACACTGGGGCCCGTCGATACTGAGTGGCACGTGGCCGAATTCGCCGGCCGTGTTGTGCGCTCCGCGAACGATCTCACCATTGATCACTATCCCCACGCCGACACCGTCGGAAACACTCACGAAAACGATATCGCTAAGCGCTGTGCCGTCACCGCGAACCGACCATATCTGCGAAAGGGCACAGGCCTTGCCGGAGTTTTCAAGATAAACTTCGATGCCATCGAATTCACGCTGAAGAGGCTCAAGCAGATTGACGTCGCGCCATCGAAGCGTGGGCGCGTGGAGCACCACACCTGATTTTCTATCCAACACGCCGGGTATCACGATGCCGACGCCGATGCAGTTCGACGAATCGGCATATTGGTTTAATGCCTTTCGGATCTGATCGCTTAGTGATTTGATAAACTCCTGCGGATCGAATTTTGTCGGGAAACTGACGATGTCGCCGATCTGTCTCCCGATCGAATCGGTGACCATCAAAAACGTTTTAGATGCCCGGACATCCACCGCAACAGCGACGCTGTTCTGCGAATTGAGATAAAGGAATGTCGGCTTGCGTCCGCGTAACTTTTGATTGCCTTGCGCTCCCTCGCGCACCAGGCCTTCGTTTATCAATTCACTAATAAGAAGAGTTACATTTGCCCTGCTCGTCTCCATCAATCGCGCGAGATCGGCACGCGACACCGGCTGATGTGTACGGATCAGCGTAAGCGCGATCTGCCGGTTTACCTCGCGTGAAGTGCCGCGGGTCGCCATCGTAAAGTTGTTAGGGTCTATCTTTCTCATGAATTTGTTGGGTGTTTTGACATAATCAACAACAACTACTAAAAGAATCTGTATATAGGCAATAAAAAGCTAAGCCTTATATAGCTGCACCTTGTCCGCACCTGAAAATTGCTCAGCTCTTGTGGAATTTGTTAAAACATTTGACATATTACACCTTTTGTAAGGTTCGTCAAGAGTTTTTTTGTAAGTCAGAGATTTTCTATCCTTAAATTTGAATCATTGTAGTAGGAAATGTAGTTGCTACCTATGTTCCCAACCAGCAAAAATCTATTTATTTCTAGGGGGTGAATTTAGGTGTGAAACGCAAAAGAGGCACCCTAAGATGCCTCTAAATCCGTTGAATCTATTGGTGCCCACTAGAAGACTTGAACTTCTGACCCCACGCGTGTGAAGCGTGTGCTCTACCACTGAGCTAAGTGGGCATACCAGAGCAAATTGAAATCCTAACAAAGGCGGCTAAAAGCCGTCAAGCCAGGTTACACTGAAGGGTCGCCCGAGTCCGCGGCACGCGTATCGTTCTGTTTGATAGTCGACAAACTGGAATCGGTATAAAAGGACCGGGTCCCGGTTGCCTGCACTCCGTCCCTTACCTGCGGGTCGGCGTTAACTTTATAGAAAGCGGGCTGGCTGGCGCTTTTCGGCGTAATATCCAGAGTATAGACATAGCCGTTGATCACCGGCTTATCGCCCTTAAACCTTTCATCCAGGCCCGATGCCTTAATAAGTTCGTCAAAGTTGGCAAAATTTCCCTGGTGCGAACCGGCATACTGCGATTGCAGCATCCGGACGCGATCGAGCGTTTGCAGGGCCGAATTTTCGTTGCCTGTTTTGATCATTATTGTCCAGGCCGGAATACCCACCGCCACGATCAGGGCGATGACGGCGATCACGATCATCAGCTCAACCAGCGAAAATCCCGCCTGTTTTCTGTTTTTACGGTAAATCTTCATCATATATTTTGACTAATTCTTCCTTGCTGTTCACTTACACGGAACAGTTTTTATACGGTTGCAGAATTTTAGCCTTGGAACAGGCTTAAAAGCAATGTCACACGCCGTAAAACGCCCCGCCCAATTACTATAAGACGCTATTTTTTGTTGCTGGGTTTGATGAGAATAGAGCCGCTGTAGGTCGTCACGGTCAGGGTGGCTTCACCTTCTCCGATCAGGGCGATCACTTTCCTGATGTTGGATTGGCTGTAATTATGAATATCTTTAAAAGGGATCTTTGTCTCGAACTCGCCGCCGTAAGTGGCCGTCACCTTGCATGAGGTATTCATCGGCAGCGTCAGCTCGATCTTACCGCTGGTGGTGACGAACTGGTATTGTCCTCCGGTTTCCAGCGCGCCGTTATAGACCAGGGAGCCGGTCAGGGACGATACCACCATATTGTTGTATGACACATTTTGCAGCCCGATCGCACCGCTGCGGCTTTTAGCGCGGAATATTTCCCCGACATCATTCGGGCCGGAATCGAAAACAACGATCTTACCCGCAGTAGTTTGAAGATTCATGCTCCCGTTAGATCTCTCCACGGTAATGTCGCCTTCAAAGGTGGTGGCCTGCACCACTCGTTTGATATTACTTAAATTGATATTGCCCGACACATTATCAATCCGCGCGATAGAGACGGAATCGATGGAAATATCGCTCTCTTTGCCTTTAACATTTAAGATCGTATCAAAAGGCACGTCGAGCTGAATATCTCCTTCCAGGCACTCGTCCAGATCGAGTTCTTTATTTTTTTGCGGATCGTAGCCCAAAACCTCTACCCAGGAAGGCTTGTTGCTGGCCGGATTGGTCTTTAATACTTTAAATCCGACACTGCTTCCGCCATCGACGAAAGCGCGTACTTCATTGCGGCTCCAGGAATTAACCTGAACCTTGCCCGAGGAGATACAGAGTGAAATATTGATCTTCTGGTCCACCCCGATGGTTTTTTCCGCCGGCCCTTCGGAAGTGTTCTCGACCTTTCTTTTCGCTCGCGGGGCGGGTGAAGCGGCAGGCACCGGAGTGGCCATCGGCTTGGGCGAATAAACTTTAGGCCCCGGCGTGGCCGGCGGCTTGGGTGAATAAACTTTTGGCTTGACCGGCGTCGCCTCCGGTTCCGGGGACCAATTCCCCTCCTGGCCAAAAGCCGGCGCACAAAGAAAAACGAACAGAACAACTAACAGAGTCGGGCAAAAAGAAAAAGTCGCCAGACTTTTCTTTTTCTCCCCAAAATTTTTGTTCTTTTTCTTAGGTATATTCATCAATTTCTTAACGCAAACTGGCCATCAATTCGGTCTTTTCCGAGACTGCGCTCAAAAGATCGATCTTGTTCTGATACGAAGCGAGCAAAATTTGTTTCGCGGCCTCGTCCTTCGGATTTTTGCGGGCCGCCAGCTGCATCTTGGAAATGGCATCATCGATCACCGCCATGTCGCGTTCATACGCCACTAAGGCAGACGGTTTCAGAGTGTCTCCTTTGCGGGTATCGACCGAAGATTTCAGCGTTTTGATGGTTTGCAGATATCTCTCTTCATCATCCAAAGGCTGGACGCCAGCCGGCCGCGGCACATCGATCCGATCGGTATTATCAGCCTGCTTCGGCTGAACAAACGCAACCCTGCGGGCTTGCGATGCCGAACGATCCACTGATTCTACCGACTCTATCGGGGGTTCGGCCCCGGTGACCGCCGGCGCAACCGTGTTACCACCGCTTGAAACTGCCGGAACGGCAATTTTCGGGGGATTATTCTCAGCCACCAGTTTCTGTGAAACATCCGGCCTGGACATTACTAAAAACGCGACCACGCCGGCTACTAAAACCAGGCTGGCAAAGGCCGCCACGGAGGGGCTGGTCCAGCGAAAGCCTCCGGAAAATCCGAGCGCCGCCGCTGCCTTGCCCAACCACGAGCTTCCGCCGTTCTCATACTCGGCGATCTCGGCAAATATTTTAGTGCGCAGGCGTTCGGTCGGGACCAGTTCAAAATTCTCGATCTCAAAGGCCGCCGTCACCGAGGCAGACTCCGCCTCGATCTCACTCATCAGTACCGCGCACGGGTCGCAATCGCTGACGTGGCGCGCCACCTGTTCCAATAAATTGGATTCAAGCTCGCCGTCGAAGAACGCCTGGATCATGCCTTCATCAAAACATTTATCCCTCATGCGTCCCTCCCTATCTTGCCGTAAAACCTCACAAATTCCTTCCTTGCTCTGGCGACGAATGTGCCCACGCTGGTCTCGTTGATCGCCAGCGAATCGGCAATCTCTTTATAAGATAAACCCTGCTGCTTGAGTATCAGGCAGCTTCTTAAAGGTTCTCTTATCTGGTCGAGTGCGGTTCTCACTTCTTTTACTTGCTGGCTGCGCTCATATTCCAGTTCCGGATCGATGGCGCCAAAGCTTTCATCTGACTCTTTGACGTAGTTTTCCTCCCGAACCGTTGTGCGCAAATTTCCCCGCAGCGCGTTTTTTGCCAAATTCAGGGCCACGCGGATCAGCCAGGGGCGCAGCATTTCGTCATTTTTGATGGCATCCATATTCTTGTACAAGCGTATAAACACTTCCTGAGTAATGTCTTCCGCTAACCCGGCGTCGCGCACAACAGCCCGCGCCGTGCGAAAGACAGTCCGGTGGTGAAGCGTGAATGCCTCATCGAATCCGAGCCGTATTTGCGTCGTCGCGGTAACTTCGGACATATCGTCCACTAGGATTTTGGCGTGCTCGCTCATTCTTAGCGACAAAAACTCTGCTTCCAATCTAATAAACACCACTCAGAGGCTTTTTATGACAAGAAAATGCCAATACCGGGAATTTTAACACGAAACCCTATCGCTCGTTAGTTTTAGAGCCGCTCCTTTCCAAGCTAAACGGCAAAAATGCCGGTAATGTTCAGTATTTTTTGTCGGAACCGGGTGAGGCAGCTGCCGGGTACTGATGCTTTTTTGTCAGGATTTTTCGGGTGCTTCGTGCGCTTAGTGATTAAATTTTCGGAATTAACCACTAAAAAACACGAAACCCTGCGGGGGATGTAACATCGCGAATATCTTAATTTAACGCCGCTTTAAGCGACATATTCTTTAAAGGCTTCAATAGCTGTAAAACTTTTTCGGTCAATTCTTCAAAGTAAGGCTTGACCATATAAGCATCAGCGCCCGCCGCCAGGCCATTTTGAACATCGGTCTTAAGTGCATCACCGGAATAGAAAAGAATAGGCGTGCGCGGGGATTTCCGGCGCAGGCAGCGGCAAAGGTCTAAACCGCTCCCGTCAGAAAATCGAGAGTCGAGCAGATATAGATCGAAATTTTCAGTCTGCCCTAGTTGGCAGGCTTCGGCGACCGTTCCGACGGTGGTGACGTCGATGTCCGAAAATTTAAGGATCGTTTTCATTACAAAACAGGCCTCTGTGTTATTTTCGGCATAGAGAACGCGAAGGTGTTCGGATAGCATGATTTTATCTCCTGATCTTGACAGAACAATATTCCGGATCGTTCCGGAAGACTGTGCGTCAACCCCCTCCCCTTGCTCGTTTTAAATTGTTTGTTGGCAGTCGATAGAATTGTTTATTGAGTGTGTTAGGTCCAGTAGTTTTTGTGCCGCCAGCGCCACATCATTCCTAACGGATAGGAAGTGTAGCGTTGGCCAACCAATACGCTTAATAATAACTTGCAATAGTTAACTGAAAAATAGATCACTCTCATATGGACGGCCTTTCTTACTGTGCATCACCTGTTAAAGGGGAGGATTCGAAATAGCCTGGCCTCAAACCCCCCTTGCTTCTATCGGCAGGTGCTTTTACCAAAACGATCCAAGCTGGCATTTGGGGAAGGCCTGAATCAGTTTTTCGGTGAGGACTCTAGGTCTTGTAGTACTTGATGAGCTTTAAGTTTATATGACTAATAATATTCTGTAAGTCTGTTAACACACAAAGAAAATAGAAGGCGGCAGTACTTTCGGCCAGGGGAAAAAGACAGGCGAGAACATATCCCTTATCCGCAAACACATTGAACTCCTATGTTTATAGTTACCTGTACTTCTATGCCCGCTTAAAACACCATTTTCCTTGTCTAAATTACTGTTTTTACGTGTTTTTTGTGCTATGTTCGCTATCGTACATATAAATATCTTTTTTCGGATATCATGTTTGGCACGGCTTCATTCTTCGCGAAAACAGTCTTTATCATTTCCAGAACCAAACAGAGAATATGCCCATAACCACCGACCCGAACGACGCGCAAAAGAATTACCTGCTGGCAGCTTTGTCAGGAGACGATTTTGCGCGCGTCCACTCTAAAATGGAATCGAGGTCTTTCAAACTCGGTGAGGTGCTTTACGAATCCGGAGAGAAGATGGACCACGCCTATTTTCCGACGACCGCGATCATTTCTTTGCTTTACATTATGGAAAACGGCGCGACCGCCGAGATCGGCGTGGTTGGCAACGACGGACTAGTTGGAGTCGCGCTTTTTATGGGCGGAGAGACGACCACCAGCCGCGCGATCGTTCAGAGCGAGGGCGCAGCCGTCAGGATGAAGACAAAAGACCTGAAAGCGGAGTTTGCCCTGGGCGGACGGTTTCAGGAATTATTGCTGCGCTATTCGCAAGCGTTGATGACGCAGATCTCGCAGACCGCCGTCTGCAACCGGCTGCACAGCATCGAACAGCAGCTTTGCCGTTGGCTGCTTCTTAGCCACGACCGTTTGGAGTCCGACAAATTGGTAATGACGCACGACCTTATTTCCAATATGCTCGGTGTGCGCCGCGAAGGGATCACACTTGCTGCCCAAAAACTCGCGGCAAAAAATTTGATCTTAAACAATCGCGGGACGATGACCGTGATCGACCGGAAAGGCCTGGAAATTGCCGTCTGCGAGTGCTATCAAGTCGTCAATAACGAATACAACCGTCTCCTCGGCAGGGGCATGTCCAGAACTTTCGGATAAGCCTCGACTCACCGACTGGAGCGGGGACATTCTTGTCCATTCGTAGCGCTGCCGTCTCGGCGGCTGTCCTGAGGGCGTCCCGCCCTCAGATCTTGCGCGGGCGGGACGCCCACACGACAGCCAGCGGGACGCTGGCGCTACATTCCGGAATATCTGCGCTCCCGGGTTAATAAGAGATCAGTTCGGTTTTAGCAAGAACGGCGAGATCCAGTTCTTTCTCACCCACGGCGGTCACCAGGAAGATGTAGCTGTTTTGCCTGTCGGCAAGGACCCTCTCTAAATTCACGCCGGAGGTTTCCAGTGGGGCGGCTTCAACCAGGGCCAGTCGTTTCAGGCAAGCGTTTAAGTGGGTGCGGTCCATACCGAAGTCGCCTTTTTCTTCGTTTACGATCAGCGAAACCTCGATGCGTTCGTCGATGAACTGCGCCAGGACGGAGGCCGCAAGGCTGACGCCGTTTTCAAACCGCCGCTCGGCTTCGCTTAGTTCCTTTTTTCCTTTTTGCTCATCTTCGAGCCGCTGGCGCAAGGTCTTGTTTTTCTTTTCTTCATCCTGCGGAAACCTCGGGTCAAAGACCACGGTCACCCTTTTTTCATCCTCGGCGACAAATTCCCTGACGGTCAGATGCTGCGCGCGGGCCGTAGCTTTCCAGTCGATATGGCGCAGGTCGTCTTGCGGCTGGTAGCTGCGCAGCGCGAGCAGGTCCTGCCCAGTTCCGCGTTTTTGAATGGAAATACTGCCGTAATCGAAGGTGCGAAAAGCGATGGCTTTGTCGAGCTGCTCAACGCGGGGGAAAATGATTATTTCGGCTTCCTGGGCAGGCAAACGGCGGCGGTGACGCATCAGGCCGAAGGGAAACTTGGTCGACAATTCAAAATCCTTGACCAGAAAACGGCCCCGCCGCGGAAAGACCTGTTCGACGCGATTTTCCACCGCCAGACGCCGCGGCACATAAACAAAATAATCCAAAATGTATTTGATCAGCGGCGGGCGCACTATCCGTTCCAGCATTCGCTTGGGAAGCAGCCCTTTCAGCTCATCGATCAGATCGGAGCGCTCCCGTTCCCGGCCGCGAACTTCGGCGACGACGGAAAAAGTCGGAAACAACCGCTTGCGATTATGCAGGCTGACCATGATCGGCGTAGGTTCCTCGGCATAGATGGCTTCGGGAAAACGCATCTTTACATCCAGCTTGCGCAGGCACAAAGTGCCTACCAAAAAAGCGATGATCAAAGCCGAAAGTAAAAAAGAGAGGACGATAAAAAGCAGATTATTGCCGGTGTTCCAGGCGGCAAAACTAACGATCAAAAGCAGGATGAAAAAAATACCGCCGCCGCCGGTGATCTCAACCGGCAGGTCCATCTGCGCGGCTTCGGCGCTGGCCGAGCGCGCCAGCGGTGGCACTACAAAGATCAGTATCAGCAGAACAAAACCCAGCGATGCCGCGGCCGCGATGCCCGCCAGGCTCTGATTGCCCGTCTGGTGCGCGATCAGCGTCAGCGCCGCGAGCGCAAGCCCCGAAAGAATTATCACCGTCCCGAAAAAAAGATTTCTCAGGTCGCTGAGGCTGATAAGTTCTAAAAGCTTGCTCAGGCGCATTCTTTGCAGTGAATAGATACAAGTGACCCGTGACAAGAAAGACAGATGATTCTTGTCACTCGTTACTTATCACTTGTCACCTCTTTATGACTGTTCGCGCGCTGCCGGCGTTACCGTTCTGGTCAAAGACGCGCAGCGCCACGACGTATTCCCCCGGCGCTTTCACCGGAATTTCCAGCGTGTATCTTTCCGAAGAGCTATCGGATATTCCGTCGTCCGAATAAACCGACTTCCACGTGCTGCCGTCAATGCTGAATTCGGCGCGCTGGATAATGCCGGCAGATTCACCCGCTTGAAAAATTATCCTGACCTTGTCCACCGATACCTGCGGCGCACCGACCAGCTGCACCGTTGGCGGGGTGTTGTCGATCGCGACGGGTTCACTCACGCGGTCGCCGGACAATGTCTCGCCCGTCGGATTAGAAGGCGAATCGTTCGCGGAGATCTTAAATACATACCGGCCGTCCGGCAGCGCCAGCCCGTCCAGCGTGCAAAAAGTTTCTTTCGCGCCGTCTTTCAAAAGATGAAAATTCGTCTCATTCACTTCGCGATAGTAGATGTTGTATTCCATCTTGTCGCCGTTGCGGTCTTCTGCCGTCCATTGAAACGAACGCGCGCCGCGCTGGTAATAACGGCGAGGCATAATGTTGGCCACCTGCGGCATTCCCAGATCAGCCGGATCAAGGCCGGATGCTTCGAGCGTCGGGTCCGGCTGCTGGACGATATTTGCCGCCAGGCCGACATTTGCCGGCAGCACCGCGATCGAAAGAACCTCGGGCGCGATATTTTTGCCAAGATAGGAAACGCTGACGTCGTTTAAGGTAGCGGGGCCGCGCAGGACGGCTTTCCACTGCAGGTAGCGCGCTTTAGGACTCGAGATCTGCCCGCCCTTGGGATCGCGCTGGGCAGTGCTCCACGGGCTCCAGGTCTCGTCCGGTTTTTCGGTGTTTCCGCTGCGCGTCTGCAGCTCGATATTTCCGGTGCCGCTCCACCAGACGCGGCCCCAGGCGGCGCTCGATCTTGCGTCACGTACCGAAGATTCATAACTGCCCTCGGCATTATTTTCCGACCCGAAACTGTAAAGCTTTCCCTGGTTGCTCGACGACGCCAGGAGTTTTTTGCCGTCCGTCAGGATCGACGAAACCTGTCCTTCGTTCGTCTGCAGCAAAAGGGTCTCGCGGCCGTCGTTGGTTATGCTATAGATCCTTCCCTTGTCGGACGTTCCGAGCAGGACACCGTTTCCGGTTTGATGCGCGTACAGGGAAAACCCGGCCACGGTCGTCGAACTCCAAAGGGTTTCGCTGCCGCCGTCAGGCAAAATGCGAAATACGGCGCTTTTGACATTGTTCAGATCGTTCCGGCTGCGCGAAGGCGTCGGCTGCGGATTAGCGTCGTCACTCGAGGTTGAAGTAGTAGTGGTTACCGGAGTTGCCGACACGGTCGTCGCCGTTACCGTGGTCGAAGAAGCACTGCTCGAGGCAGAATCGCTTAAAGCGAGAACGTAGACCGAGCCATCCGGCCCGATCGAAAGATCGTGGACTTCCCGCAACGGAACGTCGAGCATCGCGAACGGCTTACCTTCGCCGGAAAAGCGCAGGACGATGCCGCCGGAATCCGTCCCGGCATAAAGATTCCCTTTGTTATCGGCGGCGAGCGAAATGATATGCGTCTCGCTGGAATCGAAAAGCAGCGAGTCTTCCGGTTTAGCGCCGGCGGATCTTACTTTATAAAGCTTTCCATTTTCGCCGGTGCCGACCGCCAGGCTGCCGTCCGCCATTACGGCCAGCGACCAGATGTATTTGTCCGCGGAATCAAAATAAACTTCCGCTTTTCCGTCCGTGCCGATGCGATAAACTTTTCCGTCAGGTGAGGTCCCGGCATAGACCGCGCCATCGCGTCCGACCGCTAAGGCGGAAACGTCGAGCTCATTTGAATCGTAGAAAAGAGAGCCTCTGCCGGCGGCATCGATCTTAAAAACCTTTCCGTCGTTGCCGGTGCCGAGATAAATATTTCCCTGCGCATCGGCGGCGCTGGACCAGACATAAGATTGCCCGGTGCTGAAAACTTCGGTCAGTTTCGGCGCCAGAATGATCGCGCCCGTGTCGCTGATCGAGACGCCCTTTGCATCGCCCTTCAAAACTTCGGCGCGCGAATCGACAGTCCAAACCGTTGGCTCGCTGGCGAACACCTTTAGCGTAAGAACGCTAAAACAAATTAGAAATAAGATAGTTTTTTTCATTAATTAACCTTGCTAGATATTTCCGCTGATTCTGACGATCCTGCCTTTTTCCAGTTCAATGGTTGAAGAATCAAAACCGCCGCAAACCGGACCTCCCGTATGATTCACGGTATAGTTGAACCATTCTTTGTTTCCCTCATTAGTTATCGAATCGGGAAATCCGATCTTTTTCAAAATTTGCAATTTTGTTTCGCCTTCAGCAGGGCATTCCACCCGCTCATTACCTGTCTCTTTTTGAGCAAAGAGCATATTAAAAATTCTGCTAAAACCCTGTTTAGTATCATTCTTCACAAATATCTGAAATTCTTTTTTGCCGGAATCGTCTTCCAGAAACAATTTCATCCAGCCTTTTTGCTTGACAGATCGTTTTAACGTTACTTTCTGACCCTTCGAAACGTGACCATCAAAATCGCATCGCTTCATTTCAGAAACGATGCCGTTTTGGTCGACACGAATTTTACAGTCGCTACTAGCTGCCAAAATCGTCTTAGTCCAAAATATTTTCGGACCGTATTTAAACTCTTTAACATTCGAATGTGAAAAAGCAGAAAACCCTGTTAGAAGAATTACAAGAAATGTCGCAATATTTTTTTGTGGGAACATCATTATTTTACACTCCTATATATTTCGCATAAATCGAACGAGCTATACTCTGGTCGTCCGTCCCGCGTATTATCGCCCGCGCATCGCGAAAAACGGTCAGTTCATATTCACCGTTCGTAAAACGCACAAGATATTCATTTTGTTTCACTTCGCCCAGTTTGCCAAGCCGCTCGGCAAGGTTTTTCAGGTCGATCTGTACGGCCTGAGGAGGTGAAACCTGCACGGCGTCGCGCCCGCAGAGTGTGGTGACAAAATCGCCGCCCTCGACGCCTAAAAATTCGAAGTGCTTTTGCTGACAAGTCGGACAATCTTCGCGCGGTCCCTTGAGCTTTATTTTGCGCCAGTCGTTTTGCCAGATATCGATTTGCATTAATGAGCCGTGCAGCGCGTCAAAATTGCCGGTCAAAATTTTTAGGGCCTCGGTGATCTGCACGGCGGAAATAGAACCGATGATCGGCATTATCACGCCGGCCGTATCGCAGGTCGGCGCGCTTCCGGCCCCGGGCATTTCTTCAAACACGCAGCGCAGGCACGGCGTTCTTCCCGGCAGCACGGTCATCGTCGTGCCGTAACCGGAAACCGCCGCGCCGTAGATCCAGGGAATATTATTCTTCACGCACGCATCATTGATGAGATAGCGCACCTGGAAGTTGTCCGTGCCGTCGAGCACCAGGCCGCAGCCGTCGATCAGATTTTCGATGTTGGAATGATTGACGTCGGCGACGATCGCTTCGACCTCTATTTCGGAATTTATTTCCGCCAGGCGTGTTTTGGCCGCGATGGCTTTGGGCAGGCGCTGCTCGGCATCGGATTCGGAATAAAGCGTCTGGCGCTGAAGGTTGGTGAATTCGACAAAATCGCGGTCAACGACGCGCAGTTTTCCCACGCCCGCCCGCGCCAGCATTTCCGCGTGCGAAGCCCCCAGAGCGCCGCAGCCAACCAGCAGGACACGCGAATTAAGGAGCTTTTCCTGCCCTTCTTTTCCTATCTCTGAAAATAAAATCTGCCGGCTGTAGCGTTCGTTCATAAGTACCAATTCGACAACCGATGTGTTATCGTAAGCACGATTTTAGCAATATTTATGAAAAAACTCTTTTTTGCCGCCGTTCTACTCTTCGCCGCGCAAATCACCTTCGCTCAGGAAGACTTCATTTTTCCGAAAGATTCCGATTATCCCAAACTCAAAACTGAAGGCTCGACGCTGGAAGATTTTGTGCCGAAAAGCTGGGAAATAATGGACAAAACTTTCGGCGATCTGAACGGCGACGGACAGGCGGACTGTGTGATAGTCGTAAACGGAACTTCCGAAAAATTCATCCAGAAACACGACGGCTTTGGCACCAATCCTTTTGACACAAACCCGGCCATCCTGGCCGTTTTGTTAAAAGATAAAGTCGGGTATCGCCTGGCGCTGCAGAATAATTCGCTCGCATCCCCGCCGGAGGGGCCGACCTCGAGCTATCCGTTCGCCTCGATGAGCATAAAAAGACAGGTCTTGGAGATCAATTTCGAGCATTGGCAAAGCGCCGGCGGCTGGGGAGCGACTTATTCCTCGCTTAAATTCAAACTGATCGGCGGCGAGTTTAAGATGATCGGCGCGGACAGCAGGGAGTTCATGCGCAACAGTGGTGAGGGCGAAGAACGCAGCTATGATTTCCTGACCAGAAAAATAAAGGTCGTGACCGGCGATATGATGGAATACAACCCTAAAAAAATGAAAACCAGGTGGCGCATACTTCCCGCAAAGGTCAAAGCCCCTACGCTTCGCACCGTTGGTAAATCAGGATCATGGGAGATCGAGCGCGACTTTTTCTTGTAAGATCATTTAACTTTTCTGATCCTGCCGGAAGGCACCCACTAAGCGCTCGCTTCCTCCGGGATTATCATTGATAAATTTTCGCCAGGTTTTTTTGGCTCAATAAAAAGAGGCCCCAGGTCGTATCTACCTGGGGCCTATTATATTTCCGTCAGCCGCGGCTGACGGAGCAGGGGTCTTCAAAGGGAGGTGAACGGTTATAAGCTACGACCCGATCGCTTTATTCAGGTCACCCAAAGCGGCGCGGACCTCGTCAGCCTGTTTGAGCCATTCTTCGGCCTGCTGCGCTACTTCTTTCATCTTGCCGGTGTCACCGGATTTTATGGCTTCCTGCATGGCGACGGCATATAGCGGCTGGAACGAGGGCTTAGTACCACCGCCGCCGCCGAGACGATCGATCTCGGAGCGAAGTTTCTTTAGACCGTCACCGATCTCCCCGTATTCCTTTAAATAACTTTCGGCGTCACCGGCCACTTGCTGCATTTGACTTACGTCGCCTGATGCGATTGCATCGTGGATCGCCACGCCATAAGGCGGTAATGAATGTGCCATTTCTTCTATCCTCCTGAGTTATGTTTTATAAGTTTATTTTTACTGCTCACTTTTATCCTGAAACAAATTTTTCCTTAAGAGCGGCCAGCGCGCGCTCCAATTTCGCCTGGCTGGCGAGCGCCTGCGACCGCTTACTGATCCACCGGGCTTTGGATTCTGCTATATCGGCATGGCAATGCGGGCAGGCAGTTTCGTGCTTATAAATGTACTGGCTGCAATTTCTGCAGATATTCAATTCGGCCAACTCGCGCTGCGCGGCTTTTACCGGTTTGCCGTTGATGGTTTTCGGGGCCCGCGTGATGTTGACCAATCCTTGCGGGGCCGCTATAGGAGCTGCCGTTTCTTCGATCGGCTCGCAGACCAGGTCGAATCTTCCGATGGCGAACGACCTCTCCGGGGCGTTCTCTTTTTTCACGATCCGCTCGCGCAGTCCTTGTTTTTGCAGCTCCAAAACGCGGTAATGACAATAAGGGTTATTTCCAACGGTGCCGAAAAGCGAATGCGACGTCCAGGTACAGCCTCCGAGACAGGCGTCCTTGTAATAACAGGAACCGCAGAAACCCCAAAGCTCATCCGATGACTTCAGGCGGCTGAAACGCATTCGCTCAGACCGGTGCCACATCGATTCCAGCGACATGTCGCGAATGTTCCCCACTCCGAAATCTCCGCTTTCGAGCGAAGGGCATCCCTTGACCAGTCCGTCGGCTTCGAGCGCGATAACGGTGTGGCCGCCGCTGCAGCCGGTCCAATGAACGCGATCGTCGCCAAAGCCGCGCCAGAGATGCTCGTACGGGCCGAAATACCCGATGTTGTTGCCAACCACCATCAGAATGTTGTGCTCACGCGCGCGTTTGTATAGCTCCGCGAGCTGGGGCATTATCTCGGCCAGCTTGTAAGGCTGCAGAAGCAGTTCGTCATTATCAACCGCGTTTCCCATCGCCACGGTCAGCTGGATCTGCCAGTGGGTAGCGCCAATGTCGATCAGGGTGTCGAGTATGCCGGAAAGATCGGGAGAGGTGCGCGAACCTATTTGCGTGTTGACGCTGATGCCGAGGCCCGCTTCCCGGGCGTTTCGCAATGTTTCGACCGCCCGTTTAAATGAACCCGGAACACCGCGAAGATAATCGTGCAGCTCTTCCAGCCCGTCCAGCGATACGCCCAGGCCTTGCAGCCCGGCATCGACCGCCGCCTTGATGAATTTTTTATTAAAGTTGCGGCCGCCGGTTTGGATCAGACAGCGCATCCCTTTTTGACGGATGTGCCTGACCAGGTCGGTCCAATCTTTTCGCAGGTAGGCTTCGCCGCCGATAAGGCTCACCTCACGGGTGCCCAGGCGGGCCAGGGCCTCGATGACCTCGAAACACTCGGCGGTAGTGAGCTCGTCGGTCCTGCGCTTTCCGGCCCGCGAACCGCAATGGAGGCATTTAAGGTCGCACGCCAGCGTAATTTCCCAGACACAATGGACCGGGACGCAATCGCGAAAATCGTCCTTTGTTCGATACCGGACCGCTCTTTTTACGGATGCCGCTTCCTGCATGGCCTTTAAAAAACTCCGATCTTTTAGCTCTATCCCCAGACAAAAAAAATGCCGGAACACGCTTTTAACGGCGTGTCCGGCCTTATATTTGGCTACCCCAAAAACCGCGGACCTATTACCGCCGGCATAGAAGAAGACTCTGATACGAGACTTCGCAGTGATCTGTGGAAGTTGCGAAACATAATCTACAGTAGGGACCAAATCATCAGGGAGAAACATTAACTCTTCTCAAATTAGAAGAGTGTTTTTCTTAACTTTTCTTATCGTTTTTTTTGACTTGATTAGAAGGTATCACAAACAGAGATATTTAGCAATACTTATTGCTAAACTGAGCGTAAGGTCTTCACTTGCGGCTGGCGATGGAGAAGTGAAGGCGCGCTTTTTGTCAGAATCGGGAACGGTAGTGACCGGGTAACTCTTTTCGCCGCTGAAGTTTAGATGATTTGAGAAGGCAGGTCGCGCACGAGAATATGAGGTTAATAAAAACCGGGGCGATGCCGCTCCCGGTTCCGACAGGCCGTTCACTTAATTATTATACTTAGCGGCTTTTTCTTATTCTATTGGAAGGCACCCATTCGTCCCACTCGCTGCCGTAGCCGGTGTAAGTGATGTAATGCGACCCGCCTTTTACTTCCAGAACCTTGGCCGGGTACCATTTCTTTTTCCACTCCACTTCGACCTTTTGCCCGACGGCGTATTGCACTAGTTTAGGTTGGCGGATCATTTTCGCCGTGACCCATTCGTCTTCGTCGTATTCGTAACCGTAATAATGAACCTTGAATTTATCGGCCTTGATATCTGTGATACAGCCTTTATACCAGCCGTCGATGCTATACGCCTCGACACGCTCGCCCAGGCGCGGTGAAACATTCGGGGCCGAGTCGGCGATCGCGATTTGAGGCGAGAAAGCTCCGGTAAAAGCAAAGGTCGCCATCTGCTCTTCGCCGAAAAGCATATCTTCTTCGGCGTTTGATTCCAGTTCGGCAAAGGTGACTTTTCCGTCCTTGTTTTTGTCGGTAAAAGAGTCGCCGCGAAAGGCAGAGATAAGCGCTTCGGTAAAGGTCCAGTTTCCGGTCGACATCTGACTCGCCAGTGAAGAGGTCATCACCGCATAGGAAACCCGGCGAGGTTTGCTTTTGACCGCCGTCGCCATCGCGCCCGAATAACAATTATCCATGGCGATGATCGCCTGAGAGCCTTTGAAATATTTTTCGATCGTGTCCGGGACCGACGCCACCGCCCAGCCCAAAGTTTCTTCGCTGACATCGTAGCTGGCCATATAGGCCCGCGCGTCGTCGTCCTTATAGCCGTGGCCGCAGTAGTAAACCAAAACCGTATCGTCCGGTTTGGCTTTGCTTAAAATTTTGACGAACTCGGCCTGGATCTTGGCGGTGGTGCCGGCCTTATCTTTTAAATAAACGATCTGGGTTTCCGGAACTCCGCGTTTCCTGAGTTCATTTAATAAGATCTCATCGCGGCGATTTTTTTGGGGAAACGATACGAAAGTTTCCGCGTCCTGCCATTCCAATAAACCGACAAAGAAAACCCATGTGCGCTGCGGGTTCCATTTAGCTCCCCCTGGCGCTTGAGCGGAAACCGCACACGGGATACCAAGAAGCATAAGCAAAACAAAAAGGCTAACTTTTAAAACATTGCTTTTCATAAATTTTAACGGCGAGACGATAGATCGCCGGAGCGGGCGCAAGCGGCCCTTCCGGACTGCAAATTTATTTAGTTTTTATATTTATCTTATAAAGCCGAAACACCTCTCAGGTCCGGAAGGGTTGTTTGCACCCGCTCTTAAAATGCTGTTGAACCACAAATCACATTTAATCAAAAAGCATCGCGACAAAATCTCTGATCGAGCGCACCGCGTCCGAGTTCCAATCATGGGACGATCGTCCGCCCTGGTGCCGTGTTTCGAGCGCAGCCATATGTTGCTTTTGCTGCAGGTCGCGGCGGTCTTCGTCGATCTGCATCTTTTCCCGCTGCCGGGCCTTGTCCAACCCGCCGGCGTGAATAAATTCGATGATGCGCGGCAATTCTTCGGCGTCAAACCAAGCACCGTGCGATTTACAGACGTCGATTATCACTCCCGATGAGCGCGCGAAATTATTGCGGTTCATTAACTGCTTGCAATCGGGGCAAGGCACGTACTGTATGGCGGTTTTTGGCAGCGTGTGGTCTTGCTTTGCCTGCGGCCCCTGTAGCCATTGCATCACCGCAGCGTGGCTTTCGCGGTCGGCGCAGATGTTTTCAAACGTCACCGCGTCAGACCAAAGCCCGTCGCAGCGCGGGCATTCGCGCAGAGTGATATCCGTGATCTGAAGCAGCGAAAGCCGCACTTTGCAGCGCGGGCATTCGCCTAATTTTTCTTCAGGAATGGATTGTGCCGCGACGGCTGCTACGGCCTCGGCGCCGCATTTAGGGCAATGCTTGCTGCCCTGAAACATCAGCCCCAGACACTTAGGGCAGGCCATTGTTTTCAGGCGTGATCGGCAGAAAGTGCACTGAACTGCGTCGCTCATTACCGCCGCGCCACAGTTCGGACAATTCAGGGATTCGATCTGCATATGAAAAATTACTTAGGCAGAAAAAACGGTCATTTACCTGGCATCTTTTACCGCTTCTCTGAGCTGATCAAGCTGCGCTCCGCTCAAATTGAACGTTTCCGCGCCTATTTTTACCTCCAGAGTTTTGGCCTGGTTCAAAACCGGGAGCGAATCGAACGTCAGATCGCTGCCGAGCACCTCGCCCAAAAACCCGCTGACTTCTTTTCCGCTTTCATCCAAAACTTTCGGGCCGCTGATCTGCGGCTGAAAACTCTGAAAGCTGATCGAAGCACCGCTGCGGTTAGACTCACGCATGTAGAAATAATAGCGTGACTCTACGTTGAATTCCCTGCCGTCGGCAAAGAACCGGACCTGGCTGGTTTCGATAGCAGGCGAGGCATTTCGCGCCGCTAAATATTGTAAACTTTTTCCGTAGGAATAGATATTTAGCTGCGGCTTCCACGACTTGGACAAAGCGGTGTCCTGCGTCAGCGTCAGTTCGAGCGAAACCTTACGCTCGGCGGTGTTCAGCAAAAACATTTTCGAAGAGACGGTGCTTTTCGTGCTGGTGGTGATGGTCTTTTGGGCCTGCGAATTTTCAACGGATAAAAATAATAAAATTAAACTTAAAATTCCGAATGTTTTCAGTATCGATGACATTATCTTAGTTTCTTTCTGACGGCCTGATGCATAATTTCCACAATCTCCGGGGTCGCGTTATTACCTGTCCAAATTCTGAACTGCTCCGCTCCCTGAGCCACCAGCATTTCCGTTCCGCCGATCACTATCGGCACGTCCGCCGTCCGGGCTGAACTAATGAACGGCGTTTCTTCGGGTATATAAACAAGATCGTAAGCAGCTGAAATGCCGTTCAACTGGCTAGAGGTAGACGGGGTTTGCCCTTCGAATTTGCCTTTCATACCCAGCGGCGTAGCGTTAATAACAATGTCAAAGCCTGTAAAATCAATATCTTGCAGTTTTTTTAATGCTATCTCGAATTCCCCGGCTAAACCTTCCGCCTTCCCGGTATCGCGGGCAAAAACGGTAACTTCTGCCCCTTCCTTCTGCAGGGCGTAGATGACGGCCCGCGCTCCTCCGCCCGCGCCAATGATCGCGGCTTTAGCACCGGAAAGCTCGCCATAAGCTTTTTTTAAGGGCTTGATAAAACCGGGCGCGTCGGTGTTAAACCCAAGCAGTTTTCCATCCACGATCTTGACCGTATTGACCGCGCCGATCTTTCGCGCAGTCTCATCGATCTGGTCAAGGTATTTCATGATCGCCTGCTTGTGCGGGATGGTGACGGAAAGGCCCCTGATATTGAGTCCCGATTCAGGTAAAAATCGTTTGATAAACCTATCGAGATCTTTTACTTCGAAAGGAATAAAAACCGCGTTCAAGCCGTCTGTCTCAGCTGCCGCCTTAAAACCGGCGTTCTGCATATACGGCGAAAGCGAAAACTTTACCGGGTCGCCGATCACGCCGTAAATTTCGGTCTGCTCATTTAATTCTTTGACGCGGTAAACATCGCGCAGGTCTGCGGCGGAAATTTGCCCGGGCGCGACTTCTTTTCCGGTTTCGAGAGCGGCATACGTCATCGGCGCGCCATAAGCCAATCCTAAAATGCGCGTCCATTTTCCCGCCTCGCCCATCGCGATCGGGACGAGCTGTTTGTTTTCGGCCTTGGCTTTTTTTAGAAGGCTCCAGAGCGGCAGCCCGTCACTGATGTCGTCCATCTGCACGGCGATCTTTAAGACCTCTGCCTCCGATGCTTTTAGAGAGTCGTAAATGCCGCTTAGATCGCCAGGAACTCCGGTGAAATCATGGTGCGAACAGATCTTTTTTCCGGATATCCGTTCGGCGATCTTTTCGGCCGGGCCGGGCCCCAGGTCAACCCAGGCAAACCTTGCCGCACCCTGCCAAAACGCCTTGCTTTCCTCTTCTGAAATTTCGCGGGCTCCTCCCTGTGCTATAGGGCGAAAGGTAGCGATTACCGGTTTGGCAACAGCCGGAAAATTGGCGAGGCTTTTTTCTACCTCCGCGACATCCAGACAATCGAAACGCACTTCTATCACATCGCCGAATTCCTCGGCTTTTTTTATTTGCTGAATTAATTCATCCGCGGTTTTAGCGCAGACCGAGACGACAATGGATCTCATAAAATTTGGCAGCTGTCAGTTTCGTGAATAGTAATAACTGATAGATGATAACTGAAAGACCGGATCTATCATCAGGTATCTATCCGTTTTCATCTATTCCGCCGGATGTTTCACCTAGTTTATTACCATGAAAAACACTATACTGTTACATCTTCCGAAAGTTTTAATCAAGCGGTTTTATGTGGAATATAGCGAGGCTTCAGCAGTATTTAAAAGCTGGAAATATCTTTATTTACTTTAATTTATCGGAGTTTTAAGTATGGAATCGACCAAAGCGGCGGCGGAAAAGACATGGACTTATCTTTTCGAGGAATGGAACGGGACCGACATCAAAGCGGGCAAGCTTTTACTCGGCGGTAAGGGCGCGGCGCTGGCGCAGATGACCGGCTTCGGGCTGCCCGTTCCTCCGGGATTTATCGTCACCACGGAGTGCTGTAAAGAATACCACCAGAGCGAAAAAGCTTTTCCCGGTGAAATGTGGGCGCAGGTGCTGGGAAAACTGTCAGCGGTCGAAGAAAAGCTCGGCAAAAAATTTGGCGACGCGGAAAATCCGCTGCTGGTTTCCGTGCGCTCGGGCTCGCCGGTTTCGATGCCCGGAATGATGGACACCGTGCTCAATCTCGGCTTGAACGATTCGACCGTAGAAGGCCTGGCAAAGCAAACCGGTAACGAACGCTTTGCCTGGGATGCATACCGCCGCTTTATCTCGATGTTTAGCCAGATCGTGCTCGACGTGGAACATGAAAAATTCGAGCGCGTGCTGGAACGCTATAAAAATGGAACGCGGCTTGATTCCGATCTGACGGTCGATGAATTAAAAGAAATTGTCGCCGCCTATAAGCGCATCGTCTTTGCCGAAGAGTACGGGCATTTTCCCGACAACGCGGAAGAGCAATTAAGAATGGCGATCGCCGCGGTGTTCGATTCGTGGATGGGAAAACGCGCGATCGATTATCGCCGCGTCAACCGCATTTCCGAAGACCTGGGCACGGCGGTAAATATCCAGGCGATGGTTTTCGGCAATATGGGCGAGACCAGCGGCACGGGCGTCTGCTTTACGCGCAACCCTTCGACCGGCGAGCAGATCCTTTACGGTGAATACCTGCTCAACGCCCAGGGCGAGGACGTGGTGGCGGGAACGCGCACGCCCAATCCGATCTCGCACCTGCAAACGCAGCTGCCGGAAGTTTTCGAGCAGCTTTCCGATATCACTCTGCGGTTGGAAAAACACTACCGCGATATGCAGGACATCGAGTTCACGATCGAGAACCGCAAGCTTTTTATGCTGCAGACGCGCAGCGGCAAACGCACCGGCGCGGCGGCGATCAAGATCGCGGTGGCGATGTTAAAAGAAGGCTTGATAGACCAGCAGACCGCGCTGCAGCGCGTGTCGCCCGAGCAGCTCGATCAATTGCTGCACCCGATGATCGACCCCGCCGCCGAAGTGACGGCCCTGGCAACCGGACTTCCCGCCAGCCCCGGCGCGGCGCAGGGACGTGTGGTTTTCGACCCCGATGAAGCCGAAGAATTTGCCAAGCAGGGTGAGAAGATAATTCTGGTGCGGCGCGAAACCAGCCCTGACGATTTTCACGGTATGGTGGCCGCCGAAGCCATTTTGACACAGCGCGGCGGGATGACCAGCCACGCGGCCGTGGTGGCGCGC
Source organism: Pyrinomonadaceae bacterium (assembly GCA_035995185.1). GTDB lineage: Bacteria > Acidobacteriota > Blastocatellia > Pyrinomonadales > Pyrinomonadaceae > DASYKT01. The sequence goes on from DASYKT010000044.1 coordinate 37,460, forward strand.
GGCATGGGCAAGCCCTGCGTGGCGGGCGCAACGGCTCTCAATATCAATTACGGACATAATGAATTTTCCGTCGGCGACACGACCATCCCGCGCGGCGAATGGATCACCGTGGACGGTTCGACCGGGCGCGTCTTTCTCGGCCAGGTACCGACCGTTCAGCCAAAGCTTGACGACGATTTTCGCCTGGTGATGTCGTGGGCGGACGGTTCGCGAAAATTAAAAGTGCGCGCCAACGCCGACACCGGCCCCGATTCGACCGTCGCGCGAAACTACGGCGCGGAAGGCATCGGGCTCTGCCGCACCGAGCATATGTTCTTTGGCGAAGACCGCCTGAAGGTAATGCGCGAGATGATCCTCGCCGGGGGCCTGGGCGAACGCGAAAAAGCGCTGGCGAAACTGCTCCCTTTCCAGCGGCAGGATTTTGTGGAAATTTTCCGCGCGATGAAAGACCTGCCGGTTACCATCCGTTTGCTCGATCCGCCGCTGCATGAATTTTTGCCCAGCCATGCAGAGCTGATGGAAGAACTTACCGAGCTGAAATTCAACTCGCGCAAAGCCAGCCCGAAAGAGATGGATATCCTGCTGGATGAGATCGCGGAAAAACGTAAATTGCTGCGCCGCGTGGAGCATCTGTCTGAGGCGAATCCGATGCTGGGATTGCGCGGCTGCCGCTTGGGAATTCTCGTCCCTGAAGTTACCCGGATGCAGGTGCGCGCCATTTTCGAGGCTGCCTGTCAGGTTCAAAGCGAGGGGCTGCAAGTGCTGCCCGAGGTAATGATCCCGCTCGTTTCCACGCCTGAGGAATTTCGCGACCAGGCCAAGCTGGTGCGCGAACTAGCCAAACAGGTGATGGGTGAATTTGGCTTCGAACTCAACTATATGGTCGGCACGATGATCGAACTGCCGCGCGCCGCGTTGGTCGCCGACAAGATCGCCGAGCATGCGGAATTTTTCTCGTTCGGCACCAACGACCTGACGCAAACGACGTTCGGACTAAGCCGCGACGATTCGGGAAGATTTTTGCCGCTCTATGTCGAGAAGAAAATTTATCCGGACGACCCCTTCCAGACGCTCGACCGCGAAGGCGTCGGCCAGCTGATAAAGATCGCGGTGGAAAAAGGACGCTCGGTAAATCCAAATCTGAAGATCGGCGTCTGCGGCGAACACGGCGGCGATCCGCGCTCGGTGGAATTTTTCGATTCGCTCGGGCTGGATTATGTCAGCTGCTCGCCGTTCCGCGTGCCGATCGCGCGTCTTTCCGCGGCGCACGCACAGCTTGATAGGTAATTTTTGGAGCGCGCTTCAAAACTCCCCTCCTTACAAAGGAGGGGTGGCGCGTTTTTAGCGCCGGGGTGGTTCTCGCTTTTCGAACGCTTCACATTAGAAACGCATCTGCTGACGCAGACGCTACTGACAAAATACCCGATCTGGCGGGCAGGATGCCCGCGCTCCATATTTTATGAGCCTAAATAAAAACAGTGTCGCGGTGGTGACCGGCGCGGCTTCGGGGATCGGCCGCGCTTTGGCATTGCGGCTGGCGCAGGAAAAGATCGCGGGAATTGCGATAGCCGACGTCAATGAAGCCGGATTACAAGAAACCCAGGCGATGGTCGAAAAAACAGGCGTTCCGGTTTCCGCGCACATTGTCGATGTTTCAAAGCTCGATCAAATTCAGAAATTAGCAGATGATTCTTTGGCCAAACACGGCCGCGTGACACATTTGATAAATAATGCCGGGGTCGCGCTGATCGGAAACGCCGAAGAACTTTCGTTCGAAGACATCGAGTGGCTGATGGGGATAAATTTTTGGGGCACGGTCTACGGCACAAAAGTTTTTTTGCCGATCCTGCGTCGGCAGGAGCAGGGCCACGTCATCAATATCTCAAGCATTTTCGGCATCATCGCGCCGCCGGGCCAGTCCGCCTATTGCGCCAGCAAATTTGCCGTGCGCGGCTTTACCGAAAGCCTGCGGCACGAGCTCGAAGGGTCTAACGTGCTGATATCTTCAGTTCACCCGGGCGGCATCAAAACCAATATCTGCAACGATAGCCGCATCGGCGAAAATGCCACGGACGAAGACAAAAAACTGGTCAGGAAATTTTTTGACAAGGCCTCGCCCACCACGGCAGACCAGGCGGCGGAGATCATCGTCACCGGGATCAAAAATAAAAATCCGCGAATTCTCGTAGGCTCCGATGCAAAACAGATCGACAAAATTCAGCGCTGGTTCCCGAGAAAATATTTTTCAGTGATGAACCGACTCTCCGGCGGCAAGCTGGAAGCGATGATGAAGAAGAAATAATAAGAGTGGAGTTTTAATCAGCGGTTATAGCTCTTATTTGGTCAAGATTTACCGCTTCAATTTGAGAGTAGTCAGATATCCATAAAGAGGTCTATCATCTGTAACCACAAGAAAAGAGTCTTTTGAAATATTAAGTATAGCCGTGTCAGTTAAACCAAACTCAATAAAAGCATTATGTTCACTTACTTTTGCACTTTCGATGAATATCTCATTTAATTTAGTGATATAGATTCCTAGCGCTGCCCGTAACTCCGGTTTTTTCCCTATTAGATTACTAACCTCAGTCAAAATATTCGGAGTGGTGATCTTTACATCAAAAAAATCAATAAATTTTGAGACTTTCTCAAAGTCACTCTCTGAAAAATCTGAGGTGCGTTTAAATTCGGGAACCAGTGAAATATCCAGTGAACCAACTATGTAAAGCAAAAAGATATTCGTATCGATAAGAATTCCTTTTTGTTTGTATTTTTGAATTAGCGGGAGGAGATATTCATTCATGCAGCTTCACTTCTATCATACGGCTTGTTAAACAATCCTATAACGCTTCTATTTTCACTATCGATAACAACTCTCTTAAATTCTTTTGTTCCTTGTAGACCCAAGACCTTTTGCAACTCATTTGGCGCTTTAATTTTGTTAAAATAACTCAAAGTAACCGACCAACTTTTTTTGTCAGGGGAAAGAATGGCTTCCTCAACCTGAAGTTGTTCCCCAAGCCCATACATTTGCATGATAAACTCTTGAGCTTTATCAATTGCTTCTTTTAAATCAATCATATTACCTCTTGTAAAAATTATAGATCATTCTTGGGCAGCGTCATTGTTTCGCCTTCTTTGTTTATTTCGAGGTGGCGGGTCGTGCCCTCGGTCACGCTCGGCGGACGGGTGTCAAATTCACCCGTGTCATAGACAGACCTACCGGAAGGCTGTACGTAGCTGGTTTGAGTCGGAGGCAGAGAGGCATTCGGCTGGGCAGAAGGAAATTGCGCCTGTTGATAAGGCTGGGCGGCTTTCTGCTTGTCTATTCTTTTTACTTTTGCCGCCTGTGAAATCCCTGTCGCCAGCAATGAAAAAGCCGGAATAAGCATCGCCCACCACCACCTGTCTCCTTTAGCAACCTGGGTAAAAAGCAGTGTCATCGAGACGATAAAAAATCCGACTCCCATGATTATGTTGCGAATGGCATTGCTCCAGATATCGTTCGGATCATTCGAGCGCGTTCGTCCCCTGTGATCAACGTAGGTATTGGGATGATGGCTCACGGCCGGCGTTACCGGATTTCCCAGATCGACGCCGCAGCTCCGGCAAAATCGGCCGTCGTCAGGATTTTGTGTTCCGCATTTTTGACAAAACATAGGTCTTATTAACTAATAACTAATAACGAATAGTGATTAGTGATAAGAATTTTGAGGGTCTCTTACTCAAAGTTATTCACTCACCGTTAATCATTCACCGTTCACCATTTTCGCTCTCTGTCTCACCGCTTCATATAACACTACGCCGGCGGCGACCGAGACGTTCAAAGATTCTATCTTTCCCAGTAAAGGAATTTTCACCAGCACGTCGCAATTTTCCGCCACCAGGCGATGCAGCCCTTTTCCTTCGCCGCCCATTACCAGCGCCGAAGCGCTTGTCCAATCCCACTCAGTATAGTCCATTTTAGCATCTGCGCTGGTCCCGATCACCCAGACGTTGCGCGATTTTAGGTCTTCGATCAGGCGGTTGATATTCGTGACCTGCGCGACTTTTACGTGCTCGCTCGCCCCGGCGGAGGCTTTGGCCACCACGTCGGTCAAGCCGACGGCGCGGCGATCGGGAATAAAAACCCCGTCGGCGCCGCTGCATTCCACCGTGCGCAGGACCGCGCCCAGATTTCGCGGATCTTCGACCCCGTCGAGAACAACGACGAGAGGTTTTTCATCCGTTAAAACTTTCGCTGAAATTTCTTCCAGCAGATCATCGGCGTTTGCGTAACCCGCCCCTTCGGTCGATGCCACAAAGGCCACCACTCCCTGGTGGTTCGCTTCATCTTCGACATAGCGCGACAAAGCCTTGCGGGAAACTTTTTGCAGCGGCACTCCCTGATCGCGGGCGGCGCGCTCGATCTCGGCAAAGCGCTGACGCGACACTCCGTCGGCGGCGATCACTTTCCGGACCCGTCCTTTTCCCGCGCTCAGCGCTTCCAGCACCGGAGCGACGCCGTATATTTTTCCTTCACTTGTCATTTTTCTTTCAGCAGCCGCCATTGCAGCCGCGAGTACCGCGTGAACTGCGTGATGTTATTTACCGCCGTCACATTATCGAAATGAAACTTGCCCATGCTTTCGCGTTCCCATTTGTGCGAGGCCATTTTGTGCTCGTTTTCCCACACCTGACCGAGCGCGCCGCGAAGTTTTATATAGCCGTCATCCACGGCTGTTTGAGGCGCGTGTTCTTTTATAAACACCGCCAATTTTTTAATATTTTCGACCGCGAGCATTCCCTTCTGCGGGCCGAGACAGGAAAAATCAAACCCCTTGGTCAACACGCGCCAGCCGATATTGTCGCCGGACGTGTAAAGGTCGAGCACCGGTTCATCATGGCTGGTCTCGGTCGATTCCGTCACCAATTTCTCTTCGTTCTTCTTGCGTTTTTCGGTCGAGGCGATCTTTTTCTCAAATAAACTTCCCTGTACGATCACGGCCAATTCGCTCCAGCGAAAAACCGGCGATTCGCCGTTATTAAATGGAAGAAAGGTTATCGTTTCCGCGGTGATCTCCAGTCCGCGCAGCCGGCGGGTCAGCTGATCGATCAGGGCTTCTTCATCGGGCCAGATAAATGAGCCGATCCCGGCGGCGGCGAGCCTTTGCTGGATCAGCTCGGCCTCCGACAGAGATTCAGCCCTCGCCAGCGGCATCGGCCGCTGCTTTTCAAAAATGCTCTTTATTTCGTCGGGCTCACGCCGCAGTAATGTCGCCGCGGCCCGGATATTTTCGGCCGGAAAAGCCGTGCCGTTAAAAATGATATTGAAACCTTTTTCCCACGCTTCCATCGGCCGGAGATTGGGCGCGACCAGGTCCTCCCTGCCTTCAGCAATCTTTAAAGGTTCGCCGCAGTAAAAACATTTCGCGCGGGTCGGAGGGTTCGGGCGGGCGCATTTTTCACAAACGGACATCTCTTCCGGCTTGAAACCGGGCGTTTCCGCCGTGACCGGCAGGGCTTTTAGCCGCTCTTTCGCGGTAGAGGGTTTATCGCTCATTTTCTGCTTCAGATTATACGTTAAATCGTTGTTTCCGCGAAAAATGCCCCGTTTTAGCTTGACCAATTTACCCTGTTGAACGCAGACTATAATCAGATCAAAAATCTAATATTTGAATTTTTTATTTAATTGACCATCTAAATTATATATCGGAACTGCGGAAGGTATCATATAAATGCAATTCGATCCTGGTAATACCACCTCGTGGCAATTTGGAAATCGTGGAGTCGTAGCGGTCTTTATAGACGGCAACAATCTCTTTCATGCCGCGCGCTTTCACAATGTTGACATCGATTACAACAAGCTTTTAAGGGTGCTGCTCGGCGACGGCCGGCTTTTGCGCGCCTTTTTCTACACGGGTGTCGACGCCGGCGCCGAACGCCAGCAGGGCTTTCTGCTCTGGATGCGCCGCAACGGTTTCCGCGTCGTGCAAAAAGAACTTAAAACGTTTTACGACGGCACGCGCAAGGCGAATCTCGACGTCGAGATCGCGGTGGATATGCTCAGCCTGGCGGGTAAATACGACACGGCGGTACTAGTCTCCGGCGACGAGGATTTCGTTTATGCCGTAAATGCCGTGGCCTATAAAGGCTGCCGCGTCGAAGTGGCGGGTTTTCGCTCGAACAGCGCCCCCAAACTGATCGACGTGGCCGATTATTTTATCGACCTGGGCGAGATCGCCCACATGGTCAAGAAAGACGCCCTGCAGGGCGACCGTTACGATGTAGTGCCTTCCTACATCGCCCCCGAGGAAATACTGGACCCGTCGCTGCTGCAGCCCGAGCGAAACGGAAATTACGGCAACGGAGTCATTCCTTCTTCGGCCTTTCCCAAAACCGAGGCCGAAGAGATCGATGACCTGGTCCGTGTAAGAGACGAAGGATAGTTGTTTTATGATCGAGAAAACTGAAAATATCAAGCTTTTTACGGTTGATGAAGCCAACCGTTTGCTCCCCATGGTCGAACCTATTTTGATGCAGATCAAAACCTGCCACCTTAAGGTCCAGAGTTTTCGCGAAAATGCCGCGGCCGCAGCCCGCGCTGCCGATGAAGGCGGCGGCGGTATGGAAGGCGGTTCGAACTACGTCCAGGCGCTGATAGACCTCAGCAAACAGGCTATCAAGATCGACGAAATGGGCGTGCAAATAAAGGATTTTGGACGAGGCCTGATCGATTTCCCCTCCGAACGCGAAGACCGCGTGGTCCTGCTCTGCTGGCAGCTAGACGACGGCCCCACCATCGAATGGTGGCACGAACTCGAAGCCGGCTTTCCGGGACGGCAAAAATTGTAGTTAAAATAACTAGTCTGATTACTTACAAATTATCTTTTGGAACCGGGAGCCGCAGCGCCCGGTTTTTTAGTTAGTATTTGTTTTGTTCGTGCTTTTTCGTGTGATTTCGTGGTTATTTCTTAATTTGAATTTTAATAAGCCCCAAGATCTGAAACCACGAAATCACACCAAATAACACAAAAACATATCTATTTTAGGGTTTTTTGCGAGGAGCGCTTCTGGTGTGAGGCTGTACATAGGTTCCGTCTTTCCGATAATAACCGCGCACCTGCACTGTTCCGCCAGAGCTGCTATTAGATGTGTCGGTGGGCCGCGCGGGACTTGGCGTTGAACCATCCAGCCATGAACTTACTCCACCGTGATGTGAACAAGTACCGGAATGATTTAGGCTATAGCTATATGTTCCGTCATTACAGATCGCAGTAGGTACAGCGCTGGCAGGCTCCGGTGCCGCCGCCGGTGCAGCGATTGCTGGGGCGCTGGGCGTCACCGACGGCTCAGTGGTACGCGGGCGTTCGGTGGCAATTTCGGGCTGATAGATCTTAACCGGTTCGATCGTATAGGTCGGGGCCGGGACAACCTGGTAGGTAGGTGCCGGAAGAACAGTATAAGTAGTTTGAGAAGCAAGACAAGGAGTAGTGGAATATGCGCTGGTAAATTGAATTGTATTACCATGGATCCAACCAACATATTCGGTGGATTGTGCCAAAAACCAGCTTCCTGCGCGTTTTATAACCTCTATTTGAGTTCCGCAGCCTAATGTCGTTACTACTCTGCCGGACTGGCTGGCGGTGCCCCGTAAATTGGCCTTTTCAGTAATAATTTCCGCTGATTGTGAAAAGATAAAAAGCGAAAAGACCAAGATGAAAAACAGGCTAAAAATAAGTCGTTTCATAAGAGACTCCTAGTTGCACATACTGCGGTCGACATAGGTTTTATTCCCATTTCGATTTATGTAATAGCAGCCTCCGCGCGGGCCGCGAATATATGTATGTCCGTAGGGTGGTGAATAGTACTCGGTTGGTTTAGGGCGCGGCATGGGCGGTGGAATGGTCCGCGTTTCCGAGCGATAAGGCGTTGGCTCGTATTCCGGTTCCCCCATCGGTACGGGGTATTCATCGGAGGGGAGAGGGCTAGGTTGTACTTTTGACTTCTTAGTTACTACTGCGCTCGGACTAGGTAACGGTGTACTAGTGGCAATAGGCGGCGGTACGGAAGAGGTGGACGTTTGGGTAGAGCTTGGCATGCTTTGTGTCGGCATCGGTCTTTGCGACATTACGCTAAGCAAAGCAATAACCGACACTACTGCCACTGTGCCAAAACCCGCAGACATAGCAATTAGTGGAATGCGCCACGGATCGTGAAAGCCTTCGGAAAGAACGTCCGCTCCTGAGCGTAATTCAGCCGCGCACATATTGCAAAAATACGATTCTGGGCGGTTTTGGGCCCCGCAATGCGGACAGTGGAGAGTAACCTGATTCATTTTTGGATTAGCGGGTTAACCTTAATCTTGAATGAAATGGGTGTCAATACTTTTTTGCAACATACACAGCTATGCAATGTGCTTAAGGTTTTCCACAGCTTAAGGCGTTCGGTGCGGAAAAACGCATGTTACAGATTTTTGAATATTTTCTTCCAACCTCAATAATTCCTATCATTTCCTATTGACGAGTTAAAGTAAACTCTGATATTATCCCCTCAGTTTGGTTCAAAAGCTTCAGCTTCCTGTAATTCGAATTTAAAAATTTTTCTACGGCAGTAAACAGTGAAAAATTATGGAATGCCCCTTCTGTTACACGAATTTCGAATATCGCTTGTCGATCTGCCCGCATTGCGGCAAGGCCACGGACGACCCGATCTACCAGGAGCTCTTTTCCCGCGTAAAGCCCAGAAAGATCAGCGATAAAATTGAGGAAACGGTGTCTGCGTCCCTGCCGGAAGTACCGCCGGTAACGGGGGAAATGGTTGCGTCGATTGCGGCCGCGCCCGGCTTTGAAGCCCCGGCAGCCATGCCCGCCATACTGGCGGAAGCGGTCCGCGAAAAACCGGCGATCACCACTGAGATCAGAAGCAAAAACACCTGTAACACGCTGGTGGACTTTCCGGGCAAGAAACCGGAACTTCCCGAATGGCGGCTGGAATTGCAGTCGCGGCTGAAGGAGATCAAGGACCAGCGCGGGCAAGCCGCAGCGGCAAATTCCGAAGCTATCGTGGCGAAGAAACACGCCATTGGCGGGACCGGGCTGGCGATGGCCCTGCTCGAAGAACCGCAGGTATCGCGGCATCCCCCGCTGATCGAAAAGGCCCTGAGGCGAATAGAAGAATCGCGCCAAAAGTACGAGCCGCAAGAGCAGGCGCCGGCCCGCACTTATCAGCCGCGTCAGACACCATCTTATACGCCGGTACCGACGGCTCCGACCCGCCCGGCAGCGCTCTACCGGCGCGAACCAACCTTTGCCGAAGGGCTTTTAAATCCCGTCACGCCCGCGGATGACGACACGGGTGAGATCCGCCCGTTCATCTTTTCCGAAAACGAGACAGTGGAAGACCGTCTATCCCAGATCGGGCGAAATCACCGCGAAAAACTGGCGCGCGCGGCTGAGATCAAAAACGACCTGCTCGCCTCAGGAGAAAAATTCGACACCAACCGGCTGCGTAAATTTCAGGCGACCGTTTCCTATCCCGAAGGCGACGAAACGGTGACCACGCCCGTCAAATACCGCACCGAAACCGCCGCGCCAAAATTTATGCTGCCGCGTGAGGAAGAAGCAGCAGAAAAAGCTCAGCCTGAATCCGTGCCGCCAACTCCCGTGGTAAATTTTGAGGAGGATGAGAGGGAGGAGATCGCGCCGTTCGCCTTTCGTTTTAACGCCGGGCTTTTCGATTTTATTATCAGCGGTTTTCTGAGCCTGCTGATCCTTTCGCCGTTTGTGATGCTGGGCGGAAACTGGTTCACGGTCGAGGGCGCGTTCGCTTTTCTGGTCACCTGTTCGATAGTGATGTTTCTCTATATCACCGCCGCGGTGGGTTTGATCGGGCGCACGCTGGGAATGGGGCTTTTCTCGCTGGAAATGATCGACGCAGAGGATAACGACTATCCGACCTTTAACCAGGCGGCGGTCAGCTCCTGCGTTTATCTGCTGACGCTGGCGCTGGGCGGCATCGGTTTTGCCGCGATATTCTGGAACCCGGAAAGACGCGCCGTTCACGACCTGATCTCAGGCACGATGGTGGTGCGCGAAAATTAAAAAACTGTTAAGCTTTGTAAATTGAACGAAGCAACTATTCAAGTAATAATTGCCGAGCTTCTTCCTCAGATCAAAGGAAAAAGACTCGGCAAAATTTTTCAGCTATCGCGCCTGTCTCTGGCCGTCGATCTCGGCATCAGAGACGGGCTTTATCTTTTTCTGGGTTTTGAAAACAACCCGGCGCCGCGAATTTACCTCATCAAGCGGCGGGTAAAAGACCTGGAAAAAGCTTCGCGCCACCCGTCGCCGTTCCTTCTCTTGCTGCGAAAACGTTTGGGCACGGCCATTCTCACCGACGTGGTAAAGATGTCCCGCGAACGCATCGTGCGGTTTGAGATACAGACGCAGGATGAATTGGGAAATGACGAGCGCTACTGCCTGCTGGCCCAATTCACCGGGCGCTCGGCCGATCTTTTTTTACTCGGCGCCGGCGATCGGATAATCGATTCGCTGCGCGAAACCGACCGGACCGGCGAGACCTATCAAGCGCCGTCAGGTGATAACGAAACGCATAAAAATTCCGGCAACGTGTTTTCAAGAAATCATTTTCCCACGCTTTCTGAGGCGCTCGATTCTTACTATCAAAAACTCGCGGCCGAAAAAGTGTTTGCCGCCAAAGCCAAAACCGCCACCGACGAAATAAAACGCGAGATCAAAAAGCGTGAGAAATTGCGCGGCAATTTAATGAAAGACCTGGAGTCGCACGGCGACATCGAGCAGCAAAAGCGTTGGGGCGACCTGCTGCTGGCAAACCCTTCGGCGAAGATCAAGGACGGTAAGGTCAAGCTGATTGATTTTTTTGCCGACAACACCCCGGAGATCGAGATCGATATCCAGGAAAATCTGACCATTCCCCAGGCCGCGCAAAAACACTTTGCCGCTTATACAAAAGCGCGCCGCGCCGTGGCCGCGATCCCCAAACGCATTCTGGCCGTGACGGAAGAAATTCGCTTTTTGCAGCAGCGCATGGAAAAAGCGCAAAGTTTTATCGACACAAAAGACACCGCCGCCTTTGAACATTTCGTGCGCAAAGAAGACGGTGTAAAAGAAGAGAAGGTAAAGGAAAAACTCAAGGAACCGGTCGCCGGCGCGCGCCGCTTTGTTTCGTCCGACGGCTTTGAGATCCTGGTCGGGCGCGGCGCTAAAGACAATGATCATTTAACTTTTCGCATCGGAAAAGCACAGGACCTGTGGCTGCACGCGGCGGATTATCCGGGCTCGCACGTGATCGTGCGCAATCCGAACCGCAAGGAGATCCCAAACAAAACCACGCTCGAAGCGGCGCAGCTGGCCGCTTTTTACAGCCAGGCAAAAAAAGAAGCCAAGGCCGCGGTCAACTACACCCAGCAAAAAAATGTCTCCAAGATCAAGGGCGGCGCGCCGGGTCTGGTGCGTATCTCAACGTTTAAGACCATCATGGTCGAGCCGAAAAAGCTCCCGGACACGGTTGGCTAACATGCAAATCTGAAGAGAGAACCACCCCGTCGCGCAAAGCCGCGCCACCCCTCCTTCGTAAGGAGGAGTTTTGAAAGAGCGGCGCAGGCGGGACGCCGGCGCTACAGGCTACTGACAAGAAGTGATTTTTTCTCTGAGACTCTTGATGCGCTCTTTATCGGCGCCCTGTTCGGCGGCCAATTTCAGAGAAACCCTGGCGAGTTCTAGATATATGTCGATCGCGTTTTGATCGGCATTTTCCGCGAGCAGTTTGATATGCCTTTCAAAAGCGTCGACGTCCACGCGGGCGAATGTTCCGGTCAATGCTTCAGCCGGGGATTGCTTTTTGAGATTTTCCGCCGTGCCCAGAAGCAGCGGCAGCAAAACATTTTTTGCTTTGCCTGCGCTCAACCCGCATTTTGTTAACAGCTCTACCGCGACCGAAAAAAGCGCGGTCGTATGCCCGCTCGTCATCACGGCCGCCGCATGATAAAGCGGTTTGAATTTGGTCTCGAGCGAAAACGCTTTTCCGCCCAGTTCACCGGCTATTTGGCGGGCGATCTGCTGCGCTTTTTTATCGCCTTCGACGCAGAAATAAGCGTCCTTGAATCTTTTAAGGCCGAGTTCGGGCTCGCTGATAGAAGCCAAAGGATGGAGCGACCCGACCGCGAAGCCCGCCGCTTTTAAGGGCGCTAAAATTTCCGACGATAGCGATCCGCTGGTGTGCAATACGACTGGCTTTGCCGCGCTTATAATTTTTAGATCGTCTAATTTTTCGGCCGTGCCGGCGATCTCGGTGTCCGGGGTGGTTATCAATATCAGGTCCGAGGGCGGCAGCAAATTTAATTGGGAAATACTTAGCGCCCGAGGTGAAGCGGGAATTTTTCCCGCCAAATCAACAGCGCTTTTTTGGGTCCGCGAGACTATGGCAGTGACCGCATAGCCGCGGCGCGAGAGGGCGATGGCCAAAGCTCCGCCCATCCGGCCTGCGCCGATGATAGCAATACGAGGTTTATTTTTTTTGTCTGCGATCCCGGCTCCCTTTTGCTGATGGTAAAGCGATCATTAGCAGCTTTTTTTATTAGCCACTAATTACACTAATAACACGAATTAAAGATTATTATTCGTGTGATTCGTAACATTAGCGGCCGGCGGGCGGGACGCCCATCCGGACAGCCAGCGAGACGCTGGCGCTACACAAAAGCCTATTCGCTTACTAGATTCAACAAAACGGGTTCGTTTGGCAAGTCGTCAAGCCACTGATTTAGTCTGCTCTTTAATTCTTCCCGATTGACGCTGCCTTTTTCCTGCGGCACTTTGACCTGCAAAATGGTCGAGGCAGGTATTTCATTTAGCGCGTCAGTAAGGATCCGGATCTCGGTATTTCCCAAGAGCGGCAGGGCCTGGCCTTTGGAAAGCACGTCGGCTAGCCACTCGATGCTTTTTAGCGTCTCGGTTTCTTTTTCCTTTTTCGCCAGATCGCGCAGCACCTTGACCAGCGGCTCGCGCAGCAATTGGATGGTGCGGCGGTAGGAATTTCGCCCTTCGGTGATGACCTCCTGCAAAACTTTCGGCAAGGTTTCCCATTCGCCGATCTCCGTCAGGCGGAACGAGCAGGCGCAGAAAGGTTTCGCTTTTAAAAGCGTGCGGACGTCGAAACTGCAATTGAGGTCCTTCATCTTTTCCCGGATCTGTTTGGCCCGGTCGGAATAGGTTTGGGGAAAGATGGTGACTTTGGAAAGATTATCAAATTCCCACCACTCGTTGCTTTGGACGACCTCTTCGAGCACTTCCTGCAGGTGGTGCGACCGCATCACGCGATCGTGGCTGAGCGCGAAATGGTCCTGAAAATGCTCGCCAAAATCGAGCCATGCTTCGGAAAGCGAAAGGTTCAGTTCGCGGCTAAAGCCGGCATCCATCTCTTCCAGAATGTTCAGGTTGTGGTAGCGCAGCCGTTCGATCTCACGGTCGTCGGTCGGTTCGCTGATGGCCAGGTACTGCCAGACCTCTTCCCGCTTGGCGGCGCCGACGATAAAATCTTCCAGCTCGCCCAAATTTTTCCGCGCCGTTTCAAATTCTTCCTGGGAATCGAGGAAGGCGTCGGCGATGCGCTGCAGGCCTTCTTCCACCTCGATGTTTTTCGCCATCACGCCTTCGACCGCCACCGCGACCGTACCGAACGTTTTGTGAACGCGGTCGGCCTGGCGCCAGACGCGCGTATTGAGCGAATCGCCCGGCAGATCGTCAAATCTCTGCAGGAGTTTTGACTGCCGCCAATCTTCGAGCCATTTGGTCAGCGCGTTAAAGATCTCTTCCCGGCCTTCGGCGTCTTCGAGCGAGCGCAGGGTTTCGACACCGGTAATAAGTTTTGCCCAATTGGTCAACTCGGCATAATCGCGGGAATCGTCAGTGGGCCGTTCGACGCCGACGATGTCGTCCCAGATGATCTTGAGGTCGAGCGAACGGCGGCTGATGCGGTCGCCGCTGGAGGTGACAAATTCTATTTTTCGCTGCGCCACCAGGGCGGAAAGAACCAGGTGCTGGGCTTCACGCACCAGGCCGTACGGCCCTTTCTTCATGACGCGATATATCTCGCGCAATGAAACCGGTTTTTCACCGACGATCGAGATGACGTCCCTGGTCCAGGGCAAAGCGGCGATCTTCTCATCGCCTTCGAGCGCAAAGCCTCCGCCGCGCTGTGCCGCCAGGCCTAAAGGCACGGCAAATGTTTCAGCCAGCTGCAGCACTTCGGCCGAGGGCTGTTTGGCGCCGCTGAAAAGGTCTTGAACCAGTTGGGAAACCTGGTTCATTCCCAGCGGCGCGGCAAATACCGGGTGCTCCGGATAATGGGCCTCGAACATCGGCGCGAGCCCGAAGGAGAGCATTTCACTGAGCGATTCAGCCGCCGGGGCCAAAACGGCGTACTCTTCGCCGGAAATAAAAAATATGGCGTCTTCGAGAAAAACGCGGTTCCAGATCTTTTTGATCGAACCTGAAAGCGTATGGGCCGCCGCGCGCACCTGTTCGCCGTAAGTTTCCTTGAGCGCCGGGTCATTTAACAATGCGCAATAGCGGCGCAGGGTTTCGTCTTCTTCGGGCTTTATTTCGGCCGGCTGCCAGACGGCGGTCGGAAGCGCGCTGCTCTTTTTAGGATCGGCATTCGCCGGGTAAGAAATAACGACTTCCCAATCCCAGACGTCGCCGACGCGTTCATCGTTCTCGATCGCGGCAGGGGCGCCCGTCCAGTTCCAGACCACGCGGCCCCGGCGATAACCGCCGCGCCAGAGAACCTGCGCGTCAAGCGTGTCGAATCCGTCGCCGTCACTTTCGTTGGCCACGATCCAATCGGCAAAACGCTCTTTGGCGGCCCGGCGCAGGAGTTTTGTGATCTCAAGCGGATCGATCGAACGCGCTGCTTCCGTGAGGGCGGCGTTAAGATCGTCTTTACCGCTGACCTTAAGGCTGTAGCGGACCTCGCGGCCGGCTTCTTCGGTGCGGCGAATGCCGTCCGGGAAAACGGAGACAAAGGTATCGAGCATTTCGCCGATATCTTTAGCAGCTTTGCTCGGGTCGTTTTCGTCATGCAGCAGCATTGCCGCGCTGATGTCGCCGGCGGTAGTCCCGTCGCCGTCGAGCGAAAGCAGCAGCAATCCCTTGAGGATCATTTTCGCCTGCAGGCGCTGCATGACCGGTATCTGCGAGATGACCTCGGAAGCGATCTTATCGTAGGTCTCAAAGGCTTCCTTCAGATTTTCCGCTTTGCGCAAACCGGCTTCGGCGCGGTCGAAAACCTCGTCGATGGCGATCAGCGAATTGGCCGGGCGGCTGGCGATCTTACTTCCCGCTTCGGCGGCAAAAGGCAGCAGGGCGAAATCCGGCGAGTAGAGGCGGACAAAAGGCGTGACCTCTAAAATGATGGGGTGCAGCGGGTAGAGCGAAGAAAATCTCTGCTCGCTCCAGCGGAAATTCGGGATCGCATCTTTGAGATATGTGTAAGCTTCGTGCAGCACAGACTGGGTCTGGCGGCGCTTGGGGAAAAGATGCGTATCGACGATCTTATAGAGATGTTCCTGATCGAGATAGTCGATGTGATAACTGCGCGCGATCGCGGCGTTAACGTTGTCGGCGCCGGCGATATCGTCATCGAGCGCCACCCCGATAAAAATATTCAAGCCTTTGGCGATCTCAGCCATTTCGCCGAGGACCGCGCCATCATCGCGCTGTACACGCGACGGGCGGTCCTGCGCCGTGTCGATAATGATGACCAGCGGGAGGTCGCCTGCCTTTTCGGCGCCTAAGGCCAGCAGCTCAGGCATGGAATCGCTGAGGCTGCTAAGGTCGGTTTCGGTGACCATGGACAACGCCGCTTTGACCTCGTCAACCAGCGTGTCGTAAGTGCCGCGTTCGACATACGCCACCAGATGCCGGCGGCGCTTGAGTTCCTGCGCGCTGGCCGCGACGTGGGCTTCGGAAATGCGCGAACGAAGTTCGGGCTGCGAAACGATCGCGCCCAGGGTGGCCAGGAAATGGCTTTTACCGACGCCGCGATATCCGGCCAGCGCGCGGGCGGAGCCGCTGCTGGTTTGAACATCGGAGACATCGTTGAGCCACACCGCCATCATGTCCGCGGTATCGGCCGTAAAATAATAGGACGAAAGCGTTGCGGCGGGGTCTTCGAGATAGTTGCTCAGCCGCTTATAGGGACGAACATCTACCAGGTCCTTGATTTTTTCCTGAATACGTTTCATTAAGCAGAAACAGGTATGGGATTAAACTTTCCGTAGGTCAGAGAAAGGATCGCGTGTTGGCTAGTTTTGCACCTGTTAAACAGGTACATTTAATATATTAACAAATTTTAATCGCTTGTGGGAAGAGCTTTTTTTAACGAGAAAAATAGTATGTGTTTAACAGCATGCGTTTAAATTGCCACTAGCTTTAGCTAGTGGGTCAAAAACATCTACGTAAAATCATGGGCTTTAGCCCAAAAAGAGTGAAAACTTTGGCTAAAGCCTTTAGTAACAAGCACCCCTCCCATACCACTAGCTAAAGCTAGTGGCAATTTAATGAGTCGTCCTGAAATAGGTTGACACTTTTTAGTTGTAGTTTAGAAAGTCTGTGTGGTTAGCCGCGCAGGCTTTCTTGTGTATAGCGTCCGGTGTGTTCATCTGTAAGCTCAGATGCGGACGTTTTCGGTTATAAGTAT
>DASYKT010000045.1:0-95013 GCA_035995185.1 Pyrinomonadaceae bacterium
TAGCCGATGCGTCTCTTATTTACGCATCGGCTAACGCCGACGCTACCCGACTTTATCTGCGAGTAAACAAAAAAGCGCAGTGCCAAATTAGACACTGCGCTTCTTTAAATTTAACTAACCTGGATAGTTAGTTAAGCGGAACGGTCAGGAAAATGGCCTGGCCGCGCCGCGATACCAATAGCAAAGCCCTGCTCGGAGATTTGCTGAGCGCCTCGCGCATATTTTCCACGGTCTGCACTTCCTGGCGGTTCACGCTGAGAATGACATCGCCTTGCCTGATGCCTGCCTCTGCAGCCGGGCCGTCCGCGTCGACGTCGGAGACTACCAGCCCCTTCGCATCGGCCGGTAATCCCAGTTTTTTGGCCGTATCGCCGGTCAAAGGCTCGATCGTAATTCCGAGCTTTCCGCCGTCAGAGCCGCTTTCTTCTTTCTTCGTCGGCCCTGATCCCGGGGCATTCGGCTGCTCATCCTGCGAGGCTTCGCTCAAAGCAACTTTCACTTCCTGTTCCTTATCGTCACGCAGGATCTTTAAGGTGACCTCCGTGCCCGGGGCAGTGGCCGCTACCTTGTTACGCAGGGTGTTGCTATCCTCGATCTTTTCGCCGTTTAAGGACATGATAACGTCGCCGGTCTTGACACCCGCTTTATCCGCCGCGCTTCCCGATTTCACCTGGGAAACAACGACGCCTTCCAGCCCTTTCAGGTTAAAGCTTTCAGCCAGTTC
The DNA here is from genome assembly GCA_035995185.1 of Pyrinomonadaceae bacterium. Classification (GTDB taxonomy): domain Bacteria; phylum Acidobacteriota; class Blastocatellia; order Pyrinomonadales; family Pyrinomonadaceae; genus DASYKT01. The sequence goes on from DASYKT010000045.1 coordinate 725, forward strand.
AGCCGTGACATTCTGGACGATCACGCCCAACTGGCCACGATGGACCTTACCGTCTTTCAGCAATTGTTCCATCACGCTCCTCGCCATATTGGAGGGAATGGAAAATCCGATGCCGATATTTCCGCCCGAACGCGAAAGTATCTGCGAGTTGATACCGATCAGCTCGCCGTTCACATTGATCAGCGGCCCGCCTGAATTTCCTTCGTTTATCGGCGCATCGGTCTGTAGAAAATCTTCAAAACTGCCGTCGCTTAGTCCCGTTCGGCGGCCTTTGGCGGAAATTATTCCTGCCGTTACCGTCTGCCCGATACCTAAGGGGTTTCCGATCGCCAGCACGACGTCTCCCACGCGTACGCGATCTGAGTCACCGAAGCCAAGATACGGCAGGTCCTTCGCTTCGATCTTGAGCAGCGCCAGGTCGCTGAGCTTGTCGGCCCCGACCACCCTGGCTTCGAAGCTGCGCTTGTCCGTCATTTCGACCTGCACTTTTTCGGCGCCGTCGATCACGTGATTGTTCGTCAGTATCGTCCCGTCAGCCGAGACAATAACTCCCGACCCAAGCCCGCGCTGGATAGAAGGGCCTCTCCGCTGCGGCTGCTGGGGCTGCTGGTCGCCGAACGGAAAAGGCAGAGCCTGGCTGGGCATATCCAGCTGCTGGGCTTTTTCCTTGTGTTCCGCCGTGATCTTGACCACCGCGGGAGCAACCTTCTCGACCACGTCCGCATAAGACGTCCTGGCCCCATCGACGACGACCGGCGCCGGCGGCTCCGAAGGCTGATTGGAAGTAACGGCCGGGTCGTTTGCCCCCAGCATGTTCTTACATCCGCTTGCCAAAAAAATTGACAGACTCAAAGCGCCTGCCAATACAACCAAAACTCTTGTTTTACTGCTGTTCATAATACGTGTTTAATACCTCGCGCGCGTTTCAATTCTATTCTGATTTTATCTCAATTGCCGGGCGTATGAAAATGGCTTCATACTTGCAAAAATACGGGCGTGTTATATTACGAGCCCGGCAGGCTAAAAGTTCCTGCTAATGCCCTAAAGCTGTGGCGCTGTATCAGATAACCATCCGGAATAGATGAAAGATCATAGATCATAGCTGAGAGATCCTGATCTATTATCTGTCATCCATCGGTTATTATCTATTCCGAAGGTGATCCCACAGTTGAAATACTGTTCCCATACGCAATTTAAAGATAAAATAAACCTAATAAAATTAATAGTTACGAAAGAGGCAATAATATGCAGGATGCGGAAATAGTGGCGCAGTTAAAAGAAAAAACGGCCGGGATGTATTTTATGAGCGAATCCGACTACCCTTTTGAGGCCATTGAGTGGGGCACTCAGGATATTACCGATGATTTTCTGCGCGGTTTACCGGGCGAAAAGTCCGATTCGGCCGTCGAACAGCAGCGCTTTGAGGATTTTTACCAAAAATACGCCCCGCGCGAAAACTACGGCCCGGTCCTCGATGCTTTGCAGAATAATCTCACCGACCTGCGGGTGTATCGCGTCGGCCGCGTAGATATCGGCGTCTACTTGGTCGGCAGATCGACGGAGGGAAATTGGCTCGGCCTCTCGACCCGCTCGATCGAGACTTAAATAGTGATGAGTGGTGAGTGGTGAGTGGTGAGTGGTGAGTGGTGATACGCAATTACAGTGCTCGGTTTACTTAACCTCTAGAATTTAAAGCTAACTAGTCACTAATCCCTATTCCCTATCCACTATTTCCTCACCTTCGGCGTCTGCCCTTCAAAAATATAATTCAAACATTTATAGACCAGCTTGGCGCAGAGAAAAGCGGGCGCGTCCAGGCCTTCTACCTTAGAAAATTCGGTCAGGTCCATTCCCACCACGCGGCGTTTTTTTGCCAGCGTGCGGATCAGCCCGAGAGTTTCATACCAGCCTAGCCCGCCCGGCTCCGGCGTTCCGGTCGTCGGCACCAGCGAGGGATCGAGCCCGTCGATATCGATCGTCAGATAAACATTTTCCGTCAGCGAATCGACCGCGTCATCCCACCAATCGGTGCGGCCGGCGATGTCTTTTGCCCAGAATATTTTTGTCGGCAAACCTTCATCCAGCGAGCGCGCTTCTTCTACGGAGATCGACCTGATCCCGACCTGCACCGCAGGAATGCGCAGATCTTTTACCACCCGCGCCATTATCGAAGCATGCGAATGCGGCGTGCCGTCATAGCTGTCGCGAAGATCGGCGTGGGCGTCGATCTGCAGCACGGACAGGTTGTGATATTTTTCCGCGTGCGCCCTGATGACCGGGCCGCTGACTGAGTGTTCCCCGCCCAGCATCACCATGAACTTTTCCGCTTCGATGATCTTTTTGGTGCGGTCATAGAGCGCATCCATCATTTTTTCCGGCGGCGAAAGAGGCTTCATTTCCTCCAGCGTATGAATGCCGACCTGGTACACTTCCGTATCGGTCTCCTCGTCATAAAGCTCCATATTTCGCGAAGCCTCGACGATCGCCATTGCGCCCTCGCCGGTCCCGGTCCCGTAGGAAACCGTCCCTTCATAAGAAACAGGCAGCAGCGCCACGCGCGAATGCTCGAATGACGAAAATTCTTCTTCGGCGATACCGCCAAAATTCATCGGAAGTTGTGCGGATTCAGACATAATAAAAGTTAAGAGTCCGAAGAGTTTAGAGTCCAAAGTCAGTAGCGTCGCCGTCAGGCGATGCGTAATTTTACCGCCAAATGAAAAGTCAGTGACGTCATTGTAAAGCGATGCGTAATTGTTGATTTACGCATCGGCTAACGCCGACGCTACTGACTCACGACTCGAAAGACTCTCTTAACTCTCCGGACTCGCTAAGGGATATCCACCTGCAGGTCTTTACCCTGGAAGATAAAGTTGGGCCGCTTTCTGCCCTTCATATATTTGGCGGCGGTCTGCGAGAGCGCGGTCACCAGCATCGGTATCGCGATCGACGCATCGCAGTCGACATACGCCGTGGTTGCGCCGCGCACCAGCTTGCCGAAATTCGAAGTGTACGTATTCTCGATCGACGGGGTGCGCGCGCCCTGCGGCGGCGTATCGTTGGCGATCGAAATAGCATACTTATGGCCGCGCGGATTTGTCCGCACGATATAGAGCGAAAGTTCCGCCAGGTCCAGGAAATTTTTGGCGTCGTGCGAGCCCAAATTGATAAAGCCCGAATTTCGCGTGCGCTGTGCCACCTGCATCAATTCCAGCGAATCCTGCACGTTGTCGAAGACAAACTGGGTCTTCTTCTCAAACCGGCTTCGCACCATACCGACGCCGACCTCGCTGGCCGCCAGGTCCGCACAGTAGATAGGGACCCGCGCCTTGAAAGCAGATGTCAGAATGCCGTCCTCGTTGGCGATCTCCGCCAGCTCGCGCCCGATCAGGTGCAGGAACTCGCGGGTAGAATATGCCCGGCCCTGTTCCAGTTGATTTATCACGCTGCCGATCCATTCATCGGCCTCGCGATACTCTTCCTGGTTGGCCAGCATATCGCCGATGCGAACCACTTGCGAAGTTTCCAGTTCGTCATCAGCCATGTTCGGATGGGCCTGGTAATAATGCCTTCCCAGCGTTTCATGCAGGTCCGCAAAGATCGTCCCGCCTGAGAGCACCAGCACATCGACAAAACGATTCTTGATGACATAGGCGAGCAGCCGCCGCAGCCCGGCCGGGACCAGATTGCCCGAGGCACACATATAAATAGTGCAATTGTCATCCAGCATATCGAGCCAGATGCGATGCGCTTCCGCCAGTTGTTTTGCGCCAAATCCGGCGCCTTCCATTTTCTCCAAAAGTCCCGCCACCGAACGGTCGCGATCAACCGGGATCGGACGTGTCGGTACTGTCAGAAATTTGGAAGATTTGGGTTTACGTTGAGTTACCATAGCTTCTCCGAGTAATAAAAATGCCGTTATTATTTTAGATTATTCCGGTCACGGCACTGTTTTTATTTATCTAAACTCCTTATTAGAAATAACTGAAAATTTATTTTTTAACCGCGCGTTTTGTTTTAACCGCGCGTTTTGAAACTTTTTCGTCGTTAGGTAAGAGATACGTGTAAGCTCCTATTTTCGACTCATAATATTCCGCCAGCGCATTTCCTTTTTTCGACGTCAGCTCACCGGTTTTTACCTGTTGGGCGATCAATTCCCGGAAGCTTTCGTGCAGCTGCGTTCCTTCGTATCTCGCTCTTTCCAGCGCTTCTCCCAGGGTCGAGCCGACCAGAACCTTTTTAATGATATAACCGTCGTCATCGATATGAATGTGAGCCTCGTGCGGAATGCCGAATAGGTTGTGGTTATTGCCCATTACCTCTTGATAAGCGCCTACCAGCATCAACGCCAAATAATACGGTTCACCTTCTTCTAACGGATGAAGCTCCAAAACCGGCTTAACATCGTGCAGGTCGACAAACTTGTCCACAACTCCATCAGAATCACAGGTTATATCACATAGAGTAGCATATTCCGTGGGGATTTTGTTGAGTTTATGTATTGGCACTATAGGAAACAGCTGTTCCAGCGCCCAATTATCCGGCATTGAGCGAAATACCGAGAAATTAGCCAGGTATTTGGCGCAAAGCAGCCTTCTTAACTCATCGAACTCCTCGGAAACATACTTTTTCTGCTGGGCAAACTTGTCGGCGCCTTCGCAAACGTCCCAGAAGAGCACTTCGCCCTTGGCGCGGTCTTCCAGCGAGATCAGCCCGAGATTGAACATCGTAAAGAGATCTTCGCGGTTTTCCAGCGCATCGTGATAATACTCCTGGTAATTCTTCCCGTTGATGGTCTCGCGCAGATCGTAAAGTTCTCTGATGATCGGCGGATCGTCCTCTTCGATCGAGATCGGCTGGTGCTTGTCTTCGACGACCGTTTCTATCTCATCCTGGATGTTGGTGATCAGAATCGCGTGATAAGCCGCAAGAAATCTGCCCGACTCCTGGATGATCGTCGGATGCGGCACGTCTTCGTCGTCGCAGACGTTTTTGATCACATAGATCACGTCGTTGGCAAACTCCTGCGCGTTGTAGTTTGCCGAAGATTCGAAAGAGGTCTTTGAGCCGTCATAATCGACCGCCATGCCGCCGCCCACATCGAGATATTGAATGGGTATCTTAAGCTGAAATATCTTGGCATAAACGCGGGCCGCTTCCTTCATCGCGTTCTTGATGCGCTTGATATCGGTCAATTGCGAACCGATGTGAAAATGCAGCAGCTTGAACATCTCGATCCGGCCGCTTTCCTTCATCCGCCGGATGACTTCCAGAATTTCCGTGGTGGTCAGCCCGAATTTGGCCGCTTCACCGCCCGATTTTTCCCACTTGCCCGAACCTTTCGAGTACAGCTTTACCCGCACGCCGACCATCGGAAGCGTCACTTTTGAATCTTTGGCGGTCAGTTCCTCGGTGATCCGGAGAATGTGCTCGAGCTCGCTCATTTTTTCGATGACGATGACGACCTTTTTACCGACCTGCGCCCCGGTAAAGGCCAGCCTGATGAATTCCTCATCCTTAAACCCATTTAGCACCAGAAGGCTCTCCGGCGCCTGTTCCATCGCCAAAGCGGCGTAAAGCTCCGGTTTCGAGCCGGCCTCCAGGCCGAAGTTATAACGCGTGCCTTCCCGCAGGTATTCCTCCACCACCGCGCGATTCTGGTTCACCTTCATCGGATAGACGCACATGTGCCCGCCTTCGTATTCGAATTCTTTGATGGAGTTTTTGAAGGAGCGGTGGAGTTTGCGAACTTGAGCAGCTATCAATTGTGGGAAACGCAGCAGGATCGGGGGGTTTATTCCCCGGCGGCGGAGATCGTCTGTTATTTCCTTTAGATCCGCCGACCGGTTGTCACTTTCCGAAGGATGGACTACCAGATTGCCTTTTTTATTAACGCCAAAATAATCTGCCCCCCAATTTTCGATGCCGTAAATAGTTAAGGTGCGGTCAATGGTTGTGGTCAATTCTGAAATTCTCCGATGGTATTTAGCGCTACTAAACCGGCAGTCTGTTCCCCTATGGTATTGCAAACTGAAATAACTGTATTCGAATAATTTAACAAAAAACTACATTTGAAACAATACCCTTATTTTTAATGAATAATGGTTAGTGGTAAATGATTAATGCGAAATCTCAAATGGCCAATGAATCATTGATCATTAACCATTATTCATTATCCATTAAAAACAAAGCCTCCGGTCCGAAAACCGGAGGTCGAAATTTAAAGCTGGTCGGGACGACTGGATTCGAACCAGCGACCTCACGCACCCCAAGCGTGCGCGCTACCAGGCTGCGCTACGTCCCGAATGTCAATTTTCAAGTATGTACGATTATTTCTTTTTGTCAAACCTTATACTTTTTGGATAATGGGTTATTTTCTTTTGTCCTAAGTCGAGGACTTTTAAGGTAGATTTTCAATCCGATCCATTACCACTTTTGCCCCGGGCCGCTCTATTTTCCCGGTTTGACCAGGAAGGAATCGAGCTCCGCGAGAAGTTCGGCTAATTCGGTATCTGCCTCTTTTCCCAATGATACGGGACGCGTAGCCCTGATCTTGATAAAGCGATTTTGGTATGGGAACAGATATATTTCGGAATTAACATCCCTTCCCTGAATAGAAAAAGTGAACAAAGCATGCAGGGCTCTGATCTTGCCTCCGCTGCCGCCTAAAACAAGCGTCTCGCTCTTTATTTCTTTAACGTCTTTATAAACCCCTTGTTTTCCAACGGCGAATATATCGCTTTTTGCCTTTTCGAATTCCTTTTTTACTATCCCGTCCAAACTGTCAGGAATTGTCCGGTTATTACCGGGATAAGCATAAACGGTGACGACCACTCCGCCCTCCGACCTGTAAGGCAAGCTATAGCCTAATTCCACGGTCGGATACCTGGTGATCTCGCCTTTAGTCCAGCCTTCGATCTCAGGAAATATTATTACCCCTGAAGACGTCTCGGCCGGAACGGGTGTTTGGGCGGTTTTGGGTTGAGGTTGCGCAAAACCTGTCGTGACGCATAAGGCCAGGAAAAAAGATACCAAGCTAAGTTTAAAGATCAGACGCATAATAAAACCTCGTAATTTTTGAAAATTTGACTGTTTGTACCAGCGGAAGTGTACAACAGACCACAATTTCGGTCTACTGAATTATCTTCCGGCGGCAGCTTGAGATGATCTGAGATGGTTAGCTTTCGCAGGGTCCCGGGGGCAGCCTATTTTTTTCCGTTCTCTTCTTTATTAAGGATATTCAAGATCTCGTTCAGGTCCTGGGCCAGCGAAACGAAGGCAGCCTTCTTTTCCGGGGTGCCCTCGGAAAAACTCAAACCCTCGGCCGATCCGGCAAATTCTCCGACGGCTGTGCCGTCTTCCGTGGGAAAATAATCATCCTCCTGGAAAAGGTCGATCTGTTTGCCTTTTTTGGGTTTTTCCGCTGTTTTAGGACGATTTCCGCCGCGGATCTCTTCCGCCAGTTTCTTTTTCGCGCCGGCGATCGTAAATTTCTCGTCGTAGAGCAATTCCTTGATGCGCAGCGTGATCTCGACGTCGCGGCGGCGGTATGTCCTCTGTCCCGAACGGTTCTTTTGCGGCGCGAGCATGGAAAACTCGGTCTCCCAGTACCGCAAAACGTGGGCCTGAACACCGACCAGCTCACAAACCTCGCCGATCTTAAAAAATATCTTTTCCGGAATTCGTACCGGACTTTGTGCCATAACTATCCTTAAATAAGACTTAAACTTGAATTAAAACTTTAAGTGCCAGCTTGAAGTAAAACGTGAGGATAGATTTTAGCCTTGCTGCATAATTCTGTCAACATTATTATTTATAACATTTCGGTAAGATTGTTTAATGTGAAATAATAACTTCAAGTGGCTTTGCCCTAAAACCCGCTTAAAGTTTTAAGTTTGCCTCAGAAGTGCATTAACTTGTCTCAAAAATTCCAAATAGAGCGTATCCATATCTCAAACCATTCTACTAAACGGATAAAGAGTTCAACCATAAGAACCAAAAGCAGTACTTTTGGAATTACCTCAGCTATCACACTTCGCGTCTCCATTCGATATTCCAGAGTCGTAATCTTTTCCTTTATTGTCTGAATTTTTGGGTCAATTAGTGCGATCTCGGTATTAGTGGGTCGTGAAATTAGAGTCCGTTCGACTTTTTCCTCTTTGAGTTTTTCAGTTTCTTCTTTAAGTTTTTCAGTTTCTTGTTCAAGCTTTTGGATTTCTTGTTTTAATTTCTCAAGCTCAACAAAATCTCTACGAATGCCAAAAAAATCTCGAATCCATTTAAAGGGAGAATCCATAATATCCAAAATTTATCACTAATAAGATTGAACGGCAATAGAAATAAAAGGCGCTCAGTCGAAACCGAGCGCCAGTCTTATTTGTGAAATACGATCTAACTACTTGCCGGTACGCACCCGCTCTTTTTCTGTCGTTTTCGGATGCTTATCAGCATATTCCTTCGGAACGAAACGTCCCTTGTCCGAGTCACGATAAACGATTTTACGTTCGGGTTGTGGTTTAGATTTATTTGGCATTTTGTTCTCCCTTGCCCGTAAGGGCAGTCATTGGTTAATTAACGGATTGACTTAGGAGCACAAAGCGAGTATTTTTTAATAGTCAAATAGCTCTGTTTGTGCCGTACCAAGCCAACAGAATTTGTAATGGGGCAAGTGTTACCAGCACTTGCCCTTTCCACTACATAATATACACAATTACCTCACCCAATACAACATCTAGATGCAGCTAAGATGATTTAAATGTGCACTTACAAGGAAAAGTTAAGCTTATCCTTGAAGGTCTTTTCAATCCACATCAATCACTAAAGGCATTGGCTCCATTCCCGGCAAAGCCTTCTGATATTGTTTTGCAAACACACGGCGAAAAAGCGCGTCAAATCCCTTTGGTTCTTCAGATAACTTCATTATTGTGGTAACTGCCGTAATCTGCTTGTCCAGATGTGGTTCGCCGACGGCATCAGTTAGGAATTGAAAGTTTTTATGCTTGCGCTGGTATTTTTCATTCGAAGGATTCAATTTCCGCAATTCTTCAGGAACACCAGGGGGCAATGCATTGTAAATATACTTGTTAATAAATTTACCAATGTAACGCGGGCTCTTAGTGTTGCCTGGCTTATACTCCCAGCCATATAAACGATAAATTTGTTTGAAAAACTCATTAGGAAATAGTGGCATATATGGTTTCAGATCTTCCTCTATGTAGGCATCTAAAATCTTAGCCAATTCATCTTTTGTGCGTTCGTCTTGATAGCCAGTGGCTTCATCAACTAAAGCAATAATTCCAACTCGCGCGAATCCTCGCAACAGAGTATTTGCTGTCTTAACTAAATGCTGTTGATTAGGTCGTAAAGGCCCGTCTTCATTGGCATCCAAAATGACTTCGCAAATCTCCGGCAGTAGCTTTGCTTCATAGCCAAAAGCTGAACGACCGCCGTGTTTTGGCTGATACTCAATCGGCGAAAGCAAGCGCGCCATTAAATCTACAGAAACAAAGGGTTTAATATTAGCTGACAGCAAAAACCCGGGTAGTTGGGGTGCACCGTTTTCCGAACTGCTTTTAGTACCTGTTCCAGTGCCGCCCATAGCACGGGTAAACCCTCTAGTAGAGAAAACTCTGATACCGCCTTCAATGACTCCACAACGTAGGTCTTTATTGCCGATCGACAAAATGCCCGGGTGTGTTTCTTTAGCTATTTTCTCGCCCCAACGGGCGACAGCGGCATTCTTAGCTCTAGCGCTTCTTTCTTCTGGGGTCATTTTTTCCGCAAGGGCGATAGCGCCCTTGGCTCTACCTATAATTGCGTCACTCATTTGTTGCTAGCATCCTTTCAAAAAATCTATGCTTGCAATTCTACTCTAAAATATTTTACAATGCAAGCATTATTTTTGAAGTGTATGCTTGCATTTTAAGAATGAAACAGTGTATTATTAGTAAGTAGAAAGCATTATATTGACAAATTAAAAGCCCGGTCGAGTGCTACTAACACTCAATCGAGCCTATTCGATGACAGCGTGAAAACTACGTGGATGATTTATAACGATCTCCGACGCCGAAGGTGTCGAATTCGTCCGCTTCGCGAACCGATATTTGCCGCTGCCGTCGGGTGTTACCGGGGAACTATTAAATTGGTCGCCTCCGGCGACAAACCCGGGTTGCAGCTACCACTTGGCGTTCCCGGTTCTGACTTCATCATAATGGCCATCGTATTTTAAAGATCACCCAAAAACCGAACTTTTCCAAAACTCTTCTTACAAATACGAACAGCTATCGGCATAATAGTCTTGCGGTATTTCTGTTTTGCGGTTTCACCGGTCCCGCCGCTCTTTTTCAAGCCGCTTTTATTAATTTTTGGGCAGCCGCGTATGATTTTTAAGATTTCTGTTTCATTTTTGTTTCACTGTTTCATTGTGAGACGCCGGAAACACTGAAACAACTTCGCGTTCTGCGACAGGTTTAGCCGCTAATTACACAAATGATTAGAATTAAAGATCCTTATCGTGTTATTAGTAGGAATTAGCGGCTAATAAAGACCCCGGCTTTACACTTAATGAGAAACTGACTTTAGACGTAAAGCCGCTTCAAGCTTAATGACATCCGAATTTGAATTTATAGATAAGCTGCGCCGGAAATTCGCCCGGACGGGCAAACGCGTGCTGACCGGCATCGGTGACGATGCGGCGGTGATTGCGCAGAGCAGTCGCAGGGATATCGTCGTCAGCGCCGATCTGTTGGCCGAAGATATCGACTTTCAGCTCCGGTGGATAACTCCCCGGCAATTGGGCCATAAAGCCCTGGCGGTATCTCTTTCCGACATCGCTGCCATGGGAGCAAATCCTTTGTGGTCAACTATTTCCATAGGCATACCTCAAGTGCTCTGGGAAGGTGATTTTCTTAAAGAATTTTATCAAGGCTGGCAGGAATTGGCGGATAAACATCGCGTATCTCTGGTAGGCGGCGATATTTCCGGGACCCCGGATAAGGTCGTGATAGATTCCGTGGTCGGCGGCGAAGTTCGCAAAGGCCGTGCGGTAAAACGCTCCGGCGCGCGACCCGGCGATCTGCTTTATGTGACCGGCGAACTGGGCGGCGCAGCGGCGGGTTTGAGGTTATTGCAAAACGACGGCGACAGGTCGGGAGCGGCCGCGGAGCTTATCAAACGCCAATTAACCCCGGTTCCCCGCTGTGAAATAGGCAAAACTCTCGGCGAATTAAAGATCGCGACGGCAATGATCGATATCAGCGATGGCTTATCGTCCGATCTGACGCATATCTGCCGGGAAAGCAGCGTCGGGGCCCGCGTCTTTCAAGATAAGATCCCCATCGATAAGGCCATTAAAGCGCTGCAGTTTCCCGATGAACTCGAGTTGGCGCTGGGCGGAGGCGAGGATTTTGAGCTGCTCTTTACCGTTCCCGCGAGGTTGAGAAAAGACCTGCGAAATAAACTGGAGAAACTCCCGGTCACCCGGATCGGCGAAATAACTGAAGAGGCAAATAAAATAGAATTGCAGGGACCGGAAGGAACGGTCGAGTTAAAACCGGAGGGATTCAGGCATTTTTAAACGGAGCGCCGAATGGAGCGCCCAATTTATTGGGCAGAATTTCAAACCGCTGCGCGTTCGGGGCACAATAAATTGTGCGCTCCAATTTCGGCGCCCCATCCACTCACTCACTTTTCACCGTCAGCACCACGATCTCCGGCGGAATATTAAATCTCACCGGCAGGATGCTGGTGCCGATCCCCGTGGTAATAAACATCTTGACGCCAAATTCGGTCACTTCCCCCTGCGCATAGCGCTGGCCAAAAGACGAAGGCACGATCGGCGCGCCGATAAACGGAAAATATACCTGCCCGCCGTGCGTGTGGCCGCTGAGCATCAAAACAAAGTCATTAGAGATCGTGTGTTCGCCGGCCAGCATTATGATGGCGTCCGGGTTATGGCTAAGCGCGATGATCTTTCCTTTTGCCTGGGCCGCGTTCAGAGCGTTTTTGGCATCAGTAGAATATTTTTTCCAGCTGCCGGTTTCGATGATGTCTTTTAATCCCAGCAGGCAAAAACTTTTCCCGTCTTTTTCTATCGGGACAGCTTCATCGTATAAAACTTTATATCCCACGCGCTCCAGTTCACGCCTTACGACGCCGTTGTTATACCAATAATCGTGATTCCCCAGGATCGCATAGACGCCGTATTTTGCCTGCAGGCCCTTTAAATTTTCGGCGACGGTTTCCATCGGCATTTTGAGTTCGCTGCGGTCTTCCCATCTCTGCGACACATAATCGCCCAGCAGGACGACCATGTCGGGATTTTGCTCGTTGGCTTTTTGCACCACGGTGCGGATCTTTTCTTCGGTGATAAAACTCGAGCCGCCATGGATGTCTGAGATCATCACGATCCGAAAACCATCAAAGGACTTGTCCCAATCCTTGATCTTTACCTCTGCCTGTTTGACGACCAGCCGGTTCGGCTCGATAAACAAAGCGTACGCCAGCAAACATACGGCGGTGAGCGCCAATACCAAAAGGCAAATACCAAAATATTTAAGAGCTCTTTTCATCTATTATTTAGCCCGGTGTTTTCGCCGCAAAGTATTCGCCCCACCGCCCGTCGACCAGTTTTCGGGTGTCCTCGTCCACTTCCAGTTCCGCCGGAAACCAGGGCTTGATACGGGCGTCGATAAAGATCGGCGCGGCGTAGCTCAGGTGATGATTTTTCACTTGCGTGTCGCGGGCATGCACATCCGTGGCGGGATTAAACCGGGTCCAGGTCGCCCAGAGGAATTTGTCAGTCGAGCGCGCGTATTCTATCGAATCGTGAAGCACGACGACCTGCCAATCCTTGAAAACATCGAGCGTTGCCAGCCTGGCGGCGAGTTCAGGCTCCTGTTCATAACCTTCGGTTTCCAAGACCAGGCATCCGCCGCAAAACGCCTCGGCGGCTTTTACCTGCGGGGGCAGTTCACCGCGAAATTCGCGCGTGAGGTCGCGCTTTTTATCGCCCATTCCCATCAGCACGGCTTTGCTGCCGTGATTTATTTTCCCGCTGGCATAATCAAGCGTGTCAAACGACGTTTCGCCAAAAATGAAAAAATCACGCGCCCAATCCGTGCGTTCCAGGATGTGTTCGAAAAGCTTTTTGAAATCGCGCAGATCCTGCGGGGTGTCGGTCAGGAGCAGAAACTTTGTGAGCGACAGCTGGCCTTCGCCCAAAATTCTAAACGCCGAACCCAGCGCTTCGCGCGCATAACGTTCCTTGACCACTGCGGCAGCCAGGGAATGAAACCCCGTTTCGCCATAGCTCCAGAGATCGCGCACCGCCGGCATTACCAGCGGGAAAAGCGGCGATAAAAGTTCCTGCAAATAATCGCCGATAAAGAAATCTTCCTGTCGCGGTTTGCCGACCACCGTCGCCGGATAGATCGCGTCTTTGCGATGAAAAACCGCCTCGACGTTGAGCACCGGGTAATCGTGCTGCAGCGAATAATAACCGTAATGATCGCCAAACGGGCCTTCCGGACGGCGAATGTGCGGCGGCACCTTGCCCACGATGGCAAATTCGGCTTCGGCGATCACACGCAGCCCGCCGGGCTGTGGATTTTTCGCGGTCTTGATCTTACCTCCTGCTAACACTGATGCCAGCACGAGTTCGGGCACGTCTTCGGGCAGCGGGGCGATCGCCGACAAGATCAGCGCCGGCGGCCCGCCGACAAAAAGATTTAATGGCAGCGGCTCGTTCATTTTTTCCGCTTCGTGATAATGAAAACCGCCGCCTTTATGTATCTGCCAATGCACGCCGGTCGTTTTCGCGTCATGCCGCTGGATGCGGTACATCCCCAGGTTGTGTTTCTTTGTCACCGGGTGTTCCGTATAAATAAGCGGCAGGGTGACGAACGCGCCGCCGTCCTCTATCCATGTGGTCAGCAGCGGCAGTTCATTCAGATCGACCGGCGTTTGCCGGCTTTCCAGAACTGGCGCCCGGCTCACCTGTTTTGTGCCGAGTTTTAATGCCTCGCGGGCCATGCCGCGGAATTTCCAAAGCTCTTTCGGCTTGGGCGGAAGCAAGACCTCCACCATCTCAACCATCGTCTTCACCAGTTCCTGCGGCTTTTTGGTAAAGGCCAGGTCGATGCGTTTATTTGTCCCGAAAAGGTTGGTAATGACGGGAAATCTTGAATTCTTTACATTCGTAAACAGCAGTGCTTTTCCCTGCCGGTCTATTACCCGGCGATGGATCTCAGCCATTTCCAGGTACGGATCGACCTCGGCTTCGACCTCGGCCAGCTCGTTTTCCCGTCTCAGTTGTTCTATGAATGAACGTAAATTTGCGTGCATATCTATAAATGCTAACTAATTCAACCAAAACATTTTGCAATTAGCAACCCGTACCAAAGCCACCTTTTATGATTTTTTGCATCAAATACCAAACGGAAAAAATAATATGCGAAAACTTTCTCTACCGGCATTAGCGCTGATGCTTTCGATAATCTTCAACACCGCGGCTCAAACTCCGGCTGACATCACGGCCGCTCGCGCGTCCGAAGCTAAAGCCATGAAGGCTTACCAGGCAAAAGACTTTGCCGGCTTTCTGAAAGGGATGGAGGAAGCAAACAGCCTGCGCCCGAATCATCCACGGCTGCTCTACAATCTGGCGGATGCTTATGCGCTGAATAACAAACCGACAGAGGCGCTGTCCAGGCTCGCGCAGCTGGGCGCGATGGGCATGGCTTTCCAACCCGACAAGGATGAAGATTTCAAATCGATGTTTGAGCTGGAGGGTTTCAAAACGGCTGTCGCAAAATTTGCGGAGAACTCAAAACCGTTAGGCTCAGTGGCCAAAGCATTTTCAATTCCGGACAAGACGCTGCTGACGGAAAGCGTCGCTTACGATCCGCAAACGCTCAAATTTTTTGTGGCCAGTGTGCACCAGCGCAAAATCGTCGTTCGCCAAAGAGACGGTAACGTGTCGGACTTTTCCAAGCCGGAAGACGGGCTGTACAGCGTGGCGGGCCTCAAGGTGGATGTCAAACGCCGCCTTCTCTGGGCTTGCAGCACCGCATTTCCGCAGATGCGCGGTTTCCAAAAAGACGATGCAGAAAAATCCGGTGTCTTCGCTTACGATCTTAAGACCGGAAAATTGTGGAAGAAGTTTTTGCTCCCTGCCGACGGTGCAAAACATGCCTTTGGCGATCTTGAGATCAGTAAGAGTGGCGAGGTCTTTATCGCCGACAGTCTCTCACCCGTCATCTACCGCGTAAATCAAAACACCGGCGCACTGGAAGAATTCTTACGCAGCGACCGCTTTCAGAATTTACAGGGCATCACATTTTCGTACGATGAAAAATATTTGTTCGTGGCCGATTATTCGTTCGGCGTTTTTCGTGTTGATATGAAAAACAAAAGCGTTTTACTTCTGTCAGCTGCCGAGAATGCCTGCGCGCTCGGCATCGATGGCATGTATTTTTATAGAGGCTCGTTGATCGGTATCCAAAACGGCATCAACCCGCACCGCGTCACACGATTCAAGCTTGACCCGGGCTTTACGAAGATCACCGCGCAAAAAATCCTTGCGGCCAACCTCCCAGACTTCAACGAGCCGACATTGGGAGTGCTCGATGGAAATACGCTGTATTTTATTGCCAACAGTCAGTGGGGTTTGGTGAGCGATAAAGGCGAACTGAATAAGGATAAGATGAGTAAGCCTGTGATCTTGAGAATAGCCCTGGCAAAGAACTAATCGTGAATTACAAAAAAGGAGCGTGTCAATGATTGACACGCTCCTTTTTTGCCCGCATATCTGCCTTTATTTCTTCAGATCGTCTTTGCTGATATCCAGCTCATCAGACTCGACGACCTTGATATTGGTTTTCGGAAAACGTTTTTTCAGATCGTCCATAAACATCTTCGAATCGCCGACGATAATGATATCGCCGCCTTTTAAATTCGCCGACGCAAAGTTCTTTATCTGCATGGACGTGACCGAATTCACATTCGCCATATAGGAATTAAGTTCGGCCAGCGAAAGGTTGAAAAGGTAAAGCTCAGCCACCTGGCCCGCCAGCCCGCCGGTCGTTTCCAGGTCCCGCCCAAAATCTCCGGTCAGCACCGATTTACGCGGCGTCAGTTCTATCGCCGGAACATCCCCGCTGCCCAACCGCTCGATCTCTTTCGCCACCAATTCCGCCACCTCGCCCGCCGACTCGTTTTTGGTTTGGGTGCGGGTAGAAAAATTGCTCTTAGCCATTCGCCACGCGAAACTGCTTCCCGCGCCATAGCTCAGACCGCGCTTGATGCGGATCTCCTGGTTCAGGCGCGATGAATATCCGCCGCCAAGAACTGAATTCATTACTGAGGCCGGAAAATAGTAGTCAACTCTTTCCCGGTTGATATTGGGCAAGTTTTTCGTGTAATTGACCGAGGCTTGTCCTGCGTTAGGCAGATCGACCACGAGAATTCTTTTAACCACCGCATTGCTGACTTCGTTCTGGACCAAACCGACCCCGCGAACGGTCGCTAACGAATCTTTCCAGCCGGCAAAAAATTTCTGCGCCAAGGCATTTGCTTTTAAGGCCGTGATATCGCCGGTAAATATCAAAACCGCGTTTCCGGGAGAGTATTCATTGCCATGAAAACCGACTATCTGCTGCTGCGTGATGGCATTGATGCTATCGACCGTGCCGCCCGCCGGATGCTCGTCAAAGCTGTATTTGCTGGCCACATAGCTCGCCAAAAAACCCGGCTGCTTCAGGCTAAAGCTTAAGTTATCGAGCGTCTGCGATTTCAGCAGATCGATCTCTTTTTGATCGAACGCGGGATTTAACACCACGTCCGACATTATCGCCATCGCTTTATCCAGCTTGTCGGGCATCACGCTGACCACGACCTGCGATAAATTCCAGCCCGCGCCGGCGCTGATACTGCCGCCCAGGAATTCCATTTCTTCCGCGATCTCCGTGGCGCTGCGCGTTTTGGTGCCTTTGGTCAAAAGCGAGGCAGTCATATCCGCGAGCCCGGCTTCTCTTGCGTTCTCCAGATTGGCGCCGCTTTTTATTAACAGTTCGACGGTCACCAGCGGAACATTTTTGCGGGTGACGACCGCTACTTTTAAGTTGTTCGGCAGGGTTTTTTCCTGCACTGCGGGAATCTTGACCGTGCGCGGCGAAGAGGGCGCCGGCGGCTGTTCCTGTGAAAACGACGACACGCTGAGAACGGCAAGAAGCGCGGAAATTTTTGCGAAATTTTTCATTTTCAATTTTACGTTATTCATTATTCCCTTTCGCCTCCTCGTTCTGGTAATAGATCACTACCCGGTTCGAGTCGGTGAAATATTTCTTCATCACCCGCTGCACATCGGCGATGGTCACGGCTTGTAATTTTTTGATATCGGAATTCACCGCGTTGGCATTTCCCTCATAGATGATCGCCTGCCCGATGGCAAAGGCCTTGCCGTCATTTTGCTCGCGTTCCTGGTAGGCGCGCGTGATCAACTGATTTTTTGCTTTTTCCAATTCCTTGGCAGTAACGGGCGCGCCCTGTATTTTCTTTAATTCATCGAGCAGCGACTTTTCGCCTTCGGCTGCGGTATGCCCTTCGCTCATGATGGCGATAAAATTCAGCAGGCCGCCGTCCACCCGGACATCGGTGCTGAAGTTTGCCTGCTGCGCGATCTGCTGTTCATACACCAGGCTCTGATAAAGCCGCGAGCTTTCGCCTCCGGCCAGAATGGTTTCCGCGATCCGCAGGGCCGGTATGTCGGCGCTTTTCGAAGGCGGCGCGAGATAAGTGATCGCCACGGCGGGAAAAGGAACATTGGGCGCGGTGCGCGTATAACGCATTTCCTTTGTGCGAGACGGTTCGGTCACGGTCACGCGCGGGATCGTTCCCGCGGGCTTTTTGACGCGGTTAAAATATTTGTTCACCCACGCGTCAAACTGCGCCTGGTTAAAATCGCCGACCACGATCAGCGTGGCGTTGTCCGGGCGGTAAAAAGTTTTATAAAACTCATCGGCATCGGTATTGGTCGCCGCGTTTAATTCATCGAGATTCCCGATCCCCGGCCGCTTGTAGGGATGCGTGGTAAAAGAAAGGCTTTCAATATATTGCCCGAACAGCCGCCCGTAAGGATTGGCCAGAATGCGCTGGCGAAATTCTTCTTTCACCACGTCGCGCTCGGATTTGAAGGTCGCTTCATCGACGTTTAAATTCACCATCCGGTCGCTTTCCGCCCAGAGCAGTGTCTCCAAATAATTGGACGGCACGACCTCGTAATAATTCGTAAAGTCGTCCCAGGTCGAAGCGTTGTTAAACCCGCCCACGTCCTCTGTCATGCGGTCCATCATCTCGCTCTTCATATTGCGGGTGCTTTTAAACATCATATGTTCGAACATATGCGCAAAGCCCGAGCGTCCCTGCGGATCGTCCTTGGAACCGACGTTGTACCAGACATTGACCGCCACCGTGGGGCTGGAATTGTCCTGCAAGCTGATAATTTTAAGGCCGTTAGGCAATATACGCTGCCTGATCAAAAGCGGCGCTACTCCTGTAGCCGGGGCTTTCTGCGCGGCTACTTGTGTGGGTGGCCCGAATAACGCAAGCGTGCCGGCCAGGGATAAAATAATACCGATAACTCGTTTTTTCATTTTTATTTAAACTCCGAGGTTAAGATCGAGTGATTTACGTAAGTGCTTGATGTATTGTTTCAAAAGTTCAGTCGAGATCGAGCGGATTTTTGAACGGCATATCCTTGTCGTCGCCGGCGCGCTTCATGGCCTCGCGAAACTTTTCTTCCAAAATTCGCTCGCGGTCTTTCTGCGATCCCAGTTCCTGCGCAAAAATCTGATCGCGCACCTGCTTTTGCTTTTCCTGTTCGGATCGTAATTCGTCAAAAGAACCGTGGGCTTTTTGCTTTACTTCGTGGCTCAGAACAGCGCCGGTTTGCGCATCGATGGACAGCGTGGTTTCGCAGCAAGGGCAAATAACGGTGAACTTTCCGGTCGTTTCCATAATGCGCAAATTATAACATGGAGCGCCCAATTCATTGGGCAGAGAAGGAACGCCGAATTTATTCGGCATTTCAGAAGCCGAATGAATTCGGCGCTCCTTAAATTCGGCGCTCCCGCTACTGCCTTTGCGGGGTCGAAGCCGTATTGGCCGGCCTTGGTTCCGGGGTTTTACCGGCAGCCGGCTGAGAGCCGGTGGCCATTGTTTCGCCGCCCACCGTTCTGATTATTTCTTCGGGAGTTTCATTAAGTACATTTTTCAATCTGGCGACGGGGACCTCATACACCCGGCCATTTTTTAAGAAGACGCGCACGCTTCCCCCGCGCCGCGAGGCCGTCAGGATCCGCTCGACTTTGGCCAGCATGTCGTGATTTTTAAAGATCCGCGTTTCGACCAGATCGCCTTCCGGGTTATTTTCCGCGGTGATAACGGAATCGTCCGGAGCGGTCCTGGTCAAAGGTTCTTCCTTCGGGGTTGGCGGCGGGCGTTTAACCGGGGTGTTTTGAATATTGGCGTTGGCGTTCGCCAGTTCCGCATTAACATTGGGGTCGATGTTCGTATTCTCAGCCAGGGTGTTGGCCGATGCATTTGCCTGGTTGGAATTTACCGTCTCCCGGCCGGAAAAATATCCCGTGCAGGCGATCAGAAGCGCCGCTGATAAAAGTAAAATTGTGATCGCAAAAACTCTCACTTCGCCGCTAATTTTTCTTCAAGTCTTGCTTTAACTTCAGGCCATTCAGTGTTGATAATGCTGAAGTAAACGGAATCTCTTAATCTTCCGCTATAAGTTATTACGTGCTGCCGGAAAATGCCTTCCTGCTTGGCCCCGAGCCGCAAAATGGCGTTTCTCGAACGCTCGTTAAGCGCATCGGTCTTTAGCTCCACGCGATTGCAATTCCAGGTTTCGAAGGCATGCTTCAGCATCAGGTATTTAGCCTCGGTATTGACAAAAGTACGCTGCCAATCGGGCGAGATCCACGTCCAGCCGATCTCTGCCCTTTTATTAGATGCGTCGATGTTGCCAAAGCGCGTCGAACCGATGGCCTTTCCGGACGCTTTTTCCACCGTGGCAAAGGGCAGCGATATTCCCTTTTCCTGCTCATCCAGCGCCGTTTGGATGTAATTTTTCATATCTTCCGGCGTGTTGACGAGAGTGGGGATCAATTTCCACAATTGCTCGTGCAGGCCGGCTTCGCAGAGATCGGCGTGGTGCGCCATGCTCAGCGGCTCCATCCGCACTTTTTCGCCTTCTAAAATTACGGGTTCGACCTTCATCGCTTTAGTTTTAATTTCGCGAGCGTTTCCACGTGATGCGTCTGCGGAAACATATCAAAAGCTTCGATGTGTGTAAGTTCGTATTTCTCGAATAGCGCCTTCAGATCGCGCGCCAGAGTTGCCGGATCGCAGGATACATAGACGATCTCGGCCGGTGAAATCTCGATTATAGACCTGATGACCGCTTTTTCCACACCCACGCGGGGCGGGTCCAGCAAAAGCGTATCCAGATTTTTCAACCGGCGATTATGTTCCTTTATCCCCCGGGCGACGTCTTCACCCGTAAAAAGGATGTTATAAGACCCGTTTTTTTCCGCATTCTTTTTGGCGAAAGCGATCGACTCAAGATTTTCTTCGATCCCGATCACCCGCGAAAAATTTTTGGACAGCGGGAGCGTAAAAAGCCCGACGCCGCAATACAGGTCGAGCGCCAAAGCGCCGCGCAGATCTCTCATCGCCGCTTCGACCAGTTTCGGAGTGACGAATGGATTGCCCTGGAAAAAAACTCTCGCGTTGTACTGGAATTCAAAGCCGTTTGATTCAAACGTCAACTCTGCCGGTTCCTCCGCGAATTCTTTGGAGAACAGCGAAATTTTATCGGCGCTGGCGGCATCGATATGAACGACGTTGTCCCACAACTCTCCCCAGTGCATTTCGCTTCTCAGCCGCGTCAATTCCGCTTGCAGAGGCTCGACTAATTTCGGGCATTCCTCGATATCGCAGACTTCGTTTGAATTTCGATAAAAATAGCCGAGCTTTTTGCCCGCGGTATCGGCATGCCAGCTGGCGCGCGAGCGGTAATGCCAGGCTTCGGGGCTGGGCGTGATATTTATTTCCGGCGGGCTTTCGATCTTGGCGATGCGGCGCAGGCAATCGTCAATGATCGCGGTTTTGGCCTTCAGCTGTTCTTCATAACTCAGCTGCTGAAAATTACAACCGCCGCAGCGGCCGAAATATTTGCAGCCCGGCTCTACCCGCAGCGGCGAAGGTTTGAGTACTTCTTCCAGCTGCGCAAAGACCAGGTTGCCGTTGCGCTTGCCGGTTTTCACGCGGACCTTATCGCCCGGCGCCACCAGCGGCACCATCACGGTCAGGCCGCCCGTGTGGCCGAGGCCAAAACCGTTCGGCACTATTTTTTCGATAGTGACTTCGAGAATTTCCGATTGTGTTTCAGGTTTGTGAGTTGTCATCAGGTAAGGGTATTTTACAGGTAAAACAAACTAAACGCAGGGATCCCGGCATTTTCACGCAATTTTTTTACGACCATCAGTTCAAACGTCTTTTCATAAACGTCCTGCTGCATCTTTCCGGCGTACTGGCCGAGATGGCCTTCGACGGCTTTTTTAGCCGCCGCCAATTCTTCTTCGCCGGCGCTGGCCATCAGCGCTTTATCTATTTCAGCTTCCAGCTTTGTTAGTTCTTTTTCTATGCTTTCGGTGTTTGCCCCAGCGGTTTCAGCAGTTTGTTTGAGCTTTTCCAACTCATTCAGCGTTGCCGTCAATACGGAGCTAAGCGCGGTGTCTGCTTTTTGCGACGCAGCGCCTAACTCTTCCGTCAGCGACTGTAGATGTGAAACGATCTCTGCATTTCCGGTAGTATTACCATCCGTTGTTTCCGGGCTTTCTGATCCTTCCGTGCGGCCGCCCGCCTGCGAGCTGACCCAATCGCGGTACTGCCGTTCGACCTCATCAGCGCAATAAGCGATGGATTTTATACTCGGGTTGCGTTTGGGGTCTTTGGCGATATCGTCGAATATTTTTTCGACGCTGCGGATGACGATGTGCTGCGGAATGCCGCGCTTCTGCCAGCTTTCGATCAGCGTCCAATCGAGCGGGCTTAGCAGCAGACTTTTCCCGCGGCGGCGGATGAAAGTTTCTTCGATCTCGGAAAAATAATTGAAATAGTTCAAAGTTAATCTTCTGAGGAGTTAATCTTCAGGGTCAAGTTTGATCTTCATCTGGCGCAGGGTGCGCAGGTCGTCTTCGGTAAGTTCCAGGTCGATCTCGGTTTCCTCGATATGCGGGGCCTCGCCGTCTTCCAGTTCCGACAGGTCCTGCAAGCCGATCTCCAGCCTCAAGGTGAGCTGCGCCAGGTAGCCCAATTCCCGCAGCGTGTCTATCGATTCGGCGACCCGCGTTGATTTCTCGATGGCTGAATTTATCGCCGCGCCCAATTCTTTAACGGCTTCTTTTGCTTCGTCGTTTAATTCCACAGATTTAAATGCTACGCAAGGTATTGAAAATAGTCAAAAGCACGGGTCATGAGGTAGTGGGTCAGTTTGGAAAATGTGCGTCCGCGTAGCGGACTGGAGAGAATAGCCCAGGGCTTTAGCCCTGGGTAACGAGAGCAATTTGAAGTGTGAGCCCTGAAGGGGCGGCAGAACTGTCGAGATTCTGCCGCCCCTTCAGGGCTGGATCGTTTTGGGGATCCGATACCCAGTGGCGCTCGCTTCGCTCACTTACCTGGGCTATTATCTTTGTCCCCGTTGGGGACTTCAAAGATAGATTTCAAACCGACCCCCTTCCGCTCAGAGCCGGTCACTGCGTTCCCGGTACTGACTCCATTGCTTTGAGAGCGGGCGCAAGCAACTCTTCCCGACCGCGAATTTTCCTATGGGCTATGTTAATCTTAAGCTAACTTTAGAGTTATGTCCGACAAAAAAATCGAAAGACGGGAAAAGTTCGAAACATCTTCCGGTATTGAATTGCCGAACGATTTTAATCCCAAAAATACCGAGCCCGTCGATTATGAGCAGGACCTGGGCGAGCCGGGCAAGTTTCCTTACACGCGCGGGGTGCGCCGTAATATGTATCGCGGCAAATTCTGGACGATGCGCCAATATGCCGGTTTTGCCACGGCCGAAGAATCCAACGCCCGCTATAAATATCTTATTTCGCAGGGGACTACGGGCCTCAGTGTCGCATTCGATCTGCCGACACAGATCGGCCTCGATTCGGACGATCCGCTGGCGGCGGGCGAGGTTGGCAAGGTCGGCGTGGCGATCGATTCGCTCGAAGACATGGAGCGGCTGCTCGAAGGCATTCCTCTCGACCGGGTTTCGACCTCGATGACGATCAACGCCACTGCTTCGACCCTCTTGTGTCTCTACCTGGCGGTGGCAAAAAAACAAGGCATCGCGTTCGACAAGGTCACCGGCACGATCCAAAACGACATTCTGAAAGAATACATCGCGCGTGGCACGTATATTTACCCGCCCGAAGCCAGCCTGCGTTTGATCACCGATACGTTCGCTTTTTGCGCTGTTGAGGTGCCGAACTGGAACACTATCTCCATCAGCGGCTATCACATTCGCGAAGCCGGCTCGACCGCCGTGCAGGAAGTCGCCTTTACGCTGGCGGACGCGATCTGTTATGTCGATGCCGCGATCAAGACGGGGCTTGAGGTCGATAAATTCGCGCCGCGGCTTTCGTTTTTTTTCAATTCGCACAACAACCTGCTGGAAGAGATCGCCAAATTCCGCGCCGCCCGCCGCCTCTGGGCAAAAATAATGCGAGAAAGATTTAAGGCGCAGGACCCGCGGTCGCTGATGCTGCGCTTTCACACGCAGACCGCCGGTTCTACGCTCACCGCGCAGCAGCCCGAGGTCAATGTGGCCCGCACCACGATACAGGCCCTGGCGGCGGTGCTGGGCGGCACGCAATCCCTTCATACCAACAGCATGGACGAGGCGCTTTCGCTGCCCACGGAAAACGCCGCGCGCATCGCCTTGCGCACCCAGCAAGTGATCGCCTACGAATCCGGAGCGGCCGATACGGTAGACCCGCTCGCCGGCAGCTACGCCATCGAACACCTGACCGATGAGATCGAGCGCCTTGCCGCCGAATACATCCAAAAGATCGACGATATGGGCGGTATGCTGCGGGCCATCGAAACAGGCTATGTCCAGCGCGAGATCCAGGAAGCCGCGTTCCAATATCAAAAGGCCGTCGAAGAAGAAGATGCCATCGTGGTCGGCGTCAACCGCTTCCAGATCGCCGAGGGCGACGTCATTCCGATCCTCAAGATCGACGATAAGATCGAACCGAACCAGGTCAAGCGTCTCCAGGCGCTGCGGGTCGGACGCGACGCCCCGGCCGCCGAAAATGCCCTCACAAATCTTCAAAATGCCGCCCAAGGCACCGAAAATATGCTGCCCAAGATACTCGAATGCGTGGAAAACCACGTCACCGTCGGCGAGATAAGTCACGCTCTAAGAAAAGTTTGGGGCGAATACCGCGAAGCCGTTACGATTTAGCGCTATGGAGCGCCGAATTCATTCGGCACGAACGTGCCAACGTTCGAATCAGCGGTCAATAGTCGACGGACAGTAATCAGTTTCGCGGCTTTGCCGCTCGATTGCGGAAAGGCTCTGCCTTTCCGGGGCCGAATGAATTCGGCGCTCCATAAAAAATTAGTGACAAACATTATTTAAACGTGTTAAACTTTAGTTTAGGCTTTCCCTGGCCTAAGGTGAATATACAAGCGCGAGAAACTCACTTCTCCATCGTTTTTAGAATCAAAGTCAATTTTTGAGGTCAGAATGGAACAAATAAACGGTTATTTGCAGTCGTTGATTTCCGCTTCGGCGTACGAACTGCATTTTGAACCAAACAAAAGCCCTTTTATCCTCTCCGATCACGGCGTGATCGAAGTGTCGCCCACACCTCTTAGCGGTGCCAATATTAGCCAGCTGATATTCCCTATCATTCCGGCCGAGGCTAAGCAAAAATTGCCCAACCAGCCTGAGATCGAATTTGATTATAATAATCCCACCGGCAGTTTTGGCTTTGTCGTGAAAAAATCGCCCGCCGGATTTCACGTTATCGTAAAACCCCTCGACAGTTCATACGACAGCAATGTCGTGCCCGCCACCTTTGAAACTCCCGCATTCGAAAATTCTTCTTACCAGGAACCTCCAATGCCCGCACAAAACAACTCCGTTTTTTCCGTCACCAGCGGCGATATCAACCCTGCGCCCGCTGACATCAACAAACCTCCGCGCCGAACCAGCCTCGATAATGTTTTTGAAAGCTCTTCGCTGGAAGCGACCGTCAACGGCACTTATGAAGCTTTAGCCGATACCTCGATCGCGGATGAGATCGTGCCCTTAGACGATTACTATTTTTCGCAGCCCGAGCCCGTGGCCGCGCCTGTGGCCGTAGCAGCGTCCAGTTATGCGCCTGTCGAAGTCAGCGACGCCCCGGCCTTTGAGTATTTAACCGATCCCGCCGCCGCCAGGCGCATGGACGTGCTCTTTACCAAGATGGCCGAATGCGGCGCTTCCGATCTCCACATGAGCGTCAGCATGCCGCCCATGATGCGCATGGACGGCAAGGTAATGCCGCTTCCCTGCAATGAACCGACCTTAAACGCCGACGCGATGAGAGGGCTTTTGACCTCCATCATGCCGCGCAAAAACCAGGAAGAATTTCACGAACGGCATGACACCGATTATGCCTACGAGATCCCGGGCCTGGCGCGCTTTCGCTGCAACATTTTTATGGACCGGAAAGGAATGGGCGGAGTATTTCGCCTGATTCCGACCAAGATCCTGACCGCCGAGCAGCTTAACCTGCCGCCCGCGGTCCTGGAATTGTGTAATTTATCCAAAGGCCTTGTCGTGGTCACCGGGCCGACCGGTTCCGGCAAATCCACCACGCTGGCCGCGATGATGGACCATTTGAACGACCGCCGCGAAGACCACGTCATCACCATCGAAGACCCGATCGAATTCGTTCATGAAAACAAGAAGTGCCTGGTCAACCAGCGCGAAGTTTATAATCACACGGATTCTTTTAAAGACGCCCTGCGCGCCGCGCTTCGCGAAGACCCGGACATCCTGCTCGTCGGTGAAATGCGCGATCTGGAAACGATCGCCATTGCCATCGAAACCGCCGAAACCGGCCACCTCGTATTCGGCACACTGCATACCACGACCGCGGCTTCGACCGTTGACCGCATAATCGATCAGTTTCCGGCCGACCGCCAGCAGCAGATCCGCGTCATGCTTTCGGAATCGCTAAAAGGCGTGATCGCGCAGACCTTGCTGCCGAAAAAAGGCGGGGGCCGCGTGGCCGCGCTGGAAATATTGATAGTCACGCCGGCCATCAGCAATCTGATCCGCGAAGGCAAGACCTACCAGATCGCTTCGTCGATGCAGACCGGGAAAAACCTCGGGATGGCGCTGCTCAATGAGTCGATGGTCGACCTGGTCAAAAAAGGTATTGTGGAAGCAAAAGACGCCTATATCAAAGCCGTCGATAAAACCGGTTTTGAAATGCTGCTTACCCGCAACGGTTTGAAGATGTAGAGTAATGAAGTCAGTACCGGGAACGTAGTGACCGGCTCACGAGCGGCAGCGAGTACCCTCAGACATTATTGGTCAAAGTCGGGCAGGTCATCGCCTTGCCCGTGCAGTACATAATCGATTGCCTGCTCTACGCTTCGTTCGTTCCACAGCTTCCGGCGACTGCCTTTTTCCGCCCACGGAGTTTCTTCGCTATCCCAAAGCCGTTCTTCGCGAAACCGTTTGGTAGCTCCGGCCTTTAATGCCGCAAGTGCGCGCTTTGTATCGTATCCTTTAACGTCAATTACTGAATGAATATGATTTGTGCGAGCATTTACAGCAAGCATAAGCCATTCGCGCCGAGCACAAACTTCACGCACACCGGCTACAGCCGCCTGACGCATTCGCGTATCAAGCGTTAGTTCCTGACGCAGCATTTGTTTCTTTTGATGATCCTGCCAGTTGGAGCTTTCTGCCAGGAAAGGCATGCCGTAAATATTGTGAGCACGGTCCACTGAGCCACGCGTATCACCGTGCAGCCAAGTGCCGTAACAGCGAAAGGTGAACAAAACAGCGAGCGGGAGTTCCGTGTCGTTCCACATGGACGTATGTTAGCAAGATAGTTTATTCGCTGCGCTCGGAGCCGGTCACTACGTTCCCGGTACTGACCTCATTACCAACCCAAGCCCTGTTAACTTAAAGACAGCAGAGATATTGTGTCCCTTGTCTCTGCTGTCTTTGACGTATTACTTCTCGTACGGCTTCAGTTGTTCGGTGATGAGCGACTTATCCCCGACCACCACGATCGTCATCTTATCCTGGTTCAGGTATTTTGCGGCCGTATCCTGGATGTCCTTGGCGGTGACGGCCACTATGTTCTGAACATAGGTATTGATGTAATTTTTGTCCAGCTCATTGTAGTTCACATTTTCCAGCTGATTGATGACGCCGGTGCGGGTCGAATTTTGCAGAACGTAAATACCGACCAGGTAATTTTTAATGCCCTGCAGCTCGGTTTCCGACGGCGGTTCTTTTTGCAGGCGTTCGATCTCGAAAAGAATTTCCTTGATCGAAGCGCCGGTGAATTTCGTCGTCACGTCCGCCACCTCGTACCAGTAACCCGTGCGATAGCGGTTCCAGGCCGTGCTGCTCGGCGAGTAGGTGTAGCCTTTGTTCTCGCGGATGTTCGAAGTGATGCGCGAACCGAACGAACCGCCCAGCAGCGAATTCATCACTACAAATTTGATAAAATCCG
Source organism: Pyrinomonadaceae bacterium (assembly GCA_035995185.1). Classification (GTDB taxonomy): domain Bacteria; phylum Acidobacteriota; class Blastocatellia; order Pyrinomonadales; family Pyrinomonadaceae; genus DASYKT01. Next base: position 28,546 of record DASYKT010000045.1, read on the forward strand.
GGTCCGAAGGCGACACCGCCGGCATGCCGAGATAGATGGTCGATTGCGGCGCGCCGGGGCGATCGATCACGGTCAGCGAACGCTTGGGATCGATCTTCGGCACGTCTCTTTCGGGAGCGGAGCCTTTTTTCATCCCGCCGAAAGCCTTCTGAATTGTACTCTTGACCTTCGCGGCGTCAAATTTACCGACCACATAAAGCGTGGTCCGCGCTCCGCCGAAAAAGTCGTTGTAATAGGCTTTCACGTCCTCGAGCTTGTAACCCTTGACGGTTTCTTCGCTCGGATTGACCGTGCCGTACGGATGGCCGGGATAAATAACCTCGCGAAATTTTTCGATCGCGATCGTACCGGCCTGCGAGCGCGCGGTGATCAGATTCTGCAGCGTGTTTGTCCGGTATTCTTCCAGCGCCTTGGACTCGAATTTCGGGTTCTGCAAAACATCGGCCAGCAGCGTCAAAAACGCCGTGTCAAATTCCGACAAAACCTCTCCGCCGACGATCGTTTTATCCGTGCCGGCGACGGAGAAAATGCTGCCGCCCATTTCGGCGGGCTGGCGCGCCAGGTCTTCGGCCGTGCGGGTCGTGGTGCCTTCTTTCAACAGATTCGCCACCGCGGCCGAGATCCAGCGCTGGGCCGGTTTTTCGACCAGCGTGCCGTTGCGCACCTGCACCTGGATGGCGACCTTCGGTACCGAGCCGTAAGGGACCAATACCACGCGCATTCCGTTGGGCAGGTTATAAGCCTCTTCTTTCGGAAAGACAAAAGGTTTCGGTTGGCCGCCCGCCGGCGGGGTTTCCTTTTGCGCTGCAGCGCTGAAAGTAAAGATTAAAAGCAGGCACGCAAATAGGCCGAAGCTAACGGCTGTTCTCATAATTTTTGCATTTATCATTATTAATTTTACATTTTTCATTATCATCGTTCCCCTTATTCGCTCTTACCCGTTTCGGGGTTGACAATGACCACCGTGCGGTTCGTTTTTCGCAGGTACTCTTTGGCCGTTTTCTGGATCATGGCGGGCGTTACCTTACGGAAGTTGGCCTCGATCTGGTTGATCTCTTGCGGGTTGTCGTCAAACAGCGCGAAGCTCGCGAGCAGGTCCGCCCGGCCGAAACCGCCGAACTGCTGCATCGTGTCGTAAAGCCCCGAACGGAGCTTGACGATGGCGCGGTCTATTTCCGCCTGCGACACCGGTTTGTTCTGCAGCTGCTCGATCACGGCATCGTTCGCCGCCAGGATCTCTTCCGGCGTGTACTTCGATTCGTGGATCAGATCGACCGCAAAAAGCATCGGGCCGTTGTAATTGAACATATTGCCGAGGTAATTGATACCGCCGCTCAAGTTCCCCGTGTAGGTTTTCTTTTTCACCAGCTCCTGGTAGAGCAGGCTGTCTTCGCCCTCGACCAGCATCTGGTCAAGCAATCCCATCGCGTAATATTCCTGGCTGCCGCGCGGAGGCATCTGATAGCCCCATCCTACGGCCGGCTGCTTGGCCAGCTTGTCGGTACGGGTCACGATCTTTTCTTTTTCCTGTTTGGGTTCGCTCAGGTCGGGCTTGGCGCCGGTTTTGGCGCTCGGGATGCCGGCGAAATATTTTTCGACCCAGGCTTTGGCCTGCGGCTCTTCGAAATCGCCGACGACCACCAGAACCGCGTTAGACGGCGTGTAGTAGGTATTGAAAAAGGTTTTCGCGTCATCGAGCGTGGCCGCTTCAATGTCGTGCAGATCGCCATAGAAATTATGCGAATTGTGCCAGTTGGTGAACGCCGCCATCGGTAGATCGATCCACGGGAAAGTGCCGTACGGCTGGTTCAGCACGTTGACCTTTACTTCATTTCCCACCACGCCTTGCTGGTTTACCAGGTTTTCCTGGGTTATATCGAGCCCCTTCATGCGGTCGGACTCGGCCCAGAGCAGCGTTTCCAGCTTGTGCGAAGGAACGACCGCAAAATAATTGGTGAAATCGAAACGCGTCGAGCCGTTAAGCACGCCGCCGTTATTCTGCACCAGCTTGACGTATTCCATCTTGCCCATGTTTTTCGATCCCTGGAACATCAGGTGTTCGAAAAGGTGCGCAAAACCTGTGCGGTCTTTCGGCTCGATGCGAAAACCGATATTGTAATAGATCGCCACGGTTACCAGCGGAGCACTCTTTTCCTGTGAGAGCACGACCTTTAAACCGTTCGGCAGTTTGTAATAGGTAACGGGAACGTTAACGCCGCCCGTCTTGGCCTGCGCCCTCGTTTTCACGCACGGCAATATGGCCAAAGCCAGTAATAGCAGGCTAAGAAAAGCCTTTTTTAGATAGATTTTCATAATTTTACACACAGCGATACCACGGGATTTTCAGATAGTTTACATACGGTTTTCTAAAAAGCAAAGTTTCAAGAGAGGCAGGGCAAAAACCGTATATTTATTATTAGCCACTAATTACACAAACAACACGAATCAAGAATCTTTAATTCGTGTTATTTGTGTAATTAGTGGCTAATATCTACGACTTAAAGACAACGCCATTAGAAATGCAGGAAGCAGCGTAGATTTACGCTGCTTCCTTTAGGACGGTGGTTACAATTTGGGAGGTTATTATTTTGGCTGCTCCGGCTTTTTCCACACCGACACGATCGCCGTGGCTTCGAGTTCTTCTTCGCTGGCCAGCCTTAATTTTATGGTCGTGCCGGAAAGATCCTTGGGCACCACGATCGTGCGAAACAGTGAGTTGGATTCAGGGGTATCTTTCACGTTTTTCCCGATCACGTTTCCCGAAGCGTCCAACAGGGTTGCCGAAACCAGCGGTGAAGCCATAAATGTCAGCCCGAAGCCGTCGATCCCGGCCGGAATGTGAATTTCCATTTCCACGGTTTGTCCCGGCGCGATATTGGCCCCGTTTCCAAAGAAAATATCGGGTTTAACGTCGCCGCCGGTTTGATAACGGACATTGGTTAAGAGACTTTCGCCGCGATAAAGTTCGCTTCCGGTTTGAGCAGTCGTCGGCAGATCCGGCATATGGTTACCCTTCGGCCCGATCGCCAGGTGAGGTTTGACGAAAGCTGAGAAATCGCTCGTTCCCGCCAGATCTCTGTGAATGCTCTTAGTCGTGGCCCTGTCGCTAAAATTATGAAACACACTCGGCACCGTGACGTGCCCGTCATTCCAATCCAGTGCATAACAGATCGTTGGCAATGAGTTTCCCGCCAACACCGCCATTTTTACACCTTTGCGCTCGCTGTTCGTGCGGTTAAAATCCGCCATTGTCGAAGTGCGAAGCATCTTAAGCACCGCTACGTGATCGCTAAACATGCCGAGGCCCGTGTCGACTATATCAGCGCATTTTGTGCCTTCGTTCGCTGTGCCCAGCATAAGCATGTGGCTAACCCTCGGCCTTCCGTCCGGTGATCCGACAGGCATCAGGCGGCTGATATAAGCGCGCGCAATGATCCCGCCCAGGCCATAGCCGACGATGTCCACGTGCCAGGCATTGCGATCTTCCTGAGCGTATTTAATATAGCTGGCCAGCGCTCCGGCATTTTCCTCAACGCTGCTCGGCTTTACCGTCGAAAGCATGGGCCCGCCGGTATTGATCCGGCCTTTCTCCCTGACCTCTCCTACCGGAAAGGCCTTCCAGTCATAACTGTGCGAGGTAGTGAAAATGTTCTGCCAGGTCTCAAACGTTCTCCAGCTGCCCCACAGGTCCTGGATCAAAAGGACCGGCTTCGGCGCGACCTTCAAATTTTTGGTCAGATCATCGACTTTTTTATTCTTTTCTTCCAGTTCCGCCTTAATGCGCTGAACAAGGCGCGGGCGTCCGTCGTCATACCAGGCATAGCCGCTGCTGTCCCAAACCATCTCTACTTCCACGGCTTCGCCCGCATCGAGGCTCACGTCCATTTCGTCGTCACCCAGCTTTTCATCCGGTTTTGCCCCGTCCCACTTATCGCCCTTATAGGTCCCGACCATCTTGATCTTACCGGATTTCGTTTCGCCGGACGCGTTTAGAACCGTTGCCTTGATCTTGATCATGTTGCCGTCAATGGTGCCGACCTGCTCGGTGATCTCCTCCCACTTGTCGAAATCCGGGAATTTAGGATGTTCGAATTTCAGATCGGTCAGGCGAAGCGGAGCGCCGCATTTCTGCAGGTTCCAGGTGATGGTTTCCGTTACATTTTGCCATGTTTTTGAATAGCTGCCGCTAAGCTTGTTCGGGTTAGCCGGATCGACGCGGGTTGTGCCGTCGCTGGTCAGCGAATTTCCGTCTACCGTGGTCGGTGTTGCAGGCATATTAAAACTTTTGCCTTCTTTCGGCGTGCACTGCCCGCTAAAAGTAGTGTCGGTGGAGCCGGTCGTCTGGCCTTTTATCTGCGGCAGCCCGACGCTCACAGAGTAGGTGCCGTCGTCGTTTACGCCGACATTAACATTTGCGTCTGTCTTACCGTTTCCGGTCGTTTCGGTTTTCGAAGTACTCGTGCCCGTCATATTTTTCCAGCTTTTGCCGCGATCGCAGGAATTGCTTTCGGTCGCTACCACGGTTTCCGTCGATGACATTTTTTGATCGATGGTAGCCTTTCCTCGGGTGCTGCCGTTCTTTTCCGGCGATTCGCTTACGGCCACCAGCGCATTGTAGTTATATTCCATGTGAAAATTGGTTTTGTCCTGGCCCCGGCCTGACACGCGCTGGACTGTCTTATCATCCGTCAGCGATTGGGTGCGCGTGTAATTTACGGTACCCGTCCAGGCGCCCGAGCACTTGGCTTTGGCCGGGCCTTTGTTCTGCGCCACGGCCGCCTTCTGGGCAAAAGCCATGGAATTTGATAAAACACTTGTGATCAATAGGGTTATTAATAATTGCTTGGTAAAATTAATGGCTCTCATTTTGATTTTCTCCCGAAAAAAATTAGGCTTTTCTACCTGTTAAGGCGTGAAAAGATGAAGTTTGGTATCACGAACTATTGAAAACAAGGTTTCGTATATTAGAATGTAGACAATTGTAGTTACCGAATGTCCCCCGAAAGATGGAAACAAATTGAAGAGGTCTTTCAGATCGCGCTGGATATGTCTCCGCGCGAGCGCCGGGAGTATATCGACCAGGCCTCCGAAAATGACCCGGAATTAAAGGACGAGGTCTCCAAACTTCTCTCCCAATTCGAAGAAGCCAGTAGTTTTATCGAGCAGCCGCTTTACGACCAGAGCCAGGCCGGCGTGCTGGTCGCGCTGATGAATGAGGACAATGACCCGATGCTCGGCAGCCTCTTGGGGTCGTACCGCATCGAGCGCGAGGTCGGCCGGGGCGGTATGGGCGCGGTCTATGAAGCCGTGCGCGCCGACGGGGTTTTCCGCCGCCGGGTGGCGATAAAGCTGGTCAAACGCGGCATGGACACCGATTTTATCCTCCGCCGTTTTCGCAATGAGCGCCAGATCCTGGCAGCGCTGGAACACCCGAATATCACGATGCTTTTGGACGGCGGCACGACCGACGACGGGCGGCCTTACTTCGTGATGGATTTTATCGAAGGGCTGCCGCTCTATAAATATTGCGACACGAAGCGGATGGGCGTGGAAGAGCGCCTGAAGCTTTTCATCTGCGTCTGCGAAGCGGTCGAATACGCGCACCAGAATATGGTGATCCACCGCGATCTTAAACCTTCGAACATTCTCGTCGCTAACGACGGCACGCCAAAGCTGCTCGATTTCGGCATCGCCAAACTGCTCAATCCCGATATGGCGGCAGATACGCTCCAGCCGACGGCGACCGCGCTGCGGATGATGACGGTAGATTATGCCAGCCCGGAACAGGTGCGTGGTTCCGATATCACGTATCTGAGCGATGTCTATAGCCTGGGCGTGATCCTCTACGAACTCTTAACCGGCCATCGCCCGTATGCGTATCGCAGCCGCCTGCAGCACGATATCGCGCGCGCCATCTGCGAAGACGATCCGACCGAGCCGAGTATGACCGTGCTCCGCACCGAGGGCGCCATTCCCCTGACCCTGATCGATGAAAACGCGACCACCATCTCTAATTTGGCGGAAGTGCGCGGCGAAACTCCGACCGGGCTGCAATCGCGCCTTTCGGGAAATCTGGATAACATAACTCTCAAGGCTTTAAGAAAAGATCCGCAGGACCGTTATCAATCCGTTGCCGAATTAAAAGCCGATATCGAAAAACACCTCAAGGGCAGCCCGATCTCGGCTCCCAGCTATAAGCCGGAAAGAAAGAACGGACGCCCGGAACAGCGCTCGGAAACAAAGCTCATTGCCGTGCTGCCGCTCAAGCTTTTAAGCATTTCGGGAACGGAAAACACCGACGAAACATATCTCAGCATAGGTTTGGCCGACGCGATCATCTCGCGGCTCGCCAGCGTGCGCAGCTTTACCGTGCGCCCGACCAGTTCTATCCAGCGTTACGAAAACGAGGATGTGAGCCCGATCCGCGCCGGTAAAGAACTCGGCGTCGAATTTATTCTCGAAGGGCGCATCAAAAAAGCGGCCGACCGCATCCGCGTTTCGCTGCAGCTTCTGAATGTCGAAAGCGGCGCCACCATCTGGGCCGGGCAATTCGACGAAAATTTTACCGACGTGCTGCAGCTGGAAGACGCTATCTCTTCGCAGGTGGCCGAGGCCCTGATACCGCAGCTGACCGGCGAAGAAAAAGAGAAGCTCGCCAAACGCGGCACCAATAACGCCGAAGCTTATGAAGCTTACCTGCGCGGCAGATTCTATTGGAATCAGTTCACCGGCGAATCGCTTTTCAAATCGCTCGCCGCCTATCAGAGGGCCATCGAGCTGGATCCGGATTACGCGCTGGCCTACGTCGGCATCGCGGATTTTTATAATTGGATAAATGTCTTTGGCCTGATGCCTTCGAACGAGTGCTATGACAAAGCCACTGCGGCCGCCGAACGTGCCATGGAGATCGACGACCAGCTGGGCGAAGCGTACGCCGCGATGTGTTTTGCGGTGCTGGGCCAGCGCTGGGATTGGGTGGAGTGCGACAGGTTGGTGAAAAAAGCCCTGCAGTACGCGCCTAACTACTGGTACTCGTACGAATGTCTTGCTTATCTCTATACCACGGTGCGAAATTTCGATCAGGGCATCGCCGCCATAAAACGCGCCGAGGAACTCGACCCGCTTTCGCCGCGCGCCATCCTGATGACCTCCTGGATACATTACCAATCGCGCTACTATGCGGAAGCCATCTCGCGGGCGCGCCGCACTCTTGAATTCGACGCAAACTTTGCCCAGGGCTACCTGCACATGGGAAATTCGCTCTCGCAGAACAAGCGTGCGGAAGAGGCCGTGGCGGCGCTCGAAAAGAGCCTGGAATTAATGCCCGGTTTTACGATGACGCGCTATATGCTGACCTACGCACAGGCTGCCGCCGGGCAAATGGACGAAGCCAGGGCGGTCGTCGAAGAACTGCGCCGGCGGGCAAAAACAGAATATGTAAAACCTTATTTTATCGCGCTGGGCTGTATCGCCATCGGCGAGATAGACGAGGCTTTCGAGTGGCTGGATAATGCTTTTGCGGAAGGCGATGTGTGGCTGATCTGGATCGCGACCGAACCCAAACTCGACCCGATCCGAAAAGACCCGCGCTACGAAAACCTGCTGCAGCGAATGAAACACCCGCTGACCATGCGCGACGCCGCGGAAACTGTTTTCGATACCGGCGGCGACAAGTCGATCGCCGTTCTTCCCTTCAAACTTCTCAATTCGCGCAAGGACGAAGACACAGGTGACGAATATCTCGGCGTGGGATTGGCGGACAGCCTGATCACGCGGCTGAGCAATATCCGCCGCCTGGTGGTGCGCCCGACCAGCAGCATTTTGCATTACGAATCGGACACCGATCCTTTTAAAGCCGGGCGGGAACTAAATGTCGATTTTGTTCTGGATGGGAATATTCGGCACTTCGGCGAATCGAATATCCGCGTCACCGTTCAGCTTTCCAGCGTTCGCGAAGGCGCCGCGCGCTGGGCGGGGCATTTCGATGAAGAGTTCACCGATGTGCTGAGCGTGGAAGACGCCATCTCTACCAAAGTGGTGGAAACCTTGCTGCCGCAATTGACCGGCGAGGAAAGGAAAAAACTTGCCAAGCGCGGCACCAATAATCCCAAGGCTTATGAGGCCTATCAGCGCGGCCGGTTTTACTGGAACCAGTTCACGCCCGATTCCCTGCCGAAGGCTTTAAAGGCTTTTCAAAAAGCGGTCGCTTACGATCCGAAATACGCACTGGCCTTCGTCGGGTTGGCGGAATTTTATGTCTGGGCGTCGATTCTCGGGATCATGCCGACCGAGATCTGCTATCTGCAGGCGCGCGCCGGTGTAAAGCTGGCGGTGGAGCTGGACCCGGCGCTTTGCGAGGCTTACGCGGTGCTCGGGCTGCTGGCTTCCAGCGCCGATTGGAAATGGGACGAAGCCGAAAAATACTATCAACATTCATTTAAACTAAATCCCAATTACCCGCTGGCGCATGAATGGTATGCGGCCCTGTTGATCACCACCGGCCGCTTTGAAGAAGGCTTAAGAGAAGCGCGCCGCGCCGAAGAACTGGACCCACTTTCGCTGCGGGCAATGACCCTTACTTCGTGGAACTATTACCAGTCCGGCCTTTACAAAGAGTCTGTCGCAAAGGCAAATCAGATCCTGGAGCTCGACCGCTCTTACCCGCAGGGCTACCTGCAATCGGGCAACTCGTTGATTCATCTCGGCGAAACTGAAAAAGCCGTCGACACCCTGCAAAAGCTGGATTACCTGATGCCTGACTCGGCGCTGGCGATGTACACGCTCTGTTTTGCGCTGGTCGCCGCCGGCAAAAAAGATATCGCCCTAAAGGTTTTGGACAAGCTCGAGATCCTGGCCAAAGAAACTTACGTCAAGCCGTATTTTCTGGCGATGGCCCACGTAGCGGTCGGCGATCTGGATACCGCGTTCGGCCACTTTGAAACTGCCTTTGCCGAGCACGACGCCTGGCTTACCTGGTTTGCCACCGAACCGAAACTCAAACACCTGCACAACGACCCGCGCTATATCAAATTGCTAAAGAGCATGAATAATCCGATCTTCGAAAAACTCTACAAGGCATAAACGCTCGTGACGGGTAACATTCGTGTATTTCGTGTGTTTCGTGGTTAATTCCGGAATTTTTACCACTAATCACACTAAACACACGAAAGTTATCGCTGATCAAAGCAGCCTTTGTTCTTTTATGGGCAGCGGCCATCTCAATATAAAACTGATGGGAAGAATGCTCCTTCCGGTTCGTTATACTCACCCATCGCCATCAAGCTCAGCGGCATTATCATCTTTAACCCGGAAGCCAGCGCCCAGCGATGAAAACTCGCGCGCCGCGTCGGCAGCAGGAACGAAACCGGATCGGTTATTTGTGCCGAGGCGCCCAAAAGCACATCGCACATATCGGCTTCGGTTTCCGCCACGCCATGATTCAGGTGCCACATCGAAACCGCCGAAGCATACGCGGTGATACGGCCGTCCCTGACCGCGACAAAAGGTTTGGAGGCCGCCAAACATATACTCAGATCGCCGGTCCGTTCAAAACCGTGGACCTTTTTGCAGAGCGCTTCGCATTCCGGCATGTCATCCGCCGTCATCGGGCGCACTTCGACGCCTTCGGTCATGTCGCCCGAAGGTTTTCCCGTCATCAGCGCGATGGGTTCTTTTACGTCAAATCCCAGCGAGGCATAGAGCGACATCGACCGGGTATTAAAAGCGGACTGCAAGAGCCGTATGCCCGGGGCGTCCGCGCCGCGTTCGATCACCGCTTCCATCAATTTGCGCCCGGTGCCGCGCGCCTGCAGTGTGGGATCGACCGTGATCGGCCCGACTCCGCGGATCGGATCAAGTTCCGTCAGAAAGTTCGAACCGACAAAGCGCCCGTTTTCTTCAGCCGCTACGCCATACACTTGCGGATGGCCTATCCAATTTGCCGCAAACCCGATGCCGGCCTCTACCGAAGGAAAATCCGGCGGGAAATTGTGCTGCTCGGCAATCCCTTTAAAGGCTTCGTAAATTATTTTTCCGGCGGCCGCGGTATCTTCCGCCCTGATTTCTCGAATAATTATGCTCATATTTTCCTTTTCAAATTAAATGTCAATAAATATAAAATTCACCTTTGCCGGATTTCATAATTGTTCATTGTTAATTATTAATTAACAATTAGAATCCTACTCCGCCACCGGAGCGCCTTTCACCGGTTCAATCAGCGACCAACCGTAGCCCGCGAATTTCTGTTCCTTGTCTGAAGTGTTTTCGATCCGTACTTTCCAGATGCCTTTGCTCACCGGTTTATCTATCAAAAACGAACGGAACTTCAGGCCCATCCAATCGGAGCCGGCTTTTTCCTTCCTGACTACGATGCCTTTGTCATTGATCAGGGAAACCGTGACGGAATCCGGCGCCATGAAAGTAATGCCAAAATTCTGCGCCGCTTCGACCGGCACTTCGATCTCGGTCGATTGCTTGGGCGCGACCGTCACCTGGCCTTTAAAAGTTTGCGGATCTTCGAAGACCTGAGTATTTCTTTCAAACGAAACATTTTGGAAAAGAACCGACGATGCGCTTTCCTGGTATAAACCCGAACCGTTGTTTACGTCATAATCGCGATTATTTATCTGCCAGCGTTTCCAATCGGTCGGATCGTTTTTGACCGTAAGCGGGTAAGTTCCATGCGGCCCGGTAACCAAATGCGGCTTTACAAAATTGCCGAAATTTTTCCCGTCAACCAGCTGGTGCGTCAGATCGTTTGCCTGCCCTATGTCAGACACGCCATAGTGCGCCGACTTCACTGTAACAAACCCGTCGTTCCACTCCAATCCGCCGCAGATCACCGGCACAGGATTACCCGCCAGCGCGGAGAATTTTGTGCCGCCGGTGTTCTTCACATGCTCGTTAAAGATAAGCATGTTCTCGTTCGTCAATTCGCGCGCTATGTGCAGTTCATCTTTTAAGAGCGAGAACTTGCCGGCAAAAACATCGATGCATTTTGCGCCGCCGTTCGGCGTGCCAAGCATAACGAGATGCTTGACCTGCGGCCGTCCGTCCGGCACCACCGGCTGTTTCTGCGCGTAGACCCGCGCGACCAGCCCGCCCATCTGGTGCGCCACCATATCCACGTGCCAGGCATTGGTTTCTTTTTGCGCATATTTCACATAACGGGCCAGCTGATCGGCGTTGTCGAAAATGTTGTCCGAATAGCCGAGGTTGCCCATTGACAACACCCCTTCGCGCGCATTTTTCCCTACCGGAAATGCTTTCCAATTGTAGCTGTGACTTTCCGTCAACAGGTTTTGATAAAGCGGTTCCCAGATGCGGTAATCGCTCCAGACGCCGTGCGCCAGTATCACCGGTTTCGGCGCGATGTTGAGCGGTTTTTCTTTTTCGTCTTTTTTCTGGCCGTTTTCCTTAACCTCAGCTTTGAGGCGGTGGAAAAGATGCGGGCGGCTGTCGTCAAACCACGCCTGCCCTTCCGAATCCCAGATAAATTCGAACTCTTTCTCTTCGCCGCCTTCGATTCGGAAAGAGCTCTCGGCCTGGGGCAGCAGTTCGTCCGGCCGCGCGTAATTATATTTGTCGCCTTTGTAAGTCTCCGCCAATTTAAGATCGGCAAACTTGGTATCACCGGCCATGTTCAAAACCGTGACCGTGACCTTGATCTTGTTGCCGTCGATCGTGCCTTGCGGGTCTTCGATCTCCTGCCAGTCTTCAAAATTGGGAAATTTCGGATGCTCGAATTTCAGATCGGTGATGACCAGTTGTCCCGGGCATTTACTGAACCGCCACGTCACTTTGTAAATAAAACTGCGCACGGCGCCCGTGCCGTCGTCGCCCCAGATCTTGGTGCCCGTGAGCACGTCCGGGCTGTCGGGATCGATCTTTTCGCCGCTGATAGAAAACCCTTCGCCCTTAATCTTTTCCGGCTGATCGACCGAACGGTCAAAAGGCTCATTGTTTTTCGGCTGGCAATGCCCGGTGCGTTTCACATGCTCTTCATTTTTATAAACGCCCTGCGCATCGGGGAAGCTCATATTAAAGCCGTAATACCCCGCCATCTCGTTGACCGAAAGATTAAAGTCCCTGGCCGGCCCGGCGGCCTGCGCCTGCGTCATTTTGTCGTTATTGCCCTCGATAACGAACCAGTGGCCGTTCTCGCGTGAATTGCAGGTGTCAAAAACTTTTTCCTGTCCCCAGCTGAGATCGTTATCGGTAAAATTGACCGTGGTTTTAACCGCCGGCTGCGTCGGGTTAGCGCTGCCGTCGACCACCGCTTTGGCGGAATAATCGTAATCACGCGACGTGCGGTGCTTGATGCGATCCATCGCTTTGCGAATGCCGGGCTCGTCTGATTCGAGCGAGTCTTTCAGCGTCTTGGAAAACGTGACCACGCCGCTCCAGCCGCCGTTGCATTTTTTGCCGGTCTGTTTTGAAGCGGTCTGCATCGAAGCCGCCGCACCGCGTTTCGTCTGCGATTGCGCGATCGTCACAAAACTGCCCAGCAAGAGGCTCAACAAATTAAGGATCGTGAAGAATTTTGTTAATAAACTTTTGTATGTAATATTCCGCATAAGTCTTTTTTTCAGTTAAATATTTGTTTCCATAATGTAAGGCGGAAAAGCTGTAAAAGTAGTATCAAAAGAATCCGTCTTTTTTTCGGAATAGATGATAACTGATAGATGACAGATACTAGATCGAATCTCTCAGCTATCATCTATGATCTTTCATCTATTCCGAATGATAAATTTCTTTCATAAAAAAAGACGCCCTTTCGAGCGTCTAAAAATAAGGATCAGTAATGAATTAGTCTTAGTTTTTCGCGGTGTCGAGGATGGCCTGCGCCGCCTGTTCGATCAGCGGAGAGATGATGTCGTCTCCGTCCGACTTGGCCTTGGCCTTGTACTGCTTTGCGAGCGCCGCGCTGTTATCCGCCGCTGAGACGAGTTTGATGTCGATCGTGATCTCGTCCTTGGATTTCACATTGGTTTGCGCCTGTCCCGCGGAAACGATCGCCGTAGTGGCCACCTGTCCCGCGATGTTGCCTGCCACGCTGCCGGTGTGGCCGATGCCCGTTTGACCGATGGCCGGCGCCAGCACCTTACCGAACATTCCGAAACCACCGCCGCCGCCTTTTTTGTGCGAAACGCTGGCATAGACCACATAATCGCACTGTTTTTCTTTCGCTTCATCGGCGATCGCGGAAGGAAGCCTGGCTTCGAGCTGCACGATCTCGAGCTTCGGCGTCTTCAGGTAATCGACCAGAGTGTTCCTGACCGCCGCGGCCAGATCCTGCGCGTTGACGCCCTCGCCGACCGAACCGGTTTTCACATTCGCCATACCGATGCGCACCACGCCCGGCTTTTTATCGCTGACATCGCCTGACGCCGGTGCGCTGCTGTTCTGCGAAAGCTTCTGCACGTTCTGGGCCATTCCTGAACCGGACGGGCCATCATTAGAGCTGTAATTGCCTGAGCTCTTCGAGCCGGCAGCGCTCGACATCCCCGAGTTGCCGGTATCGGCGACGCTCGACATGGAAGCCGCGCTGTACATTTCCGCGGCGTTTTTGACTTCGCGGTAGCCTTGCGGAACATCAAACAAAGCCGCATCCAATGTAGCGTTCGAGATTTCCAGGACTTCCTGAACCATCGTAAAATTCGGCTGGCCGTTGGCGTCGAACATCGTCATTTTCTGAATGACGGGATAGCCGGTCTTGGCCGAGCCGACTGTCTTGGTGTTGAATTTATCCTGGCAGCCTCCGATACTCGGCTTGGGCTGGTACGACTGGTAGCGGCGATTGACGTCGCAATCTATCGCAAAGGTCGCGTCGATGTACCAGGCATCGATCTCCATTTTGGTGTTCACCGGATTACACGAATCGGGCGAGCTGACGGTTTCGATCGTCTGGATGATATGACGCGCGGTATAGCCAAACATCTGTTTGCGTTCGCCGGTGTCTTTGTTGGTGATGGTCGTGGTGACCGTGCCGCCCTGGGCCGATTTGACGTTCTGCGTGGTCGTCGTCGCGCCGGGTGCATTCGGCACGCTGTTGTCATACGGGTTGATCATGTACGTTTTGGCCGCCGGGTTGATCTGGATATCGCGCTGCAGATCGCACTGCATCACGGAAACCATCATGCCGCCGGCATTTTCCGTGCGCTGGCGCTTGCCCTTGATATAGGTCGTGTTTTCGGTCGATTGGCCGCTGGCCGTTTGTTTGATCTTGATCTTTACATCCGCGAACGCCGATGTAGTGACGGTTAAAAATGCTGCTATTAATGCGAAACGAATAAAAAGTTTGGTGGATCTCATCTGCTTGCGCTCCTGGTTATTAAAATTTATCGGCGAATTATTGCCCTCAGTTGATAAGGCGCGGAATGCGAAGAAAAAGTATCAGGCTCAGGTAATCAAGTCAGTACCGGGAACGAAGTGACCGGCTTCCGGTTCGTGTTTTTCGTGTGATTCGTGGTTAGTTCTTAAAACTCCCCTCCTTACAAAGGAGGGGTGGCACGGCTAAGCCGTGACGGGGTGGTTCTTCTTGTATTCTTTGCCTTTTGTCGCGGTTTTTCCACGAAACCCGGTCGCTACCGCTCCCTTGCTAATCATCCAAATTCCGCATTTTGTTTAAATCCTCTCTTCCAATTTTCCCGCTAGCCTGAAAAAATGTACGCGAGAGGTGTTGAAATTATCATCCCTCCAGAAGACATTAACGCGCGCGCGAGATCGCTTCTCGCCTTGCCATTTCACCTGTCACCGTCAGCCGCTGTTTGGAGGCTTTGTGAAATTTTTTGTTATGGCGTTCTTTTTGTTTTTTTCGTGTTGTTTAGTGTGATTCGTGGTTCCGGTTTTATGTTTTTTTGAAATGGCGCCAACTTTTGTCCGCCAAATCACCTTGATCTTTGAAAATCTGCGTTTCATTTTTGTTCCAGGTGTTTCATTTCTCGTTCTCCGGGATGAAACGCGGACTAACAAAAAAACTCCCCTCCTTACAAAGGAGGGGTGGCACGGCGAAGCCGTGACGGGGTGGTTCTCTCTTTCGTTCAGAGTTACGCCTTCAGACGCGACGTGTCGGATTTTCTGCCGCTCCGTGTGCAGATGTCAGTGTAATGAGGTCAGTACCTTAGAACGAAGTGACTGGCTTTTGAGTTCTGCTCATGAGCCGGTCACTACGTTCCCGGTACTGACCTCGTTTCTTATATCTGCTAGAATTTAAATTATGGAAAAACAAATGGAAACAAAAAATATCAAGGCCTTCGGGGCGGAAGCGGCCGACGCGCCGTTAAAAGAAATAACCATTCCGCGCAGGAGCGTAACTCCGCAGGATGTCGAGATCGAGATCCTTTTTTGCGGGATCTGCCATTCAGATCTTCATTACGCCCGCGATGAGTGGCACGATGTGATGCCGGCGGTTTACCCGTGCGTGCCGGGCCACGAGATCGTCGGGCGGGTCACCGCGGTGGGTGATACGGTAACCAAATTTAAGCCGGGCGACCACGTGGGCGTGGGCTGCCTGGTTGAATCAGACCGCACCTGCCCGAGCTGTAAAGAAGGGCTGGAGCAATTCTGCCCGGGCATGGTGCTTACCTACGGCTTCCCGGACCAACACGGGACCGCACCGGTCACCTACGGCGGGTATTCGGAAAGCATAGTCGTGGACGAGCATTTCGTCTTGCGCATTCCTGATAATCTCGATCTGGCCGGGGCGGCGCCGCTGCTCTGCGCGGGTATCACGACCTATTCGCCGCTGCGCCACTGGAAGGTGGGCCCGGGCAAAAAGGTCGGGATCGTGGGCTTGGGCGGCCTGGGCCATATGGGAGTGAAATTTGCCCGGGCGTTCGGGGCACATGTGGTGGTCTTCACCACTTCAGAGAGCAAAAGAGAGGACGCGCTGCGCCTCGGCGCGCATGAGGTCGTGCTTTCCAAAAATGCCGATGAGATGGCGAAACACGCCGGCACTTTCGATTTTATCCTCGATGCCGTTGCCGCCGATCACGACATCAATGCCTATATCCACCTGCTCGGGCGTGATGGCAACCTGACGATGGTCGGCGCTCCGGAAAAGCCTTTGCCGGTAGCGGTGTTCGGCCTTATCTTCGGCCGTAAGAGTTTCTCCGGCTCGCCCATCGGCGGTCTTGCGGAGACGCAGGAAATGCTCGATTTCTGCGGCGAACATAATATTACCGCCGACGTCGAGGTCATTACGGCCGATAAGATCAACGATGCTTTCGAACGGATGCTTAAATCCGATGTGAAATATCGCTTTTCTATCGACATGGCGTCTCTAAAGTCGGGGCAATAGTTTTTTAAAGAGCGGGTGCAAGCAACCTTTCCGGACCTGAGAGGGGTTTAAGCTTTGAAGGTGAAAATATAAAACTAAATAAATTTGCAGTCGGGAAGGGTCGCTTGCGCCCGCTCTGATGGATTATCAGACTAGCCTTTGTTTGACAGACAGAGAGACTTTATAAACAAAGCCAATAAAACAAAAAGCGGCACTCATACTCCGAATGCCGCTTTTCTTCCCCCTGGCTCGCAAAATTAATTCACCATCTGCGAAACATTCTTCGCGTATTTCGGCGGGAGCGGGCTTTCCAAAAACTTCGCCCAGTTTTCCGGGTTGGCCATCTCCTGGTAAACTTTGGTCATCTCCGGCGTGTTCACCTCCAGCATAAACCTGTCTTCGATCCAAAGCTCGATCAATTGAAACAGCCCGCAGCCGCGGTTGGCGGTCAGGCAGCGCCAGCCTTCGCGTGCGGCGATCGCCTTGATCTCGGCTTCGCTCAAAGGCGAGTTGATGTTCAGATGGACCGGGCCGTATTGCGAAGATTCGTTGCCTACGGTAAAAGTGGCTTCATTTTCATCGGTGATGGTCTCGATGCTGAAGTTTTCCTCGTCCGGCAAACCGGTTCCCGGCAAAAGCTGGACGTCGATCGGAATTATTTCCACCAGCGTGCCGAGGCCATCGTCCGCAAAAGCGACATAGCCGCCGGGGCTCGGCGGAAACGGCATGGCGTAGCCGGCCCAAAGCTCGGCCAAAATATTTGCGACTTTTTCAGGGTTATGAGCTGCAAAAGAAATGTGATTTATCATAACGAACGGTCTCCTAACAGTATTAAAAATTGGGAAATCTTTCCCTCTGTTGGATAAAGCGTATTCGTTAAGAAAAAAGTATCAGTCTTTTTTAGAGAATAACGGTGAGCGGTGAGCGGTGAGCGGTGAGCGGTGAGCGGTGAGCGGTGAGCGGTGAGCGATTAATTATTCATTCTTAATTATTAACTATTAATTATTTCAAAAACTGATTGTTGGTAAGTGCTAATCACTAATCGTTCGCCGTTCACCGCTCACCGTTAATTAATTACTTTTTAGCCAGTTCTCCATAAAGCCAGGCCTTGGTCATGCGCCAGTGGCGTTTTACGGTGATGGGTGACACGCCGAGGACTTCGGCGGTTTCTTCGGTGGTGAGGCCGCCAAAATAGCGCAGCTCTACGATCTTGGCTTTTTCCGGGTCCATTTTGGCAAGCTCATTGAGCGCATCGTCCAGCGCGATAAGCTCCAGGCTTTGCTCGGCTGCCTTGTCGATATTTTCATCCAGCGCGATGATCTGAAATTCGTTGCCGCGTTTTTCAGCGTTGTGCTGGCGGGCATAGTCGATCAAAATGCGGCGCATCTGATTTGCCGCCACGCCCAGAAAATGCGCGCGGTTCTGCCAGTTGACCTGGTTGATATCGACCAGCTTCAGATACGCCTCGTGCACCAGCGCCGTCGGCTGCAGCGTGTGCCCCGAACGCTCGCGGCGCAAATAATTTCCCGCCAGGCGTTTCAGCTCGTCATAGATCAAAGGCAAAAGCTGATCGACGGCATCGCGATTGCCGTTTGACAGCTTTATTAAAAGCTGGGTTATTTCTTCAGGTTTCGGTGTCAACTTTACTTCCTTACGTGAGTTTCTATTTTGTACCGCATTATAACTTCACCTGATGTTCTAAGCCAAATTTCCGGCGATGGATCAAAGATGAAAAATTAGCGACCTTGTTTAGTGTATTTAGTGCGTTTCGTGGTTAAGTTTTTTAGTTTTATTTATTCTTAGACACTGTAGTCGCCCGAGAGATTTATGGGCTTCTAAATTCCCGCGCGTCCCAATAAAAAATGCCCCCGGCAATATACCGGGGGCATTCTCTTACATATCGAAATATTTATTCTTAGTAACGACGTCCGCCGCCACCGCCGCCGCCGTAGCCGCCGCCTCTGCCGCCGCCGTAGCCGCCGCCGCCGTTATTGCGTTTTTCCTGCGGTTTGGCTTCGTTGACTTTCAGAGCGCGTCCGCCGACTTCTTTGCCGTCGAACTGGCTGATGGCTTTCTGTCCTTCTTCCTGCGAAGACATTTCGACAAAGCCGAATCCGCGTGAGCGGCCGGTTTCGCGGTCTTCAATAAGATTCGCTGACTGAACGGTGCCGACTTCGGCAAACAAGTTTTCGAGATCCTGAGCCGATGTATCAAAGGAAAGGTTTCCTACGTAAAGTTTCATTTTAATTAATATTTTCTCCCCGTTTTCGGGGCTTCTGAAGAAGTGTCGAGATCGAATTGGCTTCGGAGAAAAAACTGCGAAGGTGTCGGTTTCGGATGCTCAAATAATTTCAAGAGCTAACTTCTATGATTATAAACTGCCTACTCTCGAACTATCCAAAAAACCGTCTTTGACAAGCGCACCATTACTGGCGCAAGAGAAGGATTAACTTAATTAGTGTGAATCATTAGCCGGGTAATAGCAAGCGGATTATTACGATTAACGAATATTGGCGAATCTGGTAAAAATAAACAAAAAAGGCAATTCGAATTAAATTGCCTTTAGATCTGTGAAATTAATGGTGAGCCGAGCAGGACTCGAACCTGCGACCCAATGGTTAAAAGGCTTTTCTTGTTGTTTATTTACATTCGGCTCTCTTCGTTCCAATTGCTTTTCATCCTTTATTAATAGGCATTTCCATTCGCTTCCGCTTATTTTAGTTTTGCGGAGTTTCGACTTAATTAGGTTGGTTTGTTGCACTCATGTTGCACCACCAAGCTCGCCCGTATTTACCTGTGAAGGAACAGAGCTCAATTTTAATCTCCGCTTGCGGTTCGCTTCCTTGTACAGCAACCCGGCAACTTCCTTATTTTCGCGCGACTTCCGTTGATTATGAACGTTTGCACATTTTTCCTGACAGCATTGACGATCTTTGCGTTTGGCCCAAAAGAAATTGCTGCAAATTTTACACTGCCGAATTCTGCGAACGTCGAGTCCCAATATGACTTCCAGTACCGGGTCTTCTTGTTTATGCAGGATACCGTCTTCATCCACGTAGAGATCAGGAATCAATTGATCCAAATTAAGGAAGCCTGCGTTTTTGAGGCGTCGCTCGGCGTTGTCAAAGTTGCGCCCGACGAAGGCCAACTTTAACAGGAGTCTTTTAATAGCGCGGATTCTGTAGTAAGTATCAGTCCACTTGTGGGCCAACGACATCCGTCTCTTGAAAAAATGCTGTTTTGCGTCTGTGCAAGCTTTGAATTTGGACAAAATCTCATTCCGCGTAGTTGTTACAATGCCTCCTTTTGCCTTTTCATACAAATCACGGGCTACCTCGTCCGCCGCTACCCATTCGCTAACAAGTCGCACTAATTCGGCCCAATCGTTCTTATTCGCTAGAAAAGCAGCCGCACCGACAAATCCGTTTGTTTTAAGGTCTTCATGCATTTTTGACGCTACTTCAAAAAAAGCCCCCTGATATTCCTCCTCTTTCTTCTTATATTCCTCTGATTTCTCGTAGGTTTCCCGGTCTACACCAATCAAGTAAAAAGGTGGCATTGGTTGAAGGGGTAGTCCCAGATCCTTCATTTGATCGGGGTGTGGGAACAGGTTCACATAAAAAAATAGAGCCTCAACATTGGGCGGGCAGCCGGTTTTGATACGATCTCTCTTACCAGGGAGCAATTCGTCAGTTTTACTTGCCATATTGGCACACAACATTTTCCTAACTTAACACCTGAAAGAATACCTCAGAAGAACGGTAGTATATAGACTTAAATGAGTCAAGAAAATTCACACTTCTTTCTATATGGAGCAAACGAAAAATATGACAACTAAACTCTTGAACGTTAATGAGGTGAGTGAAATCCTGGGCCTAAAGCCGGCGCGCGTCTATGAGTTAACTCGCCAAGGCCGTCTTCCTTTTGTGCTTTTGGGCGAAAGGCAATACCGGTACAGTATGATGGCCCTGGAAACCTTCATCAATCGCGGTGGTAATCAACCTCAGCCCACTGAGCCGGTGCAAGATAATGATAATTGACGGGGCGGCGATTCGGGCCGAGGCCGAGGCTTTCTTTAATCCCGGCGGCGGGCGGCACCATGCTAAGGTCCTGCAGGAGATCCTAGACAGTCTCGAACCGGTCGATTTTCGGGAGATTGGCGATTTAAAGCCGGATGACCGCATACCCCAAAAAGCCCATATCGTTTTGACGGTTCAGGCGGTTTTGGCGAAGGCTAAAGAACTTAATTGCGGTCTTTGTAAGAACCAAGATTTTGTTTATTCATACAACGGTGAATTCTGGCAGTTAATCGATAAGGACGCGTTGGAGAATTTTTTAGGTGAAGCAGCGGAGAGAGTAGGTGTGGACACAATCACAGCGCGATATCATAGAACAAAAAAGGAGTTAGTGAATCAATTTCTTTCGGACGCCTATTTACCTAAGCCGGAAGTTACTTACAATCGAGTATTGATAAATTTGCGCAATGGAACGTTTGAAGTCGGTACGGACGGGTTTAGACTGCGCGGATTTGATCCAGATGATTTCTTAACTTACCAACTCCCTTTCGGCTACCTGGAAGTGGCGGGCTGCCCGAAGTGGAAAAACTTCCTCAGCGAGGTCTTACCGGACGAAAACTGCCAGGCAGTCTTGGCTGAATTTGTAGGTTATATTTTCGCCCGGCATCTTAAGCTTGAAAAAACCCTAATACTTTATGGCACGGGAGCCAATGGGAAATCGGTAGTTTTTGACGTAATAACTGCTTTGCTTGGTAGTAATAATATTTCTAATATTTCCCTTGAATCGATCAGCAAGGATCAATATTATCGTGCGATGTTAGCGAACAAACTTCTGAACTATGCCCCGGAAATTTCCAATAAGCTTCAAGCGGAAAAGTTCAAACAATTAACGAGCGGCGAACCTATTGAGGCTCGCCTTCCCTATGGGCAACCGATGACATTAAGGGACTATGCGAGGTTGGCATTCAACAGCAACGATTTGCCACGGGATGTTGAGCATACAGAGGCTTTTTTTCGGCGGTTTTTGATTATTCCCTTTGGTGTGACGATCCCAGAGCAACAACGCAACCCAAACCTGGCAAAGGAAATCATCAGGGCTGAGCTTTCCGCCGTATTCAATTGGATCCTAGAAGGATTACAGCGGCTTTTGACCCAGCCATGCTCACAATGCCCTTTCTTCTGCATTCAAACAAGCAGTAAAGTGGCGGATGATTTTCCAGAATCCCTGTGATCTTTGTGAACTTCCGAAAATGAATAGGCAAGAAATGAAATATTTTACCCAAACCGAAGTGAAATCCTTTCTTGAGGCTGCAAAGACTGATAGGTATTATGCTGCCTTTCTATTGGCTATCGAAACGGGAATGAGACCGGAAGAATATCTCGGCCTACAATGGAAAGACGTTGATTTTGATAAAGGCGTTCTGAGCGTTAGGCGCGTAGTAATAACACTCAAGGGTGGTGGCTTCTATTTCGCTGAGCCTAAGACCTCTAAAAGCCGAAGAAGCATACCGCTGTCAGATACCGTGAGCACGGCTTTAAAGGTTCACAAACGGATTCAACTAGAAGAAAAAATGAAGTTGGGTTTGGACTATCAGAATCTCGATCTAGTATTTGCTTCTACTATTGGAACGCCCGTTCAACACCGTAATTTCGACCGTCGGCACTTTGCGGTAATTCGTGATAAGGCAAATCTACCGGCAATCAGGCTGTACGATCTTCGTCACACGACGGCAACTCTGCTACTCTCAGCTGGATTGAACCCAAAGGTTGTTTCTGAACGTCTTGGACACGCTTCAATCGTTTTGACCCTGGACACCTATTCCCACGTATTGCCGACTATGCAACAGGATGCAACGGATCGTCTTGGAAGGGTGCTCTATGGATAGGTATTTAAACGAGAACATTGCGACGACTGCTCGAACTTCTAAACGGAACTGAAAGGAAAATAACAAGGCCGAACTGGGGTAAAAACCGGTCCATTTTTCTCTCAAGCCGCATCGTTTTTTTGATAAGATTTGGACACTAGGCGGTACGCATATTCGACACGGGTCGTTTGCTGAAGTATCGACCGCCGCTTGAACTTTTGCTGAATCTTTATTATTTGGACTTAGTGTCGGTTTGATTTTTTAGATCAATAGCAATACTTAAATTCTTCATTCTTATAGCTTTTTCGTCATAAACGTATTTAAGTACGTTTAACTCCACTGAAAATCCTTCCACCAGAAATTTTCTTGCCTTCTTAATGGCCAAGTGACCTTTATCAAAAACGGTTGGAGGGTCAAGTGGGCAGAAAATATTTTCGAAACCAGGTATGTTATCGCCATATCCAGCTTCAATACTCAATAAATTCCCCCCAAGAATAAACCCACCACCCTTATATTCGAACAGGTTGTCAAGCGTAATAGACCAACATTGCATGCTCGTTCTAGTGGGTGTTTTTGTAAAAACTTTTTTCAAGGACATTCTATAGGACTTGGTATTGGCTTCATTAGGAATATCTATTTCAAATTCGGACTCACCTTCGTTGAAATCGAGAGTTAGATGCTTTTCTGTAATCTTATCATTTCCACGCCTCCAGCTTTGTACCACAACGGCTCCTTGATCATTGCTTTGCCCCTTCACTAAGGTCGGTACAAGTAATAAAAGAAAGCTTAAAAAATAAATAAACGCACGTCTTTGTCCAAGTTTGATGTTCATAATTATTGCCTTTTCTTTATTCGTTATTCGGTACTGCTGGTCGAAACGTCGGCTGTGTAGTATCACAGCTACCCCGAATAATCCTATTTATTTCCTGCGAGCCCGCAGTTCTTCTTTGATCTGCAGTGGCAGTAGCGGGAGTAGTAGCAGGTGCAAACTCAGTATCGCCACGACCATTCGCTTGATGAACGTCGGTTTCATGTATCAAATCTTGAGCTCGTCCTAAGTCACCTCGTCCATGAAAAAAAGAATCGTCCAAATAAACTGTTCCTGCCATATTAATTGCAGAAACATTAGGATTAGATTCAAAGAACTGTTGTACCGTTTGCCCGTTTCCAGCATCGACTTGAGAAGTTGTCCCATTAAATACATTTTGAGGGCCTTGTGCCGGATTTCCATTTGTATTAAGCACCCAGGCTCCGCCAGTCGGTTGTAACCTATTTAAGGCTGCGGTTGGATCTGCTGCACCGAAATTGGTAAGTAGCGTATCTCTGCACTGATTTACTTGGCCTTCAGGAGGGGTCTGCACCATTCTTAGAGCATCTGCCCTCGCTTCTTGGAAACTTCTTACTTGGGCGGGCGTTAGCAATCCCGCCGCTGCATTAGCTTGATCTATTATTCTCTGATTTGCCACCCTTTCCGCAGGTGAAGCCACTGGTTCCTCAGGTGCAGCAGCGACCTGAAGGCCGGTTGGATCAGTATGAGATAACGGTCGATTTAGTGCATAAACATACCGATTAAATGTCTGCGGATCTGCCGACCTGCCCGACGCCACCAACGGGTCTACCGCCGTGAACTTGCCAAGATTGTTATTGTAATACCTAGCCTCAGCAAAATCGAGGCCTGTTTCCTGGTCTTTCTCATAACCGGTAAAGCGCTTGCGCACGTTATCGTTACCGTAGCCATATTTGGCAGTTGTAGTGCGATCTCCCACCCCGGCGCTCAATTCTTCGCCAAAGGGCATAAAGTCGCGGCGGGATACCACATTACCATTTCCGTCACTGAGCGCTCGCGGGCTGCCCAGCGGATCTGTAGCTGTAAAACTTACCGCCGGAGTTGACGAAAGCTGGGTGGAATACTCAACCAGTAATTTTCCGCTGGCGTCATAAACAAAGACGGTCGTTTCGGTAGTGGTGACTTTTTTGACGCGCTTGCCGTTACCGTCGTAGTAGTAAAGGCCGACCGTACTATTTGAAACATCTTTAACTTGGACCTGTTTATTATCCCCGTTAAAAATAAATTGATTCCCGCTCGGATCGCCCGTCACGTTTCCGGCCACATCGTAGGTGTAATTTTCGCTGGACTGGAATCTGTTCGTTGCCGCATCGATCGACGGGGCCTGCACCGTGTTCAATGATCCGATGTACTGATTCATATTGGTGCGATTTCCGTAGCGGTCATAACTAAAAGACTGGGTCCATTTTTGATTGCCATTGACCGTCTCCCTGGCCTCAGATATGCGGCTCAGAGTATCGTACTTGTATGTCTGAATATAAGGATTGGTTTGGCCCGAAAAAGCGATAGTTTGCTTGGCGATGTCGCCGTTATTCTTGGTTCCGTCAACCGTGCCGCTGCTTTGCAGTTCGCCGTAATCAAAGGCTAGCTTCCAGAGGCCATCACTGGTACTAACTGCTCCCAGGCTGAGTTCGGTAACCTGGTCGCGAGAATTCAACTTGCCGTTTTCCCACAACCCGTTGCCGAGCTGAAGTTGGGCGATCTTTCCGTTCGCCGTAAAAGTAAAATTATCGGCATAAACACCGTAACCGGCGGTCGAGTTCTTACTGCTAAGAACCTTAGACAGCTGTCCGGAGTTGTTCAGGACGGTTTTGACCTTTCGACCGGAAGGATAAGTTTCTTCAGCTAGAGCTCCGGTCAGATCGTAAGCATAACCGGTCACATAGTCGGCACCGTCTGTCGTTTGTTTGTGCGAAACAACCCGGCCCCAAGCATCAAAGCTCGTCGATTCCGCGGCCGAGATCGAGGAGCTTACCTTTGTCAGCTTACCTTTCGCATTGGTTTTATTATCGTAAGTATACGTGACGGTCGGCGTCGTGCCGTCCGAATAGCTGCGCTGCGCTACGCGATTGAAACCATCGTAAGAGTTGGTAATAACTACATTCTTGGCGTCGGTAGCGGTAACGACATTTCCGTTCTTGTCATAAGTACAACCGATCGTCCAACTGTTGTTGTTAGGATTTCCACTGGTATTGAGCCCGGTATTCACCTGCTGTTCAGGCTGGCGCGCCCGGACCATTCTTCCCAGCGAATCGTACATAAAGTAGCGGTTCTGCGAACCTTGGTTGACCCTTACCATCTTGCCTAACACGTCATAGTAGTAATAAGTAGCCTGCGCCGGGCTGCCGCTGATGTCGAGCTGGCCGGAACTGTTCGGCTCGTCAACTTCGACAAGTTGCCCCACGGCGTTGGTTATCGAGCGCCTGACTTTGCCACCCTGATCTGTCACGGTCGTGGCATTGTATGAATAGCTGCTCGTGGCGCTGCCGGTCCAGTTACTGTTAGTACCGCTGGACGGCGGCTGCGAAGCACCGGCAAAGCTGGCGGCTTCGGTCATGCGCCCCAGCACATCTTTTGTCATCCTCGTCCACCCGTCGGTCGTCGCCGACGCACCGCGATGCGGATTGGAGCTGTATACGATCCTGTTCTGGTTATCGTAAACAACATTATTGAAAATAGAATACGAGCTCGAACCATTCTCGTTTTCCTCCGCCAGGATCGTCCTCCCCATTTGATCGGCAGTAGTGCGCGCTTTTAGCAATCCGTCGCCTTCATTGAAAAGATCGCTTTCAACTCGATTTCTCAGCGACGAATCCTCGTAATAAGTTTTAATAGTTTGGCGTTTGCTCACTCCATTAAGGGTGATGTATGGACTGTAAGTAGTGCCGGGTCGGCCGAATGGATCCACTGCGCCTAACAAATGGTTTGTATAGCTGATCGGCGAGACGTTTCCATTTACATCTGTTTTAGTAAGCGGTAATCCAGTGTAATAGTCATATGTCGCACTTGTCGTTTGAGTGCCGGTGCCGTTACCAGGATCGACAGCCGTCGAAGTCGGCATGGCATGGGTACTATCGGCATAGTAGATATTGGTAACGTTGCCTTTCGGATCGGTTTTTGAGGTCACATTTCCGTAAGTGCTGTCGTAACTTATCAGTGAATCAAGCCATTGGCTACCGATATTATCCCAGGCACTGCTTTTGGTCAGATTACCTTTAGTTGGAGCCGTGCCATAGTTTTGGCTATCGTAACTTAACTGGGTGATCGAATTTCCGACAGTTGTCTGCTTTAACGCTCCCAGGATAACCGGCGAAGGAGTCAATGTTCTTTTTTGGTAAGCTACACTTGAAGAGGCATTTGCGGCTTGGTTGTAATAGGAGTTTTCCACAACCCTCAACACTGTAGCTGAAGATGGAATACCGGTTGGAACTCCAAGAGGGTCTAACGTCACCCAACTAGGATCGAACCAATCGTATTCAGTGGTTTTGATAAAATTGCCGTTGTAATCATACTCAAAGGCCTTCGCGGACATCTTTACCGGCGTTGAGCCATTCATCAACGAGGTGTATTCGACATCGACCACCGGATTATAGGCGACCTTATCGCTGCCGCCGCCGAACGAGTCAAGATTGCCTCCTAGAAGGATCCAATGCTTTTCTGTTTTTATCTTGTTCGAATTATTAGTTCGATAAGATAATCCACCCAGACCCGTAAGTGTTCCGGAGCGATAAAAGCGCAAGGAATCTTTTTCAAACCATTGTTCGGTAATCTGAGAGCCGTCAGAATTGTTTACCGTCGAAACTCCAAGATTATCGATGCTGTACGTCCACGTGTCGGTCGTTCCATCATGAGAGATCGACTTTTCTGAAATACTGTCCTTGAGCATCGCATCAGTTCCGCCCGCGAATAAACCTATTTTACTGCTGCCATCATTTTTATACTCGTAACTCAAAACAGCCTCGCTTGGCGTTGTTATCTGGCTTAGTTCTCCCAGGCCATAGGACACACTTCTGGTATACGCGCTTGCAGTTCCGGTACAAGTCATTTTTACCGTGTCCGTCACGGAAGAGGAGGAATCCGAATTATAAGCAAAGAGATATTTGCGCGGAGTTACTCCGGTTTCTGTAACCGGCAACACAATTTGTCGAATTACGTTATATGTGTCGGAAAATGATGCCCAGTAGCTACAGGGATGGGTATGCGAGGGCGCATTTGGATCCCAACCCTCTTTAGGATAGAGCTTTCCTTGAACCTGAGTAGTACCCCATACGACCCAAATCGTTTGCCAACCTCCTCCAACCGATTGGTACTCTACTTTTGTTGCCGTGTTGCCACTATATGTAGAGGGTGACCATTTGATCATTCGCCCGGTTTGTACATCTTGCGCATAATCGTATCCGCCGGTGTTGTCATGAGCGAGTAATATCTTATTACCGTTTGGATCGATTATTTCCTGTGCATTATTAGCAGCAGAGGCGATCTTCGTTCCGTCTTTGAGATAGATCACATAGTCTCCTGAAGTTCCTATCTCAGCAGTGATAAATGAACCGTCCACAGTATAGAGACGGATACCGGCGTTGATCGGGATAGCTCCGCTGCCGGTTTTTTGATAATAACCATATAAGAAAGAATTGCCCCCTCCGTACGTAGGATAAGGCCCGACACCCATTTGCTGTATTCGCATCTCGTGTTCCGAGCCGTCGGGAGTTTTCAATACCGGACGGAAAAATCCGGGCTGCATGGCATAGTATTCAGTGCCGAAACATTCCGTGTCAGTTGGATCTTGGTAATCAAAATCGACTTTGGCGTCGCGAAACTCGACCACGTATCGTCCGCCAATAGTCCACGGATCGGTGCCGTTTACAACGGTCGTCGTGTACATCTGGGGGCAGCCTGGAGCCGGTGGATTAGTTTCGCCGATATGCTGGGAAACGCTGCTCTTTAAGTTAAGACTGTTGTAATAAGCTGTCAGCGTGTAAGAAAGTTTGCCACCAGCGATCTGAGGCAACGAAGCCAAAGGTATCTGAAGCGAAACATTGCCGTTTTGCAGGTTTATGTTGTCTATTTCCGACACGGCTTGAGTAGCTAATCCGCCGGTGCCTTTTTCAGGGGCTCCTGAGAGTTCTTGCGCCATGCAGGAGAATCCCAGCAAAAAAACAAGCACGATAACCTCGCCAACAAACCACATGTATTGATTGGCCACTGATAGCTTATTAACATTTACTTTCTTCATACTTTTGCTCCACATTGTCTGGTGAAAAAATTGGCTAAAATACAGCTCTTTTATTTTCTATAAAGTGCGGGAACAGGCGTGTCGCCGTTTTGTCCCCATTGGTCGGCGCGATAGGTACCGTTGTGACTATTGACGATCCACCAATACCCGGTAGAAGGCCGCCAAACTGCTAAGTCGCACTTGCCGTCCCCGTCATAGTCGTTCTGCACGGCAATATCGCCGGTCGTCCCCCAGCTGGCTGTGATGTTGCTTCCGCCGCCGCTCGGCTTGATCACCCAAGCGCCGGCTGCGAACAAAGCAAAATCAGCCTTACCGTCGCCGTCATAATCACCAGGTGCCGCCGCGTAGGTTGTGCCGCTCGAACCTAAGCCTTGTGTCTGTTGTTGCAAAAGATTAGTAGAATAGTAATAAAAGGTGAGATTAGAGTTCCGCCAGGTAGCAATATCGGCTTTACCATCCCCGTCGTAGTCGGAAGCTGCCGGGGTGTCTCCGGTCGCTCCAAACTGGGCACTGACAGAACTGCTGGTCGAACTTTGATAGATGTACCAGTATTGGGTAGAGGATCTAAAAACAGCAGGATCGGTCTTCCCATCGCCGTCAAAGTCAGCCGACGCTACCACATCGCTGGTAGTCCCAAGCGAGACGGTGTAGTAGATTCCCGTGCTGCTCGGAATTATCCACCAAAGACCGGTTGACGGTCGAAAAATGGCAAGATCGGTCTTGCCGTCGCCGTCATAGTCTCCTTGTGCAGCCTGATCTCCTGACATCCCCCAAGCTAGCGTAAAACCCTGTGAGCCACCTGCTCCGCCCAGGCAATACCAGATACCATTTGATGGCCGCCAAACTGCTAAGTCCGCCGGCGGAATCGCGCTTGCGTTAGCATCTTCGACTGCTAATAGCTGCGAACCGGCATAGATGTATTCCTTCGACATCTGCGTCGGAGTGGGTGTTGGCGGCGGCAGAAAGGGATTAACACTGGAAAGCAGGGAATCACTCTTCGCCAACTGATTCTGCTGCAATCGAGCTTTTTCCTCACGAGCGGAATCTTCCAAATATTTTAGCCCAGCTCCAAACACTCCAACAGACAGAAATGCAATCACAGCTATGACCAGCCAGCGTTGTGTTCCCGATAACGAGCGCCACCACAGTTTCTGTTTGTTTGCCGTTGTGCTACTTACAGTAGTTTCTTCGTGCGCGAAAATGCTTTCCATCGCCTCACGTCTTCTTTTGGACATAGTTAGACCTATCCGATCTTCTAAATATTTAATTTTCCCGCTTGAATTTGACCTTTGCTGAGACCTACAAAGCAGCTTTTCTTAATTAAAAAGCCGCCCGCAGTTTTAGGAGAGAGGTTAAAACTGGTTTTTATGTTTCAATAACTATGGTTTTTTTACGCCAAAACGTTACAGATTCTCCGAAACAATCTCGGAAAATCAAAAATCATGCCAATCAAAGTACTTAGACAGGAGAAAACTCGGAAAGTTCCCGGCAAAAAGAAAGCACCGGCAGGCTGAGCCAGGTAGCGCTCATCCGACGGTACTATCTGGACAGTTAGGCAAATCAGGAGCCGTCTCATTTACAAACCTTTTAATTAAATTGACGAGACTTTATATACTTCCCTAATTCTCGTTGTCAAGAAATACTTACCCGGAAGTGTTAAATCTTTCCAACACTCTTTATAGGACTTTTGAAGATAGATACGGATTGGAAGAGATTGGTTGCTTTTGGGCATATTTCCGTCGCTGAGTTCGGAATACAGGAATTTACTTGATTCTAAAAAGAGATGTATTAAATCTAGTTCTCTTGTGGTAGGAGAACAAGAGAAACGATTTGTTCTCTAAATTGTGCCTCCATTGGTTAGGAGTTTAAGAGAACAGGGGCTTTCGGTGAATGAGACTTTTGGGATGTTTGGGATTTTTTATTGACAATGAACTTGCTAAACACAGGCTACAAGAAGTTGTTGCACCTATGTTGCACTAAATTGAAAAGAGCGACTCTAAGAGCCGCCCTAAACTATTGAAATTAATGGTGAGCCGAGCAGGACTCGAACCTGCGACCCAATGGTTAAAAGCCATTTGCTCTACCAACTGAGCTATCGGCCCATCTTTTCCAAAGACGCCCCACCCGCAGTAAGGCGAAACAAAAATTTTAAGAAAGCGTGAGGAAAAGGTCAAGCGTCCCGTAACGAATAATGGTGAATGGCGGGTTATTGGTGTCCGGCCGCCAAGAAAATTTGTACTATGACGATGGATATTCACCGTTAACAATGACTCATTAACCGCTATTCGCTAATCTCCGCACTTACCGCAGCCCGTTTCGCAGCCGCCTTTGGCTCCCTTTTTTCCCGCGACCTTGCGCCAGACATTCAGGCCGACGTAAAAGACGGCTGAAAGAATGATCAACGTTACTATTAGATACTGCAGCATAAATCTTAAAAACCCAGCGCTTTGCCTCCCTGATAGGTAATGAACGAGGCTACGTAGGCCAGCACCGTCATATACACGACCATAAAAATCGGCCAGCCCCACGAATTTGTTTCCCGCCGCACCACCGCCACGGTAGACATACATTGGCAGGCCAGAACGAAAAACACCATCATCGTCAGCGCCGTCAAGGGCGACCACGCCGGCGTCACGCCATCGTCTTGTTTCGCGTCGCGGACGGCTTCGATCAGCGAAGGCGAGTCGGCGTCAGAATCCTTATCTACATTGTAAAGAATGCTCAGCGTCGATACCAGCACTTCGCGCGCGGCAAAAGAAGCGATCAGCGCCACGCCCATCTTCCAATCAAAACCGAGCGGAGCAATGGCCGGCTCGATCACTCTTCCCAACTGCCCGGCGTAGCTTTCTTTCAGGTCCGGAGCCTGGCTTTGTAATTCTGCAACAGCAGTATTGGGGGCGGTACTCGCTGTTGTATCAGCGGTCGTGGCCGCGATGCGCGGAAACGCGGTCAGCGCCCAGAGAATGATCGAGATCGCCAGGATCACCGTGCCCGCGCGTTTTACGAACATCCAGCCGTTTTGAAACATATTGAGTAAAACGGTGCGGATATTCGGCAGGCGGTAAGACGGCAGTTCCATCACCAGCGGCGGCGGCGGCGATTTCAGGATCGTGCGTTTGAAAATGAACGCCATGATTATCGCGGCCACGATACCCAGCACGTACATCGAAAGCATTATCAGCGCGCCCACCGAAATAAATCCCAGCAGCATCTGCCCGGAAAAAAACGCCGCTATCATCAGCGTATAAACCGGCAGCCGCGCCGAACAGCTCATCAGCGGGGCGATCATTATCGTCGCGATGCGGTCTTTGGGGCTTTCGATGGTGCGCGCCGCCATGATGCCGGGAATGGCGCAGGCAAATGAACTCAGGAGCGGTAAAAATGCCTTGCCATGCAAACCGACGCCGCGCATCAGGCGGTCGAGTAAAAACGCCGCGCGGGTCATATAGCCCGTGTCTTCTAAAATAGAGAGAAAGAAAAAGAGCAGCAGGATCTGCGGCAGAAAAACAAGAATGCCGCCGACACCGGCGATCACGCCGTCGGCCAAAAGATCGGTCAAAATTCCCGGCGGCAGAGAGTCTTTTGCGACCTGTGCCAGCGCCCCAAAACCTTTATCGAGCAGGTCCATCGGCAGCGCCGCCCAGGAAAAGATCGTTTGAAAAACCAGCAGCAGGATCGCCCCCAGGATCAGCAATCCCCAAAACTTATGGGTCAAAACACGGTCGATCTTTTCAGAGCGGTTTCTTTCGGCCGTCACTTTTCGTATGACCGACGCCTGCACCACGTCTGAAATAAATTTATAGCGGGCAAAGATCTTTTTGTTTTCTTCCGCGATGTCTTTTATCTCGGCCAGAGCAGGATCCAGCTTCCCAACGTTCCGGGTATCTCTCACCACTTTTGCTATCTCATCGATACCGATCTTTTGCGTGACGGTGACCGCGATGACCGGCGCGCCCAACATTTCAGAAAGCTTTTGGGTATCTATCTCCAGGCTTTCCCTTTCGGTCATGTCCATCATCGTCAGGGCGACGACCACGGGAATTCCGTATTCCAACAGCTGCGTGACGAGATAAAGATTTCTCTCGAGGTTGGTGGCATCGACGGCGGCTATGATCACATCGGGGCGCGAAAGGCCGTTGATATTTCCGGTCAGCACATCGCGGGCGATCTGTTCATCCAGCGAGGCTGCGTCGAGACTGTAAAGCCCCGGCAGATCGATCAGCAGCGCGGCGCTGTCCTTACCGTTGAGCTGCCATTGGCCTTCTTTGCGTTCGACAGTCACGCCCGGATAATTCGCCACCTTTTGCCGCAGCCCGGTCAGCGCGTTAAAAAGCGTGGTCTTCCCCGCGTTAGGGTTGCCCGCCAGCGCTATCACCAAATTCTTTTTTTCTGCGCCGGTTTGTATAGGGGTTTGCATATCCGGAAATAACAAAACTACGCCGGAAGACGTAGTTGCTTAAATTAAAAACTAGATAATTATTTGTATCGCACTAAAATTTTATATTGCGTCGCCGACCTCGATCATCCGCGCTTCGTTCCGGCGCACCGCCAGGTGATAACCGCGAACCTTGATCTCCATCGGATCGCCGAACGGAGCGGATTTGACCACCCTGACCATCTCGCCCGGTACGATCCCCATTTCCATCAGCCGCCGCGTGACCGCATCGGTCCCCGTCACTGACGATACTTTTGCCGTTTGCCCTTTGGCGACGCCGGCCAGTGTTTTGTCGTTATCTTTGTGTACAGTCATTTCTTTTCAGTTCTTATCCCGCTAATAATATACGCTAATTGAAAATAATTTTCAATTTCAATTAGGCAAATTCGAGGTGCCGTGGCGATTTTGTGAATTTTGCGTAAACTATTGTGTAATTTGAGGCTAACTGTTAATTGTTCACTGTTAATTAGTATTACCCATAAAAAACGGGTCAGTACCGGGAACGTAGTGACCGGCTAATGAGACAACTAATCCGTGAGCAGGATAGGAAAGTCTATGCCGAGAAGCCAGTCACTACGTTCCCGATACCGACTTCATTACGATCAAACAATTGATAATTATGCGTAAAGATCTCTCAAAGAAAGCAGATAGAATTAATATATAATCAACTTATGTTCAGGCGGGTCTATCTCGACAACAGCGCAACCACGCCGGTGGATGCCGAAGTGCTGGAAACGATGCTTCCCTTTTTGCGGGACAAATTCGGCAATGCTTCGAGCATTCATTTTTTCGGCCAGGAAGCGCGCAGCGCGGTCGATAAGGCGCGCCACGAAGCGGCAAAGATCATAGGCGCCCGTCCGAACGAGATGGTCTTTCTCTCCGGCGGAACGGAAGCCAACAATCTCGCCATCCGCGGTTTGTGCGAAGCGAACGTTTCGCACGGCAAACATATCGTCACTTCATCGATCGAGCATTCGGCCGTCAAAAATGTCTGCGAATCGCTCGAAGAAAAAGGATGGGAAGTAACCTGGCTCCCCGTTTATGATAATGGAATTGTCCGCGCCCAGGATGTGAAAGCTTCTCTGCGGCCGGACACCGTGCTGGTCACAATAATGGCCGCCAATAACGAGATCGGCACGATCCAACCGGTCAAAGAGATCGGGCAATTAATAAAAGAGCACCGCGCTAATGGAAACAAGATCTGGTTTCATACCGATGCCGTTCAGGCCGTCGGCAAGATGCCGCTTGACGTGGAAGAGATCGGCTGCGATCTGCTTTCGATGTCGGCGCACAAACTTTATGCGCCAAAAGGCGTGGGAGCTTTATACGTCAGGCGCGGCGTGCGGGTGCAAAAACAAAATATCGGCGGCCACCAGGAGCGCGAACGCCGCGGCGGTACCGAATCGGTCCCTTTGATCGCGGCTTTTGGCAAGGCTCTGGAAATGGCGCGTGCCGGTCTTACCCGACGGACCGAACATTTGCGCGTTTTACGTGATGAACTCGAAGCGCGCGTCGCCGAAAAGATCCCGGATGTTATTTTTAACGGCGACCGCGAAAACCGCCTCTCTAATATTTCAAATATTTCGTTTCGTTTTATCGAAGGCGAAGGGCTGCTGATAAATCTCGACCTGCAAGGCATCGCGGTCTCGACCGGTTCGGCCTGCTCCTCGGGCTCGCTCGAGCCTTCGCCGGTGATTCGCGCGCTGGGGCGAAATGACGAACTCGCCCGCGGTGCTATCCGCTTTAGTTTTGGAAAAGATAATACGCTCGAGGATGTAGACTATTTGATGGAAGTGCTGCCAAAAGCGGTGGAAAGCCTGAGAAAACTTTCGCCTTTATATCAGCGGCAGGTGGCGGAAGCCCAGGCATGATCTGGTTTTAGATTTATTCGTGTGATTAGTGTAATTCGTGGCTAAATTTTTCTACTTTTAGCTACGAATTACACTAATCACACGAATACTAAGCAGTTATTATCACTGCCTTCGTTCCCGTCAGCTCCGAAAAATCCTTGGTAAATATTGTCTCGACGCGACGCACGCGGCCGATCGCATCGACCACGTCCTGCGTGCTGATCAGATTGTCTTCGACGTGCGCGATCGCCCACGCGGGCAAATGCGACGCTGCGTGAAGCATGTCTTCGATCATATGCAGGTATTGCGATTTTGTCTGGGTGTGCGTTCCCAGCCTGCCGGCGAATTGCCGGTCGGTCTCGTCCCAAAATTCACCGCCGCCGTTTAACCATTCTTCCCGCCACGCCGACAAGCCATAGCTGGCTTTCACATTCAGGTTGTGCATTCGCGGTAATCTCAAAAACATCAGCTCCGAGCGGTTTTCCGCCAGAAATTCGTTGGCCGGTTTATTGGTGCATGAGTTGCTTTGACTGTTATCAAAAGGCTCCGATGAATCCGACCAGATCCGCCGGAAAACATTCGAAAGCGGTTCGCGCAGTTCGCGCGTAGTTTCATCAAAAGAAAGCGCGTGGTCGCCCACCGCCATCCCGATGTTAAGCGCGAGGGCGTGCGCCAGCGGCGAATCTATCTGGTTGATATTGCGGCGCAGATTATCGAACCACCAGGCGTCGGTTTCGCCGAACCAGCTCTTGAGCGCGGGATTCGCCAGTTTATAACTCGGAACATAAACATTGTTAAGGACCAGCTCGAGCTGTTCTTCGGTAAGTTTTTCGTTATTGTTTTGAACGGAAGCGATCGCTTTGGTCCACGACCACTGCATCAGATCGTTGGCCGAAACACGCACGTTCCAGCGCTTTAAATAAACACCGAGCAAGCTGTCGCCGGTAAACGGCAGGCAGATGGAACCGAATTTCAGGCGGCGCAAAACGTTCAGCTCAAAGGCCAGCCAGCCTTTACGAAAAACACTCATTTCATGTGACATTCTCATAATTGCCGTTTATTGTTCCTGGTAAATGAGAGCTTCGTTGCGTTCCCCATTAGGAGCCGCAGGAGCGATCGGCGTTCCGGCGGGTGCTTCGGCAGGAGCAGATTCTATTTGAACAAAAGCGTCAAGTTCTTTTATGCCCGAAAGCCCGAAAAATGCCGTGACAACCTCGGGATCAAATTCTATCCCGGCCGACAATCGCAGATATTCGCGCGCTTCGGAAGCCGTGACCGCCTTTTTGTAAGGCCTGTTATCCGTCAGTGCGCAATAAGTATCCACCACGCGCAAGATCCGCGCGCCGAGCGGGATGGCGTCGCGCTCCAAAGTGTCGGGATACCCGTTGCCGTTCCACCACTCATGGTGCCAGCGTATGAACAGCTGCACCGCGCGGCTGAGTCCCCGCTTGGCGGCCTCTTGCTCGCCGATCACGGGATGCCGCATCAGGTCCAATCTTTCAGCATCGGTCAATGAACGCGGGCTTTTTATATATTCGCGGTTCATCATCACTTCGCCGATATCGTGCACCAGCGCGGCTTGCCTGATAAACAGCCTGTCTTTTAGCCCTAAATTGAATTTTTCCGCGACCGCGTCACCCAATACCGCCAGCCGGACGGCGTGCGGACGCGTATAGCCTTCAAATTCGTCTATTACCGCCGCCATCTTCAGCAGGCGGGCGTCAAATTCGTGGTCCTGAACTATCGATTTTTTCTCAGGAAACATAACTTTTCATTCTCTTTACCTAAAAGCGAAAAGGCTATTATGACAAAAAGATAAACTTATTTCTAAGCAAAAAAGCGATTATCCGAAAATAACCGCTTTTTGTATAAATTTCGCTGTGAAGTGCCCGTTAATTCTGCAAACTCTCGAGCAATGTTTTCGCGTCCTCGTTGCTCGGGTCTTTTATCAGGAGTTTTTTGAGCTCTCCTTCGGCGCGCTTCGGCATATTTACGTCGATATAAAATTCGATCAGCATCAGACGATGCGCGGTGTTGCCCGGCTCGATCTTGGTGGCCGCGATGATCTCCTGCTCGGCCTGGTGGCGATTCTTGATCGAATGCGACAGGGCCTTGCCGTAGTAAGCGTGATAGCGCGCCTGTTTCGGGGCCAGACCGACGGCGCGGGCAAGGAAGGGCAGGGCGGCGGCCGGGTTCCGGTTCATCAGGCAGTCAAACCCATAATCGAATTCTTCGCGGGCCTGTTCCAATTTCGCCAGTTCGGCCTCGTTGGAAAGCACTGCGTCGGAAGTTCCCTGAGCTTTCATTTCGGCGATCAGCTCTTCCCTCTTCTTGAGCCGTTCGAGCTGGCGTCTCATCTTGAAGTTGTAGACCTCGCGGGCTTCCTTGTCCTTTAACGTTTCATACGCCTGCGCGATCTGGGTAAAGGCATGCTGGATGCGCTGGTGCATTTTGCTCCCGGCCTCAGTGTGGTATTTATCCGGGTGGAATTTTTTGGCGAGGGCAAAATAGTTGGTCTTTATAATGGCGAGATCGGTAGAAAGTTCCACGCCCAAAACGTCGTAAAAAGTTTCCGCCTTTTCTACCTGGAGGAGATACTGGTCCACGGTCATCCCGGCTTCGGCCTTGATCTCTTCTTCCGCAGCATCAGTCCCGCTTTCGGCTTCCGCTGCGGCTGGTTTTTCTGCCCCCGTTTTCTGCTGCGCTTTCTTCGGTGCATCTTTCAACTTTATTTCCGCTGAAAGAATATCGCCGATCTTTTCCTCTGAAAACGCGGGTTCTTTTCCGCGGCGCACAAAACCTCGTATCCACAAGGCGTAAATAATTCCCGAAACATCGGCTTCGTTAAAGCCCGTCAGCAAACTGATGTCCGCCACGCTTGAAGGCTGATCGAGCCGCGATAAGATAAAAAATTCCTGTGAACTCAAAATCACGTTCGTGGAATTTTTTCCGACCACCGAAAAAACCTCGGCTTTGTTATAAAATTTTGCCGACAGGCGGCTGCCCGAAATGTTCTTACTAAAATCCAGCAGGACCTTGGAAAGATCCGTCTCTTGCCAGACATCTTCTTTTATCCGGGCCAGAGCGTTAAATGTCCACTCACCTGTGTCCCAACCGATGACAAAGGAAATTATCTCGCGCATCTGCTGCCCGAAAATATGGCGAAAAGTTTGCTTGTCAAAAATGCCTTTTTCGATAAGCTGCGCGGCCAGAAGCTGGTCGTTGGTAAAATCCTTGTAAGCGGTCACCTGCTCTTTGGTGATCTGGCCCGACCGCAACAGCAGATCGAAGAGGCGGTGCTGCCGCGCGTTTGAAACCGAGTAGACCAATTTGCCGTCGTTAAAATAGATTATCGATTTATGCTGGCCGCGTTCCACGCGCAAAGCTCCGCTTAAGCCCGCAGTCGAGACCTCGTTTAGCAATTCGCAAACGGGATGCTGCTGAAGCTGACCGGAAACTTCAAAATATGTTGAAACCTGGGGCGTGACCATCTTTTTCGGACGAATAGGCCGGTGAACGTTAAACCAACTCCATAGAAAGTTTAACATTTTTTAATTGCGATTAAAATACGTTTTTTGAAAGCATTTTTCGGCGAGTTATTTTAAGATTATTATTAGCTTTGCCTATAAAGGATACGGCCACGAATGTCACAAATAACACAAATAAATAAGGAATTTTTGAATTCGTGTTATTTGTGTAATTAGTGGCTAATAAAGGTCGTGCAGGGCTTTACAATTAGAGACAAATTCTTATGCCAAATTCCGAATTGCCTATCGAGATCCGTGAATGCACCGCCCCCAATGAGTTCGACGCCTGTATCTCATTGCAAAAAGAGGTCTTTGCTTTGCCTGACCTGGAGATCTCGCCCCGGCGGCACCTGATCGTCACCAAACACGCGGGCGGCTGGACGCTAGGCGCCTTCGTGAAAGAAAAGCTCGAAGAAAGGCTGATCGGTTTTGTTCTTTCCCTACCGGCGTTTCGCGGCGAAGAGCGGATCCTCTATTCTCATATGACGGCGGTAAAAAAAGAATTTCAAAGCCACGGCATCGGCGCCAAATTAAAATGGGCCCAGCGCGAGCGGGCCTTGTCGGAAAATATCCGCTTTATCAAATGGACCTTTGAGCCCGTTCAGCCACGCAATGCCTATTTTAATTTAATGCGGCTGGGCGCAGTTGTTAAGACTTATATGCCTAATTTTTACGGCACCGATTACGGCACGACGCCCAACGTGAATACGACGGGTTTTGACAGCGACCGCCTTTTTGCTGAATGGCAGCTGGATTCGGAAAAAGTGATAAACGCCGTTAAAGGCAATTCAACTCAGCTTGGCACTCCGGTAAGAAAAATAACGGTCCCGCCTGATTGGCGCGCGCTGGTAATAAATGAGCCGGAAAAGGCGAAAAAGGAACAATTGAGGATTCGAGAAGAGTTTATCGAAGCTTTTACGGCCGGATTGATCTGCGAAGCCTTTGAAAGGGACGTTAATCGGCCCGCATACCTGTTTTTTAAACAAAAAAATGGAAACCTACCAACTGCTTCCCCGTGATGCGTTGATGGTTTCCTCCAGCCGAAACGAGGTCAGACGTTTCGGTAAAAACTGTTCATAACTTAGATATAACTAATGTCGAAAAAGTCTTAAAATTTTCTAAATATTTTATTTTTGCAAAATTACGGTAAAGCCTGTCATATTAAACTGCAAAATCTCTGATTTGTCTATATGAAAAATGTAAAAAAAGAGATCGAAAAACTTCGCCGGGAAATAGAGCATCATAATGAGCTTTATTACACGGAGAGCGCGCCCGAGATCTCAGACGCGGAATTTGATGCGCTGCTAAAAACTTTGCAGCAACTCGAAGAGCAGCATCCCGAATTTATGTCTCCGGACAGCCCGACTTTTCGCGTGGGCGGCCGGCCCGTGGAAGGTTTTCAAAGTTTCACTCACCGCGTTCCGCTGATGTCGCTCGACAACAGCTATAGCCTCGACGATCTGCGCGCTTTTGACGAGCGCTGTCAAAAACTCGCCGACGGACGAAAGCTTGAGTACGTCGCGGAAATGAAGATCGACGGTTTTTCGATCGCGCTGCATTACGAGGACGGATTACTGGCGGCAGGCGCGACGCGCGGCGACGGCACCGTGGGCGACGATGTGACGCCGAATGTAAAAACGATCCGCCACATTCCTTTAAAATTAAAAGGCGATCTGCCCACCCGGGTCGAAGTGCGCGGCGAAGCATATATTCCCCGCTCGACCTTTGCCAAAATAAACGAGGAACTGGAACAGCGCGGCGATAGAATCTTTGCCAACGCGCGCAATGCCGCTTCGGGAACTATCCGCATGCTCGATTCGAAGATAGTCGCTTCCCGGCGATTGGATATGTTTCCTTACGATGTTTTATCCGGCGCGCAAAAGTTTTTTCCCACGCACTGGCAAAACTTCCAATGGCTTGAAAAAGCAGGGTTTAAGGTCAATCCGCACCGCGCTCTTTGTAAGAACATTGACGAGGTCATCGAGTTTTGCAACGACATGGAAAGCAAGCGCGACGGTCTCGATTACGACATCGACGGCGTGGTTGTAAAAGTAAATTCGACCGCGCTGCAGCAGGAATTCGGCGCGACCACCAAAGCTCCGCGCTGGGCGATCGCCTACAAATATCCCGCGCGCCAGGCCACTACAAAACTGCTTGCCATTTCAGTTCAAGTGGGGCGCACCGGCGCGCTCACACCCGTCGCAAATCTGCAGCCGGTGCAGCTGGCGGGAACGACCGTGGCGCGCGCTTCGCTGCATAATGAAGATGAAATAAAACGCTTGGGATTAAAACTCGGCGATTGGGTGCTGATAGAAAAAAGCGGCGAGATAATTCCACAGGTCCTGCAAAATATTCCGGCCAAGCGCGACGGCAGCGAAAAAGAATTTAAGTTTCCAAAAAATTGCCCGGTCTGCGGATTCCCCGCCATCCGCCCGGAAGGCGAAGCCGTCACGCGCTGCACAAATCCTGATTGCCCGGCCAAACTAAAAGGCCGCCTGCTTTATTTTTCGATGCGCAAGGCGATGGATATCGAAGGGCTGGGCGAAGCTATAGTCGATCAACTGATCGCCGGAGAACCAGGCGAACAACTGGTAAAGAACGTCGCCGATCTCTACGACCTGACCCTGGAACAAGTGGCCGGGCTTGAACGCATGGCGAAAAAATCCGGCCAGAATCTGATAGACCAGATCGAAGCGAGTAAATCACGCGGCATGCAGCGGCTGCTTTTCGGCCTTGATATACGCCATGTCGGCGAACGTTATGCAAAGATTCTAGCTAATCATTTTCGTTCGCTCGATAAACTCGCGCAGGCCGGCGTCGAAGAGCTCGACGATATACCGGAAATAGGCCTGATCGTGGCGCAGAGCGTCTATGATTGGTTCCACGACAAACAGCATCTTGAATTGATCGAGCGCTTAAAAGCGTCCGGTGTAAAAACCGAGATGGAAGCCGCCTCGCACGCTGCCTTTGATGAAAAATTCGCCGGGAAAATTTTTGTGCTGACCGGAAAGCTGGAAAGTTTCACCCGCGACGAAGCAGCCAAACTGATCGAAGACCGCGGCGGGCGCACCTCTTCGTCGGTCAGCAAAAAAACCGATTATGTTGTCGCCGGTGAAGACGCGGGATCGAAACTGACCAAGGCTGAGGAATTGGGCGTGGCGGTGTTGGACGAAAAGGCGTTTCAGAAGCTGATCGGTTAAGCTGTGACCGTATCGAATAACCATTCGGAATAGATGAAAGATCATAGATGATAACTGAGAGATCCGATCTCTTATCTGTCATCTATCAGTTATCATCTATTCCGAACGGCGATCCTACAAAGTAACCACACGGGGGATGTTTTTCCGCACCGCCGTCCTGCCGAAATACTATCTCTTTACAATGAAAAAAGGCAGGATACATGTCCTGCCCTTCTTTTTAATAAAGTCCGATCTACGGAAAGCTGATCCCTTCGGTCTTTCTTCGCGGAATGAATTGCAGGCCGGTCCCGCCGTTTTCTTCGAATTTCACGCGAACCCCGAGTGTCACGGGTTTAGTTTTATTCAGGCGCATGAAAAACAATTTAACACTCGTAACCTTGTTATTGGTCCTGGTAAAGACCGGTGCCGCCACGCTCTGGACGTTGCTGCTCTGCGCGGCCACTACCATCACGTCGTCCGAATTACAGCCCGGCACGATGCCGCCCGGATTCAGCCCGTGTTTCGGGTTGAACTTAAGATCGAAGCTTATCACCTCAAGCAACGCTCCGCGGATCGTTATGGAAACTTTGTCTTTGGTAACGCTGGTAAAAATACCGTTCGGGCCGATAAAATTCAAGTCCGTCATCGGCCGGCAAGAAATTTCCTGTTCAACGGGAATCGCATTGATGTCCGTATAATTGGTCGGCACCGCCTGTGCGCCGATCGCTTCTTTTACTGCTGCCATTTTTTTCTGATCTCCTTTTTGGGAATAATTTTTTAATTGCAAGCTACTGACGAAATCAGGGATCTCAGAAGGTTGCGGGAGTAAAACGATAGAGGGTTTTTATTCTCAAATGTCTTACGCTGATGATATTTCGTGAGTTATTTGTGAACGGATGCAGATTTTAGATAATTTAATTAATTAGCGATTTCCGATTCCAAAAAATTCATATGTTTTTTAGCGATTTTTTTACATATCTCTGTGATTTCATTCTTGGATAAATATTTTCCATAAACTTTTTGAATATTTATTTCCGGATCGTCGCTTATGGTAGAGTAAATTCTTTCCTGAAAATAGAAGTACACGCTCGAAGAATAATTTACATCGGTATGATGAAGCCTATTAAATTTTGTAAATATACAATTACATTCAATCTCAAAAAGACGGTCAGAGGAGATGTTCTTTTTATTTAAGTAGTCCAAAATATTTCTAATAAGTTCCGCAAAAATATCTTCTGTCGGTAAGCTTAAATCCATAGTAATCTTTTCACTAGGATAAATGCTCGAAACAAAATGAGCAGGATTTAAAATTATGGAAACGTCCGACGAAAGGTAAAATCTTTGGAATTTTTTACATGTATTAGAAAATTCAACCACAAATGGCACTAAAGAATTTTCTATGAAATCAACGAAAGTATCGTCACTTTTAACTTTATTCGCTTTTTCGCCTATAGAATTCAATTTTTGATCCAATAACGCCAGTTCTTTATCCAAATCTTCAGGTTCATCAATATCTTCACCCTTTGCCCCTCTAATCATTATCCCTAACGAATAAACCAAATTATCAGCAATATATTCGGTGAATGATTCGAGTTCTCCCGCATCCGCCAGCTGCAGAACGCCGTAGTAATTTTCCTTATCTTCAGTCTTGATGATCACAGGCGGATAGCCATATTGCATCAAGATAAAATTCATCAGAATCCGCACCACTCTGCCATTACCGTCGTCAAACGGATGAATGCGAATAAAGCGGTAATGAAAAAGCGAGGCCAAAATGATCGGATTTACGTCAGGCTTTTCCTTCTCGCTTCGAAACCATTCGATCAGCTCCTGCGTTTTCGCCGGAGTATCTTCCGGGGTTGAAAAATAAAACATTTCTCCCGTTTTGGTGAGTACATGATTAGGCTGAGTTTTATATTTCCCTACTTGAACGCGCCTTCGAGTAGGAGTTCCCTCGGAAGTTAGCGCGTCAACATAATGGTCTTCTTTTAATAGAAGTACGTGAAGCTCACGGATAAACTTTTCGGTTAAAGGGGCTTCTCCTTTAACTAATTCTTCCACCCACTTTATCGCTTCATCATGCCCGGTTATTTCAAAGTGGTCCTTTAGCGGTTTTCCCTGCGCCGTAATGCCAAAGAGGATCAGGGCTCTAGTTTCCCCTGACGTCAGTGAATTGCCTTCAAGGTTATTCGAATGGTAATTCCAATCGAGGCGAAGTTTTTGTAAAACGCGCGCTTCCCTTTCCGCGTCCAGAGGACGCAGGCTATCGAGTTCGGCTTTTAATTGTTCGGCTTTTTCTATGGCTTCCACGTGGGATATTGTGGAACGTTTGGCGTGAGTTTGCAAGAGCTATTTAGCCAGATACTTAACCATCGTGATCTTGGTGCCGTCATCGACCTGTTCAAAATTTACTTCATCCATCAGGTTGCGGATCAATTGCAGCCCCCAGCCGCGGCGTCCTTCGGAAGGTTCATCGGCGGTGGCGGCAGCGGCTTTTTTATTCGCCAGCAGATTGATCCCGCGGTTTGAGATGGTGATGGTGAGCTTGTTGTCTTCGACGATAAATTTTTGATGCAGCTTTCGGTCAGGGCTAAGGCTGTGCTCGGCGGCGTTGATGCAGGCTTCCACCAGCGCGGTTTTGATCTGGTTGATCGCGGTCTGCTTGAAATGATGACGGCGGGCGATCTCTTCCACGGCGTGGGCTGAGATCATTTCGGTGTCGTCGCCCATCGGAACGATCATCTCGTATTCATTTTTGTTGATCTGAGCTTTTGCTTTTGCGCCGACCAGTCTGCCGGCGTCAAGCTGCCGCATCAAAAGCTCGACTTGTTTTCGGCACGAACCAAAAGCATTCCGCTCGCGCAAGACTTTTCTCGCCTCGGCATCGAACCCTTCAGGCGTGATCAGCCACAGGCGATAGTGGATAAAGTTGCACATCAGCGCGACCATCTCC
Source organism: Pyrinomonadaceae bacterium (assembly GCA_035995185.1). Classification (GTDB taxonomy): domain Bacteria; phylum Acidobacteriota; class Blastocatellia; order Pyrinomonadales; family Pyrinomonadaceae; genus DASYKT01. The sequence goes on from DASYKT010000045.1 coordinate 72,730, forward strand.
ATCCGGTCGCACCAGAATTCCGTCAGTTCACGGCTGGCTTCCAATTTGGAATCTATCTCTGCCGCGATCCAGACCACCTCGTTTTCGTCCGCGTATCTTCCGTTATCAAAACCAAAGGCGACTGAACAGCGCTCTTCATCCAGCACCTGTTTTATCGGCGGATAGATCGCGACACAGCTGGCGGTATAAACTATCTGCGGCAGCCTGATCTTCGCTTCTTCATTCGGCAGCTCGGCAATTATCCGTTCGTCTTCCAGTCCCTTGAATTTTTCCTTAAAGACCTCGTAATCGAGAAGCGCCTGCGGCGTCGGCTGGCAATTAAAAAGCGAGAGCAATTCACGCAATCCGAGCGCGGCGTTACGGCGATAGTAGCGCGTCATAATATGCGGCGCGCGTTTCAAAAATGTCGCCAGCGTCTCAGCGGTGACCAGCGCGCGGGGCTCGGCCTTTACCTCCAGGCGGTAGCGCGCATCGATGTAATCGCGGCTGACGGAGGTTTCATCCGTCAGTTCCACGACGCTTGAATTCAACCTGACGAATTCCTGTAAATGCAGCCCCTGCATCAGTTGGTAAAATTCTTCGTCGTTCCCGTCAAGGCGTTTTCGCCAGAATTCGATCTGTGTGGCGTGGGCCTGGTTCTGCAGCGATTCGTACAGCACTTCGATCAAACCGCGCTGCGTTTCCGGATTCGCGGTGACCTCGTCCAGCAAAGACGAAAAATACCTGTTGATGCGTCCGCCCAATATTTCGGCGGTGTAAAGGTCCTGGCATTTCTGAAAACTATCGAGCGAAGTTTTCTTGTCTTTAGCGGCTTCAAAGATCAGGTTCAATAACCCGGCGCTCCCGTCAAATTGCTGCACCAGCAGATCACGGGTTTGCTCGTTGATCTTTATATCGCTATCGGCCGACAATTTTTCGAGCAGCATCCCGGCGTCGGTTTCAGAAAGGCGTGATAATTTCAGTATCTCAGCGTCATTAAGTTTTGCTTCGCCTTCCTGGGTCGACGGTAAAACATAACGCCGGCGCCCGGCCAATACAAAAGGTATGGAAGAGCGTGAATAAATATCATTCAACTCGGCGGTAAAAGACGTGCTGCCCTGCAAATCCTGCGCGTGGTGCAGATCGTCGATCAGCATTACGCATTGCGCATTGTGCGCGGCCGCGCGAAGAGGCGCGCTCAAACATTGCCGCACAAAAGACCGTTCATCGGCCAGCAAACTTTGCGTTTCACAGGCGGCAACCAGCCTGTCGATCCAGTAGCCGTCTTCGGGCGTCGAGAGTTCCCCGAGTTCCGCGATCTCCGGCGACGCATCGAGCAGGGCCGGATCATTGCGGCGAAAAGCAACCACCTGTAAAAGGAATGATTGAAGAAATCTGGTGACCGTATTTTCCACCGAACGGTCATTTTGGCTAAGCGCAAAATAAAACGGGATCACGTCAGCTTGTTCGCGAAACAATTGATCGTAGGCTTGCCGCAAAAGCTCAGACACACCCTCGGCCGGCGCGGACAGGATAAGCAATCCTTTGCCTTCGCCGCTTCTGGCGTGGCGCAGCACTTCGTCCAGCTCGCGCGTCCTTCCGATAAATTCTTCGGGTTCACGGCGTGAGAGTATCGTGGCGTGAGAAATATTTTGTCTAGTTAGCTTCTGAGACATTTGTGGTGGAGCCCGTCAGCACGGGCAGACTCTGATAGATCTGCACGTTATTCCTTCCCTGATGTTTTGCTTCGTAGAGGGCTTTGTCCGCCGCGGAGATCAATTCTTCGGCAGTTTTTATGTTCGGCGAAAAAGTGGCCACGCCGATACTGATCGTGATCTTGCGGTTAGGAAATTCCGCCGTCGCTATTTCTTCGCGCAAGCGTTCGGCGATCGCCTTGGCTTCGGGCAGCGCCGTCTGCGGCAGCAAAATAGAAAACTCTTCACCTCCGTAGCGCGCGGCCACGTCCGCTCCGCGCAAACTATTTTTCATATGGCGGGCCAGTGCTTGCAGCACTTTGTCGCCGGCCGTATGCAGATAAGTGTCGTTATAAGATTTGAACTCATCCACATCGATCATCATAAAGCTCATGGCGTATCCATAACGCCGCGTGCGTTTGATCTCTTCGTCGAGCCGCTCTTCCAGATAACGGCGGTTAAGCAGGCCGGTGAGCGGATCGGTGATGGAAAGCTGCTCGTATTTGCCGGCTTTTCGCTCGAGTTTTACGCGGTCGAGCGCCACCGCGAGCTGCGGTGTGACGGCGTCCAAAAGCTGCAGGTCATACTCGTTATAAGCGCTGCCGTCCACTTTGTCGGTCACGTTGAGCACGCCGATCTTTCGCGAACCGATCACGATCGGGTAACTTAAGAACGAGCGGGTCTTATACTTGCGCTCCGCCGGCGCCGGTGACATTCCCGTGTTATTTACATCCGTCACCACCAGCGGTTTCCCCTGCTGCAAAACACGCGCGGCTATCCGGTGGCCCACGGTGCCGCGGTCCTGATTTAAAACCGCTACATCTTTGCCCACCGCCGCTTTTGCCATCAGGGTCTTTTCGTCTTCGTCATAGATCAGCAGCGAGCCGTATTCGGCTTGCAGCAATTCCGCCGAGACCTGGGCTACGTACGACCAAAATTCTTCGCTATCGAGCTTGCTCAAACCTTCATTAAATTTTCTGACGGCTTTTGAAAGCAGCGCCTGGCGTTCGATCTCGTCGCGCAGCCGCAGTATCTCCAGCGACACTGAAACCTGCCGGCAGAAACGGGCCAGGCTGCGTTTTTTACTTTCTTGTTTGATCTCATCGCCGACGACCAGAGCGCTGCGCAGTTCTCCGCCGATCACTATCGGAAAGAGCAGGATCCTTGAGACGGTTTTTTCCGCCGGATCTTTGCCGGTGCGTTCAAATAATTCCAGCGCCGTTTCGTGATGTATCGCTTCCGTCAAGCGCGGATCGGCGACCGGAAGATTTATCCTTAATTGCTGGCCGCGAAAACTTCCGCTGACGAGATACGTTTCCAGATTGCGATCTTTTTTCTCTAACCAGGCCAGCGCGTTCAACTCATACTTGACCGACAAGAATTTCAGCACCGAGACACAGGCTTTGTGATAATTCAGGTCGAGCAGAGAGTTAAACAAAGACCGCCAGGCCGCCACTTCATCCGGATCGTCATGTTTGCGGGCGCCCATTATAGCTGCCTGGTTAATAACCAGTTTCACCGAACTCGTTTCTTTCACGGGCGGCTTAGTTTCTTTTTCGATCCTGACGATTCTATCGGCGGGCCTGACAATTGCAGGCTTTTCCGGCATTTGGAGAATATCGTCCGATGGATCTTCCGGCCGGTCCTCTACTCCTATGATTCGCTCAGGAATTATCACGGAAATGTCGGGCTCCTCGGTCGCCTTTGCCTGGGCCTTTACATGGGCCTTTTCCGGGGTCTTTAGTTGAGCAAGGCGTTCTACTTTTAGCAGGGCCAGCTTTTCCTCGTCGCTCAGCTCCTGCAGCCGCCGCGAAACGCTCTCTACTTCCTTTAATGAAGTTGTTAAAAGGATATTTTCCAATAGTTCTCCGGTGGGCAGTTTTTGCCAATCCCCGCTGCGCATTTTTTCCGTGGCCGCTAAATAGTTGACGCCTTTGCTGAACACCCGTCCGACGATGGCTACCAGCTTTTTGCCCGGCTCGGGCTCGATCGGCACGGTGGCATAAGCCAGCCCGGCGTGGCAATGAAAGCAGGCCGGCTTTCCTTTTTCCAACCCTACAGTAAAAGCCTGCCCGCAAAACGGCTCACAAAGTGAGGCAAATTCTTCGGAAGCTTGCAGCGTGCGGCAGATCGAATTGTTGTTAGATACTGATATGACCGTTGAATCTTCTCCTTCAACGATCGCGATGGCCACACCGTTCTCTTCAGACAGTGCGTCCTGTATCTTCTGCCACGCTAACTCGCTTGTTTCTTTATTTTCGGCGTCAGTCATCCGTAACTTTATTGCTTAGATGCAAATAAAAAGCGATGCAACTGTGTAAAACACAATTGTAAATACACTTAATTACCCTGCAATTTCAATAAAATATCCTTGTAAACACTAGATTTTGTCACATTATGGCACACTAATTGTTTTCACTCTATTAACACGCTGAAACTGCACGGAAATCAAACGTCAGGCAATAATTTGAAGCGTTCATGGAGGTTTTATGAATGGTAAATTACAGGGGAAAAAGGTCGCCATCCTCGCGGCGAACGGTTTTGAACAAAGTGAGCTTTTTGAGCCCAAAAAGGCTCTGGAAGAGGCAGGAGCCCAGACCTTTGTCATCTCGCCGGAAAAAGACAAGGTAAAAGGCTGGCGGCATACTGACTGGGGCCAGTCCGTGGCGGTTGATGTGAGCCTAAGTGAAGCAATAGCAGAAGATTACAGTGCGCTGCTGCTGCCGGGCGGGGTGATGAATCCGGATAAATTGCGCGGAAATGAAGCGGCGGTGGCCTTTGTAAAGGCGTTTTTTGACGCGGGCAAGCCGGTCGGCGCGATCTGCCACGGTCCCTGGACGCTGATAAACGCCGGCGTGGTCAAAGGCCGGGAAATGACGTCATATCACACGATCCGGAAAGACCTGGAAAACGCGGGCGCAAAATGGACCGATAGCGAGGTGGTGGTGGATAACGGCCTGGTGACCAGCCGCAAACCGGCCGATATACCGGCATTTAATAAAAAGCTGATCGAGGAATTTGGCGAAGGCGTGCATAAAACACAAAAAACGGCCGGCAGTATTAATTCTTAAAAACATACACAAATAGATCAGGGAGGGTACTAAAAATGAACGACGAAACAGCTGCAAACAAAGAAATGCTTTCAACCGATGAAATTATTTCGACTTTAAATGGCTTGATAGAAACTTGTAAGGACGGGCAGGAAGGATTTGAAACCTCTGCCCAAAGCGTAAAAAATGCAGACCTGCAAGCGACTTTTAACGAGCTTTCGGGCCAGCGCGCCGGGTTTGCCGGTGAATTAAGCTCACTGGTTTCCTCGCTCGGAGGAGATCCGGAAAATAGCGGCAGCTTGGCCGGAACTCTTCATCGCGGATGGCTTAACTTAAAAGCTGCGGTTACCGGCGGCGACGAAGCTGCCATTCTGAATGAATGCGAGCGCGGCGAGGATGTTGCCAAGGATAATTACCGGGCAGCGCTGGAAAAAGCCCTTCCGGGTGATATTGCACAGATCCTTCAGCGGCAAAATAATGCGATATTAGAGGCCCACCGCAAGATCAAATCACTTCGCGATAATGCCAATAATATGGCCAATACCGCGAAAGCCTCATAAAGCTTTTTTTACCGCATAGCGGTAATCTGAATGTAGCCGTGGGTTTCAACCCACGGTAATCGGACAAAAAAAGTAAGCGTCGCGTCAGTAACGGGTGAAAATCAGAATCACCCGCCGCTGACGCGATGCTTACTTTTTATTTATTATTTTTGTACACCGTGGGTTAAAACCCACGGCTACTATCAGGCGGTCGCTACGCGACCAAAAACGGACTAGGCTCCTACCGCTCCCAAACCCTCTTTGGCATTCTCTTCAATATAGGGCTTTTCGGCGGAGATCCTGATACAAGCAGCAAAATGCGCGGGTTTTATCTGCACCAACTGGGGCACTATCTTTTTGCAATCGTCGATCACATAAGGGCAGCGGGTATGAAAATGGCAGCCGGCGGGTGGATTTATCGGCGAAGGCACATCTCCTTTAAGAATGATCCGCTTTCGTTCGCCTTCGATCTTCGGATCGGGCACCGGAACGGCGGAGATCAGCGCGCGGGTATACGGCATCAGCGGTTCGCGGTAGATCTCTTTTGCGTCGGAAAGCTCTACTATCTTGCCCAGGTACATCACAGCCACCCGGTCCGACACATGGCGGATAGCGCGCAGGTCGTGTGAAATAAACAGGTAAGTAAGATCCTTGTCCCGCTGCAATTTTTCCATCAGGTTCATTATCTGCGCCTGGATGGATACGTCGAGCGCGGAGATGGGTTCGTCGCAAACGATAAATTCGGGATCGACCGCGAGCGCGCGCGCGATACCGATACGCTGGCGCTGGCCGCCGGAAAATTCATGCGGGTAACGCTTGATAAAACGGCCGCTGAGGCCGACGGTTTCCATCAGCTCCTGTACGGTATTATCGAGGTCCTTCCCTTTTGCCAATCCGAATGTCTTGATCGGCTCGCCGATGATCTGCCCGACGGTCATCCGGGGATTGAGGCTGGCATACGGGTCCTGAAAAATGATCTGGACATGTTTTCGCTGCTCGCGCATCGCCGATTTCGAAAGGTGCGCCAGGTCCTTGCCGTGATAATCGACCCTGCCCGACGTGATATCGGTCAGCCGCAAAAGCGCCTTTCCCAGCGTGGATTTACCGCAGCCCGATTCTCCGACCAGTCCGAGCGTCTCGCCTTTCTTAATGTTTAGCGATACTCCGTCCACGGCTTTTACCATTTTCGGCTGGCTCAATAAACCGCCGCCGATACGGTAGTGCACTTTCAGGTCCTGGATCGATATAAGGTCGGTGTTTTCCATATTCATTAATTGCCGATCGACGCTTTCTCTTCCTCGCTCACGCTTTCCTGCCTGATAAATTGCGGTTCTAATTTTCCAAATGTTTCCTTATCCATCGGCAGGTGCTTTAACCCGAACCCTTCCGGGTCGTCGATGCCGCCCAGCGAAAGCGTGTCCGAAGCCGCACCGGCAGCGTCACCGCGGGTGGGAAACTTGTTTTTATAAAGCCGTACGTGAACGACCCCCGTCGTGATGGAGAGCACCTTGACGATGTTAAAGCCGTTCTCCTGTCCCGGCGCCAGCACCGAGTACAGGCTTCCTACCTTGTATTTATTTTCCAGGTCCGGATCTTTGTTGGAAAAACAATTCGCGGCCGGGCTTAACAGCGACAGTAAGATCAGAAGTTTTATTAGTGGGCGAAATTTCATTTTATGACTCCTACGGCAGATTCGGCATAAACTTCAAGCGCAAAGTGACAAAGCGAAGAATGGTTTTCGTTTATTTGCACGAACGGAGGGTAGTCCGTCCGGCAAATGTCCTGGGCGTATTCGCAGCGCGGCGCAAACGGGCAGCCCGCGGGCAGGTGCGCCACATCGGGCGGCAGCCCGGGAATTTGATAAAGCGGCTCGCCGTGTTCATGCGCCGGATCGGGGACCGACCGCAATAAACCCTTGGTATAAGGATTACCCGGCCGCGCAAAAAGCTCCGAGGTCGGCGCCTGCTCGAATACTTTTCCGGCGTACATTACGATTATCTTTTCGGTCATGCCGGCCACCACGCCGAGGTCGTGCGTGATCAGGATCACGCTGGTGCCGAGCTCGTCTTTTAATTTTTTTATCAGCTCGAGAATTTGCGCCTGGATGGTCACGTCGAGCGCCGTGGTCGGTTCATCGGCGATCAAAAGCTCGGGCTCGCATGAAAGCGCCATGGCTATCATTACGCGCTGGCGCATACCGCCGGAAAATTCATGCGGGTAATCGTCAACGCGATTTTTCGCATCGGGAATGCCGACCATTTCCAGCATCTGAATGGCGTGCGCGCGCGACTGGGTGCGGTTGTGGCCCAAATGAAGTTCGGTGATCTCGCCCAGCTGGCGCGAAATTTTCAGGAACGGGTTAAGCGACGTCATCGGATCCTGAAAGATCATCGCGATGCGCTTGCCGCGGATCTTACGCACTTCTTCAGTGCTGAGGTCCATGATGTTCCGGCCGTCGAAAATTATCTCGCCTGCCACGATCTTTCCCGGGGGCTCCGGGATCAAACGGATAATGGAAAGATTGGTGACGGATTTGCCGGAACCGGATTCGCCGACGATGCCGAGCGTTTCGCCTTTTTTTAATTCAAAGGTTATCCCGTCGACGGCTTTGACGATGCCGTCGTCAGTCTGAAAATAGGTGCGCAGGTCGGTGACCGAAAGTATTGTGCCGTTTTGTGATTCCATTTTTAGCCGGTGAAGTTAAAAACTCTATTTACACTTTTCTCATCTGCGGGTCTAAAGCATCACGCAGGCCGTCACCCAGGAAATTGAGCGAAAATAAGGTCAGCGCCATCGTCACGCCGGGAAATATCAGCTGCCACGGGTAGATCGCGATGTTCTTTATGCCGTCGGCCGCCAGGCTTCCCCACGAAGCAAAAGGCGCCTGTACTCCCAGACCGAGAAAAGAAAGAAAGGCTTCGGTGAGCATGACCGAGGGGACGGTCAGCGTGGCGTAGACGATCACCAGACCCAAAGTGTTGGGCACCAGGTGTTTGAAAATGATCTTCGGCGTCGAAACTCCGGTCGCTTTGGCGGCCATCACAAACTCCTGGTTTTTCAGCGACATTATTTGCCCGCGCACGATCCGCGACATCGTCAGCCATGAAACCAGTCCCAGCGCAAAGAAGAGCAAAAAGATCTGGCTTAATCCCGCGCCCCCGCCAAACAGTTTAACCAGGTACTGGATAAATCCCGGGGCGTTATTGCCGGAGAAAAGCGACAAGAGCACGATCACGATCAGGATATACGGCACGGCGTACATCATATCGACGATGCGCATCATTACATTATCGATGCCCTTGCCGAGATAGCCCGCGATAGCGCCGTAGCTGACCCCGACTATTAACGAGACGATCGTGGAGATTATGCCCACCATCAGCGAAATGCGCCCGCCCAGTAAAACGCGGGCCAGCACATCTCTGCCCTGATCGTCGGTTCCCATCGGGTGCAGCATCGACGGCGGAAACGACCTGACCAGATCGCCGTTGGCCGGGATCGTGTCATAGGCAAAGCCGGTCGACCATTCCACGATCGGCGGCCCGATCAAAACTGCTATCACCATGAAACAAACGACGATCATTCCGAAAACCGCCAGCTTGTTTTTGAGCAGGCGCTTCCAGGCGTCTTTCCAGAGCGATGTACCTTTTACGGGTCTTAATTCTTCTGCCATAAAATTCTTTAATCGTATCTGATGCGCGGATCCAGAAATGCGTAGCCGATGTCAACCAGCAGGTTGAAGAGCAGGGTGATGATAGAAAGAAACGCCACCACCCCCAGGGTCAAAGGCTCGTCGCGGTTAAATATTGACTGAATAAAAACATTGCCCATTCCCGGCAGCGCAAATATTTTTTCCACCACCACGGTCCCGGCCAGCAGCTGCGCCAGCGCCGGCCCGGTAAAGGAGATCACCGGCATCAATCCCCCGCGCAGCGCATGGCGGGTGACCACGTGCCATTCGCTCAAACCTTTTGCGCGCGCCGTGCGGATATAATCCGAGCGCAGCACTTCGAGCATGCCGGCGCGGGTAAGCCTGGCGATATAGGCCGCGTACACCGCGGAAAGCGTCAGCACCGGAAGCACCAAATTACTTACCCCTAAGACGCCGTCCCAGCGCGCCGGCGGGAACCAATAGAGATAAAGAGAAAATATCAGGACAAGGATCGGCCCCAGCACAAAGTTAGGCATTGAAATGCCGAGCATAGAGATCGCCATCGACGAATAATCGATCGCGGTGTTTTGCCTCAGGGCCGCGATCGTCCCGGCCGTGATCCCGATGGCGAGTGCCAGCAAGTAAGCGAGAATGCCAAGAGTGGCGGAAACAGGGACCGTTCGCCATAAAATTTCATTGACGGACTGGCCTTCGTATTTCAGCGAATCGCCAAAGTCAAAGCATTTGAAATTGGCGCTCCCGATGGAAAACTGCAGGCCCGTCGTGGTGGTTTCATCCGCCGCTTTCGTGCGGCAGGTGATGTTGCCCATCATCATCAGGTACTGCTCGATCAGCGGTTTATCGAGGCCGTATTTTTTCCTGATGTTTGCCTCGACCGCCGCCGGAAGCTGCTTTTCCGAGCTATAAAACGTTCCCGGCGCAAAACGGACCAGTGCCCAGGTAACCGACACCACTATCAACGCCATCGGGATGATGATAAGTAATCGTTTGAGAATGAATCGAAGCATAATTTGCCGAGAGTTTATTCAGCCTTCATTATATTTGCCACATCCTGGTCCCACTTCGCCGTGTCGCGTTCGATGTAGACAAATTTCCAGGGAAACAGGGTGCCGGGATTAGGATACATTCCCTTTACATAAGGTTTTTTGATCCAGTTGGTAGATTGTGTTTGCAGCGGGATCACGATCTGCTGGTCCATCACGTATAACTCAGCCTGGGCCAGGAGCTCGAAACGTTTTTGCGGGTCCAGGGTCTTGTTGGCGTTATCGAGCATATCGTCATACTTTTGATCGTGCCAACCCGTGGCACCGTCGTTTTGTTCCGAATAAAAAAGATTCAGGAAAGTAAACGGGTCCATGTAATCGCCCGACCACGCGTTGCGGGTGAAACCTTCATATTGCACCCCCGAGCGGTAAGGCAGAAATGTTTTCCATTCCATATTCTTGAGCGGAACCGTGATGCCCAGATTCTGCTTCCACTGCGATTGGATCATCTCGGCGATCTGCCGGTTTGATTCAAGAGTGTTGTAGGTGATGTTGATCTTTTCGACCGGGAAATTTTCCACGGTGCAGCGGCCGCCCTCGCCTTTGGTCACTTTGTAACCTGCTTCGGCCATCAAGGCGCAGGCTTTTTCCGGGTTGAAGTCGTTGCGGTGGGTCCATTCTTCAGGCGACATTCCCCGTTTTACCCGCGCTTCTTCGTATATTTTCTTACGCGCTTCTTCATAGGCGGGAAAAATGCCTTCGGGCGTAAAATCGAGCAGCGGCGTAACGGTGCCGCGGAATTTCGCGATCGCCTCGCGGTCTACGGCGCGGCTGAAAGCCTTTCGCACATAGACGTTGTCCATCGGCGGCTTTTTGCTGGCGATGCTGTAGTATTCCATGGCAACTTCGGGATGCTTCAGGTATTCATCGGTATATCGAGAAACCTCTGCGACCCACGAAGCGGGCACGGTGTGATTGTACAAGGCGTCCACACTGCCCGATTTATACAGGTTGAGCATGGTGGTGTTTTCTTCGAGCGGATAGAAATCGATCTCGTCGAGTTTCACGGTTGCCGCGTCCCAGTAATTGGGATCTCTCACCACTTCCAGCGTGTCATAAGGCCTGTGCGTTTTGACCTTGAACGGTCCGCACGTGACGATATTTTCCGGCCTGACCCAATTTTTACCGAATTTCTCTATCGCCTTTTGCGGCACGAGACGGAAAAACTGGTGCGGCAGCAGGCTCATAAAATATGGCGCGGGCTGCGTCAGCGTGATCCGAAGGGTATAATCGTCGATCGCTTCGACGCCGATATCTTTTGCTTCGACGGTGATCAGGTCCGCCGCCGCCAGGTCGTCTTTAAAAACATCTTCGAGCAAAAAGCGGTTGAGATAAAACAAATTTGCGATCTGCTTTTTCTTTAGCTTGGCCTTCTCTTCTTTTTTCGCGGCATCGTCCGTCTGAGCGATATCGTCATCGATCGCTTTTGCTTCATCGGCGCGCTTTTTATTTTCCTTGGCCAGATTGGCCAGCAGCGTCTGTGAATCTTTTGAAAGCGTGACGCCGGCAAATCTCTGCTCGTCATAGATGCCGCTTTCCATCAATTTATTTAAGCCGTCCGCCAAAACCTGCTTGTGCGCATCATCGCAGCTGGCGCCCTGAATACAATGTTCCAATGCTTCTTTGGAAAGATTTTCCCGTAAGAATTGCGACAAACCGTCTTTCCCGTTGATCACTTTTCCGGTAAAGGCGATCGGGTTTTTGAAGTCCCGCGCGTTGAATTTAAATACGCCCTTTAGTTTTTCGTTGCCCTGGATCTCCCGCGCGCGTTTAAAAGTGTCTCCGTTAAGCGTCAGCTTTGCGGGTGCGCGCAGCATCTTACTGGTTTCCGTTTCGGTTCCGATAGGAGTTGCTTTATCGGGCGCGACAGCAGCGCCGTTTTCCGCCTCCGGTGCAAAATCTTTAGCGATATAAAAATTGCCGTCAGGCCCTTTCATAAACACCGAGTGATTGTTGTAAGGCTCCGCGTATTTAATGTAGTAACCCAGGTTGGCGTTGCGCGAGGCGGTTTCCGGAGCAAAACCCCGGCGGAAAGAAAACACAAAATCATTGGCCGTTATCGGGTCGCCGTTTGACCACTTGGCGTCCTTGCGCAGGTGAAAAAGATACTCTACCGCGTCGGGGCTGATCTCCCAGTTGGTGGCCAGCTCGGGCCTCGGTTCCATCGTCTTCGGGTCGTATTCGACCAGGCCTTCGTACAGCGCCATGTACACCCGCGCTTCGGGCTGGCCGGTCCCGATCTGCGGATCCAGCGACTCCGGTTCCGAACCGGAGATATAACGCAGCACGTTGGCATTGGGCGGCGAAGTCTTGCCGAAGTAACGGCTCTTGGCCGAAGTCATACAACCTGCTAAAACTAAAGACAACAGTATCAATGCTGCCAATTGAATCTTGAATATAATTGACCCGCGCATTTCGTACTCCTAACAAATGCCAAATTACTGGATTAAAGGACCTTTTTCTTAAGACCCGGAAGAGAGTTTAAAACGTCTAACTCCCTGTAAAGTATCACGTTTCCGCACTTACAGGCAAGATTTTAAATTCCGCTATCTATAAGATAATGATCGCCCGCCGATGGTTGCTCGCGCAATACTTTTCGGTAATACGTAGAATGTGCTTTTTTGTTTTAGAGACGTTGCCCATAAAAGCTCGAAGCACGTCGATCTAGTGATGAAAAATTAGCGGCCCCTGTTTTAGTGTATTTCGTGTGCTTCGTGGTTAAGCTTTTAGTTCCATTATGCTTATACAACTATAAGATTTTAACCACGAAACACACTAAACGCACGAAAAGCTGCCAGATTCGGCCCGGGAAGGTTCATGGGCAAACCCGTTTCTTAATGTTTCTACTCCAACTGCTTGAGCCATTTTTCAATACTGGAACGTTCTTCCCCGGTAAGATCTTTATTTCCAAAACGCACGGCATTATAGGCGCGGGTAATGCCCAAAGCTTCCGGGATCGCCAGTGAGTCGGCAAATTCGCTGGGGGTCTGATGCGGTTGTTTGACGAAGCCTTTCATTCTTAACGCCTTGAGCATGCGCGCATAAAATTCAACGATCTTGATCTCATCGGACCGGCCCCGCAAAAAAGTTTTCCAAAAACCCGAGCGCCTGAGACGCCTGACGAGAAAGAACATTAAGATCAAAAAAGCCGCGCCCGATACTACAAAAGCAGCGATATAAAGGACCGCCGTCACCTGGGCGTTAAATCCCTGTTCGCCGCGCAGATCGTTATAAGACCGCGTCAGGTCGCGCTGCATGGAATTAAGCCAGCCGCTAAGTTCGAACATTTGCGCCGAAACGCTCTGCCGAAACGATCGCGCCAGCGATCTTTGCCCCTGGTTATCGTAGGCCACGACGTATTCGATCCACATGGTTTCAAGCGCTTCGATATAGTTATTAAAAGCGCCATATATTCCGCCGATGCTGGCGGAATTTTCCACGCCGGCAGAGGGCGTGGGGTCAAACGGCACCCAGATATTTTGCTGCGGGAAATATACCTCTACCCATGAGTGCGCATCTTTTTGCCGGATGATATACCGCCGGGCCTGGTCGTTGTATTGCCCGCCCTGAAAGCCGTTGACCACGCGGGTCGCGATCCCCTGCGTCCGCAGCATTATCGCCATCGCCGACGCAAAATATTCGCAATGGCCTTCTTTTATATTAAAAAGAAAATCCGCCAGCGGATCGCTGCCGCCCGCTTTTAGATCGAGCGTATAGCCGAAATTCGTTTGTAAATAAGTTTCCACCGCGCGGGCCGCGTCGTATCGATTGCCTGCCCCGGCCTTTTCGATGACCTCACGCGTTAGTTTTTCAAACCGTTCGTCCATTTGGGGCGGAAGCTGCAGATAAGCATCTTTTTTATCCTGGGTGTAAGCCTGGTTATCGCGCCGCAATTCATCTTCGGGCGGCAAATAAGCGTCCGAGATCACGCGGTACGACACTCTTTCCGGTTCGGTGCGCCCGGCGGCTGAGATCGATTCATTGCGATCGCGGGAGAGCGTTTCAAAACTCCCCTGAACACCGAGCATGCGCGGCAAACCAAAAATGGTCGGGGTATCGAGCGGTTCGAGAATGATCGTCTGCAGGATGGTCTGGTTATTTCGCGACGCCGTATCGAGTTTGAAAAAGCTTCCTTCTATCGGGCCGATGGTTTCAACCCGGCTTCTGAACTTGCTCCAGCGGAGTTTGTCAAAATGGTCCAGGGCCACGCCGCGCCATTTGAAATTTCGGAAATTAGGCGGCTGGCCGCTTTCGATCCGCGCCCGCATCACCACTTCGCTGCTTTGCTGGATACGAGCGATCGCCCCCAGCTGAACGGTGTCGGAAAAACCCGTCGATGTGGTCAAAGCGCGCGAGCCGGCGCCAATTCCCGCGCTGCCGACCCGGGGCAAAAAGAAGAACAGCGGAACGGCCAGGGCGATCGTCAGCAGGAGAAGATTTACCGCCACCAAAGGAAAGCGATAATTCGTCCGGGGAGTTATACCATATGAACTCTGGGCCCGGCGCCCCGGCGTGTTTTTCAGGATCTTGGTGCGTTTTTCATTGATGCTGCGGGAAGATTTTCTTATCTCAAAGGCAATGATCGTCGTCACCGCGAAGAAAAGATAAATGATAAAAGACGCCGCCAGAAAAAAGCTGATGCTGAAACCCGCCGCCAGCAAAACTTCGAAAAACGATATCAGGTAAAGTACGAACCAGTCACGGTCGGTCTTGACCTGCAAGAGTTTGATCGCCGCCAGCGCCAGGATCAGGCGGGCCAGGGTGGCGACGGCGGCCTGCTCGCGCGAATAGCTGCCCGACAAATTGTATTTATAATCCAGGTAGAACAGCGGCAGCGTCGCCAGGATCACTATCAATCCCACTCTTTCGGAAAGCTGCCATTTACTGTCTTCCAGATTCCAGGCAAAGATCATCGTGGCGATAAAAAGCGCAGCGACCAGGATGCCCACGCCGCCTGAAACAAACAGCGCCAGCAGCCCGCCAAAAAGCAAAGTATAGGAAGATAGTTTGAAGAAACTCTCGAAATTCATTGAGATGCGCAGCAGTCCCGTTTATCTATTATAGTTTGCCCGGAAAGAATGTGAAAGGAGTTGTGAAAATAGCAGTGGGTAAATGTAGAAATCTATCCTTAAAGTCCCCAACGGGGACAAAGAAAATAGCCCAGGGTAAGTGAGCGAAGCGAGCGCCACCCTGGGTATCGAAATCCTAACAACGTTCCAGCCCTGAAGGGGCGGTAGACCCACCACCTAAAATTAAGTTATCCGGAGGACTTGATAATTATTTTGGCATGGCATTGCCTATAAAATAGTTTATCTTCAATTCGAACTAAGATATGGCGGGTGACGTTCGTGTATTTCGTGCGTTTCGTGGTAATTCCGGAAGTTTTTACCACGAATCACACTAAACACACGAATGTATCGCTCATCAAAACGATCTTTCTTTTATCGGGCAATTTCATTTGGCGTCCAAATTTGCCTCGATCATTTGGCTCATATCATTAATAGTGCGGTTAGGATTGTGTCCCTTAAAGACACCCACCAATTTGCCGTCCACGATGATAAAACTCTGCGGAATGCCTTGCATCCTGGTAATTGCCATTAATGCCTGCGTTAAATTAACATCCCCTGTCACGAGAATGTATTTTACCTCCCTCATCTCGCGGAAAGTTTCGATCATCTCTTTCGTGTCCTCAGATTCGACGTCCAGCCCTATTACGGTAATGCCGCGGCCGCGGTATTTCTCCTGCAATTCATTAAGGGCCGGCATTTCCAGCCGGCACGGGGCGCACCAGGTAGCCCACAGGTTTAACAAAACTATTCCCTTATACTTTTCCAGCGTGAAAGTATCTCCGGCCGGCGTCCGAAGCTCGGTCTTCAGAATATAGTCGGGGAGAATTTTCCCGACCCCGATCTTTCCCGTGAACATATCGACCTGAGCACAGGAGGTATAAATTTGCGTGGACCACAAAGACGACCAGTTTCCTTTGTCGAATTGATAATAAGTGCTGTCAGATCCGCCTTCTTTCCATTCGCCCCAGGTTTTTTCCGCCTCCGTCATCTTGCGGTGGCGCTCAAATTTCGCGGTCGATATGCCGCTCCAGAAAAGGTCGCGCGGGTAGCCTTCCCTGCCCTTGGCCGATTCGCCGGCCGTTTCAAAAGTCACTCCCGTAGCCTCGACCAGCGTCCTTCCGTCAACTGCGTCGGTGCGCATGAAATAACTCGATCCGCCGCATTTTACTATCCTGCGCGCCCAAAATTTGTCGAGGAATTTTTGTGATTCAGAGGCGAAATCGTAGCCCGGAGGAGGCATAGCATTGCTTCCCTTTATTCGTTTTGTTTGAGCGAAAGAACTGAAAGATAAAAGGACCGCCAGGGTGGCCAAAAGGAACGAAGCGAACACGGATCTTTGCATAAATTTATTCCAAAGCTGCGCCAGAATAATACCTTAATACATCGCTGTCAATAGAAATAATTAGCTGATAACTGAGAGATTATCTGTCATCTATTATCTATCAGTTATTATCTATTCCGAATGACATCTAAACCAGTCTCACAGCACAAGGCACATTAGCGTTTAAAGCGAAAAAGCCCGCTCGAAATGAGCAGGGCTTTCGTTTTTCACGGCTCAGTGGACGCCTACTTTTGGATCAATACCGGATCGCCGAATCCGAGTTCTTTCAGGCGCGGCAATTGGGTTTTAGCGTCTCCGACCACCAGCCAGATCATCTTGTCGCTATTCAGGTATTTTTGTGACAGGTCTTTGATCTGCTGCACGGTCATACCTTTGACGATCAGCTCGCGGTCTTTTACGTAATCATATTTCCAGCCGTACTTGCCGATAAGTTCGAGCATACCCAACTTGGCGGCCGCGGTCTCAAAAGCCCGCGCATTGCTCTTGATCAAAAACCCTTGAGTCGTTTCCAGGTCTTTATCCGAAAAGTTCTTCGGGTAATCCTGCAGAATGCTTTTGATCAGCTGGGCAGATTCCAGGGTAACGTTGCTTCTCACGCTGCTGGCGATCGTAAAGGCGCCGGGGCTGTTCGTTCCTGAAAAACCGGAATTAATGCCATAAGTATAGCCTTTTCCTTCGCGCAGCTGCTGGGTCAATTGCGAAGCAAACCCGCCGCCGCCGAGGATATAATTCATCACCGTTGCCGGGTAGAAATCCTTATCGGTCTGGGCCAGCGCCGGGTAACCGAAACGAATGACGGACTGCTTGGCATCCGGGACATCGTAGAAGTATATCGTCGATTTGGCAGGCGCCGGCGGCGTTTTATAAACAGGGACCTCGACCTTTTTGCTTTTCCACCTGGTGTTGATCCCGTTCAAAGAATCGATGATCTTTGTCTTATCCAGCGCGCCGACGACGTTTATCCGCGCAACCGTTGGCGAGATGTTCTTATCGTAAAAAGCTTTCAGATCGTCAAGCGTGATGGCGCCCACCGAATCTATCGTTCCCAGAATATTTCGCGAGCGGATATTATCCTTTCCATAGATCAGCAAATTGTAATTATTTTGCGCGACAGTATTAGGATTGGCCTGCTGCTGGCGGATCTGGCTGATCGTGCTTTGTTTTAGCAGATCGAATTCTTTGCTGTCCCAGCGCGGTTCGAGCAGGATCTCTTCCACCAGCGCCAGCGTCGCATCGTAATTTTTCGCCAGTGTATTTACGCCGATGCGGACGTCTTCGGTCCCCGCATTTACGCTGATCGTGGCCCCCAACTGCTGGATGGCCTCTTCTAATTCCTGCGGCGTCTTGCGGGCAGTTCCTTGCGTCATCATGCGCGCCATCAGATTTGCAATACCGACTTTATTGATGTCTTCCAAAAGCTCGCCGCCGCCGACCACGATCTCAAACTGGACCAGCGGGACTTCGGTGTTTTGAATACCCAGGACGCGCATTCCGTTAGAAAGCTTGTCTTCCCAGATCGTGGGAATTTTCACTTCCGGCGCCGTGCCGTAAGGCGGTTCAACCGCCCGGTCAAAAGAAGACGGTGTCCGCACATAATCGGCCTTTACGTTCGGGTCGACCTCTGCGTCCGCGCCCTGGACTATTCTTTCTTCCACCACGTTGGCTTTGCTTGAACCATCAAGCGCCAGGGCCGGCTTGCCCTTCGGCACAAAACTGGTCGCGACGAACGGCTTGTTCTTGATGTACTTCTGATAAACGCGCGTAACGTCGGCCGGTGTCACGGCGAGAATATTCTGAATGTCTTTTTCGATAAAACCCGGGTCACCGGCAAAGATATTGTATTGAGCAAGATTAAATCCCTTGCCCAGGACGCTCGAAAGCGAACTGTAAAACTGCGTCTCCTGGCCGGCTTTTATCCGCGTCAGGTCCTTTTCGGAAATGCCTTCTTTCTCGAATTTCGCAAAGGCCTCGTCGATCGCGGCGGATACCTCGTCCAGGTCCTTGCCATCGAAGGCGCGAACCGAGACGGCGAATTCACCCGCCAGTTCCGACGTGTCGTTTCCCATGCTCACATCGCCGGTCAACTGCTTGTCTTCGACCAGGACCTTATAGAACGGCGCTCTTTTTCCGTCTGAGAGATATTGTGCGAGCACTGCCAGCGGATAAGAATCCGGGTTATATCGCTCAACCGACGGCCACGTCCGCGTCAGCTCTGGCAAGGTCGCGAAATTATCTTCGTAATAAAATTTGACGGTTTCCTTTAAAGTTCCTGAGCGCCTGGCCATCGGCTTGATGTCTTCGCCGCGCTTTATCTCGGCAAAATATTTCTCGACCCATTTCTTTGCCTGCGCGGGATCGAAATCACCCGCCACGGTGAGCGTCACATTATTGGGAACATACCAGTGCCGGAAAAATTCTTTTACATCGGCAACCGTCGCGTTCTGCAGGTCTTCGAGCGAACCGATCACTTCCCAGTTATAAGGATGGTCGGCCGGGTAAAGCGCCTGGGCGATCACCTCCGGCGTGTGACCGTAAGGCGTATTGTCATAGCTTTGCCGCTTCTCATTTTTTACCACCTGCTTTTCCTTGGCAAGGACAGGATCAGTCACCGTGTTGATGAACCAGCCGAGTTTGTCGGCCTCGGCCCAGAGCATTTTTTCCAGCGCGTCTTTGGGCACGGTCTGAAAATAATTGGTGCGGTCGCGCGAAGTCGAACCGTTCGCGCCCGAGCCGCCAACCCGCGCGCTCAGTTTATCCAAGCCCCCTTTGCCCAGATTTTCCGATTCCAAAAACAGAAGGTGTTCGAACAAATGCGCAAACCCGGTGCGCCCGGCTTTTTCCCGCGCCGAACCGACGTGCGCCGTCAGCGCCACCGCCACCACCGGGTCCGAGCGGTCGATGTGAAAGATCACCTGCAACCCGTTGGGCAAGGTGAATTTTTCGTAGTCGACTTTGAAGGTCGGCGCCGGTGCGGCCTTTTGCGCAAACAACTGGGTGAACAACAAGCAGGTTATAAGCAGAGAAGCTTTTAGGATTTTCATAATTTATTTTACGAACAAAGAGTAATACGGTTAAATCTCAATTACAATTTAAGAAACCCGGTTGAGGTTACGGTTACAGCTACCGTCCCCGGTTCTGACTTTCATTCCAATGCAGAAAAGCCTGCTCATCATAAGCAGGCTTTTTCTGAAATTCGATTCGGCAATTTATGGAATGCGGACGTGAAAATGATTGTGATGCCCGGCCGCATGTTTGGTTAAGTTTTTATTGATCAGGCGCGCGTCATTAAAAAAGATCGTTGCATTCGGATGCCTGCTCAAAACGAGTCTGATCGCTTCCTCCGTCCGCACCGTGTCGTAGGCGACCTCACTGATGGTTATCGGATCCATTCGATTATCTTTCCGGAGCGGGCGCACATCGAAATCCTTGCCTAACTTGTGCGATGCATGCGGCGGAAAATTACCGCCGCCCCGCCGGCTAATGTCACCGATCTGGAGAAGAATTTCCGGATGCAGTAAAAACCAGGCTTGTGCCAGCGCGATGATCGCATTAATGGTCATGGCCGTGCCGACCTGATCCGCGCCATTCGGTTCGCGGTTGTAGGTTTGAAATCCGTCACCTCTCATCGGCAAAACCACATCGATCCCATTACCCACCGGCGCGACGGATACCGCAACTACCGGCGCGGGCGTTTTAAAGAGCAGCCGGTATGTTTCATCCGTCAGGGTGCCGTTAGGCTCAAGAGAATTTTTGATCTGAAATTGGATCAAAGCGGCCTGGGTCTTGGGGCCGAATATTCCGGTCCCGGTATCCATATCAGCCTGCGATAAAAACTTTTTCGCCACCAGCGCCGCTTGTAATACTTGTACGATGCCGCCGCTGCTGCCCTTTTCTACGCCGTCGTTCAGCTGTCGCATCGCCACTTGTGTCGGCAGGTCCAAAACGCCGGTGTCTTTTAATGAAATGCCCTTTTGAAAGGCTTTCAGCGCGGTTTCGGTTTTCGGCCCAAAAATGCCCGCGCCCGTTTTCTTTTGTTCCGGCGTTAAATACCCGAGATCGATCAGTTCATCCTGGAGACTTTCGACCGCCGGGCCGTGGTCACCTTTTTTGAGTTCCACGACATTATTGACGCTCGGCGTTCCCAGCCTTTCGGCAACCTTTTTAGCGGCCTCGCCGACCGTGATCTTGCCGTCGGCATTGAAATCAAGCGGCTTGTTTGCCTTGTACGCTTTCGAGCCTACTTCGAAAAGAACAAAGTCCCTGCCTTTTCCGATACCCTTCGGAAACAATACCGCCATATAAGCGTCTTCGATGGTCAGGAGCCTTCCTCTAAAGGGCAGAAAATACTTCTCGACAAAATCAAGCTGGTCGATCGCAGTCATCGCGGCAAGCGCTGCCGTCGTCGTTCCCAGATGTATCGCAGTAGCCGCCATAAACTGGATCAGCCCGGTCGCGCTGCTCACGGGACTTTTGATCTTGGGGCTAAAGGTAGCGCCGGATTCAAAACTCATGATCGCCATCAGAAAATTAGGATCGATCAAAAGCCGGTCGGCGATCTCGATCACTTTATTCCGAAAAGCTTCGCTGGTATTCTCGATCCCCGGGACATTAACTAGATTTACCATTATATTTTCTCCTATAGTTCAGTGACCAGTACGATTTCGCGCGCGGCGGTTATTATTCACATGTAACCGGGAGCGTCTGCGATTCGCTGGAAGTTCACATTTTGTTTTCTATATTGATATGTAAATTTGGCGTAAAATCTTACACTGCATAAGAAAATATTCTTTCAGACGCCTGATATCCCTATCCTGTTTTTTGATTAACAGGGAACGGCCGCCCTGCCCGTAAAATCGCGATACTTTTTGGTATGATAAGAGTTTCCGGGCTTTGGTCTTATAACGGCCTTGCCTATAAAATCCGTTTATCTTCAATTCGAACTAAGATATGATGGGTGAGCTTCGTGTATTTCGTGCGTTTCGTGGTTAATTCCGGAAGTTTTACCACGAATCACACTAAACACACGAAATGTATCGCTCATTAAGACCGTTTTATTCTTTTATGGGCAATGCCTCTTATAACTGAAAATAACGGCAGGATTGCAAAACGAAAAAGCCCGCTCAAATTGAGCAGGCTTTTCTTTAATATTAATCCGGCGACTTCCTACTTTCCCACCTCACAACAAGGCAGTATCATCGGCTCCAGTAGGCTTAACTTCCGTGTTCGGGATGGGAACGGGTGTGACCCTACCGACAAAATCACCGGAAAACTGTACGTTTTGAGTACCTGCTTTAGCAGGCCGCCTAAAGGCGGGACTCAAAACAAAATTTTCAAATATTCGATACCTGATAACTGAATAACATTTTATTACTAACTAGCTAATTGTCGTTCACTAACTACTTACCTTACTGAGTCGCAAACCTGAGCCAAATAAATTTGTTGTTAAATAAATTTTATGGTCAAGCCTTGGGACCATTAGTACTGGTCAACTAAACACATTACTGTGCTTACATCTCCAGCCTATCAACGTGGTGGTCTACCACGAGTCTCACTGGCAGAACTAATCTTAGGTCTGGCTTCACGCTTAGATGCATTCAGCGTTTATCCATGCTCCACATAGCTACCGAGCGATACCACTGGCGTGATAACTCGTACACTAGAGGTGGATCCATCCCGGTCCTCTCGTACTAAGGACAGATTCCTTCAATTCTGCTGCGCCCACACCAGATAGGGACCGAACTGTCTCGCGACGTTCTGAACCCAGCTCACGTACCTCTTTAATTGGCGAACAGCCAAACCCTTGGGACCTTCTTCAGCCCCAGGATGAGATGAGCCGACATCGAGGTGCCAAACCCTGCCGTCGATGTGAACTCTTGGGCAGGATCAGCCTGTTATCCC
>DASYKT010000046.1:0-1584 GCA_035995185.1 Pyrinomonadaceae bacterium
AGCCGACGGCGATCCTGTGCATCTCCGCTCATTGGTACACGAGCGGCACTTTTGTTACGACGAACGAAACGCAGCGTACGATCCATGATTTTGGCGGATTTCCCGATGAGCTCTACGCGCAGAGGTACGATACGCCGGGCGCGCCGGAGTTGGCGGAGGAACTGATAGAAAAAACAGGTGTTACCGGCGCCACCGACTGGGGGTTGGACCACGGCGCATGGAGCGTACTGAAACCGATGTTTCCCGACGGCGACATTCCCGTTTTTCAACTGAGCATCGACTTTAAAAAGAAGCCTGAGTTCCATTACGAAATGGGCCGGGAACTTGGTTACCTGCGCAGCAAGGGTGTGCTGATCGTCGGCAGCGGAAATGTCGTCCATAACCTGCGGCTGGCGCGATGGGATGGCGGCGACGCGTTCGAATGGGCGGAGGAGTTTGGCGAATACGCGCGACGCAATTTGAACGAGCGAAACGATACGCCGCTGATCGATTATCACCACGCGGGGCAATCGGCCGATCTGTCGGTGCCGACCAACGAACACTATCTGCCCCTGCTGTACGCGCTGGGTGCGAGCGCCGGACGCAGCGAGATCGAAATTTTCAACGACGATTTCGATATGGGATCGATCGCTATGATGAGCGCGATAATACGATAAGATTCCCGAACCTTTAATTATGAAGGGTCTAGAGTAGTTAAGCGATCATAAAGGCTTCTGTTGGAGAAGTCTTAAGAGTATTTTGTAAAGATCATCGCGGCGGTAATTGAAGCGAAACTCGGACTCTTTCAAGTGCGAGAAGAATGCATTGGCGCGAAGCCCGTTGAACTTTAGCATACGGCGTTTGGCGAATGACCAAAAGCTCTCGATGCCGTTAATGTGATTAGTGCCCGAGGCGAACTGGTTATCTCCGTGACTGACGCGAAAATGCTTTTCATAACCGACATCGACCAGGCCGTCATAGCCGCGCCATTTGTCGGAGTGAACGATCACATCGGGCAGCACGCGGCCTCTGATAATGGCCTGTAAAGTAGCCTTCTGGCAATCCGGGACGATCTCGGTATAGACCCAGCCGTTCCGTTTGAAAATGCCGAAGACGATGGTCTTTCCAGAGGCCCCGCGGCCGCGTTTGCCCTTGACCCTTTTCGGCCCGAAATACGATTCGTCCACTTCGATCTCGCCGCTGCGGATCGGAGCGTAAAGCGCGCATTCGGCGACCACGCGAACCCGTATTTTTTGAAAGATCGTATTGACTGTCTTTCTCGTTAAACCCGTCAACTCCGCTGCTTTGCTGGCCGTCAGGTCCAACGCAAAATAGCGTAATAACTGACGGAATTTCTTTTCACTAATTCGGGAACGCCGATAATAACGGTTATGCTGTTCCATTTCAGTAGTTTAGCACCCCTTTAAAGTGCCTTAACTACTCTAGACCCTTATGAAATATCTAAAAAATTTCCTGTTGTTAATCACAGCTTTAGTCTTTTCGAACGCCGCGTTCGCGCAGACGGCAAAAGTTACGGCGGTGAAAGCCGCGCGAATGCTGGACGTTCGGACCGGCAGCTATGTCCGAAATGCCGTTGTACTGATC
>DASYKT010000047.1:0-17887 GCA_035995185.1 Pyrinomonadaceae bacterium
AGCTCGCCCTTTTCCACTTGCGAAACCACCCCCAACTTAAAAGCCAGTCCATAATCTCGCTGCGTTCGCTTAACTCTTTTATTAACTCTCGCTTCCATAAATAAGTCGCCTTTCTGTCAACTCATTTCAGGACGAGACAGTATGATGTCAAAAGCCCGTCGAAAGTTTCGGCGGGCTTTTTTGGGTAACTTAGATGAGCGAGGCATTCGTGTGTTTAGTGTGATTCGTGGTAAAAATTCGGAAATTTAACCACGAAACGCACGAAATACACGAAAGTTACCTGTCATGCTCTCTTTCTCAAAAAATATAAGGTATAAACCGCCACCGCACTTTTTTCAGATAGTCATCGTAACCTGCGAGTCCCTGTTTCAAAGTTTCTTCTTCGCTGATGCTTCTGACGGCAAGGATAACGATCAGGGCCACGCCGGGTATCAATCCCCAGAGGGAACCGAGCAGCATCGGCGCGCCGAGAAAAAGAAAAATTCCGCCGGCATAAAGCGGGTGCCGGACGATGCCGTAGACCCCGCTCGAGATAACTTTCTGCCCGCGCTCTTCCTGAATTTTTACCACCGGCGCGGCAAAAGAATTTTCTTTGAAAGTAAAGAAAAATATCACGAACATCAGCGCCGTGAAAACTGCTCCGGCGGTCTTTATCCAAAAAGGAAATTCCGGGCTTAGGTGAAAGCGCTTTGCATCGAGCGGCATCAGCACGTACCAGGTTGTGTATGCCACGACGATCATCATTAAGATGATGCGGTCAAACGTACTCTGGCCTTTTTGCGCGCCCGCCTTAAATCTTTCGTTTAATAAAGCGGGATCGGCAAAGTAAAGATAAACGACGATCCAGAGGCTGCCGGCGATATAGATCGCGGTAAAGATCCAGCCTTCCATCCAGTGCCAATCACCGGCGATAAAGAAAAGTAAGGAAGAAATGACGAGCAGGAAAACGACAGAGATAACCAATTGTCTCAACGATTTGGCAGGCGATATTTTATTTTGTTCCCCCATGTTCGCGCCTCAAATAAAAAGCGGTATACATTTAAGTATACCGCTTTCAAAGTTAGAATTGTAGTAGCGCGAAACAAACCATCTTTTCGTGTAATTCGTGCATTTAGTGGTTATTCTTACGAAAAGACTTTAAACCACGAATCACACGAAAAACACGAAACCGAATGCTACGCGTTCATGCAAGACATGATGTCTGCATTTCCAGGGGTTACATCAATTTATTCTTGACGGTATCTCTGACAATACCCCGATTATTTTTTGCGGTCGTGGTGTTCGGTTCGAGCTCGACGTCTTCCACATTGCCGTAAACTTTCTTTCCGAAAACGCCGTTCCAGGGCGGAATAACGACCGAGACCGCGCCGGTCGCTTTTGCCTGGCAGGCCAGGCGGATCAGCGGCTTCTTGTCCTCGCTGGAAGAATAACCAAAAACTTTGAGTTGTTTTTTCTCGCGCTCGGAAACGTCGGAAAGTTTTTCGCTGCCGCCCAGCACGCCCACCCAGCAGGTCCCGCAGCTGGCGGAACGGCATTCCACGGGGATCGGCCCTTCGGGGCGACGCGGGTCGATCTCGATCCAATTTTTCGACTGGTCTTTGGCGGCGGCCGAAGCAATCTCTTCCTCGTTCATCAATTTAAACCGTGCCGAAGGATCGGTCTCGTCATAGTTGACGGACCACTGTTTATCCACCGTGCGCAGAAAACCGAAAAGCCCTTGCGAATCGTCTTTGGCGCGGGCGGCGAGAATTTGTTCCGGGGATTTCTTGAGATGAGCGCGGCTGGTGACTATTTGTCCGGGCGCGGCTTTAAAAGCTTCGGCGCCGACCTGGCGCAGGGTCATTAATCCGGCGGCGGTGATCCCTAATAAAACGGAAACGTTCGCGCCGGTCGTGACGGCGGCGGCACCCGCGGCGCTGCGTATTTCAGAAGCGAGATCAAAGCTGTCGCCGGTAAAGGAATCGGCCCGGGCGCTGATGGCGTCTTTCACCTGTTTCCAATAGGTGTGGCCGTAAAAGAATTTGTGCGAGCTGTCGATCTGGTCTTTCAGGTCGTAGGTTCCCTGCATAACAAATTTCTTGCGCGCCTTCTCCTGATCTTCGGACGCCTGCAGAAAGTCGAACAGCGCCAGCGGGTAAAAGCGGAACCAGATCTGCACCGCGTTGCGGTCGACCTCGTGAATATCCGGCAGCAGGCCCTCGAGCGCGCTCCACCACTGCTTTTCCGTTTGCTTCTCTAAATGTGTTTCAAATGCTGTCATATATACCTATTCAAATAATAATGAGTTAAGAAAACAGTTAGTCTAACAATATTTAAAGTTCTTCTCAAATTCAGGTGTAATATTCGTGTTTTTAGCGTGATCTTAAATTGCCACTAGCTTTAGCTGGTGGTCATGGGGGTAAATAAAGTTTAATAGGGCTTTAGCCCAAACATAAATTCGGCTAAAGCCGGTTGAATTCCAAGGCCTGCTGAACCACTAGCTAAAGCTAGTGGTAATTTAAAGGCGATCAGACTGCGATTGAAACGTTTTCCACGTTTTTGACGAATATAAATAATGTACTGTGGTATCTTGGGGAATAAACCGCCCTCTTGCATGATTTATTTTTATGGCTAAACAGCTGGAAAAGAAACACCCGCTGGCAGTGCGTTGGCTGCACTGGTTAAACTTTCCGCTTCTGGCGCTGATGATCTGGAGCGGGATGCTGATCTACTGGGCAAACCCCGTTTACGGCATCAGGATCTTCGGCTACGAACTGTTCCATTTTTTCCCGCAGTGGTTTTACGAATATCTCGGCATGCCTTTCCGCCTGGCCGAAGGCATCAGCCTGCACTTCCTTTTTATGTGGTTCTTTATCGTAAACGGAGTGGCCTATGTGCTCTACACGATAATTTCGGGCGAGTGGCGGGCGCTCGTGCCGGTGCCCGGTTCTTTTAAACGCGCGTTTCGGGTGATGCTGCACGATCTATACATAGTAAAAGAGCTTCCGCCGCAGGGAAAATACAACGATGCGCAGCGCATCGCGTACACGGGCGTAATTTTGATGGGCATCGGTTCCGTCGTGACAGGATTTGCGATCTATAAGCCGACCCAGCTTGCCTGGCTCACCGCGCTGGTGGGCGGTTACGAATGGGCGCGGTGGGAACATTTCTGGCTGACCATCGGGTACATAGCCTTCTTTTTAGTTCACGTGCTGCAGGTGATAAAAGCCGGCTGGGCAAATTTTCGTTCGATGGTGACGGGATACGATGTGGTTCCTGTAAAAGAACTGGAAGGAGAAAATTCGTGAGCGAAGAAAATAAGAATTTACCGGATGCGAATGACTCCGGAGTATTGATCGAAAAAGTTCGCGAACTGGAAGCCGCCAAACGAGAGGAAGAAGCCGCCCGGCTTGAGCAGCGGCGCAATACGGCTAAAATTCTCGGCGAAAAAATCCATCTCTCGCCGCCGATGAGTGATGAAGAAGCGCGCAAAACCATGGGCAAATATTCCCGCCGCAGTTTTCTGATCGGCGGAGGGGCGGCGGCGCTTGGGGCCTTAAGTTTTTGGTGGCTGCGCCAACCGGAACAAGCGGGCTTGTGGGACAGCATTTTCACGCGCACATTCAAGACCAACGAACAGCTGTCAAAAATTTATTACAGCCCGGCGAATCTGGCGCCCGAGTTTCCAAAGGAGCGCATCGGCCAGCTGCGCGTCAACGGCGGCGAGGGAATGAGCGAAGGATTTGACCCTCTGAGATGGCGGCTGCAGGTTTTGGGTGTTTACGATGAGCG
Organism: Pyrinomonadaceae bacterium; assembly: GCA_035995185.1. Taxonomy (GTDB): domain Bacteria; phylum Acidobacteriota; class Blastocatellia; order Pyrinomonadales; family Pyrinomonadaceae; genus DASYKT01. Next base: position 3,772 of record DASYKT010000047.1, read on the forward strand.
GGATCATCCGCAATATAAAGACGATATCTCTTACGAAACCGCAGCAGCTGTAACCGGCGCAACCGAAGCCGAGAAAAAAGAGGTCGACGCCAAGCGGGCGAAAGACGCGGCCGCGCGCGGTGAATTAACGCCGCCCAAAGATAACGGCCCGACGTCGGAAAAAATACCGGGGCTGCTTTTGACACTCGAAGATATCAAGGCGCTGCCGCGCACCGAGATGATCACGGAGCTTAAGTGCATCGAAGGCTGGAGCACGATCACGCACTGGGCGGGCGTGCGGTTCTCGGATTTTATTGAAAAGTTCAAACCAAACGTCCTCCTTTCAAGCGTCAGCGCGAAATATTTGCGGGGCACGGGGAATAAGGGGGATGTCAGTCCCGTTCCTTACGTTTCATTGATCACGCCGGACGGCGGCTATTATGTCGGGATGGATATGCAGAGCATGCTGCACCCGCAGACACTGCTTTGCTATGAAATGAATTTTGCGCCGCTGACGATCGAGCACGGCGCGCCGCTGCGGCTGGTCACGCCGATGAAATACGGCATCAAAAACATCAAGCGCATCGGCCGTATCGAATTCACCGACAAGCGCCCGAAAGATTTCTGGGCCGAAAGCGGATATGATTGGTATTCGGGACACTAAAGTCATGAAAACCCTTCCGCAAAACTTCCAAATTTTACTTCTATTTTTCGTCTGTGTGGGCGTTCAACTGACATTCGCGCAAACGAGTGATGACGATAAAAAAACGGCAGCAGCGCAGCCGCCGGAAGGGGCTGTGTATGCCAACGAGCAGAGAGCTTCGCGCCTGGTTCGGATGCGGGATGAGATCAATGCAGTACAAGATCCGCCGCAGCGATGTTATTTACGCCTGCAGGTCGTGAAATTTATTTTCGATCGAAAAGTGACGCGCTTTTATGACGACGGCGCCGCGCTGGCAACGGATTGCCTGGCGGACATGACGAACAATTTCGACTGGTTCTCAACTGACGATATTCGCGATTGGAAATTAAATTGCTTTTATTATTCCGGGAAGTTTTCGGCGGCGGCGGGAAATAATCTTCAGAACAAGTATGCCGCGCTGGGAATAACATCGGAGCAGGCTGCGGCTAATGCCGGGAAAGACCGGAATGCGGAAATAAAAAGATTGCAAGCCGGCATAGTGTCAGGAAAGATCCGAACTCAGATAGCTCTTTTGACCAACGTACTGCTGGTTGTAAATAGCACGGTCAGAGATGATCTGCTAAATGCGGTGCTGAATTTTTACGAAACCCGACCGGATATTAACGATAGGGACAAGATCGCGCTGGTGGCGCTGAGCCAGCCGTTTGTCAGCGAGGCTACCTCGACCGATATTAAACAGAGATATCTGAGCATGGTCCTGCGGCTGGCGGAAAAAGCTTTCGTCGATCGTGAAGAAACACCTCTTTTGACCTTGAGCATAAGGCTTTTGGAAGATTCCCGGCCCCAGCTTCAGGAACTTTTCCCTGACAAACTTGCCCGCGCTTTGTTATTGCTGTCGAGTCTAAAGGAGACGATCGCCACCCAGTCCAACGAGCAGAATGAGCTGCTGAGAGGAACATATTTCCGGCCGGAAAAAGAAAAAATGGACGCGCTTATTGAGATCGCAAATGCGACCCGGAATAAATACTTCAGGCAGCAGTTCATTTGGCAGATTGCAGGAATGGCACTGGACGCACGGGAATTCAAGAAAGCGTTCGAGTTAGTGATGAGTGTGGATGCATATCATGACGAAGACTTTACTTTTTACCGGGATACTTTTCTCGTGAACCAGGTTTTACGAGGTGCGCTGGCTTTTAACGATATGGACACGGCTGAGCTTGTTTTAAAGAACGTCAATTCAAACGATATCCGCGGCTACGCTTATTACCGTATCGCGGCAAGGTCTGTTGAACTGGACAAGCTTAGAGAAGCTTCCGCGGCACTTGATAGTTGCTGGAGATCTTTGGAAAGTGAGACTTCATTTTCTCTCGACGTAAAAATAGACCACCTAACCTCGGCGGTTTTGTTGACAAACAAAATAGACAAAAACAGAACACTCGATCGGGCAAGAGCTTTAATAGTAATTATTAATAACGCGCCGCAGCCTCATCCGGAAAGAACGTCGGACCCCGACCATAGAAAGCCATTTAAAAATAATTTGCTAAAGAGCATCTCCACGAGCATTGAAAACCTGTTTAGCTTTTTAGCGCGGGAAAATTTTGACCAGGCAGGCAAACTAAGCGCTGCGATCCGGAATCGCGGGTGGAGGGTGGCCGCTCAAATAGCGGTTGAGTTGCAAAGCCCGGACAATTTACGGGATGTAAAGTAAAGGATCAAAGATAGCTGTAAGGAAATCCGTGCCTGTCTTTTTTGAGCTTTCCATACCAGAGACAGAGCGGGTAGAGAATTATCAAGCCCGCGATCCACACCGCATACACCACCCACAAGGGAAATCCGGCCCCGGGCGGCGCGCCGGTCGCTGAAGCGGGAAAATTATAAAAAAGATAAGCGGTATCTTTACCGGCCAGGTAGCCGAGCAAAACGCCCGCGCCGTGCGAGATGAACATCTGCAAAATAAAATAAAAGAAGGGGACCCGGCCGAAAGTTATCAGGACCTTGTTTAGTAAATTGTCGTCCTTTTTTATTCCGTCTGCCCCCGCCAATAACAGCAGCGCGGGCCCGATCGTCATCAGCAGAAAGAGCAGCGAGACCGGATACTTTGTCGTATTAAAGAATGACAGGAAAGTGAACAGCCCCGTCGGCTGCGTAGCCCAGGGCGACGGGTCGCCGTAAATATTTATCGCGCGGACAAACACGAAAAGGCCGGTCAGAACGAGTCCCAGCCGGAACAAAAATTTCCGCCGCCGCTGCGCTTCCCAACCGTAGACGACGCCCAGCCCGTAGCCTGCCGCCATTACCCCGATCCAGGGAATTAACGGATAAGCGATAAACATTTTGGTGTCGCCGAAAAGCGGTATGCCGCCGGGCTGGTGCAGGATGAACCACAATTTCTGCAGCATATCGGGCGGCGGTGTTCCGGCAAACGCGGTCGCCGCCGGCACGGAAAACCTGTCCAGTAGATTATGAAACGCGATCATCGCAACGGCGCCTATCGCGACCACGCGCACCGGCAGATAAATAAGCCCCGCCATCACGATCATCGAAACGCCAAAGATCCAGATCACCTCGGCCATTCCAAAAAAGGTGTAATCGAGATTAAAAAATATCGAAAACCTGATCACCGTAAATTCCAGCAGGATCAGCCATAAACCGCGGGTGACAAGAAATCGCGCCAGGTCCGCGCGGCTTTTCCCGCGTAAAAGCTGCAGATAAATACTGGTCCCGGCGAGAAAGACAAAAGTCGGCGCGCAGAAATGCGTCAACCAGCGGGTGAAAAAGATCGCGGCGCTGGTTTTTGAAAGGTCGGTCGGGCTATAAAGAAATGTTTCGGAATGGACGTACTCGCGCACATGGTCGAGCAGCATGATGACCATTACCAGCCCGCGCAGAAGATCGACGGAATCGATGCGGGAGGCAGGTTTTGGAGCGGCATCAGGCATATCTTTATGGAGCGCGGGCATCCTGCCCGCATAGATCGCGTCAGCGATAAAATACCTTACCCAGCGCCGGTCAGCGCGACGCGGCCGCGCTTGCGGGCAGGATGCCCGCGCTCCATATTTACTGCAGCGCGTTTCGCGGATCGGGTTTTGATTTCAGCACGTATTCTTTCGGCGGTTCAGTGCCGAGCAGGTTACGCACGAAATAATCCCAGCGGCGGCGCATCATATAAAAGCTCGCCTCGGCATAGCCGTGCCGGACGTTAGGTATCAGCAGCAGGTCGAAATCCTTGTTCGCCTTGATCAGCGCATCGACCACCAGCAGCGTGTTGTACGGCGGAACATTATCGTCCAGCGTGCCGTGCGCGAGCATCAATTTGCCTTTGAGATTTTTGGCGTCGATCTGGTTGGCTTGCGGCTCATAGTTGTTCTTGCCGTCTTTTTCGACCAGCAGGCCAATGTAGCGCTCGCCCCAATCGTCCTCGTAATTGCGGTTGTCATGATTGCCGGATTCGGAGATGCCGACCTTGAAGAAATCGGGATAGCGGAACATTGCCGCCGCCGTGGCATAGCCGCCGCCGGAGTGTCCCCAGACACCGACGCGGCTAAGGTCGATGTAAGGATATTTTGCGGCCAGCTGCTGCATCGCGGTTATCTGGTCGGGCAAGGTATTGTCCGCCATGTTGCCGTAACAGGCGTCGTGGAATTTCTTGGAACGCAGGGGGTTGCAGGTTCCCTCGATCTTTACGACCACAAAGCCCAGTTCGGCCAGCGCTTGCGAATCGCCGCTGGCGGGCGCAAATCCCCAGTTGCCGACGCTTCCGCCCTGTGGGCCGGGATAGATATTGTTGATGATCGGGTATTTCTTTTTCGGATCGAGATCGGTCGGCACGTACATCACGCCGTAAATATCGGTTTGTCCGTCGCGCGCTTTAAGCGTGACCGGCAGGGGCGCTTTCCAGCCCGCCGCGGCCAGCCGCGAGACATCCATCTTTTCCAGAGCGGCCAAGGTCTTGCCGTCGCTGTCTCTGAGCACGCTCGCAAACGGCGTGTCGATCTTCGAATAACTATCGATAAAATATTTGCCTGAAGGCGAGAGCGTGATGTCGTGATGGCCGTCGTCCGGGGTCAGAAGCTTCAGATCTTTCCCGTCAAAGCCGACACTGTAGAAATGGCTGTGATAAGGGTTGCGCCCGGTTTCGCGCCCGCCGGCATTGAACCATATTTTGCGCGCCTTTTCATCCACGCGAAGAACTTCAGAGATCGCCCACTCGCCCGATGTGATCTGGTTTTTCACTTTTCCGGTCGTCAGGTCGTAGAGGTAAAGATGCGCCCAGCCGTCACGTTCCGAATACCAGAGGGCCTCGTTCGTTTTCGGCAGGTAGCGCCAGCTCGCGCTGCCCTGGCCCGCTTCGTACTGCGTCGGTGAAACTTCCTCGAACACTTCTTTTACTTCGCCGGTGGCGGGATTGGCAATGCGAAACTTTGCCTGCTTGTGATCGCGCGAACTGGAAATAAAAGCGAGCGTCGAGCTGTCTTCGCTCCACTCGTTATCGTCAAAGCTGCCGCTGCAAACGATGTCGTCGCAGATGGTGCTGCGGTGCGCATCGGGGGCCAGCTGCAGACGAATGACCTTGGGCGTATCGACGTCGATGATCACGCGCGAGATCATGGCGACATCCTTGTCACCGGGCAAAGGATATTTCCAGGCCTGTAGTTTCGGCTTGCCGACATTGGTCGAGACCAGGTACATATCGCTTACGTTGCGCTCGTCCTGCTGAAAGGTCGAGATCTTTTTCGAATCCGGCGACCAGAGCAGCACCGGGCGGTCGCTCTTGCGCCAGCCGGCGTTGTCGGTCGCGTAGCCGAAATCTTTCACGCCGTCGGTCGTCAGCTGCGTTTCCTTATTAGTGGCCGTGTCGCGCACCCACAGGTTAAAGCCGCGAATAAAGGCCGCCTTCTTTCCGTCGGGCGACATTACTTCCGGCGCGCCGCTGCCGCGCACAGGCGCTGCTTTCGATTCCGTATTTTCCGCGCAGGTGTAAGCCTTAATGTCGCACTTCCACGCTTTCTTGGCCGCCAGGAACATTACCGAACCCATGTCCGGCGTAAATTCCAAAGCGATAAAAGGCAGCCTGGCGCCTTCATACTTTCCGCCCGACGCCGTGGATAACGCCGCCGCCAGCTTGGCCTGGTCAAAGGCCGGCGCGCGCGTTCCCCTGGCCGCATCGACCATGATGAACTCGCTCCCGGCCGGCGTCATCACGCGGTACCAGAACTTGTCGCCTGCGAGCCAATTCGGGCGAACGGGGCCGTGGTCTACCAGCGGGCCGGTGTTATAGGAAAGGAATTTTTCCGCGCGGGCATAATCTGCCGCTGTTAACGGGGTCAGCGCCTGGGCCGGGGCGAACCCGGCAAGGGCGGAAAGGACAAAAAAGAGCGCAAAGGCAACCTTTGAAAGGCGGGTGGTATTCATATGTTTTGAGTCTTTACGTAATGCGATCAGGACCAGAATTAATTTCAAATGAAAATATAGCGCTTTAAACAGGGAAAATCCAAGTGAGCAAGGAATTTCACGGAAAGCACGATCTTTTGCAGTATAATGCGGGCAAAAATAGCCGCCTGCCAGGCTCCCGAAAGGCCGAATTTAAATGATCAGAAGAATCTTAAAACTCCGGCTGCCGGGCACGCTGTCTCTCATTGCTTTTGCCGCGCTTAGTATCAACGCGCAAGCAGATCGCGCAAAAAAACAGGAAGCTTATCAGAATCAGCAGCGGGCAGCTAATCTCAGTATCCTGAGGCCGAATATTAAGCTCGTTGACGATGCGCCGCAGCGCTGTCTTCTTCGCGTTCTGATACTCCAGTTTATTTTTGAAAAGAAGATCAGCGATCATTATGAGGCGGCAAACGCGCTGGCGCTGGAGTGCCTGGACGAAACCGTGGCCAATAAAGATCAATTCTCGCAGATGCTGTTCCAAACACAGAAAAATCACATCTTATCCCTGCTGCGAAAATATTCGCCCGAACTCGCCGTGAAGGCCGAAAAGAAATATTTTACCGACCAGCCTGATTCTCTTATTTTTGCGGATTGGGAGTTAGACATAGGCGGAAACCCCGACAAAGTGGCCGACCGTGCTATTTCGAAAATGGCCGGCGGCGATAAGCCTTCCTCGATAGTTTCCCTGGTCGATAAGTTGGACGCGGTCAATAAAAGAGCAAAATTTCGCGTGCTGAGCGCCGCTTTAGACTACTACGAAGCAAATATCGAAACGGTTTATGAAGAAACCGATCTGATATTTTTAAGCCCGCACTATCTCGATCCGGAAACACCTGTCCAACTGCGAAAGAGATTCCATAATTTTGTGGCCAGGTTCGGCATGGCCGCCCTGACTCAACCGGAAAATGAAAACCTGACTCGCCTGGCTGTTGAACTACTCAAAAACGCGCTCCCCGATATCAAGCAAATAAGCCCGGAATTATACCCGCGCGCGTTTTCTATTTTTAACGCGCTGAGCAGCAAAAGCTCCGAATACGAGAGAGAAAAAGATGGGGCGATGGAGCGCATTAACGCCGCCAAAGACAAGCTGGCGCAAACCATCTCAGAGGCGGAATCGGCCGAAAATCCGGAACTGAAAGACACTCTCTGGCTGCAGGCCTCAGTGCTTGCCCTCGAGGAGAAGAAATTTCGTGTCGCGGCAGACTCCCGAATGAGAATGAGAGAGCTTTCGAGCCTCTACGCCGATGCGCGCGACTTTTTTTACGTCCAGGATCTCCTTGACCCCTGTTTAAAGGAGAACGACATCGAAACGGCAGGGTATATCGTAAAGCTGGTAAAGAGCGCGGAATTTCAAGTCAAGGGACTATTTAAGATCGCGGCCCGGCTGGTTGAATTGAAAAGACGTGAAACGGCTTTCGATACTTTGGATGAAGGTTGGAAAGCGCTGGAAAAGGCGGAGAATAAAACGTCGAAGATATGGACGATGCAGCTGGCTATTCCGATCGCGCTTACGATCGATAAAACGCGCGCCTTCGATATGGCGAGCGATATCGTCAAGACCGTCAACCGCTTTCCCACGCCGGGCCCGGATGACAAACCCGGCACCAAAGCGCGGCAAAAATACGCCGATACCTTGACGGGCGTTTCGTACAATCTCGATCTGATCTTTCGCCTGCTGGGCAAGGAAAACATGGCCCTGGCAGACCCTATCAGCCAGGGAATTCAGCTTAGGGAATTGCGCTTGGCGGCGCAGATCGCTCTGGAAACCGAGCGGAAGTATCCGCTGCCGGAAGAACCAAGCGCAAGCAGCCCTGCCAAACCTTAACTTATTTGTTTTCAACGTGAAAAGGACCCAAACCCGCTTTACGATGTTTATTGCTAATGTGGCGCGCGCTCCCGGAAATTTATTGCTTCACAAGCCGCCCGGGAGTATACTCACTGCAAAGTTTCGCAATTCTTGCCAAACTCCCAAATGTCTTGTTTTTGACGCGGGCCCTTGCCCGAAGTTAGGAGGAAAAATGAATAGTAAACTCGTTATGAGGCTCTCAATGCTAGGATTCCTTTCTCTGGCTCTTAGTTTTTTTATGGTTTTTTCTACCGAGGCTAAAGCATCTTGCTTTGTTCAGGTAACCTGCCCTAACGGCAGTCTCATTTCCTGCTCCGGAGATGCTTGTACTGGAAGTACATGTAGTGTTTCTTGCAATAAAAACGGAGAACAGCCTCTGGCCAGCTATTGTTCGGGCAGCTGCGGAGACTCTTAGGAGTGTATGGTTGATTCGTTCTGTGTTCTAGTCGGTTGATGACAAGACGATTTATGAAATTCTCTTAATTAGAGAGTTTCATAAATTGTTTTATGACGCATATACTTTTGAGTCTGGGAAGGTGTTGCAAATATGCAAAAAGTTGGCCGCAATTTTACCTGTTGTCTATTTATATGGCTTGCCTTTTCACCTGCCGATATTTCCGCCCAGATAGATATGGCTAAAAAGCAGGAAGCCTATCAAAATGAGCGGAGAGCCGCGAACCTAGCGGTAATGCGGTCGAATATAAAGCAGGTCGACGATGCTCCGCAGCGGTGTACACTTCGCATTCATATAATAAGGTTTATTTTCGAAAATAAGGTCAAGAATTATTACGACACGGCGAATTCTATTGCCCTGGAGTGTTTGGACGAAACCATCGATAACAAAGATCAGTTTTCAGAATCTCAGGCAAACCGGCAAAAAAGCGGAATTTTATCTCTATTGAGAAAATATTCTCCCGCCTTGGCGGTGAAAGTTGAAAAGAAATATTTTACCGATCAAGGAGCTTCACCGATCGAGTTTTGGGACCTTGATATGGGCGTAGACCCGAATGTTTTTGCTACCAGGATCATTTCAAAGATCGCCACCGGCGGCGTTACTTATGAAACGCATCTGGTAGTAGACAAATTGAGAGAGCTGAATCGTAGTGCGGCATACAGGGTGCTTAGCGCGGTTTTGGATTATTACGAGACGCATCTTGAAGCAGCATATGTGGGCAATACGCTGATATTTTTAGCATCGGAATATCGCGACAGCCGAACGCCGGTCGAACTTCGCCGGAGGTTTTACAACTTTATGGTCAGGCTGGGCGAAGCGGCGCTAGCCGATCTGGAAAATGATGAGCCGACGCGGCTGTATATCGACATAATGAAATATGGGCTGCCCGATATGAAGCAGGTAAGCCCGGAATTGTATCCCAAAGCCTACGCGATCTATACGTCACTGAGCAGCAAAAGGTCCGATTCCGAAAAAGAAGAAGACGAAGTGCGGGAAAGGATCAGGGCCAGCAAGGACAAGCTGGCGCAGACCATCTCGGAAGCGGAATCGGCCACCAGCAAAAGCCTGAAAAACTCTCTTTGGCTGAGCGCTTCTTTTTACGCGCTGGAGGCAAAGAAATTTCGCGTCGCGGCCGACACCAGGCTAAAAATGGACTTCAGCACGTTCGAAATTATAACAGTCGGCTTAAAAGACGCCGACCCGAAAGATATTTTTAAAAAGGGGCAATACTCTTTTATCAAGGAAGAAGTGTTGGACGGCTGCCTGAAAGAAAATGACATTGAATCGGCGCAATACGTGATCGGCCTGGTGGAAGACCCGGAGATGAAAGCCGAAGGATTGTTTAAGATCGCGGCGAAACTGGTCGAATTGAAAAAGCGCGAGGCGGCTTTCGATACATTAAGCGAAGGCTGGAAAGTGCTGGAGAAGGTTGAAACTAAGCCTTCGAAACTCTGGACCATGCAACTGGCCCTCCCCATCGCACTCAAGATAGATAAGACACGCGCTTTTGATATGGCCGGCGATATCGTCAAAACAGTCAACCGCTTTCCCACGCCGGGTGCGGACGACAAGCCCGGAACCGAGGCGCGGCAAAAATACGCCGGTGTACTGACCGGGGTTTCCTCTAACCTGGAATCGGTGTTTCGTCTGATGGGTAAAGAAAACATGGCTTTGGCCGACCCGATCAGCCAGGGAATTCAGCTTAAGGAATTGCGCCTTGCCGCTCAGATCGCGCTGGAAACCCAAAGGGTTTATCCGCTTCCGCCGGAAATAAGTCAGACCGCGGCACCCAAAGCACAGTAGAAAAGCGGGCTTGGGCCGCCTTTACGAACCTTGAGGCGGTCAAGCGGCCTTTTTAGCGTTTGGGCCGGTTTGAGAAAAACATCACAAATTAACCCCGCAGTGGTTGACAAAGACCCCTCAAACACATAGAATCTACGGTTTCGGACTTTAATGGCCGGACAGGTAAGAATAGCAGGCGACAGTTTTGCCTTCTATTTATAAGGTTAGCCGTTTGAAAATTATTGTAGCGTAAAGCCGGATATGCGTTTTTAACGTTCAATATCCGGTGCGAAGTTGAGATACTTCCTAAAAATACCCGCCTTTTATAACGAATTGGCGCACGCTACAGAAAAGCTAAGGCATAACCCGTTAGTTCAGAACAATTACATTTAGTGCAAGGTAACCGCTTGCGCTTACTGCCGGAAAAGATTTTTTCCGGTAAGAGGCAGGTTTAGGGGTTATTTTCGTTTGATTTTGACATAGCGAGAGCAAGACGCACTCGCGACAGCCGCCGACAAAAGAAGGCGACGGTGGTGATACTAGAAAATATGCCGACAATTAATCAACTTATTCGCAAAGGACGCCACGCCGTTAAATATAAGACTTCGAGCCCGGCGCTGCAGAGCTGCCCGCAAAAACGGGGCGTTTGCACCCGCGTGTACACGCAAACCCCGAAGAAGCCTAACTCGGCCCTTCGTAAAGTGGCGCGTGTCCGCCTGACCAACGGCATCGAGGTCACGACCTATATTCCCGGCATCGGCCACAATTTGCAGGAACACTCGATCGTGATGATCCGCGGCGGCCGTGTCAAAGACCTGCCGGGTGTGCGTTATCACGTGATCCGCGGAACGCTGGATTCCGCCGGTGTCGCAAACAGAAACCAGTCACGTTCGAAATACGGCGCAAAACGTCCGAAAGCGACCAAGTAAGAAGGCAGTAGGCGGCGGCGGAAGGCAGTAAAGCACTGGCCACCGGTCACTGACCACTAATTTGAGAATGCAGCAGCAATAGACACCAGGCAGTAAAGACTGCCAACTAAAAAAGATATGCCTAGAAGAAGAGTTGCAGGAAAAAGAGAAGTTTTACCGGATCCGGTATACAACAGCATCATGGTGACCAAGTTCATTAACGGCCTGATGTGGCAGGGTAAAAAAGCCGTCGCCGAAAAGATCTTTTACGGTGCGATGGACCAGGTCCAGCAAAAGACCGGCGATGAGGCGCTGAAAGTATTCAAGAAAGCGCTCGATAACGTAGCGCCGGCGCTGGAAGTCAAGTCCCGCCGTATCGGCGGCGCCACTTACCAGGTCCCGCTCGAAGTAAACCGTGACCGCCGCAATACATTAGCTATTCGCTGGATGGTCGGTTTTGCCCGCAATCGCGGCGAAAAAACTATGCAGGACCGCCTGGTAGGCGAAATTCTCGACGCGGCCAACGGACGCGGAAACGCCATTAAAAAGAAAGACGATACGCACCGTATGGCTGAGGCCAACAAGGCGTTCGCGCATTACAGGTTTTAATTTTCGTGAGCGGCAGAGCCCCATCGGTTCTGCCGTCATTTATTTATAAGCACTTTATTTTTAGACATTTATATTAAGCAGTCATGGCTAACATAGCATTAGATAAATTCAGGAACATCGGCATCATGGCGCACATCGACGCGGGTAAGACCACGACGACCGAGCGCGTGCTGTTCTACACCGGTGTTTCGCACAAGATCGGTGAGGTTCATGAAGGAACCGCGACGATGGACTGGATGGAGCAGGAGCGTGGCATCACGATCACTTCCGCTGCGACCACTTGTTTCTGGGCCCGCAGTGGTGTCGAATATCGCATTAATATTATCGATACCCCGGGACACGTTGACTTCACAATGGAAGTGGAGCGTTCACTGCGCGTTCTTGACGGCGCGGTTGCCGTTTTTGACGGCGTGGCCGGTGTCGAACCGCAGTCTGAAACCGTCTGGCGTCAGGCCGATAAGTACGGCGTTCCGCGTATCTGCTTTATCAATAAGCTGGATCGCGCAGGCGCCTCGTTCGAACGTTCGTTCGATTCGATCTTAAAGCGTTTGGGTGCTAATGCGGTTGCTATTCAGATGCCGATCGGCGAAGAAGATAAGTTTGTCGGTGTGGTCGATCTGATCAAGATGAAGGCGAATATCTGGAATGACGAGGCCAAAGGCGCTGAATACCAGGTGACGGATATTCCTGCGGAGCTTGTGGAAAAAGCCAAGGCCGAACGCGAGAAAATGGTTGAAGCCATTGCCAGCATCGACGACAGCTTGACGGAAAAATATCTCGAAGGCACGGAGATCACCGAAGAGGAGCTTCGCGCTGCCCTTCGTAAAGGCACGATCGCCATGACCATCGTTCCGGTCGTAACCGGAACAGCCTTTAAGAATAAAGGCGTGCAGACTTTGCTTGACGCGGTAGTCGATTTTCTGCCCAGCCCGCTGGATGTTAAAGCGATCGAGGGTATCAATCCGAAAACGGATGAGATGGAAGAGCGCCCGGCTGACCCCAAGGCTCCTTTTTCGGGCCTGGTGTTCAAGCTGATGGCTGACAAGCACCTCGGACAGCTGGCTTTCGTTCGTATCTATAGCGGCACGATCAAATCCGGTTCGTATGCTTATAACCCGATCAAGGAAAGCAAGGAACGCGTGGGCCGTTTGATGTTGATGCACGCCAACAAGCGTGAAGATATCGAACAGGCGAGCGCCGGCGAGATCGTCGCCATCGGCGGCATGAAAAATGTCACCACCGGCGACACCGTTTGCGACGAAACCAACCGCATCATTTTGGAATCGATGGAATTTCCGGATCCGGTCGTTCGTGTGGCGGTGGAACCGAAAACCCGCGCCGACCAGGACAAAATGGGCATCGCGCTCAATCGCCTGGCCCAGGAAGATCCCAGTTTCCGCGTTAATACCGACCACGAAACCGGCCAGACGATCATTGCCGGTATGGGTGAGCTTCACCTCGAAATTATCGTTGACCGCATGAAGCGCGAATTCGGCGTCGAAGCCAACGTCGGCAAACCGCAGGTTGCTTATCGCGAAACGATCACCAAAGCGGCGCCGGGTAAAGAAATATATAAGAAACAGACGGGTGGACGCGGTGCGTTCGGCCACGTCGAAGTGGAGATCGAACCGGCCCCGGGCGAGGGATACGTGTTCGAAGACAAGATCTCGGGCGGCGTTATTCCGCGCCAGTTCATCAAGCCTGTTTCCGAAGGTATCAGAGACGCGATGGCGCGCGGTTACCTGGCCGGTTACGAGCTGGTGGATATTCGCGTTCGTCTCGTGTTCGGTTCGTATCACGAGGTCGATTCGGACGAGCGTTCGTTCCATATCGCCGGTTCGCTGGCGTTCCAGGATGCCGTTAAAAAGGCCACGCCGGTATTGCTCGAACCGATCATGATGGTCGAAGTCGTGACGCCGGAAGAATATATGGGATCGGTCAATGGCGACCTTAATAAGCGCCGCGGCCAGATCGAAAAGATGGAACCGCGTCCGGGCGGCGTTCAGGTGGTGACGGCTTACGTGCCGCTGTCGGAGATGTTCGGTTATACGACCGACCTTCGCTCGGCGACGCAGGGACGCGCTACCTCGACGATGCACTTCGCGCGTTATGACCAGGCCCCGCGCAACGTGGCGGAAGAAGTTATCGCCAAGGTCAAGGGAGCAGCCAGCTAGTTTGATGTAACGCCGCCGTTCCATTTTTTGGACGGGGGCTGTCGTGAGGGCGTCTCGCTCTCGTATAAAAATAAGAATGGCGGCGAGACGCCGCCGACACAGCCAGCGAGACGCTGGCGATACTAAACAGACGGAGACAGTATGAGCAAGGAAAAATTCGATCGAAGCAAGCCGCACGTAAATATCGGGACGATAGGACACGTAGATCACGGGAAGACGACGTTGACGGCGGCGATCACGAAGGTATTGGCGAAGCACAATCCGAAGATCCAGGTGCGTGCGTTTGAT
>DASYKT010000048.1:0-18752 GCA_035995185.1 Pyrinomonadaceae bacterium
GGCAGTGGTGTCATAGCAGAACTTGTCACCAGTCGAGTAAACTTCTGCCCAGCCTTCAATGCTCGGTCGGGCCACCTTTCCGTAACAGGCATAACTGTTGGCCTGAGAAACCACTGTCGTGTTTTTGAAAACAACGGAAGGCTTAGTGACCCCTCCGTCTACCCAGTGACACTCCTGCAGATCGCTATTGGAAATCATTATCGGAAAACCCTTAAAACTATCGAGGCCATTCACGATCAATGACTTTATAGCCCTCCGCATTAATATTTTGCATTGTTACCGGCCCATGATGTCCTTCAATGCGAATAAATTCGCCGGCCAAGTACGTGGACGTGTTCGGGACAACTACACCATTGCCCACCATCAGGTTCATATTAATGTATCCGCCATACTCAATGTGGATCCCATTTTGACCTTCTCCAGACGAGAACGCCAAATTATTCATCTGCCAGCCCGTATTTTGAGTGTCGAGGTAGATGCCGTATTCACACCCCGCGAAAACAGTATCCTCGATGTGGACATCGTCAAACTGCCAGCCTTTAACGCTGTCCGTGGTGTGAGCATAGATACCTTTAGAAAAACCCGCGATCCACAAATTGCTGAAGTGAAACATCTGGCTGGAATTCGATCCGGTGGTACCCAGCGCTTCTATGCCGTAGGTATTCGAAGTTAAAGAAGCAGCGAGGCCAAGATTTTTGATAGTGATTCCCTTAATTCCCGTGCCAATACGAAAAATGCTATCGCTGCTCACTGTTAGAGTTATCTTCGAAATGGTAACGCCGCCTTCAGCGGGCGCAAAGCCTTCCAGGGTTGTCTTCGGGTAGTTAATGGTCAAATGCCCGTTGATCCGGTAATCAGATTCGTTAAAGATGAGAGTAGACTCGCGTGCGCCGTCAATAGCTCTTTGAAGCCTCTCTTTATCAGTTGTTTCACCGGATTGGCTTAGATAGCAGTCCGTGTAAAAATATGTATCGTCCCGTTGTCCGGTCGGAGTCGGAGGAGTTCCGACGACAAGGCAGCCCGTACCCAGCGTAGTTCTTTGCGAAAACGCAGCGGTACTTGAAACTAAAATTATTGTGGTAAGTAAAGTCAGTCGTAAAATCGATCTCATATATATTCTCCTTTAAGTTTTTGAAGGTTAATGGGTTCTGAACGGTAAATTGCAAAAGACATTGCAACATGGTTTTGTATTGTATAACTTTTAGGAAAGGGTTTTATAACCGGTAAGCACTGGGCAGGGCATCCGTTTTCTACGGCTTCTTCGTGACGTTTTTGACTAATGAGAATAAAAGTTCAAGACCAAAAAAAGTTGCAATAAGTTTTGAAAGTTGTGAGATAACAACCGCCGTCGTCCAAAAGCTGCGTGCCGTCGGCGCTCATCCTATTGACGACAAGAATGCTCTTGACGCCCGCGCGGCTTCCGGCAAATGCGTGGATCAAATAAGCATTGTCGTCATCATCCCAAAAAGGGCATGGGTCGATCCAACCTTTTGCCTCTTTTACGAGCTTCGGCTCTGACCAAATGCCTGCCGGATCTTTTGCTTTGGTCATGTAAATACCAAAGTCGGGGTCGCCATAGTAGATGTAAAATTCGCCGTCGTGAAAACGCATCGACGGGGCCCACACGCCGCCGCCGCGTTAAAACTCGATGCCGTCATATAAAAATCGTCGCCGACGCGGACAGCATCGGGATCGGAATAATCGGCGTGGATGATCGGATTTTTGTATGTCCCATCGCCGTTGTCGGCGGTCCATACGCTGGAAATATTAGGGGAAATAGAAGGGGGAACAGTTCGTTTTGTTTGGGGATAAATGCAAATCGGAAACAGGGCCAGTCCAAAGATGGCCCAGAGAAACGCGGGTTCTATAAAGGGGCATCATTGCGTACCGTCAGTCGGCGGAACTGCTGCCGTTAAGAGCGGCGGCGTCTTCCTGTTCCTCGAGCCGCTGCGCTTTTTGAGTTTCGATAAGATGGTCATGCATCGCGCGGCGGGCCACTTCCGGATCGCGCTCACGCATCGCCCGATAGATATTGTGATGCTGCTCGGCAGATTGTTTCAGGTCCTTCGCCCGTTTTACGGTTTTGCTGCGGTTGTCAAAAAGTATAGTCGCGATCATGTTCATGAGCGACGTAAGAATGCGATTATTAGATGCGGCCGCGATCGTCTGGTGAAATTTCATGTCGTGAACCAGATACTGCTCCGGTTCATTTAGCGAAGCGTACATTCCCGCGATCTCCTCGGCCATCAGCGTCATTTGTTCGCTGGTCGCGCGCTCGGCCGCCAGGCCCGCGATGCTCATTTCCAGGGCCAAGCGCGCCTCGAACATCTCATCCGAAGTAAAACCGTGAAGCGCCGAAAGCATCCGCAGCGGGCTGCTATCCAGCATCGGCGATTCGCCCCGCTCGGCGACAAAAGTTCCGGCACCCTGGCGCGATTGCAAAATACCTACCGTCGCCAGCGATCTGATACCCGCCCGCAGGGTCGGCCGGCTCACCCCGAGTATTTTGGCCAGATCACGCTCCGGCGGAAGACGGTCACCCGGCGACAATTCGCCCCTGTGGATCATGTCGCGCAGGCGCGTCACGACCTCTTCGGCGGTGGTGCCGTTTTTCTCGGAGTTGAGATTACTAAAAATGGCGGGGTTCTTTCGTGGCATTACTTTAATTTCAGCCTTATTTTATCGCAAATTTATCTTCCTTGTCGAAAATTTCGCGGCAATCTCGTGACGGCCTTATTTCGCCGGTTGCTGCTGCGCAAAGACCTTGATCAATATCATGGAAAAGCCCTTTCCCGTGACCGTTCGCTGGTGCGGCGTCCCGCGTGGCACGATGATCAGATCGCCTTTTTTGATGACCACCTTTTGCCCGCCCGTCGCTGTCTTTGCCCGCCATTCGCCCGGCGAGATCTCTGTCGCATCGACTTGCGAGCCGCCGAGCATCAGCGTGGCAGTGCCTTTAAGCACGTAATAAATATCGTCCGAGGTATCGTGAACTTCGACCGGATCGTTTTCGCGTTTCTCGTCGTGAAAGACAGCGACCCGCATCTGCATGCCGCCCGCGGCAACGATGTCTTCGTTCTTGTTTCCGGGCTGTCCTTCCAGCGTTTTTTGAATATCGGCAACCTGCTGTTTTGTCTTAACGACAAAGGGCCGTGTCGCGGTCGAAGGCTGGCGCGTTTGCGCTGATGCCGAAACAAAAAGAACAAAAATGACTATAGGCAATAAGGTTTTTTTCATATCGATATTTTGTATGGCGACACGGGATCTAACAGGTCTTTTCGTGTGTTTAGTGTGTTTAGTGGTTAATCCCATTCTTCTGTTATTAGATTTACGGGACGCTAACCACTAATCACACGAAATACACTAAAAATACTATCTTGCTTTCACCTGCGCTAAAAGCCAGCGGCTCAGATCGTTCATCGCTTTGAAATTTTCGTATTCCGCCGGTAGTTTGCGGCCGTCGGTGTATTCATCATAAAGCCATGGATCGCCCACCGCGAAAACCGTCCCTTTACCGAATTTTGCGGTTGCCATCAAAACTTTGCCGTTCTGTGAAAGAAGCGGCGTGGCCGGCTTGCTCAACGAAAGGGAAGAAATTTCTTTCAGGTACAAAGTTTTCGCGGTGGTAAAAACCGCATTCGGTAAGGTGACCGGAACCTTGCCCTGCTCAAACTGCGTTCCTTGCACGCGATTCAAACTGTCCTCGTTAAAAGTGATGCCGAAAGTTTTTGCCAGTTCATTAAGATGCGTGAATTCACAATTGCCGGTATCGTTTGCCATTAACACCAGCACGCCGCCTTTTTTTACCCAGCCCGAGATCGCTTTGATATCTGCAGCTGAGATGAAATTCGGGTTTGGCGTTTCTTTGTCCGTGTCAGGGTCGACGATGATATAGATATTCGCGCCGGCAAGATTCGCTGTCGTCGGGGCCGAAGACAGCGTGGCGGTCGCCGCGCCCAGGCGATTAAAAACATCGCCCCAAAGATAATAGCCGCCATTGGACATCTCATCCCATTTGTAATGCCAGGTTATCTCACGGCCATTTTCGTCTTTTTTCAGCTCGTGATTCAAATAGTCGTCCAGAAGAACAGTCTTGCCGCGGCCCCCAGCTGTGGAAGCGGCGCTGCCCGCGTTTTCCATTGCTGCTTCCATTTCTACGGCGGCCAAAATGAATGCTCCCACGCCTTTCGGGTCGTTGGTCACTATTCTTTCATTTACGTAATAGTTAAAGGTGCCGTCGCGATACGGATTGCCGCCTAAGCCCGCTCCGCCGATCGTCTTGAGCAGATTAATACCGGAATCCTTGCTCTCGACAAATTCTTTCTGAATGCCATTCCAGGCCGCATTTGCCGAGGTCATAAAGCTTGCAGGCAGATAACCCATCCGCACACCTTTGGCCATCGCATAGGTGAACATGCACGACGCCGACGCCTCCAGATAATTCCCTTTCCCCGCCGGCATATCGAGTATCAGCCACCAGAGGCCGGTGCGTTTATCCTGCACTTTTTCCAGCGCCGTCATTTCGCGGTTGAGAATGGCTATGAGTTCGCCGCGTTTCGGATGATCTTTCGGCAGATACTCGAGCACGTCTACCAGCGCCATCGCGTACCAGCCCATCGCGCGTCCCCAAAACATCGGCGCGCGTCCCGTGACTTTGTCCGCCCACGGCATCTTTTTCGATTCGTCCCAGGCGTGATAGAGCAAACCGGTCTTATCGTCGCGCACATGGGCTTCCATCCAGATGAACTGTTTGGTGATGTCATCCCAATTATTTTCGCCGGATATCAGCGAATACTCCGCGTAAAACGGCTCGCCCATATAGAGCCCGTCCAGCCACATCTGATACGGGTAAATTTTCTTGTGCCAAAATCCGCCCTCGTTCGTGCGGGGATGTCCTTTGAGCTGCGAGCGAATCAGGTCGGCGGCCTTTTTGTATTTCGCTTCGCCGGTGACGCGGTAGAGCATTAAAACCGCCGAACCCATCCGCACCTGATCGATATTGTATTCTCCGACCGTATAGGTTTTGATCGTGCCATCGTCATTTACAAATGTGTCCACTCCGCGTTTGATGAAATCGAAATAACGGCGGTCGCCGGTGGCATTCCACTGCGTTTTCATGCCGTTTAGAATAACGCCGAAATCATAGATCCATTTCGGCGGAATACCTTTGCCATTGGGCGACTCGACCCAAATGCGGTTCATCGCCGTCTCAGCCATCTGCTCTGACAGCTGCCGGGATGGGGGACGCGTTTGAGCAAAAGCCGACGAAAGGAGCGTCAAAATGAGCAGGATAAAAATAATCTTTTTTCGTAAATTCATTGTCAATTTTTAAGGCTGTTAGCTGACAGCTAATAGCTAACTGATCTTGCTTACTTGGCCTCTTTCAAATATTTTTTCAATTTCAATTTGTCTTCCCGGATGCCCTGGGCGACAAGCTTTGCCATTTCTTCCGCGCCCGCCGGGCGAAAGTGTGTATTGTCTTCGATGCCGTTCGGATAGTTGGCATTCTCGCCTGACTTTAGCTGCAAAAACAGTGCCCGCGAACCCTCGACGCCGTATCGTTTTATCACCGCTTCGCTCTTGCGATGCATATCGATAAGCGGCACTTTTTGTTCCTTAGCCACACTACGAACAATGTCAGGATATTCGCCGTGGGTATCTAAAAACACGCCGTCCTTATCAAACTTACGCCGCATCACCGGCGTCAGCAGAACGATGTGAGCCTTCTTCGCCCTCACATCTGCGATAAAACGAATGAGATTGGCGCGATACGCATCAGGCGGCGTGTAGCGCTCACCTTTTTCTTTCGACTCGTCATTGTGGCCGAATTGGACAAACACCCAATCGTCCTTTTTCAACTTATCCACGATCGCTTGCCAGCGCCCTTCGGAAATAAACGTTTTAGTGCTGCGTCCGTTCTGCGCGTGATTTTCGATCCTCACCTTTGCCGGTTCGAAGTATTGCTGCAGCATCTCTCCCCAACCGGTTTCCGGGCGTTTCTCCGGCAATTTAGCCGCACAGGTTGAATCACCGGCCAGATATATAGTGATCTGTGCCTGGGCCGTAGACGCCGCCGTGACCCAAAATGCCAGCGCGATGATCGATGCGAAAATAAACTTCATCTTGCTTTGCCTATAAAACAGGAAAATTTTGATCTACAAAATAAAATCAGTTTAGCTATAAGCTAATAGCTGTCAGCTAACAGCTTTTTAATTCTCAATGGCATCTCTGCCGCTGCATCTATTTTAAACTGTCAGCCGGCTTTCCGTTAAAACTTACATTCTTAAGCGTCGAGCCTTTGATATTTTTCACCACATTTCCTTTTGCCACATTGTTAAAGGCGCTGTTTGAGATCCTTACATCATATACCGGAGCATTATCCAGACCCTGTATATCCACCCCGTACTGGCTCTTGCCGCTCTTCAAATTATCGACGACAAAATTTCGCATGACGGGCGTGAATTTCCCTTTCGCCCCTTCTTCGTAATTAAAATCGATCGTGATCGCGGCATGCGCCACCTGGCCGATCGTGATATTACGAAAGTAAAAATTTTCCAGCAGGCCGCCGCGGGCCGCGTTGTTTTTTACGCGCAGCGCGTGGTCCAGATTCGGGCTGTCCATCCGGCAGTTTTCCGCAAAGACATTTCGCACGCCGCCCGAGATCTCGCTCCCGATGGTTACGCCGCCGTGGCCGTCCTTCATTTCGCAGTCGCGGATGATCACATTTTCGGTGGCGATGCCGATGCGCCGGCCATCTTCATTGCGGCCGGCCTTTATCGCGATGCAATCGTCACCGGTATCGAAATAACAATTCTCGATCAGCACATCCTTGCACGATTCTGGATCGCAGCCGTCGTTATTCGGCCCGTGCGACGAGATCCAAACTTTGCGTACCGTGACGTTTTCGCAAAGCACCGGGTGAACTTCCCACATCGGCGAATTTACGATCTTGACGCCTTCGATAAGCACATTTTTACAACGGTAAGGCTGGATGAAATTAGGCCTGAGACGCGAGGCCTCGCCAAAGACGCGCTCTTCTACGGCCACGCCTTTTTGCATCATGTCGTAAAGTTTGGCGCGCGCCGCTTTTTGGTTGGGCATGTCTTCTTTCCAGCCGTATTTCGGATTGCCGTGCCACAGCCACCAATGCTCGTTATCGCTCTGACCGTCGAGCGTGCCTTCGCCGGTGATGGCGATATTGTTTTGCTCAAAGGCGTAGATGAACGGCGAGACGTTCATGCATTCCATGCCTTCCCAGCGGGTAAACACGACAGGGTATTTTAAACTGTCGGTGGAAAATTTCAGCGTCGCGCCTTTCGAGATATAGAGATTGACGTTCGACTTGAGATGAACGGCGCCGGTCAGAAATTCTCCCGCCGGTACGACAACGCGGCCGCCGCCCGATTTGCTGCAAGCGTCTATCGCCTTGGTGATCGCCGCCGTGGAATCGTTGCCGACACCCGCTTTGGCGCCGAATTTTGTGATGACAAAATCTTTCTTGCGAAACACCGGCGGTTTGATGCGCCCGAGGATCTGCGGGTAAACGATCTCCCACGCAGTGTCCGCCTGGCCAAAAGCGATCCGCGGTAAGGCAAGCGCCCCGACGGCACCCCCGGCAGTCATTGCTAATATTTTTAGAAATTCTCGTCTGTTTTGCATATTCTCAATTTATTTGAGTCTTTTATTTGGCGGCCTTCCATTTCGGATACTCTTTTTCCAAAAGTTCGTTGGGCGACAAAACGTACCACGCGTACCCGTTGCGCCGCTCCGGTTCGATCTCGGCGACATTGTACTTAATGACCGAATCTCGCCCCAGAAATATCGGCTTCATCGTTTCCAATTCATAAAATCTTGCCCAGATCGGCGGCGCGGCCGGGTCTTTAACTACCCGGTTCTGGCCGTCTGTTCGCACCCAGCGAATGCCGCCCAGCCGTGTCTGGCGAAACCATTCTATCGCCGCTTCTATTGCCAGGGTGATCTCAGGTGTCCGCTTCTCCTGCATAAGAAAACGCACGATGCCGACACTCTCGCTGCTGGCCAGGCACGGCGGTTCAAATTTACGCGCCCACGCCGGTTTAAGCGTCACCTCGTCGTACTGTTGCGCCCAAACGGTTTTCCTGCCCGCGCTATCAATCTGCAGTTTCAGGACAAGCGCGATTCCTTTAATAACAGCACGCTCGGCTTTCGCCCGGCGCTCTTCATCGACAAATTTATAGTCGTCCGCTTTTCTCGCGATATCGCGCAGCACCTCAAGCACGCCGATCATCGCGTCGTCATTAAAAGTAATGCGGGTATAGTAACCCCTCTTTAGCGGAAAGTATTGCGGAAAGCCCCCCTGATCGTATTGCGAGGCCAGCAGGTAATCGAGGGCGCGATTAAACGCTTCTTTATATTTCGGAAAATTTGCCGGCGGGGTTTGTTTGAGCATGCTCGCCGTGATCACCCGCGCCAGGTAAGCGGCCTGCGTATAAGTGGTGCGGTTATCGATGGTTGTTTCGCTGATGTCCGAGCGCCGGGCGGCGAGCGTTTCCCTTTCCTGCCGGGTCAGCATCAATGCCATGTCGATATTTTTTTCCCACCCGCCGTTTTCTTTTTGATAGATGAGAAGCTGATCGGCGATGCGCGCGGCTTCGTCCGTCTGATACCACAGCGGCTTTTGCTTGAATACTTCATTCCAGCTAACGAGCTTCCAACCGGGCGGATTTTTTTCCAGCCACTTATCGTCCGCCTTTTTCGGATTCCAGCCGTCTTTTCCTTTCAGGAAATTTTCCGTCGAAAAATCCTTTGCTTCGTCTTCGGAAAGCTGGTGAGACCACTTGACGCGCGCCGCGCTGTTCGCTCCTTTGCCGGACGATCTGTATTCCGCAAAATAAGCCGTTTTCTCGCGTTCGGCCGTCCAGTTATGCCAGCCTTCCGGACGTATGTACTCATCCATTTCCGTATCCAAAAACACCGTGCGGCCGTAATCCCGCCAGGGGCGTCCGAGATAAACGCCCGCTTTTGTGTTTTCCGCGGTCAGTCGGCATTTATTGAAAACAAACCCGCTGGGCTCATCCGCGGCAAAACGCATCGGGGCGGTAAGATAGCCGTCGCCCCTGCTGTGGATCTCGCAATTCTCAAACACCGCGGAAGCCTGGCCAAATATAAAATCGACATGCCCCGCAATATAGCAATCCCGGTAAAATTGCCGTCCGTTTTTGGCGTAAAGCGTGTCCTGCCAGCCTAAGAAGCGGCAGCGTTTAAAAACTACCCGGTCGGCCTCGGCTAAAACCGCCACGGCCTGTGAACCGGTGCCGAATGAATTCTCGAAAGTAATATTCTCAGCGTAAAAATCATGCCCGCCGATGTAAGTAGCGTAAGCGGCAGATGTCGAACCGGCGTCTTTATTTGACAGGTTAAACGTCAGGATAGTGTTTTCCGCGGATTCACCGATGAATGAAATAAACGGTTTATTCGCGGGTACGCGGATCTGCTCTTTATAAACGCCCGGCTTGATGGCGATAACAAATCTCTTCGGATTGTTATCGGGCACTTTATTTATCGCTTCCTGAACGCTCTTAACGTTACCGCTGCCATCCGCGGCAACAGTCAGATCGATATCACCTGCGGCCGTGGCTGCCGGCGGGATAACCAGAAACATGAGAACGATGCAAGAATATTGAAATGCTTTCATAAATCAGGGATGTGGCCACGAATGTCACAAATAACACGAATAAAGAATTTAATTCGTGTTATTTGTAATTAGTGGCTAACAAAGAACCGTGTAGACTCTGCCTATTAATAAGAAAATCGACTTTATAGGCAAAACTTCAAAATAGAGTAAAAAAATGCGTCACATAAAGCGCCTCGTAAAGGGACGGCCGTTTATGTGACGCATAGCTTGATCGTACTAAAGTCTAAACCAGCGTTCTAGAATGTAAATCGTCCGCCGACCTGCACGTCTCTCGGCGGCTGCCGCGTCGGCCCGCTCGTGAATCCGAATCGGCCGAGATTGTTGGCCGTCGGATCTAACAGATTCGGAACGTTGCCCGGCGTCAGATTCGGCGGCGAGAAGTACGGATTGTTAAGAAGGTTGACCGCTTCGACGCGGATCTGAAACTTCATTCCTTCACGAATGTGAAAATTCTTCGACATTCCGAGATTAAAGTTTAAGAAGCGCTGGTTTCGCAGTCCCGCGGTCGTCAGCGGGAAATACCGGACCGTGTTGGCCCCGGCCTGGGTGGTGTTAACACCTACGCCGATCGACGCCGGCGCCGCGCTGCCGTTGATCACAAAACCGGCCGGATAAAATCCCGTGACATCGAATGCCGGGATGTCGATGCCGTAGCGGCGGCCCTGGGAATCTTTTTTCCCGAGCTTGCTGACCAGGCTTTCCGGATCTCCGTTGAAAAATACATTTGCAAAAAGCAGCGGTTCACCGCTCTGCCATTCGTAATTGGTTTGGAACTGCCAGCCTCCGACAAGAGCGTCGACCAGGTGATTCCAATTCTTTCCGATATAACGGCCGCGGCCGATCGGCAGTTCGTAAATTGCCGAAAACGTAAAGCGGTGCGGTCGGTCGTTAGGCCCGATCTGTTCGGTGAGATTCAAATCCTGCGGGTTTAGACGTGATGTCCTCTCCTTTTCCTGTGAAAAGGTGTAAGAACCATTCAGCGACAGGCCCTTGGTAAAACGCTTGACGATCTGAAACTGCAACGAGTTGTAACTGTTTGTTCCGTCGTATTCCGTCTGGGTGATATTCCCAAATCCCGGAAACGGAGTGAGCAAAGACCGGCGGGCGATCGTCGCCGCGTTGTATGTCGCGTTGCTCGGCACCAGGGTCCTGAACGGATTGGGGACCGACGCCGAGAGGAATGTTGAAACCGCCGCGTCGAATGTGGGCGTGGCGCTATTAAGATACTGGAGCGGGATGTAGTTGATCTGGCGGGCAACCGCTAAATTGGAGCCGCGCGCTACTACCATGGTAGCTTCAAAACCAATGCCAAATGGCAGTTCGCGTTGAACGCTTACGATAAATCTCCGGTACTGGGCGTTCTTACGATCGTGCGCCAAAATTGTCAGATCGCGGCCGATAAATGTCGCCAGCCCCAGGCTCGATCCCGGTGACGGCGCTACGCCGCCCGGAAACGGATTGGCCAAAGTCGCAATGAACGTCAAGCCGTTGTTGGTCGAAGGAACAAACAAGGTTGGCGTGGAAAATCCCGACTGATTAGGGGCCTGGATCTGAAACGGCGCGGTAAATATCGCGAAGCCCGCTCGCAAAACTGTTTTATTATCCAGCGACCACGAAACTCCGACGCGCGGCTGGATATTATTTTTGTCAGCCGACTGGCCCGCGCGGTTGCCATTGTCCGCAAACTGCAGGCCGCCCAGGACGTTGAACCCTGCGGGCACGCCCGATGGCGGGCTGGCTGTGAAATTGGTCTGTGCCGCCGATTGCAGCGGATTTGGGGTGATGGTGTCAAAACCGGTCACTATCCGATTTTCCGAATCCATGATCCCGCCTTCCAGTTCATAACGCAGGCCGAGATTTAAGGTCAATTTCGGTGTTACGCGCCAATCGTCCTGGAAAAAGAATCCGTGATATTTCGACTTCACATTATAAACCGTCGGATTATCGATCAAACTATTCGCGTTCGCGGTGGGTATTCCCAGCAGGAATGCGGCCAGGTCACGGCCATAAGCATTTCTCAGCGCGGTGCTCGAGTTTGAAGCCGGTGTCGTGTATGTTCCGTCGAACAGGAAACGGCCGGCATTAAATCCGTTAGAACTGAATTGTTCCTGGAGCTGCCGGAAATCGTATCCGTATCTGAATGTGTGATTGCCCGCCAGTTGAGTGATGGTCGGTTGTAAAGAAAACAAAGTGAATGGGACCAGGCGGCCTTCGTTATAATCGGCGCGGTTCGAACCGATCGCGTTAGAAATATTGGTCGAAGCAAAACTGGCAAAATCCATCCTGGGCATTACCTCGGCATTTCCAAAAGCGGTTAATGCCGCGCCCGTAAATCCGATCTCCGCCGGTGAGATCGGGCTGGCGTTCGCGCGCTGCAAGCTGAATAAATTGTAGCTGCCGCGGACATCGAGTATGAATCTCGACGAGATCATGGCCGTGTAATCTACATTGCCGCCTTTATTGATGCGATATTCAAACCCGCGGGTGGGCGAATCGTCTCCGCCGATCCAGTTGTAACGGTCTTCCTGGCTCTTGCTAAAATAATACTTGCCAAAGATCTTTTGCTTACCGCTGATGTTGTGGTCGATGCGTCCCAGGTAAGACGAATAAGGACGATGCAGGTTCATATTCGAAGCATACTGCCCGATGCCGTTGAGCACCGGAAGATTCGGCAGCGGGTAAAGCGCCAGGTAGTTCAACGCAACCTGATTTAGTCTTATCCCCGGGATCAGGTTTCCCGCAAATGCGTTGCGGCAAACAACACCGGCTGCGCAGGGGCCGCCCGTAAAAGCGGTCGCCGGATCGTAGATAGGTGTGGTTGAAAGTATTTCGGAAAAGTTGCCGGTGCGTTGGAGGGCGGTAGGAACGAAGAATGTGGTCGGCTGGGCTACGTTGTCATTTTGCTTTTCATATGAAAAAAGGAAAAATGTGCGGTTGCGGCCGTTATATAGTTTCGGAATGAAGACGGGGCCGTTCACCACTCCGCCCATACGAAAATATTTTCGTTCGGGACGTTCCAGTCCCTGCTTGTTATTAAAAAAATTGTTTGCCGTGCGGCTCTTATCGCGGTTGAAATAATAAAGCGCTCCGTGAAGCTTGTTTGTCCCGCTCTTTAAGGCGACATTGACGGTCGACCCTGAGGTAAATCCGTTTTGGGCGTCAAAACTGTTCGTGTTCACCTTAAATTCCTGAACGGCATCTGACGGCGGCGTAAAAGCCACGGCCGCATTCGACCCGAGATTCGGCGAACCATCGAGATTTATCAAATTGCCCGCGGTGCCGTTGGTGCGAAAGCCGGCCAGGTTGCCGTTGGCGGTTGGCCCGACAAAATTAGGATCGCCGGTGTAATTAATGCCGGGCGATTGTGTCGCTAATGTGAAAACCGCGCCCTCGGGCAGCGGGAGTTCTTCTACCTGCCGCGAGTTGATGACCAACCCGGTCGTCACCGCTCCCCGCTCAAGCAGTTCATCGCCGGCCACTATCGTCACTTCGGCCGCGCTGCCGATCTCTAATTTGAAATCCACTGTCAACCGGTCATCAACATTGACGCCAAGGTTTTCTCTGGTGGAAGTCTTAAAGCCGTTTCCCGTTGCTGAGACGGTATAATTTCCCGGTATCAATGCGGTCACCGTGAACGCCCCGTCGTCGTTTGTTTTGACGGTCGTGGCGATATTGGTTTCCGTGTTCTTCACCACCACTGTGGCACCCGGAAGAACAGCTCCATTTGGGTCGGCCACAGTTCCGGTTATGGTTCCGCGAAATTCCTGTGCAAAACCTGCCCGTACCAGGGTCATAAATACCAAAACGCTAAAAAACGTTACTTTAGCGATCAATTTTCTGTTCATAACCGTACATCCTTCTTATTTTATAGGTCACGACTGGTCCGTCATGATTTGCCGCAAACAACAATTCTAAAAATCATGTGTGAAAAAGGTGATTGGTGTTACCAATTTTCCCGAACATTGTTTTTTCAACATTCTCTTTTCTTTTGCCTGTTCTTACAAAATATGCCGTGTTATTTATGTGTGTGATGCGCAGTTATTATGCACAAGACGAAAAAACTTGTCAAGGGTGTTTTACCAATCTAGGCAAAAAAGTTTGATGGGTTTGACCAATCGAATTGACGGGTTAAGGATCAGGCAGCCAGGCGATTGGCCGGGAAATAGCCACTAATTACACAAAAACACGAATAAGAATCTTTAATTCGTGTCATTTGTGTAATTAGTGGCTAATAAAATGAATGCACGGTGCCTGTTAATAAGAAAAATTTAGAAGCACGCCTTGAAGGCCACTATCTCCAGCAGGGCGAATCGGAATACTCGGGATATTGGTCGAATCGCTGTTCGTAATCGCCGGCGTATTCCTTGAGATTGTGCTTGATCTTATTGAATACGTGGCAATAAAAGATCTCTTTGCTAATGCGTTCCTTCAAAAAAAGCATCGCGTTGATCTCGCTCCAATATTCCCGGCTCGCCCATAACTCGGTCGGCGTTCCGCCCATCTGGGCCGCCAGGTCCACCAGCTTTTTATCGTTTGTATCCGATCCGTTTTTCAGGAAGATCGAAATATAGACCGGCGTAAGCTTGTTCTGCAGCTGCAAAGATTTCACATTTGCCTGGGCGGTTTGGTTGACGTGCCCGATCTCGTGAGAGATCTTGGTGGCGGCGAGGATCTTCCCGCTTATCGAATATGAACCGCCGGTCGATAAGGAATTCAGCACCGGGTAATAAACTGGCGCGGGGTAGCCGTCATCCAGCTCAGCGCCGAGCGTAATAGTAGCCCCGACAAAATTGCCGGTACCGTCCCATTGAAACTTATCGGTTCCGGCCCCTTTTCCTTTATCGCCTGTAACTTTGATCGTCAGGACAAATCCCTTGTTGTTGGCATAAGTTTCCCACTGCCCGCGGCCGAATTCGGTGGAAAGCAATTCGGTTTTCCATTTTTCGAACCTGGCCCTGTATTTTTTGGGAATGTCCTCTTTAATGCCGCCGTCCGTGGGCGTATTAACGATATGTATCTCTGTGTCCGAACTATCAAAGGATGCGGGCATTGATAGAAGGGATGACGATCCGTAAGCGGCTCGCTCCATTTCATAAAAAGCTCTCGGAGCATGACTAGGATCGCTGTGAGCATTAAGACTGGTGAAAGACGCAGCAATAATAAGGAGAGCAGATATTAAAAGAGAGAAGAGTTGTCGCAGTTTCATCGAAAAGCCCTCAACTTTTTACAATTTCAGATCACCGGAAGTATTCAACTCAACTTGAGTTTTCTTAAGTTATCCTCAGCGATACTTTAATGTCAAGATTATCTGCCATAAGCAACTGATTCTCATCAGTTTCGAGCCTCCAGGTTTTTTGCCGGGAGGCTTTTGGTCTTTTCCGACATACAACGGGATATATCCTTTGTCGCCGTCTTTAACAGTGGTGCCGGTGCTCCTGTTTGAGCCGGAAATTTGCAGATAATTGCTGAAATAAAATAATTTCAATCATTTTATATATTATGTCTTTATATTTAGTATATTAAATACGCCCCTGTTAAAGCGTATTCTGTCTTCAGACAATTGGTTACTTTCACTCCAGAACTCTATTGTGTGATTTCAGGAGATCGGGTATGAAAAAACTCCATCAGTTGATTTCCCGGATAACGGAAAAATTACAAGCGATCGATCAGTTAAAAAATATCTATTCCGGGGCTCCGGTTAAAAGCGGGATAGTGGAGTTCTTTCAATATTTTCTGCGATCGCTTCAGATAACTTTAATAGTCTCACAGCGAGATCTCGCCAACGTTCCTAAACAAGGATCGCTGGTCATAGTCTCAAATCATCCTCATGGTTTGCTTGACGGTATAAGTGCCGGAGCGATCGTGCCAACGATCAGGCCTGACGTGAAATTCCTGGCCACAGCGCGTTTGGAACATATCCCGGAATTTGGGGACAGGGTCATATGGGTCGATGTTTCGCAGGGTAAATACGCGGTAAACAAAAATACGGGCGCCTTGCTGGAAGCGTATCGTCATTTGAAAACCGGCGGGGCGTTGATGGTATTTCCCGGACGCCAGGTGTCTCATTTCAGATTTCGTGAAATGGAAATCACGGATCCGCCTTGGTCTTCGAACATTGCTAAATTAGTTCAGCTCACAGAAGCCCCGGTTCTGCCTGTCTACTTTACCGGACATAATAGCCTAATTTTTCAACTCGCAGGATTGATCCATCCGCATCTCTTAACAATGCTCCTGGCCAAAGAATTGATCAAAAAAAGATCAAGCGTCGTTGAAATGCGTATTGGCGAAGTGCTTCCTTGGCAGCTTCTGAAAAAAACAAGAAATGACGGTGCTCTCACTCGGCGTGTCCGCCTTGCGTGCTACGCAATGGCAAACCGGGCCCCGGTTTCGGAAGTCATAGAATCCGAAGCCGGTGCCGAGGGAACTGCCGGTGTTGCTTGAAGGATCCTGTCCTTCCGTAAGCCGAGATCAAAACGCAGATATTTCTTATTGAGCGGTTCTTTCTTTCCACGTCTGCGGGTTGCTGCCGTCGTCGCGGCGCTCCATCGTGATCGCACCGGGCGAAGGGCAGATCAAATAACAGAGGTTGCAGCCGACGCATTCTTCTTCGATCACATGCGGGTAAGTTTTGCCGTCAACCGTTTCAAAGTCGAAACTCTGATGCGCGCCGTCTTCGCAGGCGATGTAGCAGAGATTACAGCGGATGCATTTCTCCTGGTTCACCTGTGCGACGACCTTGTAATTGAGATCGAGATTGCCCCAATCGGTCACGCGGCTGACGCTCTTGCCGATGATGTCATTTACCGACGCAAAACCTTTTTCATCGAGATAATTATTCATCCCGTCGATCATGTCTTCGACAATGCGGTAGCCGTAATGCATCACCGCCGTGCAAACCTGCACGTTACCCGCGCCAAGCAGCATAAATTCGACCGCGTCGCGCCAGGTTGAAATACCGCCGATGCCGCTGATGGGAATGTTAAACTCTTCGTCGCGGGCGAGCTCGGAAACCATATTGAGCGCGATCGGTTTTACCGCCGGGCCGCAATATCCGCCGTGCGCGGCTTTGCCGTTGACGTTCGGATACGGGATCATCGTGTCTAGATCGACGCCGATGACCGAATTGATGGTGTTGATGAGCGAAACGGCGTCTGCGCCGCCTTTTTGGGCCGCGCGCCCGGGCGGGACGATGTGCGACACATTCGGCGTAAGCTTAACGATCACAGGTAGTTCCGAGACCTCTTTGACCCACTCCGTGACCATGCAGGTGTATTCCGGCACCTGGCCCATGGCGGCGCCCATTCCGCGCTCCGACATCCCGTGCGGGCAGCCGAAATTGAGTTCGAACCCGTCGGCGCCGGTGTCCTGCGAACGTTTGACGATCTCGTGCCAGGCCTCGCGTTTCGATTCGACCATCAGTGAAATTATCACCGCGTGGTTCGGATATTTCTTTTTGCACTCGGCGATCTCTTTGAGATTTATTTCGAGCGAACGGTCGGTGATAAGCTCGATGTTATTCAAACCGATCATCCGCATCGCGCCATGATCGATCGCCGCCAGGCGCGAAGAAACGTTCATGATAGGTTCGCCCAGCGTTTTCCACACCGCCCCGCCCCAACCCGCGTCAAACGCGCGCTCGACCATCGAACCCATATTCGCCGGCGGCGCCGAAGCCAGCCAAAAAGGATTCGGCGATTTTATTCCCGCAAAATTTGTACTCAGATCTGCCATATTTATTATCGGAAAAAGTTATTCGATCTAATTTTTGGAAATGACTGAGGTTATTATCTCACAACTTTTCAAAACTTATAGCACCTTTTTTGGATCTTGATCTCTTATACTCATCAGTCAAAAAATGTCACGGGGAAGCCGTAGAAAAACGGATGCCTGCTTACGTTTTTTATTGATCTAAAACCACTTTTCCAAAAATGCTCGACAATGCAAGCCTATTTACCTTAAGCTGGCAATGCCCCCTGCAAAATACCATCAAAAAACTTAAAGGAGAATACATATGAGATCGATTCTTTTGGTAGCTTTACTTGCTGTAATTACAATGCTTTGCGGCACGGTGGCTTTAGGCCAGGGCGCCGGTACCGGCTGCAGCAGCGGAAAACGAGTTGACAATTTCTTTTACACGGATTGCTGGACTGACACCGGCGACGATACGACCAGGCTCCAGAGCGCCATGTCGGCAGCAGCGGGATCCACGCTGATTTTTAATGAAGCCAATTATCAGATAAGCGGGGCGCTACCTGTCTACTCCAACTCCATTCTGGAAGGGACGGCCCCGGCAGAGGGCAGCAGCAACTCAAAGATCACCTTAACGGTCACCGGTGGAGGCACACAAAGCGTATTCAGTATCGGCACCGGCATCCGCGCAGTAACAATAAAGAACCTGGGGCTTTATGCTACACAGGCCAACACATACGGAATAGAAGCGCTCGGAACGACGGGTTCCGCCTCCAGCCAGTTGTTTCATTTCAGCAATATGTGGATCAAAGGCTTTACCAAGGGGATCTATGTCCATACCACCGACGGCACGAAAGGCTGGCAGTTCGATGACGTTCACGTGGAAGATGTGGCTTTTGATGCGTGCGACGATGGAATATATTTGGACACCCAAAATACGGGATGGCAGATGAACAACCTGATGTTCGGTTCGGCCGCAAACAAAAATGCGATTCACATTGAATATGGCGGTTACATTAACATGAATTTGATAGTGGGCAACGGAACTTTTGTTTCCGGTGTTCAGGCAGCCGGTGAATTCATTCGCATCGAAGGGCATCACGGGCCGATAAACATGCAAAATGTTAATGGTGAGGGATATAAAAAGACGTTGATCATAAACGGCATCGACAGTTTTAAGACCTTTCCGATAATGATTTCCAATAGCGATCTGCAGGAGTGTCACTGGGTAGACGGAGGGGTCACTAAACCTTCCGTTGTTTTCAAAAACACGACAGTGGTTTCTCAGGCCAACAGTTATGCCTGTTACGGAAAGGTGGCCCGACCGAGCATTGAAGGCTGGGCAGAAGTTTACTCGACTGGTGACAAGTTCTGCTATGACACCACTGCC
>DASYKT010000049.1:0-5181 GCA_035995185.1 Pyrinomonadaceae bacterium
CAGTAGCAGTAGCAGTAGCAGTAGCAGTAGCAGTAGCAGTAGCAGTAGCAGTAGCAGTAGCAGTAGCAGTAGCAGTAGCAGTAGCAGTAGCAGTAGCAGTAGCAGTAGCAGTAGCAGTAGCACTGCTCAGCTTAGAAATAAAAGAGGCAGGGAATTCAAACTCCCTGCCTTCTGCTTACTGCCGCTGCCTACTGTTTTAAGCTTCGCCGCTTCCTGCCGCCGCGGCCGCAACTTTAATCAAACCGAGTTTGATCTTGGCCTCGGTTTCGATGTCCTGTTTTATAGCTTCGTTACCTTTTAGAAAAGTCTTGGAATTTTCGCGCCCTTGTCCCAGCCGCTCGCCTTTATAGGAAAACCACGCGCCGCTTTTTTCCACGACACCCTGATTAACGGCCGCATCGAGCAGGTCGCCTTCGCGCGAAATGCCTTCGCCGTACATGATGTCGAATTCGCATTCGCGAAACGGCGGCGCCACTTTATTTTTCACGACCTTGACGCGGGTACGGTTGCCGACCACTTTGTCGCCTTCCTTAATGGAAGCGATGCGGCGAATGTCGCAGCGGATAGTGGCGTAGAATTTTAACGCCTTGCCGCCGGTGGTGGTTTCGGGCGATCCGAACATCACGCCGATCTTTTCACGGAGCTGGTTGATAAAGATAAAGCAGGTATTTGACTGGGCGACGATGGCCGTAAGTTTGCGCAGCGCCTGCGACATCAGCCGGGCCTGCAAACCGGGAAGGGAATCGCCCATCTCGCCGTCGATCTCGGCGCGGGGCACCAGCGCCGCTACCGAATCGATCACTACCACATCGACGCTGTTCGAGCGAACGAGGGTTTCGGCAATTTCCAATGCCTGTTCACCGGAATCCGGCTGCGAGATCAGCAGATCATCGATACTCACGCCCAGGTTGCCGGCGTAAGTGGGGTCCATCGCGTGCTCGGCGTCGATATAGGCACAGATGCCGCCCAGCTTTTGCGCTTCGGAAACAACGTGCAGCGCCAGGGTCGTCTTACCCGAGCTTTCCGGCCCGTAGATCTCGATGATACGGCCGCGCGGCATACCGCCGACGCCGATCGCCGCATCCAGGCTGATACTGCCCGTCGAAATAGCGCTGACCAATTCCACCGGGCGCTCGCCCAGGCGCATGATCGAACCCTTGCCGAATTTTTTCTCGATGTTTGCCAATGCCGCTTCGATAGCCTGGCCCTTGTCTATATTTGCCATTATTTGCTCCAAAGAAATGTTTTTCGATTAGTTAGCCGAAAACAAATGTAACATAAGTGTTTCATGTATGCAACATAAAATCACAAAAAAGACGGAAATATTTAATGAACGTGGAAGTTCTTTGTTTTGTGGGGATTTTATAGCATGTTTTCCGGTGAGAGGTAAAGAAAGTGGTTATTAAATTAGCAATGATCAAGGCTGCCTTTGCCTCTAATCCTTCTTTTCCAAACGAAGCTGATCTGATAGCTCACAAAAGCGGGCGCAAGCGGCCCTTCCGGACTGCAAATTTATTTAATTTTTATATTTATTTTTCAAGCCGAAGACCTCTCAGGTCCGGAAGGGTTGCTTGCGCCCGCTCTTAAAAAAAGCTATTAATCACTACCGTTCCCGATCTGACAGGATCAAAATTCGGCGAGTATTCGCCCGGTTTTGTTTTCCAGTTGTTCGTGGAGCGAAGGAATATCGCCATCGGCTTCATCGAGCGAGACTTTCTCGATCCGCCACATCGGAAAAAACTGTTCGCCGAGGCCGTAGAAAGTTTCATTCGCTGCGGCCGCGCGCATGAATTCATCAAAAGCGTTTAAGTCCAACCCGCGCACATATACACCGGCGGAATTTATCTCGCGCAGGACACCCCAGATTTTTTCGCGCGGTGTGTGGAGCACCAGGATCACGTGGTCATCGGTTTCTATTTTCGACATAAGTTAATATTTTAATCAGCTCTGCTTCCAAAGTTGCAAATAAAGATTATCTTAATGAGCGATAAATTTCGTGTGCTTAGTGTGATTCGTGGTAAAAATTCCGGAATTAACCACGAAACGCACGAAATACACGAAATTTTAATTTTTCATTGTTAGCTATTCATTGTTTTTCCGAAGTTCCCGAAAAAACAGTTAATAATGAGCAATTAATAATTATGCACCTGGCAGGGCGAAAATTTCCCAATTTTACGGGCAGATCCGCTAACGCAGATAAGGCGCTACATTTTTGGCGATGGTGTTTTTCTCTTTTTCCGTAAGCTCCAGCCGGCAGAAAGCCTCCCAGCTTTCGCGCGGGCGGAGGTTGCCGCCCAGCGCCGCGTCCGTGCCGTAAAGTATTTTCTTTACGCCGATCTGGCGGATGCGTTTGACCAGCAGCGCCGAGAGCTCGGCCGAATTTGCGGGAACGGCCACGGTCGTCACATCGAACCAAAGGTTTTTAGTGCGCCGGTCGTGGTTGGCCATGGCGTCGGCAAAAACTTCGAGCGCTTCCTGGGCCTTCGGATCGTCGTAACCCGGCCCGGAAGCGGCAAGGTGAGCGATCTGTACCGTGATATCGGGCGCGAGCGGAAGCAATTGCTCGAGGAAAATGCGGGCTTGCTCCGCACCGTACGGGCGGTTTTTCGAAATGGAAGCGCGCATATGCACTACGATCGCCATCCGGTGAGAATTGGCCGCGCGAAAGATCTCCTTCATTTTTTCGAGCTGCTCGGGAACTTCCAATTGCACATCGGAGTTGCCGAAATGCATTTTGATCCCACGGCGGAGGTTAGGATCTTTTGAGCAGCGGTCCATTTCCGCGAGCGCGTACGCTTTGAGCGGGTTAAAGCTGCAAAAAGCAATTAGGCGTTTGGGAAACAGCGCGGCCTGCGCGCCGTTCCAGTCGTTTTCGGCCCTCACCCTGGCGTATTCATCCTGCGGTTCGCGTCCGGGCCTGCCGTAAGAATAGGCCGTGGATAAAAGGACTCCGCGCTGAATGCCGGCGGCGTCCAGCAGCGTGATCACATCCTGCGCGGTTATCGGTTGTATCTTCTGAAACACCGCCATTTCCGGGCTGAATAAATGCTGATGATGATCGGCCGCGGGCTTGATCTGCGCCTGAGCACTTGCGGCGACATACGCTGTTAAAAGCAGCAAACAAATTCTTAGCGGTCGTTTTATCATCAAGGATACTCCGAATAAGTGGTTATTATTGGCTTTATCTATAAAGTGCTTAATCCTGTATGTAGCGCGTAATTGCGTTTTCGTGTTGTTTCGTGTGATTTCGTGGTTCCGGTCTTATCACTTTAATAAATAAGCATTTAAGAAGTAACCACGAAATCACACGAAACAACACAAACAAATCCAAAACCTCAACATGTTTGAATTTACTTTATAGGCCGTTACTATTTATAAACACTGCCGGAATTTGTTTTGTGACAATAGGGCTTTGCCTGTAAGCCGGTCCTTTAGCCACGAATTACACAAATAACACGAATACAGATAATACGAATTAAAAAGTTATTGTTTCGCTGAATCGAGTGAGATTAGTAAAAATTCCTCGTTACCGGCCAGCACCGTGGCATTGAACCACGGGTTATCCGTCAGTTCATTTAAATGGGCGGGCGGCACCAGCACCAGGGCGGGCAGAACGACTTTATGATTGACGTCTATGGAAAGCGGGTCCTGATAGGCGCGGAAAATATCGCCTACGCCTTCAAACTTTTTCTGTTTGCCGTCTTTCAAATTCCTGATCAACCGGCCGGCGGCGTAAAATTCGGCGCTGTGAAAAGTATCGTGCAGGTTGATGACCTGTGCCTGGTTGTAGCCGCGCGCGTCGGCATCGGCGAGCACATATTTCACCGTGTCGTTTTTTACCAGGCCCGGGACCAGGAACGCCAGCGCGATGATCACGCAGGCAAATGTGGCGAGCGCCGTGCCTTTGATAAGCCAGGCGCGAAGCCGGCCACTGCCACCCGCGCCGATGAATCGCACCACTACGTCTGCTATCAATAAACAGCAGGCCGGCAGCGCGGGAAGAATGTAACCGGGAAGCTTTGAACCCGAAGCCGAAAAAAACAGCAGCGGGAACAGTATCCAGGCCACGGCGAACAAACGCATTTTGTCGACGGGGGAATCGGGTCGGCGCAGATTCCATTTCCAGCTGCGCCCGAGCGCGGAAAACAGGAACGGCAGCCAGGGAAACGTCAACGCCGGCAGCACCAGCCAGAAAAAATAAAAAGGCTGCGGGTGGGCGTGCACCGTCGAGAGATACCGCGCGAAATGATGATTGATGATAAATTCCCGGACGAAGGGCTGCCCGTTCCGTAGATATACGGGGCCGTACCAGACGGCGGCAACCATCAGCGTGACGACGATCCCCCAGGAAAGGCTGGTAAGAAATTTTACCGGGAAAAACTGGCGGGTCAGCAAAAGATAAAAAGCGATCACGCCAAAAGGCAGCACTATTCCTATCAGGCCTTTGGCCAGCAGCGCCAACCCGATAAAAATATAGAAACCGGCAAAGAAACCGAAATCATCTTCTTCCTCTTTAGCGGCTGATTCATTGGCGATAAAAAAACAGACCAATGCGCCGGTAACCGTGAAAGTAAGAACGATGTCAAAGCTCGCGCCGCGCGAAAAAACCAGCAGGCCGACGGTTGAGGCCGAAACGATCGCGAGATAATTTGCGAAGCGTTCGTCAAAGAGCTTTCGGCCAAACAGGTAAAGACCAAGAACGGTCAGCAGGCCGCAAAGCGCGGGCCCGAGCCGCGCGGAAAATTCCGAGACCCCGAAAATGTAGTAGGAAACTATCTGCAGCCAATAGAGCAGCGCCGGTTTTTCAAACCAGTTATAGCCGCCCAGCGTCGGCGTGACCCAATCGCCGCGCTCGAACATTTCGCGCGCTACCTGCGCATAGCGCGGTTCGTCCGGCCCGATCAGCGGGATCGTTCCGATCGCAAAAAAATAGACAGCGCAGATCACCAGCGCAAATAATATCCAGCGAATGTTGGCGGGCTGAAAAAAGCTTTTAAGATCGGGCTTTGCCATTTACAGATCGAAGGGACAAGTATTTCAAGTTGAAATGAAAATGTAAAATTTCAAATAAGCAAGTTGGGCGTAAATTCATTTTATCTGCAATTCGAATTAAAAAGCGGCGCCCGGATGACTTTCGTGTGTTTAGTGTGTTTCGTGGTAAAAATGCCGGAATTAACCACG
>DASYKT010000050.1:0-2270 GCA_035995185.1 Pyrinomonadaceae bacterium
GAATGGTGAATCTTCTGTTACGAAATTAAGAAACCCGGAAAGCAGTCGCCCCTTCGAACCAATAACGGACCGGGCCTGTGAACGGGAATTAAATCCATCATGCAGTGAATTCAATATAGCATGTGTAAATTTGAAGAAAGATCATCAGTTAAACTATACAATATCTCAAATATTCCCAAAAATAGCATAGTATATAAAAGACATAAGTATTATATACTGCATAATAATAAATGATTTACCAATAAATATTCTCTTGTTTAAAATAGTAAAGAATAATACATTGAATTGATAACCAAAATTGCCCTTCGGCATCATATTTATTCATTCGAATTGGAAGATTTACTTGGCATTAACGGGTGGCGCTTATGGTCATCCCATGGTTCACGGATACGGCGCATGAAGCACCGTTATTGAGGAGCCAGGTGCTGTAGAGTAATCTTGGAGATTTAAATGAAGAAGTTCATCAACGACGAGTCCGGCGCGACGGCTATTGAGTACGGCCTCATTGCTGCTGCCATGGGCTTGATGCTCGTAATCGTAATGCCGATCTTGGCGACCGCTGTTTCGGGCGTGTTCGGCAAGCTCTCGTCCGGTCTGGACAGCATGTAATAAACAGATATTTCAGGGCCGCATAAGGCGGCTTTGCAAATATCGTTTGAGAATGGAACCATCGGGCCCGTCCCGGTGGTTCTTTTTTATGCAACGATTTGGCAAGGTTAACTCTGTCTTTACGCCGGACATGTGATGATTGCACCGCGCGCATGATTCCAATTGCGCGGCAAGCTCTTGGGAATTCATGATACACTTTCTTTCAATCTCGATTTTTCCATTCCTCATGATCATTGCGGGTGCGGGTGATGCCTTGTCGCTTCGCATTCCCAATTGGCTGACCCTCATAATTTTTGCGGCGTTTTTCCCTTTGGCCTGGGCGACTGGCATGCCGCTCGCCGTCTTCGGCCTTCATGTGCTGACCGCGGTTATTCTTCTTGTTGTGGGTTTTGCGCTTTTTTCCTTCGGCTTTTTTGGCGGTGGCGATGCCAAATTGATGGCCGCGGCAGGAATTTGGTTTGGCAGCACTCAGGCCTTGCCGTTTCTGGCTTTTACAGTCATCGCGGGAGGCGTCTTGGCGCTTTGTGTTGGCTTGTGGTCCATCATTTCGGTGAGTTGGTACGTTCACGATGTTTCATGGGCAAAAAAACTATCCGGCCTGAAACCAAACGTTCCTTACGGCTACGCCTTCGCAATAGGAGCCATTCTGGCGTTTCCCGAAAGCTGGTGGATGGTGGCATCCGGTTAATAGAGCAACAACAATCTGCCGGTCATTAACCTAAATTTGACCATTCCGTCCGAAAGTCTGAATTCCAATTGGCGCCAGGTGCGCGAGGTAAGGGTACGAAATGAGTAAAATGCGCATTGTCATATTCGGTCTGGCTTTCGGTTCAGCGATCATGGCCGGCCTTCTGGCAAAAGGCTTCATTGGCCAGAAGCCGGAGAAGGAAATTGTTGAAATCAACAAGGTCAAAACCGTTGATGTTCTGACGGCCTTGAAAGATATCAACATGGGCGAGCGCTTCGTTGATGGCTCGACATCCTGGAAGCCATGGCCGGTGGAAAATGTCACCGATGCCATGATCACCCGCGACGAAAAGCCCGATGCCCGGGAAGCGTATCTGTCGGCCCGCGCCAGAATCACAATCTTTGAAGGTGAAACAATCCTTGAAAAGAAGCTGGTGCTGCCTGGTGAATCGGGCTTCATGAGCGCCATCCTGCCGAAAGGCATGCGGGCAGTCTCGGTTGCTGTTTCCGAACATTCCGGCGCCGGCGGCTTCATTCTTCCGAATGACCGCGTTGATGTCATTCTCACCAAGAAGCTGGATAATCCGCAGGGCACGGACAAGATTGTCAACAGCGAAATCGTCCTGTCCAACGTGCGTGTTCTCGCCATCAATCAAACCTATCGGCAAGACAAGGAAGGCGAACAGGTAACAGTTGCGGAGGGCAAGACCGCCACGCTCGAACTGGATCCGCGTCAATCCGAAATCATTGCCATGATCGAGTCGGTTGGCGAACTTTCGCTGGCTTTGCGTTCGATTGCCGAAAATGACGGCAAGAACATGGAAAATGAAGGCCCGAAGCTTTCCGAAAAGTACTCGGGTACGAAAAAAACCGGCGGTGGCGACACACTCTTCGTGCGTTACGGCTATGAAACCTATTCGTCTACACGTTGAGGCATCAGGTCATGTTGTTTAAAAATCAAGAATCACCGGCGC
>DASYKT010000051.1:0-72263 GCA_035995185.1 Pyrinomonadaceae bacterium
GAAACATTTTTGCGTTCACGCCCGAGAGAATCGGAAAACCAGGCGATCGCCCTGATGATAAAACTCTGCCGCGAAACCGGCGCACGGGTGCATATTGTTCACCACTCTTCGTCCGACGCGCTGCCGCTCCTAAAAGCCGCGCGCGACGAAGGATTGCCGCTGACGGTCGAGACCTGCCCGCATTACCTGACCTTTGCCGCCGAGGAAATCCCCCCCGGCGCGACGCACTACAAATGCTGCCCGCCGGTGCGCGAGCGCGAAAACCGCGAAAAGCTCTGGGCGGCGTTAGCGGAAGGCACGATCGATATGGTCGTCTCCGATCATTCACCCTGCACCGCGAATTTAAAATTAATGGACAGCGGCGATTTTATGGAAGCCTGGGGCGGCATCTCGACACTGCAATTCGGCCTGCCGGTATTATGGACACAGGCAAGCAAACGCGGCTTCGGCTTAAGCGACCTCTCGCGCTGGATGAGCGCCGCTCCGGCTAAGCTTGCCGGGCTGGATAAACAAAAAGGAAAATTGACGCCGGGCTATGACGCCGACATTGTCGTCTGGCATCCCGAAAAAGAATTTGAAGTGCGTACCGAGCTTATTCATTTTAAAAACAAACTGACGCCCTATGAAGGTATGAATCTGCGCGGCGTGGTCGAAGCAACCTACGTTCGCGGCCAAAAAGTTTTTGCAAATGGTGAATTTTCCGCGCAGCCTTCGGGTAATTTGCTGCTAAAATAACAGCCAAAACGGTCTTAGGCGGAAACCCGACCGTTAGGGAGGGTGTTATTTTAGCCCTTGCTTATGCGCGTGCTTTCGTTGTTAGGATGTAACTGAGAAAAATTATGACAGCTGATGAATTTCGCGATCTGGCACTTAGCTTTCCCGATGCTTACGAGCAGGGACACATGGGGCATCCGGATTTTCGCGTGAAGAAAAAGATCTTTGCGACGCTGGGCCCGAAAGAGGCCTGGGGAATGGTGAAACTGACCCCCGAACAGCAGACGCTTTTTATCGACAAAGACCCGAAAGCGTTTGAACCGATCAACGGAGCGTGGGGGCTAAAAGGCGCGACCAAAGTAATTCTCGAAAATGCGAAAGAGCCTAACGTGCTGCAGGCATTAAGAGCGGCGTGGGAAAATATCATTTCTAAATAGCAAGCTCAGAGAGAGTTGCGCATTCATCGCGATCTTCATCTCCGCCCCGTAATTCCTGTGCGAAATTCAAAAAACTCTTGACTCCCCGGCAAAATAAGATATAGTTCTCCGCACAAATTATTTGTCAATCCCGACAATGCCAGCAGACACTCCCAACAAATGTTTGCCGGCCCAACCTCATTGTTGAACTCTCACGAATCGAGGAAAAATATATGAAAGGAACAGCAAAATTATTATTTTGTTTGTCTATTATTTTGTGGACGGTTTGCAGCGCAGGCGCGCAAAATGCGGCCAAGAATTGGTTGTTTGGAAACAATGCCAGAATTGATTTTAACAGTGGCTCACCCTTGGCGTCGGCGATGAATCCTCCGACCATTAACGCGCTGGAAGGTTCTGCTTCGATCTCCGACTCAAATGGAAACCTGTTATTTTACACCGACGGGCGTCAGGTTTGGGATCGAAATAATAATGTAATGCCGAACGGAACCGGTTTAGCCGGACATGATTCTTCAACTCAATCGGCTTTAATTGTCCCGTGTGACTGTAACAGGTATTTCATTTTTACGACCGATGCCCAACAGCATGGTTATTCTAATGGTTTGCAATACTCGCTGGTTGATATGTCGGTAAACGGTGGCACCGTCACGCTGAGAAACCAACCTTTATTAGCCCCGGCGGCAGAAAAAATAGCCGCTGTAAGAGACGGCAGCGGTGGTTTTTGGGTCGTCGGTCACAAAATTGGCACTGATCAATTTATTCCTACCACATTGCCGCCGGCAATTGCGTATTAAATCCGAATGGTGATGAAATTTCTGCGGTCGGCTCAATTTTTTCGGGTGGAAATTCTCACTATGGTCAGGGACAAATGAAGATCTCGCCCGATGGAACACGGCTGGCGATTGCCGGCATTGGTCCGGGAGAGGGTATTGTCGAGTTATTTCGATTCGATACGGCTACGGGAAAGGTCAGCGATTTGGGAAGTTCTACCCCTTATGATAGCTCGACCCTGTATTTCTACGGAGTAGAATTTTCACCCAATTCCAAAAACCTCTATGTAACGACACATTCAAGCACCAAAGACTTCCTTTATCGTTACGACATCACCGCAAATACACTTTCCAGAAACGGAGTCTATAAGTTTGGAAACGGCCGTTTTTTAGCCGGAGCATTACAGCTTGCGCCGGACGGAAGAATTTACATGCAAGACCTGGACCTGAGATATTAGGCCAGACTTTTTTAGATGTCATCACCGCGCCGGATACCTCAAGCAGCGCCACGATCGTGGTCGCTCCATTTAATTTAGCCACGGGAAGTCGTAGTCGCTTCGGCTTGCCATCGATGGTCGCCGGGAATTTTTCATGCGGGCAGCAGGGCTGCTGCGACCAGGTAACGCAGACGCCTTTCTGGACACCCGACCTGTCGCTGGCCTGGAAAGCATTTAGTGTTTACAACATGAGATCGCCGTCATCGGATATTTGCTCGGTCGATATCGACATTCGCAATGCGAGCAACAACCAGCCGCCGAATCCGTGGGCGGGCGGCGGGCTTAAAGTCAACGGCTTGCCGCTTGCGGTCCCGGCTTGGTGGAAATCTCCGTATACCAGGATCCCGAACGGAACGAATATGCAAACCGCGATCGACGCACACCCTGGTTTTAGTTCGCCCGCGGTCAACTTTAACCTGGGGCTCGATTATTCGATACCGTTCACGGGTAAAGTAAAGCTGGTTTTCAGGCACTGTGACGGAACTTTCTGCGAATGGCTTTCGGATGACTGGACTCCCGAACCGCCGCCGAAACTCGACTTGAGCGTGCGGGAAAATTATCTTGCCGATCTGCGGGCCGAATACTTGCCGCTTGTGCTGGGATTTCACGGGGCAAATATTAAAGCCGGCGCCAAATGGCTGGCGGTCGAGCCTCTGGATGGTGACACAGAGATCTTTTCGCTCGATGGCGGCCGCGAATTTGACGACGCGGAAACAATGGACAGCCCGCAATTCGTGGTTGCTTCGGCCAAAAAACAGAATAAAGCCGCGCTTTATGAGCTGGCCCGGCCCGTCAGTCTCGAACGGCTCGGCGGCGGCGAGGTCAAACTTGTCCTGAAACGGCCGCTTGGCAATCCGGTCAAGCCGAGGCTCAGATTCATTTTCTTTGATGAAAACGCAAACATCATCGGCTTTGCCGTAAACGACAACGGCAAATAAAACATTCGAAAAACTCATACGAAATTCCGGGTTGTAGTGCACGCCCGGAATTTTTATTTTCGTATTCGCCCGCGCGTCTTGCGTTTGTATCTTCGAGAACTTAAGAACTTTGTGTAAAATCACAATATGGAATTTACCGAACTGGTTGACCTGGCTTCTGAACAGCTTGGCGGCAACGTCTTATACGCCAACGACGATTTTTTTGCGGAGAAAGAAAATCTGATCCGGCGCAGCTCTCCCGTCTTTATTCCCGATAAATATACCGACCGCGGAAAGTGGATGGACGGCTGGGAATCTCGCCGGCGGCGTTCGCCGCGCATGGACGAAAAATACGACGAGTGCATCATCAGGCTGGGCACGCCCGGCGCCGTCCATGGCCTGGTGGTTGACACCAGCCACTTCAAAGGGAATTACCCGTCGCACTGTTCGGCCGCTGTTTGCACGGTGAAAGGCCTGCCGACCGTGCAGCAATTGCTCGATCCGGCGACCCGCTGGGATGAGATACTTCCCCTTACCGCGCTCGAAGGCGACACCAAA
The DNA here is from genome assembly GCA_035995185.1 of Pyrinomonadaceae bacterium. Lineage (GTDB taxonomy): Bacteria > Acidobacteriota > Blastocatellia > Pyrinomonadales > Pyrinomonadaceae > DASYKT01. Next base: position 3,891 of record DASYKT010000051.1, read on the forward strand.
AATTCTTTCCCGGTAAAAGATCCGCCGGGTGGTTCGACCCATTTGCGGTTGAAGATCTTTCCCGACGGCGGTGTGGCGCGGCTGCGCGTTCACGGCGTGGTGCAGCCGGATTGGGATGCCTTGCGCAAACGCGACAGCGAGATAGATCTGGCGGCGGTGGAAAACGGCGGGGTCGTGCTTGATTCCAGCGATATGTTTTTCGGCCATCGTCATAATCTGATCATGCCCGGACGCGCGCTCGACATGAGTGACGGGTGGGAAACAAAACGCAACCGCGAGCCGGGCCATAAAGATTGGTCGATCGTAAAACTCGGCACGGCCGGCACTATCACGCGCGTCGAGATCGACACGCTGCGGTTCAAAGGCAATTACCCGGAAAGCTGCTCGATCGAGGCAGGCGATATTAACAGCGCCAAGGATCTGGATTCGATGAACTGGGCCGAGCTTTTGAAAAACAAACCGCTGCAGGCGCATACCCTGCACGTTTTTGCCGATGAGCTGGAAAACGTCGGCCCGGTAACACACGCGCGTTTTAATATTTATCCCGACGGCGGCATCAGCCGGTTGCGGCTATTTGGCAAGCCGTCTTGATTCGTGTAATTAGTGTAATTCGTGGCTATAAAGGTGTCAGTTTTTCAGCCGCCTAAAGTCGGAACTTAAAACACAAACTATGGATCTCGCAGAACTAAACTCTGTCTCAACTGAAAAAGCTGCTTCGCGCTTTCGAGATTGCTGCGGTTCGGCCGCGTGGGCGCAGGAAATGGCCGCGGCGCGGCCTTTTGTAAATGAAGCTTCTCTTCTCGACCAGGCGGAAAAGATCTGGTGGAATCTCGGCCCGGAAGACTGGCTCGAAGCTTTTGCCTCGCATCCCCAAATAGGGGCGAAGATCGGCGATAAAAAAGCGGCGCCAAAACAGCAGGAGCGCTCCGCCGAATGGTCAAAGGGCGAGCAGGCCGGGTTGGACAGGACGAATGATGATACCCGTGAGCAGTTAGCCGAAGCTAACCATTTGTATCAAGAGAAGTTCGGGTATATATTCATTGTCTGCGCCACAGGTAAAAGTGCCGAAGAAATGTTGGAAATTTGCCGCGCACGGCTGGCGAATTCCGAGAATGAAGAACTGCCCGTGGCCGCGGAAGAGCAAACAAAAATAACGGAACTCCGGCTGAAAAAACTTTTAAGTGACTAAAATGCGCTACGTATTTCAGCTCCATTTATTTTATGCGGAACTGAAATGGAACGCTTTGGAACACGGCCCGGCGTCGGTAAATGCCGCACGATCAATAGCTTATAAAACAAAATGCGGCTGGTGTTCCGTTCCATTTTGGGTGAGCAAAAGCGGAACACCGGAACAAAAATGGAACGCTTGTTTTGGGAGTTTTTGAGTTCAAAGAGCAGCAGCCGCAGCGACTGGAACCACGAGGATATATGAAAGATCGTGGAAGATGAAGAACGGTTTTTGTCTTATCCTAAAGTTTGTGTTGTTCGCGGCAAAAAGACCGAAAACACGAAAAAAAGAGCGGGCAGGGCTGCCCGCGCTCCATAAAAAGAATAATGAGCGCGATAACCACACATATTTTGGATGTTTCGATAGGAAAACCGGCGGCGGGTGTTCCGGTCATGCTTGAGCACGAGACGGCACTCGAAGGCTGGCAGATCGTGGGCCGGGGCGCGACCGACGGCGACGGGCGGCTGCGTTTGATCCAGGCGGAGGATGAATTATTTCCGACCGGCCACTACCGGATAGTTTTTGACACCGCAGCATATTTCGCCGGCCAGCAGATCGAAGGTTTTTATCCCGAGGTGGCAATAACTTTTATCGTGCGCGACGCCGCGCAGCATTATCATGTGCCGCTGCTGCTCAGCCCGTTCGGTTATTCGACGTATCGCGGCAGTTAATTTTTTATGTCAGTAAAAATAGTTCAGGACAATTACGGAAAATCGCGCGTGCGGCTGATGAAGGTCGCGCGGAATGGTGAGCATCATGAGCTGCAAAATTTGACGGTCAATATTGCGATCGAGGGTGATTTTGACACCATCCATACCGTGGGCGATAACAGTCTGTGCCTGCCGACCGACACGATGAAAAATACGGTCTATGCGCTGGCCGGGCAGACACAGGAAATTGAAGACGTCGAAGCCTTCGGGCGGCGGCTCACCGAGCATTTTCTGAAAAACAACCCGCAAATTTCCCTGGTTCGAATAGATCTCTTCGAACATTTCTGGAAGCGGATGAAATTTGACGAAACGCCGCACCCGCATTCATTTGTCAAAGGCAGCGACGAGAAGCGAACGGCACGCATCACCACAACGCATGAAAACACGATCGTCGAATCCGGCGTGGAAGACCTGATCGTGTTGAAAACAACCGGTTCGGGCTTTGCCGGGTATATCAAGGATGAATACACCACACTTCCGGAAACCACCGACCGCATTTTTTCTACCGCGATCAAAGGCGTCTGGCGATATAAAAATGCCGACGCGGCTACTAAAGATAACTGGCAAAACATCAGGCAGACTATTCTCAGCGTGTTTTCCGCGCATGACAGTCTTTCCGTCCAGCACACGCTCTACGCGATGGGCGAAGATATCTTAAATAAATTCGCCGATGTCGAAGAAGTTTATTTTTCGCTGCCCAATATCCACTGCCTGCCGGTCGATATATCGCGTTTCGGGCTGGAAAACGACAACCGGATATTTGTGCCGACAGATGAGCCGCATGGATTGATAGAGGCGAGATTGAGCAGGTAAAAGAGTTTTTAAATTGCCTCCGGCTTTAGCCGGAGGATAATTAAATATAAATAAGCCGGGCTTTAGCCCAATAATTCTTTGGCTAAAGCCAAAAATATCTTTTCAACGAAAATCAACCACTAGCTAAAGCTAGTGGCAATTTAAATGTAAAAAATAAAAGAATGAATACTTCTCTTTCTCAGGAATCAATGCAGGAAATCACGGGCAAGCTGCGCTCGACGATGGCGCCCTTTGCCATAAAATATCCCGGTGAATCGGGCCGCCGCCAACCGGTGCACACGGTCTATGGCGGCGCGCATCTTTTTAAAGCCGACTCTGCCGGGCGGCTGGGTTCGCTCGCGGTGCGCGCTTTTGAAACCTATGCGCCCGACGCAAAAACTTTCGCCGAGGTTCTGAATATCCCCGCCAATTTGGCGGATACCATCTACCAGCGCGTCGCGGAAAAACTCAGCCGCGAAGCGGTCGAAGATTTCCGCATCGATTTCGAAGACGGTTACGGCACACGGCCCGACGCGGAAGAAGACGGCCACACCGTCGCCGCCGCACAAGAAGTAGCCAAAGGGCTCGAGGCCGGAACGCTTCCCCCTTTCATCGGCATTCGCATCAAAACTTTTAGCGAAGAACTGCACGCGCGCAGCATTCGCACGCTCGATATCTTTCTCACCACCTTGACCCAGGCGACGGGCGGCCGCCTGCCGGAAAATTTTGTGGTCACGCTGCCCAAGATCGTGGTGCCGGGCCAGGTTGCGCTGCTCTCCGATATTTTTGATGAGATAGAACCGAAACTCGGGCTGCCCGCGGGCGCGCTAAAAATGGAAATGATGATCGAAACCACGCAGTCGATCATCAGCGATGCCGGCGACCTGACTCTTCCCCTCTTGCTTGAGGCCGCGCGCGGGCGCTGTGTCGCCGCGCATTTCGGCACCTACGATTACACCGCCAGCTGCAGCATCACCGCCGCGTATCAGGATATGCTTCATCCGGCGTGTGATTTTGCGCGCAGCATGATGCAGGTCGCTTTTGGCGGAACTGGTCTCTGGCTTTCGGACGGCGCGACCAATATCATGCCGGTCGCTCCGCATCGCGGCGAGATCACGCCGGAACAGGAAGCGGAAAATCGCGTTATCGTTCACCGCGCCTGGAAACTCCATTACGACCACATTCGTCATTCACTTTCCAATGCGTTTTACCAGGGATGGGACCTGCACCCGGCGCAGCTTCCGACTCGCTACGCCGCGATATATACCTTCTTTCTCGAAGGGCTCGATGCGGCCGGCGAACGCCTGCGGAATTTTGTGGCCAAAGCGGCGCAGGCCACCCTGGTCGGCGATGTTTTTGACGACGCCGCCACCGGGCAGGGCCTGCTGAATTATTTCCTGCGGGCCATCAACTGCAAGGCCTTAACCGAGCAGGAAGCGCAGGAAATGACCACTATCACGCTCGACGAACTGCGCTCCGGATCATTCGTTAAGATCCTGCAAAACCGTCAGAAATAAGGGCTTTGCGGCGCACTCTACTTTTAATTGACAGACAAAATAAAAACTACTAGAATGCTTGCAAGATTCATTGCAAGCATTCTTATTTAATTTGAAGTTAGCAAAGCGTAACTTTTTTGCGGTTCATTGTCGGAAATTTTTTGCTCTAAGAATTTTTCCCACAGAAACTAAAATTTGACGACAGATCACTAAACCTGGTACTTGGAATTGACCCTGTATTAGTTTGCATTGATGAAAGCCTCCAGCATCTCTCAAGCGGAGCCCTGTCAATGCAGGTGTCTTTCCTGTTCAGTAAGAAAAAAGTATCTATCGCCAAAAATTGCAGGTTGCCGCGCCTAACCAGCAACCGGACAACCATTACATTTATAAATTTACCAAAGCCAGTCAGGAGATGAATATGAAAAGATCCCTTCCTTCGCTTCTCAACGCCCTGTACTTCCGGGTCTTAGCCCCGTCGATCGTAGTTTCACTTTTTCTGTTGAGCGCCTTGTTCTTTAACGCACAAAATTTCACCGTGTCCGCGCAAAAAGGAGAGACACTAAAAAATCCCACCGAACTGGTGAATAAGCCGAACCCGATGAGAGGCGGCGATGTAAATTTCGACCTCAATATAATTTACGGTGATAACAAGATCCCCAATCCTTCGACCGGAAACAGCGATCCGGTGCGTTTGCGCAATTATAACGGTGAACTGGTAGGCCCCACGATGCGCGTCAGGCCGGGACAGCTGCTGCGCATATTTTTGAACAACCTGCTTCCCGCGGATGACCCGAGCTGCAAATCCAATCAGAACCAGGACATTCCGCACTGCTATAACAGCACGAATCTCCACACCCACGGCTGGCACGTCTCGCCGACGGGAAACAGCGACAATGTGCTGCTCGACCTGGGCCCGCAGACCAGTCTCGATTACGAATATTATCTTCCCAAGGACCACCCGGCGGGGACATTTTGGTATCACTCTCACCGCCACGGTTCGACCGCGCTGCAGGTTTCCAGCGGCATGGCCGGCGCCTTGATCGTCGAAGGCTTTCGCCCTCTGAAAGATAAGCCGCAAAACGGCATCGCCGACATCGATACGATCCTGCACGACATAAGCGGCGCGCGCTTTAAAGACCGCATTTTTATGTTTGAGCAGATCCAGTATTACTGCGGATTTGTCACCGACGCCAACGGAAATTCGGTCCCTAATTATGCCTGCACCGGTAAGGGCGACGTGGGCGTGATCGAAAGCTACGCGCAATTCGGCCCGGGGACCTGGGGAGACTCAGGGCGGTTCACCTTGATCAATGGCCAACTACAGCCCGTTGTTGAAATGCAGGCCGGCCAGATCGAACGCTGGCGCCTGATACACGGCGGCGTTCGCGACACCATTAACTTTACGGTCACCAGGGCAGCGCTTACGGATAGTACGCGCAAGGGGCTGGACGACACCCTGGCCAAACTGAAAACCATGCCGCCCGACCAGCAAAATTCCCTGCTCGCTCAAATCTGCGCCAATAACGACATTCCCAGGAACGGCGTCAAGCAGCTGGAGTTTGCCGTGGACGGGCTGACCCGGGAACAGATGTCGGGCAAGTATATGAACATCCTGCAGCCCGGTTATCGCAGCGACCTGTTAATGTCTTTTGCTTCGCCGGGAGTTTATTGCGTGCTTGACGCGACGACGACGGCGTCGGGAAGCATCAATGGCGTGACCCCGCCGACGGCAGCGCCCGCGGGCGCGCTAAGGGCCGCCGCGCCGACGACCAACATCAACGATACCCGCCTGCTTTCGCTGGTCTTTGTCAGCGGAGGCACGCCATATTCTATCGATCCCACGGAATACACTTCGCAGCAGCTTCGGGCCGCTAATACGGACCTGCCGGCGCCGGTGTTAAACGACCTGAAAACTCTCAGCGTGCCGGAATACGTTCCGCATAAGAGCATCCCAAAATCGGAGGTGACCGGCACTCAGGAGCTTTCCTTTGCCATCCGCAACGCTTCGGACGGCAGCACGCTTTTCCAGATCGCCAATGAAGCCGATCCGACCCAGCTGGATTATTTCTCTTATAGCGCCGACCGCATCGACCGAATTCTGACCTTGGGCGGAGTAGATGAATGGACGCTGACCTCCGGTTCGGTCGGGCACCCGTTCCACATCCACGTTAATCCGTTCCAGATCATTCAGATATTGCGGCCGGATGGAAAATCGGTGGTAGACGGCAAAGGCAAATGCGTCGATTACGACGACAAAGGCGTTCTCGATCCGGAGTATTGCGATCAGATCGGAGTTTGGCGCGACACGCTGTTCATTAAAAATCCGACCTTCGATCCGACCGGGTTATCAAAAGGCTACAAGATAATTATGCGGACCAGGTACGAACGCTACATCGGCGATTTTGTGCTGCACTGCCACATTCTGGATCACGAAGATCAGGGAATGATGCAGAACATCCGCATCGCGCCGAAGGGCGGATATCTCGAAGGAAACCCGGTCCCGACCAAACCGGCCGAAGGAGTAATGAAACATGGCCACTAATAATACTTTCGAACAGGTCAGAGAGATATTGCGCAAAGCCGCCGGCGGTAACGTAACTGCCTTCGGCGGACTGCGTCTCTGGGAATATTCGCGCGATCAGCTGGTCGAGGCGAATTTTCACGGGATGAAACTTATCTCGCCTGTTGCCAAGGACGCGGGTCATTCCTGCTGCGGTACTTCTGAAAAGGAGTGCCGCGGCGCTTCATCCCCGCTGGTAAAGGGGCTTCGCGGTGAAGCCCCTTTTGATGACTCGCAATTTCCGCGGCTTCCCTGGGGCGCGCAATCCGTTGCCGATGAAGACATCCTGGCCATCTCAGATTGGATAGACGACAAGTGCCCCGCGGAGGAAGTCACCATCCCGTTTTACGAAGGCTCGAAAACCGCGCCGGCCGTTGTTTCGATCACCGGCGTCGTCAAACTCGATGAAAAGATCCACGAAGTTTTTGACGTCGCGCCTAACGAATACAAATTCCAGCACGGCGAATTAAAGCAGCGGATGAACGTCGACTGTATGGACGACACGCAGATCGACAAGGTTCGCTATGCCTTTCGCGAGATGTATGAGTTGAACAAGTGGCCGGAGGACAGCCGCAACTACAACAACCTGGCGCTGATCCATCAAAACCACTGCCAGCACGGCTGGGAGCGGTTTCTTCCCTGGCACCGCATTTATCTCTACGAATTCGAACAGGCGATGCAGGATATTTTGCCGGATGTGACCATGCCCTACTGGGATTGGACGATGCCGGCTTATAAGCCTTCGGACCCGGGCAAGGGGAGGATCCTTCCCAATTCCTTCAAGGCTTTTTTGACCAAAGATTCGCTGGTTTTCCTGGGCAAACACGGCATTCCGGCCGATGGCCTGAAAAGTATGCTGGACGATCCCTATGCTACGCCCAGCGGCTTCTTCGACCAGGTCGGTAAACTGATCGGCCCCGAATACACCAAGGGCGAAAATCGCAATCGTTTTATCGACGCGCTGCTGGACGCCAACTCTCTCTGGTACCCGCTGCGTTACCCGTCGCAGTTTCACGTGAACGGCAACACCATCAACACCGCGATCCATTATCACTACCCGACCAAAGACGACATTGATCAGATAATGAATCTGCGCACGTTCCGCGATTTTGGCGGCGGCAGCCTTTACAACGATTCTTACGGTTTCATCGACCAAAATCCGCACAATACTTTGCACATCTGGACCGGCGGCCAAAATCCCGTCGACCCCGAAGGAGATGACAGCGACGCTGCTAACGAACGCGCCGCGGAAAAACGCAACAAATCAGTAGTGGTGTCCGGTCGGCAGTTTCATAAACGCGAAGACCTCTACAGCCAGCCGGCGGTAGGAGATATGTTCAGCAACCTGACCGCCGCATACGACCCGGTCTTCTGGATAGTTCACACTAACGTCGACCGTCTCTGGTGGGAGTGGCAGCAGCGGCATCCCGATTCGAACCCGTCCGATCTGGATTCGGTCATGACGCCGTGGAGCTACACCATCCGCGACACGCTGGATATGAACCGCTTCGGCTACGAATATGTGAAATGCGCTTTTGTGATGCCGGTCGGCTCCAAAGTACCCGTCGGGCGGTTCGTGTCGAAATCCTTCGACGTCGACGAGAAGGTTCGCCAGGGATTTAGCGAGGCGGAGGTCCGCCTGCACCGGGTGCCTCAGCTCAATCGCTCGTGCTTTATCCGCGTCTTTTTGAATTTACCCGACGCCGATGCGAGCACGCCGATCACGCACGATAATTACGCCGGTTACCTGGCGGTTTTCGGACACGGCGATTGTTACGGCGGGCCCGGGCATTGCGATACGCCGCCGCGCGACCGCCGCCTTTACGACCTGCGGCCGCGTCATCACAACACGCCGCGCAATCACCGCATCAATGTCAGTAAATGCGCCCGCCGGCTGTTTGAAAAAGGCGACACTTCGCTGCAGATCACGCTGGTCGTGATCGGCGTCGATTACCGCGAGGAGAACGACCTGCTGCGGCTGGAAGGCGTGTCTTTGAATTTCCTGGATTAAACAACATTTTTAGAGGACAAGAATGAGCGAAGAAAATCTTACGCAACCTATCTACCGTATCCATCCCGGGGTCGGTATCGCCCGTCTGGGAAATAGCCCCGACGAGTTTTGCATCTCTCCCGAAAAACCGGCCACGCTTCCCCTCGAATGCGACGCTGCCGGCAACCCGATGAAAAGCTCGGATGGGATGTCTGACGTCACGATCAAAAGATTCAAGGATGTCGAGGGGCGCATCAAGCGTCAGGCGGCGCGGTTTCAGATCTATGTTTATGACGATGAAAGCCCGAAAGGCCGCCCGCTAAAACTCGGCGACCGTATAAAAGGCGGCGGAAATAACGGTAAACTCGTCGATATCCAGTGGCAGGTTTATATCGCGAATAAAAAATCATCCTGGTATGAATTTAATGCGACCGCCGGCGAGCACGGTTATGGCGACGGCCATCCGCGCCGCAACGCCAAGATCACCGCTGCCGAGGCGCGGCAAGCGCTGATCATCGATCCCGGCCCGCAGGTGGTGAACGTTACCACCAGGCGCACCGCCCGCTTTGACCGCGGCCCGAGCGATACTTATGCGCCGGTCTTCCCTCCCCCGCTTAAGCCTAATTCGATCGACACGCTGGGGGAATTAAAGACCGACGACACCGGACGGCTGCTGGTGATGGGCGGCCACGGCAACTCCGGTTCTTTTAAAGAGGGGATGGGACAGCCGCGGATAGACGCCTATGCCAATAACGATGGCTGGTTTGACGACACCTCCGACGGCGTGGTGATGGCGCGCCTGGCGATGTTTTCCGACGAGGTCCAGCGCGTCCGCTATATCGACGTGGAGTATCCGGCGTGGGTCGTGGTCGGTTACCCGCGCTACGTGCCGGAAATTTTGGATATGATCACGGCCAACGATGTCTTTATGGACCTGGCCATTCGTGAATTTGCCTACCGCACCGATCTCTACGGCACGGCCGGAACTTTCAGCGATCCGCAGCACATCGACCCCAACAACATCGGCGCTCTCGATCACTGGAAAGCCGGAAAACTGACCTGGAATCCAGACTATAAACCGTGGTTTTACCGCGATATCTGGACCATCCTTTTCCGGCCCGACGAATTTACTTATCTGGATAATATCCTGGCGGCTTCTAATGCCCCGCACAACCAATCTACGCGCGGCACATTCGACCCCGAAAAATTGTCCGTTCCGCCGGTAACTAATAAGACCGCGCTGGAAAAGGCAAAAGCTGCTTCGATGGCGAAACACCAATCCGGCCAACTGTTTTTAGAAGCGCTCGAGCCGACGCTGGCCACGCTCGATGAACGGTTAAAAGATAAGCTCGAAGGAAATTTGACCGAAGGTTTGGTTGACGCCCTGTACGGTGACAAGGTGCGCGAAACTTTGCGCGCCGCGGTCGCCGGCTTTGCCGAAAGCGTACAAAAATTTGCGGAAAAGATCTACGGTGAGGAAGGACTGACCAATACTCCATCCGAATACCTGCTCCGCTGGAAAGGCGTGTATGAGGCGGCACAGGTTGAAGAAGATAAACATAAAATAAAAAATGCCTATATCAAAGCCAAAGAAAAGCTCGATGACAGTGTGCAAAAAATAGTTGACGGTATCTATGAGGCCGTCAAGGAAAGCGCGCCGGTACCGGCCAAAGCGATGATGAAGGCGCTGGCCCCCCGGGTTCCCTTCGAAAGGATCAAAAAGAAAGACACGCCTATTTCGATCGAGGAATCTTTCGAGCTTCATTCCAAGGAATTTCGCACCGGGAAAATGCTCGGCCAGCGTTTTGAGCATGATGTAGAAGAGTGCACGCACGATACCTACTTAACGTACCGCACTTTTCTCTACAACATGCTGCGGCAGGAGGGAGAGGAAAATCAATTTCGCACCAAAGGAAATCCCAACGACCGCACCACTAACTTGCCGTTGATGCCGCTGCTGGCGGGCGATAATCCGCTGACCAACACGGCGCCGCAAAAATTTCTGCGGCTGACGGATTACCAGTTCTATGTTCTTCGCCAGTGGGCGGCTGGCAAATTCTACAATGAAAAAACGGAAGGCTGGGTCAAAGACATCGACCCGTATCAACCCTACAAGAATTGGGTGAACAGGACCGGGCGCGATCTGGACGAAGGAGTACTCTCCAACGTGCTCGGGGGCGCGTTTTGCCCGGGCGGTGAGATCGGGTGGATAATCCGCAACCCGTCGCTATTTAAAGAGCCTTACCGGATCAAAGCCGACCCGGTCTTTTCGAATTTTGCGCTGACCGCGGCCAACGCCAGCAAGTACCAGATCCCACCGTCAAATTATGTAGCGTACGCCGACACCGATCTTAGCCAGGACACGAATTTCGGCATCGGCATGCAGCCCGGCGACGTGACCAAGCAGATGGCGCTGCCGTGGCAGTCGGATTTTAACGAATGCACCACGCAGGACATCGACGTCACCTACGAGCAATGGAACGTGATCGATCCGAACAGCGAAAATGACACATGGGCAAAGCTCGAACAGCAGATCTGGGAAACCCTCTGGTGGCCGGCGCATCGCCCACTGCAGGTGCTGGAAGTGACTGCCTGGAACGCCGGCGGTTCACCCGCCAATTTTCAGACCCTCGATTGGGCGCGCGGCATTCCGCAAACGAACGCCGGCGATCTTAAGATGACGACCGAGTGGTCAAAGCTCGGCTTCGTTGTCCGCAACCCTTATGTGACGCCTCAAGCCCAACTGGATACTGCCTCGCCGGACAATAAATATTTAAGCGTGGAACGCACGGAGGATTAATAATGAACAATAACCCTTTTGTCGGAAGCTGGACCTATCGCAGCCTTTTGAATAACCCTGACGGCAGCATCGCTTTTAACGATCTCGAATTCGGCGAAGGCACCATCGTTATTAACGATGGCCCGGAGCAAACATTGACCGGCACGATCGGTGGCCCCGGGTGGTCTTTGAATCTTTACGGGTCGCGGGCGTACGGTTCGCCGATGCAGGTCCGCTTTCAAGGTAAGGGTTTGGTCGGCGGCGAAGAGTGGATCTATGACTATATCGGCTGGCTGGTGCCGAATTGGCCCAACAGCAACGACACCCTGCAGGTGGATGCGATCGTGGGCTCGGTGGTCAGGACCATCCCGCATTCGTCGGGAACGCCCGATCCTAAAACGGGCGAAACACCTGTCGCGCCGGCCGGCGTAGTGGCATCTTTTTACGCTGTGCGCGTAAGTTGAAAAGCAGATAAATGCTGAATTCGAGATACAGACTGCAAATGTCTTTTCGTGTTTTTAGTGTGATTCGTGGTTAATGGGCCCGAAAATTAACCACGAATCACACGAAATACACTAAACAGAAGTAACTACAGAGAAAGGCTTCTTGAACTACGATGTTCTCATCATCGGCGGCGGCCCGGCGGGCAGCGCGACGGCGCTGGCGCTCAAAAAACACGCCCCGCAGCTTTCCGTGCTGCTGGCTGAAGCTTCGTCTTATGACAAGCCGCGCATCGGCGAAGTATTGCCCGCATTGGCGCGCGGCCTATTGGAACATCTCGATATCAGGCAGGCTTTTGAAGAAGAAAAACATCCGCCGGTGCACAGCGCGATCTCTGCCTGGGGCGATGCGCGCGCGCACGAAAATCATTTTATTTATTCTCCGCATGGCGCCGGCTGGCATTTGGACAGAAAGGCTTTCGACGCGTTTCTCGCGGCACAAGCGAAAAAAAAAGGCGCGCATATACTGCTCAACACTCGCGCGAAAATGTTTTCCAAAAATGAACCCGGCTGGCGGGCCTCGTTTTCCGACGGGTCGGAAGTGAACTCCCGTTTTATCGTCGATGCGACGGGGCGGCACGCGTTCTTTGCGCGCAAGATGGGCGCGGACACTGGCGCCGTCGATAAGCTGATGAGTTTTTCCCGTGTTTTTTCGCTGGATGAAACTCCCGCGCCGGAAACGGCGATCGAAGCTTTTGAGCACGGCTGGTGGTACACCGCCCGGGCCGGAAACGCGCGCGTTATTTCCTGTTTGACCGACGCGGATATCGCGCAGAAATTGAACTTGAATGAAAAAACTTCGTGGCTCAATTTGCTGTCCGAAACAGGGCAGATCAAAGCCAGCGCGGGCAGCGGCGTTCTGCAGGACGAAGGCCTGACCCGTGCCGCAAACTCCGTTTTGATGAGTAAAACACGGGGTGATAATTGGCTCAGCGTAGGCGAGGCAGCCTCCGCTTTCGACCCGCTTTCGTCACAGGGAATAATGAAATCGCTGCGGTCTGGAATATTTGCTTCTTACGCGATCGCCGATCTGCTGTGTAATTCGAGCGAGGCCGCGATGCCGCGGTATGAAAAATTTATTCGCACCGAATTTGCCTCGTACCTCGAGTTGTATAAAAAGTATTATTCCAACGAACGCCGTTGGCCTGCGAGCGCTTTTTGGCAGAGACGGCAAAATTAGAAACCGCCAAAATTAACAAGATGGATCAAATAGCTGCGATAAATTCCCGGCGGCCGCGCTTTTCATCAGGTGGATTCATTTCCGCGCTGCTGATGGCCCTATTGCCGAAATGCCCGCTGTGCTTTATGGCTTACGCGGGCGTGATCGGAATTTTCGGCATCGACCCGTTTCTTTACCGCTGGTGGCTCTTGCCTTTCACCTCCGCGCTGGCCGTCTTCACGCTGGTGGTTCTCTTTTTTCAGGCCAGACGAAATAGCCGTTACCCTGCATTTTGTGTAAGCTTATTTACGATCGCCGCGCTTTTGCTGGGCAAATTTTATTTAAGTTCCGATCTCGTCTTTTACGCCGCGCTGGTTTTATTGCTGGCGTCAGCGGTCTGGGTTTCGATCCCGAGAAGATCTCTGAAAGAAAATAGCCGCTGTATTTGTTAGAGAAAAATTATGGCAAACCTACCCGTTTTTAATATCGTTATTCCTATTTATGAAGGCGTCGATCTGATGGACGTCGCCGCGCCGCATGAAATATTCTGTTGGATGAATACCTACTGGACGGAAAAAACGGTAAAAGTCACGCTGGCCGCACACGAAGACAAGACCATTTCTACCCGCGATGGATTAAAACTTACGCCGGACACCACCTTTGACTGTTGCTATAAGGAGCAGTTCCAGGCAGATCTGATCTGGGCGCCGGGCGGCGATCTAAAGCCTCTAAAAGCGATGATGCAGGACAAGGATTACCAGGGGTTTTTGAAAAACCAGAGCAGCAAGGCCACGTGGGTTACTTCGGTTTGCGAAGGCGCGCTTTTGCTGGCCAGCGCCGGCCTGCTGGACGGCTATCTGGCGACCACGCATTGGGCTTTTAAAACCTGCCTGCAGCAATTTAAGAATATCAATGTGGCAGAAGGCTACCCGCGCTATGTGGTCGACCGCAACCGTGTCACGGGCGGGGGGATATCTTCCGGGCTCGATGAAGCATTTAAGATCGTTTCTCTCATCAGCAGCGACGACATCGCGCAACAGGTCCAACTGGTCACACAGTATTTCCCCTGCCCGCCGTTTAGCGGAAAAATACCCGGATCCGATACCTGTCCTCTGGATTCGGTTTAAATGAAAACTCACCATATCGCTGAAAAAAAAGCCCGGTGCGAATGCCGGGCAAAATTATTAAACGTGCCGCCTCATGGCATGTAAGGCTCTGGAGGATCGATTATAACGGGATTGCACGCCGCTATGTCAGCCTTATTAATATCCTCATTAAACGGCGATTTTTTGATCTCCCTATCGCCTTCTTCAACTGCTTCTTCCATTAAAGCCGGTACTTTTTTGATCTTAAATGTTTTGGGCGCCGAGCGATCTTCCAGCACCTCATAATATCTGCCAAAATCCTCTTCCGTTCCGGTTTCGTTGGTAACGCAATGATTCAAAAAGTAAAGGTCATAAATAAATTGCGTACCGTCGGTATCAAGAAGAGGGTATTTGTTGTCCATCTTAAGATCGGTAGCGATGGGATATTCAATATTAATGCTAAGACTGCCTCTGGCAGTTGACAGACACCTCATCTTCCCCCCGATAATATCCCCGAACTTTCTAGTAGCTACCGTAGTTTCACTCATGGTCTGAGTGTTGATCTCTATCAGATCAAATACGGCCGCCGTCATTTCTTCGGTATAAAAAGCACATTTATTCAAAGTTAGAACGACGGGTTCTGATTTTCCTCCATGACCCGCCTTTACGAAAATAGGTTGGTTCCCGTGTATTTTTTGCAAATTTAGAGTTTCAGCCAGAAGATAATCTCCCGGCGTTTGAACACTCACCGGCAGTATCGCATCTGCCCCCAGTGAAACTCCTATTTTGCCTCTTTCTACCCGCGACGCGAATATCATGGACATCGCACCCCCTCTTTTTCCCTGGAAAAGAACCATATCCAACTTGTGGTCACGCACGTGCGTAAGAAATTTGACCTGACTTTCCGGTTTATCGAGTGTGCAATATGCCAGTCCCATGACGCCGATTCTTACCCTCGCATCTCTCGGAAATGGCTTTAAATCGCTAAAACCTTTTTCTATTGCTTTAATGGCAGGTAGCCTGTCTGACGAAAACATACTTTTTCTCCTTAATTGTTCGGTTAGATTTTAAAATTCCGCGTACCCGCCGATCGTCTCAAACGCAGCCCAGTAGTAAGGTTCACGGTAAATACTGTTTTGCGAATCGAGCATATCGAGTTGAGCGCGGCGTAAGGCATCGACGGTAGAAGATCCATTCTGTTTACGGTAACGGTGAAACCGCGTCATCAATTCGGCCGTCGCACCCGAATCGACATTCCATTGACTGGCGACGACCAGCGGAACGCCCGTCGCCAAAAAAGCCCGCGACGACCCGATCATTCCTTCACCGTTATAGAATTTTTCGACCCCGCTTTGGCAGGCCGAAAGAACTATCAGTTTTGCGTTCAGAAATTTTCCCCGGATGATCTCGTGATTGGCTAAAAGCGAATCTTTCAGATCGCTGCTTTTTTTATCTTCCGCCAGGACGAGGCCCGATAATAGCGGCTGCGTGTCGTTCACCAGGTAGTGCCCGGCGAAATGGACCACATCGGCCCCGCCCAGATCTTTTTCCACGGCGTATTTCGTAGCGCTGCTCCCGGTCAAAACGATGCTGTCTCCGTAAAGGGCGGCAACATCCCGAGCTTCCTGTTCGGCATCCGAAAGATCGTCCAGCGAAGACAGTTCGCTATGATCTTCCTTATCAAAAACCGGGTTTCCGATACTTAACAAGTGTTCGTCCGTTTTTTGCCCGAGCTCTCTGGCCTTATCGGAGCAGATCAAAAAGATGTTTGCGCTGGGTGAAACAAAAAACGTGTAATTAGCGATAAAGTAGCTTCCGTTTGCGGGCGAAATAAGGGTTGAAAAAGGCAGTCGAAAAAGTATTTTATCCGGGATTATGCAGATCTCTTTGCCGGGATCGAGTTTATTTTCTATCGGCGCTATCAGTTCCTGGTAGAGTTTTATGGCTATTTCTTTTCTTTTTTCTACATCTGTGACATTAGCCCTGGCGACCAATTCGAGGTAGGCGGCGGTCAGATCGTAAAGCTCCGCCGAAGATACGTCCGTTTTAACGACCTCAAAATTATCTTTCGTGATCAGCCAGATCAAAGTCTTGTCCGCCAGGACCGAGTATTGAACTAATTGCGCGCCGGCCGGCATACGCGCCCGGATCTCTTCGAGCTTTAAGGGACTGGCCGTGCCGGCTGCCAGCCCTTTTTCTGATGAGGTTATCGATGCGTGATGCAGATCTAAAAGCGTGCGGGCACGAGACTCTTCGGAATGATCGAACGCGCTGACGTAATCGGCCTGATCGAATTCGTGGCTGATGGCGATATCGTAAACGCTTTGCTCCTTATTAAAGAACGTGTTGCGGTTTTGTTCTTCGGTTATCTTTTCGCGATAGTCGTTAAAGAGAGAAAAGATAACCGGAAGCTCGGCCCGAAAAGCGTCCTCATCCTTATTTTGGTAGTAACACAACAGTTTGCCTTTATGAGCGTCATATGAAAACGCCTGGTATTCGTCGCTGTCAAAAAACGAGGCTGCTTCGCCATAGTTCTTTAGGGCGGTGCTGCAATTCCCTTCCTGACGCTGGATATGCGCCAGCTGCAATTTGCAGTACGCAAGGCTTTTCTGTTTAAGCGATTCGCTGCGGAACCCGGCGGCGATCTCCAGGCTTTTATCAAAAGCATCAAAGGCCTGCTTATAATTCCCCTGGCTCCCGTAGATCGACGCTATCCCCGTATAGGCCGTAAAAAAAAATGTATCTTCTTTGGTGATGGTGGCCGCTTCGATGGATTCTTTTTTGTAGGCCAGCGCGGTGTGATAGTTTTTCATCGCGAAAAACATATTTGCCGCCGCATCATAATCACGGGATCTTTGCCTGTTGCTGGCATCGGGCTGTGACGCCGATTCCAATGCCTTGTAGAGATAAACTGTCGCCCGGGAGAAATCGCCGAGCCGCTGGTAAACCTCCGCCGTTTGAGAAGATACCTTTTCTGTCAGATAAAGATCTGAAACCGCCTCCGCGAAAACGAGGGCCGTCCTGTTATGATCAAGCGCCTTCGAGAAGTCTTTGGAGCTGATGCTGTTGATCGCCAGCCAGGAAAATGCCTGGGCCGCCAGCCATTTGTGATCTTTGGTCTGCGCGGTCTCGGCCAGCTGTGTAAGGACCTGTGTGCTTTCGCCGATCCGGCCCAGCCGAAAAAGGACATACCCGCGCCAGTAATCGCAGAGCCTGGCCTCCCAGGTATCACCGGCCTGATCAAACTTTGTCGCGGCGTCATCGAAAGCATCAAGAGCCTCTTTACAGTCTTCATTCAAACAGCGGTTATACCCCTCGTTAAGCGACCGGTAGGCCTGGCGAAGTGTTTCTGCTTTCTCCGGCGTCGATCCCTCATAATATTGCGCGATCCCGGACACATAGGTGTCGCTCGATCTTTCTTTCTCAATTTGCCCGAGATATTTCAGGGCCGATAAATATGTTTGCCGCTCGGCTTCCGGCCCGGTCAAAAATAAAAAGGCAAGCTGCTGGGGAATCAACTTGCCTGAGATCATTTCTCTATTACGACTTACTATTTGATAAGCCGCGTTGTCATCCTTCCTTTCGCGGGCTGCCAGAAAATCCTGCAGCACCTCACTACCTGACCGGCTCTGCCGTTCGGTGGAAAGCAAGTTTAGATTTCGTTTCGCTTCTTCCGTCCAGGGGGAGGCCGGATCGAGTTTTATATATTCTTCCCATTCCTTTTTTGCCTCGGCGTTCAGACCCATACGCTGCAGGCACAGGGCCTTGTTAAACCGCGCCGCCAAAAGGCCGGAGTCCAGCTCGACGGCCCTGGACAGGTTTTCCAAAGCCTTTGACTTTAATTCCAGGCTCTGGCCGCTGTCGCTTTTTGCCACCGACCGGCTTTTTTCCAGAAAGGCAGCGCCGAGGTCATTAAAGATCTCAGCATTTCCCGGAGCAAGGTCACGGGCTTTTTCAAACTGAATTATTGCCTGATCGATATTTCCTTTGACCAGGTAGACCCGGCCGGCGTTTTGCAGGCTGGCCGCAGTGTCGCCGCGCGCCGCCGAAGTCGCCGAGATACTTTCCGCGGCATCGAGGTCCCGTTGATCGGCCGGAGGGGCCTTTTCACCGCGGGTCACATTGTAGGGGGCGTAAGCGAGATTTGAAACGCGGGACTCGAACGGCCGCTCATTTTTATAGGCGCGATCCAGCAGCTGCGTGACCATTTGCGTGTCCGAACGGTGAAAAAAAACGATCCAGCCCAGGAAAGCGGCCAGAATAAGGCACGCCGCGCCGACGGCAACGGGAACAGGCGACGAAAACACCGATAAGATCCGTGACCAAAGATCGTCTTTTTCAGGCGTTGCGGCGTTGGCGGAATATCTTCGAAAATTCTTAGTCAGGCGAAACTGCTGCCTGCGCCGGGGCGTGGAAAGAAAAAATTCGACAAATTTTTTACGCTGATCGTGTTTCAGGCTGCCGTCGAGAAAGTCCTCGATCAGTTTATCTTCCGCAATGGACACGATGTCGGCGAATTTATCGTCCAGCAATAATTTTTCCTCTATTTGCCGCATTTGTGCATCATCGTCAAGGATCCCCAGAAGATAATCCCTGATCCCGGCTTGTTCCTGAACACTTTCGTTCATTATGTCTTTTTTCTTGTCCATAAATAATGACAAAAAGCGGCTAAACCTTTCACGCCGCCCTGGCCGTAATGCATTCCTGAACGCATTTCAGCAAATTAGAGCGGATGCGGCAGGTTTTTATCTGCAGGGCGCCTATGCTGATACCCAATTTCTCTGCTATTTTTTTGCGATGTTCGATCTTCGCCCGTCTTTCTTTGCGGTAATATTCCACAATGAGTTCGCGGAGGTTAACAGGAAGGGTGCCAAGACAACCTTCCAGGCATTCGTATTCCGCTTCGAGCTCGGGATTGTCTTCGTTTTCGGCTGGCGGGATCTCCACCTCTCTTTTTTTCTTTTCCTTCCGCAGCCATTCCAGGTGGACCTTCTCCGCCACTCCATAAAAGTAGTAGGCCTGCTCGCCGGTGTATCTATCGATCAACCGGGGCAATATATTAGCGACCCGGGTGATGGTTTCGTCGGCCAGTGTTTCGGCTTCGAAACATCCGCGCCCGACAAATATGCGCACCAGGCGGTCCCTGATCTTTTCATACTTCTGCCCCGCCGTTTCCCGATTGCCGTCGAGCCAGCGCAAAAGCACATCAAAGTTCTCTTGAGTTAATATGTGTTCTTTAGTCATTAGAAAGCACACGCCGAATTAGCTGTGTTCCTGAGGCTTTTAAAGCTCCGGCAATTTCGCTTCCCTTGATTGTTTTTAATTATAAAATCCGGTTGCGAAAATATAGCAGAAAACCGGCTAATTTGAAAACTATTTTTATTACCTGATTACGGCGTCGGGACACGTAAGTTTCCTGCACTTCGGGAAAAAGAAAAAAGGTGAACTCACATTCACCTCTTTTCACTAACCCCACTTTGGCAGCCGGATCACTCCTGCGGTTCGGCGACAAAGTTTTCGTCGGTAATATTATCGACCAGGGTAAATAAACGGGTCGGGTCGGCAAAGTTGAACCTGCGCGATTTGACCGTCACCACATAATTCTGGCCAACCGGCAGATCGCTGAAGTAGTAGTAGCCCAGCTGCCCGGTATAAACGACCTTCGCCGAAGGCGATCCGCCGCCGGAAAGAACCACTTTGACATTGGCGATCGGACGCCCGTCAGCCGTCAGCACCCGGCCGCTGATCTCGGCGGTGGCCGCCGTCGGCGCGACAAATTCCAGCCCCCAGCCTCCGGCTATCGCCCCGACGCCTTCGGGCGCAAGCGGCGGCACGCTTCCCCGGTCGCGAACATACAGGTTCCACCCTCCATTCGGATTGAACGAGCCAAAGGTGTTTCTCAGAGAGAACCCGCCCACCGCGCTGCCCGGTTCCGTATAAGGCCCGACAGGCGCAGGGGATACAAAGTTTGCGACCGGCGTGACCCAGTTGGTCGGCTCGTATTTACCGGTCACTACCTGCGTGAAATTAGGCAGCACCTGGAAGGCCGTATCGTCAAAGGTCAACGTTACGGCATTTAGCGGAACTCCGCCGCCGGCATTGCCCA
This sequence comes from Pyrinomonadaceae bacterium, assembly GCA_035995185.1. GTDB lineage: Bacteria > Acidobacteriota > Blastocatellia > Pyrinomonadales > Pyrinomonadaceae > DASYKT01. Next base: position 24,296 of record DASYKT010000051.1, read on the forward strand.
TCAGGATGAATTTTTGCCCGGCCGGCGAGACCAGCAATATATCGAGGTCTTCCGGACTATTGTGGGTAATGTCGTAAAGCGTGACGCGCACCGAACTGCTGACTGCGGGTGCGCCCGCTACATTAATGGTCGAAGGATACGGATTGGCCTGAACATTATTACCGATAGCGATCGGATCCACGCTTCTGAATTGCGAAGCCGTATCGTTGATGTTTAGCGCAGCCGTACTTTGCGTGCCCAGCACCGCCGGCGCTCCCGCGTTCGACAGCGTCAGATTCAGCGCTTCCGGATTTTCCCGGAAAGAGTCGGTACAGATCTGAACATTGGCCGTCCTGCTCGTTTCCGTCGGAGCGAAGGTTATCACAGCGGACGTATTGATAAAGTCGACACCCGTCGTGCACGATGCTCCGCCTACAGCGGTTCCGTTCGAAGTAGCCAGGTCGACGGTTGTCGTGCCGGTCGTATCCCCGGTCCTGGTAACGCTGATAACCGCCGTTTGCGATTCATCTTCCGAATAGGCGGCGGCGCCAAACTGTACCGTGGCCGCCGCGTCATCGTTGACGATCGTTCCTGTTCCATCGGCATCCGAGATCGTGCCGTTGTCGGTGCCGCTCAGATGCAATGTAAATGTCTCGCTGCTTTCGAGTTCAATATCACCGTTCACCTGCACGGTAACCTGTTTGGTCGTATCTGACGGCCCGAAAATAACGTTGCCCGAAACACCGGAATAATCCCCGGGCGATGCGGCGGAGCCATCCTGGGTGGTAAAGGTCACATTGCTGGTCAGCGCCGTGCCGCCTGTCTTGGTGATAATGAAGGTGAAAGCGGTGGTGCCGCTATTGCCCTCGTTATGTGACACATCGTCTATAGAAAACGCAGGCCCGGCATCGTCGTTCGGAATGGTTCCGACGGCGTGGCCGTCCAATATTGCGCCATTTACCGGCGTGTCGAGATCGATCGAGAACTGCTCGGTCGGTTCCTGCACGCTGTCCCCAAGGATCGTGATCGGGATCACTTTCGATATCTCACCCGGATTGAAAGTCAAGGTGCCGCTCGCCGCCGTATAATCTTCACCGGCGACCGCCGTGCCGTCAGCGGTCTGGTAATGCACGGTCACGATCTGGCTGCTATCGCCCGTCAGAGTAACGGTGAAGCCCTGAGACGCGCCGAGCGAATCAGCTCCGATGAACGTCTGATCCTGGATATTGACGATCGGAACGTTCGCTACACCCTGGAAGCCGAAGGTCCCGCGACCCGGCACGGTTTCGACATTAGTATCGGTGCCGCTTAAAAGCTGCGGTTCATACTTAAAGTTTGCCGAAGCAGGGCCGGCGATGTCGGGCTGGCCACCCGGCGCTGTTGCAGTCCCGCCAAACGCGACAGGTATCTGCGCCGCGTAGCCCGGCTCCGCGCTGTTCGCGGTTGTCGTCACCGGTACCATCGTGCCGAACCAATTACCCTTGAAGTTTTTCAGATTAGTGGTGTTCGGCGCCGGAAGCGAGCCGCCCGTCTGGCGATCGACGATCTGCGCGTACCAGTTGGCGCTGATGTTGTTTTTACTAAAGATGCTATTCGCTGCCGATTGAACGGGGCTATTCGTTCCGCCGCTGCCATCGAGGAACGTCACTCCGACGTTCCAGTTATTAGTAATAAAGTTTTCAACCACGGTTAAATTGTCTGTCTGATTTCGGAAAATCAGTCCTTGACGGTTAAAGTCGATAACGTTGTTGCGAACAGTGTGGCCGTTGCTGTTATTGATATCGATAGCAGTACGGTTTCCGGTAAGGATGTTGTCATGAATTACCGCTCCCGTGATCGACTGTCCCTGGATCGCAACACCCGCATTATTAAGGTTCGGATTGTTCCAGTCTGTTGTGTTATTGCCAAGCCGGGTGATGGTAAATCCGGCGATTGTCATATTGCTTGCCGCGATCTGCACGGTCGTACTGGATCCGCCTATCGGGCCGCGAATATTCGTGCTGCCCGCGCCGGCGCCAAGCAGCTGCATGCCTGCTTTAGTTACCGTGACGTCTTCGTCATAGGTGCCGCCGTAAACATTTACCGTACCCGAATCCATAACCGCATCGATGCCTTCCTGGATCTTGTCGAAGGAATCGTAGCCGATAGCCAAAGCAGGCCCCGCGCCGTCCGGATCGGTACCGTTCGACAGAGCGGCCCAGTCATCGTCGACGTAGGTTACTGCCGGCGGGTTGTCGTCGTTAGCGATCGTACCTGTGCCGTCCGCGTCGCTTATAGTGGCGCTATTCGGATTAGACAGGTGAACGGTGAATGCTTCATCCGGCTCGATCAAATAATTGCCGTTGACGAGCACGGTGATGGTCTTGGTCGTTTCCGCCGTTTGGAAGGTAAGCGTGCCCGCATTCGACTGGTAGTCGTTATCGGCGATCGTGGCGGTTCCGTCCTGAGCTTCAAAATCAACTAACGCAGTGGTATCGGTTTCACCGGTCTTCGTCACGGTAAAGGTATAGCTGACAGTGCCGGTGTTGCCTTCGCTGTGCGTTACGTCGTCGATCGAGAAAGACGGCGCCGCATCGTCGTTGGTGATGTAGCCATCGCCAAATTGATCGGAGATCGCTGCGTTGGCCGGATCCGTAAGTTGAACGGAAAACTTCTCGTTCGATTCAAATTTCGTATCGCCATTTACCAGGATCGTGATCGTCTGGGTGGTATCGCCCGGCAGGAACGTCACCGTTCCGCTGTTGTTCGTATAATCGCCGTCGGCTACCGAGGCATTTCCATCGACCGTGTTGTAATTTACGGAAGCATCAAGGGCCGTGCTTCCGGTTTTTGTCACCGTAAAGGTATAACTCGTCGTGCCGCTGTTACCCTCATCGTGCGTGACGTCGTCAATGGAGAATGACGGAGCGGTATCGTCGTTATCGATCGTGCCGACTCCGGTATCGTTCGTAAGCGTCGCGTTTGCCGGGCCGCTCAGGCGTACCGAAAACGCTTCATTGGTTTCAAAAGCGGTATCCCCGTTAACATTTACCGTGATCGTTTTGCTCATTTCGCCGGGCAGGAAATTCAGCATACCGCTGAGCGCGGTGAAATCCTCCGGCGCCTGCGCGGAACTGTCGTTCGTTTCGAAGTTCACACCGGCATTCAAGTCGGTACTTCCGGTTTTCGTGACGATAAAGTTGAACGCGGTGGTTCCGCTATTACCCTCAGCAAATTCGATGTGATTTATCGAGAACGCCGGTGCGGCATCATCATTCGTGATAGTGCCGAGCCCCGAGTTGTCGGTAAATGTTCCGTTGTCGGTGCTCGTCAGATCGACGGTGAACGTTTCGTCATTTTCATAAGTTGCGTCGCCGTTCACGCTGACGATAACCTGCTTGCTCGTTTCATTCGGCAGGAAGTTTACTGAGCCTGACGCGGTATCGTAATCGCTTCCCGCGGCCGCAGTGCCGTTGCCGGTCGTGTAGTTGACCGTCGAACCTAGAGCCGTGCTGCCCGTCCGGGTGATGGTAAAGGTAAAGAGCGTGGTGCCGCTGTTGCCTTCGCTTTGCGTCACGTCGTCGATGGCAAAAGTAGGCGCGGCATCGTCGTTGGGAATAGTTCCCACGCCTTGTGCATCGGCGATGACGGCATTGCTGCTCGGCGAATCAAGATTCAGGTAAAACTGCTCGGTGCTTTCCTGGACCGCATCCGGCAGGATCGTAACCGGAACAGGTTTGCTGGTTTCGCCCGGATCGAAAGTGAGCGTACCGCTCGCTGCGGTATAGTCCTCACCCGCCACGGCAGTGCCGTCGGCGGTCTGGTAATGGACGGTGATCGTTTGCGCGCCGGCCGCCGAAAGCGTAACTGTGAAACCCGACGCAGCGAGTGAATCAGCGCCGGTGAATGTCACGTCGTCGACCGAGATCGTCAGCGCATTGAGATTGGTCAGGTCGAAGGTTGCGAGCGGTGATGCCGCGTAACCCGCGCTCACCTGGAAACTGCCCGCCGTATTGTTTGCCGTAAACACCGGCGCGGTCGCGACACCATTGCCGTCGGTCACTGCCGTGGCGCTAAAGACGCTGCCCGGGAATGTCCCGCTTGCTCCCGTGTTCGGAGCATTGAATGTGACGCTCACACCGCCGACGGGATCGTTATTGGTATCCAAAACCCGCGCTTTTAGCGGTGCATAATTAGTTCCGATCGTCGCCGATTGCGGCGTGCCGCTGAATGCAGATATCTGGGTCGGTGAGTTTTGAATTTCAACCGCGCCGATATCCGTTACGCCGTTTACCGTGCGGGCAAATCCGCGCTGGTCAGCCGTTTCGCCAAAGGCGTTACCGGCATTGATCGCCGGGCTGCCGGGAAGCGGCAGATGGGTCCTGGTCGGGCCGCCGTTATCCGCCAGCGGAGCGAGCATGGGATTAATGATCGAGAATTGACCGATCTGGTCGCCGGGAGCGGGATCCATATGGCCCCAACTCCCGCCAAGCGTTCCCAATATGTTATAGCCGCTAGAATAGATCGTGCCATAGAGGTCCGGGCCTTGAGAACCTGTATTACCGGCAAGAATAGAATTACGAATTCTGACCACGGACTGGCCGTTCCAGATCATGACACCGCCGCCATTCGGAGCGTGATTCCCGGTGATGGTGCAGTTGCTTATCGTACCGTTGCTCGCGCCCTGGAAGGTGTAATAGATCGCGCCGCCGATACTGCCGGACGTGTTGCCGGAAAGCGTCGAGTTAAAGAAATTCAGCGTGCCGAATTGATTATACGCGGCGCCGCCCTCGCTGCTTGCGGTATTACCTGAGAGCGTCGAGTTAAATACATCCATGCCGCCGTTTTTGTTGTTGACTGCTGCCCCAACCGCCGCATTATTGCTGATAAAATTGCACCTGTTTATCGTTACGCTGCCGTTATCGTCATTGTAGATGCCGGCGCCGCTATTGGCCGCATTGCCGGTAAATAGACTGTCCGTGATAAACGCAACGCTCGTGTTGCCGGTGTATATTCCGCCGCCGAAGTTCGGAGCGCCGTTCGCATTGAACGTGCCGCTATTGACGGTCAGAACGTTAGTCCGGCGGCTGTAGATACCACCGCCGCTTTGCGCGGCATTATTCGCAGTAAAGGTAGAGTTGTTGACAGTCAGCGGGCTGCTTGTTCCGAGTGCGTCGTTGGCTATCGCACCGCCGTTGTTAGCCCAATTATTGGTAAAGACACAATTGTTGATCGTCACGCCGCGGCTGTTGTCGATCTTGATCGCACCGCCAAAAGCGTTGAGACCGCCAAAGCCGCGTGAGTCTCCGTCGGCTATCGTCAGTCCGGAGATCGTATAGTTTCCGGTACCGGAAACGGTAAAGTGGCGAAGTGTGCCGACGCTTGCGTCGCGCTTGACCGTCAGCACGTTTGCGCCCGGGCCGTTGATAACGATCGCGTTACCGTTGACCAGCGGCGGCAGATTGCTCAGCAAGCTGATATTGCCCGTCACATTCGGCGCGAAATTGATATGGCCGCCCGTGCTATTCGCCCAATTGATGGCTTCTCTTAAGGTACAGTTCGTCACGTCGCAAATGCCGTCATCGGTGTCGTCATTTACGTTGACGAGGTAGAGCGTCGGATTGTCGTCATTAGTGATCGTGCCGATTCCTTCGCCGCGGGTGATATCGACCGCAACCGGATTTGTCAGACGGAGATAAAAGATCTCGTCGCTTTCGAAATTCGTGTCTCCATTAACATCGACCGAGATCGTCTTCGTCGTCTCCGCCGGTGTAAAGGTCAGCGTGCCGGAAACCGAACCGAAATCGGACGGAGCTACCGCCGAAGCGTTCACGGTCGCGTAATCGACCGAGATCGTCTGTGCCGTGGTACCGGTCTTGGTCACCGTAAAGGTGTAAGTGGTAACGCCGCTGTTGCCTTCCGTGTGCGTTACGTCGTCGATGGCCATGGTTGCCTGCGGGTCGTCGTCAAAGATCGTCCCGATTCCCTGCCCGTCGGCGATGGTCCCGTTTACCGGCATATCGAGATTCAGGAAAAACTGTTCGGTCGCTTCGTTGGTCGTATTCGGCAGAACGTTTACCGGAATAGTCTTTGAAGTTTCGCCCGGATTGAATATGAGCGTGCCGCTCTTGGCAGTGTAATCTTCGCCCGCGTGCGCGCTGTCGTCTGCCGTCGCATAATGCACGGTCACCGCCAGATCGTTCGCGTTAGAAAGCGTAACAGTGAAGACATTGGGCACCAACGTGTCACCGACGAAGACCGTATCGTCAACGGAGATCGACGGTGTCGGCGGCGCTTGTAATTCAAACGCGCCAATGTCTGACCCGTCATCCTCATTCGCGATGGTGAGTTTGTTCGACGGGCGCGTCAAACCGCGCTGATCCGTCGTCAAACTAAAAGCGCTACCCTTGTCGATCGCGGGACTGCCGGTAAGCAGCGCATGTGTGAAGGTCGGCCCGCCATTATCCTGCAGCGGCCCGAGCTGTGGGTTGATCGGCGTGCCCGGCGTACCGATCTGGTCACCGGTGATCGGCGTGATCGTCGCTGCTTGATTGTTCCCGATCAAATTATATCCGCCCGAAAAAACCGGACCCCAGACATCGGGCCCAAAGCCCCCGCTGCCGTTCGTGTTTCCAGCAACCAACGTATTTTGCAAAATGACTGTCTGTGGCGATTCAACAAGAATTCCGCCTGCGTTGCGCGCGCTATTGCTGGTTATCGTGCAACTCGTAAATGTGCCCTGGCCCGCGCCCAATTGGGTGAAATAAATACCGCCGCCGGTGCCGGAAGCACCGTTTGCTGAGTTTCCTGAGATCGTCGTGTTCGTCACGTTGTAAGTTCCGGTCGAATTATTCAATAACCCCGCGCCGTTGGAACTGCCGCCGGTCGCGGTGTTTCCGGAGATTGTGCTGTCCGTAATGGTGACCGTTCCGCTGTTGTTATAGATACCACCCGCAGCCGTGGTGGCAGAGTTTCCGGAGAGAGTAGAGCGCGTAACGTTGACCGTGCCGGTACTCAGATTAAACAGGGCTCCGCCGGAATTGCCCGCGAATGCGCTCGTGATCGTGCTGTCTATAACGCTCAACGTTCCGACTCCGCCGTAGTAGATACCGGCGCCCTGAAACGTCGCGTTAGCGCCATTGATGGCGCAGTTGGTAAATGTAACGTTTCCTTCTTCCACGCTGATCGTGCCGCCTGTGCCGGCGGAATTGCCGGCGAAAGTGCTGTTCGCGATCGCCACCGTTGGATTGAACGCGATCGAGATCGCACCACCGACGCCGCTGTTTGCCGTGTTGCTATTAAAGCTGCTGCCGGAAATGTTCAGCGCGCCCGGGCTGCTATGATTGATCGCGCCGCCGCTAAAACCGCCGGTATTGGCGTCAAAGACGCAGTTGTTCACAGTCAGCGAGCCGGTGCCGAAATTATAGATCGCCCCACCCGCGCCGGAGCCGATACCGGCATAAAATCTCAAACCGGAAACCGTCATGGTACCGCTTCCGCCAATAGCGAAAATTCTGTTGTTAGGCACGCTCTCAGCGGGCCTTACCGTCAAAACAGCCGCGCCGGGTCCATTGATAGTGACAAATGGCGAGTTAATGATAGGCAGCGCGCTTAGCAGATCGATCTCGCCGGTAACGTTCGGGGCAAAATTGATCTCGCCTGCCTGCGCGTTCACCGCGATGATCGCTTCGCGTAAGCTGCAGTGCGTGACGTCGCAGGCGCCGTCATTGGTGTCGTCATTTACATTTACGACATAGATCGCCGGAGGGGCGTCGTCGTTCGTGATCGTCAATACCGCGGAAGACGGGCTTCCGAGCGCGGCTCCGCCCGCGGTATTTGAAAGCGCGAAATTAACGGTTTCGTCGGGTTCAACGGTGAGATCGCCTTTGACGATGATGACGATATTTTTGGCCGCCGCGTCTCCATCCGCCCAGTTTAGCGTGCCGCTGGCGGGGGTGATGGAATAATCGTTATCGGCAACCGTCGCCGTGTCGTCCGTCACCGCGTAATCGACGGAAACCGCGCCGTCCGATCCGCCCGTGCGATCCACCACAATATTTATTGTGTGATCGGCGTTGGTCTCGCTGCTGCTGTACGCCGCCGAAGAAAATTGCAGCGCACCGTAATGGACTTCATGAATGGCGTTTCCGCTCACCGCGACATTTTGCGTTATTGCGCTTGCGGCGCTGTTGGCTACGTTTCCGCTCTTCGCCCCTTCGCTGGCCGGAGCAAATCTCACATAGACCTGTTCGTTAATAACAAACCCGGATGTTTGCGGCAGCGTCACGGACGGACCGAATCCGCTTCCCGAAGCAGCGGAGATCTGGAAATCGGCCGGTGCGGTGACGGTAATGCTGCCTTCCAGGCCGCTTCCGTTTACCGTAAAGGCCTGTTCCGCCGAGAATGCGCCCACCACGGTGTCCGGGAAAGTGAGCGGGCCGCCGGTCACCTGAATGACCGGATTTGAAACTTCGTAAGCGCCGATATCGCCGCCATCGCCGCCGGATACGTCGGCGATCGCCAGATCGTTGATCGGCCTGGCCACACCGCGCTGATCGGTGGTGACGCCGAAGCTATTTCCCTGATCTTTCGCCGGGCTACCCGAAAGCAAAGCATGCGTTGGCATAGTACCGCCGTTATTAGCGAGCGCGCCAAGCATCGGATTGATCGGAGATGCTCCCGTACCGGTCTGATCAGTCGGCAAGTTGAAACCGGAACTGTTGTCGACATTCCCGATCAGATTGAATCCTTGAGACTCGAATTGGCCTCCTACATCCGGGCCTGCCGTATTGCTGTGATTTCCGGCGATGATGGAATTAAATGTTTTTACTGGTGTGACATCCGTATTAGTGATCGCGGCACTGTTATCCGACGATGAATTGTTGGTGACCGTGCTGTGATTAAGGGTCACGGCGCCGGCGTATATATTGATGGCCCCGCTGTTGGCAGAACAATTCGTGGAAACACTATTGCCGCTGATCGTGCTGTTGGTAATGGTCGCGGTACCGCCGCTCATATTGATCGCGCCCGCAACATTTGCGCACGCCGGATCGGTAGTGCCTCCTATGTTATTTGAGATAGTGCTGTTTCTTACGGTGAGCTTCGTGTAATTCTGTATGGCTCCGGCAATAGACCCGCGGCTCGCGGTAATAACCGAATCGAGGATCGTAAGATCGCCGCCGTTCGTGATCGCGCCGGCCTGGCCGGAGTTCAAATTACGCCCGTTCGTTATAGTTATTCCTTTAATGGTGACAGACGTGCTGGCATTCGGAATGTCAAAAGGCGTGATCAGATTATTACCGCTGACCGTGATCACATTGGCGCCGGGGCCGTTGATGACCGTGTTGTTCGTGATCTGCGGCCGCGAGCCCGTAAGAGTTATAGTTCCCGTCAGGCCCGGAGCGAAACTGATAATGCCCGGTGCCGCGTTCGAAGCATTCATTGCCTCGCGCAGGCTGCAATGCGTCGCGTTGCAGTTGCCGTCGTTAACATTGTTGGTCGAGGTGACCGTGTATTGCGCGGGCACATCGTCATCGATGATCGTGCCCGTGCCGAAGGTGTTTACCACCGTCGCATTGGTGGCGTTAAAGATCGCCACTCTGAATGTTTCGGCATCTTCGAATCCGCCGTCCTGTAAGATCGGGATCACGATGTTGGTCGTGGTCGTACCGGCAGTGACCGTCGCGATAGTATTTGTCGCGCCGGTATAATCGGAACCCGCGGCGGCCGTGAGGTCCGAAGTCGTATACATGAAGTTTGTATCGGTGATCGCGGCAAACGATTGGGTAACGACAAAGGTCGCGGTGCCGTCGCCTTCGTTGACCGTGACATCGCCAATGGACAGCGTCGGCGCCGGTTCATCGTCGTTAACAAAGACCGTGGTCTCGCTCAGGTTACCGAGCGACGTGCCGGCCGTCGGGTTGGAAAGAGCGACGTTTATCGTCTTAAGCCCGTCATAGACCGCGTCGTCGCACAAAGGAATGTCAAAGGTTCTGCTTGCTTCACCGATGGCAAAATTCAGCGTGCCCGCGGTATTGACATAATCCACTCCTGCTCCGCAGACCGCGCCGCCGACCGCCGGGAATAACGAAATGCCGCCGCCCGTCGCATAATCGACCGCGCTGGCACTGCCGGTTCCGTCGCGAGTGACGGTGAGCGTAACGCTTCCGGCGTTTTCAGTCGTTATATAACTTGGCGCGCTGAAATGTACGGGTACGGAAGTTGAGATATCCAGGTCCCAGCCGCCGGCCAGAGCGCCGCCGTCGGGATTGAATTGATCGTATATATACAAACTCCAGACACCGTTCGGATTCGTCCCGTTAAAGACGCTGGCAAAGGTATCCGTACCGGCGGGCGCCGCGTGAAAGTATGGCCCTTGCGGCGCGGGCGGCGTCGGCAGATTGCTGATGCCCTGATCTGTCGGTTTGAATTGACCGCTGGTCAGCAGGGCGCTTGTTAACAAGCTGGGCGCTGAATCGAAAAGCTGCAGCGTGACATTTGACGTCGCAATATTTCCGCCTACGTTCGCCAGGAAAAAATACTGCTGCCCCTGCGGGCCGACCAATTGCATCACTATGTCCGCCGGATAAGTGTGGCTCAAATTATTAAGCGTCACGCTCATGCTGCTGATGCTTCCGGTCATGCCGGAAACCGTGATCTGCGAAGGATAGAGCGACGACTGGCCCTGGTCCAGAATATTGATGCCCGTGTTGTTGGAAAATATCGTGCCGTTGATCGGGTCGTTAATGATGCTCAGCACCGCCGGATTCGTTCCGCTGATGGTGGTGCCGGTTGAATTTGATAAAGTCAGATTCAGCGTCTCGGTAGATTCGCCGATCAATCCGTCCCCGCAAAGCTGAACGTTGAAAGTTTTAGAGACAGCATCGCCATCGGCCCACGAAAGCGTTCCCGCAGTCGTAACATAATCCGAGCCGGCGCACGAAGCTCCGCCCACGGCGGTCCCGCCGCCCGTCGCATAATCGACCGAAACGGCGCCGTAAGAACCGCCCGCGCGCGCAACCGTCACGACGACGTTTTGTCCTTCGTTTCCGCTATAAGCAGCCGCGTTAAATTGCAGGGTTCCCGGCGGGTTATCGTTAATATTAAGCGTCGCCGGATTGGTTCCGATGATCGTGGTCCCAATCGGATTTGAAAGCGTGAGCGAAACCGTCTCGATCGATTCCGGTGAAAGCCCGTCGCTGCAGGTTTGCACGCTAAATGTCTTGGGCGCGTGATCGCCGTCTGCCCAGGAAAGCGTGCCGTTAATATCGGTGTAATCGCTGCCCGAACCGCACACCCCGGCAGTCGCGGTTCCCGCGCTGCCTCCGGTACTAGTTGCGTAATCGACAGAGATAGCGCCCGATGCGCCGGCCACGCGGCTGACCGTCACCAGCACATTTTGCCCTTCCAGACCGGAATAGGCCGCCGAATTAAACTGCACGTTACCCGGCGCGATCAATCCGTTTTCATACGCGCCTATGCTGGGCGTAGATGCGCTGCGCGCGGCGCCGGTGATGTCGGTAGTGATCCCGGCGATCGGCGTACCGGCGGCCAGCGCCGGCGAACCGGCGATCAGGCGCAGATCGGCGTCTCCTGCAAAGATCGGATCTACGGCTATCGAATTTGCGTCTTTTCCGGTCGCGGTTTTCCAATTGGCAAGGCTGGTGACATCCGCGCCGCCTATAAAACCCAGCACGGCGTTGGGGCCTGAGGCGTAATAGTCGTTGTAATTAATATTCGTGTACGCGCTGGCCGGGGCCTCTGAATAGATCGCGTAAGACTTTTCAGGCGCGGCGCTCGGGTTGTCGTACGAATTTGCAAAAATATTATTGCGCACATCGAGCCCGGTGATATCGGGGCCGACCGACAGCGCGGCCTGGAAATTATTCGGATCGCCGTTACCCGCGTGCGAGCCCGAGAGGTTGATCGAGTTGTAATAGATGTTTATCCCGCCGGTGCTGCCCTGGAGATAAATACCGGCCGGCGCCGCGAAGGTCGCGAAGGTGGATGTCGCGGAATAGCTCTGGATATCGTAGATAGCGTTATTTGCGATCGTGATATTACTCGACGCCAATTCCGTATCGATCTCTATTCCGAGCGCCGGCCACCCGTTGACCGCGGCATTGGAAATTCCCGAGATCGTATTTCCGCTGATGCGCGCGCCCGGCGTGCCGCTGATGATACCCTGCGCTCCGTTGAAACTTGGACTTGTCGCGGTCGCCGAAACATTGGAGATCGTATTTCCCGTGACCTGCGTTCCCGTATTCGTCGTGCCGGTAAAACCGTCCGCGATGGCGACTACCGAGGCGGGAGCGCTGCTCGAGATGTTCGTGATATTCGACCCGGCGATCGTTCCATTGGACACGCCGTCGTTAAAAGAGATGCCGGCCACGCCTGAGTTGCCGGAAATAACATTGCGCACGGTATTCCCCGTCGCATTCGGCGAAACCGCATTTTGGAGCGAGATACCGATAAAAGAAATGTTGTTGGATCCTGCCGTTACGGGGCCAACGATATTGTTTGTGATCAAAAGCCCGTCAACACCGCCCGCTGAAGAGCTCGCGGTTCCGCTGACCGCAATTCCGAACCTGGCTTTGGCGATGTCGTTGTTCTGGATCGTGATCGAATCGTTGTCCGCGCCGCTCACGCCATTGGTGTTGCCCGCCAGCACGACACCGAAACTCGTATTGATCAACGCCCCGGCCCGCAGGACCGTGTTCTTGATGGTGTCGTTGGTCGCGCCCGCGCCGGCGCCGAGGCTGGAAAAACAGACCGCGGCCGAGTTGTTGTTCGTACTGTTATTGGTGATGCTGAGATCGCGCGAGCTCGAACCGTTATTCGACCCGTCGATGGTTACATAGTCCGCGCCGCTGAGTTTTATGATACAGCTGGAAGCGGAGCCGAAGATTACCGGCGAAACGCCTGCTGCGGGTTTGATGGTGATGGTATTTGTCGCGCTCGAGCCCGGATTGGCATTGATCGTGAGCGGGAAAGTTTCCGACGGATACGTCGCGTCGGTCAGATTCAGGACGACCGGGCCGCTGAGCACGCCGCCGTTCACCGCTGTTATGGCTGCCGTCAGCGTCGCGTAATCGCCGCCGCTTCCTACGCTGTAAGCGCCGCCCGGAAAACCTCCGGTGCCGATCGCAAAAAAGTTTAATGACGTGATCGCATTGGACAAAATTGTCGAGCCGGCGACCGTTCCGCCGATGGAATCGTACGCGCCCGTCTGTGACGCGGAAGCGCCGATCTTGTTAGCGCTGATAACTCCCGTTTCGGTAAAGCGGATGGTCGTATTGGTAAAGTTTCCCGCGCCGGATATGATCTGTGTTTGCCAATAGCGGTTGGTATTAAGCGAGCCGAGCCCCGCGCCCGCGGTTCCGCCGGAATTCGCATCGAAAGCTTCTGCCAGAACGGTGACCGTTCCGCCGGCATTGGTGGTTGGGTTGACCAGTTCAACTTTGCTAAAAGCAGATTTTCCGACGGGAAATCCATAAGTGCTGCCGGTCGCCAAACTGGCCGGAAGTACGCGCGCGAGTTGGCCGTTAACATAGCTCGTCGCCGAACCGGCTGACACGGATGCGGCTGTGGTACCCGTGACCGTGAACAAATTATTGCCATTGCTCAGCAAGCCCGCGGTCAGCGTCAGCGTGCCGGAGATGGAGCGGCTAAAAGGCAGCGTTACCGTATTGTTCGGTGCGGCAGCAGTGTTATTGATAGTTAAATTTGTCGCACCCGCGGCGGATAGAAATTCGCTCGAGGTTGCCGTTTGCGCAGCCGTGGCCGAATTATAAACAAGCGTCGTCGTTCCGGTGTAGCTGACGCTGCCGGATGTGATAGGCGTTCCGCCCGATGAGATTATCATCGAAGCCCCGGTCGGTATCGCGAGCGTTCCCGTCACCGCCACACCCGCGCTGTTGTTGATGCGGTAACTGACGGTATTAGAAATAGTTCCTGGTGTTACCGACTGGTTCGTTGAACCGTTGAACTCGATCGTGTTGGCCGTGCCCGTTCCCGTTTCGGTCAGCGTTCCCGCCGAGTGATTAAATGTTCCCGAGACTCGGAGAGTGCCGCTGCCAGATCCGCTCGAGAGATCGAGGGTTCCACCGGTCTGAGTAAAGTTTCCGGCCGTGATCGTGCCGTTTGTTCCCGCGCCCATTCTCAAAGTTCCGGTTCCGGTAGAGGTCACTGTAAAAGTGCCGGCCGCGGTAATGGCCGTACCCGCCAGGCTCAGGTTTCCCGTTTGTGCGGCGCAGTTCCAGGTGAGATTCCCGAACGCTTGCCCCGCTCCGCTGATGCTGGTCGCGCTGGTCAGGGCGGTGATGTTCACATTCGAAGCCGCATTCCAGGTTGCCGTGGGAATTGTGCCGCCGCTCGTGGTAAATAAATGGTTGTAGTTCGCTCCGCCGGCGAATTGTAAAGTCGCTGCCGATCCGGTGATCGTGCCGGTGGTGTTGTTGATCGTCCCCGATACGGTGGTGACGCTGTTCGTCGCGCTAAAGGTGTTGGCTGCGCTGGTCAGTGACATCGTGCCGGCGATATTTCCGGAATGGCCGCCGCCTGAAAAAGCGATGTTAACTACGGTCGCGCTGTTTAATTGCAGTGTCGATCCTGCAGCGATATCAAGATCATCTCCACCGCCGCCGCTGATCGTTAGTGTTTTGGCGGTGGTCGTCGCCTGCAAGCTGACATTTGTATTACCGGAAATTTTTAATTGCCCGATGGTCTGGGTGGCGACGCCGGTGACGGTGGTGGTCGCGCCGTTATTGAAAACCAGGATGTCGCTGCTCGCGGGTGTGGTACGCGTCGGTGTCCAGTTTGACGCCGTTCCAAAAGCTGCCGAGCCGGTTTGATTCCAGGTGTAGGTCGCACCGGGGGTGGTCGCCTGGCTGCCGGATAATGCGCTGCCCAGCGCGCCTTCCGTCACGGCAAAGACCTTCCAGAAATATGTCGTTCCCGCGCCGAGGCCGCTCTGCGCTGATGAAGTCGCGCCCGCGGCTGTCTGGTTGATGTAAGAATAATTCACGCCATCGGTCGAACGATAGATCGCAAACCCCAATTCATTACTGGAATTGTCCGTCCAGTTCAGGGTCATGCCCCCGCCGGTTATAGCGGTAAAAGTCAGATTGCTGGGCGCGGCGGTGGGCGCATTCGGTGTGAAAATGTATTTCGTGCCGCTGGCGATCGCATTGGCCTGCGACGATTCCGCGGGCGGGCCCGAGGACGTCGGAACGGCCGTCGTCACGCTGACATAATTGGTCGCCGAACCCGATTGCATTCCGATGGTATATCCGCCGTCCAGGCTTCCCGTCATTCCAGCGCCATAGACAAATTCGATCACGCCCGTCGTCTCGCTCAGCCACATCTGAAATGTGCCGCCGCCGTCGCCGGAGCATCCCGCGCCCCGGGTGATCTGCATATTTTGATATTCGAGTACCAGTTTGCGGTTGGGAGCGGTTCCGATGGTTTTAGAATGGATCTTGCCATTCGCGCCGACACAAAGATCGTCGTAAAACGGCGCTATCTTTGGCGCGTCGGTAGTGCTTGGGAAAATGGTTTCGTTCACCCAGGGACTGGAAGCCGCGGGGATGCTTCCCAGGCGCACATAACCGTTGGCGGAAACGCCGAATTGTGCATAACGCGTACCGTCATACCAAAAATCAAAACCGATATTGCTGAGCGCGGAAGATACGCCGTCATCCAGGTCTGCGCCGGCGAGACTGATCGTTGTCGTTCCGCTGGACATGTCTTCGAGCGAAACACCCGTCGCGAAGGTAAAAGGATAAGTGCCGGTAGAAACGGCGTTGGCCACCGGGGCGGGCTCGCCGTGAATTACGTCATCGGCGGTCGGCTCGAGCGTGGGCTGTGGAACGGGCAGCGCTTGCTGCTCCACGGTAGCGGCCGCGGGTGGTGCCGGCTGCCATTTAAAAAGCGCGGCGACAGAGTCAAAAAATGAAAGTCCGGCGGCATTTGCGCCGGTGCCTATGGCCAGGATCGAAATAATGACTATGAATGTTAAAAAAAAGACGCGTGCGGATCTTAAGGTTTTCATAAAAGATTTTGAACTCTGTTTCATATTTAATTTCCCCGCTCATAAAAAGGCAGCCAAAGCCAAAGCTAAGGGTCGCCAGACTCGGGGCCGATCGTTTAAGGACGGTTAAAAGATCAAATGGTTAATGAATGCACCGATGGCAAGCGAACTTGCTTTGCCGCCCAAAAATGTGCTCACAATAAATTAAATACAGGGGGTGTCTCCTCCTGCCGCTTTCGGCAAAAGGAAAGATCGTCCATAAAAACAGACTTTTGCAGGGTCTAAAGTGTTTTGAAACTTCACCGAAAAACCTGACGTTTTCCGGATTCAAAATTCAATAACTAAACAGTTTTTGATCGGCGGAGCTTTTCGAACATGGCACTCTCAAAATTTCCGCCTGATAAAATCAAGGGAGACAGCTTGGTACATTTCCCCGATCTTTTAATTACCCCTAATTAAAATGCATTGCTCTGATTGATATTCCGGGGAGAGATTAGCCTGTTTCAGACACCGTTGTATATACGCATTTCTACTCATTTTATATGGGTATTACTACCCATTTCTAAACAGCAGAAAAACTTGCAATGCGCGGTTTCTCTATGGTATTGAGCGATTGTCTTTTATAATCCTGAAAGTTCATGCTGCGATCCGTCCGACAAATTTTATCTTTAAGTGCCTGTTACCGGTATGCCTTGATCCTGGTGTTATTGGCGGGCTGTGCCTGCTTTTCCCAGGCGGCAGAATCGCGATACCGGTTCGATTCCTGGACGACGGAGAACGGCCTGCCGCAGGTGTCGGTCAATTCCATCTGCCAGACACGCGATGGCTTTCTCTGGATGACCACTTTCGGCGGGCTGGTCCGTTATGACGGGCTTCGCTTTCAAACTTTTACCACCGGCAACACCAAAGGCTTGCGCACCGGGCGTTTTATCCAGCTCAAGGAGGACGGCGAAGGCAATCTTTGGATAGGCACCGAGGGACAGGGAGTCACCCGCTATCGTGACGGGGTCTTTACCACCTTTACCACCGACAACGGCCTTCCCGATAACGAAGTGCTTTTGCTTGACCTTGACCCTTCCGGCGCGCTCATCCTGGAAACCGAGCACCATATCCTGCGCTGGGACGGCGAGAAATTTGTTGCCTTTCCTAATCCGCCCAACGAACCGGACATCCGGCCGATGCTAAGAACCCGCAGCGGCACCTGGTATTTCCAAAATTGGCATCTGCAAAAATACAAGGACGGTAACCTCATCCTCGATCTTCCCACGGAGCTTGATATCCCCCGGTTATTCGAAGATTCCACCGAAACACTTTGGATCGCCGCGGCGGAAAAGGATCTGCTTTATACTTTGAAAGACGGCCAGCTCAGCGGCCATACGGCGGCCGAGGGTTTTCCCCAGATCCGGCTTGGGACGGTGATGGAAAGCTCTTCCGGCCAGATATGGTTTGGCGCGGCAGAAGGCCTTTTTCTTTTCGACGGGCAAAAGTTCACTCGTTTTACCACCGATGACGGATTGGTAAGGGGCGCGGTCAATGCCTTGTATCAGGACCGCGAAGGAACGCTCTGGGTCGGAACGACCGGCGGGTTAAGCCGGCTTACCCATCGCGCGATCACCGCCTACTCGGCGAAAGACGGCCTGGCTGGGGATAACGTTTATCCTGTTTATGAAGATCATACCGGCAAGATCTGGGTCGGCGCATGGGCGGGGCTGACCGTTTATGAGAACGGCGTATTTACCAGGGTCGAGGCCTATAAAACCGAGCTGTTCACTTCCATGCTCGAAGACCGTCATGGAAATATGTGGTTCGGAACTTTTTCCGGCGTGATCACTCCGCCCGGTTTTGGGGGCCATCTTCCGCCTTCACTCAAGCCTGCCAATGTACGCGCGATCTATGAAGACTCGGCCGGAAATATCTGGTTTGGCACCATCAGCAGCCTGGTCAGATATGACGGTAAGGATTTCACCACCTTTACGCAAAAAGACGGTTTTATGGCCAAGGGGGCCCTGGCCATTGGTCAGGACAGGTCGGGAACGATGTGGTTCGGCACCGAGGCCGGGCTTGTCACCTTCCGGGACGGGCAGTTCACTTCCATCACGGAAAAGTACGGCATCGCGGGAAACATCGTGCGTACGATCCATGAAGACAACGATGGAACTCTATGGATAGGAATGTACGACAGCGGTATCTATCGTTATAAGGACGGCAGCTTTACCCACTACACCACCGAACAGGGATTGTTCGATAACGGCGCCTTTCAAATGGTCGAGGATGAGTCGGGAAATTTTTGGATCAGCTGCAATCTCGGTATTTACCGGGTCAGAAAAGCCGAGCTTGACGCTCTGGCCGAAGGCGGAATAAAAGAAGTAACTTCGATCGTCTATAACAAGCGCGACGGGATGCTCAATTCAGAGTGCAACGGCGGCGGTCAGAATGCGGGCTTCCGGGCAAAGGACGGGCGAATATGGTTTCCCACGCAGCAGGGCGTGGTAGTGCTCGACCCGCGCACGATCCCGTTCAACGCGGCGCCGCCGCCGGTCGTGATCGAATCGCTCGTTATCGACACCAAAGCCGTCGACCAGTATCACGAAGTAAAACTCCAGCCCGACCAGTCCAGCCTCGAAGTACATTATTCGGGCCTCAGCTTTATCAGCCCCGAACTGGTGAAATTCAAATACAAGCTCGAAGGATTGGACCCGGACTGGGTTGACGCCGGGACACGCCGGACGGCGTACTACTCTCACATTCCGCCGGGAAGCTACACCTTTAAAGTATTGGCATCTAACCGCGACGGCGTGTGGAACGATCAGGGCGCGACGATCGCCGTCACCGTTTTGCCTCCCTATTGGCGAACGTGGTGGTTCCTGCTGCTGGCCAGCGTGATAATTGTGCTGATGGTACTGACACTCTACCGCCGCCGGATAAATCTTCTGAAGAAAACAAATGCCGCGCGCGAAGCATTTGCCCGGCAATTGATCGAGTCGCAGGAAAGTGAAAGAAAGCGCATCGCCTCCGAACTGCACGACAGCCTCGGGCAAAGCCTGGTGCTGATAAAAAACTGGGCGCTGCTCGGATTGGGCGGCCTGAACGGGAAAGACCCCGCCAAGTCTAACTTTGAGGAAATTTCCGCCACCGCTTCGGAAGCGATCAAGGAAGTTCGCGAGATCGCCTACAACCTGGGGCCCTATCAATTGGAAAGGCTCGGGCTGCGCAATACCATCAGGGAAATGGTGCAGAAAGTAGCGGATGTTTCACCGATGGAGTTTAACCCTGATATCGGCGAGATCGACGGCTGCCTCGAACGCGAGGCCGAGATCGGATTCTTTCGCATCGTTCAGGAAGCGATCAATAATGTCGTAAAACATTCCGGCGCGACAGAGGCCCATCTTAAGATAAGGACCAGCCAGGAGCTTCTGATATTTATGATGTGGGACAATGGGAAGGGTTTCGACCCGGAACGCACCAAAAACGGGTTTGGCTTGCTGGGAATGAATGAAAGGGTCGGTCTGATGCGCGGAGAATTACTGGTCAGGTCTGAAATAGGAAAAGGCACCAGTATCAAGGTAATATTACCTTGTAAAAAAGTGTGATGAACGGATACGGCCGCGAATGTCACAAATTAATTCGTGTTTTTTGTGTAATTAGTGGCTAATAATGGCAGCCTTCCTATCAAATAATGAACGAAGAAATACAAATAATTATCGCCGATGACCATCCGATTTTCCGGCGCGGCCTGCGCGGCATCATCGAAGGCCAGCCGGACTTAAACGTCGTGGCCGAAGCGGACAATGGCGAGACCGCTCTGTCGCTGATCAAGGAACATGAACCCGACGTGGTCGTTTTGGACGTCGATATGCCGGGCAAAGACGGCTTTGAAACGGTCAAGTCGATCATGAAACAGGACCTCGGCGTGGGAGTGATATTTTTGACGATGCACAATAGCGAATCGATCTTTAACGCCGCGCTCGATCTGGGTGTCAAAGGTTATGTGCTCAAAGACAGCGCGCTGCCCGAGATCACCGACAGTATCCGCGCCGTCGCCGCCGGAAAAAACTACATCAGCCCGCCGCTTTCGACATACCTGGTGAACCGCGCCGGCCGCGCCGAATCGCTTAACGCGCAAACGCCCGGCATCAGCGGCCTGACCGCGGCCGAGCGCAATATTTTGAAATTGATCGCCGCCGAAAAAACCAGCCGCCAGATCGCCGACGAGCTTTTTATCAGCATTCGCACCGTCGACCGCCACCGCGCCAATATAAGTTCCAAGCTCGACCTGCGCGGAACCAATGCCCTGGTAAAATTTGCGCTGGTACACCGCTCGGAGCTTTGATCACCGGCGAAAAAAATGTCGGATAACACGCAAAGAAAAAAGTGGGCGAAAATTCCCCTTCCCAAAGTCTTTATCAAAATGATAGAGGTGCTCGGGCTGGGGCTTTTTGTCGGACTAATTTTGGCGACCATATGCCTGGCGGTTTTTATTTGGCTGGCGGATAAAATATTTTCGGGAAGCACGATGGCTTTTGACGAAAGCATCCGGGATTGGGTCCATCAGGTCTCTTCGCCCACGCTGACGCAGTTGATGATCCTCGCTTCTTTTATCGGCTCGTTCAGTTTTCTTTTTCCGCTGGGAATTTTGGTGTTCCTTATCTTGCTTTACCTGAGACGAAAACGCGCGCTCATTTTGTTTCTTTTGACGATGGCCGGCGAACTGTCACTAGAACCCGTCCTGAAAAATTTCTTTCATCGCGCTCGTCCCACGGCCTTCTTCGATTACCTCGCCCCGGCTTCTTACAGTTTTCCCAGCGGCCATGCTTTTGCCGCGTTATGTTTTTTTGGAATTTTGGCCTGGCTGATAACCAGCCGCCTGCAAAACATCCTGCTGAGGGTCCTTATCTGGGTCTTCGCGATCCTGCTGATCTTTTGGATAGGCATATCGCGCGTTTATCTGGGCGTGCACTACCCTACCGACATCATCGCCGGATATTTGACCGCTTTCGTCTGGGTGATGACCATCGCCCTGGGCGATCTCTGGTTCCGCCGGCGAAAAGATCAGAACCCGGCAGCGTCCTTAAAAATGTGACCGGGTTCAGTAAACTCCCCTCCTTACGAAGGAGGGGTGGTGCGGCGAAGCCGCGACGGGGTGGTTCTCTCTTGTCAGTAGCGTCGACGTCAGCCGATGCGTTCTTGGCAGTTGTTTGCTTTATAAATTGCCACTAGCCTTAGCTGATGAGTTCCGGCGTGCTATTCATGGTATGAGGTCAGAACCGGGAGCCGTAGCGACCGGGTTCTCCGGCTTCGTGTGTTTTAGTTTGTTTTCGTGGTTAGTTTTAGGAGTTGATAAATAATGCAATAAGACTGAAACCACGAACACACACGAAACAACACGAAAAAAGCGAAGCTACCCAAGCAGAAACCCGGTCACTACCGTTCCCGGTTCTGACCCGTTGCCGAAAACAGTTCACGCCTTGCGGCGGAAGTGAAAAGAAAGATAGATTCCGATCATGCTATTGAGGACGAGCAAAATATTTGTGGCGACAAAGACCCAGTTTCCCAGGATGAAGCTGTAGACGACAAACCCGGCAGAGGCGAGAAACTGCCCGATAAAAAGCCATTTGGACACGCCCTTGCTGCTGCCTTCGAGCCACTGCTTTTGGACCTGCCGGACGAGCGTCAAAAGCAGGATAAACGAACTCGCCCAGCCTATTAACTCACCTTTCATCGCAGCGGGTCCAGATTACTGTCGTCCACGGTGTTGCCCGGATTTGAAATGCCGCCGGGATTTGAAGCGTTAGCGCCCATACTGTTCGCGGCGTCTCTATTAGCGGCGGCATTTATTCCGTTGAGCGCATTGGCCCCGTTTACCAGAGCGTTCGCATTGGCGTTGATGTTGCCGGCGGTTTTCAGCAGATTGGCATTGTCGTTGGTGTCATCGCACAGCGCCAGCCCGAACACCGAAAACATCATCAAACCGATGATGAATATCCTGCTCATGATTCCCCCTTGTCCTGTCGGCAAGCGCAAAATTGTCACGCTTGGCGATACATTGACAGACACTTGTCAGATCGCTGACGCGATCTTTGCCCGCGCTCCAGGTGTGCGAGCCGGATTTACGCCTCGCCTGCCGCGCGCCGTTTTTTATTTCATCTTGCTCTCGATGTCCTTGATCATCGTC
Organism: Pyrinomonadaceae bacterium; assembly: GCA_035995185.1. Taxonomy (GTDB): domain Bacteria; phylum Acidobacteriota; class Blastocatellia; order Pyrinomonadales; family Pyrinomonadaceae; genus DASYKT01. The sequence continues at coordinate 46,456 of DASYKT010000051.1, forward strand.
TGGTGCTCTTTGAGCGTCGGCAGAATCTTGGCCGCCCAGGCCTTTAATTCTTCCGTGGTGCCGCCGCTGGCTTCCGACTGGAAGAGGTTGACCGCGTCGTTGTGGTCGCCCACCATCGCATCGACATAAGCTTTATCAAAATCAGCGCCCGAAAGCCCTTTCAATTTTTCCAACGCCGACTTGTGCGTCGAACTAAGCTCGGCCGGAAGCGTGACGCTGAATTTGCCGGCCAGCGTTTTCAGTTCGCCATTGGCTTTGGTGTGATCGGTGACCATCTTCTGCGCAAATTTTTTCACGTCGGCGTTCGTCGCCTTGGTTGCGGCAAGCTTGCTCAGTTCTACCTCGGCCATTCCGCCCTCCGCGGCCTTGTTCCAGAAATCGGCTTCGGTCGGTTTGCCCGTCACGGCGTTTGAAACCGCATTTACCGCCGTCGAGGCCGCGTTTGAAATAGTGTTGACCACGCTGGTGTTGCCGGTGTTGGCGCGCGTATTATTGGCCGGCTTGTTATTGGCGCTTTCGCCGCCGCACGCCGCCAGCCCCAAAGCCGTTAAGATCATTAAAACCGTAAAGATAAGATACCTGTTCATAAAACCCTCCCTGATCGTTAATTTTCGATACCTGATTATTAGACACTAATCCGCAGGCCCGTTCGGTAACACGCAATACATAGTTCATCTTTATTACGGCGCCCGAAAATTGACACGCAAACGTGCAACTTGATAAGTTTGATTTATATAGAACTCCCAAAAGTAAAGAAGTTTTTGCAAGAGGGTACATATGGATGTCATATTCCGGATATATGCCGTATCGGTAATGGCCAGGCAGCTGAGATCTCCCATATCGGGTGAAACGATATATAAACATTACGCAGCGATCAGACTGTGTAAAAATATAGAAAGTGTAAAAAAAGAGGCAGAAGAATTATCTTTCAAAATGTTTCCACAGGCCGGCGGCTGGTCATCTCATAGCGCTGTAGTAGTTCCTATCAAGCGGGAGCTGGCCGAGGCCATCCACGCCACCATCCAAACCGGCGCTTTTGTAGCCGAACCCGACCCGGAAGAATCCACCCAGGTATTTAATTTTTAAGTTCTTGTCAGAACCCGGGAGCCGTAGCGACCGGGTAATTGAGCGCAGCGAAAAAACCTAACAGCATCTAGCCCGTCGGAGAAAAACCCGGTCGCTACGGCTCCCGGTTCTGACTTCATGGCATTATCATGCCAGTATCTAATGACCGGGGCATTGAGCGCAGCAAACTGACAGCCGCTTAAGAAGCGACTTTTACTTCCCTGTTTTTTGTCAGCTTGGCAATGGCGGCGGAAAGTTCCTCGATGTCGATAGGTTTGGGCAGATGCGCCTGAAATCCGGCCATGATAACTTTCTCGCCGTCTTCGGGCCGCGCCATGGCGGTGATGGCGATGGCCGGAATGTTTGCGCCCTGTTCGGGCGAAAGCGCGCGAAGTTTGGCGATCAGCGAATAGCCGTCTTCACCGGGCATATTTATATCCGCCAGCAGCACGTCCGGCACTCGTTCGGCGAGCGAGATAAAAGCATCAGAGACCGAAGTCGAGCTTTTCGTATCGGCGCCGAGCAGGTTCAAGGCAAACGTCAGCATTTCGCAAGTGTCCGTATCGTCATCGACCAAAAGCACGCGCAGCCCGTTTAGTTCGCTGCCTAAAGCCGGCGCCTCTTTCGCTTCCGCCACGCGTTCTGCTTCGAGCTGTTCGGCCAGCGGCGCGGAGGCGGATAAAGCCGGCAGCTCGACCGTAAAGGCCGAGCCTTTTCCCTGCCCTTCGCTCGTTACGGTAACCGTTCCGCCGTGCAGCTCCGCCAGGTGGCGCACGATCGCCAGGCCCAGCCCCAACCCGTCGTGCCGCCGGGTGCTGGAACTGTCCGCCTGCCGGAATTGGTCAAACACGAACGGTAAAAATTCCGGCGAGATGCCCATGCCCGTGTCTTTGATCACGATCTTTACCGCTGAATCGTCGTGCTTTAACGAAACCGTGACCGAGCCGCCGCCCGGCGTAAATTTGATGGCGTTGGTTAAAAGGTTCCAGAGGATCTGCTGCAGCCGCTGGGTGTCGCAAACGATCGCGTCGATGTCGGTGTCGTAAGAAGTTAAAAGCGTTATTCCTTTTGCTTCGGCATTGGGGCGCACGACATCGATCGCCGCTTCGATCAGCGGGATGGTCGGCGTCGAGGTCAGATTCAAGCGCAGGTTTCCGGTGATCAGCCGCGAGGTATCGAGCAGGTCTTCGATCAGCTGCGCCTGCGATCTGGCGTTGCGATAGATGGCGTCCCAGGCGCTGGTTTGTGTATCGCTGTCCAGGTCGCCGCGGCTTAGGATCTTGCCCCACCCGAGGATCGCATTGAGCGGCGTGCGCAATTCATGCGAAACGGTCGCCAAAAATTCATCTTTCAGATGATTGGCCCTTTCCGCCTGTTCACGCAGCGTTTTTTCCCGGCGCAAGAGATTTTCTCTTTCCGCTTCGACCCGCTTTCGCTGGGCAAACTGTCCTATCTCACTGCCGACGGCCCGCAGCATATTTATCATCTGCTGGTCTTCGCTTAAGGTGCGGCGGGTAAAAAATTCGATCACGCCGTAAAATTCCGCGCCGATATTTATCGGAAAGGCGACGGCGCTGTTTAACCCCACCGCCGCGGCATATTTTGCGCGGGGAAAATTCGCCCCCTCGGCGGTGCTGGGTATCCACACCGGCGCATTTTTCTGCCACACCTGCCCGGGCAATCCTGTGCCGCGGGGAAGGCTTAGCCGCCGGCACTCGGCGAGAAAAAATTCTATCGACTCGATGTTATCGGCGGTTTCGATATGAGCGCAGGTCAATTCGTCGCCCGCTTCATTCAGGACCCAAAGTGAGCAGAAATCCGCGATCAGATGCTCGCCAAACGCCTGCAGGATGGCCGGTGTAGCGCTTTCCATGTCCCTGGCGCCGGCCAGCACCACGGTGATCGCGTGTTCCGTGGCCAGCCGGGCTTCCGAAATATTTCGCACGGCAATTTCTTTTTCCAGTTCAACGTTCGCTTTTTCCAGCTGCAAGGTGCGGCGATGAACACGCTCTTCGAGTTCACAATTGAGCGTATCCAGCTGAGCATTGGTTTGCTCGAGCAGGGCGGCCTGGCGTTTTATCTCCTGGTGCTGCAGGAAAAGCCGGGTAAAGAACCGCACCTTTGATTTTAGTATCTCCGCATCAAAAGGTTTGGTCAGGTAATCGACCGCGCCGAGCGAATAGCCCTTGAAAATATATTGCTCTTCCTTGCTGGTGGCTGAGATAAAAATTATCGGCGTGTGCTGGGTGCGTTCGCGTTCGCGAATAAGTTCGGCCAGTTCGAATCCGCTGACCATCGGCATCTGCACGTCAAGCAGGATCAAAGCGACGTCGTTGACGAGCAAATACCGCAGCGCTTCGCGGGCGGAGTTGGCACGGACCAGGTTCTGGCCGAGATCGGCCAGGATGGTTTCCATCGCCAAAAGATTTTCCGATCTGTCATCCACCAAAAGCACGGTGGCTTGATAGTTCGTTTCCATTTATTCTCCCTTGCGCGTAATACTATCTTATCTATCCAGCCAGATGCGCAGCAGCGAAAGCAGCTGCTCGGTTTCCACCGGCTTGGTAATGTAATCCGAAGCTCCGGCCTCGATACATTTCTGCCGGTCGCCTTTCATCGCTTTAGCGGTCACGGCGATGATCGGGATCGACTTGAATTTGGTGATCTGCCTGATCTCATGCATCGCCTGGTAACCGTCCATTCCCGGCATCATGATATCCATCAGAACACCGTCAATGGCAGTCGATTTCTTCAGCATATCGATGCCGTCCTGGCCGTTTTCGGCATAGACCACCTGCATCTGCTGGCGTTCGAGAATGCTGGTCAGCGCAAAAATATTACGGATGTCGTCATCGACCACCAGCACCTTTTTACCGGTCAGCCGCGGGTCGGTAACATTCACGCGCTTGATCATATTCTTTTGCGATTCGCTCAGATCGGCCACGTCGCGGTGAAGGAAAAGCGCCGTTTCATCCACCAGCCGCTCCATCGAATCGGCGTCTTTGAGAATGATGGTTTCCGCCATCTTTTTGACCTTAGCCGTTTCGCGTTTGGTCAGGTCTTTGCCGGTGTGCACGATGATCGGGAGTTCCGGAAAACGCGTTTCCCGTTTTATCTTGCCGATCAGGTCCGACCATTCCATATCCGGAAGCATCAGATCGACGATGGCGCAATCGAACGATTCCGCCTCCAGCGTTTTGAGCGCTTCTTCACCGGTGCCGACCGAAGTAATGGTCACGTCTTCGCCGCCGATAAGCTCGTGAATGCTGCGGCGCAGGGTTTCGTCGTCTTCGATCAGCAGCAGTCGTTTCACCGGGCGGTCGACAAAATCCTTAAGGAAGGTCACGCCTTCGATCAGGTTTTCCCGCTGCGCCGGTTTGGTGATATGGCCCAATGCTCCGAGTTTGAGCACGCGCCGCACATCGTCGAGCACCGACACGGTCTGGATGGGAATGTGCCGCGTCGAAGGATCGTGCTTGAGACGGTCAAGCACCGAATAACCGTGCATCCCCGGCAGTTTCAGATCGAGCGTGATGGCGTCGGGGCGGTATTTCCTCGCCGTCATCAGCGCGTCTTCGCCGTGCTGCGAGACCAGGCATTTAAATCCCTGCTCGTGCGCGATATCGACCAGGATCCGCGCAAAGCTGCTGTCGTCTTCGATGACGAGCATCACTTTATCGTCCTGTTCGATGTTGCTGCGGTCGTCATTGATCGCGACCTGCGTTTTGGCCAAACGGGAAATGTCCACTTCCGGCCCGAATGTCAGCAGCATATTGTCATGGCCGTTTCCGGCGATCATATCTTCCTCACGTTCACTGCCCGCCGTGTTTGCAACCGGTGAATAATGTTCCGGCAGGAAGAAGGTAAAGGTGCTTCCCTCGCCCGGTTTGCTTTCCAGCTTGATCTCGCCGCCGAGCAGGCGGGCGATCTCGCGGCTGATCGAAAGGCCCAGGCCCGTGCCGCCGTATTTGCGGCTGGTCGTTCCATCGGCCTGTTGGAAGGCTTCGAAAATAAGCTGCTGCTTGTCTTCGGGAATTCCGATACCGGTGTCCGTCACATTAAAAGCCACTACCGATGACGCGCGGTTCAGATTTTCGTTGTCAAAACTCCAGCCGCTTTCGGCAATGTTTATCCTTAGCCCGACCTGTCCCTGCGCCGTAAATTTAAAGGCGTTGGACAGCAGATTTTTCAACACCTGACCGAGCCGCTTGGGATCGGTTTCCATGCTGTCGGGCAATGGCTTGTCGAGATCGATGATCAGCTCCAGCCCTTTATCCTGCGCCACCTGTTCAAAGATGCGTTCGATCTCGCCTTTGAGTTCGCCGAAGTGAACATTGGCGATCTCGACGCCCATATTGCCGGATTCGATCTTCGAGAGGTCGAGAATTTCATTGATCAGCGCCAGTAGGTCGGCGCCGGACGAGTGGATCGTCTCGGCAAATTCGATCTGCTTGTCGTTGAGATTGCTCTCGGCATTTTCCGAAAGCATCTTGGAAAGTATCAGCATCGAATTAAGCGGCGTGCGCAATTCGTGCGACATGTTGGCGAGAAACTCGGATTTGTATTTCGAACTGAGCGCCAGCTGTTTGGCTTTGTCTTCGAGAGCGGTGCGCGCGAGTTCGATCTGGCGGTTCTTTTGTTCCACCTCGCTCTTTTGTTCGGAAAGCAGCGTCGCTTTTTCTTCCAGCTCCTGGTTGGTCTGCTGCAGTTCTTCCTGCTGCTGCTTGAGCAGTTCTTCCGAAGTTTGCAGCGACTGTGCCTGCAGCTCGAGCCGGCGGTTGGTTTCCTGAAGTTCGGCCTGGCCGATCTGCAGTTCCTGCGCCAGCGATTGAGACTGCTTGAGCAATTCCTCGGTCCTCATGTTCGCCTCGATGGTGTTGATAACGATGCCGATCGATTCGGTCAGCTGATCGAGGAACGCAAAGTGAATGTCGTTAAACGGCGAGAACGAAGCAAGCTCGATGACTGCTTTGATCTGCCCTTCGAACAGCACCGGCAGCACGACGATGTTGGTCGGCGCCGCCTCGCCCAAACCGGAGTTGACCTTCACATAATCGGGCGGCACTTCCTTGATAATGATCCTCTCTTTTTCCAGGGCGCACTGCCCGACCAGACCCTCGCCGAGTTTAAATTCGTTGGCCACCGATTTGCGCTCGCGATAGGCATAGCTGGCGAGCATCTTCAGCGCCGTTTCTTCTTCGGTAATACCGGTGATGTAAAAAACGCCGTGCTGCATTTCTACCAGCGGCGCCATTTCCGAAAGGATCAGCCGCGCCACGGTCAGCAAGTCGCGCTGCCCCTGCAGCAAGCGGGTAAATTTGGCGAGGTTTGTTTTCAGCCAATCCTGCTCGGTGTTTTTCTGCGTCGTTTCACGCAAGTTGCGGATCATCTCGTTCACGTTGTCTTTTAAGAACGCGACTTCGCCGGAGGCGTCCACCGTGATCGAACGGGTAAGGTCGCCCTTGGTCACGGCGGTCGCCACATCGGCCATCGCGCGCACCTGGTTGGTCAAATTTGCGGCCAGCTGGTTCACGTTGTCCGTCAGGTCGCGCCAGGTTCCCGAAGCTCCGGGCACGCTCGCCTGTCCGCCAAGCTCGCCTTCGATACCCACTTCGCGCGCCACGGTCGTCACCTGGTCGGCAAAGGTCGCGAGCGTGTCGATCATCGCGTTAATGGTATCGGCCAGCTCCGCGATCTCACCGAGCGCTTCCACTTCGAGTTTGCGGTTGAGGTTTCCGTTGGCCACGGCGGTCACCACGCGGGCGATACCGCGCACCTGAGTCGTCAGGTTAGACGCCATAAAGTTCACGTTGTCGGTCAGATCTTTCCAGACACCGGCGACTCCCTTTACCTCGGCCTGCCCGCCGAGCTTTCCTTCCGTACCCACCTCGCGCGCCACACGCGTCACTTCGGAGGCGAACGAGTTCAACTGGTCCACCATCGTGTTGATGGTGATCTTGAGTTCGAGAATTTCTCCCTGCACGTCCACCGTGATCTTTTTCGAGAGGTCGCCGTTGGCCACGGCGGTCGTAACCGTGGCGATGTTTCGTACTTGCGAAGTGAGGTTAGACGCCATGAAGTTCACGTTATCCGTCAAGTCTTTCCACGTTCCGGAGACACCGCGCACGACCGCCTGTCCGCCGAGTTTTCCTTCGGTGCCTACTTCACGAGCCACACGCGTCACTTCCGACGCAAACGACGAAAGCTGGTCCACCATCGTGTTGATGGTATTTTTCAGCTCGAGAATTTCTCCCTTCACATCCACCGTGATCTTTTTCGAAAGATCGCCCGTTGCCACAGCCGTCGTCACGTCGGCGATGTTGCGCACCTGCGAAGTCAGGTTAGACGCCATGAAATTTACGTTATCGGTCAAGTCTTTCCACGTACCGGAAACACCGCGCACGACCGCCTGTCCGCCCAGCTTTCCTTCGGTACCTACCTCGCGCGCCACACGCGTCACTTCGGATGCGAACGACGAAAGCTGGTCCACCATCGTGTTGATAGTGTCTTTGAGTTCGAGAATTTCCCCCTGCACGTCCACCGTGATCTTTTTGGAAAGGTCGCCGTTTGCCACGGCGGTCGTCACCGCGGCGATATTACGCACCTGGCCGGTGAGGTTGGACGCCATGAAGTTCACGTTATCCGTCAAGTCTTTCCACGTTCCCGAAACGCCTTTTACCTGTGCCTGTCCGCCGAGTTTTCCTTCTGTTCCCACTTCGCGCGCCACACGCGTCACTTCCGAGGCGAACGAGTTCAGCTGGTCCACCATCGTGTTGAGCGTGTCTTTGAGTTCGAGAATTTCGCCGCGCACCTGCACCGTGATCTTTTTGGAAAGGTCGCCGTTGGCCACCGAGGTCGCCACTTCGGCGATGTTGCGCACCTGGGCGGTCAGGTTCGAGGTCATCAGGTTCACGTTTTCCGTCAGGTCTTTCCACACGCCACCGACGCCCTTCACCTCGGCCTGTCCGCCGAGTTTTCCTTCCGTACCCACTTCGCGCGCCACACGCGTTACTTCCGAGGCGAAGGAGTTGAGCTGGTCCACCATCGTGTTCAGCGTATTTTTCAGTTCGAGAATTTCGCCGCGCACGTCCACGGTAATTTTCTTGGAAAGATCGCCGTTCGCCACCGAGGTCGCCACGTCGGCAATGTTGCGCACCTGGCCGGTCAGGTTGCTGGTCATCAGGTTCACGTTGTCGGTCAGGTCTTTCCACACGCCGCCGACGCCTTTTACTTCGGCCTGTCCGCCGAGCTTACCTTCGGTACCTACCTCGCGCGCCACACGCGTCACTTCCGAAGCGAATGATGAAAGCTGATCTACCATCGTGTTGATGGTGTCTTTGAGTTCGAGGATCTCTCCTTTTACGTCCACCGTGATCTTTTTCGAAAGGTCGCCGTTCGCCACGGCGGTCGTAACTTCCGCGATGTTTCTCACCTGTCCGGTGAGGTTGTTGGCCATCAGGTTCACATTGTCGGTAAGATCTTTCCACGTTCCCGACACGCCGCGCACCTCGGCCTGCCCGCCGAGTTTTCCTTCGGTACCCACCTCGCGCGCCACGCGCGTCACTTCCGAAGCGAATGACGACAGCTGGTCCACCATCGTGTTGATGGTATTTTTCAGTTCGAGAATTTCACCTTTTACGTCTACGGTAATTTTTCTGGAGAGGTCGCCGTTGGCCACGGCGGTGGTCACGTCGGCGATCGAGCGCACCTGGCCCGTCAGGTTCGAAGCCATCAGGTTCACATTATCGGTAAGATCCTTCCACGTTCCGGACACGCCTTTGACCTGCGCCTGTCCGCCGAGTTTTCCTTCGGTACCCACCTCGCGCGCCACGCGCGTCACCTCGGAAGCAAACGCCCCGAGCTGCATCACCATCGTGTTCACCGTTTTACCTGTGCGGAGGAATTCACCCTTGAGCGGGCGGCCGTCGATCTCGACATTAAAATTCTGCGAGAGGTCGCCTTCGGCCACCGCGCCGATAACGCGCGCGATCTCAGTGGTCGGCTGCGCCAGATCGGTGATCAGCGTGTTGACCGATTCGATACACGAACGCCAACCGCCCGTCGAATGCGTCAACGCCGCGCGCTGCGCGATCTTGCCTTCTTTACCGACCACTTCGCTGATGCGGCCAAGCTCGGAAGTAAGCTGCTCGTTTTTTTCGATGATCTCGTTAAAGGCGTCGTAGATCTTTCCCGCCACACCAACCTGGTCGGCCGGCAGCCGCGATGAAAAATCGCCTTTCTTGACCGCGGTAAGAACGCTGAGAAGCAGCTTCGGATCGAGATAATCCGGCTTCATATTTTTGTTGGATCTGAGCCTGCCGTTGGTTTTGGTTTTTGCGGCCGCGGGTTTATCCGTAATTACAGCACCCATAAATGGTACCCTCCCTTATTCGATAAAAACGATTAAATTAGCTATCAAGACACACTAACAGGTGTAAATCGCGAGATTTATTAGCAGGTTCAATTAAATTATAGAACTCTGAGCCTCCGATTTCCAGCAAAATATTTGCTCTCACGCTAAAAGCGCAGAAATGCCCATAAACTTCAGGTATTTAAAGCTTTAGGAAACCTATTGTTCCCGGAATCATCTAAAGTATTGGCCCTGGAATATTAAACGTTCTTAATTAGTATTAAATTTGGCTGAAACCGTGCCTTTTTGCATCTTTAACAATGACGGATCTTGAATATGTTTGGATCCCGGCAAAAGTTTGCCAGATCTAAAGGAAAATGATTATCTTGATTATGCCCATATATAAATTCAGAAATTGTTACCTCAATACCGTCGAGCGCCAGGCAGTGATGGACGGCAAATATCTGAAATTGACGCCAAAAACACTTGATCTCCTGCAGCTTTTAATAGAAAAACGGGGCGATGTCGTCTCGAAAGACGAGATCCTGGAAAAGGTCTGGCATGGCAGTTTCGTCGAAGAAGGAAACCTTCCGGTACACGTTTCAACCTTGCGCCGGTCGTTCGGGGAAAGCCGCATTCGCACCTTTATAGAAACCGTGCCGGGCGTGGGTTACCGGTTTATTTCCCCGGTTGCCCTGGCACGGGAAAAAGAATGGGAAAAGCAGCTGATACAACAGAATCGCCTGACCCATAAGACCGAATCGAAAAATGTTTTCGATTCCATCGCGATCCTGCCCCTTAATAATGAAAGCAACGATCCGGAGATCGATTACCTGGTCGACGGCCTGACCGAAAAATTTATCAATAGCCTGTCTCATATTTCCGGCCTCAGAGTTTTGGCCCGCAATACCGTTTTTCGTTACAAGAACAAAAACACGGATGCCAAGCGGGTCGGGGAAACGCTGGGAGTGGAAACCGTATTGACCGGACGCCTGCGGATCATCAAGGACAGGATAATTATCAGCGTCGAATTGACCGATATTTCAACCGGCGGCCAGCTCTGGGGAACTCAATTCAATCAGCCGTTCACCGACATCATCGAAGTAGAAGAAAAAATAACAGCCGCCGTTTCGGAAAAACTGAGTTCGGAGATCAGTCAGGTCGCCCGCAGCTCCGCCGGCGACTTGCAGACCAAAAACACCGAATCGTACCGGCTGTATTTCAAAGGGAAATATTTTCAGGAGAAACGATCGGGAGCAGATATCTATAAAGCGATCGAATATTTCAAGCAGTCTATCGCCCAGGACCCGGATAACATTTATTCGTATATTGAGATATGCGAATCCTATTATTTTCTCTACATGCTTGAATATATTTCCTATGAGGAAGCCCTCTCCAGCATGAAGCCTTTTTGGCCGGAGCTCTCGGAAAAGACCCGGTCTATCGACGCTCTGCATGCCCTTTACGGCCGAAAGGCGTATTTGAATTGGGACTTTGAAAAAGCCGAAAGACACTACAAAAAAGCCATCGACATTAACCCGAATTTTCTCTCGGTCCAATACCGGTACGGGCAGTGGCTGGTCGGTATGGGACGGATCTGGGATGGGCTGGAACAATTGACGCAAGTTATCCGATTAGACCCGCTGTCTATTAATTCCTACAAAGAGATCGCCAAATTCTATTACCAGATGCGGGAATATGAGAACGCCCTTATGTATGCCGGCGAGGCGCTGGAACTCGAGCCGGACGATCATCAGGCCTTGTCCATTATGGGATGTATACTGGCCGCGACCGGAGAATACGATGAGGCCGGCGCCGCTTTTCAAAAATCTCTTAGCGTCGCTCATAATACCGAGACCTTTGCGATGACCGGTTATGTCTATGCGCGCGCGGGAAAAAGGAATGAAGCCTATCAGGTGCTTGAGCAGCTTTATAGCCTGGAATATGGCTACGTCGGGGCCTATCTTCCCGCGGTGATCTACAGCGCGCTGGGGGAAAACGACAAAGCCTTTGAACACCTGGAACTCGCTTTTGAACGCCACGAGGCCGATCTCTGCCTGCTAAAAGTAAATCCCAGGTTGGACACTTTAAGAGACGATCCGAGATTTGATGAACTGATGATAAGAATGGGCTTCCCGGAGAAATAGGCTTTGTCTGTAGAATCCTGATACGGCCACGAGTGTCACAAATAACACGAATAGGGAATTTTTCATTCGTGTTATTTGTGTAATAGTGGCAAATAAAACCGTGTATGGCTTTATATATTAAGTAAAGAAAACCGACTTTACAGGCAAAGCCCGTCGGAAATCAGACCGCGCCTTTTTGTTAAACACAACTCAACGTTTGAAAAAAATGTTGACAATAAAGGTGTTTAGGTATTAACCTGTCTACGGTGCAGTATTTTCGTGCCATCCCCATTTAAGTCTTCCCCCCAAACCCCCATCCCTATCGCAAACGTCTTACGCGCAAACTAAGCAAGGTCAGCCAAATTTGCGAACACAGGCTTGCTGCGATCTTCCGCGGATAAATTTTCTTACAGGCCAGGTCAGGGCCCTAAGCGGCTTTAGCTTTGCCTGTATTTACTTTTGTCTGCATTATTTTCAACCCCTATTTTTTTTGCTAGGAGAACTTTACACCATGTTCAAAATGATCAAATACGCCGCTGCAGCGGCATTTGTCACCACTCTTTTTTTGACAGCCGCCAGTGCTCAATCGACCACCGGTACTGTCAATATGAGCGGAACAGTCTCGAAATTCGTCGAGATCAATTCCGGCGGAGCCGTTACTCTGACCGGTAATTCCGGAGGTGGTATTACGACAAACGGAACGGCCAATAATCCGCTCGCAGTTGTCATTAATTTGGGCGAACTCGGCCCGAGCAACACAAACAGCTTCGTTACCGCCAGCGTGCCCCTTAAACTGCGCAGCAACGCCGCCTATGTGATGTCAATGGTTGCTACCGTCACCAGTTCAGGAACGACCTCGAATGAGATCCTTGCTTCTGATATCGGTTTCGGCCTTAGTGCGCCTTCGCGCACCGGCGTCGGCGTCAATACGACCGGCACGGATACCAACAACACCGCGGGAGATCCTACCCTGCCGGCCAATGGCGCGATCAATGCGACATCGGGCAGATTCGAATTCACCGCGACACGGTCGAACCTTAGTGCTTTTTCAACTTCGACGACCGCTCTGAGTGGATCGGCCATCATGAATGCCGTCCCGCGCAGCAACGCCAACGGGCTGAACGTGCCGGCGATCTTTGCCGTCAAACCGCAGTTCTATGAAAACGGAACGACGACGGTTGCCGTTACTTTCACCGTCACCGCACCGTAGGAAACCAAAGAAATGAAAAAGAGTACATTTAGTATTCCAATTCTATTCTGCCTCTTGTTTATCGGAGGTTTGGGCAGCGTGTTTGCCCAGGCCTTCGATATCTCAAGCGGTGGTTTGCCGACCATAACCGGTGCTCTCGGCGGCTCGGTGACGGGCAGCTCAAGCACCACGACCAATCTTTCCGTGACGATAAATTTTGGTGAGGTTTCGCCAAAGAACACTAATAATATCGTTAAAGTAGTTGTCCCGATCGCGGTCCGCAGCACTTCCCCCTATAAAGTCACGGCGACCGTTACCGGATCGACAAACACCAACCCCCAGGCCATCCAGCGTACCGATATCGGTTTTGGCGCAAACAACATGCATTCGATGGGCGGACTGCTGGCGCGAAATTGCGATGAGAGCCCCCATCTTTTCGCCACGCCGTTCAGTAACGATCCGGCCGGCAATGTCATGATCGCAGCCAACGGGCGCGTGGCCTATCTTTCCACCTTAAACAACGTCGCCACATCTACAACCATCCTCAGTGGCCCCGAGCTTTCCTTTCTTACCGCCGCACGGCTTTCAAATAATGGTTATATTTTTAACGCCATCTTTACCATTACGCCGCAGTTTTACGCGTCCGGCACGGCGAATCTGACCATTACTTTTACCATCTCTTCGGGACCCAACGTCCCCTGCTAAAAATTTCAGTCATTTTGGTGATATCTATGAACAGATACTTTTCTATTTTTGCACTCTTAGTCTGTCTGCCCCTCTGCCCCCTCTACGCTGCCGCTCAAACTCCAAATGCCGATGCGAACTCCAACGGCAGCATGGCGCTTTCCCCGGCCCGTTTCGAACTAGAGATGAAACCGGGAACGGAAACGACGGTCGTGATAAACCTGGATTACCGCGCCCCGGAAGGCGCGAAAAAAGAACCGACAAGGATAGTAGCGACCCTCAACGATTGGTCGCTGACCAGGGACGGCCGCGTGGAATTTTTCCGCGCCAATTATCAGCCGAATTCCGCCAGCCCCTGGCTGATCTACACGCCCGGTGAGGCGGCGGTTATGCCCGGCTCAATGCATCAGATCCGCGTCACGATCGCGGTGCCGGCCAACGCGACACCCGGCGACCACCTGGCGGCATTGATCATCGAACAGCGTCCGGAAAATCTCAAGACCGAACCCAATCTCCGCCAGATGATAATTCGCTACCGGATGGCGACCGTCTTTTATATAAAAGTTCCGGGTTTGACCAAACGCGGCTCTTTCGAAAATCTTTACGCCGAATCAACGCCCGACGGCATCGTCGTCACGCCCACCCTCAAGAATGAAGGCAACAGCCTCGTTCGCCCGGTCAGCTCGGTCAAAGTCGTGAACGCCGAAGGAAGCATCGTCGCCGAAATGGCGGATTTTGAATCGATACCGGTGCTCGGCGGCACGGAATTAAGCCGTCCCGTGCTTCTCAATCAAGCGCTGGCGCCCGGAAACTACACGGTAAAATATAAGGTCGATTTTCAGGATGGCAGCCGGGCGACCGAAGGCGTCACCGACCTCGTCGTCAAACCCGCGACAAGAATTGCCGCTTTAGGCACAGTTCCCGCTCAGAAACCGTAAAACCTGCACCACGCGAAAATGAACCGTCCACTTTTTCTAAAAGTCGTTCTGGTGATATGCCTTGCCTGCCTGCCTTGCACGGGCCGGGTGTCGGCGTCGGCGCCTGTCCGCAATGGCGGCGGAGATCCGCCGGCGAGCGGTTCAGATGCCCCGGATTCCGACGCCAAGCGTTTCGTTCAGATCCTGGTTAACGGAAGAACGCTGACCGGGCCGAATAGTTCGGCGCAGCAGATCGGCGGCCGCACGCTGATCCCGATCGTCAGTGTCGCCCGCGCGCTGGGAGATGTAGTTAACGCAGTTCCGGCGGCGCGCACTATTTCCGTAAAGCGGCAAACCGGCATCGCCGCCGATTTTGACGCGCGCCTCGGACAAGTGCGTGAAAACGGATCGCTGGTCCTTACCATTTCAAATACCGCGGAGATCGTTTTCTCGCCTAATGTCAACGAATTGATGCTGCCGGCCGAGATCGCTGCCGCGCTTCTGGATGTGGCGGTCCGTTACGACGCAGATAAAAATACTGTGCTCATTTCCCGCGGCCTCGTCGAAACCATCTCGACGCAGAGCACCGGCGGGCGGCGGCCGTTCGAAATATACCAGGCCGATTACGAATACAGCCTGGACCGTTATTTGTCCGCGTCGCTGCAGAATCTCTCTTTAAAATTGGCCGGGCGCCTTGGCGATGGCCGGTTCACCTTCCTGTCAAACTCGACGGCTGCGTCGCTGCGCAATTTCTCGCCATTTCAAACCGGGACTTTCAATCTAGAACGCCCCAACGGGCAGCGTTTTTCCGCCGGTGATTTTGGCACCGGGACGGACCTGCAATTTCTCTCTGCCGCGATCAGGGGCGGCTCTGCCAGCATACCGGTCGGGAAAATGATGGTAACGGGTTTTGGCGGGCGCTCATTTTCGGGTGTGTTCCTGCCGATAGTCGATCCTTTGCTGCAGCCGCAATCTCCCTCACAGCCACAGCCGCAACAAAAACAGATTAACCGCTTTCACTTCGATACAAACGTTTTCGGAGTTCTGGCCGCGTCCGATTCGGCAGCCAATGGGCGCGGATCGAACCCGTTCGGTTTTTCCACCGGCGCGATGCATTTTGACGGCCCGCAGCGCAGCGGCGATCTGGTCTCGGGAAGCTTGAATTACAACAAGGCCCGCTTTCAACTGCAGGGTGAGTTTGGATTCGGAAAATTTGCCGGGTTAAGGCCCGACAATTCTCCGTTTAGCGGAAGCGGAGCGGCGGTAGATCTTTCGGGCACTTTTCAATTGACCGATCAAATTGCCGTGCAGGGACGCTATACGAATATCGGCGAAAATTTTCTCAGCCCGCAATCGGGCCTGCGCGAGCCCGTAGTGCTCAAGGCAGCCAGCATTAGCTGGTCGCCGAAAAAATGGATCTCGACTTCATTTAACGCCAGCACCGCGAACCGTCCCGGTGTGACTGGTCAGGAGAGCAAATACATCACCGCGGCAATTTCTATTACGCCGCGCCCGCGCCTGCCGCAGTTTTATCTCACTCATACCGAGAGCCGCACGAGCCAGACCGGTTCTGCCAGCTTCACGATGCTGACCGTATCAAAGGAATTTTCCCGCTTGCGTACTTTTGTAAACGCCAGCCGGATCAAATCGCTCGGCCCAGCGGTCATGAACGCTCAGGTCGGC
Organism: Pyrinomonadaceae bacterium; assembly: GCA_035995185.1. Lineage (GTDB taxonomy): Bacteria > Acidobacteriota > Blastocatellia > Pyrinomonadales > Pyrinomonadaceae > DASYKT01. Next base: position 62,470 of record DASYKT010000051.1, read on the forward strand.
GCCAATTATTCGATAAACGACGCGAACTCACTCGAGTTCAGCCAGGGCATCGCGACGACCGGCGCGCTTAACGGCCAATTCGACTGGCAAACTTCGAGCCTCTGGAACGGGCGCCTGAATTTCAGCGCCGGCGCGGGATATAACTATGATAAAATTTCGCGCTTTTCGACGTTTGAACGTGTCTCGGCGTCGGTAAAACTTCCGCGCCAAACTGTACTGCAGGTCAATTACCTGCAAACCTCCACCGGCCCGACTCTGCTGGTAAATGTTCGCGGCACTCTGTTTCGCAAGCGCAGCAATACCGCCTTTCTCGATTCGCCGGTCGCCGAAATGAATTCGTACGGCAAAGTGTCGGGCCGCGTTTATCAGGACGTCGATCTCAACGGGCGTTTCGATCCCGGCATCGACAAGCCGCAGGCCGAGGTCAAGGTCCAGGTTGACGGCAATCGTTATGTCATGTCGGATGAAAACGGAATGTATAGCATCGATGATATTCCGACCGGCGATCACCGGGTCTATCTCGACCTGTTGTCCGTGCGGGCAGACCTTACTTTTCTCGACGCCGAAACAAAAAATGTAAATCTTCAGTCCGGGCGCGCCTCGGTTTCCGATTTTCGCCTGGTGCGGACGGGACGCATCAGCGGCCGCGTCTGGCTCGACGCAAATGAGAACGGCAAATTGGATGAAGGCGAAACACTGCTTGTAGACGTGCGCGTGGTGACTGCCAGCGGCCGCGATACATTGACCGATAATGATGGATATTTTTCGATCGGCGATCTGCCGCCGGGCGATCACGTGGTGCTAATAGACGAAAAAACACTTCCCGAAAAAACGATGGCGGAACTAAAACCGGTGGCGATCAGAACGCTTCCCGGGCTTGAAACTGCCGATATCCGGCTGCCGGTGACAATGATACCCGCGGAAGTAAAAAGATTCGGCACCCGCGCCGCAAAATAATATTAACAAAATCCAAATCGCTAACTGAGGTTTGGATCTGCTTTATAGGCAAGGCCGTCAGGAAGCCGCCGGCAAAAACATGCATTCATTATTAGCCACTAATTACACGAATAACACGAATTAAGATTCAAAGCCGTAAATAGTTATAGCTATTCATCGGCAATCAGATTCAGATTCGGGATGGAATCCAAAACATTTACCAACGATGCCGGGAAAGAATGTTGTTTTGCTTTTCCGGTCAAAACATACGATCCGCCGGCCGGAACGTTAAGGATGGTGTAGTAACCAAGCGGTCCGGACCTGGCGATATAAAACTCGCCTTGCGACCCGGTCAGGATGACCACGGCATTTCCGATCGGCTGTTTTTGCGCCGTTAATACCTGGCCGGAGATAGTTACCGAAGCAGCCGTCGGCGACGGCACGACATTAACCCTGCCGTTTACCGCGTTGTCATCCGGGTTACCCTCGTTAAACATAAAGTTCTGCCACGTCAGCAGCGAAAAACTGGGCGGCATGCCGATAGCCGTGAACTTGAATTTGAACAATGTGCCGGCGCCCGAGATAGGAGTCGCCTGAAAGGCTACTACCTTCAGCAAACCCGATGACGGGTTATTTACCGTAACGAACATTCCGCTGCTCATTGTTCCGGCGGTATCGACCGGGCTGCCTTGCGGCTGTATTATCGCCGGGTCGTAAAGCAGATCGAACTGATAAGAAATGATCCCCTGCCCGGTGGTATCGCCGACGGTTACCGGGATATCGAAATTCGTTCCGATCTGCGCGTTCATGGTCGGCGCCGTCAGGGTGACGATGGCTTCCGGAGCGGGCCGGGACGCCTTGGCAAAAGCGAACATGGTAGGCGGTGTCCAATCGCCGGACACTTCGCCCATTAATATCGCGCTATAATCCTGATTGGTCTGGTTCATCTCGACATTCGAATACGGACGGCTGACCGGATTGAATTTCCAATTGCCGGTAACGCCCGAACCCGGCAAGGCGACGACAAACCGGGCGATAAGCGCGGCATCGAATGATGTGATACCTGCGGCTTCGCTGACATCGGCGGCCGCAGCCTGGGCCGAGGTCAGTGTGATCAGCGCTACGACGTGCTGTGCGATCAGCCCCGAATCAAACCCAGTGATCGCCGTAACATCCGTCGTCTTTGTCGGCGTAACGGTGTAAGCCCCGGCCCCGAACCCGCTCAAGGAATAGGCGCCGGTAGTGAATGCTGAATTCGTCGATACCGGTATCGAACCGGCGGCGCTCAAAACGGTGTTGGGCACCGGCTTAAAGCTAAATGAATTGGCATAATTAACTATGCCGGTGACCGTGCCGGAAATTATCGTCACGCTTCCGTTTGAAGTATTAACGCAGGGCGAACCTTCGTTAAATTTGAAGCTGCTGAAGCTGACCGGGCTGGACGACCCGATCGCTCCATTGGCAAAGAAATTCAATTTGAGCAGTGCGCCGGCGCCGGTTAAGGGATTTGCGGAAAATCCGGATATGATCAGCGTACCGGGTGCGGTGTCATTCACGGTGATGGTCATTCCGGTGCTCAAAGTTCCCGCCTGGTCCGTTCCCAAATAAAGCAGGACCGCCGGATTATAGGTCACGGTAAGGTCGTATGAAATAATATCGCGGCCGGTGGTATCGTCTACATTTATCGGCACGCTCACAACATTATTCCTCAGTGTGCTGAGTGCCGGGAAAGAGACATTATTACAAGGGACCGGAACTCCCTGGAAGCCGAAGGTCCCGCGCCCGGGGGTCGTCTCGATATTAGTGTCGGTTCCGCTGATCAAAAACGGATTGTATTTAAAATTGGCTGAAGCAGGCCCGGCAATATCCGGCTGGCCGCCCGGAGCGGAAGCACCGCCGCCATAAGCGATCGGGATCTGCCCGGCATAACCCGGCTCGGCGCTGTTTGCCGTGGTAACGACCGGCACCGCCGACCCATACCAATTTCCCCGGAAATCTTTTAGGTTGGTAGTATTAGGCAGCGGCAGCGAACCTCCCGTTTGCCGCTCTACGATCTGCCCATACCAATTGCCGCTGATGCTGTTATTGCGAAACGTGCTGCCCAGCGCGCTCTGCACGGGACTGTTAGTACCGACGCTGGCGTCGAGGAAAAGAATTCCCACGGTCCAGTTGTTGGTAATAAAATTTTCCACGACCGTTTGATTATCGGTTTGGTTGCGATAGATCAAACCCGTGCGGTTGAAATCGATAACGTTATTGCGCACGGTATGCCCGTTACTGTTATTGATATCGATACCCGTGCGGTTGCCGGTGATGATGTTGTCGCGCACCAGCATGCCTGTAATGGATAAACCCTGGACGGCAATACCGGTGGAATTTAAGCCCGGATTATTCCAGTCAGTGGTGTTGTTGCCAAGGCGCGTGATAGTGAACCCGGCGATCGTCGCATTGTTCGCCGCCACAATTACCGTTGCTCCGGCGCCGCCGATCGGCCCCCGGATATTCGTGCTTCCCGGGCCGGCGCCGATAATGCTTAAATTGTTCTGATTGATGTTTATATCTTCGTCATAGGTCCCGGCACAAACCTGCACGGTATCGCCGGGAGCGGCCGCGTTAATAGCCGCCTGGATGGTCGTGAAAGCGGCACCCGGACAAACGCTGTCGTCATCCACGATGAGCGTGGCAGCCAGCTCTTGGGAAGGTTTATCTTTTTCGTACCACAAGGTCCGCTCGGCCTCGAACAGGTCCTTAACAATACCTTGCGAAAAAACGGTTGGACTTAAAACGGAGAGTAAAAGCAGAGCCGCCAGTAACCGCATCTTAAAACCACAAAAACCCGCACCAAACATCCGTGACTCTCTCATACAACTCTCCTACTTCTTTCTTTATTTCCTAATTTAGAATGGGGCGGGAATAAGTTCCCGCCCCGATCAAACTCAGTCCCCGGACTTATTGCTCGGATCTGAGGTCAACGCCGGACATGTCGTTTAAGAGGCTTATCGCTTGCGGTGCAAACGTAAAGTCTTTCGATTCGACACTGATGACATATGTGCGGCCTGTCTTGATTCCACCGAAGCGATAAACTCCGAATGGATTAGAAAGGACCGTATAGGTCTCACCGGTGTTGGAATTGGTTAGAGTAACGCGCGTGTTGGGGACCAAACCCGACGAGGCAAACAGTCTTCCCTCGATCGAAGCTTCATCCTCAGGCTGCGCCGTGATGGTCACGTGTCCGCTGGTCGTGGTTACCTTCTGATCGCCTTCGTTGAACATAAAGTTCTCAAAGGTCAACGGAGATACATCACCGGCATTGCCCAGGGCGGTGAATTTCAGATTGAACAAAGCTCCTTTACCTTCGATCGGCAAAGCTCCGAAAATTACCACCTTGATCGTACCCGGCGTTTCCGTGTTAGCGGTCACGAACAGTTTGTCGCTGATCGTATCCGCGATCTCAACCGGAATTGCCTGCGGTTCGATCACGTTCGGATCGTAGGTCAACTGGAACTGGTAAGAGACGAGCCCCTTACCGGTCATGTCCGCGGGTATGGTCACCGGAACGCTTATCGCTGATTTCGGTGCGCCCGAAGCGGTGCCCGCCATGACGCGGATACCCTTGTCACCGCGTACCGTAGCCATCCTTCCACCCGGTTCGGGTATCGGATCGTTCCAGTTACCCGTCACGTCACCCATCAGCAGCGCGGAATAATCCTGGCCGGTTTGATTAGCGTTGACGTTCGGATACGAACGGCTGGCCAGGATAAATATCCAGTTTCCGGAAGTACCTGAACCCGGCAGCGCCACCGTATAACGGGCTATCAAGGCCGCATCGAATGAAGTTATCCCACCCGTACCGCTGACATCCGCCACAGTTTGCTGCGTCGCGTTCAGAGGGATATTTCCCACCACGAACCCGGCAATTTTCGCTGCGTCGAAACCTGAGACGGCCCCATTGTCGCCGCCCGTTTTAGAAGGCGTGACCGTGTAAGGCCCGGAACCCATGCCGCTCAGCGTGTAGTTGCCTATGACCGGGATCGCCTGTGAAACCGTCGATACATTTACCGAACCGGCGGCACTTAAGGTTGTTCCCGGAACTCCGCGCGGATTCGGCCCGACGACCGGGTTTCCGTAAGTAATGCGACCCGTGATCGTTCCCGAAAGAATGGTCACCAGGCCGTTCGACGTGGCCGAGCAAGGGCTGCCCTCGTTGAACTTGAACGCCGAGAATGTAACGGGACTCGATGTGCCGGGAAGCCCGACGGCATTGAACGTCACATTGGCCAACGTTCCCGCACCACTGTACGGGGCCGCTCTGAAGATCGAAACCTTGAGAACGCCAGGCGTAGCGGAATTGACCGTGAGGCTGCTTCCCGCCGTTACCGTGCCGAGATTCACCGCGTTGAATGTGACCACTGCCGGATTAAAGGTCAGCGTAAAGTCTGCCGAGGAAATTCCGCGGCCCGAGACATCATCCACACTTATTGGAACGACTGGCGTTCCGCTCGTGAGCGAAGTAACGTTGGTCGGTGCACTGACATTCGAACAAGATGCGGTGATCGTGATCGCCGCATTTACGACCTGTTGGTCGACAGTCGTATTAACACCACCCGCACCAAATGCTGTAGCGGTAAATGTCGTACCGGCTGCTCCGGATGACGTTGCGGCAACGGAAGGTGCAACCGTTCCCAATGTTCCCGCAAAAGCCACCGGCACACCGTTCGGTATAGTACCGCCTGAAGGAAGGCCGGTACCCACAAATTGGGATGTGACCGCTGAGTTATCGCCGAGCCCGATAGTGGTCGGCAGGGCCGACGTGACCAGCTGCAAAAAGCTGACGGTTGTGACCGCGCCGGTTATACCGTTGGCCGTTCCCGTGCAGCCGACGCCGCCGGCTCCCGGGCCATAATTACAGCCCCACCAATTGTCTGTCGTTACCACCGACCCGGCACTGGAATTAGCTATTCCGACGCCGTTACCGACGATCCGGTTCCACTTCACCGTGGAGATACCGTTGCTCTGAACCAGAATTCCGGTAGCGTTATTGAGCAGCGTATTTGAATGTACTCTTACCGGCTGATTGCCCGTAAAATCGGAGCCCGCGATCCACTGGATGCCGATATTGGCGCCGGACACGGTATTTCCCGTATAGAAGACCTGGGTCGAACCCGATGAGTGCGACGTAACCCTAAAGCCTCTTTGCAAATTGGTCACCGGGTTATTACCGACGGCCTGATTTGTAAAGCTGTTTCCGCTCACGTTGATATTGCTGGTGTGCGCGTGGCCGTTTTCCCAGATACCCAGGATCACTTCCGGATTGGCGGACTGTGCCGCAATCACTCTCAAGGTGTTGTTCGTGATCTGCAATCCGTCATAAACGGCGCCGCCGCTGGTGTTGGATTGCATACCCACTTCCGTCGAGAAGTTAACGCCGTCGCTTACGCCGTTGCCGGCAAAATCGATCTGGTTACCTGATATCTGCTGGTTGGTTCCGAACGAATAGTGAATACCGATATTCTGACTTACATCAGTCGGCGCCACCGTCGCATTCAGGTCACGAGCGACCAGAATGTAATTGTTTAAGATCTTCGTTCCGTTAAAAGCACCGACATTCGCCGCCGCACTATTGTCGTAATAGATGGCGTTGTCGAAATCGAGGAATCGAAGATTCGAGATCGTCAGATTCTGATTGATGCCGGCCGGTCTGTGGGGCGACAAATAGTATTGAAAGACGCCTTCCAAATTAACACTCGCCAGATCGCCCGGACCCTGGATCGTGGCCGCTCCCAGGCTTGCCGCCGTTATCGTAAGATTGTTTCGATTGGCTGGCGGAAGGATGGAATAATCATCGCCGGAAAATGCTCCGCCGGTCTGGCCGTCGCTGCCCAGCGCCCAGCTGGCTGCTGCAAAAGGTTCGGTCCAGTTAAATGTGCCCGACAACAGAACAGTCGAGCCCGCCGGTGCGGCCTGCACCGCATTGTTGATACGAGTGTAGTCGTTATCAAACGGGTTCGGCGCGCCCGTCGGCGTGACCGTCACCGTGGTCGCAGGATCAAAATCAAAGGTCGTCGTTCCCGCGGCCGTTCCGAATTTGAAAGCATCGATATCTTCCGTGTAACCATCGGCATAAGGTTCGCCGACGCGAATACCGAGGAAAGAATCCGTCAGTCTCATCCGTACGCCGGGATACTGGGTCAAAATTTGATTCCAGGTTTTTGTGGTCGTTCCGGGTTCGCCGCCGCCGCCTACGCCGGCGGGCCAGGTTGTGCCTGAATACAGCCAAAGTGCGGCTCCGCCATTAATGGTGTCCCATTCCTGCCAGGTGTTTTGCAGGATCGCGCCATTGTTTGAAGGAACGAATACAAGACGTCTCTGGAAAGAATCGCTGCCATTGAAATCCACATTAAAATGCAGGTAACCGGAGCGATTAGCTGACCCTCCGTTACCGGCCGACGGATTGTACGTGCTGAATTTCATCGTGGTGATGGCATCGAGCGGTGTGCCGGCAAATTGATAAGTGGCAAGATTTTTCCGGTCTGTGCCAGTAGCGCTGATCTGCGCGCTGCCGGTGCCCAACGGCGTCGTGCCCGGGCCGGTGACAAACGAACCTAAGGTCGGATCGACCTTGTCGGTATTGTCATCATAGAAAACCCAGTTGTTGATGTCAGTGTGATTAACGATCACGGTGCTGTTTGACACCGCGGACGAAAATGAATTCGACTTCATATTGTCGATCAAAAATCCGTTGCCCGCATTTCCGGGAACGGCGGGGCCGGCGGTGCGGAAGAGCAGCGAGTCAACTGTGTGAGTAGAGTTATTCGGGCTCTGTTCCGCGCAGAAACGGTAATAGTCTTCCCACGACGTGCCGGTCGCTTCGAGTACGCCGTCAATATAGATCTTGACAAGATCGTTGCGCGCGCCATCGACAAAAATTATTACGAACTGAATAGTATGAGGAGCTGTCCTGCTCAGCGTAGCGATATCCGTATCGGTGAAATCATCGCCGACACCGCATCCGTTCACGTCGGGGTTGGTGCTGCCGAAAGGCGCTGCATCTTGATAATCATCGAAATAAACGTGGATGCCGTCGGCCAGATCTTCAAAACGAAGATAGCTCATACGCGCGCCGTCGCCGCGGTCAGGCGCAACAGACATTAGAAGTCCGGGCTGGAAAGCGCCGGTCTTGGAAGCAATGCTAAATTGCATTTGATAAGCATTCTTGCGAACACCGCCTGACATGCCGTCGTTGGTGGCAGAGGTTTCGCCTGCTTCATTTACGGTTGGCTTCGAAAATGTCTGGTCTCCGAAGCTTCCGGATGTTACCTCATTCGATATCCGCAAACTCTTCGCTCCGAACCCAGGGACCGAGGTGGTTGATATCTTATGATCGAAACCGCCCGGGCTTACGCTGCCGGTACTGACCCAGCCATCCTGGCCATTCGGCGAACCCAATGAATAGGGTTCAAAATCTACGGTTTGCGCCGCGGCCGATCCGCCGATCGCAACGGTGATAAATAATAGGCTCAATAAAATGATTATCCGGCTTCGCCAGCTCGCAAAGCGTGTCGGGCGCGCGGAATATGTTGTTGAGGTTGACGAATTCAACCGATAGGATTTTCCTGACATAATCTTCTAATTTCTCCTTCATTAGTTGTGAACGTGGCGCCAGGCTGCGCAAGAGAAATAGTCCCTGTGCAGCAGGCGAATATTCATGGCTTTTTACTAAGGAGGACCAGGTAACTTTAGAAGTTGGAAAACATCCGTAATGCGAAGTTAGCTTTAATTTGTCTGGCCTGGGAAGCAGATAAAGATCCCCTCATCGAAGCCTCGATTCAAATCCTGCGCGGGCCCGGCCAAAAAGACCGGTCCCGCTATCAAGTGTTTTTAGAACACTTTAAAACCCGTTTGAAATATTGGAAACGACAGAGGGCGTGGTACTATATGAGCGCTTATACCAACACTTCAGACAGTACGTCTCTCTGACGGATCGTTTGAAGAAATAAGCGTTGAGCGGTTATTCACGTAACCGCTCAGTTTTTTTTCTTCAAATCTTTAGAGCGAAAACTACCTCTTAAGAAATAAATAAATAAGTCCAAAAAAATAAGAAATTTTCTGCGATGCCCAGTCGTAATTACGCGCAGCTTCACGCTCGTCATCAGAGCGGAAAAAACCGCAAAGCGCCGCATATCGAAACCCCTTAAGCCGGATATTTACAACGGAAGGTTAAGGAGTTTGCGCGTTAAAGTGAACGAAGTGACCTGATCTTCATTTCACATAACTTATTCAAATAATTCACTTTGACCTGAGACCTTATTAGATGTGCGTAGACGGGGACACGTACTTCAAGTCTGTTAATGTTCGCCAACGAACAAAACATAATCTGCGGGGGAAGTTGTTCAACACTACGCTCACAAAATACTTTTGTCAAGCATTATAAAATGCTCTCTAAAATTGAAGTTACGCAGAAACAATTTCACGTTAACTTCGACTAAAACTTATAAAAATGACCTTATATCTATATGACAAAAAAAGGGTAAAACGTTACAGAAAAATTTATATTTTTTTAAGCTTTGCCGATAAAGTCACTAAATACAGCCCGCTAATTACACTAATAACACGAATAAAAGAATTTTTTAATTCGTGTTATTTGTGTGTAATTTGTGGCTGACAAAGAATCGTGTGGAGCTTTACAGTTTTAATAAGAAAACCGATATCGTTTAAAAAATGAGTCGTCCTGAAATAGGTTGACACTTTTTAGTTGTAGTTTAGAAAGTCTGTGTGGTTAGCCGCGCAGGCTTTCTTGTGTATAGCGTCCGGTGTGTTCATCTGTAAGCTCAGATGCGGACGTTTTCGGTTATAAGTAT
>DASYKT010000052.1:0-27213 GCA_035995185.1 Pyrinomonadaceae bacterium
CTCCGTTCAGGTAGATTATTCAGGCAGCGAATCGGCTTACACGCGCAACATGGAAATGGAATTTAAGCGCAATGAGCAGCGCTACCGTTTTCTGAAATGGGGCACGCAGGCCTATAACGGCTTTCGCGTAGTGCCGCCGGGAATCGGCATCGTGCACCAGGTTAATCTGGAATATCTCGCCAAGGGTGTTTTTGAACGCGATGGGGTTTATTTTCCCGACACGCTGGTGGGAACGGATTCGCACACGACGATGATAAATGGCCTGGGCATTGTGGCGTGGGGCGTAGGCGGTATCGAAGCCGAAGCGGGAATGCTCGGCCAGCCGGTTTATTTCCTGACGCCGGACGTCGTCGGCGTGCATCTGAGCGGCGAATTGCCGCAGGGCACCACCGCCACCGATCTGGTGCTGCGAATCACCGAAATGCTGCGCAAGGCGAAAGTTGTCGGCAAGTTCGTGGAATTTTTTGGCGAAGGCGCTTCATCGCTGCCGGCGACGGATCGCGCCACCATCGCCAACATGGCGCCGGAGTATGGCGCGACGATGGGCTTTTTCGGCGTTGATGAGAAGACGCTTGAATATTTCTCAAATACCGGCCGCAGCAAAGAACAGGTCGAAACGATCAGGAATTATTACACCGCGCAGCAGATGTTCGGCGTCCCGCAGGTAGGCGAAGTCGACTACACCACCGTTTTGGAACTTAACCTGGCAACTGTCACACCGAGCGTCGCCGGGCCGAAACGCCCGCAGGACAGGATCGAACTTTCGAGTTTGGATGACCGCTTCCTGGAGCTTTTTAGCATTAATGTTGCCGACGGCGGTTATGGTAAATCGGCGGAAGATCTGGAAAAACGTTTTGCGGTGACGATGGGCGCGCATACCGCGTCGATCGCGCCGGCGACCGGCGGGGGCGAACAATCGAGCGCCAGCGTTCCGGAGCCGATAAACGGCAACACTACCGAAGCGAATACGAATGTCACGACCGAGGTCGAGATGGTCAACAATCGTCCGACACCGGACCGCGTCGATCCTGATGAAGGTGAATTCAAACCCGTCACAACGTCCGTCGGGCACGGCGACGTGCTGATCGCCGCGATCACTTCCTGCACGAACACTTCGAACCCGGCGGTGATGATAGCTGCCGGTTTATTAGCCAAAAAGGCGGTTGAGAAGGGACTGAAAGTTCCGCCGTATGTTAAGACCAGCCTGGCGCCGGGCTCGCGCGTGGTAACCAAATACCTGGAAAAGACCGGCCTGCAGCATTACCTGGATGAGATCGGTTTTCAACTGGTGGGTTACGGCTGCACTACATGCATAGGCAATTCCGGACCGCTCGATCTCGGCATCGAAGAAGCGGTGGTCGATCACGACCTGATCGCGGCATCAGTGCTTTCGGGCAACCGCAATTTCGAAGCGCGCGTGCACCAGAATATCAAAGCCAACTTTTTGATGTCGCCGCCGCTGGTGGTGGCTTATGCGCTGGCGGGAACGGTGATCAAAGATGTGTATCTTCATCCGCTGGGACAGGACAGGGACGGAAACGATGTTTCTCTGAAAGACATCTGGCCCTCGCTGGATGAAGTCAAGGAAATGTTGTCGGCGGCGTTTGATGCCGAGACATATATCAAACTTTACAGCGAATTTGCCGAGCAAAACCCGCTCTGGAATAAGATACCGACCTCGGAAGGCGCGGTCTATGAATGGGACCCGAATTCGACTTACATTCAGGAACCGCCGTATTTTGAAGATTTTTCGATGGAAACCGGAAGTTTCTCCGACATCAAGGGCGCGCGGGCGCTGGCGATCTTTGGCGATTCGGTGACCACCGATCATATTTCGCCGGCCGGTTCGATCAAGCCGAGTTCTCCGGCGGGGCTTTACCTGCAGGAGCAGGGAGTAAAGCCGGAAGATTTTAACTCTTACGGTTCGCGCCGCGGCAACGACCGCGTGATGCTGCGCGGCACTTTTGCCAATGTGCGGATCAAAAATCTGCTGGTCTCGCCGGTCGAAGGCGGCTTTACCAAGCACCAGCCTGACGGCGAAGACATGACCATCTATGACGCCGCGATGCGTTACAAGGATGAAGGCACGCCGCTGATGATCTTTGGCGGGCAGGAATACGGCACGGGGAGTTCGCGCGATTGGGCGGCCAAGGGCACTCGCCTGATGGGCGTAAAAGCCGTCGTGGTGCAATCTTTCGAACGCATTCATCGTTCTAATCTGGTCGGCATGGGCGTGCTGCCGCTGCAGTTCAAAGAAGGCGAGTCGATCCAGACGCTAAATTTGGTAGGGAACGAAACCTTCGACCTGACGGGCCTCGAAGTGGAACAGATCAAACCGCAGCAGGAAGTGACGCTTCATATCACCCGGGCCGACGGTTCAACCCAGGAGGCGCAGTTGATTCTGCGCATCGACACGCCGATCGAGGTGGAATATTACCGGGGCGGCGGTATCCTGCCGTATGTGCTAAGACAATTACTCGCGGCTTGAGACTTTAAATTGCCATCGCTTGATAGTCGATCTAAAAATGAAAATTAGTGGCTTATTTAGTGTATTTCGTGTGCTTCGTGGTTGATCTTTAGTTTCCTCATGTTTAGAAAACCTGTAAGAGTTTAACCGCGAAACACATCAAACACACGAAAAATAGCGCCATAACCACCCAAGAGATTACGGGGTAAGCCCGTCCTGTAAAATAACAGCCGCCTGAAGGCGATGCTCAAAACGTTCTTAGTTAAGGAGACACCCATGATCCCAGTCACGATGGAACAGGTCAAGAAACTGGCCCCGAATATAAAGCCCGTTTATGCACAGGCTTTTCAAACGGTGGACGCAGTGCTTTCCGAATTCGGCATTAACGAAAACAAGCTGCGCCTGGCGCATTTTATGGCGCAGATATTACACGAATCCGGCGCGTTTACTATTCTTGACGAGAATATGAACTACACCGCCAAAAGGATGACCCAGGTATGGCCAAAGCGGTTTCCGACCGTTGCTTCCGCCGAACCCTTTGCGCATAACCCGGAAAAGCTGGCGAATAAAGTTTATGGCGGCAGGATGGGAAATGTAGACCCGGGCGACGGGTGGAAATATCACGGCAGGGGATTGCTGCAGCTCACGGGGCGAGAGTCTTATAAAAAGCACGGGCAGCGCGTCGGCGCCGATCTGGAAGCAAGCCCTGACCTGGCGGCTTCGGAACTGGCGCTCAAAATTGCGGCCGCCGAATTTAAAGCCAGCGGCTGTAATGGATTTGCCGATGCGGATAATGTCGATAAAGTCACCAAAGCCATCAACGGCGGATTGATAGGGCTGGCGGAGCGCAAAGCGTGGCTGGTAAAGACAAAAAAAGTCTGGGCGTAAGAAATTCGTTAAATATTCGGGCTTCAAGATAACAATTCAGGATATTGAGTATGAGGTCAGAACCCGAAGCGGTAGCGAGGGGTTTCGGGTTTGTACTGCTCCCGGTTCTGACCTCATTCCCCAGGTTTGTGTTATTCTTTCGAAAATCTTGAAGCGGAGAAGGAAAAATGATCGTAACGACAGGTTTTGAAGTAGCGGGAAAAGAGATCGTTCAGTATGGCGGGATAGTGCGCGGCATCGTAGTAAGAGCGACAGGGATAGGACGCGGGTTTATTGGCGGGCTAAAATCCCTCGCCGGCGGCAACATTGAAGAGTTCACTGCCGTGTGCGAAGAGGCGCGCGTCGAAGCCTTTAATCGGATGGTCCATCATGCTGAGGCGATGGGGGCCGATGCGATCATAGGGATGCGGTACGACGCCACCGAATTTTCCCAGACGGCGACCGAGGTTTTGGCTTACGGAACGGCGGTAAAACTCAAATAACCGGAAGATAGGAAATCAGGAGAAAGGGAAAGGAAGTTATGGACGATAAAGTTCGCTGCCAGAGCTGCGGAATGCCGCTTTCCGAAGACATGGCGTTTAACGGAACGATGGCGGATGGTTCAAAAAATCCGGAATACTGCCAATTTTGTTTTCAAAACGGCGCGTTCACGGACCCGGAACTAACCGTGGATGGAATGGTCCGGAGCTCGATAGATTTTATGACCGCAAACCTGGGATTTTCGCAGGAACAGGCCAGTGAAATGTCTAAGAATATTATCCCGGGTCTGAAGCGCTGGCAAAATTAACCGGCCTTAGCGGGCGCGTTTGATATTTCGATCGGTCAGCCAATCCAGCCAGCGATATTTGAGCGCCGATGGATTGAGAAATTCGGTAACGGCGATAGTTTTGCGCGGTTTGCCGTCGCCCACGGTAAGAACTGCTTCGCTTAAGAAGCGCAAATAAAAACTGCTGGATTCTATGATCTCGGTTTGCTTTAAGCGCAAGCGAACGTTGTCACGACGGTAGAATGTTAATCTTCTCGGATACTTCAGGCCGAAGATATTCCTCCCGAAATTCTTTCCTTCACAATAAGCCGTTTTTTCTTCCAGCCCATTTACCGAAGAAAGCAGCATTTTGACCACAGGCTCCGTTTTGTTCAATTCATGATGATTACAAAAGACCGCCGTGACGTCAGCAAAATGTGCGCGGCCCCATTGCCACTGCTGCAGCGAACCGGGGGGCCAGCGTTCTTCGTTTTGATGATCGTGATAACCGGTCCCGCGAAATTGCAGGGTCTCCTTTAATTTTCCCGAGCGATGATAGATCTCGATCTTACCGGTCACATCACAGCGCGGCGCGACCAGGTTCCACTTGCGCAAGCTAACACCTTCCTGCCCTGAAGGCCGCAGATTTCCCTCGACCATCAGCCATTCGAGATTGGCCTTTAACCGGCGCCCGTCGTTCATTTCCGTGTCTATGTAAACCAGGTAACCTTCGCCATACGGCGCGGATTCAAACTGGAACGAATTGTTTCCGATCTTACATGACGGGATCGCATTATCCGCGGAAAAAGATCCTTGGGGATATTCGCAGACGGCGCGGTGGAGCAATTTGCCTTTGCGATAATAGGAAAATTCGAAAACGGGAAAGCTGAGCTTTTCGCCGGTGTTTTTGTTATTCGTTTGGCAGTATGAATTGTAGCGGGGAGAAAAGATAAAGTTGTCGCGAAAGGCGATCACGATCACGTCGCGCCCGTCATCATTGATGGCGTCGAAATACCACGACTCATGAGCGGCCGCACTTTCAGAAATGTGACGGACGTCATCGGCAATGCTCGACGAAAAATGGAAATTGCCATTCAGGGCTTCCGGCTCTGTCATTTTAAGTATGTCTGCGAAGTGAAGTCGGTTAGAAAAAACTAAAGTTAGTTTGCCTTAAGACGAGTTAAATGCCAAGTTTTTTTCTCAGCTTTAGCTCCAGCCGGTTCATTTCGCCGCTGTCGGTTTCGTGGTCGTAGCCGCAAAGATGAAGAATGCCGTGAAGAATTAATTGCTCGATCTCGTTCTCCAAGGTCAGGCCGTTTTCTTTCGCCTGCCGTTCGGCCTGCTCGGCGCTGATGACGATGTCGCCGAGAAATTCCTTATCATCGCCTTCAACGATCTCCGCTGAGGCAGAAGAGTTTCCGAAATTATCGGGGGCGTGGGGAAATGAGAGAACATCCGTCGTCAAATTTTTACCGCGAAAGAAATTGTTGAGCTCTTTCATCCGCCGGTCGGAAATAAAGGCCACGGTGGCAGACTTGTTTGAGATCTCAGGGATCGCTCCGAAGATCTTTTCGAGAAAGTTTTGAAAAGCCTTGCTGTCGAATTCGACTTTTCGCTGGTTATTGATGACCTGAGACATATTTCGTACACGATTTTAACGCAATGAGAACTAAAAAAGAATTTGGATCTGAAGCGATATTATATGGAGATCAATGCAAGTTGATTATCTCAAGGTCGGGAAGGGTTGCTTGCGCCCACTGGTTTTAATTTCTCCGTAAAAAAGGAACATAAAACTTCAGCGGCGGGCGCAAGCAACCCTTCCCAACCTGAGAGGTAGCCGGGATGCTTTTTTACTTCCCACGTTTCTTTTTCGTGTTCTTCTTTTTCGCCGGTCCGGTAGATTCGGGAGTTCCGTCCCGATCCATCGGTTTAATATTAGCGGCTTTCACACCTTTTAAAGCCCTGGCTGCCTGCGGCGCAGAAGAATCCGATGTCTGGGGTGGCGGCGAAGCCTTCAGGAAATTGGCTATTCCCACCTGCAGCTGAAGCGAATAATCGAGCGAAGTGTACCTCTCGTCAAACGGCGTGCCGGCGGGAATATTTCGGAACCATCGTTCGAGATCGGCCTGTGTCTGATTCGGCGGCTGCGGCGGGATGCCGGAGATCGTCGGCAGATTCAGGCTATACGGATAAGGCACCTGTGCCGTGGAATGACAAGACATGCACGATGAAACCGGATTATCCACGGGGCCGTTCAATCGGCCTTTGTAACCTAAATGAGGGGTTTTGGCCGCCGGGTTTATGATCGACTCT
Organism: Pyrinomonadaceae bacterium; assembly: GCA_035995185.1. GTDB lineage: Bacteria > Acidobacteriota > Blastocatellia > Pyrinomonadales > Pyrinomonadaceae > DASYKT01. The sequence continues at coordinate 6,414 of DASYKT010000052.1, forward strand.
ACCAAAGGGCCGTTGGCAGCGATCGCCTGCGGGTCGTTTCCAACCATCAACCCGATAGGCACCATGCGGTCGAGCGGGTCCTTGCCGGGAGCATCCGCGTTATAGATATATGTTCCGAAAACCCATCCGGTAGGTTTTATGCGATTATCGCGAACGGCAATGTCGATCTGAAGCAGGCGCATGGTCACCGGTTTTTTGCCGGTTTCGGTGACGCGGTTTATATCGGTCAGCCATTCATAAGAGCCGTCGATGAACGGCACCTCGGAAGGCGGGGCCTGGGTAAAGAGAAGCTTCATAGCCACGGTACCGTTGGGAAATAAGGCCGGCCCGGGATTGGGCGCGTTCTTGTCTTCCCAGACCTGTCCCATGACATATCCGCCCGGGGCATTGTAAAAGCCGACGGCAAAATTTTGCCACGGTGTGACTTGCGTCGGCGCCAGGTCTTTCGCACGTGAATGCCGTTCCCGCGTCATGCCGTGAATGAACTCGCGGCCGTTGTCCCCGTAATGGAGCCAGGGCGCGTGATACCACTTGCGGACCGGATTGTTTTGCACGACGAAATCGACCTCGACATTACCCTCGTAACCGTAGGCAAGAACAGACTTGAGATATTCGAGAGACTGCGTCCGCGGATCGAATTTCTCCCACGGGCGAACGTCCGCAGCCGGCATGGTATTTGGGTAGTCCTGGCTTAGTTTGAAAACCGGGCCCGTCCAGCCCGTCGGGGGAAGATCATGAGCATCGGGAAAGTTATTGTTAATAACCGCGCCGGAAAAATTAGAAAAATGAGATTGCACCGGGCTGACGCGGCTAACCGCGAAAACGACGGCGAACAAGAGAAAACTTAACGCAACCAAACGTTTAAGCATATTCCCTCCGTAGGAGCTTTTTTAGTAGAGATCTGGGTAGAGCAAGGTAATACTAACACCAAGGACGGGATTTTCACAGGTAATTTCGTAACAGGCAATGTTTGATTTAGCCTCTGGGAGAGAACCACCCCGCCTCGCGGACTCGGCACCCCTCCTTCGTAAGGAGGGGAGTTTTGGTGCGACTCTTTAAATTCCCCTCCTTACGAAGGAGGGGTGGCGCGGCTTTGGCGCGACGGGTGGTTCTTTTTCTCTACTCGGTCCGGTTTTCCGAATGGCTTTCATAAGCCTTAACGATCATCTGCACGAGCTTGTGCCGCACGACGTCTTTGTCGTTGAAGTAGACAAAGTTTATTCCTTCTAATCCCTCCAAAACCTTTTCTGCCTCGAGCAGCCCGCTTTTTTGGCCGCGCGGCAGATCGATCTGGGTTTTATCGCCGGTGACGACGGTTTTGGAACCGAAGCCGATGCGGGTCAGGAACATTTTCATCTGCTCGCCGGTGGTGTTCTGTGCTTCGTCAAGAATGATAAAAGCATCGGCGAGCGTGCGGCCGCGCATAAACGCGAGCGGCGCGATCTCGATGATGCGTTTTTCCAGCATCTTGTTCACGCGCTCGGCGTCGACCAGGTCGAACAGCGCGTCGTAAAGCGGACGTAAATAAGGATCGACTTTATCCTGCAGATCGCCGGGAAGAAATCCCAGGCGTTCACCGGCCTCGACGGCGGGGCGCGTCAGGATAATGCGGCTGACCTGTTTTTCAAACAGAGCGTGCACCGCCATCGCGACACAGAGAAAACTCTTGCCCGTTCCCGCCGGGCCGATACCAAAGACCAGGTCGTTATTTTGGATCGCTTCCAGATATTTGCGCTGGTTGGCGGATTTTGCGGTGACCTGTTTTTTACCGGACGGGTTGAAACTGGCTTTTTTGAAATGCTCGTGCAGGGAATAGGCGCGGTCTTCGGCGATCTGCTTGAAGACATCGCGCAATTCCTTATCGGTAAAATTTTTACCCTGCGAAAACATCTCGGCAAAATCGAGCAGGATCTTTTCGACAGCCTCGATGTCCTTTGGATCGCCGTCGACCAACAGCTCACTGCCGCGCGCAGCTATACTTACATCGAGCATAGATTCCAGGTATTTGATGTTTTGGTCGTGAACGCCGAAAAGGGTTTCTACCGCGCGCGGGGGAAGTTCGATCTTTTTTAAATTACTCAATTAAGATTAAGTCCTTAAACGCAAAACTTTTGAATTCATTTTGAGGCTACTAAAACCATCAAACTGTGTCAATGAAAGTAGCGCCGGCGTCACGCCGGCTGTCCGATGGGCGTCTCGCCCACCCATCGTAAATGTGAGCGCGGGACGCACTCACGACAGCCGCCGGGACGGACGGCGCTACTCTCAAAATGTGGCACGGTGATTGCAATTGTACAAAGTGCTAGAAGAGATCAAGGGGGCGACCGTTAAGCCCGGGTACGAAAGAATTATTAAGATAAGCAGTGATCCAGGCGGTAAACAACTTATCTTTTGAAGCCGATAAAATAAGGTTTCCAGTCGCTAAAAGCGCAGAATACGTACCCGGACTTAACGGTCTTTTTCTAACGAACAAGGGTAATAGGGGGCTTTTGTGGTGGAGAGGGTTTCTGTAATAAAAACGAACAGTCAGGCTCGCAAATCGAAGGCGGGCGGTGTATCGAATAAGAACACGAAAAATGGCAACGGCCGCCAAAAAGGCGCGAAACCAAAAAATCCTTTACCACCGCAGCATCAGAAACGGCCCGGGCTGGAATCGAAGATCACCCCGGCGCCGCAGTATCGGGCACCGAAATATAAAGGTGCGGATAAGTTGAAAAACAAGGCTGCAGTAATTACCGGCGGGGATTCCGGTATCGGGCGTTCGGTCGCCATCTTATTCGCCCGCGAAGGCGCCGATGTAGCGCTGGTTTATTTGCCGGCGGAAAGATCGGATGCGAAAGAGACGGCGCGGCAGATCGAAGCTGAAGGCCGCCAGGCGCTACTGATCGAAGGAGATGTGAAGAGATCGGCGTTTTGCGCGAAAGCGATCGAAAAGACGGTCAGGAAATTCGGCAAGCTGGATATTTTGGTGAACAACGCCGCTTACCAGCGTCACCAGGAATCGCTGGAAGACATTTCGGATAAGCAGCTTGAGGAAACTTTTAAGACCAATATCTTCGGATATTTTTATATGGCGCGGGCAGCGCTGAAGTATTTGAAAAAGGGAAGCGCGATCATTAATACGGGCTCGATCACGGGACTAGAAGGCAGCGGGCAATTGCTGGATTATTCGTCGACCAAGGGCGCGATCCATGCTTTTACCAAATCGCTGGCCCAGAGCTTGGTTGAAAAAGGCATTCGCGTAAATTGCGTGTCGCCGGGGCCGGTCTGGACGCCGCTTAATGTCGTCGATAAACCGGCGAAAGAAGTGAGCAAGCACGGTGAAGATACGCCGATGAAGCGCCCGGCACAGCCGGAAGAAGTAGCTCCGGCATATGTATTTTTCGCATCGAATGCGGATTCCAGTTATATCACGGGCGAGGTGCTGACGCTTTTGGGTGGAGAGACGACCGCCGCATAGGTTTTTACGGTCTTTTCAAGCTTTACAAGTTTTACAAGGGGGCATAGACAAGGGGCAGATAGATTCCCGGGAGGGAAGCAACGAACAATGGGGGGAACAACGAGACACGGCTCGAGCGATCGCGCCGTGTTCTTGTTTTACGGGTGCCCTGAAGGAAAATGAAAGAAACTGAACCGAATATCTACGCCTATCTTTACGATGCCGACGGCAGCGACGAAGAAGTTCATCTAAAAGACGTTGAATTAAAAAGGCTGACCGGTAAAAAACTTTTGTGGGTCAACATCCTGAAACGTGATGAAAAATTGATCCGCGAAACGGCCGCTAAACTCGATCTTACGAATTTACCGGTAAAGAGCATCCTTGATATCGAAGAGCGCCCAAAGGTCGATAAGTTTGAAAAATTCTGCCGCATTTTTATTATCTCCGTTGTGACGGCAAAAGGGGCAAAAACCGGAAAGTTCAAGCGCGTTCCGATCGACTTTATTGTTGGTGAAAATTTTGTTTTGACCATTCACGATGGCGATGTTGAGTATTTTATAGAGTTTCGCAAACGTGAAAAAGGTGAAACTAATATCGGGGAATTGAATTCGAAAAGTTTTCTTATCTCTCTGCTGGACCTGCACATTCTTTCATATTTTCGCGCGCTTGAGAGCGTCGAAGAAAATATCGATAAATTCGATGAGAAGATATTAAAAGAGGACCTGAAAACTTCGGATTTTCTCGCAGAAATGGTCGGGCTGCGGCAAAATGTTTCGAATCTGCGGCGCTGGCTGACGCCTCATCGAGATGTGTTTTACGCCCTGGCGCGGCCCGATTTTTTCCCGAAAGATCCGGAAAAAGCGGCAGATAATTTTCATTTACTGAACCAGCATTTCGAAAGCGTGGTCGATTCGATCGAGGTCGGCCGTGACACGGTGTTGAGCCTTTTCGATCTGTTTGCCACAAAATCAGCCCGCAAACTCGACGTGGTAATGCACCGGCTGACATTTATAACCCTTGTCGTCGGAACGATGGGCGTTGTCGCGGGCATTCTGGGAATGAATTTCGACCTCGCTTTTTTCAAAGATCCGAACGGATTTTGGATGGCGGTCGGCTTAATGGGTGTTTTGGCTATCGGGCTTACCGTAGCTGCCCGGTTCATGCGCTGGCTCTAAACACACTAGCAACTTTTTTCACAAACTCGCTTTGCCCTGAAAAAACCGATGTGATATTCTTACTCCTTTAGTTACACGACGTATTTCTTTATTTATACAGGAGACAGATCAGAACAATGGCTAATAATGGAAATGGTCAGAAAGTGGGACGTGTGGTGCAGATCATCGGCCCCGTTGTTGACGTGGAATTTTCAGACGGTTATTTACCCCCTATTTATCAGGCTTTAAGAATAGTTTCAGAAGGGTTCGAGGTGGAAACGCCGGTGGATGTTGTGGCCGAAGTGCAGCAGCACCTGGGCGAAGGACGCGTCCGCGCGGTTTCGATGCTGCCGACCGACGGTATGATCCGCGGTATGAAAGTGATCGATCTTGACGGCGGTATTACCGTGCCGGTGGGCCCCGCGACGCTGGGACGCGTGATGAACGTGATCGGCGATCCGGTGGACGAACTGGGCGAGGTTAAATCAGAGACGCGCGCAAATATTCACCGCCATGCCCCTTCATTCGATGAACAGGCGACCGAACTCGAAATGTTTGAAACCGGCATCAAGGTCATCGACCTGGTGCAGCCCTTTGTGCGCGGCGGTAAGATCGGTCTTTTCGGCGGCGCGGGCGTGGGCAAAACGGTTCTGATCATGGAACTCATTAACAACGTCGCCAAGGGACGCGAAGGATTTTCGGTTTTCGCCGGCGTGGGCGAACGTACCCGTGAAGGAAACGACTTGCTGCGTGAAATGGTCGAATCCAAGGTTATCACCTACGGCGATGAGTTCATGCACAATTTTGAAGAGACGGGCGCTTTTGACCTGACCAAGGTCAACATGGAATCTATCAAGGATTCGAAAGTGGCGCTGGTGTACGGGCAGATGACGGAACCCCCGGGAGCGCGCCTGCGCGTAGCTCTTTCGGGATTGACGGTGGCCGAATATTTCCGCGACCAGGGAAATGACGTGCTGTTCTTTGTCGATAACATTTTCCGCTTTACCCAGGCGGGTTCCGAAGTATCGGCGCTGCTTGGTCGTATGCCTTCGGCGGTGGGTTACCAGCCGAACCTGGCGACGGAAATGGGCGAAATGCAGGAACGCATCACTTCGACCAAAACGGGCGCTGTTACTTCCATCCAGGCCGTGTACGTACCGGCGGACGACTATACCGATCCGGCGCCGGCCACGACCTTTGCGCACCTTGACGCGGTCACCGCGCTTTCGCGCCAGATCGTCGAACTCGGAATTTATCCCGCGGTCGACCCGCTCGCTTCGAACTCGCGCATTCTCGATCCGCTGATCGTCGGTAACGAGCATTACGACACCGCGCAATCGGTTAAACGTATTTTGCAGCGCTACAAAGATCTGCAGGATATCATCGCCATTCTCGGTCTTGACGAGTTGAGCGAAGACGACAAACAGACCGTGGCCCGCGCGCGTAAAGTTCAGCGCTTCTTCTCACAGCCGTTCACGGTCGGTGAACAGTTCACCGGTATCCCGGGCGAATACGTCAAAGTGGAAGACACCATTAAGGGCTTCCGCGAGATCATCGAAGGAAAATGCGACGATATGCCGGAACAGGCGTTCTACATGGTCGGCACCATCGAACAGGCCCGCGAGAAGGCTAAGAAAATTGCTTCAGAAGGATAATTATGGCGATCAAACTCGATATAGTTACCCCGGAAAAACAGGTGATGAGCGACACGGTCGATATAGTGACCGTGCCGACGCTCAGCGGCGAGGCCGGCATTCTGCCGAACCACGCTCCGCTGATCTCGGCGCTCAAGCCCGGTGTTCTTTCTTATACCAAAAGCGGCACGGTGCAGAAACTGGCCGTCTCAGGCGGTTTTGTCGAAGTCGGAGTCAATACGGTTTCGGTTTTGGTAGAGACGGCGGAAACTGCCGACGAGATCAATGTCGAACAGGCCCGCGCTGAAAAAGAAGAAGCGGAAAAAGCTCTGGCGGCGGCAAAAGATTCGCTGGAAGAAATGCAGCCGGTGGTCGAAAAACTGGAAAGAGCGCAGGCCCGCTTGCAGCTGGTTTCCGGTAAGTAAGTTTTACGTTATTAGTTCATTGAAAGGGATGAGATTTATTTCTCATCCTTTTTTGTTTATCATTCAAACATTGGGGAATGGAGTCAGAACCGGGAACGGTAGTGACCGGGTTCTTATTTCAATACGCTGGATACTGTTGATTTTTTCGCTGCGCTCATTTACCCGGTTTCGGCTATTTATGGCGTTCCCGGTTCTGACCTCATGCTATTGCGGGACGCAAAATTCTTACGTGCCGTTTTTAGGAAACGTGGCGGACAAGGAAAAGAAAGTGGAGATCAGGGAAAATTCCGGACTTTTTGACGGCCGCGCGTTTTTGCAATTGAAAAACGGTAAGGACTGGGCGGTGATCGATCTTCGCCCGCTGCGCCCTCTCGTTCATGCGGGAGAAATAAAGGACCTTCCCAGGGGATTTGCGGACCTCGTCTGGGGATTCGATGCTGTCTTGATAATACCGGAAACGAAGGCGGCGACATTGTTTGAATAATTTGAATAATATGAAAGAAAATAAAATAGTTTGCTGGTGTGCGCGGGTGAGCGGTATTTTGCTGATGCTGGCAACGCTTCCTCATTATTTTTTAGGGCTGCCGGAAGCCGTGCTGCGGCCGATAGCGGACGGAAGGATCACCGATCCCGAAGTGGGCAATAACTTTTATGTTATTTGGGTCTTTTCCAGCATCACGATGTTTTTGACCGGTGCGACCCTGTTGTTTATCTCAACCGATCTGCGTTACTTGCAGCGGAGATCCTGGAAACTCGCGCTGCTCATCGGGATCGGAATCACCGGTTTCGGTCTCAGCACGTCCGTCAAATTTCCTGAAGCGGCAGCTCATATGTCGCTCTTTACCCTGATCGGCATTATCACTTTGATACCGGTGCTGATATTTTTCCGCTCGTATATGGGCAGGGACGCAACGTAAATATGAAAGGCAATATTATCGTTTGTTGGGCGGCGCGGCTAAGCGGCGCATTGCTGATATTGTCGGTCATTCCTCATTATTTCTTTGCACTGCCGGCGAGAGTTTTGCAGCCTGTGGCGGACGGAAGGCTTGATGCCGATCTGGGAAAAACCTACTACGCCGTTTGGGTATTTGCCAGCTTGGCGATCGTTTTGACGGGCGCGTCGCTGATCTATGTTTCGGGCGATCTAAAAAAAGGTGAGACTAAATCCTGGTGGATGACACTCCTGCTGAGCGGCGGGCTGACCTTGTACGGAGCTTACATCAATCTGAAATACCCGGAACACACTCATAACATCGCGTTCTTGGTTTTTGGTTTGATAACGCTGGTGCCGCTGCTGGTTTTTTTTCGTGCTTTTCGTGTGATTCGTGGTTAAAGATCTCTTCCCGGCTATTAGGGGTTAAAATTAACCACGAAAAACACTAAACACACTAAAAGAAACGCACTGCCGACGAAGGTGCCACTGACATTAGCGCGGCCTGCCGCGCTTGCGGGCAGGGATGCCCGCGCTCCATATATCAGCTGATCGCATCCAGCATTTCTGCCACCGCCTGTTCGATCCCCACAAAAATAGCGCGAGAAATAATATTGTGTCCGATATTAAATTCGGTGATGGATTCGATCGCGGCGATCGCGCCGACGTTGCGATAGGTCAAGCCGTGTCCGGCGGCGACTTTCATTCCATATTGCGCCGTCAGAAGAGCGGCGTCCCGCAGGCGGCGGACTTCGTGGGCGATGCGCCCGGCGCCTTCGCCATGCTGGTTTTTTGCGTCGAGAAAAAGCTCGGAATATTCGGCGGTGCAAAGTTCAACCTGCTGCGCGCCGATGCTTTGGGCGGCTTCGATCTGCGCCGGGTCGGGATCGATAAAGACGCTGGCGAAAATACCTGCTTCGCGTAATCTATTTATGGCCGCGCGGCAGATGGCGATATTGGCAACGACATTCAAGCCGCCTTCGGTGGTAATTTCATTGGCGCTTTCGGGCACGAGGGTGACGGCGTCGGGTTTTGTTTTGATGGCGATCGCCACCATTTCTTCGGTTGCGGCCATTTCGACATTCAGGTAAGTGGTAACGCAATCCCGCAAAAGCCTGATATCGCGATCCTGGATATGACGGCGATCGCCGCGCAGGTGGACGGTGATTCCGTGAGCGCCCGCCTGTTCGCAGAGCATGGCGGCGGTAATGACGCTCGGCTCAATAGTTTTGCGGGCTTCGCGCACGGTAGCGACGTGATCGATATTGACGTTAAGTTTTGCGGCCATAAAAATAACTGATAATTGATAGTTGAAAGTTGATAACGTAAAAAGTACGCTATCGGGCCATCATTCCACCAATTATCAGTTATCAATTTTCAACTATCAACTGTCGATTGCTATTTGTTCAAAGACTTCTTAAATTCATCTTCCAATTGCCCGATGAACCTCAGAGCATTAGCCGAATTTTTATATCTCTCTTTCACCAGTTCGAAGACTTCCTGGCCGCGCGGGTCGCCGAGTTTAATGATCGCCTGGATCGCATTGAACATTCCCTGGAATGAATTTGACGCTAAGGCTTTTTTGAAAGAATCGGCTATCAAAGGATATGCCCGCTGGTCGCCTTTGCCGGTAGAAGCCACGACGGACAAAGCCGCCGTTCTTAAAGCCGGATCGACCGATTTGTCAGTCGCCAATTTATACGCCATGTCGAATGAGCGGCTGTCATTGAGCTCCGAAAGGCCGCCCATTCCCGCCGCGGCAATACGGTTATGCCAGGAAGGCGTGGTGGTAAGCTTTGTCAGCGCGTCATAAGCCTTCGGGCTTTTTGTTTTACCCAGGGCTGTGGCGGCTTCATCAACCACGTTATAGCTTTGGGTTTGGTCACTTAACAGCGATAGATAAAGATCGGCGTGCTTTTGATCGTCGGTAACGCCGAGGAAGGAAACCGCGGCCGAACGTATCTGCGCTTCTTTATCTTTGGTCAACCGGAGCAAAGCCTGGACCGTGGCATCGTCGAGCTTAACGGCGTCTTTGGCGTCTTCCGGAACGACGCGGGCACGATACGCGTTCAGAGCATCCAGGCGGTTATGCCAGAAAAGGTCCTTTTCCGCCATGGTCAGCAAGGCCGGGAGAATGGGATCCGTTCCGGAACCGGGTGACATGGGCGATTTTGTTACCAACTGCTGCATCGCCCAACTTCTGCCGAGCGGGTCTTTGTCGTTCCGCATCTGATAGAGCAATTCCGCCACCGATTTATCGAACTTCAATTCCTTGATCAGGGTGCTTTGGTAATCGAAATTCACCAGCTGCGGTTTGCTCGCGGCGTCGAATGTAAAAGTGTTTTCCGCCTGCGGTTTTATCCAGACCTGTTCGATCTTGTTATCGATCTCAATGTCGACCTTGGTTTCAAAAAATTCAGCCTGCGGATATTCATTGTCAGGGTCGACCTGCTGGGTCTGTTTGACATTTAAGGTCAGCTGCTTTTTAGCGCTATCATAATTTTGCGTGACTTCGAAAATGGGGTGCCCCATTTTGTAGAGCCACTGGTCAAAAAACCAATCCATCGATTGCCCGGTTGATTCTTCGATCGCGATGCGAAAATCTTCGGTAGAAACGGGCTGGTGCGCGTTGGCGGTCAGATAGTGATTTATCGCCTTCCACCAGGCCGCATCGCCTAAATGTTTGCGCAGCATATGAAGCACAGCGCCGCCGCGCGGATAGGCGTAGTTATCGAAGAGCGCATCTTTATCGGTATAGAATTTGGTCACGATCGGGCGGCGATTGCCCTGATTCCACGTGTCCAGATATTGATTCTGGTTATTGCGAACGTCTTCATAAAGGAAAACGTCTTTGCCTTTTAACTGCTCGTCCCAGAGCGCCTGAAAATACGTGGCGAAAGATTCGTTGAGCCAGATCTGTCCCCAATCGCGGCAGGTGACGTAATCGCCGAACCACTGGTGCGCGAGCTCGTGTGATTGCAGGCCTTCGCTGTCGCCGTCAAGAAGTTCGCGGGAGTCGTGGATCATCTCGGTGATCTGGGTGGTAGCTGTAATGTTTTCCATGCCGCCGCCGAAATCTTCGACCATCGTTTGGGAATATTTCGGATAGGGATATTTCACGCCCGTTTTTTCCGAGAAGAACTGGACCGTCGCGGGCAGATTTTTGGTGGTAGCGGCGCCGGCGGCGTATTCGTTCTTATAAACAAAACTGCTGACGGGGACACTGGCGTACGCGCCTTTTACTTCGGCGTATTCACCGACCACGATCGAGGTCAGGTAGTTGGAATACGGCTGGTCCATTTTCCAGTTATAGGTACGAGTGCCGTTCAAATTGTCTTTGACGGTTATAAGCTTGCCGTTGGAAATTACGATGAATGGCTTTTGCACCGTGGCGTGCAGTTCGGTGGTGCGAAAATCGTTCGGGCTGTCGTAACCGGGAAACCAGTAGCGGTTAAATTCGCTTTCGCCCTGTGACCAGATCTGTTTCGGTTTATCCGGTTCGTCCTCGGTCGGTTTGATAAAACGCAGGCCGCGGCCAAAGCCCAAAATGCCCGCGGCGTTTTCCACATTGTTGACGTAGTTGGTGCGATAGTCGATCGCCACAATGATCTTTTCACCCGGCTTATAAGTGCGGCCGAGGGTTATCTCCAGATTGTCGTTTTCCTTGTCGATGTCGTATTGAAATTTCAACGCTCCGCCGCTTGCCAGCTTGACCGAATTGATGGTCATCTTGGCGGCATCGAGCGTAAATTTATCGAGGTCGTGAAAAGGTGTCAGGGTAATGGTAGAGACGCCGAGAGCCTGGTCTTTATCCCAATCAAAACGCAGGTTGATGTCGATATGCTCGATATCGACATTGCGGCTGCGAATGTAATTGACCGGTGGAAGCTTTTTCTTTTCTTTTTGTGCTTCCATCAGGAACGGGTTTACCGGACGCGCCGCAGCGACATTAGAAAAAATAAGCAGGAAAACAAAAAACGAGGCAAAAAGCCGGGAAAAGCGGGCGAAAGATATTGTATGCATATGTTTCATCGTAAGTATTTGAATTTAGGGCATTGATGTTACGCATTTGTCGAGCAAAGGTTTCAATGGATTGCCTATAAATCGCTTATCTTCAATTCAAACTAAGGCATGGCATGTGACCTTAGTGTATTTCGTGTGTTTCGTGGTTAATTTGCCGAATTTTTACCACGAATCACACTAAACACACGAAATGTATCGCTCATCAACACAACTTTATTCTTTTACAAGTACGCCGTTTCAATACCACCGCCGTAAAAATAAAACTGACGGCAAAGCGGCCGTCAGTTTCCTGTTCAAATAAATTAAGGGCTATTTTTTTGTAAAGTAATTCATCGCCATCGAGGCCAGATCGTCCACGGCGCTCCCGTCATGGTCGGCGTCCAGAAAACTGGTGACCATATTCATCATCGGGTTACCGGATTGCTGAATTTGCTGCTGCTGTGCGCCGAGCATACTGGACAGCCCGCCCGCGTCCAGCCCCTGTGCCCGCTGCTGCTTACCGAGGTAGCCCATCACTATCGGCGCCAGGGTGAGCATTATCTGCGCGACCTGCCCGGAATTGAGCCCGGTATTCTGGCTGATCTGTTCCGCCGCCGCTGTTTGTTTTTGTCCTAAAATATGCCCGAGAATGCCGCCGCCGTCGGCCTGCTGCGCGTTGGCGACAAGGCTTCCGATATTGTCCAGAATGCTGCCGTCATGGGTGGTTTGCAGGGCATTTGAAAGCGATTCCGCTCCGGCCGGCTGCGACGCATTCTGCGAAAGCGCGCTCGTCAGCATCGGCAGCGCCAACTGTATGGCCGAATTTACCACGCTCTGATCGGCCCCGACCGACTGGCTGATCTGGTTCAGCGCCTGGTCGCCGCCTTCCTGTCCTAAAAGCTCTTGTAAAGAAAACATATTATTCTCCTTTGAAAACGAACGGAATCTTGTAAAATTTGGTTGGAACAATAGTAACAGACAGAAACTTTAAGTAAAGGTAAAAGTGACCCTTCGCCCTCGATGAAAATAAGTAGTAAACCGCCGCACCTGATATACAAAGCTTCAGTAACAGTAATATCGCTGGTTATTTTCCTGGCCCTTTCCGGCTGCGGCGGGCTTCCGGAAAAATATGGCGTTTACGAAAAGGCTGCGACATTTGCCGGGATCCCTAAAGAGCAGCGCGGCGCGTTGATCAAAGAACCTTTTGGCCTGGCTTTTGATCGGAAAGGAAATTTGTTCATCAGCGACGGCGAAGCCGGGAAGATCTGGCAGGCGGATAAGGCCGGAACACTAAAAGTTGTTACCGATAAATTAGACACGCCATCCGGAATCGCCTTTGATAAAACCGGCGATCTTTACGTTGCCGATCCAGGCTCTCACACCATCAAAAAGATAAATGTCACCAGCGGAGAAGTTTCAACCCTCGCAGGCGTGGAAAACCAGCCGGGTTTTTTAGACGGTGACGCTCGGACCGCGCTTTTCAACGCGCCTATCGGAGTAGCAGTCGGCGAAGACGGAAAAATATTTGTCGCCGACACTTATAACGACCGTATCCGAATGATCGAAGGCGGCAAGGTTTCAACCATTGCCGGAAGCGGGCAGGGATTTGCCGACGCTGACACGGGCCTACAGGCAAAATTCGACACACCGTGCGGGATCACGGTGACGAAAGACGGCGGGCTGCTGGTCGCCGATACAGGCAATGCGCGGCTGCGGCTGATAGGGTCGATAGATAAATCCGGGAAGGTTTCTACTCTCGCCGGCGGCGGTGGCACTGACACTGGGCAGAGCACTTTGCCGCTGGATGCGAGCTTTGCGGAACCGTTGGATGTAAAGACAAATAGCCGTGGCGATATTTATATAGCGGATGCGTCGGCAAATACGATCTATGTCCTGAAGCAGGGTGAATCGCCTACTGTCGAAAAGCTGCTTTCGGGTAAGCGAGGGCTTGCCGACGGACCGCTTGAGCAAGCCGCTTTTATCAGGCCGGCAGGGATCGCTCTCGATACCAGCGGAAATCTTTTTATCGCCGATTCCGAAAATCAGCTGGTGCGGGTTTTGCAAGACAAAGACGGAAAGCTGGGCGCGCCCATAGATCCTGAAGATGCGGGCAAGCTGAAAATGACGGCGGATGAAATGCGTGAGGCCGCGCCGCCTCGCTGGCCATACGATCCGCCGGACCGCGTGCGTGAAGTGGCCGGAACTTTTGGCGAGATCCGGGGAAATGTCGATACCGACGAGTCGGTCTGGTTTCATAACGGCCTGGATATCGCGGGCGGCTATGGCGAGACGGTCCGGTTCATCCGTTCGGAAAAAGTTTTGCGGCCGTTGTCGGCGCAGCTTTTTAACACATTGCGGGAAAATCTACGGCTGCCGACCTTAGGCTACATTCACTTGAGATTAGGACGCGACCAATTTAACAAGCCATTTAACGATCCGCGCTTTCTTTTCAGTTTTGACGAGAGCGGGAAGATGAGCGGTGTCCGCGTCAGGCGCGGCACGAAGTTTAACGCGGGCGAACCGGCCGGCACGCTTAACAGCATGAATCATGTCCACCTGATCGCCGGCAGATCGGGAAATGAGATGAATGCCCTGACCGCGCTGGTGCTGCCCGGGCTGGCGGATTCGATCGCTCCCGTGATTCAGGAGGTAGATCTCTTTGCGGAGGATGGAAGCCGTCTGAATGAAACTCAAAAGCCCGATCTGCGTATAAACCTGCAGGGAAAAGTGCGTATAGTTGCGCGGGTTTATGACCGCATGGATGGTAATGCCGAGCGGCGGCGGCTGGGGGTTTATCGCCTGGGTTATCAAATTCTCGGGGTCGGAAACGGGGACGGCCTGACGCCGGAGGGAAGCAGCGATACGTCAACCACCATCCTGTTTGATAAATTATCCGCAAATCCGCGTTTGGTTTATGCATCCGGCAGCAAGTCGGGCGCTACGGGCGAGACGATATTCAATTATGTGGCCAGCAATTTTGCGCAGGGCGGTGAGGTCAAAGAACAATTTTTCGACACCGGCGGCCTGGCCGAAGGCGATCATATTCTCAGGGTGATCGCGGCGGATTTTTTCGGCAATACTTCAACCAGGGATATTAAGATCCATGTTGCCCGGTAATGTTACCAGACAGTTTAATAATTTCGGGCTTTGCCTCTAAGGTCACGGATATGGCCACGAATGTCACAAATAACACTAATAAAGAATTTTTAATTCGTGTTATTTGTGTAATTAGTGGCTAACAGGCAAAGCTTGATTTTCGCAAAAATTAGAAGATCTTTTCGGAGGAAAAATGAATAGTAAAAAAGCAAGGGCGTTGTTAAGTTTGCTGACGCTGGCCATTTCGCTGGGAACGCTCGCAAGCCGCGCGGCGGCGCAAAACTCGACGTCTATCGTGAAGACGCCGCCATCGCCGGTGATCTCTGATATGGCGCGGCAAACGGAGCTGGGAAAAAGGCGTACGGAAGTAAGGCGCAGGATCGGCAACGGCTCGATCATGATAATGATGAGCGCGGAGCCGCGTATCTATACCAACGATGTAGATTATCCCTATCGCCAGGAAAACAATTTTTACTACCTGGCCGCGCTGAAACAGGAAAATGCGACTTTGGCCCTGCTTCCGGGAAACGGAAAGTTTCAGGAAGTTTTGTTCATTCCGAAAAAGAACCCGTCGGCAGAAGCCTGGACCGGCAAGATGTACAGCAAGGACGATGTCAGGCGTTTATCAGGCGTCCAGGCCGTTTTGTATGACGAGGAATTGCAGCCCTTTTTTGAATCGCTAAAAGCGAAAAAAGCCTTTACTTCAAAAGAAGGTGCAAGCGCTTTTAACACGGCCTCTCTTTTTAGCTCAGCGAGCGGGGAAACAAAACTTTATCTCCTGTCGCCGCGCACCGACCTTGACGAAAATGGCGAGCGGGAATTTCCGCGTGAAGTGAAGTTTTCCGATGAGTGGAAAGCCCCGGGTTACAAAATTGAAAATGCGCAGCCGCTTTTTGCGGAAATGCGCCTGATCAAATCGCCTTACGAATTGAAACTTCTGCAGCACGCGATCGATATTTCAACCGAAGCGCATATGAGTTCATGGGCGATGGCCGGCCGCGCCAAAGCGGAGTATGAGGTGCAGGCCATGGTGGAATTTGTCTTTCGCCGCCGCAACGCCGATTTTTGGGGATATCCCTCGATCGTCGGCTGCGGGCCGAACGCTACCACGCTGCATTACGAAACCAATCAGGACCCGGTCAAGGCCGGCCAGCTTTTGTTGATGGACGTGGGAGCGGAATACGACCACTACACGGCGGACGTGACCAGGACGTTTCCGGTCAACGGCAAGTTCACCCAGGCGCAGAAAGAGATCTATCAGGCGGTGTACGATGCGCAGGAGGCAGTCGCGAACGTTATCAAACCGGGCGCGACCATGGATGACGTGGAAGAAGCTTCGGGTAAAAGCATCGAAGCCAGCCTGGCCAAGCTCGGATTAATTACCGGCGTCGGGGCAATGGTCCCCGGTACGGAAGGGACGCCGCGCGGCCGGCGGGGAAGAGTAACTAACGGTACGCCGCAATACAGGCTTTGGTTTATCCACGGCAATTCGCATTGGCTGGGAATGAACGTTCACGACGTCGGCAATTACGGCACGCCCTTAAAACCCGGGATGACCTTTACCAACGAACCGGGTATTTATATTCGCGAAGACGCTCTCAATTATCTTCCGAACACTCCGGAGGCAAAGGCTTTTATTGCCAAGATCCGCCCGGCGTTCGAGAAATATAAGAACATCGGCGTCCGGATCGAAGACGATATGCTCGTGACCGCAAGCGGAACGGAATGGATGACCTTGCAATTGCCGCGCACCATCGCCGCCATTGAAGCTTTTATGGCCAGCGCGCCGAAGAATTTCAGTTATAGCGGCTTAGGCAATACAGAAGAGCCGTCGATGTTCGCTTTTATGACGACTAAGGCAGGCGGGCAGGATCCGGTATGGAGCCCTTTTACCTTCAATGATTTTCCGGCTGGAGTTACCGAACGGGCGGGTTGGATAAGACCTGATGCGGAACATCACGGGGAGTAAATAACCGAAGCTGAGATAAATTGCCTCCAGCTTTAGCTGGAGGATCTTAAGTAAAAACTAATGAGGCTTTAGCCGAATCTATTTTGGCTAAAGCCTCATTTTAGGTTTATGTCGCTATCCACTAGCTAAAGCTAGTGGCAATTTAAGGTCTCGGCATTACTCGTAACTCAACGCTTCCACGGCATCCATTCGCGCTGCGCGCATGGCAGGATACAGTGCGCCGAGCGTTCCGCCGATCAAACCGATCACAAAAGTAAGCCCGATAATTTTTGGCGACAGTGCGATCTGAAGACTCGTGGTACGGGTCAGGATCATTGCCAGGAGGATAGTAAATATCGCTCCCGTCATGACACCCAGCAGGCTCAGCAGCATGGCTTCCTGCACTATGATCCAGGCGATGCCGTTGGGCGACATTCCCATTGATTTAAGAATTCCGATCTGGCGGGTGCGTTCGGTCACCGTAGTGTACATGGTCAGTAATACGACCAGGGCGCTGATCACCGCCGCCACGCCGACGATCACGTTCAAAAAAATGTTGAGCGCGGGAATGCTGTTCATATAAAGCTCTTCCAGTTCCCGGGTCAGCAATATCTGGCTTTTGGGAAAAGCCTCCTGGATCCGGGCTGCGACATCGTCCGCCTTATTGCCTTCCTTGACCGAAATAAGAAAAGAGTTGCATTTCCCCTCGCTGCCCAAAAGTTCCTGCATGGTGGAAAGAGGGATCTTAATGTGGGCGCCGGCCGCGGGCTCAAAAGTTCCCACGATGGTAAAGTCGCGCTCATAAAGTTGTAACTGGTCGCCAACCTTCGCTTTTTTCTGCCGCTGCCAGGCGGTGTCGATGATAGCCTCGTCGCCGGTGGCACCGAGCGGGCGTCCCTGTATTATCCCCAAACCCGCCATCGCGGCATACTCTTCGAAATTTATCCCGTCGATCAGCCGGCTGCCGGTATTATTGTCGTCGGTGGAAACGGTGTTTTGGCCCAGCGCCACGACTGCTTTAACGCCTTCGACCTTAGCGATCTCCGGCCCGTCCGAAACCGGCAAGCGAAAAGATTCCGATCCGCTCATACCCCGCGTGCCTGAGGCGCGATACATTATTTCAGCCCCCACATTGCCTTCTCTGGCGGCCCGCTCACGCAGCGAACCTTCGGTCAAACCGATCGTGAAAACTATCAGCAAAACTCCGACCGCGATCCCCATCACGCTGACCAGCGTTCGGGCGGGGCGATGAAACATATTTGAAAAAACGAGATTATCCATTTATAAACCGAAATATTTGCCCAGTACGGACATAAATAAAATTAGAACTCCGACGTACTGAATTATAGAACTTAACCAGAAACTTTTCATATAACCCGGCGGAAGGCCGAGAGTATAAAGCGTCTTATACGCAAAAAAAGTGTTGTAGAGCATGACACAAATGATAAGGGCGAAAAAGATGGTGTTAACGAAATAGTCGTATCGCGAAATAAAGTAGACCGAGAGAATGTATCCCACAAAAATAACCGCGACCCCGATCAGGCTATAGATGCGGTAAGAGGAAAAAGCATCGACCAGCGCGGCTTTTTGTTCTACGGATAATTTTCTCAGCGCGCCTTCATTGATGATGCGGCCAATGATGTAGGTAGAAACAAAAACCACCAATCCGAATGTTGTGTCAGTTAACATACCCTAAACATACCTGGGTTATCTTCCGCTCTTCTCAGGCGGTTTGTTGGCGGGAACGGCGGTGTTGGCGTTCAGATTTGCGTTTCCTTCGTTCTGCTTCGCTTCCGCGGCTTGCTCCTCGGCGGATTTCCAGCCCGTGCGATGCAGCATTTCGATAGCGTACTTGATCGGGACCGCCATATTAGCGGAGTTGCTTTCGGTGAACACGCCGAAGTTAACCCCGATCACTTTGGCGGACTGTCCGAAAACCGGCGCGCCGGAACCGCCTTCGGCCGTTTTTGCATCATGCACTATCCGGTGGGCATCGAGGTCGGTGATGGCCCCCTGGGTCGTTAAAGGCTGAATGCGCTTGGCCTGGCCTAAACAGCCGATCAGCGTCTGGCGCGATGTGCCGCAGCGGGCGTAGAGGTTTCGGGCTTCCGCGTCGTCAACCATTGCCAGCAGACGGTCGGGCCCGTTGGGGTAGCCCATCGAAACCACGGCTTTTCCCACGGCGACCGAGTCCGAGCTTTCCATTTCCAGCGGCAGTGCGGGTATTTCTGGCGAAAGCGCTTCCGCATCGAGCATGGTGACGGCCAGATCGTCGCGGCTGTTCGTGTCCCGTACCTTTAGCGGAAAGGGCTGCGGAAAATTCGGGAAATAGGCAACTATCTTTTTCAATCTCGGCCGGCCGTTCGAGCTTTTGCTCAATTGCTGCACCTGTTCATCCTCGGTCCAGGGCTGAACCACGTGGCTGTTGGTCAAAATATAGCCGCTGCCGACATAAAAACCCGTGCCGACAAAATCATATTCGACGACGCTGCCGTTGCCTTCGGTCGTCAAACGCATGGGCGGCGGCTGCACGCTCATTTCCTCGTTAAGCGGCGGCGGTTGATAAGGGTCGGGGGCATAAGAGGTCGGGTCTGGGTAGCGCAGCGGTTTTCCCGACTTTTTATCTACCAGGTCGTAAACACCGGCTATCAGGCAGACCCCGCTTCCGTACTGCACCCGCAGGTTCGGGGCAAGGGAGACGGTTTTGATGATCTGCTGGTTATTTTGATCGATCTTGGTTATATCGTTGCTGGTCTGCGCCATTTGTTCTTCCAGGCGCTGGATGAGCTTATGCTGTTCCTCGGCCTGCTGGCGCGCCGTTTTTAGCTCGCTATAGACGGCAAAACCGAGATAGAGCACCCCGCTTAAGAAACCTATCGCCAGGGTCAAGATGATCAGCCTGGTGGCCCAGCCGATCTCTTTGACCAATTCGCGAGTAAACGAGCGCAAAAAGGCCTTGGCATCGTCACGCCGGGGGGATGTCGCGGACTGCAGGGCCGCATCTTCAATGAACGGCACGATATGCGAATCGCGGTTCACCGAGATCAGGGCGGATTCGCCGGTCAGTTCAAAAAAGGAAAAAATTATGTCGGACCCGGGGATCTTGATAACATCACCGTCCCGGATGAGAATATACCGGCTTAAAGGGCGTTCGTTGAGCTGGGCTTGCAGTTCCGGGTGAAAATCGATGAGGCGGTAAGAATCTTCGAGTTTTTCCAATTCCAGCCAGACCCCTTGCAAAGGGGCTTTTTTGGAATGGATCTGCAAGTTGCACAATTCTTCTGTGCCAATGCGAATGCGTTCGTCAGAGAAAAACTCAGTCCGTTTTTCCGCACCGACAACAACGTGAATCAAAATGCCACTTGCCATATTTGGTGAGGCCTCGCCCCCATGTCTGAAACTGGTAAATTACAGGGACAAAACCCAAAACTCTCAAGCTGGAATAATAGCACGAAATTTACCCGGATTAAGAACCCAAAAGGGAACCTTCGGCAAAACCCATCCACTTTAACGTCCGGATAATAAAATGTAGTAAATGAATGCCTTAGTTCTGTTTAAACAGTTAAAAAGTGATTGACAATTTAATTCGACGCGAATAATATATAGGGCAAGGACTTTACTACATTCTGTTTTTTCGATGAGAGTTCGCGTAATCTTGTAATATAACTTTATCAAGAATAGGCATGCCTTTGAATTCTAAGAGGAGGAAGAAATGAGAAAATTTGGCAGGAAGCAAATAACATGGTTGTTTGCGACAATTGCACTCTGCGTGGTTTCAACCGCATCTTTTGCGGCCACATTTCCGGCAAACGCACCGTCTTTAGGTGCGATCCCTGATTCGGACATCGGCTCGCCCGTTTGTCAAAATTTATCAACAACTTTCAAGGACGTCACTTTTACCGTGACCGGCCTGGGTGGAAACGTTACGAGCGCGGTCGTATCTTTCAGCGCTTCACACACGTTCCTGCAGGACCTTGAAGTTTCGCTTCGCGGGCCGGGCGGTTCACCGTCACACCTGCTGTTCTCGTCGACGGGAACCACTTCGACCGTGGCCAATACTTGCGCGGGAAGTGCTAACGACCTCTCGACAGCCAATACTTACACGTTTGCCGATACTGCGGCCGCCAACTGGTGGACGACAGCGGCGACCAACCCCGTTCCGACCAGCACC
>DASYKT010000053.1:0-9432 GCA_035995185.1 Pyrinomonadaceae bacterium
ACCCGAAACAGGCTTGCGTCAAGACATTTTCCAGCCTCAATTAAGATGCCTGCAACGTGCCTGGCAAGGGAATAATATTCAATAATTGCGGGCCTTTTGAGAGCAACACTAATTGTTTATAGCACCGCGCAAATCATTTAAATAAGACAGATATATCCTTATCTCTATAAAAAGTTGCAATTAGGTGAGTGCCTTCATTCGGGTTATCAAGAGATACAGAATTCCCGCTCCTAACAAAAAAAGGGTTACGGAGACTAGCTTTATTTTTTTCATAAATCCTTCTATAGGGACAGCAAATCGATTGTTTTGATTGTGGAAAATCAAAGAATAGTTGTCTTTTTGGAAGACAAACAGCGTTTAAGAGATCGATACAACCATTTTATGACCGCGTTTTCGCGTAGTCAATATTTGTTTATCAGGCAAAAGCGAGACGTTAGCCGACAATATTGCAAAAGTTACTTCAAACTGATATGAGAATAGCAATGAATGCGGCTAGCTCTAAGCATTATAGCGATGCGTATGGCTAATCAAGAAATTTGCCTTGCCGAAGACAATATAAACCCTTTTTGTCCTTATTAGGATATTGTAAATAGCCAAGAAAAAAGCGGCCACGGAATTTGCTGGTTAAAACCACCCCCGAAAACCCGGATAAATCCAAATAGGGGCTCCGGCAATGACAACGCCAGCCGGAATCAGTATAATTTACAGATTCTTATAGGAGTTTTAGTCGTAATAAATCAAGATATTCATTGATCGCAGCTGATGGTTAAGAAAAAGAGTACCTGGAAGCACAAACTCGCGGCAGTTTTGGTTTCCTGTTTTATGATCATGGTGGTTTTGTTCGTGGGGGAGGTTTGCTGCCGCCTGTTCACCCGCGCCACTTTTCTAGAAACCAGCCGGTATTTATTCACGCCTCACAGATTCGGAGCCAGTTTTGGCAACACCCCCAATTTAGAAGCCGTTTCTTTTGACGAAAAATTCAATACCGATGAGAACGGGTTTCGTTACGATCCCGGGTTCTCGTCGACCGCCGCACCGGACGCCCCGGCCATGCTTTTGATCGGCGATTCTGTGACCTTCGGCCCGGGCGTGCCTGAAAAAGATACTTTTGCCGGACTTTTACGCCGCGCTGTCCCCGGTGAAAAGGTCTATAATGCGGCCGTGGTGGGTTATGACACGTTTGATTACGAAAATGTGGTTCCCCGGGTGCTCAAGGATAAACCTGATATAAAGACGGTCCTGATCTTCTTTTGCTTAAACGATGCCGGTGATGCCAGCGCCCAAATGATCAGGCAGCAAACTGAAACTTACGAAGACCCCGACAAGCCCCGGGAGCAGCCGTCGCTGGCCAGGCGGATCAACGACTTTCTTCGCTCGCGCTCGAAACTGTATCTTTGGCTAAAAAGCCTTCTGTATGATTCTTCCCAGGCATATTTTCTGAATGACCTCGGATACTACCAAAAAGGCGAAGCTGCTTCCGAGGCGAGCTTGAAACCTTTGGCCGATTTGAATAAAACATTAAGCGGATCAGGGATAAAACTAAAGGTTTTTGTGATGCCTTATGAAATGCAGATGCGCCCGGGTGCCCTGCCGGAATATTTTACCCCGCAGGCAACGGTCACTAAATTTTTGAGGGAAAATAATATCGATCATTACGATACGACCAATGATTTCAAGGGCCAGGACGATCCGTCGAGGCTGTTTTTATTCGGCGATCCGATGCATCTTAGCGCGCCGGGACATAAATTGGCTGCCCGCATCGTCTGCCAACAAATAGAGGAAAAGTGCAAGATAGATTGATTCCGTAGTAAAATCCCTCCGGTAATAAAACATGACGCATATCCTGGGAATTTCCGCTTTTTATCACGACAGCGCCGCTGCGCTTATCACTGACGGTAAAATTGTCGCCGCTGCGCAGGAAGAGCGCTTTACCCGCATAAAGCACGACTATAATTTTCCGAATCACGCGATCGAATACTGCCTGAAAGAGGCCGGTATCACCGCCGATCAGCTTACCGCGGTCGCTTTTTACGATAAGCCTTTTCTTAAATTCGAACGGCTGATGGAAACCTACCTGGCCTATGCGCCCAAAGGTATTTCTTCCTTTATGAAGGCGCTGCCGCTCTGGGTAAGTCAAAAGCTTTTCCTGCCGCGCGAGATAGATAAGGGTTTGGACAATATCTACGAAGGCCCGATCTATTTCACCACTCACCATGCGTCGCACGCGGCCAGCGCATTCTTCCCTTCGCCTTTTCGCGAAGCCGCGATCATCACCTTTGACGGCGTGGGCGAATGGAGCACTTCGACCTGGGGCGTCGGGCGCGACAACCGCATCGATCTGCATAAAGAAATCCGGTTTCCGCATTCGCTCGGGCTGCTCTACAGCGCTTTTACTTACTACACCGGTTTTCGCGTCAACTCCGGCGAATACAAACTGATGGGACTTGCTCCCTACGGCGAGCCGAAATACGTAAAAGAGATTCTCGATAATCTTATCGACGTCAAGGAAGACGGCTCGTTCTGGCTCGATCAAAGTTACTTTAATTATTCTGCCGGCCTGACGATGACCAATGAAAAGTTCAACAAACTTTTCGGCCAGCCCGCGCGCGATCCTGAAACTCCGATCACGCAGTTTCAGATGGACATCGCTGCCAGCATCCAAAAGGTCACCGAAGACGTGATGATGCGCATCGCCAACTACGTGCACAAAGAAACCGGAATGGAAAATCTCTGCATGGCCGGCGGTGTGGCGCTCAACTGCGTCGCCAACGGTTTGCTGTTAAAAGAGAGCCCGTTCAAAAATATCTGGGTACAGCCGGCGGCCGGCGACGCGGGCGGTTCGCTTGGCGCGGCGCAATTCGTCTGGCACCAGCTAATGGATAATCCGCGTGAAGTAAACGGCACCGACTCTCAATTCGGCAGCTATCTCGGCCCGCGTTACACCAACGAAGAGATCAAGATCTTTCTCGATTCGGTTGGCGCCAAATACCAGTTTTTTAATACCGAGGACGATCTCTATCGCGAGATAGCCGGGCTGATAGGTTCGGAAAAAGTTACCGGCCTGTTTTTGGGTAGAATGGAATTCGGCCCACGCGCATTGGGGGCGCGCAGCATCGTCGGCGACGCTCGCAGCGCGCAAATGCAATCGACCATCAATCTCAAGATCAAGTTCCGCGAATCGTTCCGCCCGTTTGCGCCGAGCGTTTTACAGGAGCGGGTCAGCGATTATTTTGAGATGGACGCCGAAAGCCCGTATATGCTGATGGTGGCGCCGGTTAAAGAAGAACGGCGGATACCGATCACCGAAGAACAAAAGAGTTTGTTCGGCATTGAAAAGCTGAAAATGCCGCGTTCTGACGTGCCCGCCATTACGCACGTGGATTATTCTGCCCGGGTGCAAACCGTTGACCCGGTTAGGAATCCGAGCTACTATAAAATTTTGAAGGCTTTTGAAGACAAGACCGGCTGCGGGGTAATAATCAATACTTCGTTCAACATCCGCGGCGAACCGATAGTTTGCCGCCCGGAAGAAGCCTACCGGTGCTTTATGTTCACCGATATGGACGCGCTGGTGCTGGAAAATTTCATCTGTCTGAAAGAAGATCAGCCGCCGATGGAAGGCAGCGAGGAGTATAAGAAACAGTTCAAGCTGGATTAAGAAGTATGGCAAGACGTTCAAATATCATTTCCGAATTCATGGGATTCATGCGCGAGCACAAGGCGTATTGGCTGGCGCCCATTATCGTGGTAACACTGCTGCTGGCCGGTATCATCGTGCTCGGCGCACTGGGCGGCGGCGCGGCGGCCCCGTTCATTTACACGCTTTTTTAATTAGCATTATGTCACTGGTAAAACTTAATTGGAAACCTACGCCAAAACAGCTTAGGCAATTTGGCGTAATTTTTTTAACCGGCTTTGTCCTGATCGGGCTGGTCAAATACTTCTGGCCGTTTGCCTGGGGTATCAGCCAGGACAAAGGTGTCGGGCTTTACAGCATGCTGATCGGCGTGATCGGCGGCGGCCTGGCGCTCACCGGCACTAAGGCTGCCCTTCCGCTTTACTACCTCTGGATGGGGATCGCCTTTGTCATGGGCAATATCATGAGCCGGGTAATCATCGTAATAATTTATTATGGCGTGGTTACCCCGCTCGCGCTGATCGGCCGCCTGGTCGGCCGTGACCGCCTACAGCTCAAAAAACCTAAGACCGATTCTTACTGGCATGACATTTCCCTGCCAAAAGAAGCGGAAAAATACGAACGCCAGTTTTGATCTTGTAGCGCCGCCGTCTCGGCGGCTGTCCTGATGGCGTCCCGCCGTCAGTTTTTGCGCGGGCGAGACGCCCACACGACAGCCAGCGGGACGCTGGCGTTACATTTCTGAAAGAATTTTCTATAATCAAACATCCGCTTTACTAATTTCTGATCCGGGAGAATTTTTGTGAAAAAATACAACTCGATATTTACCACTCTTTTTGTAACGGCCTTGCTGTTTCTGATAGGTGTCGCCTGCGGCCAGAGCGGCAGCAGCACTACCACCACCAGCACAACGAACACTGCCGCTAATGCTTCAAACACCACAGCCTCTTCAACGCCCGCGGCGCCAAAGGATATTTCCGGCAGTTACGACGTGACCGGCACCAATGAAGGCGGCGGCGGAAATTACAAAGGCACGCTGGAGGTCATCGACCGCGACGAGGTGTACCAGTTCAAATGGAACGCCGGTAAAACCTATGACGGCGTCGGCGTAAAGACCGACAATGCCGTGGCGGTTTCCTTCATGGAAGGCGAAGACGGTAAAGGCTGCGGCGTGGTTCTCTACAAGATCGGCTCGGACGGTTCGCTCGACGGCAAAGCGGGCTACTGGGGCACTAACCAGTCGGAAAGCGAAAAAGCGGTGCGCACCAGCGGCACGGGCCTCGAAGGCGAATACGACATCACCGGCAAAAATCCCGACGGGAAAGAATACAAAACAAAGCTCACCGTGAAGTCTGCGGGCGCCGGCTACCTGTTCTCATGGGACGGAAAACTCAACGGCTTTGGCATCAAACAGGGCGATAAAGTGGCCGTCGGTTTAGGAAAAAGTGCCTGCGGCTTTGTCTCTTACGAAGTTGCTTCTGATGGAACTATGACCGGCAAATGGGGCAGCGTCGGCTCCACCACCGTGGGTTCGGAATTAGCCAGGAAGAAATAACTATGGAGCGCGGGCATCTCTGCCCGCATTAAAACAAAAGCCTGTCGCTTTTCAGTGACAGGCTTTAATATTATGAGTAAGAGGCTCAACCGCGTACTCATCAAATAATGAAGTCACAGAGTAAGCTCCCCTCCTTACGAAGGAGGGGTGGCACGCGTAGCGTGACGGGGTGGTTCTCTTCTCGCCGAAGGCGATGAACCCGGTCACTACCGTTCCCGGGTTCTGACTTCATCACAAATGGCCGGCGTTTTATATTAAAGATCACCAAAAGAACAAGCTTCTCCAAAACCCTTCTTACAAAAACAAACAGCTATCAGCCATAATGATTTCGCGGCATTTTCCGCTTTCGGCAACCCCTAAGTTCCGCTGATCTTTTCAAGCCGCTTTTATTTACTTTTGGGCAATCGCATATGATTTTTACGATTTCTGGAACATTTTTGGAACAGGTGGAACACTGGCACACACTGGAACATGGTGTTCCACCTTTAAGCAACACTTAAGGCTTTAGCCTGTAAAGCATTCTGGGAAAAGGGATTGCTTCCCTGATGTGTTCGATGCCGCACATCCACGCGGTGCAGCGTTCGATGCCCATTCCAAAACCCGCATGCGGAACCGTGCCGTAGCGGCGCAGGTCGAGATACCATTCAAAAGACTCCTGCGGCAGACCGTGTTCTTTGATCTGCTGCTGGATAAATTCCAGGTCCCTGGCGCGTTCGCCGCCGCCGATAATCTCGCCATAGCCTTCCGGCGCCAGCAGGTCTGCGCCTAGCGCAAGTTCCGGGCGCTCCTTGTCGCGCTCAAAATAGAAGGCCTTGATCACCGCGGGAAAATGGTGGACGAAAACCGGTTTGCCGTGACGGCTGGAAAGATAGGTTTCGTCCGGCGCGCCGAAATCGCCGCCCCATTCGAATTTGTTTTCGAGCTCGCCGGCTGCGTGGCCTTCCTGCAGCATTTTCACCGCATCGTCGTAGTGAATGCGCGGAAACGGCGGGATTATTTCTTCCAGTTTTGCCGGATCGCGCTCCAGCACTTTCAATTCTTCCTGCCGGTCGTTCAAAACGCGCTCGACAATATGGGCGATCAGCCCTTCGCCGAGTTCCATCGCGTCTTCCAGATGCGCAAAGGCCATCTCGGGCTCAACCATCCAGAATTCGGTCAGGTGGCGGCGGGTCTTTGATTTTTCCGCGCGGAAAACCGGGCCGAAGGCATAGGTTTTTCCAAAGGCCGCCGCGGTGGCTTCATTATAAAGCTGACCGGACTGGGTCAGGTAAGCCTTGTTATCGTCGAAATAATCGACCTCAAAAAGCGTGGTGGTTCCCTCGCACGCGGCCGGCGTAAAAATCGGCGTGTCGCATAATATAAAACCGTTGTTATCGAAATAATCGCGCGTAGCTTTGATCACCGTGTGGCGGACCTTTAACACCGCGTTCTGCTTTTTAGAACGGATCCACAGGTGGCGGTTGTCCATCAAAAATTCCGTACCGTGCTCTTTCGGCGTGATCGGGTATTCGTGAGCGTTTTGCAGCACTTCGATGTCTTTAACGTCGATCTCAACACCGATCGGCGAACGCTCGTCGGCCTTTACCGACCCGTGCACGATCAGCGAAGATTCCTGGCCCAGCGGTTTTGCTTTTTCAAAAACTTCCTCGGAATTGCCTTTGAATACCACGCACTGGACGATGCCGCTCCCGTCGCGCAGCTGTAAAAACACCAGTTTCCCGCTCGAACGCGAGTTGTAAAGCCAGCCTTTCAGCGTGACCTCTTCCCCGATGTGGTTCTTTAATTCGTTAATATATGTTTGCTTCATAAGATTGAATATTAGATTTTACGTCAACTAGGAAAACTTTTCACAATCGGCCGCACAGATTTTGCGGCGCATGCTTCCCTGGGAGCGCAGGTTTGACTTTTCTCTCGCGGACGCGCAAATTCTAACCTTATGGCTGAAAAGAAGAAAAAGAAAGTCGATTATTCCAGCGCGTGGCAGGAGGCCAAAGTCCTGATCTGGAATTATCGCTGGCGCTTGGTTTTAGGCTCTTCGCTGATGCTGGTCAGCCGCGGCGCGGGTTTCGTGCTGCCTTATTCCACCAAGTTTTTGGTGGACGACGTTTTCGGACAGGGTAAATACGACCTGCTTAAATGGATCGCCCTAGCGGTGGGTATTTCCACTGTTATTCAGGCCCTTACTTCTTTTGCTCTGTCACAGGTGCTGGGCGTGGCGGCACAGCGCGCGATCACCGAAATGCGCAAACGCGTTCAGGCGCACATCGAACGCCTTCCGACTTCTTATTTCGATTCGACCCAAACCGGCCAGCTTATCTCGCGAATAATGAACGACGCCGAAGGCATCCGCAACCTGGTCGGCACCGGGCTGGGACAGATCTCCGGCGGCGTGATCTCGGCCATAATTTCAGTGATCGTGCTGTTCTATTTGAATTGGCAGATCACCTTAATGACCCTCGCCGTGCTGGCGGTCTTTGGATTTGTTCTCAGCTATGCCTTTGGCAGATTGCGGCCGCTCTTTCGCGATCGCGGGATGATCCAGGCCGAGGTTACCGGACGTTTGAATGAAGGCCTCGGCGGCATTCGCATCGTTAAAGCCTACACCGCCGAAAAACGCGAAGAGCTTTCCTTTGCCCGCGGCGCCCACCGCCTGTTTCGCAATATTGCCAAATCGATGACCGGCGTGTCGCTTACGGGCGCGTTCTCGTCCGTGATCATCGGCACTATCGCGGTGGTAATGATCTATTTCGGCGGCAGCGCCGTGGTAGCAAATATTCAAAATCCGGCGGCGGGAATGTCATCCGGTGATTTTGCGCTGTACATCGCCTTCACGCTAAACCTGGTATTCCCGATCGTCGAACTGGCCTCGATAGGCACACAGATCACCGAAGCCTTTGCCGGGCTCGACCGCATCCGCGAAGTCTTCGATATGAAGACCGAAGACGATGCCGACGTTCAAAAACAGGACCTGCCGCGCATTGCCGGCGCGATCGATTTCGAGAATGTGTTTTTTGAATATGAAAAGGACGTGCCCGTTCTCAAAGGCGTCTCATTTCACGCCGAAGAAGGCACAACCACCGCTCTTGTCGGATCGAGCGGCTCGGGAAAATCAACCATTCTTAGCCTGGTCCTGAATTTTATTCAGCCTAATACCGGCATCATCAAGATCGACGGCAAAGATCTACAGGGCGTGAAATTGCGCGACTATAGAAGACACCTGGGTGTGGTTTTACAGGATAATTTTCTCTTTGACGGCACCATTCTGGATAACATTCGTTTTTCCAAACCCGATGCCACGCCGGAAGAAATAAAGGAAATGTGCCGGGTTGCCAATGCCGACGAATTCATCGAAAAATTTCCCGAAGGATATAAGACCATCGTCGGCGAGCGCGGCGTGAAACTTTCCGGCGGCCAGCGCCAGCGCATCGCCATCGCCCGCGCGATCCTGCGCAACCCGGCACTCCTGCTGCTGGATGAAGCGACCAGCGCGCTCGATGCCGAAAGCGAGCGCGTGGTGCAGAAGGCGCTCGACGAGATCATGCAGGACCGCACCACCATCGTGATCGCGCACCGCCTGGCGACGGTCCTGAAATGCGACCGCATCCTGGTTCTCGATCATGGGCGCGTGGATGCCATCGGCACCCATGCCGAACTCAGCGGCCAGGGCGGTCTCTACGCGCGCTTGGCGGCGCTGCAATTCGACCGGGCGGCCGAATAAAACGGATTGCGGCCGGCAATCCCTGGGACGGCCGGCCGCAATTCAAAGCAGCGAAGAAAGCTGCGCTTACAATCCGATCAACGGCTTCGCGGCCTGCGGAGTCACCGGCTTCACGCTTCCGTCGCACAACTGCGTGGCTGGGCGAACGGCGATGATGCCGGCGGAAACCTGGCTCAGTTCCGCCTTGGAAAGCTCGCTGGTCTCGGTCTCGCGAATCTGCTGTTTCGAACGGGTCATGCTGACCTCCATCCTGTGATCCAGGCCCGATCGCCCGGAATACTGGAACAGTCGGTCGGTCGGCCGCGCCCGTTCAGGCCAGCACCTCCCTTTGTGACCTGGATCACGCTTTAACAGTGCGCTTCAGCTCAAACCGGCAGCGATATTGACCGCCAGAGCCACGATCACGGTGTTGTAGAAGAATGCAATCACGCCCTGCGCCGTCACCAGATGGCGCATGTGCCGCGCCGTCACCTGCACGTCCGAGACCTGGCAGGTCATGCCGATGACCAGGGAGAAATAAAC
>DASYKT010000054.1:0-3539 GCA_035995185.1 Pyrinomonadaceae bacterium
AATTGGTTTTTGCCGTTTTCGTGTTGTTTCGTGAATTTTAGTGGTTCCAGTTCTTATTCTTTTATAAACCTATAACCACGAAATCACACGAAACAACACGAAAACAGCAAAAACCAAAAAACCAATTACTAACTACCAATAACGAATCGTATGAACGACATCAAATTCAATAAGATTCTGATCCTGGTCAATGGCGCGATCCCGCTGGCGCTGCTGAGTTGGGACGCGTTTCGCGGGCAGCTCGGCGCAAATCCGATCGAGTTTTTTCTGCGCACGACCGGCATGCTGACTTTGATATTTTTACTCATCACGCTTTCGGTCACGCCGCTGCGAAAACTATTGGGCTGGAATTCTCTTATCAAATACCGCCGGCTGCTGGGGCTTTACGCTTTCTTTTATGTCTGCCTGCATTTTTCGACCTACATAATTTTTGACCGCGGCGGAAATCTCGCGAGCACGGCCGGCGACATCGTCCAGCGCCCGTTCATCGCGATCGGCATGGCGAGTTTTTTTATGATGATCCCGCTCGCAATTACCTCAACGAACGGCTGGGTCAAACGGCTCGGCGGAAAGCGCTGGGCAAAACTGCACCGGCTCATCTATTACATCGGCATCGGCGGCGTGGTGCACTACTGGATGATCGTGAAATCGGATATTTTTTACCCGGCGATGTTTGGGCTGGTATTAGCTATCCTTTTAGGATACAGGGTTTACGTGAGTAATGGCAGTAAGGAAATTCAAACGATCAAATCGAAATAACTATCAACTATTCACCGTGAACCAGCTTTGCCTGTAATTTACGGATACGGCCACGGATGTCACAAATAACACGAATAAAGAATTTTTCATTCGTGGCTAATAGGCAGTTAAAAGTCGATAGTTTTGTTTTTATTCTTCGCCGGCTGTTTTCTTTTTTATGGCCGTAGTTTTATCGAAATTTTTGCGGAAATCGTCGCCGACGATCGTTACGGTGCGGCACATTTCATAAAGGCGGGAACGCATTCTGACGCCGATTCTTTCATCCAGAGTGTCGTCATTCCCCTGGCGTTTATCCAGGTAATTGGTGGTAAAGATCGTGAGTTTTTTGTCGTTGTAGCGAGTGTTGACTATGTGAGCAAGGGTGTCGCGGACCCAGTCGGTCGGTTTTGAAGCGCCCAATTCATCCAGGACCAGGACGTCGGATTCGAATACGGGGGCCAGCAGCTGCAATTCCGATTTTTGCGAGATGGGATTATAAGAATCCTGGATTTCTTTAAGCAGCACGCCAAACTCGCAGAAGTAACAGGAAAAACCTTTTTCCGACAAACCTTTTAAAATAGAAATAGCGAGGTGTGTTTTTCCGACCCCGACCGGTCCCATCAACAACAAGCCGCGATCGACCGCGGGATACTTCAGCGACAGCTGCGACGCCAACTCGTACGCTTTCTTTTGAGAGGAATGCGTCGCTTCGTAGTTATGAAAATGGCACTCGGTATACCGCTTGGGGATATTGAGCCTGCTTAAGGAATTTTCCTTTGACAGTGCAATGCGGCATTTGCAAAGCCGCGCCCCCTCGCCCGGAACGATCTCTAACCCTGAGCCGAAACAGATCGGGCAGGGATCGGAAGTTTTCCCGGCTTTCGCTCCCGCTTTCGGCACGACCGAGAATTTTCTGATGTTAGATTCTTCCGGTGACATATTTTCTAAAGGACATTTTGGTGTATCAGTGAATCAAGATTATAGCGTGCAGGGGGTATATTTCAAGTCCAAGAAATTGATAACGATAAATCCTGTATTGGCAGCACAGGCTCCTGCGCCGCCGCAAGTGTTTTCCTTCGTTTCCTATGCTATATTAAACCGAATTTGGCTTTTTGCTATTGTTGATTTATGGGAATTTGGCGAAGTTTATCTATTAAACTGGGATTAGCGGACCTAAAGACCGGGCGCGCCCCGATCAATGTTTTTCTTTTGGACGACGACACACGGCGGCATCGCTGGTTCAGAAAAAAATTCGCGAATGATGAGATCGACATCACCGATCAGATCGAGGAAGCGAAAGATTATTTGGCGAAGTATAAATACGACGCCATTTTTCTCGACCATGACCTGATCCCGGAACATTACGAGGCGCAGAGCGAGCATGACGACGAACGCACCGGCATAGCGATCGCTTTCTGGCTGGCGGAAAACCCGCAGATTCAGCCTTCGGCGCTGATCATTGTGCATACGCGCAATGCGGACGGCGCGCTGCGCATGGTGGAAAAGCTGCGCGAGGCAAAACGCCAGGTCGAATACGTGCCTTTCCCGATGCTGGGCCAAAGAATAAGGAATTATTGGAAAGATTAATTTATGGAGCGCGGGCATCCTGCCCGCAATGAACGCGGAGCGTTCGAAAAGAGCCGCCTGAAGGCGGGACTCAAAACAGAAGTAAAGGAATTATTTTTTATGTACAAGACATTTTCAGTTATTTTGACCTGTTTGCTGGCGATGGTCGCTTTTGCGTGCGCCGGCGGCGGAACGGGAAATTCCGCTAATTCAGCGAATACGGTGACGGTCACCAATCTGGACCCGAATCATATGCCGGCGGGGCTTTCTACCAGCCCGCTGCCGATAAATGGAACCACCCCGGGAATTCCCGCCGCCAACGCGATCAACATCAATCTTAACCGGCCCGGCGCCACGCCGATCCCGGGCATCGACCCCGGCAATATAAAAATAACTCCGAATCCGAAGGGAACCCCGACCCCGGGTATTCCCAGCCCTGCCGAGATCAAGAAAATGATGCAGCAGCAGAGCGGAAATTCGACGGCCAGTATGGAGGCCAACACGCCTTCACAAGGAAATCTTCGGCCGCGGGATTCGATGAAGCAAATGCAGCAGAGAAAGAAACCGCAATAACAGTGAGCAGTGAGCAGTGAGCAGTAAGCAGTAAGCAGTAAGCAGTGAGCAGTAAGCAGTAAGCAGTAAGCAGTGAGCAGTAAGCAGTAAGCAGTAAGCAGTAAGCAGTAAGCAGTGAGCAGTGAGCAGTAAGCAGTAAGCAGTGAGCAGAAGGCAGTAAGCAGAAGGCAGTAAGCAGAACGCGGTAGCTTCCCGTTTAGCTCGTTCTGCTTACCGCTTACTGCTTTCTGCCTTCTGCCTTCTTCCCCTCGCTTCCTCTTCCCCTTTCTCCTGCGCGCGTGTACGATGAGCGCGCTTCAGTTAAGGCCCTCGCTGACGTAAGTTTTTCCAAAAATTACTACGAAGGAGATCCACACTTTTATGTTGAATAGAAGACGTATCCTGGGAGTTTTCGCTCTTCTCTGCACCTTATCGGCAATTGCCGTTGCGGATCAGCCCCACATGCAAGCCGCTCGCAACAACCTGCAACAGGCGCGCGCGCAACTTCAGGCAGCCGCGCACAACAAGGGCGGCCATCGCACGAACGCGATCGGACACGTCAACAACGCGATCGGTCTGGTCAACCAGGGCATTGCTTATGACCGCCGTCACAATCATACGGCGAGCGCGCTCGGCAAAGTCTTTGAAACGGCAGTCGCGCCGGATCAGCCGCACATGCAGTC
>DASYKT010000055.1:0-69528 GCA_035995185.1 Pyrinomonadaceae bacterium
ATACTTATAACCGAAAACGTCCGCATCTGAGCTTACAGATGAACACACCGGACGCTATACACAAGAAAGCCTGCGCGGCTAACCACACAGACTTTCTAAACTACAACTAAAAAGTGTCAACCTATTTCAGGACGACTCAAGTTAAAACTTAATTGAAACACGTGAGTTAATTACCTCAAGGTCGGGAAGGGTTGCTTGCACCCGCTCTTTGTATTTTTTAAAGAACTTTAGTTGACCTGATTTCTAATACAAAGAAACTTTTCTTTCTGTTTTCAATGCTAGAAGTAAATTTAAAACAGCGGGCGCAAGCAACCCTTCCTGACCTGAGAGGTCATTGTGTTGGTATCATTCCGGTGCGGATCAAAAAATCTCTATCGTGTAGCAATTTCAAGCATATCCGACCTCACCTACCCGGCCTGTGTAGCACCGCATAAGTATTACAAATAAAGGGCTTCTGGGGAATATGAAAAACCTGATAAAAAGGGTACAAGTTTTGCACTTTATATCGTTCTTTGGGCTGGATGTATGCAATTACTACATCTTTAATACTGTCCGAGATGGACAAAATGGAGGATTAGAATGAAGTATAAACTTTTAACATTAACAGTTGGTTTGCTGGCTGTGGCCATAGTTTTCGCGGCTTGCAGCGGTGGTTCCGAAGGTAATAACACCCGCGGTAATACCAACATAAACAAGGCGACCCCCACGCCTGCGGCAACCGCCACACCCGGCGGCTCTAACAAATGGAATGCCAACATCAGCAAGGAAGAGTACGAGAAGGACAAGGCGGGCTATGAAAAACAAAAGACTACGACCGAGGTCATCGGCACTGGGTTAAACGATAGCTGGCTGTGGTTCAAGGTACGCTCAGCGCTGGCGATGGCTGACGATCTGCGCGATTCGACGATCAGCGTCAGCCTTTCGGACGAGGTAGCGACTTTGGCCGGAACCGTGGCCAACGCTGCTCAGAAAGCCTCGGCGGAAAAGACCGCCAAAGGCGTAACCGGCGTTAAAAGCGTCAAAAATGAACTGAAGGTTTCCGCTACCGATTCGCTGACGAATCACATGGTCAACGGAAACACGAAGTCAGGTACGAACGCGAACAAGAAATAAAATTCTAAAGTTTTCGCAAAACAAAGGCGGGGTAATAAATACCTCGCCTTTTTTTCGTGTCCTTTTTGTCGCAGGCTTAATGCGGTGCGTTAGCCGGTTTATTTGTATTATCAGCGGCGGTTGAGTTCGCTGCTGAATTTGCGGCGATATTTGTATTTGCTGCAGCGTTGGTGTTACTCGCGGTCCCGGTGTTTGCCTTATTTGCGTTCGTGTTGGCGGGCGGTTTAGGCGCCGGCGTCGGTTCCTCGTGATGAGTGCAAAACCACGCACCAAAGACGATCAAAATAATGATGATTATAAGCGGCGCTAGCCATTTCATAGTCGAAGTCTCTCTTTCCTCTGGAGTAACGGCTGATCTTTGATAGCTTTGAGTTTCAGTAACTTTACCTTATTTTTGTTCCAACCGCCACTTTTTTCCTTTTTCCACCAGGGCATCGAGCGCAGCCTGGAGTTCCTTTTGTTTATTTTCCGTATCGCCCTTTTCACCCTTTGCAGCCGAAACATAGATCGGTTCCCCGATGAAAACCTTGGCCCTGCTGAACGGGCGCGGTATTTGCATCTTGTCCCAGCTATTTGTTTCGCTGAAGTGTTTTACCTCAATATGAAGCGGCAGCATCGGCATTTCCGCTTTCTTGGCCAGCAAAACAGCCCCGTCCTTAGCAACATAAGGCGGCCCTTTTGGCCCGTCCACGATAAAACACATCGCAATGCCCTGTTTTGCCAGGCGGATCATTTCCACCAAACCTTTGACCCCGCCGCGGGTTGAAGATCCGCGCACCGCGCCGTTACCCTGCAGCTGGATCAGGCGGGCAATGTATTCCCCGTCAAAGCTTTGCGAGGTCATGGCGATGATCTTTCGCTTGCGTAGGTAATATGTGCTCAGAAAAAGGCGGTCGTGCCAAAGGACCCAGAGCGGTTTATGGCCTTGTTTAAGGATATTTTCGTAATGCTGCTCGCCTTCGCTTTCAAAATGGATGGTCCGGGCAGTAAGGCCGATCAGCCAGTAGGCCACCCGCGCTATCGCCCGGATCTGCAGCCCTTTGTCCCAGGAATAATCCTTCAGACCGGACAGCTGAAACGCTTCGATATTTTCCAGTTCCTGTTTGCTCATCAAATTGCTTCAAAGATGATGCGAAAAAGTGCTATTATTTGCAACAAGTGCTGAAATTTTAACGTAGATTATTTTAGAGCTTTCCCCGACGGCTGAGTTGTGTGAAAAATGCAGCGTAAGATCCTACTAATCGATGACCATGACGACCTCGGCACCGCTTTGGATACAACATTCAGCGGCCTGGGACATCAGGTTATAGCTTTGGATAACCGCCCCGAAGCCCTGGAAGTTTCAGGTCTCGCCGATTTTGACCTGATAATAACGGACCTCGACAACATCGATCATTGCGCGGACCTGAATCTTAACGGTAAGACCGCGGCCTGCCTGCCCTCAAACATTTCTTCTATCTCTGACGACGAGGTGATAAAAGCTTTCAAGATCTCTGCCGCGAATTATTCCCGCCACAATTTTGACGAAAACGAATTGCTGGAGCTTTTTGCAATCACTCTCGACTTCAAAGAAAGATATGTGGATAAAGCCGAAGACATTCAAAATGTCAGGGAGAAGATCGAATTCGAACTGCCCAGCACCATTGCGCTGATGCACGTCGTGCTCGATTACCTGATGAAGCGGACGGAAAAAGTCGGCGTTTGCGATGTGGAAAGCTCGAATCTTTTTGTCGCGCTGGACGAAGCTTTCGTCAACGCCGTCAAGCACGGCAACCGTTATAACCCGGACAAAATGGTGCGCATTACGGCCGACGTCTCTACTAAAGAAGTAAGTTTTACGGTCGAAGACGAAGGAGACGGCTTTAACGTAGCCGAAATTCCCGACCCGCTCGACCCCGACAATCTTTTCAAAACATCCGGCCGCGGTGTTCTTCTGATCCACAATATAATGGACGAAGTCACCTATAACGAGCGCGGCAATCGCCTGACAATGGTCAAGAAAAAATCTCACGACCACCACCCCGCTGAAAGCTAACAAATTATCGGACTTTAATATTTATTTTTCAGTGGAACACCATGTTCCAGGGTGTGCCAGTGCTCCACCTGTTCCAAAAATGCTCCAGAAATCGTAAAAATCACGCGTAGTGTCTCCAAAGTATCTAAAAGCGGCTTGAAAAGATCAGCGGAACTTAGAGAGTTACCGAAAGCAGAAATGCCGCGAGGTTATTATTGCCGATAGCTGTTCGTTTTTGTACAAAGGTTTTGGAGAAGTTTGTTCTTTTCGCGATCTTTAATATAAAACGATGGCCATTATGATGAAGTCAGAACCGGGGATCTCCCCTCCTGCCCGAGGAGGGGTGGCAGCCGCTTCGGCTGACGGGGTGGTGGGAGAGCGACCGGGTTTGTTTTTAGTGATTAGTTACTAATGACTAAATGATTAACGAGCTCTTTTGCCATCTCTTAAATTATTCAAAGTAAGAGCGGGCGCAAGCGGCCCTTCCGGACTGCAAATTTTATTTACTTGAATGTTTATTATTTATCACGCGAGCTGACCACCTCTCAGGTCGGGAAGGGTTGCCCCGCGCCCGCTTCGATTCTTATAGTTTATGAGAGAACCACCCCGTCGCGCTAAAGCGTGACGGGGTGGTTCTTTTGGTTAATTGCACTTTAAAAAGCTTTTGCACGGGCTTGGGGTAAATACCGCGTCATTTACCTTCTTCCCGTGCAAAAGCTCCTTTAGCGAGAAAGACCGTGTTTAGTCTTCTTTGTTAGAGGAGGAAACTATTTTCACGCCGCCATTTACGGTGACTACTCTGACCGGGGCGCCGCCGCCATTGATGTCCGTGCTGATGCGGACGGCCCGGGGCGCGCCGTATTTATTTTGGCGATCTTCCGGAGCGGCAATGCCCGCGATCTCGCTCTTGAATCCGCCGTTGACCGTGCCCGTCTCTACGTGGGCCGCGTAATTTTCCGGCATCGAAACGATGACGCCGCCGTTGGTCGTCTGCACGTCCAGGCCCGAGCCGTTCCAGCTTTTGCCGCCGAGATCGATCTTCACGCCGCCGTTGGTCGTCCTGCCTCTGACCGCTCCGGAAACGTCACTCAATTTGATACCGCCGTTTAGCGCGGAAAATTCCATGGTGCTGTTTACGCCCGTGATCTTGATCCCGCCGTTATGCGTGTCCAATTTCAAATTCGTATTGCGCGGAACGTAAATGCGGTAGGAAACTCCCCAACCCCTGTCGGCAGAAGTATCGCCTTCGGCGCTGATGGTCGCGCCAGTATGGATGGTTATGCCTTTGGCCACCGCGCGGGCTTCTTCCTCGGTTTTTCCGTGGGCCTGGACGCAGGCGCGGATAAAAATATCGCCTCTGTCTTCGCCGATAATGCTGATGCCGCCGTTAGTTCCGCCATCGACGGTCAGGCTGCCGCTGCCCGCCACGGTATATTCGCGTACTTCATTGACCGAAGCTCTGTCGCCATAATCCCCGTTATTGCAGAATTCGTCCTGCCCGGTTTTAGCCGCCGCCTTTTCCTGCGCCAGGCAGGCCGTCGAACCGGCTAAGCCGATTATTACCAACAATAAAGATACGAAATAAGATCTGGTATTTCCCAGGTTAGTTTTCATTTAGTTCCTCCAAAAGATATGCCTTAAATTTTTGCGAATTGCGCTTTCTGTAAATGTAAACACCACCATGCGCGATTTTGCGACAGTTCTTTGTATGGCAAACAGAAGAAAAATGTTGGAGAATGTAAAATAAGTTCAAATGAAGGTCACAATCGGACAGATCAACACCACCAACGGCGATATCGCCGGCAATGTCTCAAAGATCCTGGCAGCTATAGATAAAGCCCGTTCGGACGGCTCGGATATGATCGTTTTTCCCGAGGTGGCGACGCACGGCTATACTTCGCTCGACTGGTTTCAGGACCGTGACATCATCGAAAACTCGCTGGAACCGTTGGAAAGCATCATTCCCGCCACCGCGGGTATCACGGTCGTCCTCGGCACCATTCGCCCTAATCCGGACGCGGACGGAAAGCGCCTGATAAATTCCGCAGCCGTCATTCACGACCAGAAACTGCTCGGTTTTGCCGACAAGGAACTTTTGCCCGAATACGATGTTTTTGACGATCCGCGCTATTTCGAACCCGGCGGGCATAAAAGAATTTTTGAGATAGACGGGCTAAAGCTGGGCGTGGTCGTCTGCGAAGATTTTTGGAACGACAAGACTTTTTGGAAAGAGCGGCTCTATGACGAAGACCCGGCCGATGAGCTGATCAAAAAAGGAGCCGACCTGATCGTCGCCGTAAACGCCTCGCCTTTTAATAAAGGAAAAATAAAACTGCGCTGCGATATGGTGGCGCACCGCGCGCGGGAAGCCAGGGTGCCGATCGTTTTTGTAAATCTTATCGGCGGAAATGACGGGATAATTTTTGACGGCGCCAGTGTGATCGCGGATGAAGAAGGCGACATCATCTTGCAGGCAGATGCCTTTAAGGAATTTGTGGAAACCGTGGAGCTGGACGTGCACAAACCCGACAGCCGCGGCATCACCGGAAATGAATGCGAAACTATTCGCCAGGCGCTTGTCTTAGGCATCCGTGATTACGCGGGCAAGAACGGATTTGGGAAAGCCGTGTTGGGACTTTCCGGCGGAATGGATTCCGCTCTGGTCGCTGAACTGGCCGCCGAAGCGCTCGGCGCGGAAAATGTGCTATGTGTAATGATGCCGTCGCCGTTTTCTTCTGAAGGCAGCGTGAAGGACTCTGAGGCGCTGATAAAAAATCTCGGCTGTGAAAGCCGGCTTGAATCGATCTCGGATTCGTTCGATGTTCTGCTCAAGCAACTCGAATTAAACAAACCGACCAAGGGAGGCGAATCTCTCGCGGCGGAAAATATGCAGGCCCGGTTGCGCGGCGTGATCCTGATGGCGATCTCAAATGCCGAAGGCCGCTTGCTGCTTTCCACGGGAAATAAGTCAGAGCTAGCCGTCGGTTATTGCACCCTCTATGGCGATACTAACGGCGGCCTGGCCGTACTCGGAGATGTTTTAAAGACCGAGGTCTGGCAGATCGCGCGGCATATCAATGAATCGGCTAGGCGCGAAATAATACCGAACGTTATTATCGACAAAAAGCCCTCGGCGGAGCTGGCCCCAAACCAATTCGACCAGGATACGCTGCCGCCCTATGAAACGATGGACCCCATCCTGCAGCTTTATCTGGAGCAAAAACTTTCACCCGAAGAGATCGTCGCGTACGGCCACGACCGCGAACTGACCTACCACATATTGAACAAGGTCGAATCTCCGGCCAATGAATTCAAGCGCCAGCAGCTGCCGCCGACCCTGATCATCTCAAAAAACGCCATCGGCATCGGCCGCCGCCGCCCTATCACCCACAAATACCGGCGCGTGGCGAAATAATCTTAAAAAAGCGGAGCAACCTTTCTCTTTCGAAATATCTCAAAACACCTAATTTATTAAATGTATGCGTGTTTTATTATTGGTCCAGGACGAGCAGTCCGTGCTGCAATATGAATTTACCGGAAAATAGTTTTTTGGCGGTTGTAACTTATTTCCGATCTTGTTTGTCTTGTTTAATTGAGTCTGAATAAAAATTGCAGGAGATTTTTTATGAAACGCTGTGTGCAAGTGCTTTTCTTTGTGGCGGTACTTTTTACTTTTCAGGCTCTCCCCCAAACGGCTGGATCGCTATTTACTCTTAAAGGAAGCTTTGATTTTGAAAACCCGGCCGAAAAGGTGATCACCCACCGGTTTTTGGATAATGGCACAAAGCTCTGGATGCTCGGCACAAGCACCATTCAATTATGGGATGTTGCTAATAAGAAGGTCACTTCATCCAGGCGTCACGAAATAGAAGAACTGGAAGCTTATAGCCTCGACGAGCTCAGTCCCGATAACACCAAACTTTTTTATACACGCCGCAAACGCATTGACTTCGGACGTTTTATGTCCGCTTATGTCTTCGATCTTGGTTCATTAAAACAAATACAGGTCTTTGAACCATCGACTCTTATCAGCGGTGGGTGGAGCAAGAACGGCAAGATCTTTTACACCGTCTCCGACGAACCAAAAACCGATAAAAAAGACGATGTAAAAAATCTGCTGGTTTCATTCCGGGACGGTGAAACTCTGGCCCCGCTTCGAACCATTTCGATTCAAGATCTGGATTGGTGGTATTTAAGCCCCGACGGCGAACAGTTTTTTACCACCTCGGTCCCGACAAAAAAATGGCTTGGTCTGATCCCAAATGAGATGGCCAACAAGGCGACCACGATAACCGTCTGGAATACAAAAACAGGACAGGTGGCGAAAAAGCTTTCCGTCGGCGATGAAGATTTCGGCGTTCTTACCTGGAAACTGATGCCCAGCCCGAGCGGGCGTTATATGGCGATGGTCTCTAAACACAAATCCAAGGAAGAAGAACACCGAATACTTTTCTGGGAACTAAACGGCAGCGATGCGCCTAAATATTCCATCAAGGCGGATCCGAGGCTGAGCGATTCGAATATCCGTTACAGCCCGGATGAAAGATTTTTCGCGGTCGATTCGGGGAAAAACATTCAAGTGTATCAATCCGAGACCGGACAAAAGAAAGGCGAGATCCTAAACACGAACCTGCCGGATTATTGGCTGCCAGGCGACCAACTGCTCTTTACGACATTTGCGAAAAAAATGCGCGCTTTTAGTGTTGCGACCGGAAATATGATCTACGAGAATCCGCTTATTTATGAGTCTTATAGTTCGTCTAGTACTGATGTGAGCGAGGATACTACCAGTACTGAAACTATCGTTACCGATCAAACGGTCGTGGTTCCTCATCCCAACGGTAAAGTTTATATGACCTACAGTAATCAGTACGTGAAACTTTATAAAGCCGATTCCGGCGAGCTGATCGAAACAGTGGTACAGCCGCCTTTAACGGTGGTAAAACTAAAACGCGCGATAAGAGAAAAGCAATATGTCAGCAAAGCAGGCTGGAGCGAAGATGGTAAAACACTCTGGGTCATCAACGCCGACGAAACTGCGATGTCGCTCTGGGATTTTAAGGGATAATGAGGCTTTGAATTTGTGATAAACTCAGGCTAGGAGAATGCAGCGCCGAAACTCTAAATGGATCTGATATTTGAGTGGGACAAAAATAAAGCCAACGCCAATTTGCGAAAGCACAATGTCAGTTTTGATGAGGCAAAGACTGTTTTCGAAGATGAGTTGTTGTTAACTTTTTCCGATGATCTTAACCCTGCTGAGGAGAATAGATTTATTAGCATAGGATTCTCAGCATATAGCCGCGTTTTATTGGTCGTTCATACGGAAAACGATGAAAATAATAATGCTATCGTAATAAGAATAATAAGTTGTCGGAGAGCAACGAAATCCGAGCGTGAAGTTTATGAAAAAGGTAAGTAAAAAAATGTCGACGGAATACGACCTTTCAGGCAAGAAAGGCGTGCGTGGAAAGTACAGTAAGGCGCTTAAAAATGGTTACACCGTGAGGATTT
Organism: Pyrinomonadaceae bacterium; assembly: GCA_035995185.1. Classification (GTDB taxonomy): domain Bacteria; phylum Acidobacteriota; class Blastocatellia; order Pyrinomonadales; family Pyrinomonadaceae; genus DASYKT01. The sequence continues at coordinate 8,642 of DASYKT010000055.1, forward strand.
ATGATAAGGATAAGGTGATCAGCGTACAGTATTTTGCCGCCATCGAACCGGATATACAACCGTATTTTCCCGATTCCAAAGCCATTAATAAGGCTTTACGTTCGCTGATCTCTTTGATCCCCAAATCGGCTCAGAAAACCCGTTAAATAAACCGGTTACATTTCAAAGTAAAATAGCCCCGTTTGCCCGGGGCTATGCTTTTTTAACGAACTGTCAAAAAACTTATCTATCCAACCCGTAATCCCGCAATCTGCGATAAAGCGTCGAAGGCGAGATGCCGAGCATATCCGCGGTGCGGCCGCGGTGCCAGCCGGTTTGCTCCAGCGCTTTTAGGATCTGCTGTTTTTCCGTTTCGCGTAGCGAAGACGAATTCACGTTAAAGAAGCTTGTAGTAGTGTGCTCCGACGGCGGGTTATAGCTGGTGGAAATCACCGGCTCGGGTTTTCCCGTCAAAACTTCGGGCGGGAGCTCGCGCGGTGTTATCTTGCCGTTATCGGCCAGCAGCACGGCGCGTTCCAGGCAGTTGCGTAATTGGCGCACATTTCCCTGCCAGTGATACGAACACAGCGCATCCATCGCGGACGGCGTGATCTCCGGAGCGTTGGCACCGGCGAGTTTTTGCATGATGTGGCTGGCAAGCGGTTCGATGTCTTCGGGACGCTCGCGCAGAGGCGGAACGTTGATCTCAAAACTATTGATGCGGTACAAAAGATCGGCGCGGAACATTTCCTCAGCCACCGCTTTTTTCGGATCGCGGTTGGTCGCCGCCACCAGGCGGACGTCAACGTCTACTTTACGCACTCCGCCCACGCGAAAGAATGAACGGGTTTCCAGCGCCCGCAATAATTTTGACTGCAGCGCCATCGGCATTTCCATTACTTCGTCAAGAAAGAGCGTGCCGTGATCGGCGATCTCGAATAATCCGAGCTTGCGCGCGCGGGCGCCGGAAAACGCGCCGGCTTCGTGGCCGAAGAGTTCCGATTCAAGCAAGGTGTCCTGCAGCGCGGCGCAGTTAAGATCGACAAACGACATTTTTGCGCGGCGCGAAAGCTGGTGGATCGTCTGCGCGATCAATTCTTTACCCACGCCGGATTCACCTGTAATAAGAACCGAAGTTTCCGACACGGCGACGCGCTGGGCGAGCCGCAGCACTTCTTTCATCTGCGCGGATTCGGCGACCATCTCAGGCAGCGTTGAAGTTCTCTCCAGTTGCGCGCGGAGACGCTGGTTATCCAGCTGCAGCTGCTTTTTGTCAGCGGCTTTCATCACTAGAGCGGTAAGTTCCGTTATGCGATACGGCTTGGTGAGATAGTCATAGGCGCCCAGCTTCATCGTCTCGATCGCGGTTTCGAGCGAAGCATGGCCGGTGAGCATGATAACTTCAGGAGGATTCTGACGTTTTTCCCGCAGGCGGCGCAGCAGGCTGATACCGTCCAGGCGGGGCATGTTGATATCACAGAGCATGACATCGAAGTCTTTTTCCTCGAGCAGCACCCAGGCGGCTTCGCCGTCGGCTGCAGTTTCGACTTCGTGTCCAAGACGGCTTAGTTCTTTCTGAACTACCATCCGCAAATTGTTTTCGTCATCGACGACTAAAAATCGCGACATAAGTTAGCGTTACCTTCTCATTTGTGAGTTTTTTCTTCGTAGACAGGGACGTAGATCGTGAAAATTGTCCCTTTGCCGGGATTGGAGCGAACACTGAGTTTGCCCTGATGTTCGGTGACGATGCCGTAAGTGACGGCGAGCCCCAAACCGGTGCCTTTTCCTACTTCTTTAGTGGTAAAGAATGGTTCGAAGATCTTGGGCATATCCTCGGCGGAGATCCCGATCCCCGTGTCTTCGATCTCGAGAACGATCTGTCGTGCCTGATGAGACAAGCGGAAAGTAAGGGTTCCGCCGTCAGGCATCGCGTCGATCGCGTTACTGGCAAGCGCTATTATGGCTTGCTGCAATTTACCTTCATCGCCGTTTACAGGCGGAAGGCCGTCTGTGTTTTTGATCTTTATCTCGATGTTATTTTTGCGTTTCTGGTGTTCCAATAAACGCACGGATGAAGAGACTATTTTATCCACCTCGATCGGCGCCCAGTTTCCCGAACGCAGCCGGCTGAAATTTAACAGATTATCCGTGATCGATTTGCAGCGGAAAGTTTCGCTGCGGATCAGGGCCAGATATTCTTTCAGATCGTCCACCTCGGGTGACGCGGAAAAAGCTCCTTCCGCTGCCCTGACTTCCAGCGATTCCGCACAGGCAGAGATCGTCGCCAGCGGATTGTTTATCTCGTGCACTACACCGGCTGCCAGCCGTCCGACCGCCGCGAGTTTTTCCGCGCGGGAAACCGCATGGATCGCTTCGACGCGCATTGTGATGTCTTCGCCGACCGAGATAACGTGCGTTACTTCGCCGGTCTTTTCGTCGCGCATCGGGATCTTGCTGATCAGCCAATGCCGCGTGCCGCCTGCTTCGTCGGTGGTGCGCTGCTCTATTCGCTCGATCCTGCCCAGGCGAAATGCCCGCTCGAATTCGGTTTTGAGTTTTGATTGCGGCTGGCGGGTCAGCACTTCAAAAACATTTTTACCCAGCGCTTCTTCGCGCGGAACGCCCTGGCTGCCGATCTCGCGGTGTTTGTTCCAGGCCACGATCTTAAAATCACGGTCGATCACGTAGAGTGAAAGCGGCAAAGTATCCAAAACTGCGCCGGTAAATTTTTGATGCTCTTCGCGCGCGCGTTTGAGCGAAGCTTTGATAGCCGAATCGTCCTTCAGACTCAGGCTCATCGCCATTGCAGCGACCTGCGCGACGGCGTCTATAATGAACCTCTGCGATTTGCTAAGGGCTTCAATCCCTTTAAAACCGATCACGATCGCGCCCGATATTTTTCCGCCGATCATCAGCGGAGTAACAAATTCAGTACTATGGCTGCTTTTTTTCAGCCACAAATTTTCTTTTTGTGAAAAAGGGATCGCTGCCGGAGAAATATTCATCCATTCGGCAATCGTGTTTTCATCGAGAACGGCTTTTTCACTTTTATCTCTGCTCTGACAAGAGTCGACCAATTCACCGATGCCCGCTTCTACTACGGCGGCACAGACCTCCGCATCCAACATTTCGAAAAGCAGCTCGGCGGTTTTTCTTACCGTATGGCGCAGGTCGGATTCCGCTGAAACGTCACGGACAAACTCCGATAGCAATTGCATTTCGCCATAGAGTTCCGCCCCAGACTCATTCACAAAACTGCCTGAGTTTTTCTTAACAATTTTCGGAGTGGACAGCATTTTTAGTCAGAATAAACTTGTCGCGATTGACGAGGTGAAGTGAAAACTGTAGAGAGAAGTCAACAAGCTTCCTTTTCTATTGAACAAAAATGTTGAACATTTGTCAACGTTTTTTGACCGTTAAGTGGAGATTTTTTGTATATTTAGCTGTTACTTTGGCCTGTTTTTTAATACTATTTAGTTAGCAATGAAAGCTTTAGGGATCAAATTCAGGTTTTTCGGCTGGTTAGCGCTATTTTTAGGGCTTTTCGGAGGGCCCGCACCGGCGCAAGGTCAGGAAATAGTGGATAAGACGGTCGCAACTGTCAGCGACCGTGTCCGCACGGAGCTTATTACCCGCTCGGATCTATTGTGGCAATTGGCTTTACAACCACGGACACCGCTGGATTCGCCAGGTAAGGACGATCTGGATCAGGCACTCCGATTGGTCATAGACCAGCGTTTGATCATCCTGGAAACGCGGCGGCTCCCTTCGATATCGGTAACCGACGCCGAAACCCAGGCGGAGATAAAACGGGTCGTGGACCAGTTTCCTTCGCCGACCGAATTCGCCCAAAGGCTGCGCACCGTGGGCTTTGAGTCGATAACCGACTACAACTTCCAAAAATTGATGTCACAACGGGTGGCGGTAGAAAAATATCTCGATTTCCGTTTTCGTTCGTTTGTTGTGATCACCAACGAGGAAGAAGAAAGCTACTACCGTGATGTTTATGTGCCGGCCTTTCGCCAGCGAAACCCCGGCGTGGTGGTGCCGCCGGTCGGTGAGGTCCGCAGCCGGATCAACCAGGATATGACCACCTCGCGGATCGCCAGCGATCTGGACCGCTTTTTAGATAACGCGCGGGAAAGAGCCGAAATAGTTATCTTGAGCGAGCCCTGATCTAATAAAAATCGATGCCAAGCTTGACTTAGATATGGGAAATTATTATTTTAAGTGTTCCGCCTTAAACGGCGGTTTCAGTTTTTCCGCAGTAGCTCAATGGCAGAGCATTCGGCTGTTAACCGAAGGGTTGTAAGTTCGAGTCTTACCTGCGGAGCCAATATAATCAATAGTTTAGCCTATTCTGTAAAAGATAGGCTTTTCTATTTTCCTCTAAAGTTTCCTCTAACTGCGAAAAAACAGTAAAGTTATTTTTTCATTTTCATCTGCCAAAAAGCAGCCTCGATTCGCATCGAACCATCAGTTCAACCCCGACGGTTGCTCCCTACAATCAAGGTTAGCTACACCTTCTCTTCGATAAACTCTGCACCTCAACTAAAATCTCAGTCAATAAATTACTTGGCACGCTTCCTACTTCCTTTAAATTTGAAGAAACAGTTGGCCTAGCGAAATGATCGCTAGCGTAGTGGGTTGCCAATCTCGGCCTATTTTATGCCTTGGACTGCAATTCCTCTAAAAATGTCTTTTGCTCCTTGTTCACCTGTTTTTTGCTACATTTTTTACGATAAACGTCTATAGTAAACGACCTGTAACACTTAATTCGGACATAACTAATAATCTAAATCAGTTGACATAGCCTTTTTTTTCCTCTATAAAGGTTTCTCATTATTGGTAATACCTGGTCTCGCACACTGGTACGAATAAATTGGTAGTATTTTTCCCAAACTAAAGTTCCCAGATTTACTTTAGCTAAAGCTCACTTTTATCGAGCTCCCAGTTCACTAATTAAAATTTCAAGGATTAGCTCCGATAGAATAGTTATGTCCAAAAATAAAATGAAGCAGGGGCATAAGAACGTCTCTGCCTACCCGGTGTTTCTACGTTCGGGATTAACATCTACGACAGAAAACCCATCTTTACCAAACCAAACAACACCAAAAACTACTTTCAGAAATTTGTCTCGCTGGTGGGTAATCGGCCTGATAGCTTTTCTTTCATTAGGCGTGCTAGGGGCCGGTCTTAAGTATCTGGAAGAGGCTGCCCGTGAAGAAAGAGCCAAACAGGAGCAGAACCCTTTGGCCAAGAATGAAAGTCTGCTGGCCAGCATCAATCCTTTTATGCCGGTGCCTACTCCGACACCCACTCCGCAGCTTTCTAAAGAATACATCTATGCCGGTTCACGGATGCTGGCGGTGGAAGATGCCGGGGCCAGTGCTATTCCTCCCGCTGATCTGGCCGTCTGGCGGCCGTCCAACGGCTACTGGTACTGCATGGGCGGTGCCGGCTCACAGACTTTCACTGTCGCCTGGGGCGGGGTAATAAACGGCGTTCCTGATGTGCCTGTCCAGGGAGATTATGACGGCGATAGCAAAACCGATCTGGCGATCTGGCGTCCCGCTTCCGGCGGTGTCTGGTGGATCTATCCCAGCGGAGGCGGATCATATTACGTCGTCTATCAAGGGACCAGCGGCGATGTGCCTGTTCCGGCTGATTACGATGGTGACGGGAAGACCGACACGGCGCTGTACCGACCTTCAAATCAACACTGGTACATCATTAACAGCTCTAACAATAACGGCGTCGATATCGCCTACGGCAACTCAGGAGATATTGCCGCACCGGCCGATTATGACGGTGACGGCAAAGCCGATGTGGCTGTCTGGCGCAATTCCGCGACGACATTCTATGCCCGGAAAAGTTCGGAAAGCGGAAACTCGATCACTCAAACGATGGGCTCAAGCGGAGATTCCCCTGTTCCCGGAGACTATGACGGTGACGGCAAAACAGACTTTGCGCTTCGGCACGGTAACGATTGGGTGATCAAGCAAAGCTCTGATGGGCAGACCAATACGGTCACCTGGTATGACGGTTCCTGGATAGCGGTACAAAACGATTATGACGGGGACGGTAAGTGCGACATTGCGGTCTGGAAGCCTTCCGGTAAGGGAGCGGGCGGCTGGTTCATTCGCAACAGTCACGACGTCTCAACCCGGGCAGTGAGCTGGGGTGCGGCCGGCGATGTTCCGGTACCGGCGCTGTATAGAAGATAAGTTGTTTTTTTGATTTCAGAAGTTCGAAGACTTCAAAACTCTCATGAAAGATCAAAATATGAAAACAAAGATTATTGATTCGCGCAATTCGATTTTGAATGGATTTGCAAAGGCAGTCATCTTCACCTTTCTGCCCGTAATGTTCTTGTTCATCGTTACGTCCACGCAAGCTCAGCAATTGACGGCGCGGCCGGAACAGGGTTTCGGCGCAGGCGGGGGTTATCAAACAACGAATATCGATTCGATAAGTCTTCAAAACGGCGCGGTGAATCTGTCGATACCTTTAGCTTCATTGCCACCTATCGCCGGAGGCAAGCTTTCATACACCTTGACCGCTTCATATAACGGTAAGTTGTGGCAAACCAACCAGGAAGAAAAATGGGCAGACCCTTTAACCGTAGAGCCGGGAGTGCCTCATTGCCCCAGAAGCTATTCCACCCAAACTCTGGTACAAGCTGAAGGATCGGGCTGGAAGATCGGCGGCGCTTATGAAATCTTTTACCGTGATGCGTACGATGACTACGCTTATAAAGTACCGGAAAACAATATTTGCTGGACACAGTCCGAATATACGGCTATGCAAAGCAGATACTTTAAGCCGATGCTCCGAATGCCGGATGGTTCGGAACACGACCTGCGTTTTGAAAGCTACATCGACACATACCCCTCAGGGGGCGTAACCGAACACATGAAAGGCTTCTACAAGCAGTCCGGAGGCACCCAGAATCACCCCATTTTTTCAACTCCGGTACGGATGTACACCATCGACGGGACTTTCATCGCAGTCGAGGTCAACCAGTCTTCTTCTCTCTACTGGAAAATAATATTAAAGGACGGCACCAGAATCGAGCTGTCCGACGATGGCCAGCGGACGATCGATACTAATGGGAACAGCGTTCTGCAGAGCGTGAGGACAACTGGAGAAGGACCCGAATGGTTTGTCAGGGACGAGCAAACCGGGCGCGAGATCAAATGGAGCGAAACGACCTATAACAATCAATTGGCAACTAAAGTTCAATATCAGTCCGTCGGCGGAGCTTGGCAGAATGTGTATCTTATTTATGGAACCATCTCAGTGCTGGGAAAATACTATGGGAAAGCCAGTTGGAATGATAACGGGGGTGAATTCGGCACCGGCGACGTATGCTATACACATGAAGCGGTTTCCAGCGAACTGATAAAGGTGGTTCGCGAGATAATTTTTCCGTCCACCGAAAGCAATGTAATTCCCAAATACACATTTGGTTACAACTCGGATGAAACCGAAGAGACATCCGATACTTACACAGATTGTGGCAAAACACAGACTTATTCCAGAACTGCTTCTAAAGGTTGGGGTGAGATAAGCGATATCATCACACCGTCCGATGCCCATATAAAATATGAATACAACCATGACGGCATTCATACATTCACTCAGATGAGTCCTTACGATGGAAACGAAGTAATAAAAAATGTCGTTTCCAAGAAAAAGCTGACTCACGACGGAGTTACCGACGAATGGCTTTACGGAGTGCTTGTGGGTATTCCCCAATCGGGATATGCCGGTGGGGTAATCAACCCGGATGGTTCCGTTTATACTGAAACTTATATCCCTACTGATATTGGCTTTAGCGGTACCGGTGGACAAGACGGTATGGGTGGGCTGCCCATCAAATCCTATCAAAACAACGGACGAACGCTCGTCGAAAAGAAGTGGGTAGCTTTGGATGGGTTTACCCAGGTTATCGGAGCACCCGGTCAATGGGTAGGGATAAACCGCGTGATCGATACAGAATTTACGACCCTACGCGACGACCAGGGTAATCGCCTTAAGATGACCGCCAAGAAATTTCAATATGACTACAACGGAAATGTGACCCAGGTGATTCAATATGGCTGGATCAATCTTTCAAGTGTAAACTATACCAACGGCAATTCCGTGACTGGTGTACCAACCGGAGTGCCCGAGAGCACGCCGGTAATGAAAGTTACCAATACAAGTTATTACAACGACGCACCTAATACCTCATCATCTAACGCGTACAAGACACGGAACATCGATTCGGCGCTTGTTATCCTTGGCTTGCCGAAACAAACAACGATCGGCAACGGGACGACGGTCAAAAGCACCAGCGAGTTTTATTATGACTTACACAACGATCTAAACACCGCCCCGACCAAAGGCAATCTGACCCAATCCCGTTCTTGGGACGATGTCAACAATCAATGGGTAAGCAATCAATCGACCTACAGCGCTCGCGGCAATGTCCTGACCCAAACCGACGCAAACAACGTAGTGACGCAATACACGTATGGATCGATAAACGGATACGCCGATCTTTATCCGACCGAAACCGTCGCGGCTTATAGCACCCCTGTCGCGCGTACTTCATCCGCTGTTTACGATTTTTATACGGGCAGTCTGATCACCGCGACCGATGTTGATAATGCCCTTTCCATCACGACCGAATATGACATTTTGGGCAGGCCGACCAAGGTACGCAATGCGGTCGGAACAACGCTCGAAAGCTGGGTAAGGACAGAGTACAGTGATCTCAACCGGCGGATAATCATCCGCGCCGACCTGGAAACGATGGGGGACGGCCGCAAGGTCGCGATCCAGCACTATGACCAGGCGGGAAGATTGCGGTTGTCGAGGACGCTCGAAAACGCCACCGAAGATCCTTACGATGAGACTTCGGGCGTCAAGGTCGAAACGCGTTACAAAACAGCCAGCCCGTATTCCTACCAGCTTACTTCAAATCCTTTCCGCTCCAATTCAGCCGCGCAGGCGTCAGGTGAACAGACGATGGGCTGGACGCTTTCCAAAGCCTGGGCCGACGGTTCAAAACAGGAAGTGGAAACTTTTTCGGGCGCGGCCCTGCCCGCTCCGTTTGCCTCGTCGGGCGCGAACACCGCCACCACCGGCAAAGTCTCTACCGAATCTTATGCCGAACGCACGCTGGTCACAGATCAGGCCGACAAACAGCGCATCAGCGTCTCTAATGCGATCGGCCAATTGACCGATGTCTGGGAAATAACCGAATCTGCTACAACGGGTGTCACCTTCCCGAATCATGGTGAAATCGCGCACGGCTATCAGACAAGTTATACTTACGATATCCTGGGAAATCTTGCCACTGTCAATCAGGGCAGCCAAATGCCTAGAACTTTCACCTATAATAGTCTTTCAAAGCTAACTTCTGATATAAACCCGGAATCCGGTACGACTAATTATACTTATGACGCTGGCGGAAATTTGAAGCAAAAGAGCCAGCTTCGCAGCGGAACGGCAAATGTAGTTACCGCCTACAACTATGACAAGTTAAACCGGGTCATCCAGCGCAGCTACACGACGCCCAACGGTACCCCGTCCAATTATCAAGCTTCTCCGGCAGTAAGTTATACCTACGACGATCCCAGCATAGCCCATTCCAAAGGCAGGCTGACCAAAGTCAGTTCGACGGTTTCGACCACGGAATACACCGCCTTCGATCCGCTTGGCCGCGTCACCGCCCACAAGCAAATCACCGGTGGAACCGCTTACACTACAGGTTATACTTACAACCTCAGCGGCGCCTTAATTGAAGAAACTTATCCCAGCGGACGGAAAGTAAGAAACGTTCTCGATGCCACCGGCGATCTCGCGCAGGTCGAGAGCAAAAAGAATCCCACCGCGGGTTACTGGACATACGCGGATAATTTTACTTATAACGCGGCCGGTGGAATAACCTCGATGCAGCTTGGCAACGGCCACTGGGAATCGACCCAATTTAATGCAAGGATGCAATCGACGCAGATCGCATTAGGAACTACTACGGGCAGCACCGGCCTGCTAAAACTCGATTACAGTTACGGTACGACGCAAAATAACGGCAACGTGCAGTCGCAGACCATCACTGTGCCGACCGTTGGCGGAAGCGCCGGTTTTACCGCTATCCAAAACTATACTTACGATCAGCTGAACAGGCTTTACGACGCGGTGGAAAGCATCTCCGGGAGCCGGTATGGAAGCAGACCTTCAGTTACGACCGTTTTGGAAATCGCCGTTTCGACACACAGGCGAATCGCACCACGACACTTGAGGCCAACTGCCCAACCGCTGCTTGCAATCCTGAGATCAACCAGGCCAACAATCGTCTTCTCGGAACAACCTACGACAGCGCGGGCAATACGACCATTGACGGCGACTCACAGCAATATGTTTATGATGGCGAGAATAAGATGGTGCAGGCCAAGGATGCATCCGGTACGGTGCTCGGCCTTTACACATACGATGGCGACGGCAAGCGGATAAAAAAAGAAACGGACACCGAGATCACTGTATTCATCTACGATGCCTCGGGCAAAACCGTGGCGGAATATTCCAGCCAGTTAAGCCAGGAACCGCAGGTCGCATATATTACCAGCGACAATCTGGGTACGCCGCGCATCAACACCAACGCCGGCGGCGCGGTCATCGCACGGCATGATTATCATCCTTTTGGTGAAGAGATATCGACTTCACAAAGAACACCGGCGGTTGGCTATGACACGGACGAAATTCGCAAGAAGTTTACCGAATACGAAAGAGATAGCGAAACCGATTTGGATTTTGCTAATGCAAGGTATTTCCGCTCCGGTGCGGGCAGGTTTAGCAGTCCCGATCCGTTGCTCTTTTCCGCCAAAGTTGAAGACCCACAGACCTGGAATCGCTACACATATTCCTTAAATAATCCTTACCGGTTTGTTGATCCCACCGGAATGTGGGTATGGAGTAACGATTTAGGCGGGGATAGAGGAGATGATGAGTTGGAGGCATATTATACTGCAGCGGCAAATAAGATAAAAAATGAAAAGAAGAGAAATAAAGAGCTTAAAAAGGTAAAGAATAAAGTTGCCGATATAATAGAGAAGAGGCAAAGAATTCGCGCGGCCATTTGTGATGCGCGAAGCTCCCTCTCCGGACTAAGCGGGCACCAAAAAGCGGAAGTACAGCGAGCTATAGATGCTTACGGCGAAGAAGGAACAACCAAAAAGAATGTAGTGTTAGGGCAATTTAGCAGCTCATCTGACGCCCGGACCCTATTCGGAGAAAACGGCAAGATCTTTGTTATGTTGGGAAATTTATCGGGTGAAAATTTAGCCGCCGAATTTACCCACGAAGGTTCTCACGTTGCGGATTTCCAAAGTTTTATAGACGGCGAGCCCGGTTCCGACCTACTGCTAAGTGAAACTGAAAGAAGAGCGTGGGCTGTCGGGGCCTATACTGCCAAGGGAATGGGAATGAATAGATACCCTTCTACTCTTCCAGGCAATCTTCAAGTTTGGAACAAAGGGTGGACCGACTCCCAAATAGCGGTCGCCGTTTCAAACAGAATTGACGCGCCCGATTACTCCACCACCGGCAATAAACGGTTTACTCAGGCAAGAGCCGAAAATATTGCAGCGATCCGAAAAAATTATCCCAGTTGGTATTAGGAGTGACCGGATCCGATTATAACTTCACCTTAAAAATAATAGAGAATGCATGGGTTTTATGCATTCTCTCGCACTTGGGGCCGTGATCTGATTCCCAGTTCCGACTTGTGTAAACTCAGAAATCTATCTCGAGTTCATAGCCGTATTTTTCCAGCCACTTTTTAGAGGAAGGGTACAGAGGGTAAGCCGCTTTCACGCGATTCCAAAACTCGGGCGTATGATTAGTTTCCAGCAGATGAGTCAATTCGTGAACGATTATGTATTCAATAACTGTCATCGGGGCTTTGATTAATCGCCAATTGAAATGAATGTTATCTTTCGGAGTGCAGGATCCCCATCGATATTTTAAATCTAATATATTGATATTATTGAATTTAACTCCTGTTTGTTTGGCCAGATATGTGGCTTTAGGAATAATAATCTCTGACGCGGATCGTATATACCAATCTTTTAATAAAACACCCGCATTCTTTTGGTTTGTTTTACTTAAGAAAAATTTGCTATCGAACAACACACCATCAATGGCTTCATCAACCACATATAGTTTGTATGGCTTACCCAAATAAAGCAGCGATTCTCCCGAGACAAATTCTTTTACTTGTTTTTCAAACGGATACTTTTGATTATGTTCTATTTTTTGGACAATCAATCTTTTTCTAGTTTCAATTTCGCGGGCGATTCGTTCTGGACTTGTATTGCGGGGTGCGCGAACAACCACGGTGCGATCACGTTCGACTATGATGCTGAGAGTCTTTCGATCTGAGTAAACTATTGAATAATCTATTTTCATTTCAGCAGATTTTAATCATTCGCAGTAAGAATTGCCGTAGTTGTTTTATCGTCATTTGCCCATGATAGGATCTCTTGGGCAATGACGTTACGATTAGCAAATGCCGCCGGGATGTTATGGCATTCCAGGGCGATAAAATTAGCAATTTCTCCCTTCAAGCGGTTGACCGACGCGACACTTCCCCAAAAGCCGATTTGTCCGAGATCAACCTTAAGCATTCCGTATATCTCTTTAGTCCATCCGGTTAGATTCGATATTTCATCATCGGTAAGATTTTCTTTCTTTTCGTAGATCAGTGCGTGAAGCTTTCTGAAAATAGGCATTTGCCGGCGTCGATCCAATCCATAAGTATTCTCGGTCTGAGCGGCCTTAATTCGATTACGCAAAATTTCCAATTGCCGGTAGATTTCATTCCAATTTTCCCGACACGCTAATAGAATTCTTTGCAACTCCTCTGCAAAGGAAGTGTAAAGTTCGGGGTCTTCGTTCATGCTCAGATCAATAAAGTGACGAATCGCGTGTTCAATTTCCGCAGCCTTAGTCTTTTCCTGGGTTCGCTTCTTAACATGTTCAAAAAATTTATCGTCTAAAATCGAGATCGGTTCGATCTTATTTTCGATCCCTTTGGAAATAAGAAATTCGTCTGTAACCTTGCGAAGTTTATCTGAGACACCTTTCATGCTTAACCTTGCATCTCTAAGATGTTCCTGTGCCTGAGTATTGATATCGGCAAAGCGATTAAGATCGTTTAGATAATCGAGAGCTTCTTTGCGTGGAAAAATATTATCCAAAGCTTTCGAAAAACGTTCAAAGGCTTGCATATACGCATATCTAATGTCTTCATCGTAAAACAGATTAAAAATATCATCGGCATCCGAATACATGGAGATGCCTTTATCTTCAAAGACTTTCTTTAAATCCTCGTGAGCGTTTTTTAATTCAGCCACCAATTCCGAATTATCGAGTAAACAATTTGTGATTTCTTCCTGTTCTTTTTCCCAATATGCATCGAGCGCCCTTTTCAAATGGTTGCCCATTCCGACATAGTCCACCACAAATCCGACGTGCTTATTTTCGTCATAAACACGATTCACGCGGGCGATGGCCTGTAGCAGATTGTGATTAACTACAACCTTATCGAGATACATTACCTGTTCGACCGGAGCGTCAAACCCGGTCAAAAGCATATCCACTACTACCAGAATGCCTATATTACCGTCCCTGGTATAATTTCCGGCCGCAGTAACTTCTTCCGTTTTACCAAAGGGCAGCTTAAATCCTTCAATCGCAGCTTTCCGAGCTTTTGAGTCGCTGTATTCCTTGAGTTCGGGCTTATCGTTGTGATCAACATCGGAGATAACTGCAGCCACTTTCAGCCTCTCCAAATCATGTATCGCGATCTTGTAGGGATTATCGGATTTCAATTCTTCGATTAGCCCGGCAATTGCCGCTTCCAATGCCAGCCGATAGCGATGAGCTGCATCCTTAGAAACGCTTACAACCTGGGCTTTATAACCATTGGGCAAAATATGCTCTACGTAATGTCGCAACATATCCTTTGCTTTATCCCGAATCGTTTCTTGCGCTTCCATGTAAGACTTCTTACCGCCGTAAGCCAACATTTCGGCTTTTTCAGCGAGATTATAGTCTTTGAATACGTCCTGAAATTTCTTTTCCGCTCCTTCAACGTCTTTTACTTCGGCGTCGTGCGTACGGCCTTCATAAACTATGGCAAGTGTTACCCCGTCTTCGATCGACTGACGCATGGTGTACTTATCGATGTATTCGCCGTAGGTTTGCTCAGTTCTCTCAATGGGCGTTCCGGTAAAGGCGATGCGCGTCGCATTAGGCAAAGCTCGGTCGAGATTAGCACCGAGTTTTGAATACTGTGAGCGGTGCGCTTCGTCAGTGAGTATCAGGATCTTTTGGTCGGCATTCAGCTCAGGAAAAGTTGCCGCATATTCACGCTCTTGAAATTTGTGAATCATCGCGGAAACAATATCAGCGTTGTTATTAGCCAAAGCAGTTTTTAGGTCAGAGATATTTTTCGGGTCATTGATCGTGTAACCGGTTGATTGGGCGGTTTCCCTTATCTGGTCATCTAATTGCTTTCTATCCGTGAGCAAAACAATCTTATAAGATTGTAAGTGCGTGTACAGATACATTTCCCTAATAAGAAAGACCATTGTTAGAGACTTACCGGAACCCTGGGTATGCCAGATGATCCCGCCGCGATCATCGCGATTAATTCCCGTTCGCAAGCGTTCAATCGTTTTCTTGACAGCGCGGAATTGCTGATAGCGTCCGACGACGCGGATCATTTCTCCCTTATCGGTAGTTGTCCAGATCGAAAACGTCCTGATAATGCTTAAGAGATTCTCAGGCTTTAACATCCCGTGAACGAGGCGCTGCTGGTCATTAGGAGAAGTACGGGCTTCCGGTGCGATGTCATCATCGTCGTTACCTTCGGCATCGACAAAATAAGTCTTTTGCGGATTGCAGTAATCAGAAAGTTCGGCCAGGGTGAAAGGAAACGGATCGGTCCAGCGATAAAAGAGCTTTTCAATAGTAGTGGTAATCGTTCCGAACTTAGCTTTATTGCGAGAGGTCGCAACTATGAACTGATTGTAATAGAAAAGCGCCTTGGAGCCTTCTTTTGTGTAATCGCGCTGCTCGCAATAACGCATCAACTGGTCGATCGCCGAAGGGATCGGATCATTGGCCCGCGGGCTTTTACATTCGATCACCGCGACCGGCAAACCATTTACAAAACAAATAATGTCCGGGTAAATATGATGTTCGGTGCCCAGGACACGAATTTTAAATTGCGAAACTGCGATAAATGAGTTCTTCTCAAGATGATCAAAATCAATATATTGGACCGGCTCGTACTGCAATCCCGCTTCGGTTTCCTTTTGAACTGAAGTGCCTTTTATCAGCAATTCCAATACGCGCTGATTGTTTTTGTATAAATTATCTCCTTCGAAAGTACTTATATCTTTTACCGCTTCATAGATCTGCTGCTCATTCATCCACGGATTAATACGCTTTAGAGCTTCTTCCAGCTCACTAGGCATTAATACCTGTGTAAAGTCTTCACGCCCCGTTTGCTGCGGAGCTTGGGCATTACCCATCTCAAGACGAAGCACGTTCCAACACAATCCGGGCATAGCCTCAAGCTGTTTTAGAAACGGCTCTTCGACGTGATTCTTTTCATCGAGTCTTAAAAATGTAACTCTGCTGTCTGCCATACTTCAATTTTCGTCTTCTAGTTTACCCTTACTTTTCCGCCCAACAGGTCTTGCATCAGACCATTTTTTACCGCTTGGAGTTTAGCTCGATGATCGATGTAATTCTGAATAGTCCTATTTATTTGATTAACCCTATCAACAATTCGATTTTGTTCCTCAATATTAACTTTACAAATCCACAAATTTTTCAAAAGTGAGCCACTTAAATTCGCCATCGTGGAACCGACTGCGTTGATAGAAACCTGAAGTTGTCCGTAAAATGACTTGTAAAAAAGTCTCAACCAATCTGGATTGAAAACTTTATTTCGTTGTCTTAGTAGGATACACCCGGTTCCACAAAGCCAACCGACCTGATGCGATTGAATGACATTACATCTTGTTAGATCTCCGCGCCGTGCAAAAATCACATCATTTTCACAAACGCGATGTCGGTCCAACTCGTTAGCTTTTATCTCTGGAATTCGATTTATGTTTTTTGTAGAGATCTCATCTAACATATCTTGAGGCATTATTACTGGAACACCTTCATACGTATATTCGTATGAATGCAATTGACTTCCGAAGGGGCCTGTTTGAATAAAGCCTTTATTGTTAAGTAATTCATCCACTCTTACAATGTCCCAGTCCTCTGGGATATCAATGCCGTTTTTGACGATGAATTTATGTGTTTGCTTGGAGCGGATGTTACCGTCTTCGTCAATTCCACGAGTTAAGAGCTCTTGCATCAGACCACGTTTGATGCGGTTGTATTTGTCAATCAAGGCTTGCGTCTGTTCAATCGCCTCATCGGTGGTCAAAAGAATTTTTGCTATATAGTCTTGCTCAGGCTCATCGAAACTTTCTAACTCTAAGTTTAATAAAATTTCTTTGTCAACATGTGGAATGCCTGAGCCATTCGTTTGTGATTTCAGAAATGCTTCAACGTTTTTGAGCTGATAATATAAAAAGTTGGTATTAAACTCATTTTCATCGAAAATAAATTTAACCATTGTTGAGGCCAGCACACCATTTTTTGCTCGAAAAAATTCACCTGCGTTAGAACCGTCCCAAAGCAAAACCAGGTCCTTATCTGTTACTTTAATCATCGAAGAAAAGCCTGGAATATAATTAGGTTCGGAGTTATTCCTTAAATACTCCGGAGTCAAATACAACACCAAGTTATCGATTGTTGATGAGCTTTTTTGTGGCGACTTACCCTTTTTATATCTGAGAATTTTTTCTAATTTCATTTCAATTCAAATAATTTAACTCTGTGAAAAATTCGTGTAATTTCTTCAATGCCATCGCCCTGCCGCGTTCCAGTGTCTCTGCGGGAACTGCGTATTTATCCCAGAGTTTTTCCAATCCTGCGATTACCCGGCGTTTTTCGGCGTTCAGATATTTACCAAGTTCCAGGCGAACGAAATTATGATGTTTTTGTAAGATCAGTGTTTTACATTCCTCTGCCGTGATCACACCGCCAATCCCAGCCAGGAAATCATCCAGACCGGTAATTTTAGCTTCGATCTTCTGATTGTCTTCCTTCAAACCTTTAATTGTTTTTACTCGGGCAGTTTTTTGTTTTTTATCGGCCGGTTCAGGTTGTTTTTCTAATTCGACCAGCCGTTTGCGGTTTTGGTTTAGGAGATTATTCAAATCCTCTTTTTCATCATCGACCCCATACATTTTAAACTCGATCTTTTTTTCCAGATCGGCTTGTAATTCTTTTAAGTGATTTTTGCCGGCCTTGATCTCGTTTTCGATCTTTTTAATTCCGTCTAGAGAATCTTTCAGACTTTTGCGAACATCTTCCGCGTCTTTTTGCTGTGCCAATGCTTTAATTTGATTCGCAAGATAATCCTTGATCAGTTTTGCTGTGATTTCCTCGCCTTCTTCAGGATCGTATTCGATTGCCTCGATCGCTTCCTGAAGATCGGCCTCCTTTTCGGAAATCGTGTTTTCAGTAGCTTCAATAACCGCCTGTTCCGCCTGAAAATACGTCTCGATATAATATTCTCTCGGCACCAGGTACGGCATCCAGCCGACCGACGAAATGGTTTTCAGATCATATTTAATATCCGTCCACCAATTGACGAAAACACCCGCCGCCTGAAATTCGTCAAGAACGCTTCTGGTTAAGATAGTTTCTTTTAGCGAGCTGAGAAGATGCTTTCTGACGGCGAACATTCTGCCGTTTCCTTTTTCGATCTCAGAAAAGTCATTCTTAGCTTGCTCCCACCAGTTGTCGATCAAAGATTGCATCTCTGAGATGGTTTTCGCAACTGCTTCCTGATTTTCGACAGTTTCTTTTATTCTTGTTTTCGCCTCTATTGCGTCCGCGAAATCGCGATACTTTTCGTCTCTTAGCGCAAAAATTGATTTTCTATCAAAATTGAATTTGGCGTACTGCACCTGTTGGCTTTGAATCTCTGTTTCGGGCACGCCGCCGACAAGATGGGCGGTTACGTCCTCGGGCTCAGGCTCAGGTGTGTTATCAACATAGCGGCGAATATTCAGGTTATATTCATTGCCTTGGATTTCAGTTAAATCAACGACTTTGCTGTATTTCGAGATTTCCAATTTGTTTGTGAAAACATAGTCGATCTTCTCAATATCTTCGGGCCGCAAAAAATTCTGAACCTTGCCTTCACCATATTCGGCATCCGCATTGATAAAAAAGATCTTATTTCGTAAAGCTTCAGATTTGTTCTTGTTGATAAAAATAATACACGCCGGAATGCCGGTGCCATAAAAAAGCGCGGGAGGCAGCCCGATTATCGCCTCGATCAAATTAGCATCGACCAGGCCCTGACGAATGACTTTTTCGACACTACCGCGAAATAGAACTCCATGCGGCATTATCGTTGCCATTCGGCCATTCGCTTTCAAGCTGGCGATCATGTGCTGAACGAACATTAGATCGGC
The DNA here is from genome assembly GCA_035995185.1 of Pyrinomonadaceae bacterium. GTDB lineage: Bacteria > Acidobacteriota > Blastocatellia > Pyrinomonadales > Pyrinomonadaceae > DASYKT01. The sequence continues at coordinate 27,238 of DASYKT010000055.1, forward strand.
TTTCTTGCCGCTTTCCGGCGCAAACCCATAAGCAAAGCGATTTTCAAATTTCATTCCTGCCCGGGAGTAGTTTTGGCTAAACGGCGGATTGGCCAATACCATGTCGAACCGCTTCCAAGTATTCCCCTCAAGTATCTTTGGTTCTTCTAGAGTGTCACCGTCCTCGATAGTTGCCGAAGAAATATTATGGAGAATCATATTCATACGGCAGATTATCCAGGTTGTGGGATTGCTTTCTTGTCCGTATAGAGAAAGATTGCGAACATTTTGACCCTGCTCTTCCACATATTGAAGACTCTGGATCAGCATACCGCCCGAGCCGACGGTCGGATCGTAGATCTCCATTCCTTCTTGAGGTTTGAGCAAAGTTACTAATAGTCGGACAACCTGATTCGGAGTATAGAATTCGCCGCCTTTTTTACCGGCGCTATCCGCAAAATACTTGATTAGATATTCATAGGCAGCGCCCAATAGATCAGGAAATTCAAAGTTATCATTTATAAGAGCGGGCAATTTGCCATTGAAATGCTGTATAAGATCAATCCAACGCTGATCGGGGATAGAAGATTTGCCCTTTTTGACGTTGAAATCAATACCGGTAAGAACATTGCCAAGGAGGTCCGCATTAGCATTTTCAATCGCGTGTAAGGCCTTACTAAGGGCAGTACCGACGTTTGTCTTGGTATCGCGCAACGCGGGCCGGGCTTCGCCTTCGTTATCCACCCACATTTCGTTCCAGCGCGCGCGGGGAGGGATGAAAAAATTGGTATAAGGCTTATAAGCGATTGGATCAACGAGAATTTCGTTAAGTTGCTCTGGTTGCAGATTCTTGAACTTGTCCTTGAGTTTTTTAGTCGCAACCTCAAACTCGTCCGAAAGGCGTTTTAGAAATAAGATGCCAAAAATAAATTCCTTAAACTCGGACGCGTCGATCTTACCGCGTAGGATATCGCACCCTTTAAGTAAAAAGTCTTCCAGCTGTGAAAGAGTTATCAACGTTTGTTTCATTAATGTTTAGGACTTTCGGTAATAGTATGCAGCTAAGTATATAACTAATGTGGCACTTAACTTAAGTTCGCATAACTTTTGCCGTTTTATTGTTATATAGGCCAAAAAACAATGATTTTTACCTTATAAACCATAAAATATTGAAAAATGACCTCAAAATCACGATTTTCCTTGGCTTTTGGCAATGATTAGTGCTATTTTCCTAATGTATTTTGGTGTAAAATTGCACTGGGTGCTTTTATCAAGTACCATTCACGACAACTTTAGAGAGCTTTTGCTATAACTAAAATCTCTTTAAAGATGTCTATTTTGTATCGATTTGTAAATTGATGCCTATAAAAATGTAATACCAAATCTTAATTTTGTATGTTAGTGAGGTTGAAGGTGTATTCTTTCAAGAAGCAATTAGTGGCCGACAAAACTTCTAATGGAGTGCGAAGAGAACTCACTAGCTTAAAGAGATAATATCCCTGATATTAAATTTCGCCGATCGCGGGCGAATATAATTATCGGGGATTTACTATTTTTAATTGCAATTTAGACATTCTCTTTTAAGAGCTTTTCTGAGAGATGAAAACGTACTTCAATGCTCCTACGCATGCAATACGGTAATATCATTCAGCAAGATTGATTGTCTTGTTTCTTTGCATCTGGGCGATGTTTTATTGAGCGTAAATTAAGTGGACAAAAAAGCAAGTAAAACGTTCGTGGTTTAAAATTTTCGAAAGTAGACATACTAACTTGACCAAATCCTCCCGTAAACAATTGGACTCTTCTGCAAAAACCCTTTTTCTGGCGTGGTGCAAAAATAACACCCTATTCGATCGGCATGAAATACTGATAAGTGGCGGAGCGCCTTATCGTTGTTTGCTGATGTTAGCCCTTTTATTTTTGTCCCTATTTTTTATGCCCATATTTTTATTCGCGCAAGAAGCGGATGATTTGCTTCCTGTTAAGATCGATGGAAAATGGGGCTTTATTAATGTAAAGGGCGAGATTTCCATATCCCCGCAATATAGTTCGGCGCTGCGCTTCTCTGAGAAACTATCGGCTGTATATTTAAATACTCCGGGAAATAAATGTGGGTATGTAAATAAAAAAGGGGAGTTTGTTATAGAACCTAAATTTGATTACTGCGACTCGTTTAATGAAGGGTTCGCAGTTATTAATTTAGAAAGTAAATATGGCTACATTGATAAATATGGCCGATATTTGATCGCCCCTCGCTGGCAGAAAGCGTGGGGCTTTTCAAATGGCTTGGCGCGTATCGTTGGCGGTGATTTGGATAAAGCAAGATACGGCTTTGTTAATAGAGCAGGTAAAGTGGTAATTGCGCCGCAATATGCTTATCTTGACGATTTTAATGAAGGTCTTGCATTGGCTGCGGTCGATACTAAAAATGAACTCAAGATAGGATTTATAGATACCAAAGGCAAATGGGTAATAAAACCTGAGTATGGAAGTGCGACCAGTTTTTCTGAGGGTCTTGCTGCTGTGACGAAAGATGGAAAATCCTATTTGTTTGAGGGAAGTTTGTCATTTGACACGGAAGGCAAAGATTTTAACGTATTTTACATCAATAAGTCGGGAGAGCCGGCATTCGACAAAACTTTCAGTCAGGGCGGCAAATTTTCGGAAGGTCTGGCACCCGTGGAAATTCGCGGCAAATGGTTTTATATAAATAACAAGGGTAATGTCATAATTGAAACCAAATTCTCATCCAAAGTAGAAATAGGAACCTTTTTTGAAGGATTGGCACCGGTCAATTTTTCAAATGGCGCGAAATTTATAGATAAAACCGGTGACGTAATCTTAAAAACTGAATTTGATTGGGCCGACAATTTCTCAAATGGGATTTCAAGGGTCAAAAAAATATCAAAAGACGGGTCCGTGAACGTCGGCTATATTGACTTGAAGGGAAATATAATTTGGAGGCCCTCAAAATAATTTAATTGTTATTAAAACGCTATTTACGATAAATTCACCTGTTGTCCCCCGTCGGTCGCAATATTCACCTGATTCGGATTGTTTATGGTCAGCGGAGCGTATCGCCGCAAATCTCTCAACTGTCTGAGTGTTCTCATAAAGATCCGATTGAATCGATCCACCATTTGAACAGCCTGGTCAAGTGCTTCGCGTTCGGATACGTAAGGTCGGAACCAATAACCATCTTCCCATCCGTTTGCCCGGTACTCAGCTTGCCTGTTAGCCATCCAGCGGGCGTATTCAGGATGTTCAGAGCGTTCCCCCGTCTGAGAGCGCTTTACTGTCTGTTCGAGCCAATACTGCCACTGAAAGTAGCTTTGCGTCATCATATCTATTAAGGCAACTTCAATACCGCCTCTAGGCTGCCATTCAGCGATAAAGCTATCTCGTACTCCAAGATACCTAGCAATATTCCAAAGCTGTTTCATATAGCCTACAGGGAAAGTAATATTGGCTCCCAGGTGCCCGCTAATAAATTCCTTGTTGCCCTCGTCTTTCGCCCTTTCCCAGAATCTTTCGGCCACGCGCGGAGCAACCTGGTGAAGTTCTTCCAGGTCAATGAAATTTAGGCTTTCAAAGGGAAGCCGCATCATCGTTTTAAAGTGCTTTTTGGCTTCTTCCTCGTTCTTACACGGATGAAACGAAGCCTTTCTAGCCTCTTCGACGGAAAGTGAACCACCGGTTGGCGTTTGATAGAATGCCACACTGCGAATGAAAGCCTGGTGAAATTGACGGAATAACGAGGTGTAACCGACTGCGGATTCGAGCGAATCTATTGGAACATCAATCGTAAAGTCTGTCGGCTCAAACTCTTCTCCGTCCCACCGGTTAAAAATGTCGTTATAAATAGCGTCGTTCCGTGCTGCGATGTCAGCTTCGGTTTGAACGGACTTATCCTCGCTGGTCGCTCGCATCTCTCCTGAATTGTTATCAGGCTGGACATGAGTGGGTTGATCTGGCAGTCTCTTTTTCTTCGGTTTGTCCTTAATTTTCGTCTTTCTTTTCACGGTTATCTAATTCCTTGTTTTAAATTATTGCTTCGGAATTTCGCGCAGTTGCTGACGGAAACCCCTTAGCATTTCACCATTCTCTCTCAGTATCCGCCCACTCTGTTTCCTGGCTGATGTTGCCTTGGCGACCATAGCTGAAAATTGATTTAACTCAGCCGTACGAATATAGAATTTAAGAAGTTTTCCATGGAGTCGCGTAAAGAAATAAAAAGCTTCATGAAAGTATCCCTTTGAGCATCTGCAATTAGATTTACCGCACCGGACACGTTGTGAATAGATACCACCGTTGGAGATCTGGTCGGCTGTCTTAGGTAACATTTTTACATTTTTTGTTTTCATGTTCTGCCCGGCCCAACCTTGACGCCTGTCTGCGGTAGTATCTTTTTTATCGGGCTGTCTGCTAGCCGTTCTCAGATGGACGTGATTTCTAATTGCCAACTATAGGCTGATTATTGTGTTAAAAGTTATGGAGTTTATCCCCTGTATTACTCTAATGACAAAAGTCCTACTTGGGCGCACATTTTATCGTATCTTTTGAAGGCCGAGCGGGTCGTCTTTAAAACCGGAAAATTATAGTACTCTGTCCCGAACTGCCTCTTTAAGTGGAGATGATTCACAAGTCTCGATGCTACAGCAGGTCCATAGGCCGTATAGAAATCTTCAACGCTCACACGCTTCCCTTGTAGAGCTGAATCCAATTGAAATAATTTGAGTACTTTTGCAATTACAATATCAGCAGTGGATTGAGTAAGAATTGTCAACGCATCATGATTAGGTAATTTCAACGATTTGGCTAGATCAGTTACCGCTCGGTTATTCTTATATTGTGCCTCGGCACGCAAGATTCCGGCCGCTGCCTTTATGATTTCGGGAGTTTCCTTCTTATCGCGCATTTTCTGTTGGCGTCCGTATATGTGCTTCCGCTGGTTTCTTTCCTTACCTTTAACGTCAAAACTAAGCGTAGTATCGTTAATCAAATTGCGATTATATTTTGCTAATACGAGTTTTCTGCGGGCATCAACAAAAGAAGGTATATCGGCTTCATGCATCATCAAATCAATTGCGACATCCAGGCGGCAGACACGCGCATGAAAAGCGTCAAAGGGTGCAGCAGTCATATCTTCTACAAAGCGTGACATTTTTGCGAGAAAATCGGGTATCGCTTTTATCTCAGCGCGGGCGAGCCGATCTCCGTGCAGCCACGGCCCAATTGCTACTTCGGCAGAAGTAATCCAATAATTATTTGGTGTCCTGCTGATAGTGATCGCTGGTTCTATACATCCATCCCTTGGATTTAGGACGAACTTATAGGGTTCACCAACATAACCATACCGAAAAACCTTTGTCCCCTTTTCAAGTAAATGGCTCTCGTTCGGTCGGACCGGTGAACCCCGGCTTAGCCCCGTTGAATCGAAAAAGGCGTCCAACACTACCTCACAGCAGTTGCCTCACGCCGGTTGCGATTGAGGTACGCATCCAAGTCCTCGCGAAGATAAACAATTTTACTCGCCACCCGCCGGAACGTGATCTTTCCGCCTTTGCGTTCGCGCCATAGGGTTGTTTGCGATATGCGGAGGAAATCGCTTGCTTCTTTATCCGTATAGATCTGTTTGATTTCGTTCATTGTCTAATATCTCCAAATACAAAAAGAGTGCCTAAATTACTTTCAGACACTCTCATAATATTCAGTTTGCGCGGGATCAGCGACGTAAGACCAGTCACCCTTTAGCAGAATATCTTTTTCAAAATTGGAGAAAGAAAGTCTGCTATTTCATTGCTTGACCGGGAACTGGAAGGCCGTATTTTTTCAACTTCCGCATTTCATTTTCAATATTTTTCTTTTTGCTTTCAAATGCCCTCTTAGCGGTCTGCGTCCTTGTCCGGCTCGCTGCAATTTCAGGAAAGAACTTTTCCACAATTTTCTCTGAGTCCCAATCCCTAATCACACGATATGCGAGCCATTCTACGCTTTCATAGGTGGGAGGTTTCGTGAACTTCTTCAGCTTATCAAGGTCAAGATATGAGGTTGCGTTCAGGATATATTGTTCTAACGCCTCGTCGAACTCGTCGGTTACTCTCTTTTGATATTGATTCGCGGTTTCCCCCTCTTCCGATGCCCACCAGCCATTAGTCTTGAAGTCAAACGGCATATACATAGTTCTGGGCGAATAATATCTCTGACCAACCTCAATGCCATTCACGGGTATATCTGGCTTTTTGCTAAATTGGAATACAAAATAATAAGCATAATCCACCAGCCAGTCTTGCTTGAGATTATATTTTTCAACCCATTTGTAGATTTCTCCATGCAAATGAAAGAAATTGAGAAGAATTTCGTCTTTTTTGCTGGCAGTTTCCTCGAAGCGCCGCGTAACAGCACTGGTAAACGCGGAAAGAGTATGTTCATAGTATTCGAGGATCGTTTTACTAGCATCGGAAAAGATATGATCAAATTGGGGGTTTCTAAAGTACATACTGAAATGTGCATAGGAGAACGTTGTTCGTAATTCTCCCCACACATAATTAAAATTGAATCTGTAATTGAACGATTCCGCCGGGTTGGGTAATCGGTGTCCAATTAGATCAATCTTTAAATCGTTGATTATAGAGACGTAGTCTTTTTCTACTTTGTGTGTGAACAATGCCTTAAATGCTGGCACTAAACTCCTGAGTTCTTCAAAGGCATCTGGTTTAGCCTCTTTTGCAAATTCCACAAATTTTCGGCGAAATATCACAACCTTCGCCTCCGGGTCTTGAACCCTGTGATTCGGAACTTTCGGTCGGCCTTCATCATACTTTGCGAGTTTTCGAGCCAACCACTCTTCCTTTGTTATCATGGGAAGGTCATCTCTTCTGGTTTCCGCGAATAGGATACTCCAATCACTCGCGACGACTTTGCTCCATTCGATATTCGATATTCCTTCTTGATACGATTCCAGAAGTCTAGCCTTCTCTTCGTCACGCAACCTTGCTTCGCGCTCTTTTCTAGTTTCTTTTCGGGACATATGTAACTCAATTAGTGCCTAATTCATGCAGCTAATTTATCGAATCAAAAACTTGTCGATTTGAAATTTGACTATCTTCATTTGTTAAGTAAGCATCTAGCATTCCTGCCGACCGTATTAGACTTTCATTTGAAAGATTAAGATATCTCAAGAAGGTTATGATTTGAGTGTGACCAGTGATTTTCATTACTTCGGTATGTGGAATACCGGCATTAATCATGCGCGTCGTAGCCGAATGTCTTAAATCATGGAAATTTAGGTCTTCGATCTCTGCAATTTCGCAAAGGGTTTTCCAAGCGTTCTTAATGGTCGAGTGAATACCGAATACAGAACCCGCAAGAGATTTTATAGACTGTTCCCAAAGTTCTTGCAGTTCATTTCTTGCCCGTGATGTTAAACCGATAACTCGCGTTTTTTCGGTTTTGGAATTCGAGGCTTGAATTTTTATCGTCCCATCAATTAGATCAACGTCTTTCCATTGAAGTTTGAAGAGTTCTCCGCGCCGCGCTCCGGTATCTACTGCTACCATTATCAAAGCCCGCAGATAACCACGCGAGTCACCATCATCATGCTTAGTAATTTCTTTGCCACCACGCATGTAGGAAATAGTACGCGGGCCGCAAGCTTCGAGTAAGCGGATTTCCTCATCTTTGGACAAAATACGATCGCGGCTATTTTCGGCAGTTTTTACGATTAGTGATTTTCCCTTAACCTCAAATGGACTTTTTACAATTAGCCCATCATCTTTAGCAAAATTGAAAATGGCCCGAAGATGTTCCAGCTCCCTATTGATCGACGAGATTTTTCTATCTCTGACAATCTTTCCATCTCTTGTTTTGATTTCAACCTGGGTTTTAAGTCTCTGAGCTTTGTAGGCTTCGATATCGCTGGATTTGATAGATCGTACCAACATACGCCCAAAGTATTCTCTAAGAGGCTTAAGCGACGATTTTGAGGGTTGTACAGACCGTTTCCCAGATACCTTTATCCCGTTTGCAAAGGTTGCTTCAACAAGTCTCTTGGATTCGTAATCCGCAGCGAGATTGGCAAAGGTCAACTTATCCGACTTCAACGTCTCTTCACCATGGTTTTCTAGTTCGGCTACCATTTCCTTGATCACTTTTCGGGCTTCAGTCCGGTTAGCCACCCTTCGTAGCTTTTCTTTACGCTTACCGCTTATCTCATCAACCCACTGGATACGAGCGTATAAATTACCTTTAACGACCTTAATTCCGCCTTCGTGTGACCGCTTGCTTTTTCTCCACTCTGACATAAAAGTTTCCTCTAATGTTTCCTCTAAGAATCTGAAAGACAATGAAAATTAATGAAATGCACTGGAATAAGTATACGCATAAAGCCCTTATAAAACAAGGGTAAGAAGCGAGAAATGGGGCGTGATTGAAACGGATTGAAATTGTATAAACTTTGGCTGTTAACCGAAGGGTTGTAAGTTCGAGTCTTACCTGCGGAGCCAATATGATCAACAAGCTACGGGCACTCAAAAGGTGTCCGTTTTGGTTTTTCCCTTTAATTTTCCCTAACATTAAATTTTTGTTGCATGAATAAGATTTTAAAGGAAATGTTACCAAGTTGAGAATCGCGACTTACGAAGAAATGATAGATCGATTGAACGTAAAGGAAGTTCCGCTTCACCGAGCTAGTATTTACAAATATGAAACAAAGTTTGAGAGAACAAACTTCCGGTCAAAAATAAGAGACGTTAGATCTTTCATTTATCATCGGTAATGCAATTCGGTCACTGTGACCAGATAGGAAATCCATTACTTGGTTCAGACGAAGAGTAACTACACAAACTCCTTAACCGCTGACTCTTCCCTATTTCGGACACAGTGTCCGAAATAGGGAAGTTTTACCAACATGAATCGCTAATATAGCTCAATTTGGCCCAATGTCCGTACATGAAAGCCTTGTAACGCCCTCGACTTTCTCGTAAGCCGAGTTTAAATTACAATTTCTCTTAAATAAAACAAGAGGCGACTGAGTATCTACTATCGTGACCTTCTATGTCCGAAGATCAAAAACGACAACTAGAGCAGCCACTCTGTAAAATCATTTTCGGTTTGATTCTGATCGCGGTCATTATGTCTGGAAAGAGTGGCTTTGCGAGTTTCTTAATAGACCAAAACTCGTATTTCATAAGCCCGAAAACGTCGTCGCCCGCGCGGAAATATTTTCACATCGTGAATTAGGATTCTAAGGATTTTGCGCCTCACCTTGTAAAAGGTATCATTTACCGCACGAATATTAAAACTATATATAATGTCATCGAGATTTTTTACAAACACTAACGAACGCAATTTGTTCGATAAGTTCACCGGCATCCTGGACGCATGAAGGACGTTTACGCTTTCCATGCGGTCGTAGGATATTTCCGTTCATCCGGTTATTTTAAGCTCCGGCCTTATCTTCAGAATGTAAAGGAAATCAAAATTTTGGTTGGCATTAACGTCGATCAATTGTTTGCCGAAACTCAGCGAAAAGGGTTGCTCCATTTTGGAGATGACGAAAGAGCGAAGGCCGATTTGCTTAAATGGTTTATTCAAGACATCCGCGAGGCAAAATATTCGGAACAGGTCGAAAAAGGTGTTCTGCAATTTCTCGAGGACATGATCAGCGGAATGATCGAGGTTCGCGCACACAATTCAAAAGCGATCCACGCCAAGTTCTATCTTTTCTTACCCGAGCAACACACATCACATTCCGACGGCTGGGTAATCATGGGATCGTCCAATTTGACCGAAGCCGGACTAGGTGTCAAACGATCACCGAATTATGAGTTGAATATAGCACTAAAGGACTACGACGATGTTAAGTTTACTCGCGACGAATTTGAGTCTCTTTGGAAGGAATCGACGCCTGTCTTACCGGCTGATATTCAACAGTTCAAAGAAAAGACACATATCGGCCAGGTATTTACCCCCTTTGAACTATATATCAAATTTCTTATTGAATACTTCGGTAAAAATATCGACTACGACCCGGATACCGTAGGAGATTTACCAACGACATATAAGAAACTAAGCTATCAGATCGACGCGGTTAATGAAGGCTTTCAAATGCTGATGGAGCACAACGGCTTCTTTCTTGCCGATGTCGTCGGCTTAGGTAAGACCGTTGTGGCCGCAATGATCGCAAAACGATTCCTTATTGCGAATGGGACGCAGAACTCAAAGATACTTGTCGTTTATCCACCAGCGTTGGAAAAGAATTGGAAAGACACATTTCGGCAGTTTGGCATAGACCGGCATACAAAATTCATTACGAATGGTCGCCTCGACAAGATTGCAGACGGAAAGAGCATAGATTACTGGCCTAAAGAAGATTACGACCTGATTCTCGTCGATGAAGCTCATCGCTACCGCAATCACACCTCGATCATGTTCGACAATCTTCAGAGGATTTGCAAAGCTTCTAGGAATGGCGAAGGTCTGATCGCCGGGGAAAAAAAGAAGGTTATCCTAATATCAGCAACACCGCTAAATAACCGGCCGCAGGACCTATATTACCAGTTATTATTATTTCAAGATGCCAGACGAAGCACCCTTACTGAAACGAATTTGCAGACGTTTTTCGGCCCGATCATTCGCGAATATCGGGATATAATTACAGATGAAAACCCCGATCTTAACCGTATTCGTGAAATATACGAACTTATTCGAGAAAAGGTGATTTCACCTATCACTGTCAGGCGAACCCGGAAAGATCTAGAAAAGTATCCAAAGTATAAAGATGATCTGAAAGCGCAAGGAATTGATTTTCCCGCTATCGCTGCACCGCGCTCAAAGAATTATGCGCTCGAAGGTGAACTGGGAGTACTGTTTGCCGATACAATGGTGAGCCTTACCACAGAGGTCAAATATCACCGTTATCAGGCGATTTCGTCTCTGAAGGAGGATATCCGTGGAGATCTATATCCCCAAGCAAAACTCGTTTCCGCATCATTGGCAAGGATACTTCAAACCTTAATGGTCAAACGCCTCGATCCCGCGATCGGTTCGGGCGCATTTCCGATGGGATTGCTGAAAGAGATTTTTGAATGCCGTCGTGTGCTATTCGAATTTCTCAAAACGAACGAAAATTTTAGCGCGGCCGAAATCAAGAAAGAGATTATTCAGAACAACATTTACGGCGTTGATGCTGAGCCGGGCGCGGTTGACATTGCGCGGCTCCGGTTTTGGTTGGCCCTGGTGGTTAATGAAGAAGAGCCTACGCCATTGCCAAATCTGGATTACAAAATCATGCAGGGCAACTCACTGCTCGAGCGCTTTGATGATATTGATTTGAGCCGTCTTGTTTCGGCTGATGAACAGGATGAGGCGGAGAATCTTATGATTATCGAACAGCGGCAATTGGGATTCGATGAAGGTCATGCGAGACTTGAACAGCCGCAATTTACCGTAACGGTTTTCGATGCTGCAACCAAAGAAGGTCTGCAAAAACTGATCGAGATCTATTTCGATCCGGAAGAACACCAACGCAAGACCGGCGAGAAGCATGAAAAATCTGATCTGAAAACTCAGATCAATAACATAGTTGAAGGAAAGGTCCACGCGCATATCTTTACGGAGAAAAATCGCCTAGAAGCCGAGGTTAGAAAATATGAAAAGAAATGGGTCGATGCCAGTGTGTTAGCGATTTTACGAAATTGGATAAAAACTCAAACGAGTATAAGGGAAAGTATAAGCCGTTAAAAAACAGGTTTGATAATCTTAGCAAATCGGAAGCTCGTTTAATCGAATTGCAGGACACTCCAGACCGCCCTTATTTTCTCTGGCATTTGTGGTTTAAAGATGTATTTGATGAAAAAGGTTTTGATATCCTGATCGGCAATCCTCCTTATATCCAACTACACAAACTTGGCGTCGAAACAAGCGAATATGAAAAAGCGGGTTTTCAAACCTTCGCCCGAACGGGTGATATTTATTGTTTGTTTTATGAACTCGGCAATGAACTCCTCAGACCCGGGGGAATACTCTGTTATATAACTTCGAATTCTTGGCTAAAAACCCAATACGGCGAAGCTTTGAGAAAGTATCTTGCCGAGAATACGAATCCACTAAAACTACTCAATTTTGAGGATACAAAAATTTTTCATACAGCAACTGTTGAAACAAATATCCTCTTACTGACAAAGGGAGTTTTTAACGAAACACTAGAAGCTGTTGCAATACACGAGGACTACACAAGCAATACACCTATTGAAAACTATTTTTTGTTAAATTCAATAAAGATAACTGAATTTGATAATGACGGATGGGTTATTTTATCTAAAGAGGATTACGAAATAAAAAAACATATTGAGAAAGTGGCAAAGCCGCTGAAGGACTTTAATTTGCGAATCAATTTCGGAGTTAAAACAGGCTTCAATGCTGCGTTTTTAATTCAGTCGGGTACGAAAGAAAATTTATTTTCTCAAGACCATAAAAATTCCGAAATTATTAAACCGGTTCTTCGAGGGCGAGATGTGGAAAAATACTCGATCAATTTTGATGAACAATGGATAATCGCGACATTTCCAAGCTTAAAGTTAGATATTGATAATTATCCATCCGTAAGAGATTATTTGCTCACTTTTGGCATTGAAAGGTTAGAGCAAACTGGAAAAGAATATCTAATTGACGGTAAGAAAATAAAATCTCGTAAGAAAACGGGCAATAAATGGTTTGAAACGCAAGATCAAATATCTTATTGGAGGGATCTTGAAAAGGAGAAGATTCTTTGGGGGGAGCTTTCCGATAAACCGAAATCTGTGTATGACAATGGAAAATTCTATGCCGAAGCGACCTTGTTTATGATGACGGGAGAAAAGCTAAAATATCTTTTGGCAATTTTAAATTCAAACATCGCTTCTTGGTACTTCAATACAATTTCAACAACCTCGGGGATGGGTACAAACCGGTGGAAAAAATACAAGATTGAAAAGTTGCCAATTCCTGATATTGAGGACATAGCGCCGTTTGAAATACTCGCGGAGTATTTAACGATTCTCCACGACAAAACAAGACTCTCGGTTAATCCTTTCGTTGACAACAGATCAATCGCCACTATCTTTGAAGACGCGCTAAATATGATGGTTTATGAACTTTATTTTGAAGATCATATGAAGGAAAACGAGATCGACGTTTTGCGCTTCCTCGACAGCAACATTTTCCGCGACATCAGCCAGGTGGAAACAGACGAACGAAAAGCCAAGATCATCGGCGAGGCCTATAGCTGGCTGCAACAATCGGGCAATCCGATTCGCGACCGCATCACGCTCGCTAATATCCGTAGCAAAGATATTATTCGTAAGATCAATAGCTCTACCCACTAAAGTAATGGCAAAAATCGTCAAAATCTCCCTGCAAAACTTCAAGTTCTTTCGGACACTCCAAGAGTTTGTTCCGGAACAAGGCGAGAATCTTCTCATTTACGGCGAGAACGGCAGCGGCAAATCTTCATTTTACTGGGCCTTGTATACGTTGCTCGAATCTGCCAAGATTTATTTGGGACCTGGTCGAGAAAGGCCCAGGTAAAAGCAGCAAAAATAATAACGGCGATGACCGGTATCCGCGCAAAACAGAAAGCGAATATAAGAATTACGACAATACGGTCAAGGGATTTGCTAAAAGCCTCGAATCACTGCTTACCTTTGTAAATACAGAAGGAAACAGAATATTAGAAGAAAGCTTTGAAGGCGATTTCAAATACAAATTGGAATTCAAAGAAAATAAACCGTACAAAATTACCGCACAGAAATTTACGCCGCCTGAGTTTTTTATAGGATTGTCTGTCTTTGATTTTTACGGCACCAACTCACTCAAACCGCACTCATTTTTAAATGAAGCCAGACTATCGGCATTAGGCCTGGCAATGAGATTTGCTATACTGCAACGACGCTTACAAACGGCCAAACTAAAACTCGCGCTACTCGACGATTTTATGATCAGCCTCGACATGAACAACCGTGACGTCGCACTTAATTACATTTTCGATAATGTCGCAGCGGATTATCAAACGATTATCCTTACTCACGACCGCTATTTCTATGAAATGGCTAAGGATAAGTTAAAGCGTATCGGGCAGGAGGGTAGTTGGAAGACCTACGATATGTTTGAAGGGTTTGATGACGAGACAAACCCCGCGGCGAGCAAACCAAAGCCTTACGTTATTGAAGACAAGGGAAAAGTAAACAAGGCTTGGATATTGTTTCGCTCAAAGGACTACGCATCGGCGGCGAATATGGTCAGACAGGCGGCTGAAAAGCTTTGTAAAGCCTACCTGACTCCTCAAGAGCAACTAAGCGGTAACTACAAACCAATGACGCTAGATGGAATGCTTCAGGCCTTGCTAACAAAAGGGACGGCCCATGGTCTTGACATTCCAACACTACAAGATCTGAGAGATTATAAGGATCGCATTATGAATCCCCATTCCCATTACGACATTGGAACGCCACTTTTTAAGAACGAACTGCGTAGAGCAATTGAAACATTGGAAAAGTTAAAAACCCCAACTGGTAATCCCAATCTCTAATACTTGGGATTTATGAGTTCCATGTGTCAGTGAGAATAAAAATACATTTCGAGAGACTTTAGAAATAAATATGAGTAAAACCATCACCTGTCCGGCCGCGCGAGTCAGCCAGGGAAATCTGTGCCTTTACACAACTTCACTCAAAGTCCGCGATCTCATGACGGATAACTTTTACGATATTGAGCGCCTGGATCCGGAAAATCCGCACGATCGCGGCTATCAACGATTGCTGAATAAAGCGCGCGCTAAAAAGCTAGCCGATTACCTCACCGATGGACAGGAAAATCACGACGCCTTTCTGCCCACAAGTATCTTTCTAGCGACTGACAAAGACGTAGCATTTGATCCGGCTACGAATACCATCTCTTTTGACGTAACAGAAATATGTCCGTTCGCCGTCGTCGATGGTCAGCATCGACTTGAAGGCCTGAAAATGGCGGCCGAGAAAAATCCAGATCTGCTTGATTTCGAGGTGCCCGTAAATATTGCAGTTAATCTTAACAAAATCTCCCAGATGTGCCATTTCCTGATCGTCAATACGACCCAAAAAGGCGTCGATAAATCCGTCGAACAACGTATAAATGCAAGATTAACGGACGCCGTTCAATTTGAGGACGTTCCGACCTTACCAAAATGGATTCAACGCATAATACTTAGCGAAGACGATAAGGTGGGGTTACAGATAGCGGATTATCTAAACTCGGAGCCCACATCACCTTGGTTTAACAAGATCGGGATGGCAAATCAGGATAAGCTAACAACAAATACAACAACACAAAAGACTTTTGTGAACGCCATTAAGAAATATGTATTGACTGCCAATAACCCGGTCTTTATCCGCCCAACAGATGAGAAACAGAAGATATTCCTAAATTATTGGCGTGCGCTAGCCAATTTGCTCGATATCGACAAGACCACGGTTTTATATAAGTACAATGGAATTGAGTTGTTTTGTCGATTTTCGACACCGTTGTTTAATAAATTGCAAAACATGGGGGATTTCAAGGTTTCGACGATCGAGAAGGTATTGTCAGATATTTTTGATAACCTTGAGGGCGATTATGCCGGTGTTGGTCATCCGGATTGGTGGCTAAGCGGAACCGGGGCGGCGACCAGTTTGAACTCCACTGCCTTGGGGAAAATCATGCAAGAATTAAATAAGGCGCTGCATCGGGCCGGAGCGAGCGGAGACATAGAGTTATGAAGGTCAATGAACTTAATCCTTTTCCTCCGACAAAAGTTCAATTTGCGCTTAAAAGCAAAAAACTGGTGCCAAATACACCGGGTTGCTACGCTCTCGTAACTTTCGATTGTTCGGTTTTGTATGTAGGACTTGCAACGTCTTTGGCCAATCGATTCGTCCAACATTGTGAATCAAAAGAAAAATGCGAACCGACGCAGGACGGAAAGGCTTTCTGGTTCTATTTTCTTGAGGCTGAGCCCAAAGAACTAAATCGAATCGAACGAACCTGGCAGCAACAATACTTCGCGGTCAATGGACGCCTTCCGATATTGAACAAGGTTGATTCCCCGATGATCGGTGGTTGAGATTATCTGTAAATTTTTAATGGGAACAAGCGATCGATATGTATACCTTTCTAAGCAACAACCACGTTGCCAAACTCATCATTTGAGTAAACGCAAATTTCGGCGACTCAGTGAAGAAACGTATCTTTACAAGGAGATTCAAAGTGACAAATGAGATATTAATCGGATTCGGTGCCCATGTTTTGGGTGGTTTAATTGGAGGTGTGGTCGGCTGGCTTAGTCATACTGTTTTTAATCACCTACAGCGTAAGAAGCAGCATGCACGATTTAACAGGGAGATTATCGAACTAACTGAAAGGTTAAAAGGGACAATTCCAAACGCCGAGATTCCTAAAGTAATGGAACGCGTAGTGCCACTTGCTAGTAGGGCTACCTTTGGGGTGCCTGAACCGCCTCTAAATGAAGTAATTTTAATGCCTTCCGGAGCAAAATTGGATTGTAACATTTGCGTGCGAACCATTGAACCAAACTTCGAAGGGCGATGTCCCACCTGTAAACTCGGAAGTATGTCGTACCATGTCCCCGCGCATAAACTATAAAATTGTTATCTCGGAATGACCATCATCGAAGATTGGAGGTAGCCCATGAGCGAACCAACTTTCACATTTCTTAGTAATGACCGGATCGCCAAATTGATCTCTTCCGCTGAAAACCGGGTGATTTACGCTGCCCCCCAATTTTGTCGGAAAACATTGCGATCCAATTGATACGGTTTGCTGACAGCGATAAGGATATTGCTGGACGTATCATCATTGACGCCCACCCCGCATCATACTGGGACGGCTTTGGCGAGATCGATGGCCTGATACTTCTTACCGAGGCAAACTTTGAAGTCCGTAAAGCTACCGGGTTGCGCATTGGAGTGCTTGTCATAGACGAAAAGGCTTGGGTCTTTTCACCGACACCGGAAATCATCTTTGACCAGCCCGACGAAAATACTTTCAATGCCATTGAAGTAAGCCGGGATTTTGCTCAGCAGATACTTGTTTCGATCGCGCCTGAATTCAGTTTTTCGGTTGATCCGCCTTAAGAACCTTCTTAATATTCGACGGGGAATTTCCACCGGAAGGAATGAGTTCTTCGTATTAAAAGGTGAAAGCGTAAGAGACCGGAAACTACCTCTACATTATTTACGGGCAGTTTTACTCACGCGGATTTCTATAACTGGAAAAGATATTGGAATGGATTATTGGGATCAGTTGCGAGCGTCTGGTCATCCGTGCTGGCTTTTGGCTCTTCCATCTCGAGAAATTGATGATTTCGAAGTACCAGTTCGGGAATATTTACGGGAAGGACTACGTAATGGCATTCATTTGAGTCCCACTGCGAAAAGCCTAAGATCGTGGTTTTCTATTCCATTGCCGGCAACGGCGCCAGATGTGTTTGTTACATATTTGTTTCGGGGGCACCCCGCTTTATATTGAATAGCGCTAGAGTTTTTCATCTAACAAATATATTGGGTGGAAGGTTTGAGTTACCTATTCCAGATCTTAGAGTTCAGACCAAGATCGTTGATTTGTTAGATGAGCAGGCTAAACGTTGGATGAATGCAAATACGCCGGGACGTGAATATAAGGGCGGTCTCAGAAAAATTGAGCCGAGGGAGTTATCGTTATTGGAACTTGATACTACTACAACTGAAAATCTTAGTCAGATTGGAAGGAAAATTACTATACAAAATCAGTCTCTATTCGACTAAACGAAATAATTTGATTGCAGGGTCTGAATAAATTAAAGGATACAAAGCGCCAAATAGTATGAAATATTAAATCCCTTTCATTGAATCTATCTAATTCAAACTAAACTTTATTATTAAAATTAAACAATCGCACGCAACAATGATACTACTCCATCAGACCAGTTTTTTGTAAGGTCCACATATAAGACATCTTCGAGAATTGCCGGGGGCTCTCCCCCAGTAAGAATTACCGGTAAAATGTTTATTTGTTTGCCATTGAGTTTTCTTGATAGTCCAGACATCCACTCTCGTCTCATCCATTCAGAATCTATCCCCGAAGATGAATAACATAGTATTAGGTAGTTTGCTTGCTCCAGTCCTTCATTGATGCGTTCCACAATAGAATGGCCCAATGTGATATTCCATATATCGAGCCAAACGTTATGTCCCGCCTTACGCATTTCATTGGCAAGTAATTCAGCCTCACGATTATCGTTCGTTCGATGACTAATAAAAACGTTTGCCATAAGAGTGCTGTCTCCGATTCTCTGAAACCTAGATTATTTTTTAGTTTTAATTATAATAACATAAACAAACTGCCAATTTTTAGATCACTTTTTACTCTAGATGTGTATGAAAGTGTAAAATCGTTTCGTGATAGGACCTAATAATAGGCTAAATAGATCAAAAAGTAATTCTCATATCGATTGTACTTCTAGCGAGGCAGATTATCTGGGGTCATAGCAAAATGAACAAAATACTGATTGCACATGCTAAGGGCGATGAGATCATAGCGGAACGTATAGCATCCGGACTGTACGAAGCAGGTTATGAGGTGTTTCATCGCGGGACAGTCATGGTGGGTGAATCTATTATTGAGGAGGCCTCCAAGCTCTTACAAAGTGGTGTCCCAGTAATTCTCTGTGGAACTGTCAAAGCGTTAGGCACAGAATGGGCACACCGGGTTATTAATGCAGCACGTCAACATGGTAACAGTCGTGTTTTTGGTTTACAGGTTGAGAAAGAAGCTTATCTTGATCAACTCCTTTTGGATAGCTCGGTAGCGCACTATTGGCTGGATCCATCAAAAGCATTGGGCGACCTTGTTAGCTCTTTACAGAAACATTACCCACCAAAATCACTTTATCAAACTCTCCCCGTTGAAACGAAGGAAAGTACTATCGAGCGCTACAGGAAACTGGCGCTGGAAACCTGCGATATCATCGATTTGGCAAACTTACCCGAAAGTGATCGGTTTTTGGCAACCAAGCAATTAGAATTGAGGCGTCTCTATGTCCCTTTGCGGGTGTGGATAGAAGTCCCCGCCGAAGGGGAAGCCAAAAATGCCGATATTGAAGCTATAGAAAAACGTCGTGTCGAATTGCGCCGGTACTTCCATCCCTGGCTAAAGAGCACCGATAAACCGCGTGATGATCATGAACGCGCGTCTATCGGCGAACGACTGGCAAAGTCTAGAAGACTTGTAGTGCTAGGTGATCCTGGAGCGGGTAAAACTACTCTGGTTAGGTGGATCGCAACAGCTTATTTATTAAAGCTAACGCAGGACCCAACATGGTCAGACCTCCCGGACATTTCATCACTTCCGGATGAAAACTGGCTTCCTATAATCATTCGCTGCAGAGATCTTGATCCTTTTAATACCAACGATTCTTTGGAAGATATTTTATCCAATACATTAAGAAAGACGGAGTTTTCACTGTCTGAATCCCACATTTTAGTGGAGGTATTAAGGGAGAGACTTTTAAATGGCGACGCTATATTAATGTTTGATGGATTGGATGAAATTGCAGATGCCGGCCTGCGCACTCGTTTCTGCCAACAGATTGAACAAATAAGTATAGCGTATCCTTTAGTGGCTATGATTATCACTTCGCGAATAGTCGGTTACAGGGAGTTGGGGTATCAGATTAGTCGTGGATTCGAGCACCTTACGATTGCCGATCTGACAAAAGAAGATAAAAATGACTTCGCTCAACGCTGGTGTTTTGTTACCGAACTACCTCATAGACGAGACCAGGCAACTAAAGAGTTAATTCACGATATTCATAGTGCGGAAAGAATTGAACGGCTGACCGGCAATCCGATGTTATTAACAACTCTAGCACTCGTTAAGAGGAAAATTGGCAGATTACCCAGTAGACGTGCAGATCTTTATTGGGGAGCATTAGAAGTGTTGCTTAATTGGCGGCGAGAGGTTGATGAGCCTATCGATCATCGTGAAGCAATTCCTCAATTAGAATACCTTGCTTACTCGATGTGTGCGAGGAAGGTCGTCCAGCTCAGGGAAGATGAAATATTAGATTTGTTAGATAAAATGCGCGACGAATATCCACAAATCCATTCTCTCAAGAAACATTCTTCCGATGAGTTTTTACATTTATTGGAACGCAGAACCGGAATACTTATCGAAGCAGGTCATATACGTCACTTGGGAAGACCTCTTGCGGTTTTTGAGTTTCGGCACTTAACGTTTCAGGAGTACATGGCAGGACTTGCTTTAGTTGATGGTCGTTACCCGGACAGAGACAGAACTCACAACTTGTCACAACATGTTGGAATGTTATCCGGCAATATAAGCGATCTGGTGGAAGGTGAAACAATAAATGACAGTGGTGAAAAAGAAGAAACTGAGAAAGTTGTGTCGGAAAATTGGCGTGAGGCGATTCGCCTGTGTGTATCAAGCTGCAACGATGATGATGTTGATGCGGTTCTAACGGCAATTTTAGCTCCTGCGGGAGAGGAAGATGCGTCGAAAGTTTCCCGCGCGCGCGCTGTACAGGCTGCTTTATGTTTAGCCGATGATCCAAATTGCAGTGAGGAAACCGCTCAAACTATCCTCCGATCATTAGCTGACAACATTGTAAAAAGTGATGGAAGCGGAAATATCAGAACCAGCTTGGATGCCGCGGTGAAAGAATTAGCCATGTCTCGGTGGAAAAAGGATATTCACTTACTCCTGTTAAAAGAATTGCGTAACTGCGGAGGTGAAATCAGATATGCTGTCGGCGGTCTTTGCGGATCGATCACGGAAATAATAGGGTTGGATGAGGAAAAAGTTCTCCGTGAATACATGGTAAATTTACTTACCCTTATCAATTCTGAGAACGAGGAGGACATTATTAGTGCCTCTTTGCAAATCGTAGATCTAACCTTCAATCAAAAAGCTTACCTTATCCCGGGGCTGATAGAAGCATTATTTTCCAAACTGAATGGAGGAGGATATGTTTCGTTTGCGGTCGCTTGGGCGCTTCGATGGCTCTGCACCGGCAGAGTAAGGGAAGATATGTGGACACCGAATGCGAAAGAGATCCAAATAATTCTGGGCTTCATAAAAAATCCCGCAACCGAGACATTTGCGGTGGCACAATTAATAAATATTGTGGGGATTGAGGCCTCCCTGGAGGCCGTAGAAGTACTGATTGACCAGTTGACCTCTTCAGAAAAGGAGATTAAAAAAAGTGCGATTAAGGCTTTAGGACGCATAGGCGACGCATCGGCCATATCCGCGCTGATCGATGTGTTCGATTCGGCCAATGTTGATCTCCAAAAAGATATAATTTCAGCATTAGGCAAAATTGGCGGCCCCGAGGCCGGGGAACAATTAATTTCATTAGCGGGGCACGAAAATGCCGAGGTCAGAAAATCCTTAACCCAGGCTTTAGGTTTCATTAAAAGTTCGAAAGCCATTGATCCCCTTATTTCGATTTTTGGGACAGAAGACGTCGATATACAAGCAAGTTGTTTATATTCTCTCGGATGGATCGGAGACTTAAGAGTTGGTCCAACTATACTCTCCTGCTTGAATGATCCCGAAGTAAAAATACGAAAAGCTGCTATTTGGGCGCTGGGAAAACTTGGCGATGTTCAAACTATAGAGACATTGATCGGAAAGTTGCAAGATGATGATAAAGAAGTTAAGGCGCAAGCAGCTCAGTCACTCGGTGCCTTTAAATCTTCAAAAGCCGTTGAGCCTCTGATCTCTTTGCTGGATAGTGAAGACAACGTTTTACGAAATGAAGCAATATGGGCTCTTGGTAATATCAAAGACGACCGAGCGGTCCGCCCTTTGATCGAAATAACCAAAGACTCCGATAGCGAGGTTCGGTCTTCAGCCTCAAGGGGTTTGGGAGAGTTGGGGGATGTCCGGGCAGTTGAATCCTTAGTTCCATTGCTATCGGATAAGGACCTGACCGTCAAATTTTGGGCGATAGATGCTCTGTCCCAGCTCAAAGACAAGAGTGTAATCAATCAACTGCGGCCATTGCTCAAGGATGAAGATGAGGAAGTACAAGTAGCGGCTGCAGGCGCATTGGGCCATTTAGACGATCAAGAAACTATCGAGGCGTTATTTGCTCAATTGGGAGATGCAAATTTTAAGACAAAGTTGAAAATTGAGTGCTGTTTATCAGCTTGTGCTTTTAACAGATTCGACTCAGGTAATATTGAAGAAGCTGCTCACTTATTCGAATCGCTAATACTCAAATCCGGTTTGCCGGATTTCCGTATCGATGTAGTTCGAAATAACTTCGCCTATTGTTGCATATTGCTAGGTCGGCTAGAGGAGGCATCTGAGCAATTTGACTCAATAAACGCTTCCCGCAAATTCAATATGTGGCCATTGTACAAGCATAATCATGGTATTTTGTCGTTCTTAAACGGACAAACGAATCTTGCTAAACAGCAGCTGCGAGAATCCTTGCAATGGATCACGAGACAGGCTGATGGGTATGATTCCTGGAATGTAGATTATATGCTTGTTTTGAATGATTCAAAAAGTGTCATTTCTGTGAAAGAATTGCCAGTTACAGCCGCCATCCTGATTAATTTATTCAAAATGGGGGAAATCGATATAAGTCAACTTCAAATGGAACTAGCCGGTTGGCACAGAGTTGAATATTTAGAGTGGTTAAAAAGGTTCGCTATTACCTGAAAATCGATGGGTTCCGACACTTACCATAATATTCTCAGAGATTAATACGAAGAAAATAAGCACATGTACAATGGTATTGAGTAACTAACGGGCACAGTGAACCGAATAAGGCTTGAGTTACAAAGTAGTGTGAAATGAATAAACCCTTTCTTATTATTCCAGTTTGTTTTCAAACTAAATGATATGCGAGCTCAACAAATCAATCTAAAATAAATCAGAGATATCTTAAACGGATGAAGAATCCCGGAGATTCAAAAAATGCATTTATTCAAAGTTTGGCGAAGAACTAGTTTTTTACCTTAAGGTCTATTTTTCTAGTTAGCTTGGACAATAACTCATTGTAATCTTTACGTGAATAATCATCCTCGGCCTTTTCAATCGCTATTTTTAAGTCTTCGATCGCCTTCAGATCCAAGCCTTTAGCCATATTGATCTGAGCGCGTATGAAGTAGCTTCTAGAAAAATTCGAATCTTCCTTTATTACTGAATTCACATCTGTCGTTGCCAAATCAATTTTGCCCTGCCTCAAATAAGTGTCGGCGCGATTCACTACTAAGTTATGATCGGAAGGCCGCTTGTTAATCGCGACAGAAAAATCGATTGCGGCCGCCTCAAATGCACCCTGCCTATATTTCAAAACCCCCCGATCGTTGTAGATAGTTGCCAGTTCGTCGCAATCACACTTTTTCTGTTCCAAAATCTCGACGCATTTTGAAAGGTATTCGACTCCGATAGTAAAGTCATTATCATCAGTGAATACGAGTCCGGCGATTCGGCACAATTGATAGATAGAATTATTAGAAACTTTTGTCGATTTCTCAGAGAGATCTAAAGCACGGTTAAATTCTGCCACAGCTGCCTTGTAGTTTTTGTCTTTGATCGGATCCTTTTTCCGGGCGTAACCTAAGTACAGCAAACCTTTTTCAAAAACGACAAAGGGAGATTTTGTTTCCTCGAAAATCTTATCAAGCAAACGAACATTCTTTTCGCGAGATAGGTTTTTTCTATAACCGTAACTTTTTTTGTAGTAATTGGTATAGAATTGCTCGTTCGTTGGATCGGTTTCGAGGATTTTGAGCAAGGCTCTTCGACTGTTTTCAAAATCTTCCATTTTTGCAAAAATATCCGCTCGCAGATCGTTATACCCTAACTCCGATGGATCTTTTTGCATTGCGAGGTCAATGTTTTTAAGAGCATCTGGATACTGTCCGAGTTCTTTATATGAATTGGCCCTGTTTCTGAATGCTTGAGAATCGTCCGGATTTAACTTTATCGAATCGTCATAATCTTTGATAGCGTTCTTGTAATCGCCGCTATTGTGATAAAAAGTACCGCGAGCGCTTAGGATATAGGCCAGGTCCTGAGGCTCTACTTTCGATTTACGCATTTTGTCCAGACAGGCGTTCATCGAATTAAGGCCGTTCTCATTTTCGCCTTCGCGTAAATACGCTCTGAATATTTCTTGACAGGTATTTGAAAGGTGCTCGGAATTTCCATACTCCGGGTTACTAGTTACGATATCGAACGCCGTGTTTAAATGAACCACGAAAGGAGAATCAGAACGCCTCTTGCCGTTAGATGACGGTGAATTTTTTAAGGATAAATATGCCAGTTCGAGAAATCCGTAAGGTGAAGGATAGTTTTTTAGAAGAACTTCCAGTGTTTGATCCGGGTTCTTTTCCGACTCCCGGTAACGCGCGGTGTCTCCCCAGTAACTATCGAATAAATCCGGATCCATCTGAATAGCTTTCAATCCTTCCTTTCGGGCATTTGAAAACTCCTTCTTTTCTTCATAAAGCTCCGCCAATTCAGTGTGTAAGCTCGCATCATCCTCTAAAGATATACACGTATTAAACTCGCTTATTGCCTGGTCATACTGTTTTTGTCGTAAATGAAAACGCGCTTTTTCCCGATGGACATAAAGCGATCCAAAGTCAACATTGATAGCTGACTCTAAATCCTTAAGCGAGTTATTCAAATCTTTTTTCTCTTCGAAAACGGCAGAGCGCAAAATGTACCACGAACCATTGTGCGGATCCAGCTTAGAAGCCGTAGAGAATGCAGAAAGGGCTAGATCCCAGTCTCCAAGCCCAGCCGCTAGATTGCCCAGCAATTCCAAACTTTCGAGATTTTCAAGATGTCGTTCAGCCGCCTTTAGATGAGTAAGAGCCTGTGTTTTAAGAGCTTCCTCTTTTTTTTCATCATCTTCGGATTTTACTTCTGCCGCGTAGTTGATAGCGACAAAGATACTCGCGATCGCTTTGAACTCTTGATCGTCTGAAACTTTGATAAGTTCAAAGAAGCTTTTTCTGCTCTCCGTGAAATTTTCCTTCGCAAGTTCGAGTAATCCGACAAAAAACGTCCTCTCTTCAAAATCCGTAAGAAGCAATGTCAAGCTTTTGGCTTCGTTTAAGGTGTCGTCGCGGGCTATTTTGTCACCGTTTTTTTCGTATGCCATGCCCAATTCAAGCAGCCGACGTACCTGTACGAATTTATCCGAAGAACCTTGCGCCGATTTTCTCAAAAGCGAAATTCCAATTGTATAGGCGCCTTTAATGGTGTGCATCTGACCGAGTATGAACTGGGCGTCATCATCATCAGGCTTCAATTTTAGCGCCTCTTCCAAATCAGAAAAGGCCGTTTTTACAGTTTTAAAACCTCGTCTTTTTCTTTGGTTAAATCTCAGCAGTCCTCGTCTTTTATAGAGTTCAACGAGCATATCTTTTGACAAATTTTGAAGTGACAAGGCAGCGGTAAGATTATCTTCAGCATCGTCCAGACTGCCTTTCTCTTGATTAATAAGGCTGAGAGTTAGAAGAACCAGCGCCGAGTATTCTTCCCCGATACTGATCTGAAATGTAAAAAGATCTAAGTCTCCGATTTGCCTTGGAGTCGGTTTATTAAAAGAGCCTATCGTGTCTAACACCGGTATCTGAGAAACAACTTCAAAATTAACGCTTATTAGGGCCCCGACCTTACTGGTCGAGTACCATCCCCAGAGAACAAAATCAGCTCCAAATTTCTCTCCCAATCTTTTCACCGCAATCTTGTCATCCTCGGGACCGATTTTGACAGGTACCGGAATTATTTCAATATCCGGATAATTTTTAACCGCCTGTTTTAATTGGCCAAGGATAGCTTCGCGCACCATGCGGTTTTCGCCGGTCGAACTATCAAAGTTAGCCACCAGCACTTTAATGGTTTTCTTATCACTTTGCCCGGCATTAGCTTTCTTTGAAAGAGCGGATTTTTTTTCGGACAGAATAGCGAAAGACTGGGGATATGCCTGCTTTAATGTGGCCAGCCACTCCGCTGGAGGATCGAAATCGATTCCCCATTTCTCAATACATGCGGCGACAGTCCGATCGGACACATTTGCCTCTTTTTTTGTCCAGGTTTGAATAGTTTCCATTCTGAGGGGTTTATCCAATTTGTGTGGACATTGAGCTGAAGTTGCCACTGACACCAGTAAGAACACAACCGAAAGCAAGACCGTGTGTTTCAGCCGCGTTTTGATCAACCTTCTCGATCTCATATTTAGTTCTCCCTGGCTGCCTTTAATTCTTCTGATACTTCATTCCGGAATTTTTTCATCTTTCCGTTGTTACGATCTCTCTTAAGAATTTTATTAGCTTCCTCCAATGCCCGGGCTGGATCCGATTCTCTTAACTGCCGAAGGCGAAGAATAGCTTCCTCATCCCCGACCTTTTCAGGATCGCTAATTTTCGGCCGGATCGCGTCGCTCTTATTCTTGCTTTTATTTTCCAGGACGATCCGAGGTTCGTTACTGGCATCCCCAATATTATTGGGCGTCGAACCGGCGAGATTTACCGGCGCCCGGACATCTGTTTCTTTATTTTGTTCTGTGGGAATTAAATTCTCCGTCGCAGAGGGCGCAGGATCGGATCCACGATTCTGCCAGGCAAAAGTATTGAAAAGAAAGAAAACGATTACTATGCATGCGCCAACGACCCCGAAGGAAAGAAATAATCGCTTCTTTTTCGCTGCCGTTTTTAGCGTAATAGGAGATTCGCGAACATCTACATAGGCCGCTAACTCTTTCATCTTATTTAGCAAAGGAAGACCAATTCCATCGAAAGGTATAATGTCAATATAGTCTCCCAGATCAAGACCGTCGATCTCATTTTTTGGCAGAAGAATAAAGTGACGTTGGCCGTTACGGCCAAAGATCTGATTTATATATTCAAGTCTCTTTCTAAAATATTCATCGTTCAAACTAAAACCGACAAATAAAAAACTTTTTACGATTAACAGGCTATCGAGGCTTTTTAGTGCTGACTTGAACAACCCCTTTTCGTAAAAATCTTCGTACTGAGATCTCGCAAAGACAATGTCTTTCGGGTCATCGACATATCCATGCAAGTGCCAAACGACTCTCCTGTCGGTTTGACGATGAGCGTCTAAAATCAGATTCGTTTGTCGAGAGCACCATTTATAGTCGTCAGATTGAGGACAGGCTTTTTGCAGAACTCGGTCGAAATTTGTGGTGATTATGAAGTTTTGCCCTATATCCCAAACAGTTTTTGCAAGTTCTAACGTTCTGGAATCGACCTTTTTAAATGAGGGGTCGAATACTTTTGTAAGATACTGTATCCAGGAAGGACTATCGTAAATTACCTGCGCGGCTTCTAACAGTTGGGGCGGATCGGAATTTATTAATAGCTCCACCTTATGAGCGTAGTCGGACCTTCCTTCACGTTTTAGAAAATCTTTTCCTTCGTTGATAGCCTCCTTCCAACTAGGGAACAGACGTCGTTTAGGATTTTTTTCCTCGACCGCCATAGACACCCCCGCGCCGACAAACGGAATAACGTTTCCCTCATGAAGCTTTTGTTTCAAAGTGTCCGGGATATTGTCGAGCACATTAGACATGGGATTAGCAAAAAATGTGTCGAAAGTTTAGCATAAGCCGGGAGATTTTAGAATATTTAACAATACAAATACTGACAGCCTGACTTCATAGCGCAAATCTTTAAATTTTTGTGTGCCAAATGTGTGCCAAATTTTCAAAAGTGGTCAAAATTGAGGCAAACTGATTCAAACAGAAAACACCGGAAAGTTCATATATACAATACTTAGATAAACCTAGAGAAACTCAAAAATGCCCCAAATTGAGAATGGCATTCATATGGTCACAATTTCATGGTCGTTGAAAAAGCACTTTGTTTTGGAGCCACACTAATATTTTATCGTTCATCAACAGTTGTCACATTAACTTGTTGCCCCCCTTCAGAGGCAATGTTCACTTGATTTGGATTGTTGATTGTAACCGGCGCATATCTTCGTAAATCTCTAAGTTGGCGCAGAGTTCTCATAAAGATTCGATTCCAACGATCAGCCATTTGTACAGCGTGTTCGATTGCTTCTTGCTCACAAACATACGGTCGCAACCAATAACCGTCGGCCCAACCCTGGACTTTGTTAACTGCTCTCTGATGATTTTTCCATTCTGTATATCTATAGTCCTCTTCTCTTTCTCGTGTCTGTGATCGCTTGACTGTTTGTTTGAGCCAAAATTGCCATTGAAAATAAGCCTGCGTAAGCATGTCAATTAAGCTGATTTCAATTCCCCCTGCGGGCTGCCACTGTTCGATAAATGACTCTCTGACCCCCAGATAACGCGCAATGTTCCAGAGATCTTTCATATATTCGACAGGAAAGGTTATATTCGCCGCCAAATGCCCAGATTCAAACTCCAGCCGGCCCTCTTGTTTGACGTTCTCCCAGAACCTTTCAGCGACGCGCGGAGCAAACTGATGAAGCTTTAACAGATCTACAAAGCTTAGGCTCTCAAGAGGAAGATTTAACATCATATTGAGTTCTTTTTTTGCCTCCTCGGTGTCCTTACAGGGATGAAACGCTCTTTCCCGAGCCTCTTCGATACTAAGGGCACCGCCCCCGCGCGATCGATAATATGCCACCCGTTCTACATAAGCATGATGTAGCTGACGGAAAAGAGAACTATATCCTACCGATGACTCCAGAGAATCTATCGGAACAGCCTCTTCAAAATCAGCTTCGGGTATTTCAGATTCCCAAAGTTCGAATAGCTGTGAAGCCTTCTTGCTTACATTGTTGCGCATTTCTTCATACTTCTGGTTGAAATCATCTTTATCATCCTTGTTGATTTCTGAATCAGTTTTCGAAGCGACCTTCAATTGATTAGGTTCCGCGTCTGTGGGGCCGGCAACAAGAGGGTCTGAATATTTCAGAGGAATGTTATCGGTTTTTTCTTTGGTTTTAGTTTTAGCCATAATTACAGATCTCCTTTAAGGCTGGTGAGCATGGAGTCTCTCTCACGTAAGTCCAAACTAAATTCTTTTAAGAGATTTATGGAAATTTTTGTAACTGTTAAACTTTGCTTTCTTCTTAAGAATACTTGCTTTGCGAGATTCGAAAAGGCCTCGACTTGATCTTTTCGGATATAGATTTTATGAAGCTTGCCGTTAATCCTTGTGAAGAAATAGTATCCAATGTGCTTTTCACCGTTCGAACATCGACAGTTGGCCTTTCCGCAGCGAATCTGCTGAAGGTATACGCCGCCATTCATAATTTCGCTTGTTGTCTTAGGTAACATTTTTACGTTTTTTTGTTTCGTCATGCTCTTCCCCCTCGGGAAATTTGATTAGTATCTTTTTTTTGCCAAATTTTATCTAGACGATAAATTTAGAATTGGTTGGCAGCTTAACGTCATAAACGTCACTATCGTCACACCGCAAATTAAATCTGCGTAGTGACGAATGGCGTTTCAGCAGCATGCCCGATCGAAACGTCAGTTTGATCTTGAAACAAATTATTTGTCGGTGACGCCGGAACAATGGGCAAATTGCGCTCTTTATATAAATCAGTGGATTCTTCCAGGGATGTTTGTGACGCTTGTGATGTTTGAGAACTGCTATATCTTAAAGCTAATGAAGCTCCCTTGCTGGCGTTCGAACCTTTTCTGCCGTAGAAAGTAATAAAAATGCCAATCTCGCGGAGATTTGGATTAACCCGTTCGATTGCGCTTCTTAGACCCTTGGAAGTTTTTGGAAAACGTTTGTCGCTACTTCGCTTTTCGCCGGCGATGTCCTTTAACTGGGCCAAAAAATCCTTCAACAAAACATCACTAACGTCATATTCATCATTGATAACATTTCTTTCACAAAATTCCTGAAGTACCTCGGCAAGCAATGAATCCTCTAATACGAGCGAGTGCGCATCTTGACGATTTGCGCTATAGGCACTGAGAAAAGCACCCTTATCCCATTCTAAAGCTCCTTCACACGCAGAAACCCATTGAGCAAAGTCTGCCATACGCGGAAAATGTTCTAACTTTACTCTTTCAAAATTCTTCAGTCCGTAGCTAACGGCAGAAAGGATTCCAGAAAAAATCGACGCCTTGTCGTATTCAAACTCTTTCCAAAACGCACTTTCTGTTTTTCGTTTATTTTGCGGTATAGGATTGAGTTTGACTATAAGCGCCCGGTCAAGCAGATCAGACCGGCTGGCGAGCTCACCAATTCCATTGATTACTATGGGACGCTTTGCGGTAAAGATCGCTTCCTCATCATCGCTGTATAGCTTTCGCGCGCCAAACCCTCCTCCGGTAGATAGACGGCATAACGCATCGGATAACCAATCTGGAATAAACGAAAGGTTATCTAGTCCAATAACCCAGGAGTTAGTCGCTGCAATAACAAGATCCTGCTCATTTTTAGGACTGGAGCGAAACGGTGTAATACTAGGATCTATCAATTCTCGTAATAGTCGAGAGGTCGTGCTTTTTGCGGTACCCTGTTCCCCTGAAAGCAACAGGATTGGAAAAGGGAATTCCGGGCGAAAGCAATTGACGAGCCATGCAATGATGAGTATCAAATTGGTTTCGTCTAGATTCAGAAAGTTGGACAGGCTTCTTACATCTCCTTCTTTCGGAGGATTGGGCAAGGACATCATCGTTTTAGTCCGCCTGAATTTAACCGCCTACTCCAACACCGACTCCCTTCCGTTATCAAAGCAATACATCTACGCTGGTTCCCGCTTACTGGCAGTAAAGGACGCGGGGGTTGATACGCCGGCACCTTCGGACCTGACGGTATGGCGGCCTTCGAGCGGAGTCTGGTACTGCCTGGGCGGACCGGGCTCACAGCAGTTTGCCGCCGCCTGGGGTAACGGAAATTTGGGCGATAAGCCGACTCCCGGCGACTATGACGGCGACACCAAGACCGATCTCGCTATCTGGCGTCCCGCTACCGGCGTCGCCGGCACCTGGTGGATCTACCGCAGCAGCAACGGCACTTACTATACCGAAACGCTGGGCGGCGAAACTTCAACCCCGGCCCAGGCCGATTATGACGGTGACGGCAAAACCGATGTCGCTTCTTTTACCGCTTCTACCGGGGGCTGGGTGATCAAATACAGCAGTAACTCTCAAACTTACTCGTTTGGCTTTGGCACTAATGGAGACGCGCCGGTGCCGGCTGATTATACCGGCGACGGCAAGAGCGATCCGGCCATCTGGCGCAACAGCACGGCTGCCTTCTGGGGTTATTCACTCGCCGACCAGCAAACGCTCTATCAACCGTTTGGTGCAGCCGGAGACAAACCTGTGCCAGCGGATTATGACGGAGATGGACGAGCAGACTATGCCACCTGGAGAGGGAGCGACAACAACTGGCGCATTCTGCAAAGCTCCAATAGCCAGACACAGACCATCACCTGGGGTGTTCAATCAACAGACATTGCGGTCCCTTCGGATTATGACGCGGATGGAAAAATAGATATCGCGGTCTGGCGTTCATCGGGAACATATGTCGGTTACTGGTACATCCGCAAAAGCAGCGACGGTTCTACCAGAACCGATCAATGGGGAATAGCCGGAGACATTCCCGTACCCAGCAGATACCGGAGATAGTGCGTAACAAAAAAGCACGAAGATCGGGTTTCAAAATTTTGTTATTCGGAGCACCAGAAAGTGTCAGGACGAGGAAAGTTATGAAGTTACAGAATATTTTTTATACATCTTTGGCGGCGAGCCGGATCGGATTTGTTTTTATTGCGGTCTGTTTATTGACGGGTATGTTTGGCAGCGCATCCGGACAAATAATTCGTCCACCAGCAATAAGGCGGATCAGAACTTAAAGTCTTCAGCGAGAGTAAATCCGGTAACTTTGGCGATGGAGCTTTCTATTCCGATCATTACTTATCCCGGGCGTGGCGGTAATTCCAAGCCTTTTGTACTGAATTATTCGTCGAAGGTGTGGAACATGAAAATGTTCAACGCCCGTTCCCAAATGCTGCAGGTAAGCAATCCTGCTTATAGCTTCCTGGCCCACCAAAGCACGGAAATAAGGCCCAATTTTGCCGAAAAATCAGCCGCCGGGTGGACCAGCAGTTTGCAGCCGGCGATCATTTACGGCGAACCTCTCTCGGAGGTCTATAACGAATTCGGATCGCTTTATACAGGTCAGGTTTCAGGCGGATTTTCCAGCCTGGCTAATCTGACGGGGAACGGGGAATGCCATCAGGAGATCACGCTAGCGTACAGTTTCGCCTGTAACGGACTGGCGTGGCAAGTTACCCAGACTTGCACTTGTAATATGGGGGATGACGGATGCTACATCCCGCCTATACCTCCTCAGGAGTGCGTTGCCAATAACCCGATCTTCAATCCCGGCGGACCCGGTACGAACAATCCGGGCAACTCGCTGCCGCCGACATATGTTCCGCAAATTCCGCATGTTGTAAAACGAGTAAGTGTAATGACCCCGGACGGCGTTACCCATGAGCTTCGCAAGAGCGATAAGGCATACAATTGCAATAACGAGCCAACGGAATGCTATGGCGCCAGCAGTTCTTACGGAACTTACCTGGCGGTTGACGGTTCGGGGCTTCGCCTGGTTATGGGCGAGTCACAATTCGGAGCCGTAAGAGATGTGCTTTATTTTCCTGGCGGCGGCAAATACCTATTTACTCCTTATACTCAACCGAATCAGCCTCCTTCAACCACGCCGGAAAAATTTGTCGATGCCGACGGCAACGAATCGATCTACGGATTCGATGGTAAGTGGATTGATACCATGAGCCGCGAGATCAAAAATCCATTCAGCAGTCCATTTCCACATGACACGGGCACCCAGGACCTACAGGTAAAAAGGATTGAATAATCAGCCCATGGCTTATTCAATGACCTGGGACAACCTGGAAAATGTGTTTGAAGATCCCGGCAATATGCGAACTAAGCCCGCGGGGGCGGACAATTGTACGACCCCGATAGGCGATCCGATAGGCGCGGCACACCTTTTTGAAAATCAGACACCCGGGCCATTGGATGACCAGATAGTGAACGGGATCAGGTTTCTGACGTTTTATCGTACCTGCGCGGCCCGGGAAGTCAACGGAAATGTAGCAAACTTTAACCCCGTCGTAATCTCGGAAATAAGCCTGCCTACCGGAAAGAAATACATATTCAAGTATAACGAGTACGGTGAGATCACAAAGATATTTTATCCGTCCGGCAGCTATGAACGCTTTGAATACGGCCAGGTAAATCCGATCGGATTTTCCGCACTGGAAGTTTATCAGCAAGGCAATCGCGGAGTGCTCAAGAGATATGTCAGCTTTAATGGTACAACGGAAGATCAGGAGTGGACATACCAGCAGCAGTCACTAACTATAACAACCATAGCACCCGACGGAACCAGAACGGAAAGGGACGTTTTTGAAGGGTATGGGCTGGGATTTGGATTTGAAGATCCAAGGAACGGCAGGGTACGACTCGATAGGGCGGGTGGATTGCGTCACTAACCCCTATCGCCAGGGCGAAGCGGCTTATTGGAACAAGACGCGTTTTGATGAGATCGGGCGGGCGGTGGAAAAGTACGCTCCGATTGCGGTCAGCCTGTGCCAGACCGCAGGACAAACCCTGCAGAGCCTGGGTACGACGAGCTTTGATATCTCGACGGTACCGGGCTACGAAGGCACGGTGGTCATCTCAAATGACGCTTCGGAGCGCAAAGGGCGCTCTATCACCAACGCGCTGGGGCAGCTGGTCAGGGTCGATGAGCCGACCGCGATCGGCGGCACGGTGACGGCGGACCTGGGCCCGATCGACACCCCGAATCAGCCGACCTATTACACTTATTCAAAGTCGGGCCAGATGGTTAAAGTTCAGCAAGGCAAGGCTGGCGAAACTATCCAGTATCGTTACTTCCTTTATGACAATCTCGGCCGGCTGCAGCGGGTAAAACAGCCGGAGCAGGAAGCCAATACAGGCTTTTCGGCCTACACGGACCCGATCACGGGTAACTCAAGTTGGAGCGCGGCGTTTACCTATGACGTTCCAGGCAATGTACTGACAGCCACCGACGCCAAAGGAACCGTCACTACCAACGACTATGACAAGGCCGGCCGCGTCAAGACCCGCAGCTATTCAAACGAGCCTTCGGGGATAACTACGCCACCGGTGAATTATTTCTACGACGGCAAGGGTTTGAGTGGAACCGTCAACTTTGCTAAAGGCAAGCTGACCAAAGTAAGCAGCAGTGTGTCCGAAACACGCTATACAAACTTTGACTACATGGGCCGCGTGCTTTCGAGCGAGCAGGTGACTGACGGGCAGACCTACCCGATGAGCTATAAGTACAATCTGTCGGGCGCTGACGGAAGAAATCTACCCTTCGGGCGAAGTGGTCAGGAATTTCCTGGAATCCGACGGCGATCTATCGAGAGTCGCAGTTTCCGGACACACCTACATCAGCAATTTCAGTTATACCGCTGCCGGCGGAATAAGCGCTCTTAAGTTAGGAAATGGCACTTGGGAGACCGCTCAGGTTAATACGAGCCAGCAAATCACTCAGCTCGGGCTGGGGACGGCGTCAAACAACACCAGTCTCTGGAAAGTAAATTACGAATACGGAGAATTGCAGGCTAACGACGCAGTCGATGTCCTGAAGAATACCGGCAATATAGCCAAACAAACTCTAACTGTACCTGGGACCTCTTTCGCACAAACATACAAGTACGACGCGTTGCAACGTTTGACCGAAGCAAAGGAACCTAACGGTACCGGAAATAATTGGAGTCAGACTTTTGGTTACGATCGCTTTGGGAATAGAACTTCGTTCAATCAAACGGTCGGCACCACAAACACGACCCAAACGCCGGCCATTAATGCAAATACTAACCGGTTTAGTTCCTCAAGCTACCAATATGACAAGAATGGCAACGTAACAATTGACGCTCAAAACTGGCAGTACGCTTTCAACGGTGACAATAAACAGATCGCCGTAAAAGATGAGAACGGAACTGTTATCGGCCAGTATTACTATGACGGCGAAGGAAACCGCGTCAAAAAATTTGTTCAGAGTAATCAGGAAACTACTATCTTTGTTTATTCCAGCGGAAAGCTTATTGCTGAGTATTCCAGTCAGGCTCCCCCGAACCCGACCATTTCTTACACCACAACAGATCACTTAGGCAGCCCCCGGGTAATAACAGACAAGAGCGGAAGCGTAATTTCCCGGCGCGACTTTATGCCTTTCGGTGAAGATCTGAATTCCGGCGTGGGTAATCGTTCTACAACTTTGAAATATGCGCTAGCGGGCGCGGACAATCTCAGGAAGCGGTTTACCGGTTATGAAAAAGATACCGAGACAGGGTTAGATTTCGCCGAGGCGAGATATTACAACAACAAACACGGTAGATTTACCGCTGTAGATCCTCTATTAGCCAGTGGAAAATCCACTGATCCTCAAACTTTTAATCGTTATATTTAGGTAGGAAATAACCCCATAGTAATAACCGATCCACTAGGGTTGGATTGGTATCGCAGAGGAAACAAGTTTGAATGGTCGAAAGATAATAAGACTTTTAACGATGGGACTGAAGTTGATTCTTCTCAATGGATCGATCTAGGTCTTAAAGGAGAATTTCATTACCAAGGCTGCGTTGATGCAGAGTGCACGTCAACAAAAGGAGCTGTTTTACTTGCCGGTGGTTCCTGGGATTGGGCACGCGGATTTTTCTACATGCTTCATGAAAACTATACTTCCTGGCCCTCCGGACCGAAGCTTACAACAGCGTCGCTTCAAAAAGACCTTAATATTTTCCTGGAAGATCCATTGGGAGAAAAGGCGTTAGGCAACCCTGCGCTCAGTATGATGACGGCGGGGTTTACTTCTAAATTAAAGGGTGCCGATGCGGTTAGAACGGGATTTTTTAAGAACCTGTTTCCCTTTAAAGAGGCGGCGGCCACGGCTGTTAAACCCGAAGTGAGACAAATGGAGCAGTACGCGTTGCGAGCTGCGAAAGATGGGTTATATCCAATTATGGAAAGAGGAAGCAAAGAGGCGGTGGGGGAAATGTTCCTTAAGACGGGCGAGGTGTGGAAATTCGGAACGACCATTAATCCGGCTTCCAGATATTCGGGAAGTTTTCTAAGAAATACGGGCTCTGGACTCAATTACGTTACGGAATTTAAGTCATCTTTATTTAAGGATGTGCTCCAAATGGAAAAGACTAGAATAACGGATTTTAGAACCCTAAATGGTTTTTTACCTGCGGGTAATAAGATGGTAAAATAGTGTTACAAATTTTATGAGAATCGATATTTTGAGTGACAGCGACCTAGAAGCGAAGCTGGGTGACGTCACCTCCGTGTTAAACGATACGGGATTTTATAAGGTCTTTGAGACCAAACAATATGATGATGCAAACATAAGTATTTGTATCGTACTCATGTGTCGCGATCCTATTCATAAATTTACACAGAGAGTTCGTTTCTCAAAAAAAGAGAACTGTCTTTACATGGATATAATGCTTGATTTAGATCAAATGAA
This sequence comes from Pyrinomonadaceae bacterium, assembly GCA_035995185.1. Taxonomy (GTDB): domain Bacteria; phylum Acidobacteriota; class Blastocatellia; order Pyrinomonadales; family Pyrinomonadaceae; genus DASYKT01. The sequence continues at coordinate 63,798 of DASYKT010000055.1, forward strand.
GCATGCCAATGATGATCTTCGGAAAAGAATAGTAGCCGAAAAAATGCTTGATGAAATTCCTGCAATAATCGGGAGATACAAAAACATTGATTTTGATCTTCAGAGATTTTTATTTGATCTTAAGAATTGGTTTGAACAGCACAAATGGCTTTAAGATTCTGAAGCCCTATATCAACGACCTGCCGAAGGCGGGCGTTCGTTTGTTTTTAATGGCGACAATAAGCAAACGCAGGTTTATAAAAATGGAGTTACTACTCCCGTTGGCGCTTATTCTTACGATGGTAACGGGAGGAGAGTTAAAAAGATCTCTAACCTAGAGACCACGGTATTTATATATGACGCCGAAGGAAAACTCATAGCGGAGTACTCCAGCCAGATTTCTCAAAACCCCACAATAAGCTATACCGCTACAGATCGATTAGGTAGTCCTCGAGCGATCACAGATAAGCAGGGCAACGTGGTTTCCAGACGTGATTTTATGCCATTCGGCGAAGAACTGAATGCCGGAGTCGGAAGTCGTTCTGCCAACCTCAAATATTCAGCGGCGGGCCAGGATAATTTACGAAAACGCTTCACCGGTTATGAAAAAGACGCCGAGACAGGTTTGGATTTTGCTGAAGCCAGATATTACAACAACCAGCATGGAAGATTTACCGCGACTGATCCCCTTTTGGCAAGCGGTAAGTCGGGAAATCCGCAAACGTTTAATCGCTATGTTTATGTTCTTAACAATCCTCTTCTGCTAACTGACCCCACAGGATTGCAGGCGACAACGGAACCTACTGGTAAATGGTATGTACCGAAGGAACCGGATGGATACTCAACGGGGAAATATGTTAGAAACGGCGCTGCCCCTCCTGCCGGATTCGTAGAATTAACGACTAGAAACTCAGCGGGACACCTTTGTACTAGTGGCGAAGGGCTTCGCAATGGAATGGAAGTAATTTATAACCCCCGAGGACCTTTAGGCCATCTGCCGATAGCCTTTGGTGCTGCGGATTTTGTTCTGGGTGTGGCTGCGAACTTGAGCGACTACGATCGAAACGGTTGGGATGTGGTAAGAACTCCGGAAGCAGAGCATGATTTTAGGATAACCGGTCAGGTTAATGACGCCAGCTTTGAATTTTATTTTGCTGTATTGCCAGCGGTCGGTGGAGGCGCAAGAGTAATTAGTACTGTTGGCAAAGGGTTCATGGAAAGTAGGATTCTTGCTCCTAGTATTCTGGGGGACTTAACTCCCCTTGAGACCAAACAAATACAAACTGTGGTCAATGAAGCGGGGCGGCCTATTGAGGTTGTCGGATCGGCTGCAAATGGTATTCGAAGAGGCGTGGGTACTACTCTCCCGATAGGAAAAGGGCCAGGAACAAGAAGTGATATAGATTATATTGCTCCGCGGGGCAGTCTACCTTATTATGAAGGTTTAGAAGGGGCTGCCTTCAATTGATACGCATGGTATCGTGCCGGGAGTTCACAATCCTTCGATAGGGCCTGCGATTCGATTTGAGCCAAATAGGCTGCCATTTTATCTTCGAGGACAGGAGTAAACAAGCTTTATGAGCCATCTTATTAGATATTGGATAAGATTCAATTTTTCCGAAGATCAGCCGAGATACAAAAGCTATGTAGGTCTTAAAATGGGCTGTGGTGTGACAGCTTATAGCTTGGATGACGCTGTGGAGTTGATGAAAGGGCAGATTTTTAATAATGATCCCTTCCCTGAGATAAAACAAGTGGTGGAAAATATTGACATCTCGTCGCTAGATAATCATGTATTGCCCAATATAGGCCTGGTAAATTATCGAGGAATTTGGTTTCCCAACATAGGATAAAAATCTTGATGAATTAGAGAAAGTGGTTCCTGGAAAAAAGAGACTACTTTTTTGATAGAAATATTACGGTCAGGGTGAATAGGCCGCTCAGGACTGACAATACCTATATATATGTCGATCTTGAGACCGAGAAAACCTTTGCCAGGATAACCCTTTTGGGAGTTAGGTGATTTTCAGCTGGAGGCAATGGACGCCGAAAGTGCCACTCCCGATCTTGCCAAAAAAGGTTTTTATCGGTACGTCCATGCTGGATGGGAAATGGTGTATATCCTACAACAAAAGAGATTTGGCATATACAGCCGATAAAAAAATAATATGTCCCAATATAAAAACACTCTTGACGAACTTGAATCATTTCTTCCGAAATACGAAGAAAACAAGAGAAATCTGGAGAGGATTCTGGTTGAAGCCGAAATTGAGATAACGAAAACTCTGAATTTTTTAAGAAACTCTGAGTTAGAGATGGATCTGGAGAATAGCTTTCAAAAGCTGGCAGATTACCAGTTTATACTCGCAAAACTTCTATTTGCAGATGAACTAAGGATATCGGAAGGCCTGAAAAAATTTGTACACGATTTTGATAGAGTTGACGATGATGAGTTGAAGGCTTATCTGTTAGCGAAAATTAAAAGTGGTGAATATGATTTAAAAAGCTAGTCAGGAAAAGTAACGAATACGGAAACTACGGTATTTGTAAAACTTGCGACTGAGGTAGCAGCGATTTATAAAAGCAAACCCAGCTAGCGCTTTTCGGTGTGTTGAAGCGGCGCAACAAACACTCAAAGCATTTAAAAGTGCCGGCATTAATGGCGAAATAATCGAAATATGGAGATCGCTGTCTAAAATAGAAGTGTGAAAAAGTCGAGAACTCGGAGTTTTGGTATTCCAACCCCTACACCACCAGCTTTCGATCCGGAGGAGAACCCCTGAGATTGGGGAAAAGCCGGACACCCGAATTAGTAGCTACAAAACAAATAAAAGCAGCTCATTGGCATTTCTTTCAAGGCGCAAAAAAGTCATGAAGATTCATGTGTGTTTCTTTTTACAAACAAACAGATCTTTCAGCTTTATGGCGACTCAAAAGACGCTGTACCGCTGAGCGAGATCGTTTCGGGCTTGACTCTGAAATGCAAGAAGCTGACTTAAACTTGATATTAACTTCCGAAAAAAGCGTTTCTTTACACTTAGAAAAATCTAATTCTTTTTTCGGTGTTTGGAATGTTATTTTATTCGTAATTTCTCGAAATAAACGACAATAAATTAAATGACAATTTAATAAACGATCCGAAAACGACGGACCTTCATTTGTCTTTAACGGCCGGCTACGAGAAAGACGCAGAAACCGGTCTGGATTTCGCCGAAGCAGATATTATCAGAATCTACACGGACGATTTACCGCGGTCGATCCTTTATTAGCGTCAGGAGTCGGCCAACCCCCAGACTTCAACCGGTACGCATATACGCTGAATAATCCGCTGATCTTTACCGACCCTACCGGTTTGCAAACCGCCGGTGACGGACCGCCGATCGTGATCTTTTCATTTCCGGCCTGGGTCAAATCCTTTCAGGACGAAATACAGTATTATCAGGAAAAAGCAAGTGGTTTTGTTTATGATGTAACTCACGGCAATACCAGGGTTGACCGGCTTAACCAGGCGGGCGCCTACGAATTTCAGGATTGGGTGAATGGCTATCCCGACGGACGCCCAAATCGTTTATTAGGAAAACGCGGACCTGAAACTCGCCATGTGATAATGGCCACCCAGGATGCATATAAAACAGCCGCCACAATTGCGGCGGTCGGTCAAATCCTCCAGGGTGGTGTCTTTTTTGCAGCGTCAAACGTATCTGGTGTGAATACTGTTTCCACCTTCAAAGGTATTCCTATGTATGGAAATACAAGCCAGCCGGCTTCGGCGCCATCAGGTTTTGCGCAATATGCTCGGGCGGACGCTCAAATCCAGGCTGAAGTTGCAAGAGATAATTGGTTGCAAGCGAATCCCGGATCCCAGCCAGGAGCTATGGTGGGAGCCACAGATATAAAGGGAGGATTTACTACTGCAATGACATCAGGTCAAGCTCCTTCGATCTTTGGATCGAGAATAGGCGGGCTCCTAAATGGTCTTACCGGACCGAGCAGCAGCGGCACTCCAGTAGGATGCTGCGCGGAACAAAGAGCGGCCAATTTCCTGGAGCTTAATTACGGAACCAGGCCTTCAAATATTATATTCACTCAACCTAACATCGCCAAAAAAAGAATTAAAGCTGGACGATCTGCCTCTTGATATTAAAAGCATCCTGGAAAAATTAAGACTAAGCGAAGTTAGTTTTGCGAAGGATCTTTTACTATCCGAACAGGTCATCGCTAAATTATAGCCCCCTGTTCTAGTATTTCCTCCTCACCTTACCTCTGATGCTATTATCTTTATATAGAAATTTCAGAGGCGATCAAAAAGGCACTTCCGGTATTCGTAGAATATAAGACGGCAGCCGATCTGGAAACCCTGGGGCTTGTTATTCCAAAAACCGGCGTGTCTATTAAGATGGCATACCTGATAATTGATTTTGTACCGCTGGCTTTTGGACGGGCTTTTATGAAGGATGTGCCTGTTGGATTTTGTGACGAGTATGTGCGCTGTAGCTATGACGGCGGGAAATCGTTTTGATAAAGAAAGAAAAAATTGGTTGACGAGCCTGTCTATGTGGAAGCGGTAAAACTGGCCTTATCGATGATGGCCCAGGGAAAAGACAACGATGCCCTATTTCAGGCTGTTTTGGATCGAAGCGTCGAGATAAACGCAATTAGGCACCTCGTCGGCAAAGGATCCAAACCGGAAAACATCGTCCTAACGCCTCTCCATATACTATGGCGAGAATGATGCCGGAAACGCTCAATTAGATTTCGATGTTTAACGACTGGTATTTGATCGATTATTTAACCCGATACGATTTGATCGGGTGCATCATTGCTAATTAACCTTCCGATAAATTTACCTGTTGCCCACCATCGGCCGCGATATTCACCTGATTTGCGTTATTGATCGTCACTGGAGAATATCGTCGTAAATCTCTCAACTGCCTCAGGGTTCTCATGAAAATACGATTAAATCTATCCGCCATCTGAACAGCCTGATCTAGGGCATCTCGTTCGGATACGTAAGGGCGGAACCAGTAGCCATCTTCCCATCCGTTTGCCCGATACTCAGCTTGTCTATTAGCCATCCAACGGGAATATTCAGGATGTTCAGAGCGTTCCCGAGTCTGAGAGCGCTTTACGGGCGACGTGCCGATGACCGTCCAGGCCATGAAGGGCGGCGCCATCGAGTTCTTAACAAAACCCCTTCGATGATGATGTGCTTCTCAATGCTATCCGGTTTGCCCTCGACCGCAGCAAGACGGCACTGGGTCAGGAAGCCGAGATACGGAACCTCCGCGCGCGTCATGAGTCGTTAACGCCGCGTGAGCAAGAAGTAATGTCGCTCGTGGTTTCGGGACTGTTGAATAAACAGGTCGGGTTACAACTGGGGGTCAGTGAGATCACGGTGAAAGCACACCGGGGAAAGATGATGCTGAAAATGAAGGCCGATTCACTCGCCGACCTGGTGAAAATGGCTGTTACCTTGGACCTGGCGCCGGCGACCAATCCCTGGCACGTGGTGCGAGAGCCGGAGTAAGAAAATAAATTTTATTACGCCGCGCGTGCTTCGCGTATTATCTCGATAAACTGTTTTGCTCGTTCCGTGATGACGTGAGCTTCGCCCGCGCGGATAGCTTTTACATCGACCAGATCGGTTCCGACACCAAGAGCGCTGGCCCCGGCCTTGATAAAATCGGCAGCGGTTTTTAACGAAACTCCGCCGGTCGGGATGAATTTGATCTGGGGCAGCGGCCCTTTGAGA
>DASYKT010000056.1:0-22139 GCA_035995185.1 Pyrinomonadaceae bacterium
CATCTGAGCTTACAGATGAACACACCGGACGCTATACACAAGAAAGCCTGCGCGGCTAACCACACAGACTTTCTAAACTACAACTAAAAAGTGTCAACCTATTTCAGGACGACTCAATCGTTTAGACTAACTCTCAACCATAACCTCAAAAAATTAATAAAACGCTTTGAAAAAAGTCTTGCAATTTGAATAAAAGAGAGTATAGTTCGGTCTATTCAAAGCAGATTCGAAATGTTTTTAAGTGGTTTAGGAATCTCGTACTCCCGAACTTTGGCGCTAATGTTTGCTAAACTGAGTTAATCTCACGTATTATTGGATTCTCCCAGATTCATAAGCACAACTAGCAGATTACAGAAACCTATTATTTCTCCAAGGAAAGTATAAGTTGTTATTTATATGAGTAAATTGGCTGAGGTGTTTAGGATTTGTATTGATAAGGAGAAAAATAATGTTCCATTTACGTTTAATTGACACTTCTATAAAATCTTTCTTTCTTTTGTTCTATATCGCAATTTTCATCTCAAGTGCGAGCAGTCAAGTATTTGTACCTATCAATAAAGTTAATCCTCAATCGAGTTCGAATAACCCAAAAATCGATGTCGTTACCAACAAGGATGTAGGTGCAAAACTAATGTCGATTCTTTCGGAAAATGGAGAAAAGATGTCAGCTTTAGCCGCAGACATTAGCCCTTCGTCACCAAGTTTAGCACCGAATGCCTTCCCAGTTTGTGATAGCCCCCCGACTCTTCAACAGATAGGAGCAAATACAGAGTATAATCAAACGTTAATGAGTACTACGGCTGCTCTTAAGGCCGGTTTACCTTTTTTAAAGCTCGAAGGCAGTCTTAATCAGATGGTATTAATTAGAGACTACACACGAAGCGCCGCTTGTCTAGCTTCAGACAATGCTACAACAATGAAATATGGTCAAACAATCCGAATGATTATTACCATAGCTAATTATTCAGCTCAGGGAGATTTGAGTCTGCCAGTTGTTGCGGCGAATGCTACGATAAACAATAAAAATAATAGGGTGAATATAGTAGTCTATGGACTCTCTAACCCAGGTATCAATACGATAATTGGAAATTTGGCTAGTAAAGAATTAAATGTCGAAAGTTATGGAGATTTTACCAAAGCCACAAGTGAATTGATTGCACTAATAGATAAATCCGATACCGTCAAAACTGTTGAGCGCCTTGGTATTATCCCGAATGTAGCTGTTCCAACGGATTATAAAGTAGGAGTTGTAATGGGATTTGCTTTGACGCAAATCACTAAGGGGAAATCTTGCTTGGAAGCAAAGACAGCTTTTAAGAGTCCCACTGATCCAATTTCTAAGGCTATTGATGATACATATGCCTTTATTATAGGTGGATGTGATTCGACTAAACCTTCCGACAGAAACAAGCTCGATGCGAGAGATCAGTTGCTGAATCTAAAAGTCGACTATTGAAACTATCCAAAACAGGGAGTTATTTGCGATAGCTAGCTTAAAAAAGAAGTTGGCAGGAATGTTTGATTGGGGGGCAACCATTTCTTTTACCACCAGCCGAGGATCTTCCACCAGATCAGGCCGGTGCCGGTCCAGATGATGATATTGGCGAATGAGGCGAGGAGGCCGATCGACCACCAGGGGCGTTGGCGGACGTAGCCGGCGCCGAAATATATCGGGGCGCTGGTGGTGCCAAAGTGGGTGAGCGAAGCGTTTAAGTTAGAGATATAGGCCAGCACCAGCACGGTCAGGCCGGCGGGCGCGCCGACGCTGATACAGACGATAAGAAACGGGATGTACATCGCGGTGACGTGCGCGGTAATGCTGGCAAAAGCGTAGTGCGAGTAAAAATACACCAGCGCCAGCACGCCCAATGCCAGCCACCACTGCCACCCTTTAGTATAGGCGGCGGTATTTTCGGCAAAAAGTTTAGTGATGCCGGTGTTGCCTAATTCCTTGGCCATCATTACCAACCCCCCGTACCAGATGAACACTTCCCAGGCGGCGGTCTCCGTCACCAGATCTTTCCACGTCAAAATGTTGGTGAGAAGCAAGAGGCAGACGCCGATGATCGCGATGAGATTGATGTCCAATTTAGTAAGGTCGGCCGTCATCCAGAGCACGACGACCGTGATGAAAACCGCCGACACAACGATCTCGCGCCAGGTTATCCGGCCCAGTTTTTTTAGTTCCTCGGTCGCCATTTGGGCGGCGGCAGGCGTGTGTTTTATCTCCGGCGGGCAGAGGCGATAAACGATCTGCGGAATGACGATGAGCGAGATGGTGGAGGGCACGATCGCCGCGACGAACCAGCCCAGGTAGGTCAGCTGGATGCCGGCATTTTCCATCGCAAAACTGCGAATGATGGCATTTGAAGCTTGCCCGGTGAGGAAAGTGGCGCAGATAATGACGTCGCACTGGTAAAGCAGCAGCATTAAAAATGCACCGAGTTTTTGGGCGGACGGGCCGGGTTTTGAATCGTAGGTTTCCGAAATGCTGCGGGCGATGGGCAGAATGACGCCGCCGTTGCGCGCGCCGTTTGAAGGAACGACGCTGGCCAAAAGCCAATCGGTCAGCACCAGGGCGTAACCCAGGCCGAGGGTTTTCTTTCCCAGAAATTTGATAAAGATCAATGCTATCCGGCGTCCGAGCCCGGTTTTGACCATCCCGCGCGAGAGAAAAAACGCCGCCAGCACGAGCCATACCACCGGTTCGGCAAAACCCTGCAGCGCTTTTTCGATGGTGAGCGCTTTGAAGATCGCCAGCGCCGCGACGCCGAGCAGCACGATCGCGCCGGCCGGCACCGGGCGCAGGATCGAACCGACGATCGTCGCGATAAAGATCGCCAGCAGGGTCCACGACGATTGCGTGACCGATTCCGGTTTGGGAAAAAAAGCGATCCCCAGCCCGCAGGCCAATACCCCCAGCCATCTCAGCCAAATATAGCGCTCCGTGTTTTCGTGATGAGTTTCCGTCATTGAGGACAGAAATAAGATAAATGAAATTGCGTGAGGCGTAAAATAAAAAGACGAGATATATGAATTTTGGTAGATCGGAATACGTGATACGTAATACGCGATACGTGATACGCAATACGCAATACGCAATACGAGGATCAGGAACTGAGAACCACCCCGTCACGCGAAGCGCGCGCCACCCCTCCTTCGTAAAGAGGGGAGTTTAAAATAAAAAAGGCAGGGATTACCTGCCTTTAAAAATACCGAAATATGGTTACGTTTATTTTACCAGGAAGGTGCGGGCGATCTGATCGGTCTCGCTCCTGATCGCGCGCAGTTTGTCGCGCAGGCCGGTAAAGCGCAAAAGATAGATGGTCTTTGGCCCGTATTTGAGAAAATAGATGCGCCCGCTCATGTTCCGGCCTGAGCGGACAAATTCGTAGTTGAACACCCTGCCCTTCAGATTCCCGGCAAAGGCTTCATCTTTTCCCGCCACATAACCCGGCTGAAACTGTAATCTCTGATCCTGCTCGCGAGTGATAATATCCGAAAGCTGGTCTTCCTCGCTGCCCACGCTCTTTTTGACTTCGAGATAGCCGTCCTGCCGATCGACATAGACCATTTCCACGTTGGGATTAAGGGCCGACGGCTTGGCCACGATCTTCCAGGCATCGCTCGGGATCTCAAAAGTATATTCGGCATTCGCGTCGGTAAAGGTCTTGTTCTGGGCGGAAACGTAAGTACCGCTTAGACTGAAGGCTAATAAGGGCAGCAATAAATTTAATAGATACTTACGCATAATTTTTTCCACTTTATTAATTTTAACCGAAGAAGCATTTTAATCCAATATTTGACCAGCAATTAGATGTAGGTAAATTACCTTAAGTTGCAGGTTTAAGACCTGTAGCGCCGCCATCTCGCCGTCGGATTTGCGTGGGCGGGACGCCCACACGACAGCCAGCGGGACGCTGGCGCTACTTTTTCAGGCTTTTTAACCTGTTATGCGTCTAAGTATTCAGAACATTTCGGCAGTTATACTAAGGTTCTGCCATAATAATTTTAAGGGCAAGTTTGGGAGGTTTTTTAAAATGAAGTCGTTTAGAAATTCGGCAGTTGCGAACGCAACCCGGCATTTTTTATCATTACTCTTTATTTTTGTGCTATTTACCGGGACTATTTCCACTGTTTTGGCAGGGCGTCCGATATCAGGCGCGCCTGACAATAAAGGAAAAGCGCTGACCGAAGATCAAAAGATCCGGCACGTGCTGAATCGTCTGGGTTATGGCGCGCGGCCGGGCGACGCGGAAAAGGTCAAGGCGATGGGTTTGCAGAAATATATCGACCAGCAGCTTGACCCGGCGGGCATCAGCGACACCGTAGCCGAAAACAAGGTCAAAAACCTCGAAGTTTTTAATATGTCCACGGCCGAGGTTTTTGCCAAATACCCGAATCCCGGCGCTTTGCTGCAGATGCTCGAGGGCCGCAACCGTAACCAAAATAATGCCCAAAATAACGCCCGTAACCAGCCTCCGCCCCCGGCAGCGGCGGACGGCAAGCAGCCCGAGCAGGAAGTAAATCCTAATGTCACTCAGGATGAGCAGCGCAAGCGCCGCGAACAACTGACCGCTATTTATCAGAAATACGATCTGCGCCCGGCCGGGCAGCTTGTGCCGCAAATAATTTCCAACCGAGTGCTGCGCGACGTCTATAGCGAAAAACAGCTGCAGGAAGTGATGGTCGATTTCTGGCAAAATCACTTTAACGTGTACGCCGGCAAGGCGGCCGTGCGCTGGTATATTCCCAGTTACGAACGCGACGTGCTGCGCAAAAATGCGCTGGGCAATTTTAAAGATCTGCTGGTGGGAACGGCGCAGCATCCCGCGATGCTCTTTTATCTCGACAATTTTGAAAGCATCAATCCGAACGCGCCTCAGGAGGGACCAAACGGGCAGCAGTTGGAAAGATTGATGAGCAACCCGCAGGTCCGCGCCCGCGTCGCGCAGCAGCGCGGGGTGAGCGAAGAAGTGCTGATGCAGCGGTTGAAACAACAACAGCAGCAGGGACAGAAACGCGGCATCAATGAAAACTACGCGCGTGAGCTGATGGAACTTCACACGCTGGGCGTGGATGGCGGCTATACGCAAAAAGACGTGCAGGAAGTGGCGCGCTGCTTTACCGGCTGGACGATCGCCGACCCGCGCGGATACCGCCGCGCCGCCGGAGCGATGATCCAGGGCAATGACGAGCGCCGCTACGATCAGCTGGCCCGCCGGCAGGGAATTCCCGAAGGCGTGGACAGCGGCGAGTTTTTCTTTAATTCACGCTGGCACGACAACGGCGAAAAGACCGTGCTCGGACAAAAGATAAAAGGCGACGGACTCAAAGACGGTTTGCAGGTGATAGACATGCTGGTGAAAAACCCGGCGACGGCGAAATTTATCGCGAAAAAACTGGCGGTGAAATTTGTCAGCGATAACCCGAGCGAGGCGCTGGTCGGCCGCGTGGCCGCCGCCTTCCAAAAATCTTCGGGCGATATCAAAACGACGCTCAAGGCACTGTTCGGCGACCCGGAATTTTTTGCGCCGGAAAACTACCGCGCCAAGATCAAGACGCCTTTTGAAGTGGTGGTGAGCTCGATTCGCGCGCTGGGCGCCGACACGACTTCGTCACCGGCCCTGATCGCGCTGATCAACAAAATGGGCGAAGTGCCCTACGGTTACCAGGCGCCGACCGGTTACCCGGACACGGCTGAAGATTGGGTCAACACCGGCGCGCTGCTGGAAAGATTAAATTTTGCGGTGGCGCTGGCTTCGAGCCGCATACCGGGAACCAAAGTCGATCTGAAAAAATTCGAGGCGGTCGATAAACAGAAGGTTTTGGATAATGCGATCGCGACCGTGCTGGACGGCGAAATTTCCGCGAGCACGAGAGCGGCCTTGCTGAAACAGCTTGAGCAGCCTCTGCCCGAAGCCAAACTGGCTGAAATGGGCGATGGTGATATGGAAGTGCCGAATATGCGCCAGGGCAATGAAGGCCCGCAGGGAAGACAAGCGCGGCTGCTTCCGCCGACGGGCAACGCCGAGATCTTTAAAGTTGTGAGCCTGGTGCTGGGCTCGCCTGAGTTTCAGCGGCAGTAGGCGGCAATAGGAATTGGAGAACCACCCCGGCGCCGAAAAACGGCGCCACCCCTCCTTAGTAAGGAGGGGAGTTTATTTGAGGTAGCAATTATGGATAGAAGATATTTTTTAAGAACAAGCGGTGTTACGCTGGCGAGCTTTGGCCTGATGGGGATGGCTCCGAAATTTTTGCACCAGTTTGCCAACGCCTCGGCCCTAATTAACAAGGGGGCGGACGACAATGGCAAGAAAAAGATACTGATAACAATTTTCCAGCGCGGCGCGGTTGATGGATTGAATATGGTAGTGCCCTACGGCGACAGCCAGTATTACGATCTGCGCCGGACCATCGCCCTGCCGAAACCCAGCGCCAACGGCGGCGTGGTAAACCTCGACGGCCACTTCGGGCTGCACCCATCGCTTAAACCCTTTGAAAAGCTTTGGACAAATAAGCAGCTGGCGGTCGTACATTCGGCCGGCTCGCCCGATAATACGCACTCGCATTTTGACGCGCAGGATTATATGGAATCCGGCACGCCGGGAAATAAGGGCACCCGCGACGGCTGGCTCAACCGCGTGCTGCAAACGCAGAAAAGCGAAAGCGATTCGCCTTTTCGCGCGGTGGCCATGACGCAGCAGGTCCCGCGCAGTTTGCTGGGCAAAGCGCCGACCATCGCGATGAGCAACCTTTCGGATTTTGCGGTCAAGGCGGGCGCTTATACAAAGAGCGTGCAGGGCGGTTTTGAAAGCCTCTACGAAGACAACGTGAAAGATAGCCTGGGCGAAACCGGAAAAGAAACTTTTGAGGCGGTCAATTTTCTCAAGCAAGCCAACCCGTCACAGTACAAACCAGAAAACGGCGCGGCCTATCCGAACTCGGCTTTGGGACGCTCGCTGCAGCAGATCGCGCAGCTGATCAAAGCGAACGTCGGACTTGAAGTCGCCTTTGCCGAAAGCGGCGGCTGGGACACGCACACCAACGAGGTGGCGCTCAACCAGCCGAACGGCGGCCAACTGGGAAATCTGCTGCGTGATTGGGGTTCGGCTATCGCCGCCCTCGCCACCGACCTGGGCAAGAAGATGGACGATGTCGTGATCCTGACCATGTCCGAATTCGGACGGACGGCCCGCGAAAACGGTTCGCGCGGAACCGATCACGGCCACGGCAACGCCATGTTCGTCATCGGCAATTCGGTCAAGGGCGGCAAGGTCTATGGCGATTGGAAAGGGCTCAAGGACGATCAGCTTAGCGATGGCCGCGACCTGGCGGTGACGACCGATTTCCGCGATGTCTTTGCCGAGATCTCATACAAACACCTGGGTAATAAAAATCTCGACAAACTGTTCCCCGGGTATTCGACGGGAGCGTCTAAATTCAGAAATTTCCTCGGGTAATACACCCGGGTAATTCTTAGGTAAAAAAAGAAAAGCCGCTTTTCTCCGGTAGAAGAGCGGCTTTTCCTTTTTTAAATTTTACTTGCTTTTTTAAAGTAAAAACTTAGTCCAAAAATGGTAAAGCAAATGATCGCAAGGATTATATGGAGCACATAAAAGCCGAGGAACGCTCCCGTATCGGTGCGAACCCTTGGATCTCCCTCACCGGCCAGCCAGGCACTGGCCCAGATAAAGCAGATAAAAGACAGCAGACCGAATGTCAGCGCAAGCCAGCGAAAGTCCCAGAATCTGCTGCGGTCTTTGTATTTGTCCCAGTCGCCGAATTTGTCCGTTGCGGTAAAAGCGCTGCCATCGACCCTTTCCTCACCCCACCTGGCCCAATAGATCCAAACAAAATGGCTCAGGATAAATATGATCCAAAACATCCAGGTCAGGCCGATCAGCACTCCCCGGTCCAGATAGCCCCGGAGAAAAACGTCACTCCAGTCATTGCCGCTGCAGCCGCCGAACGCGACGGTGCCGGTGTTGTAGACAAAGTCGAACACCGCGGCCAAATACCAGACAATAAAAGGAAACCGGAGAATAGGATTTTTGACCGAACTGAAAAAGAAAAGAAAAAAGAGCCCGGTAATAATAAAGAGGTCTACTATTTGCGGTGTTCCGGGAAAGCCTTTCAGGTGAAGCTGCTTTTTGATTATCGTGCCGTCACACTTCGACACGTCTTCACGGATCGAAGTTTTATCTTTTTCCGAGGTCAGGTTCACGCCATTTAAAAAGTCGTCATTACGGTTCTTGTGCGGGAAAGGCGCCATCACCGGAGAATCGCCCGAGGCCGCGATGGTGGTGAAATTGTGCGAGCCTTCATGTATCAGAGTTTGAAAAAAATAAATTCCCATCAGAGCGAGCACGAACCACGCTATCCATACGGCGTTGGGAAACCAGAAATTGAAAAATCTGCGTAAATATTCCATTGATCTATCTCCTTACATTGGATTTCCCGCGCTAGGTCCTGTATTTAAAGCTCAGGCCGAAAAGAAGAAAATTTCCCAGCATCCATATAATGTGCAGGATAAAAGGCACGATGAAAGCGGGCGTATCTTTTATTATGCTGGGGTTGCTGACGGCGAGCGACCAGATAATGCAGACCAGCGACAGCGACCCGGCGACCAGCCCGATCCAGCGGTAATCCCAAAATTCGATATTGTCCACGGCGGTTTGTCCCCACTGCGACCAATAGACCCAGACAAAATGGCTGAGGATGAAAACTATCCAAAGCAGCCAGGTCAGGAAAGCGAAAACGCCGTTGCTGATATCGCCTTCGAGCATGACGCGGCTCCAGTCCGCGGCAGGATTACAGCCGCCGATAAGCCCCCGGATCGAGTTGTAACAAAAGTCGAACGCCGCTCCCAGGAACCACAAAACCAGCAGAAAGCGGAGCGTCGCATTTGAGACCGGGGCGAAAAAGAAAACAAAAAAGAGCGCGGTAATGATCACCAGATCGACCACTTGCGGCATACCGATAAAGCCGGTTTTAAAGTCGGCGGTTTTTACCTGGCTGTCGCAGGCGTGCCTGATCGTGGTAGGTTCGGCCCCGGCGGTAGGAGTAAAGGTCACCCCGTTGAGAAAACCGCCGCCGGCGGATTGATGCGGAAACGGCGCCAGCGTCGAGGCATTTCCGGTAGCAACCGTCCCGGCGACGGCATGCGAGCCTTCGTGAATGAGGGTCTGGAAGAAATAAAGCGCCATGGCGGCAAAAAGCAGCCAGAGCAGAAAAATAAGTTTGGGGAACCAGAAGTTGCCGAGTCTGTTGAAATATTCCATTTTGAGAGATCCTTATCGTCGAGGCTTCCTTTAATGCCGGACAAAAAATCATCGGACATTTCGCAGGGATGCGGGAACTGTCGGGAGCCTGGTTAAAATAGATATAGTAACGTCGAAATTAAGACGGTATTTTTTGGGAAATTTGCGGGGCGGAATAAAGAGAAGGGACTAACTGGAAAGATAAACATCGAAGTCTGATAAATTTGCAGTCCGGAAGGGCCGCTTGCGCCCGCTGTTTGAAATGAGATTCAACCTAAAATTCTAAAACCTGAAGAGCGGGCGCAAGCGGCCCTTCCGGACCTTGAGATAGATCGGCAAGCCCGGTTGTCAATTAAGCTTAGTTTGAACAAAGTTCCGGCCGCACAAAATAAACGAGCGGCGTTGCGCCGCTCTGGTAGGTCCTAGTTTGACAGGTTTATTTGATGGGCGAAATATCTTTTATCTAACCTCTAAAGGCGAAACAAGAGACACTTCCGGGGGGAAATGGAATTTACCGTAAGTCTGGAGACTTTCGGTATCAAAATGCTTGCGCGCGCCGCAGTTCAAACAAGCGCGATAAGAGTCGCCTCCGCTTAAGAACGGCCGGGTCAGACTTCTGTGCCAGCAGCCGAAAATGCTTGCGACAACACCTATTTTGTCGCCAAAACCGCGCACTTCTTTGTTATTGATGAATTCAGCTATCTGATTTTGTTCTAATATTGCCTGCATAATTTCTTTGCTATAAAAGCTTCTCCATTATTTAGACGTTCCGGAAAGCGCGTTTTGCGTTAAATATGACTGTCTGAAACGTAAAAAGGTTGTCCTATTTGTAAGGCGCAATACATTTATTTTTAGTATCTTTATTTCATTAAATCCCTTTAATTCGCTAAAATCGTCCAAACGGTTTCCTAAGGAGAATTCAATGCTAAAAATCAGATCTTTAATTGCCCTGGTCTTATTGTGCCTTTTTGCCCTTTCTGCAGCGCCGGCCTTTGGCTGGAACGAAACCGGGCACAAACTCGTCGCCTATATCGCCTGGCAAAAACTAAACCCCAAGGCGAAGGAAAAAGTGAACCTGCTATTCCAGGCCGCGCCTGAGGATTCCGACATCGCCGGCTATTTTGCTTTTGACTCGCGGTCGGTGGCGACGCGCCAGCTCGAGCAGTTCATGACCGTGGCAACCTGGGCGGACATCGTCCGCGATCGTAAATTTCCCGTTCGCCTGGCCAAGTATCACCACGGCACCTGGCATTATTCGGATATATTTTTTCGCGAAGTGAACGGGAAGATCGAACTGGCCACCGAACTCAAAGACGACCCGCAAAACGCCATCGAGCGGCTGCATGTCATGCAGGGAATTTTGGCCGATACCACCAAGACCGACGCCGAACGCGTGATCGCCCTGGCGTGGATACTGCACCTCGTCGGCGACGTTCACCAACCGCTTCATAGCGTCGCCCGTGTTACCGAGCTGGAACCCAAGGGCGACCAGGGCGGCAACCTTGTCGAACTGACGCCGAAAGGCACTCCGCGCGAAGAGCAGAAAAACCTGCATTCGTACTGGGACGGCATCGTTACCTTGTCCGCGCCGCGCGTGAATGACGCCTGCGACACCGATTACATTCCCGGGCTCGGCCAGAAGTTCATGAAGAAGTATCCCGAGAATAAAATGCAGGCCCAGGTGGACAACCTGAAGTTTGAAGACTGGCGGCAGGAAGGTCTGGACAACGCCGTGAAATATGTCTATGCCGGGTTGACCAGGTACGAAAAGCCTTCGGCAAAATACGAGAAGCAGGCTTATAAACTTTCCCAGCAAGAGATCGCGCTGGCAGGCTATCGCCTCGCCAAATTATTGAATCAGATATTAGGGCAATAGAAACAATCCGTGCGATGAAACCGTAATTTACATTGATAGTAAAACGGAGGCGGGAAATTCTTTTACGGGCAAATGCGATAAAGACAGTCATATTTCTGCTTTTGGCGGGGGCTTTGCTGTTTTCCGGGTGCGCCACCAAAACCGAAGACGCGTCGATCTCTACGATCCCGGAAACTCCCGTGCCGCCGCCCACCCCGGAGCCCGAAGTAAGCGCTTCGCCCACGCCGGATGTCCCCGATCTGCAGAAGGAACTGCTCGACGAACGGGATAAAGGCACGGCTTCCATCGTCGGGAAATTCGATTTTAAGAACTTCAAATACCCACTGCCGCGCGGCTGGCAAGACCCGGACAGCGACGAAGCCGAACTCACGGGCGGCAACCGCAAGATGACCGAAGAAAAGATCGGCCTGCAATACGTCACCACCAAATATTTTGACGTTACCGGCGACGGGCACGACGAAGCGCTGGTCGTGCTTAAGATCGTCACGGCCGGTTCGGCCATCCCGCAGATCGTCTATATCTTTAGCTGGAAAGATGACAAGCCCGAATTGATCTGGTATTTCCGCACCGGCGACCGCGCCGATGGCGGTCTCAAGGACCTGCGGCCGGACAACGGCATGCTGCTGGTGGAACTCTACGGGCAGGACCGTTTTGTCCTGGGCGAAGTCGAAACCTCAAAAATAACCGGCGACGAAGAGCAGCTTTGCTGCCCGGGCTTTTTCTCACGCACGCTCTATAAATGGAACGGAAAAAATTTCCTGATGCAAGGCAAACGCCTGACCTTTTCCGTCGCCGACCCCGACGCGCCCCCTCAGCAAAACCTCGGCGAACTGGTCAATGAAAAAACACCCGCGAAGAAGAAATGAGTAACGGTGAACGGTGAATGATTAATGGTTTTGTCTATAAGGTCACGGATATGGCCATGAATGTCACAAATAGCACGAATAGGAATTTTTAATTCGTGTTATTCGTGTAATTAGTGGCGATAAAGAACTGTGGGGTTTTACATATTAATGAGAAAACCAACTTTGTAAAAAATAGCCACCGCTAATCATTCTCCCGCTAATCACTCATCACTATCCGTTATTCACTATTTTCACTTTATGCTATAAAGTACTTGACAAGTCGGATTACTTGGCATATATTCACTATTGCTATGGCAAAAACCCAGACAATTCATAAAGAAAATATGGAAACGGACGAGCCGCCCAGCCTGCACAACCGGGCGATGGAAAACCTTGAATTCATTCGCGATACGATGGAGCGCTCGACGCATTTCACGGCCGTGCCGGGTTACGGCGGGATGCTGATGGGCCTGACCGCGGTGGGAGCGGCGATCATCGCCCACACACAGTCACCGCTGATCCACGATTGGATGCTGGTGTGGCTGGTCGAGGCGGGTCTCGCGTTTTGCATCGGGCTTTTGGCGATGTGGCAAAAGACAAAATTATCAGGCACGACGCTTAACTCGGTGCCGGCGAAAAAGATGATCCTGAGCTTTGTGCCGCCGATGTTTTGCGGCGTGATCATAACGCTGGGGCTCTGGCGATTCGGAGATTTCGTCGAGATGATCCCGACCTGGCTATTGCTTTACGGCGCGGCGGTGGTGACGGGCGGCAGTTATTCGGTGCGCGCGGTGCCGATCATGGGCTGGTGTTTTATCGCGCTGGGCACGATCGCGTTCTTTTTGCCGGCGAATATGGGAAATCTGATGATGGCGCTTGGATTTGGGCTGCTGCACATCGTTTTCGGTTTGGTGATAGCAAGGAGATACGGCGGATAACCGGCGAGCGGGATTAAAGGAACAATATGAAAAATTCAGCATTAAAGAAAGAACAAGACACTTCAAAGCCGGGCGCTCTGCGGGTGGAAAAAGCCAACGAAGTGGTTGTGACAACCGTGCCGGGCGAACTCGATAAGCTTATTCACGAGCGCCTGCGCTTAGGCATGATCAGCGCGCTGGCGGCCAACGCATCCTTAAGCTTTAACGAGTTGAAGAAACTGCTGCAAACCACCGACGGCAATATCAGCGTCCACGCGCGCAAACTGGAAGACGCCGGTTACATCCAGTGCACCAAGACCTTTAAGGACCGCATGCCGCTGACCGAATACAAGATCACCGCGGCAGGCAAAAAAGCGCTGGAAAAATATATCGGCCACATGGAAGCGCTGATCAAGGCAATGAAAGGAGGAAGTAAGCGGTAGCGGTTGGCACCCGGCAGTTAAATTCTGCTCAGTGCTGCAGCTTACTGCCTACTTGAAAAATGGGCGTGCTCTTAATGTTAATGACAATTGGCGGGGTGTTGGCGGCGGCGGTCTTGCTGGTCATCTCTTTAGTTATGAAAAAAGCCTGGCTGCGAAATTT
The DNA here is from genome assembly GCA_035995185.1 of Pyrinomonadaceae bacterium. GTDB lineage: Bacteria > Acidobacteriota > Blastocatellia > Pyrinomonadales > Pyrinomonadaceae > DASYKT01. The sequence continues at coordinate 13,505 of DASYKT010000056.1, forward strand.
CGTGTTGGGCGGGGTAACGGTCTGGTTCGTCTTTTATGCCATTTTGCTGTTCGGGTTTTCGCTGGCGAGTAAAGAAAAAGTGCTGGGCTTAAATGAAGCGAAAGAATATTGCGGGTTTTACCTGGATTGCCACATGCATACGGCGGTCACGCAGGTGCAAAGGGCAAAAACTATCGGGGCCAAAACGGCCAGGGGCGAGTTTTATATCGTGACGGTAAAAGTTTCGAGCGACGCCAAACGCGAGCCGCTGCAGCTGATCGGTACCGAAGCGAAAATCTTTGACGAACAGAAAAATTCCTACACCCGCGATCTTGAAGCAGAGCAGGCGCTCGGTTCACAGCCGGAGTTTGAAACGATGATCGCCCCGGCGGAAACTTTTACAAAAACGATCGTTTTCGATCTGCCCACCCGGGTGAAAGAACCGCGTCTCGATATCCGCGACGGCTATGGCGTGGACACGTGCCTCGAAGCTGTGCTGATCGGCGATGAGGACAGCGTTTTCCACCAGCGCAGTTACTTTATCTTAACAGCTCAGGATCTCGCGCGGCGCGCTAATTAAATGGGAATTGGATCTATAATTTTTCTCTACGCTATTTTCTTCGGCTCGATCACCGCGGCCGGCGCTTGGGTGGGGATCGATTAAAAGGAAGCGTTATGAGCGTTCAGCAACTGGAAATAAATCCAACCATCAACAAAGCATATTTTGAACAGGGCGTGGTGAAAAGAATGCGAACATTTTTCACGCGCCAATATCAGGATGAAAGCACCAGCGGGCGAAGAACGTTCGATTGGTTGTTTGGAGTAATACTGCCGACGTTTTGCTTCGCATTCGACCCGTTCATTTTTAGAGAATGGGGCGGGCATAAGGGTTTGTTGGGCGACTATCAGACGTTTGCGTACGTTCTCAGTTTTACTTTGATCATGGCCAACGCCGCGCTGCTGCTTTTTGGCGGCTGGTTCAAGAAATCTAATATTTATTTGTCAGGCCTGTTTGCAGTGGGCGGGATCGTTGCTTTAGCGATCGGTTTGGTTTTGCTGCCGTTTAGCATTCTCGGGTCGATCTTTTTGATCGGAATTTTAGGATTCACGCCGCTTTTTACTTCATTTGTTTATCTGCGAAATGCGGTCATGACCTTCAGAACGGCGCAGCCGTATTTTCGCCGCGCTTCTCTGATTGGTGCTTTTGTTTTTGCGGGAGCTTTAAGCGTGTCGATCCCAATATTGATGAATGCAAAAATTCATTTATTTTAAGGAAATTAACGCCGATCGCGAGAATTTTTAGATGCGGGAATTTTTAGATGTATGAAAGATTATGATGTAGTGATAATCGGTGCCGGTTTGGCCGGATTGGAATGTGCCCGGCTGCTGTCGCGCGGGGGCGCAAAGGTTTTGCTGGCCGACCGGAAAAGCGATCTGACCAAAGGCATCCACACGACCGGGATTTTTGTGCGCAAGACCTTTGAGGATTTCGATTTTCCCGCCGGAACTTTAGGCAAGCCCGTCCGCGACGTCACCCTGTACTCACCCAACCTGCGGCCTTTGCCGCTTAAAAGTAAATACGATGAATTTCGGGTGGGAAAAATGGGCGCGCTTTATGAAGCCTATTTGCGCGAAGCGATAGACAACGGCGTCGAATTTTCAAACAGCACTCGTTATATTTCATCGGTCCGGGTGCGAGCCGTCAGCGAGAGCGATCAAACCAGGCAGCAAACCGAAAATATAGTAACGCTGGCGCGCGAAGGCGAATCGTTTTTTGTCAGGGCAAAAGTATTGGTCGGGGCCGACGGAGTGAGTTCACGGGTAGCGAAAGATCTCGGGCTGGATGAGAACAAAGAAGTCATCGTCGGTTACGAAGAAGTTTATCGGGGAGTGCCGCTGGCAGGCGAACCGCGCCTGCATTGTTTTCTCGATGCCAAGCTGGCGCCGGGCTACCTGGCGTGGGTTACGAACGACGGCGAAGAAGTGCATATCGGTGTCGGCGGTTATGCGGAAAAATTCGATCCGCGCGCCGCGCTAAAAGAATTCAAACAAAAAATTGAAGGAAAGGTCATCGATCTAACCGGGGCCGAGCTGGCGGAAACGCGCGGCGGAAAAATTCCGGTCGGCGGCGTGCTGCGAAATATCGCCAACGAAAACGGGTTGCTGATCGGCGACGCGTCGGGCGCGGTGTCGCCGCTTACGGCGGGCGGCCTCGACCCCTGTCTCAGGCTTTCACGCATCGCGGCCGAGGTGATCATAGAAAGGCTGCGGATGGGTGAGCCGGAAATTCTCGGCACCTACTCGGGCGATCTTTTCCGCACGCGCTTTGTCTCGCGTATCTGGATGAGACGAATGCTAGCGGCACTCAACAGCCAGCTTTTATTGGAAACGGGATGCGCGTTTTTGCGGCTGCCGATGCTTAGCAAATTCGCGGCGCATGTTTTCTTTGGACGCGGCGGGTCATTTCCGGACGACGTCATCCCGGTCAGCGCGGCAAAACTAAAAATTTCAAGGACCTGAAAATTCGATGGTCGAGAAGTGATTTTTTAATAAGGATCAGTTTATGAACGAAAGAACAAAAAAGGGACTGGAAATAGTTCAGACCGCTTTTATATTGGGTATTTTGGGCGACACACTGCTTCGGGCCATGCCGTGGGGATTGAATTTCTTTCTCTGGGTGACCGCGCTCGCGGTCGGGCTGTGGGTGGTCACCGTTCGCTATCGAAATGAAAAGCCCAGGATGAATTCGCTCCTCCTGCACGGCGCGCTGATCTTTTTGGCCGTGATGTTCGTATGGCGCGACGCCGTCCAGCTGCTGGTTTTTGACGTGCTGGCGATACTGATGGTCCTGGCGGTGTTAACGCTTCCGGCAATGAAATTACAGATGCAGCAAAGCGGCCTGGCGCACTACGCGCTGGGGTGGGTCTACTCCGGCTTTAACTGCGCCTTTTCTCCTTTTTTGCTTATCGTTAAAGACATCAAGTTCAAGGGAATTCCGCGCAACGGGGCAACGAAACATCTGGCCGCGGCGCTGCGCGGGATACTGGTGGCGACCCCGATCCTGCTGATCTTCGGCGCGCTGTTTGTCGCGGCGGATGCGGCCTTTCAGGACTTGATCGAAAAGACATTCCGGATCGATTTTGAATTCGTTATCGGCCACCTGGTCACCATCAGCGCCTTAAGCTGGGTCGTGGCGGGTTATTTGCGCGGAGCTACTTTTTTTATCTTCGACCGGGAAGCCAAAGAAAGTGCGAACGATCTAAGCATTTCACCGGACGAGCTCGATCTTAAAGAAAAAACCGATAAAGCCGAGAAACCAAAGACATGGGACCTGCAGGATATCAATAACTCATTTTTCCCCAGCTACTTTACTTTCGGGACCGTGGAACTGAGCGTTGTCCTGGGATTAATGAATCTGCTGTTTCTGGCGTTCGTGATTGTTCAGGTCCCGTATCTTTTCGGCGGAATGGACCTGGTGCAAAATACCGAGAATTTAAAGCTGGCGGAATATGCGCGGCGCGGTTTTGGCGAGTTGGTCTTTGTTTCCGCGCTGGTCCTGCCTGTCTTAATGGCGGCGCAGTGGCTGATAAGAAAAGACGACAAAATGGCCATCGCGGTTTACCGCGTCCTGGCCTGCGTTCAAATATCGCTGCTTTTTGTGATCATGCTTTCAGCCGCCCAGAGAATGCTGCTCTACACGGGGACATCAGGCTACGGACTCACCACCATGCGCTTTTATCCGATGGTGTTCATGATCTGGATGGCAGTGGTCTTTGTCTGGTTCGCGGCTACTGTGCTGCGCGGAAAGCGGCAGCAATTCGCCTGGGGAACATTGTGGTCGGCGCTGCTCTTCCTGGGGGTGCTGCACGTATTTAATCCGGACCATTTTATTGCCCGCACCAATATCGGGTTAATGCATGCGGGCCGGAATTTCGATGCCTCGTACATGAGGGACTTAAGCGACGATGCCGTTCCCGCGCTGCTCGAAGGAATATCGGCCTTTAACGCAGAACAGAGATGCATGGTCCAGAAGAATTTAGTAAAAAGGATCGAAAAGTACGATAAGGAAGCCGACCTGCGTTCATGGAATTGGTCGCGCTGGAACGCGCGGCTTCAATTAAGCAATGCCGCGACCGGCTTTGATATTTCAGGCTGCGCTGAGGGGGCCGAAAGAGAGCAGTCTGAGATAAAGGTCTTTGATAGGGAGCTTTGATAAGGATACAAAACTGAAGACGTATACAATTATTGCTTGAAGTATGTAAGTAAACGCTCGTTCAACAACGGACCTTAAGTCCCGGGCTTTGTCGCTCGATAAATATCGTTGATCAAAAAGAGTTCGTACGATAATTAAGAGCTCATTCTTTTTCTAACTTCTTCATTCCTGTCCGAACAAAACCATACCTGAAGTATTAATCCTTCCCGGTTCACCAAAATGTGCGCCGGGGTAGGCATACTTTTAAAATGTTCATTAACGACCGTGTGGGAATCCCACTTAAAAACGTCATTGAAACCGATCACAGCGGCATATTTTGTTAGGTCGGCCTGGTGAGGGTTCGGCACGAACATTACCGGATAATATCCCATATGCAGATGGTCCGTCGTTTGTTTTGTGTAAGCTGCTACATCGCGAGATAATTTTGTATACGAACACATGGGATCGACCACAAATAATAATAATAATTCTTCCTTTGACACATCCAGCAAACGGGATCCGTCCATGGCCTCAAAGTGTGAAATATCAATTTTTTCGCCGTCGCGATATTGCCGGAAATTATAACCCTCTGTATAAAATTGTGAATGAAAATGATCTATCTGATCTTTTTGAAAGGAAAAGATCAGATAGGTAATTATCGAAACTGACAAAAATCCTCCGGCGAATAAAATCAGGCGATAGATTTTGCTGGGCATAATATGTTAAGACGATCGAGATTCTTCCGCGCGCAAGGTTTCATATCGCTTCATGACAATATTCAAAAGAGCGAAACTAACATTTACACGAGATCTATTTTGGTCAATTAAATTCACCGCGTTTAGTATTGAGCTTTCCTGTGCTTCGAAAAACGCGGGTGAAACTATGGGAGTAAGCCGCTCGGCGGCCAGCATTGACGGCGTTTCCGATTTATTAAAGGCAAGGAAAACGTCCTTAAGAGTTTCGGACGCATGATCGTACATTTTATAATTTGCGAACAGTTTAACGATTTGAAACCAATATCCTGATTTTTGCTCGAAAGTGTTTTCCGATCTCGCAATGTCCTTGGCCGCTTCACGGAGCAACGCGATACAAATGTCTTGTGAATCTATGTTTTCGGGCGAAAACTTTCTGATGAAGCCGATTTCTCCGAAGGCGCGATTTTTTGTCGGAAGAGAACCTAGAGTGCGCGTCGCGGCTGTTGGGTCATTTTCCTTAAATTGTTGATAAGCAAGACCGGCGGTGACCGTAACCTGAAGATCTTCCCAGAATTCAGGGTCAGTTTGCTGCTCTTCTTTTGTCATATTTCCCAGAATTTCAATTGCCAGTTTGTATTTTTCTTGATCGCTGGCGAGAGATACGGCGCGAAAAAGATAAAAGGAACGGACCTGCAGGTCATCTTTTGCTTCGTCGGCTAATTTTAACAGTTCCTCAATGGTTCCCTTTTTTATTGTTTCCGAATTGGAAGATAAATTACGATTTGCTTCATTTTGTTTCGCCAGACAAGCGGAAACTGCCTGTGTAACCATTGGCTCTTTTTGCGGCAGCAATGACGAGTATTGTTCTCTGAGAGATGAAATTACGGACGCTTCCGCTTCGCAACCGGAAGTCGAATTAGCCATTAGTTTCGCGTAAAGCTTTACGATATGGTCGCCCAATAGATTTAGCGCGCCCGTTTTTATTGCAGCAGGTGATGATGCTTCCGGCGGGAAATTTGGGATCGAGAGCTCCGGAAAGACAGCGGTTTTTATGCCGGCGAATATCCCCGCATTAGGGGAGTTTGCTGCAGAAGCTAATGCGAGTTCGATAAAACGATCGGCGAGGCCGGGCGAATAACGCCGCAGTTGCCAATATAATTTATGAAAATTATCCGGCTGCTTTGTTTTGAATGCGCCAACACCGATTTGATAGGCCCTGGTTGGATTTGACTTGGCGATCAGGCAGGCGAATTCGATCAATATCTCTGAATTTGAATTTTTATCGGATATCCCATCGGCTTCCGATATAAGTTTGATCAAGCGGTCGGTTTGTTTCTGATCGCGAGTTGAAATGTATTTTAATATCTGACTGGTCGCGAGATAAAAACTTTCAATATTTGTTTTAACGTCGTCCGCCGGGTAATAGACCACGGAGTCAACTGCTTTTTCAAACCAGGCATTTGAACGGTCCTTTTCAAATTTCCACCAAACATCACCAAGCTGGGCGTAAAGCACCGCCCGCCCAAGAGGGTCGATCTTCGGCGTTTCTTTTAACAGGATGGAAGTTATCGAATCGGCCCTGACTTTCCAGACCCTCGCTTTCTTTTAAGGTGGGTATTTCCTGAACAGGAGGTTTAGCTTGCGCCTGTTCATCAGAAATCGTAAAGAATATTAAAGTAATTAAGAGCGGTAAGTATTTGATAAATTTCATAGATCACAATTACCGTGGTTTTTAACGGAAATCATCAGGGAGTGATTTCCGTTTTAGCTTCTGATGAAACAATTTTAACGATCTAATAGCCCTCATGCGGCGGTTCCGGGCCTCCACCTCCGCCTGCCGTTTGACATGTGGTATTGCAACCCGACGGTGAGTTATAGTATTTACACTTTTTCACACCGTCACTGCGGGTAAAACAGTATCCTCCCTGACAATTTGGAGTGTCGGGGCAAAACTCATCAGCGCCTGTTTTGGTCACAAAGCTCATTGAGAAAGTAAGAAGAAGTGAGCATATAGCTCCCGTTAAAACATTTAAAACGGTTTGCCTGAATGTGAGACCTTTCATAAAATACTTCTTTATTTGGTTGGTTGAGTGGGAGCAAAAGTAAGTCTAAGAACTAGATTGATTATGGAAGATGTGACACTCTTTCTAAGAGGCACTTGCTTGCTTTTGCAGATTATTTTACTAAGCTAAGGGTCATGCTAGGGGGGGGAGACGGTTTTTGTCAAGATAATTTATGCGCTTGACTCGTGATCATCTGCGTGAATACCTGTCTTACCTACAGGTGGAAAAAGGCTTAGCGAAAAATTCGCTGGCCAGCTACGGGTTTGATTTCGCCCGGCTGCGCGATTTTTCCGCCGCCATCGGAAAAGACCCGAAAGACCTGAACCGCGGCGACCTGCGAAGCTGGATAATGGCGCTTTCGCGCGAGGGGCTTTCGCCTACATCGGTGCAGCGAATGGTCAGCGCGGCGCGCGGATTCTACAAATTCCTGATGCTTGACGGCCATCTTAAGGCAAACCCGGCCGAAGACCTGGACACGCCGCAGAGCGGGCATTATCTGCCGCGGTTTTTGACCGAAACCGAGATCGAAGAGTTCTTAAAACAGCCGGATGTCGAGACAGAAACGGGCCTGCGAGATCGCGCCTTGCTGGAATTGATGTATGCTTCGGGGCTGCGGGTATCTGAGGTTATCTCTCTTAAAATCAATGACATAGAGCTGGATGCGGGTATTTTGACCTGTTTTGGCAAGGGCAGCAAGCAGCGAAAAGTGCCGCTGGGGAAAAGCGCGGCCGAGTGGCTTAAAAGCTATCTGGAGATCAGAAACCGTAAAACCGGGGTGCAAAACCTCTTTGTCAGCCCTAATGGAAAGCCTCTAAACCGCCAAAATGTCTACCAATTAGTGAGAAGTTACGCGGAAAAAGCCGGTTTAGAAGGCGTTTCGCCGCACAAATTGCGTCATACTTTTGCCACGCATTTGCTGCAAAACGGCGCCGATTCGCGCTCCGTGCAGGTAATGCTGGGCCACAGCGACATCTCAACCACGCAGATCTATACCCACGTGACCGACAATCACCTGAAAAAAGCCTACGACAAATTCCACCCCCGCTCGTAAGAGAATCTTTACCATTTTGTAAGCGAAACAGCCGTTTTAACTTGCAACCAGCCCTTTTATTAGGTATGATTTGAGTTTTGCTACTGGCTCCGGAAATAGTCTTAGTACGCAATTTATAAGCTTGGGCAAGGGTGGTCGAGTGGTTAATGGCACCGGGCTGTAAACCCGGCCGGCGAAAGTCGTACGTAGGTTCGAATCCTACCCCTTGCACCACTTTTGATTTTTGATTTAGATTTGGGATTTTTGATTGGGAGCATTGGATCTGAAGATAATCCAGAATCGCCAATCCAAAATCGGTTGCGGGAGTAGCTCAGTTGGTAGAGCGTCAGCCTTCCAAGCTGAATGTCGCGAGTTCGAGTCTCGTCTCCCGCTCCAATAAAGTCTCTTCCGCCCGAGTAGCTCAGTGGTAGAGCGCATCCTTGGTAAGGATGAGGTCACGAGTTCAATCCTCGTCTCGGGCTCAGTTAAAAAGTTTTTTGGCCATTAAATTATTTAAAGAGGTTAGTAAATGTCAAAGGAAAAATTCGATCGAAGCAAGCCGCACGTAAATATCGGGACGATAGGACACGTAGATCACGGGAAGACGACGTTGACGGCGGCGATCACGAAGGTATTGGCGAAGCACAATCCGAAGATCCAGGTGCGTGCGTTTGAT
>DASYKT010000057.1:0-46801 GCA_035995185.1 Pyrinomonadaceae bacterium
CAGCTCGCCCTTTTCCACTTGCGAAACCACCCCCAACTTAAAAGCCAGTCCATAATCTCGCTGCGTTCGCTTAACTCTTTTATTAACTCTCGCTTCCATAAATAAGTCGCCTTTCTGTCAACTCATTTCAGGACGAGACACAGTTTAAAAAATAAAGCCGCCCAAAAGGCGGCTCTTCATTTTCATCTTAGCGGTCTGAATTAAGCTTCTTCTTCCTCCGGTGCGGCTTCGATCTTCTGGATCACGTTTTCGTAGATCTTGATGCGGCCTTCGGTTTCGTAGCGGCGGCGCGCTTCCGAGAGAAAATCGCTGAACGCCTGGCTGCGTTTCATCCCCAGGCTCTGTTCTACCAGCTGATCGCGCTGCTTGGCAAAGTCGTCCATGTTGGCTTCGAGTTTGCTGTTTAAGCCGACAATAAACCAGGTGTCGCCGATCTTGACCGGCGCCTTGGTTACTTCGCCTGCTTTGAGCGCAAACACGGCATCTTCCAATTCTTCCGACGTGCCGGCTTCATTCCCTACGCCGAGAGCGGTGCCGGCCCGGTAATCTTTGCTGTCCTGGAGTTTTAATCCTTTACCTTCGGCCATCGACTTCAACCCGGCGACAGAGGTCGCGCCTTCCGCCAGCTCTTTGGCGATCTGGTCCATTTTAGTTTTGGCCTGTTCGTTCTTATAGGCCTCGCTCACGTCGCTCTTTACCTCGTCATACGAAGCCTCGTGCGGATCTTTTTTCGCGAGCAGCAGGGGAATGGCAAACCCGTCCCTGACCGGGATCTTGTCGCCCACATCATTGGGATTTTCCAGGCCCGCGATGCCTTCTTCAAACTGCGGCGAGATACCGATGTTCGGCACATCGTCGTCTTTCTTAACATAATCCGTTTCCCGGACCATCTCCTTGGGGCTCATGTTCGCCTGCGCGGCAAATTCGGCGGCCACCTTATCTACGTCTTTTACTTCGCGCAGACGGTCGCCGACCTTTTGTGCCAGTTCAGCGGCCGCGGTATAAGAGCGGCGATTGCGCAAACTCACCTGGATGGTCGTCTTGGCATCTTCATAGGTCTTCGGCACCTCGGCGCCGCGGCGAAAGATATAGTAGCTGCTTCCGAATTTCACCGGATCGCTGACCGTTCCTTCCTGCAGCGACAGCACCTTTTGCGTCGGGTCGTTCGGGTCCTTATTTTCGTTGACCAGCCCGCGCAGCCAGCCGCCGTTTGCGGCCGTGCCCGGGTCCTGCGAGTTCCCTCTCGCTATCTGCGCAAAATCTTCATCGGAGATATGGCCTTCGGGCCCTTTTGAGCGCGCCTGTTCGACCAATTGGTTCGCCTTTGCGATCACTTCGCCGTCAAGCTCAGGTTTGGAAACCTTGAGAACGATCTGCTGCACCTTGATCCCGGCGCGTTTTTTATCCGCCGGCAGGGCATCGTATTCGGCCTTCATGTCCTCTTCGGTCAGCGCCATCTTCTCGCCTACTTTAGACTGGTTGAGAAAGACGTACTTGATCTTTTTCTGCGGCAGGCTAATGTAAAAATTCTGCTTGTTCTGTTCGAAATAATTTTTCAGTTCGTCTTCCGAAGGCTTGATGGTAGAAGCCACCTGCGCCGAGCTCACCGTTACATATGACAGATCGAATTTGGTATTTTGTTTTTTGAAATCGTTTAAGACTTCTTCTTCCGAAACATTGACCGCCGCGGTGATAAAAGCATAAAGCTTTGAGACCGCTATCTGGTCGCGCACCTGCTGCTCGTATTTCGCCACTGAGCCAAAAGCTTCGGTGACCTGCTGTTCATACTTCTTTATATCGAACGGCTTGCCGTCCGCCGGTTTATTCTGCTCGAGGATCTTTTCCTTGACTTCCTGGTCAGAACCGTAAAAACCCAACCGCTCGGCTTCCTGCGCGGTAAGTTTTGAGCCGATCAGGCTGTCCAGGATCTGCCTCGTCTGGACCGGGATCCTGCCCTGGTACATGCGCGAGCGGCTGGCCTGCTCCATGGCTATCTCACCCACGGTCACGGTACTGCTGCCCACCGTGGCGGCAGTTTCTTCGCTGCGGCTGAGCCTGGTGGCGTTCGTACCCTGGTGCGGCGCGTAAAAGAACACCATACCGAAGATCACCAGCACGGCGAAAAGCAGAATGATGACGTTGCGGGTTTTTTCTAAACGACTAAAAAACTTAAGCATAATTACTACCTGAATTGATTGATATAGCCTTAACAGACGGTCTTGCCGGTTGAAGCGAACGACCATATTAACACTATCGGAGCCCTTATTAAAAGCGGTCAATGTCTGTAAGTAGTGGGTCAGTTTTGAAAATCCATCCTTAAAAGTCCCCAACGGGGACAAAGAAAATAGCCCAGGGTAAGTGAGCGAAGCGAGCGCCACCCTGGGTATCTGAACTTCCAAAAACCTTCCAGCCCTGAAGGGGCGGCAGAACTCCAGTCGGTTCTGCCGCCCCTTCAGGGCTAACACTTTCCAAATTGATCAGTACCCAGGGCTAAAGCCCTGGGCTATTCTCTCAGATCTGCTGCGCGGACCTCCCGTGCTCCAGGTCGGCGTACCGCTTCAACTTTGAACTTTATGGACTTAGCGGTTATTTTAATTGAGGAATGAACGATATACAGTTTCCTCTTTTTGCCTGGGTAATATTTTTCGGGGTAGTTTTGACGGCTTTGGCGCTGGATCTGGGGATCGCCAGCCGCAAGGCGCACGCCCCGACAAAATTAGAAACTACCATTTGGAGCATCGTCTGGGTTTCCCTGGCGCTGGCTTTTAACGGCTATGTTTACTGGCAGTTCGGCTCGCTGAAGGGCAAGGAATTTTTTACCGGCTACCTTATCGAACTCTCGCTTTCCATCGACAATCTTTTTGTTTTTCTGCTGATCTTTTCTTTTTTCAAGGTCCCCGCCAAATACCAGCACCGTGTTTTATTCTGGGGCATCTTTATGGCGCTGGTAATGAGAATGGCCATGATCTTTGCCGGCGCCGAGCTCGTCGAAAGATTTCACGCCATACTTTATTTCTTCGGCGCGTTCCTCGTATACACCGGCTTTAAGATGTTTTTCAGCGACGATGATGAATTTAATCCGGAAGAGAGCTGGATAGTTTCACTTACGACGCGCTTTATCAGGATCTCAAAACATTACGACGGCGAGAAATTCTTTGTCAGAAAAGACGGTAAAATGCAGGGAACGCTGCTTTTACTGGTGTTGATAGTGATCAATGTGGCGGACCTCATCTTCGCGGTCGATTCGATCCCGGCAATTTTTGGCATCACTACCGACCGTTTTATCGTTTATACTTCTAATATCTTCGCCATCCTCGGGTTGAGGACGTTTTTCTTCTTATTGCTGAGGGTGGTGGAAAAGTTTCATTACCTGCAATATGGATTGGCTTTTGTCCTGACATTTATCGGCGTAAAGATGCTCATCCCCCTGGTAGTTGAGATCTTGCTTTATTTTTCAGGCCACGAAAACCGGTCCGGCTTAACTCCGTTTCTGGAAAGCTTCCACCGCGGCGAATACAACCAGTTAATGATAAATATATCGCTGGGGGTATTAGTGGCAGCTTTGACCGTCTCCGTTTTGCTTTCATTGATATTTCCGGCTCCGCCGCCCGAAGAGGTTGTTCCCGAAGCGGAAGAACTTTTGGCTGATACCGATCGTCCCGGCCATTCTTAGTTTTTTGCATCGATGTCCAAAAAATACGGCAAATTTTATGTTGAGTGGTGGTACATCAGAAAGAGTACGATCTACGGCTCTATTCTTTTGGTCATCGCGCTCGCTTTGCTGGGCGCCGGCGGATGGTATGCCGCGCGCAATAATTTCTTTCTTTCCAACACCCCCACCATTGAATATCCGGCAGATTCGGCAAAGTTAAATTTTTACGAAGGCGATGTCCGCATCATCCGCGCCGCCACCCGCCAGGTGGAAAAGGTCACCGGTGACACCTACCTGGTGGCCGGCGATATTTTGCAAACTCAGGTCGACGGCCGGGCCCAGGTTTTAATGGCTGACGGTTCTACGCTGGTCGTGCGCCCCAACAGCACGGTCGTGATCCGCGCTAATGCGGGCGGCGGCGGTGGGAGCACTAACGTCCGGGTTGCGCTGGGCGGCGGGCAGATAAACGTTAAGACCGAGGATATGGCCGCCGATACGCAGAATGTGGTCGAGGTCCGCCAGGTGGAAAATCGCCTGACCGCGCGCACCGACGCCAGCTTTAACATCAACCCGACCACCAATAACGGGGAGATCCGTGTCAGCCGCGGCATCGTCGAAGCGCTGACCTCGCTGGGAGAAAAACTGACGATAAAAGACAGTGAGTACACTTCGGTAAATGAAGGCGGCAAGCTTTCTCCCAAGGAGAAACTGCTGGAAGCTCCCAAACTTATCTCTCCGGCCGCGCTGGAGAAAATTATGATGGGAGATTCGGGCGCGATCGACATACCGCTTCGCTGGCAGCGGGTCACCACCATGCCGGTAGCGCATTACCGTTTGGAAGTGGCGTCTTCGCCTTTCTTCGTGGCCGAGGGGCTATTGCTCCAGCAGGAACCTGTCGTGCTGCCCAACCTTACTCTCGCCGACGTAAAGACCGGCACTTTTTTCTGGCGCGTGCGCGCGATCGCGAGTAGCGGCCAGGTCGGCGAATGGAGCGAGCCCTGGAAGTTCACGGTGGTTTCGCGTGAAGAAGGCGAGACGATCGAGGTAAGCGGCTGGCAGGTAGACAAGGTCGGAAGCGGCGTCTATCTGATCAGCGGGCGCGCCAACCCGGGCGCGAGCGTCCGGATAATGGGACGCGAAACGTTTGCCCTGGGCGACGGTAGTTTTCGCCTGCAGGTTTCAACCCCCGCCGCATCGGTCGAAGTATCCGTCGGAGATGAACACGGCAAACGCAGCCGCTACCGTTTGTCGCTCGAAACCTCAAAAGCTGTGAAATTGTAGTATTCACTTACTTGGAGCAGCCTCTTGTCAGCAGCGTCTGCGTCAGCAGCTGCATCCTGATATCCAATTTAATAAATTTAATTTAAATTGCCACTAGCTTTAGCTAGTGGTTAGGAGTGCTGATCCTCACTGGCTTTAGCCAAATCTTTTCACTTAGGCTAAAGCCTTTTTCATTTGTACTCATTGCCCACTAGCTAAAGCTAGTGGCAATCTAAAAGCGGTCTACTCAATCTGAGAGATCTCTAATACACTAAGCTTTTTATCTGAATTTTTTTGCAAGTCTGTAAAATACAGTAAAATAAAAACATGAGCGGGCATTCACACGAACATGATCACAACAGCCGAAATATGGGCAGGCTTAAAGTCGCCTTGGGGCTGACGTTCGTCTATATGCTGGCCGAGGTCATGGGCGGCTGGTTCACCGGTTCGCTGGCGCTGCTGGCGGACGCCGGGCATATGCTCACCGATGCCGGGGCGATGGTCCTGACGCTGGTCGCCTTCTGGTTTGCGGTGCGGCCGGCCAGTTCGAAAAAGACCTACGGCTATTACCGGCTGGAGATCCTGACCGCGCTGATCAACGGCGTCGTGCTGATCCTTATCTCGATCTGGATATTTTACGAAGCTTATACGCGGCTCGCCTCTCCGCCGGCGGTAAAAAGCGGTGAGATGACACTGATCGCGGCGGGCGGGTTGGTAATAAATATTATCTGTGCCTGGCTGCTGCACGGCGGTCACCAGGAAAATCTGAATATGCGCGGCGCCTGGCTGCACGTGATCGGTGACGCGCTCGGCTCGGCCGCGGCGATCGTCGCCGGTGTATTGATGTACGCCTTTGGCTGGTACCAGGCCGACCCGCTCTGCAGCGCGCTGATCGGCGTGATAATCGTATACGGCTCATGGAAACTGATCCGTGAATCGGTGAACATCCTGCTCGAAGGAACACCGGCGCATATCGATCTGGCGGCCGTCGAAGAAGCGATCATAAAAACCGAGGGCGTCGATAACGTGCACGACCTGCATATCTGGACGATAACTTCCGGCCTCGAAGCGCTTTCCGCGCACGTTATTCACCGCCACGAAATAAAGCAGATCGAATTGCTCAAGGAACTTCGCGCCAAGCTTCATGACCGTTTCGGCATCGACCACCTGACCATCCAAATGGAAACCGTCGATTTCGAAGACGAATCGGTTCACTTTTGCCAGGCCGGGGCAACCTGCTTTCGCTCCGACGTTCAAACCTCAATTCCAAAAGTTCTTTAAGTTTCGGGCGTAACCCGGGAGCGTGAGGCTGTGCCTGCAAAGATCGCGCAGCGATCCAAATCGTTTTGTTATTAATTAAGGCTTGCCTCTAAAGTCGTGTAGGTTTCTTTCAATTGCCACTAGCTTTAGCTAGTGGATAAGAAACTAAATTCTTATCCCGGCTTTAGCCAAATCAGAACATTTAATTTGGCTAAAGCCAATATAAATAAGCACCTGGAACCACTAGCTAAAGCTAGTGGCAATTTAATAGCTATTTTATATGGCGAAAATTCTACTAGGCTACGGAAACTCGACGCTGCCAATGTCTTTCGATCAAGGGCGCTTTGAGATATTAGCCGGTGACGTTTCCCACTTCACGCCCCTTTCCGACCGGGAGATTTCAGCTGCCTTCGATGAACCGGTAGATTCCCCGCCGCTCGATGAAGTCGTCGCCGACGCCGAGACGGTTTTGATCGTCGTTCCCGACGCCACCCGTTCGACCGCCAGCGCGCAGATCGTAAATCTGCTGGTGCGCCGCCTGATCGCGGGCGGGACCCTGCCCTTTAATATCCGCATCATTTTTGCCACCGGCATTCACCGCGCGGTCACCGCCGCGGAAAAAAAGAAAATTCTCGGCGACTTTACCGCGCAGCGCGTTAAAACGCTCGATCATCACCCGCGCGACCTGATGCAGATCGTCAAGCTCGGCGAGACCCGGCGCGGTACGCCCATCGAACTAAACCGTGCCCTGCTCGAACACGACCGCGTGATCATCGTCGGCGGCATAACGTTTCACTACTTCGCGGGATTTACCGGCGGGCGAAAACTTATCTGTCCCGGCCTGGCTTCGTCAAAAACGGTCAACGAAACGCATAAGCTTGCTTTTGATTTCGAGAAAAAGGCGCGGCGTGAAGGCGTAGGCACGGGCCTGCTTGCGGGCAATGCGGTGCACGAAGAATTTATCGAGATAGTGGAAAAGATCGCCCCGGCGTTTTCCGTTCAATCGATCGTCGACGAGCAAGGCCGGGCGGTAAAGGTTTTCGGCGGCCACTGGAAAACATCGCATTTGTCGGCGTGTGATTTTTATGCCGAAAACTATTCCCTGGATGTCCCGGAAAAACGCGGCAGCGTGATCGTAAGCTGTGGCGGGGCGCCTTACGATACCAACGTCATTCAGGCGCACAAGGCCCTGCAAATGGCCGCTAATGTCTGCGAAGAAGGCGGTACGATCGTCTGGCTGGCGGAGTGCAGCGACGGGCTCGGCAGAGACGATTTTCTGAATTGGTTCGCCGCGGAAAATTCATCGCAGCTTGCCGAAAAATTATCGGAAAAATACCAGGTCAACGGGCAAACTGCCTGGTCGCTTTTACAGCTTACGGAAAAGTACCGCGTGATAATGGTGACCGGCCTGCCCGAAGAAATAACGCGCCGCCTGCGGGTGCAAACGGCGCGCGATCTCACTGATGCTCTTGATGACGCCCTGTCGCCACCAGATCCCGATCGATCAGGATACATAGTGCCTTACGGCGCCAAATTTTGGCTGAAATAGTATTACTTCAGCTTATCCCAATTCATTAGTACCCAAACGGCGATCCCCGACCAGATCAACAAGTTAATAATAGACAGAATCAACCCGGTGCTTTTTACCTTCGCGCTTCTGCCGACGGTGCGGTCGCCTTTGCCATACATCAGCACTGCCACCAAAACTCCGGTCACGATCCAGGCAAACAGCCTAATGGCCATATTGATCCAGATCTTTTCGGGTTTCAGGTCCATCAGGAATAATACCTGGTAGATGGTCAACCCGATGGCCAGGAGGATAGCGACCAGGGCCGCGGTCGGCGGCTTATAAGTGGCCGGAACTTCGGTGTTCTCTGCCGCATCGGCCAAATTACTGTGCGAATAGCTATAGGCAAAGTAAATGACCAATCCTATCGCCATCCAGACGATCAGCCGGATCCAGGTATCGAGCGGCAAGCTGTTCATTAAATAAGCCGCGGATACGACCGTGCCGATCGGAATGTACGGACTAAGCGGAACTTTGAACGGACGGCGCAGGTTGGGATTGGACCGGCGCAAAATAATGATGCCGGTTCCCACGATAACGAAGGCGAACAATGTTCCGATACTTACCAGTTCGCCGAGATAGCTGATCGGCACCAATCCCGCCAGGATCGCCACGATCGCGCCGGTAATGGCGGTCGTAATATGCGGCGTCTGGTATTTGGGATGGATCTTCGCCGCCCATTGCGGCAGCAGTCCGTCTTTCGACATCGAGTAGAAAACGCGCGGCTGTCCCATGGTCATCACGACCATCGTCGAACTTAGACCCAGCACCGCGCCTACTTTGATGATCGTAGGAAAGACGAACAGGACCGTTCCCATGGTCGTTCCCTGCGCTTGTTTCAAAGCGGCATCGATCGCGACCGCGATCGGCGCGGCGGCGTTGGTCAGTTCCCGGTAATCCACCAGGCCGACCATGATGCCGGCAACCAAAATATAGAGGATCGTACAGATCGCCAGCGAACCCATGATACCGATAGGCATATCGCGCTGCGGATTTTTTGCTTCCTGCGCCGCGGTTGAAACGGCGTCAAATCCGATGTAGGCGAAAAAGATGACCGCCGCGCCGGTGACCACGCCGCTAAAACCGAACGGCATAAATTCCGCGCAGCCGGGGCTTCCGACCTGGCAGCCGATCCCGATATTGTGGGTATTCACATAACCGATGCCGGCCACGATAAAGAGCACGACCACCAAAACTTTGACCATCACAATGATCGAGTTAAAGCGGGCCGATTCTTTGATCCCGCGGATCAAAAGCAGCGTGACGGCGATCGAGATCAAAAACGCGGGCAAGTTAAACACGCCGTGCGTTATCGACCCGTCCGAAAGTTTTATCTCCATTCCCGGTGGAGCACTCAGCGCCAGCGGGTAATTTATATGCAGCGTATCCCGCAAGAGACTCACGACATAACCCGACCATCCGACGGCCACCGTGGCGGCGCCGAAAGCGTATTCAAGAATAAGGTCCCAGCCGATGATCCAGGCGACAAATTCACCCAGCGTTCCATATCCGTAAGCATAGGCTGAACCGGAAATGGGCACGCTGGACGCAAATTCTGAATAACAAAGTGCCGCGAAAGCGCTTACTACGCCTGCCAGTATCATCGAGATGATGACGGCCGGCCCGGCGTGTTTTCCCGCGGCTTGCCCGGTCAAAACAAAGATACCGGTGCCGATAATGGCACCGATACCGAGCATCGTCAGATCAAGCGCGCTCAGCGCTTTCTTAAAAGTATGCTCGCCGGATTCCTCGGCTTCGGCAATGATCTGATCAATTGGTTTTGTCGCAAATAATGACATGAACCCTCCTAGGTATTGAGTTATCTAAATTATTGCTTTTACGTTGATTCTGTTTCGTTGGTTTCTTCCGTCGCCGGTGTTTCATCTGTTTTTCCATCGGACCCGCCCGACAGGCTTCGCCAGATAAAGTACACCGGGACCCCGGTCAGCACGATCGCCAAACCCGGCCACGAGGTGTTGGTCTGGTAAAACAAGAGCACGATCGCGATAGTGGCCGCGCCGACGATATAGATCAAGGGAACGAACGGATATCCGAAGGCTTTGTAGGGCCGCTCTGCATCCGGGCGTTTTTTGCGCAAGATAAAAATTCCGATGATCGTCAGAATATAAAAGATCAGCACGGCAAAGATCACATAGCCCAGCAGGTCGTTGTACAGATTACCGTAAGTTACCGCGTGCGTTTTTTCGTTGATCGAAACCGTGCGCGGCAGCACCAAAAGACTGGCCCAAATGCACTGCAGTATCAGGGCAAATTCCGGGACGTGATTTCTATTAAGCTTGCCGGTCGATTTGAAAAAGAGATTGGTTTTGGCCATCGCGTAATACACGCGCGCGCCGGCCAGCACCAGGCCGTTGTTGCAGCCGAAAGTCGAGACGATGATCGCGACCGCCATGATCGTAGCGCCCACCGGGCCAAAGATGGTTTGCAGCGCCAGCGTTCCCACGCCGCCGATGTTGCTGGGCGCGGTCTGGATCTGCTGCAGCGACAGGGTGCATAGATAGGCTAAGTTCGCCAGGAAATAAAGGCCGATCACAAGCCCCGTGCCCATGGCTAATGAAAGAGGAATATTGCGTTTCGGGTCTTTAACTTCACCGGCGGTAAAAGTGATGTTGTTCCACGCGTCGGAGGAAAAGAGCGACCCGACCTGCGCCACGCCGAACGCCACGATCAATCCCAGTATACCGTCATTGACCGTCACCGTCGGAAGCCAGGAAAAGTCTGGTTTGATCGGCGAAACATTTTGCGGCTCAAAAAGATGCGCCATATTGCCGGAAAAAGTTCCCGCCGCGCCGCCGATCAAAATGCCCAGCACGACCAGCGCCAGCAGCGAAAGCGTCTTGGCCGAAGTAAAAATATTTTGTATCCATTTACCCAGCGCCAGCCCTTGCGTGTTGATGATCGTCAGGAACAGGATCATCAGTATCGCCAGCAGCTGCTGGGTGTTTAAGCTGATCGCGTAGCCGGAAGAAATATGGATCGGTGACACGATGTAAGCATCCGCGGAGATCCCCGTCACAAAAAGCCCGACGAATCGCGAGAAGGCCACCGCGACCGCCGCGATGGTTCCCGTTTGGATCACCAGGAAAAGCGTCCAGCCGTAGAGAAACCCCCAGAGCGGCGAATAGGATTCACGCAGGTAAATATATTGCCCGCCCGCTTTTGGCATCATCGCCGCCAGTTCCCCGTAAGAAAGCGCGGCAAATATCGTCAAAATGCCGGTGATCAGCCAGGTCAAAAGCAGCCCGCCCGGCGAGCCCGTTTGCTTGGCAATATCCGCCGACACGATAAAGATTCCCGACCCGATCATCGAACCGGCGACGATCATGGTCGAATCCCACAACCCTAAGCCGCGGACAAAACCTTTAGTTGTATCTTCGGCCGTGGATCCAATTTCCGCCATATTTCCCTCTTTTAGAAAATGAAAATTGCTTTATATATCAGAAACAGCCTCCAACAATTGCTTATAATGCAAACAATCTGGTCTATATCGAGGCTGACTGCGTTTGACCAATTTTTCGAATGGTGTGATAAATCTCTGAGCATATTATACTTTTCTGGGGTCACCTGTCGAGATTTTTTTGGCATTTTTGATCCAAAATCCCCGAAAAAGCCCAAAAAAATAGTTGAAAACTTATGAATGAATCAAAAGATGTTATGAAACCGGGCGATTTGCCTTTAGGCGATATGAGCAGCGACGACCTGCGCCGTCACGGGGCCGAGGTCATAAACCGCATCGCCGATTATCTGGAAAACATCGAAGATCTTCCCGTCGTCTCGCAGGTTGAGCCGAATTGGTTAAAGGAAAATCTTCCTTCCTCGGCGCCGCAAACCGGCGAGGATTTCGCGGATATTCTGGCCGATGTCGATAAATTCATCATCCCCGCCTTGACCCATTGGAACCACCCGCATTTTCATGGATTGTTTTCTACCTCGACCTCGGCGCCGGGGATTTTGGCCGAAGCTTTCAGCGCCGCTTTCGATGTCAAAGGAATGCTCTGGCGCACTTCGCCCGCGGCGACGGAATTGGAGCAGGTCACGATGAGCTGGCTGCGGCAGATGCTCGGCCTGCCGGAAGAATATTTCGGCATCATCTATGACACCGCCTCCGTTTCGACCATGCACGCCATCGCCGTGGCGCGCGAAAAACTCGATCTGAGAATTCGCGAAGAGGGCATGAGCGGGCGGCCCGACCTGCCCCTGCTGCGCGTTTATTGCTCTGAGCAGACGCATTCCTCCATCGACAAATCTCTGCTCACGCTCGGGCTTGGTTTAAGAGCGCTGCGCAAGATTCCGGTAAACGACAGGTTCGAAATGCTCCCCGAAAAACTGGCCGAAGCAATTGAAGAAGATAAGGCTAATGGCATTTTGCCTTTCTGCGTGATACCGACCATCGGGACCACTTCGACCACGAGCGTCGATCCGGTCGACGCCATCGCGGATATTTGTGAGAAGCACGGTTTGTGGATGCACGTCGATGCAGCGTACGCCGGGCCCACCGCGATGCTCGAAGAAATGCGCCCGCATTTTAAAGGCTGGGAGCGGGCCGATTCGATCGTGCTCAACCCGCACAAATGGCTTTTTACTCCGATGGATTGTTCGGTGCTTTATGTGCGCGACCTGCCGCTGCTGAAAAAAACCTTCACCCTTGTCGCCGAGTATTTAAAGACTGATGAAGAAGTGGAAAATATGATGGATTACGGTCTGCAGCTCGGGCGTCGTTTCCGCGCGCTTAAGCTGTGGTTCGTAATGCGTTATTTCGGCCGGGAAGGATTGGCGGCGAGGATCCGCGAGCATTGCCGGCTGGCAAAAAAATTGGAGCAATGGATCGCCGGTGCAGACGGATGGGAATTGATGGCGCCGGCCCACTTTGCGCTGGTCTGTTTTCGCGCCGCGCCTGACGGGCTTTCGGAAGAAGAGTTAAACCATCTGAACGAAAAATTGATGAACGACATTAACGCTTCCGGAAAAGCTTATCTTTCGCACACCAAACTTAATGGAAAATTTACGCTGCGCCTGTCGATCGGCAGCATCAGGTTCGAAGAGCGTCATCTGGAAGAGATCAAGGAAATTTTAGAACAACATTTTAGCCACGAATTACACAAATAACACGAATAAGAATCTTTAATTCGTGTTATTTGTGACATTCGTGGCTAATTAGGGGCAAAGCGCTAATGGCCATTGCCGTTGCCGTTCGGTATCCCGTCCAGCGCTTCGCGGATCGACTTTCCGAGGCCGTCAAAGCTGTACGGTTTTTGAATGACGCTGATAACCTCCTGGTCCAACTGCGAATTCTGCTGTTCTATCCGGTTATAGGTCATTTCCGAACTATAGCCCGTCATAAATACTATCGGGATCTCAGTGCCCAGCGCCTTGATTCGCTCATAAGCTTCCACTCCGCCCATTGACGGCATTATTACGTCAAAAAGCAGCAGGTCTATCCTGGCGCGGTTTTCATTAAAGGCCTCGATCGCTTTCGTGCCGTTTTCGACCATGATCACCCGGTAACCGAGAGTTTCCAGAATATCCCGCGACAGGTTTCTTAACGCTTCTTCGTCCTCTGCTACGAGGATCGTCTCCGGCCCGCCCGGCATGACAAGCTGCGCGGCATCTTTTTCATTTTCCGCGGCCAGATCGATCGCCGGTAAAAAGAGCTTGAAGGTAGTTCCGTGGCCCGGTTCGCTATAGACGTTGATGTGCCCGTCGTGCTGGGTGACTATTCCGTAGACCATGGCCAGCCCTGTGCCTTTATCGACGCCCTTGGTGGTAAAAAAAGGTTCGAAGATCCGCGTCTGCAATTCTTCATCCATCCCGCAGCCCGTGTCGCTGAGCTTTATCTGCACATAGCGGCCGGGTTTAAAATCCGGATACTGGCGGCAATAGAATTCGTCGAGCTCGATATTGCTCGTCTCTATTCCCAGGTCGCCGCCGCGCGGCATCGCGTCCCGGGCGTTTACGCTGAGATTCATTATTACCTGTTCGATCTGGGCACGGTCGGCATAGACGGCGGAAATGTCCGCGCTGAATTTCGTCGTCACGTGAACGTCTTCACCGATAATCCGTTCCAGCAGTTTTAATATTTCGTTTATGGTGTCGTTGACGTTGATGTTTTTCCGGTCAAGATGCTGGCGGCGGCTGAATGCCAAAAGCTGCCGGGTTAAAGTCGCGGCGCGGTTGCCTGCCTTCTCAACTTCGATCAGCGGGATCTGTAACGGATCGCCTCTTTTTATTTTACGCAGCGCCAGCTGGGTATTTCCCAGGATCGCGGTCAGCAGATTGTTAAAATCGTGGGCCACGCCGCCGGTCAATGTTCCGATGGCTTCCATCTTCTGCGATTGCCTGAGCCGCTCTTCGCTCTTGAACAGCGCATGCTCCGCTTGCCTTCTTTCAGACACATCGTGAAAAACTATCACCGAACCGATGATCTTTCCGTCCCGGTCCTTTAGCGGCGCGCCGCTATCGTCGATCGGTATTTCCTTCCCTTTCTTGTCGATCAGGAGAGTGTTATCCGCCAGTCCTGCTATCGGTTCATCTCGTTTTATCCTTAAGAACGGATTTTCCAGCGGCTCGCGGGTCTTCTCGTCTATCAGGTTGAATACTTTTTCCAGCGGCTTGCCGTATGCTTTTTTCTCATGCCACCCGGTAAGCTTTTCCGCCACCGGATTAAGATAATTAACGGTCCCATCCAGATCGGTCGCTATCACGGCGTCGCCGATGCTGTTTAGCATGACCTGCAGCAGCTCGCCCTGCTCGCGTATGCGCCCTTCCGCCGATCTGCGGCCGCTGACTAGCAGGATTATTATGACCATGAAGACAAAAACGCTGAAGTGCCCGAAGATGACCTTTGCCAGCGGAACATCCGGGTTGACGGGGTTGAACACGATCGTGGTTATTTCGATCAGCGCGGCCACCACCAAGCCCGGCCCCCGGCCGGCAAACCAGGTGGCAGCCACCAGAGCGGCTATCACCAAAATGGTCATATTGTTGTTTTTGGGAGAAAAATAGGAGACGATCGACGCAATGGCAATTGTTAGAGCAAATAACCCTAATGCAAATGCGTAACGTCGACCTGTAGACCGTATTTCCCTTTTCATTACCAGTTCCTCAACCGAAACTTCAGCGTCAACCAATTACCGTTCCGGGGAATATTCGAAGCGGTTTTAAAACTGGCCAACGTGTATGTAATCCCGATTTTTTAGGAATTAATTTCCCCTGATTTGTTATATATACCACTTCTCTAACGTAATTAGCAATACATTTTGCTAACTAGGGAGATTAAATTATTATGGCAATATTCATCATCTCGGTTAATATAAGTTCGGTACATTATTTAGCATTTACGGAGTTGTTGCATGAAATTAGTTTTAACATCTTTTATTGTCTTCATTCTAATGGTTTCTTCCGCCATTGCTCAGGGTCCCAAGGCCGCGGATGCTCAGGCAAATGTGGCAACCGAAAAGTCTTCAGCGCCGATCGAACGCGAAAAATTCGATCCGGCCAAAGATCCTGCGGTCGATCTGGCCAGGGCCGTCGAACAGGCAACCGCCGAAAACAAGCGCATCATTTTGGATATCGGCGGTGAATGGTGTGTCTGGTGCCGCTATATGGACCGGTTTATTCTTTTGAACCCGTCGCTCAGCGAACTTAAAAAGAAAAATTTTATCTGGGTAAAGGTGAATATGAGCGAGGAAAACGAAAATAAAGCGTTTCTCTCTGCCTATCCTGCGGCCGCCGGTTACCCGCATTTGTTCGTTCTCGATGAAAAAGGCAGCCTCCTGAAATCTCAGGACACCAGCCTTTTGGAAAACGACAAGGTCTACGACCTGGGAAAATTTACCGAATTTCTCAAAACCTGGGGCCCGCCGGAAAAGAAGCCTGAAAAGAAGGTGGAAGGCAAATAATTGCGTTTCGTAAAAGAAAGCATTATTCATGCCCCGCCGGAAAAGGTTTTTGCTTTTCATAGATTGCCCGACGCGATCGAGCGGTTGACGCCGCCGGGAGAAAATATCCGCATCGTGCAAAAAGCCGACATCACCCGGCTCCGTTCACAAGCCATCATCGAGCAAAAACTTTTCGGGATTTTTCCTTCCCGCTGGGTCGCCGAACATACCGCGTACGACCCGCCGCACATGTTTGAAGACGTGCAGGTCTCCGGCCCGTTTGCGAGCTGGCGCCACCGGCATATTTTCAAGCAGAATATAGACAGCGGGGCTCTGGCAACGGTCTTAAGGGACGAGATCGAGTTCGAACCGCCGTTTTCTTTCCTCGGCCGAATTGCCGCGCCGCTTGCCATTCTGCCGAAACTTGAGAAAATGTTCGCATACCGTCATGAAGTTACAAGAAAGTGGTGTGAAGAAATAAATAATGCTGACCCATATTGTTTGCTGGAAATATAAACCCGAGATCACCGAAGAATCGCGCGAAGCTCATCGCGAGAAATTGCGCGCCCTCGTCGGCGTGATTCCGGAAATAATCACTTTTGCATGCGGGGCGGATATGGTGCATTTGCCGCGCTCGTACGACACCGGCCTGGCCTCGACCTTTGCGGATAATGCGGCGCTCGACAGCTATACCGCGCATCCCGAACACCAGGCTGTCGCCGCTCTCGGCCGCGAGCTGAGTGAAAATATCATTTCTGTGGATTTTGTTACTGAAGACTGAGCAAGCTTGGTAAAAAGATAAGGCCTTTTTCGTGTTTTTAGTGTGATTCGTGGTTAATTTCCGGCTCATCTTAGATTGCGGTAAAAAAGCATAACCACGAATCACACTAAAAACACGAAGCAAATACACGTTCTCTAACGGACAATGATAAAAATTCTCAGAAACATTTTTCTTTTTCTTTTTGTTGTCATCCTGCTGGCGCAATTGCCCTTTATCTATCGCCGCTATCAATTTGGTTCGCTTAAACAAAAAATAGCTTCTTTACAAAACGAGCGGGTGGTTCCCGCGGAAAGCGATCAGCGAAACTACCGCGGGGTGATCCATGCCCATTCTTCCCTCGGCGGGCATAGCACCGGGCAATTCGACGAACTCGTCGCCGCGGCCAAGACCAACGGCCTGGATTTTGTCGTCATGACCGAACATCCTTCGGAATATTTCGACACCGCCGGTTCAACCCTCAAAGGAACGCAGCAGGAAGTATTGTTTGTTAACGGGAATGAGATCAGCACGGCTGACGACGATCGTTTTCTGCTGATACCGGGAAGCGAAAAGGCTTTTGCCGAAGGCTATGTTAAGACACCCGATTTTCTCAGCCAGGAAAAAGCGCAGGGCAAGCTGGCATTTATCACTTACCCCTACCGGTTTCATAGCTGGGATGCGGATTACGACGGCATCGAAGTTTTTAATCTTCATACCAATGCCAGGAGGATGAATCCCGTCTGGTTCGGGCTGGATGCTTTCTGGTCTTTTAGCGCCGCGCCCGAAATGACCATGGCAAATTATTTCCAACGTCCCGACGCCGAGCTAAAAAAATTCGACGAGCTGACGCAGCAGAAAAAGCTTTCGCTTTTTGCCGGAAGCGACGCGCATTCCAACATCGGCGCCGGCTTAGACACCAACACCGGCGACCGGCTCTTCGGGGTCAAACTCGACCCTTACGCCTTTATTTTTTCGCTGGTGCGCGATCATATCTTGCTCAAGAAAACCGATCCCCTGAACCAGGAAACTTTGCTGGCCGCTTTAAAGAACGGCAGCTGTTACATCGGCTTCGACGTGCTTTCCGATACCACCGGATTTTCTTTCACCGCGGAAAACAGCAGCGGCAAAAAAACGATGGGCGAGGAGATGGCCTGGACCGAAGACACCAAACTCAATGTTACGGTTCCCTTAAAAAGCCGGATCGCCGTTTTTCGCGACGGCGCCGCTGATGATGCCGGGCCCGAGTATTTTTCCGATGAGACGACGCTCTCCTATCCTGTTAAAACTAAAGGCGTTTATCGCGTCGAGGTGTATCTCGATTCCCTCGGCTCTCCTTTCAACAAAACTCCCTGGATAATCTCCAACCCCATCTACATCCGCTGATAGGCGCTGACCGGGCGCTGATTTAACACAAAGTTAATATCGGTGTCACATTCCTTTAACTTCAACTCTTTAAGATTTTTACTTGCAACCCGAATATTTAAATCTTTAAGGAGAACTCCAATGAACCCGTTAAATCTAAAACGGTCTATTCGCGTTTTATCTATTTTTGTTTTTTTAATATTTTTGAGCTCTATCGTATTTGGACAAGCCGATCAGGGACGCATCACCGGAACCGTGACGGACGCCAACGGCGCCCTCGTTCCGAAAGCGACCATAACCGTTACCAATGAAAAGACCGGCGAGGTCAGGACCGTTGAATCCGGCGATTCGGGTGTGTATATTATTCCGGCCTTAAAGGCGTCTTCTTATACCATCAGGGTCAGCGCGCCAAATTTTTCTACCAATGAAAGCAAGAGCGTGCAGCTTTCCGTCGGCCAGGAGCTGACCTACGACGCCGCACTCCAGGTCGGCGCTACTTCGACGATCGTCAATATCACTTCGTCGGAATCCGCGATCGATACGGCCTCGGCCAGCATCAGCGCCACCGTCAACCACCGCGAAGTGATGGACCTGCCGCTTAACGGCCGCCAGCTTTCCCAGCTTTACCTGCAGGCGCCGGGCACGGTCAACACCGGCACCGGGACCTTCGGCGACATTCGTTTTTCCGGCCGCTCGAACGAACAAAACATCGTGCGCTATGACGGCGTCGAAGGCTCGGCGATCATCGACGCTTCACCGGGTAATTTGAACGGCGAGGTTGCATCTCCGTTC
Organism: Pyrinomonadaceae bacterium; assembly: GCA_035995185.1. Classification (GTDB taxonomy): domain Bacteria; phylum Acidobacteriota; class Blastocatellia; order Pyrinomonadales; family Pyrinomonadaceae; genus DASYKT01. Next base: position 18,552 of record DASYKT010000057.1, read on the forward strand.
CGCCTCCAGTCCAGCCTGGAAAACGTGCAGGAATTCAAAGCCGATTCCAACAACTACGCGGCCGACCAGGGCACCGGGACCGGCGGCCAGATAAACGTCGTCACCAAATCCGGCGGCAACCAGTTTCACGGCTCGCTGTTCGAGTATTTCCGCAACGAGGCGCTCGACGCGCGCAACTTTTTTGATAACACCTCCGCCGGGATACCAAAAAGCATTTTGCGGCTCAACCAATTCGGCGGCTCGTTCGGCGGGCCGATCGTAAAGAACAAACTTTTCTTCTTCGGGTCTTATGAAGGCTACCGCGTCCGCGCCGGTGTCAATACGGTAGAGCTCGCGCCGTATCTTTCGCTGGGCGCTTCGGATTCGGTCTTGCCGACCGCCGCCAACCCGCAGGGTTTATTTGCGCTCAATCCGGGCGGCACTCCGGTGAACACAAATTCCCGGCGTTTTATTCCCGGCTTCCGCGCTTCGGGCGCGATCCCGGTCGGTTATTCGGGCGTGCCGGGACTCGAAATTCTCCAGCTTCAAAGCACCGAACGCACTAACGAAGACGCATTCTTTGCCCGCGTCGATTATCACTTTGACGACAAGAACACTTTTTACGTCCGTTACTTTCAGGACAAGGGCGATGACATTGCTCCCGACGGGGTTTCCGGCCGCAACACGGTCTTGAAAGCTCAGCCACGAAATGCCGTGCTCGGCTACACCGCCGTTATCGGACAAAATTTCGTCAACGAATTCAAGGTGGGTTACAACGCAGCGAAAACCGAGATCAACGGCAGCGCGCCGACGGTCAACGGCATCGATTTTTCCAACCTGATCGTCAACGTCTCCGGAACCGTCGCCAACTTGCCGAGCAATACCATCGCCGGGCAGGGCGCTTCCGCGGGTATTTCGGTGCCGGGCGGATTGGTCCGCGCCAACAGCGCCACCAACGGCCGCGGGCAGCCGTACAATCCGTTCTCGATGGCGTTCATCGATAACTTCAACTGGACCACCGGCAATCACAATGCAAAGTTTGGCGGCGAGGTCCGTTTCGTCCGCATGAAAACCGACCGCCTGGGCGGTTTGACCTACACCTTCCAGAATTTTACGGGCTTTCTAAACGGCGCGCTTCAATCGACCCAGTTCGTCGGCGACCTCAGTTCCCCGAGCCCTTTTACCGGTATCGGCGGCCAGCGCCAGGCCCGGCAGGAATATTACATCGCCTACGCTCAGGATGAGTGGAAGGTCCGCCAGGGGATGACGCTTAGCTACGGCCTGCGTTACGAATACTATTCGCCACTCGATGAAAAGAATGACGGGCAGGTATTTTTCGATATGACCAACGGCACGCTGCGCGATCCGAGCGGAACGCCCTTCGCTACTTCGAAAAGTAATTTCGGCCCGCGCGTTGCCTTTACCTGGTCGCCGAATGTCGGCGGCGAAGGCTTTTTTGGCGGAGGCAAAGCGGTGATCCGCACCGGTTTCGGTATCTATTTCGGGCCCGGTCAGGTCGAAGACCAGATCCAAAATATCGAATCCGACCGCATCTCTTCTACCGTGAGCGGCGGAACATTTACCGGGAATGCGGCCGCGGACATTACGGCGATAACAAATACTTTTCTGAACAACCCTAACAACCGGAGATTTCAGCCGCGCGCCTATTCGCCGAATTACAAGGTTCCCGAACGCGTCTACCAGTACACCGTTTCCTGGCAGCAGCAGCTGCCCTACGATATTGTTTCCACCGTTGCCTACGTGGGAAGCAAAGGACGTAATCTCTTTATGCGCTCGGTCACCAATCAGATACTTCCGGGTTCGGCGATCGTGGCGGATACCGCCACCGCATTTCCCACGGGAGTCGGTGTGATCAATCGGGTAAACGGCGCGGGACTGGTCACCGGCGTAACGACGGTGCGCCAATTCGATATCTTAAACAACGCGGCGGCCTGTGGAGCGTCGTTGACCAACCCGCTTTGCGGCCCCTTCGCCGAGGTCGATTATAAGACCAGCGGCGGACGCGATTCGTACAACGCGCTGCAGACCTCGCTCTCGCGCCGGTTTGACAACGGGTTGACGATGAACGCCCAGTACACCTGGGCCAGCAGCCGCGGCACTTCGTCGGGCTCGAACGATGCCCGCACCAGCGGCCAGCTTGATAATTTCGAAGCCGATTTCGGACGCAATAACTTCGATGTCCGGCACACCTTTAATATCAGCGCGCTTTATGAATTGCCGTTCGGTAAAGGAAAGCAGTACGACCTGGGCGGCATCGGCAATGCGCTGCTGGGAGACTGGGACATCGGCGGCATCGTCAATGCCCGCAGCGGGCTGCCCATCGAGGTTTTGATCACGCGGCCCGATCTGGTCATGCAGTGCACCAATCCCGCGGCCGGATGCGTGGCGGGCCAGGTCCTTTCGCTGCCGGGAACCATCAACGGCGCGAACCCGCTGCCGGCGGGATTTACCGCGGTGATCAACACGCCGGGCGGCGGCGCCTCGCGTAATATTCGCCGTCCCGACGTGATCGCGGGTGTTCCCTTTTATCTGGACAACGACCGGAACATTCTCAATCCCGCGGCCTTCACCACACCGGCCCCGGGAACTTACGGAAACTTGCCGCGCAATGCGCTGCGTGGCCCGAACTTTCGCCAGTTCGATATGACCTTTAGCAAAAAGATCCGGTTAACTGAAAATGCCAATATTCAGTTTCGCACCGAGATCTTTAATATCTTTAACACCACGAACTTTGCCAACCCGGCAGCCACGCTTAATAACTCTATCAGCGCGACATTTCAACCGGGCCAGCCCTTCACTCAATCGCTGGCGGGCGGCACGTTCGGACAAATAAGATCGACGGTCGGACGCACGGTCGGACTGGGAACGAACAGGCAAATTCAGTTTGCGCTGCGGCTGAATTTTTAGCTCTATATGGAGCGCGGGCATCCTGCCCGCATGAACGCAGTGTTCGAAATAGGACACGGATAGCACGGATTAAACGGATCAAAACTGATCTAAAATCCGTGCCAATCTGTTTTATCCGTCAAATCCGTGTCCTATTGATTTTTAGACTGCTGTGCAGCCTTTGCGGGCAGGGATGCCCGCGCTCCATAAAAACTGGTATAGTTCTTGCTCTTTTACCCTTAAGCACGATCTTAGTGTTCTGTAATCATACGTTTTGGGGATAATTATTATGAAAAAGCCTAATAACTGGGTGATCGGTGCAGCTATAACCGGAAGCGCTTTGACCGCGCTGCTTGCGTGGAAACGAAGCCGGCGCCAATACGATCTTAACGGCAAAGTGGTCTTAATAACCGGGGGCTCGCGCGGATTGGGCCTGGTGCTCGCCCGCGAATTTGGCAAACACGGGGCGCGTATAGCGATCTGCGCGCGTGATCTCAGCGAACTCGACCGCGCCCGGAAAGAGCTTGAATCCCACGGGATCGAAGTGTTCGACGCGGTTTGCGATGTCCGCAGCGAAAAAGACGTCACGCGATTGATTCAGGACGTTCACACGCGCTACGGGCGGATAGATGTGCTGGTAAATAATGCCGGCGTCATTCAGGTAGGCCCTTTTGGCGCGCAGACAACCAATGATTTTGAAGAAGCGATGGCGGTCCATTTCTGGGGACCCTATTACCTGATGAAAGCGGTCGAGCCTGAGATGAAAAAGCGCGGCGAAGGCCGCATCGTCAACATCGCCTCGATCGCGGGAAAAGTGTCGGTGCCGCATCTCGCCCCGTATTGCGCCAGCAAATTCGCGCTGGTCGGCTTGTCCAGCGCCATGCAAACCGAGCTTGCCAAAGACAATATTCGCGTGACGACGGTTTGCCCGGGCCTGATGCGCACCGGTAGCCACATCAATGCTTTTTTCAAAGGGCAAAATGAATGGGAGTATGCGCTATTTAGCTTGATGGATGCCACGCCGCTTACTTCCGTCAGCGCGGAAAGCGCCGCCCGGCAGATAGTAAAAGCAGCGCGGCGCGGTGACGCCGGCGCGCTCATTTCGATCCAGGCCCAACTGGCTGCCAAAATGAACGCGCTCTTCCCGGAACTCACGGCCGAAATTCTTTCGCTCATCGACCGCATCCTGCCGGGCAACGGCGGGATCGGAAGATCTCTGGCTAAGGGGTCGGAAAGCGATTCGCTGGTGCCGTCGTTTTTAACCGGCAGGATCGACCGCGCGGCGGCGCGCAATAATGAATTTAAGCCGAGCGAACAGGCGGCATAGAAACGGGTAGTGACCGGCTGGCGCAGGGATTTAAAACTGCCAAAGATGTAAGAGGATCTTTTTATGTGTTACAACTGCGGATGCCAGATGCCCAACAACGATATGGGCCACCCGGAAAACATCACCAACAAGACTTTTGACGAAGCTGCCAAAGCAATGGGATTGACCGCGAAAAAATCAAAGGAAAACGCCCTGGAGCTGCTGGAAAAAGTCCTCGCGGCAAAAGAAGAAAGCACGGAAAAGAACTGGAAACCGAGCGAACCAGCAGCGAAATAATATAAATTGCCACTAGCTTTAGCTAGTGGTTATTGAGCTGCAAATTTATTATCGGCTTTAGCCGAATTCTTTATATTTGGGCTAAAGCCCTTAGAAACCAAGAGTTTTTACCCACTAGCTAAAGCTAGTGGCAATTTAAGCAGTCCTGAAATTGTCAGGCAAAAAAGTCTTTACAGGGCATAGAACAAGGGGGAGAAAATGAAAGCCGTACAGTGGTATGGAAAACACGACGTGCGGGTCGAGGACGTTCCCGATCCAAAAATAATAGACGGCCGCGATGCCATTATCAAAGTATCTTCTACCGCCATCTGCGGTTCCGATCTTCATCTTTACAATAATTTTATTCCGACAATGGAATCGGGCGATATTCTCGGCCATGAATTTATGGGCGAGGTGGTCGAGCTCGGCGGCGAAGTCAAAAATTTAAAGATCGGCGACCGGGTCATTGTTCCCTTTACCATTTCCTGCGGCGAATGTTTCTTTTGCAAGTCGGAATTATGGGCCGCGTGCGACCGTTCAAATCCGAAACCGGAAACATCGGAAAAACTTTACGGCTATCGCAGCGGCGGGCTTTTCGGCTATTCGCATATGATGGGCGGTTTTTCCGGCGGGCAGGCCGAATTTGTCCGCGTTCCTTTCGCCGATGTCGGCCCGTTTAAAGTTCCCGATTCGCTCGATGACGAAAAAGTTTTGTTTCTGACGGATATTTACCCCACAGGATATATGGCAGCGGAAAACTGCGGCATCAAAGAGGGCGACAAGGTTGCCGTGTGGGGCTGCGGGCCTGTCGGCCAATTTGCCGTTAAGAGCGCGCTGTTGCTCGGCGCGGAAACCGTTTTCGCTATCGATCATTACCAGGACCGTCTTGCAATGGCGGCCGGCAGCGGCGCGGTAACGATCAATTTTGACAAGGAAGATGTTTATGAAAAGCTCAAGGACCTGACCGGCGGCATCGGGCCCGATGCCTGCATCGACGCAGTGGGCTTAGAAGCGCACGGCACATCCGTCGATGCCATTTACGATTACGTAAAAACTTCCGTCTACCTCGGCACCGACCGCCCGCACGCGCTGCGCCAGGCGATCCATTGCTGCCGTAAAGGCGGCACGGTTTCCATTCCCGGCGTGTACGGCGGGTTGCTCGATAAATTCAACTTCGGCGCCGCCTTTGGCAAGGGATTAACGATGAAAATGGGACAAACGCACGTCCGAAAATATCTGCCGAAACTTCTCGACTTTATCGAAGAAGGCAAGATCGATCCATCGTTCGTTATCTCGCACCGCCTCAAGCTGGACGATGCCCCGCTGGCCTACGATAAATTCAATAACGAAAAAGATGAGTGGCGAAAAGTAGTACTCACGCCTTGATGATCGACGATCTCAGTGTGTTCGTGATTCCGGATTAATTACCCTGATATAAATTGCCACTAGCTTTAGCTAGTGGTTTCAAGTTGGACAAAAACAGAAAGGGCTTTAGCCCAATTATTCTGCTAAAGCAGGTTGAATTTCTAATCTTTTCACCACTAGCTAAAGCTAGTGGCAATTTATAAACAAAAACCGCGGATCTACTTTGACCCGCGGTTTTACCGGCTTTAACCTGCTATATTACTTACTCTTCAATGTCTTTTTAAATCTCTTTTTCTCCGCTTCCATCTCCGCACCCAGCTGTTCCATCTCCTGAATGCTGAGAATAACCTGGGCCTTGGGAAACATTACGCGCTCTTCTTCTTTTACGTGGTGTTTAATGTCTTCCATCAACACTTTGAGCTTGGGTTCGAATCTTTCATTTTTATCCGAAAGCCGCGGGATCTCTTTCAAAAACATCTTTGCCTGGTGGTGTTCTTCGATCCCTTCCAGGGTGATATCTTTTAGCTCGGCTTCTTTCTTCAATCTCGGATAAAATATTTTTTCTTCAATGTGAGTGTGCACGTCGAGTTCAGCCTTTATTCGCTTGAAAATATTTCCATGTTTACCTTTCGGTGTGTCTTCCACCTGCTGAAAAAGCTCTTCTACTTTTCGATGGTCGGTTTTAAGCAGATCGATGGCATTCATAAGACATTCCCCCTTTTATGAACTGAATTAATGCATCTATTTTTGATCGAAGTAAGAAAATGCAATCGCTGTGCCAAAAAAGTTAAAGCCGTTATACGGAGCACACGGCGCTCGAGAGCCGCCTAAAGGCGGGACTCAAAACTTTTTAGATCTTTTTCTCCGCTTCTATTTCCGCGCCAATCGAAAATTATTGACTTTTAGCTGAAAAAGCAATATCTTACGAAAATCTCGCTCCTAACCTTTTAACAATAGACAGACGTTATCGGAAGCTTTTTTGCTTTAGAGGAGTACGTCATGACAACGATTCAGTTTGCGGGCAGGGCTTGGAATGTCAGGGACTCCGAAGGAAAAACCGCCCCTCCGCCGGCAATTATTGGACCGCCGATCCCCGCAATGTCTGGGTAGACAGCACCGGTTATCTTCACCTGACCATAAAAAAAAGCGGCGATAGATGGCTTTGTACGGAAATTCGTTCTCAGGAGTTTTTCGGTTACGGAACATTTGAATTTACGGTTAAGAGCAGGCTCGACCTGTTGAGTGCCTATAGCGTGCTGGGTTTGTTTGCTTATGCCTCGGAAAAACTCCCCCACCAGCCCGAGATCGATATTGAGGTAGCCAACTTCCCGTGGTCGGATTGCCCTGAGATCCCGGGGTCGAACCAAAATCTCTATTACACTTTGCACCTTGCAACGGGCAAGGAAATCCCGGTAGTTTGTAAAAAACTTGATTTATCGGGGAAAGATATAACCCGGCATAGATTTACCTGGTACCCGAACAAAATTGAATTTTGGAGTTTTCAGCGCACGGATTCGGGCTATCGCGAGATTCTGAGGGGGGTAAGGAATCAAAATATTTCGCAGCCCGGCATGAGCGCTCGTTTGAATTTCTGGCTCCGCGGCAAGGATACACTGCCCGAAGCCGATCAGGAGGTTATTATACAAAATATGACTTTCACACCATTATCAGGAGCTGTACCGGGAAAACTTACTAACCGCGCAGCGACAGGCGATCCCTGGCAAATAGTTTCTGTTGCAGGTTTCGAAAGCTATAACGGTGCTTTTAAATTTGTAGAAAACGGATTTAAGTGGATCTCTCCTGCACCCCTTCCTCTCTTTAACGGGCAGATACAAAAAGGCACGGGATATCAGTTTAACGGAAATCCGTGGGTCGTCTTTTACACAGATGTAACTACGGAAAGTACTACTCAAACAGTGCTCCTTTCCATTACCCAGTGTGCCGGCGATCTTCCGAATTTAAATATCGGTTCCTGGGGCGCGCAGTTTCTGCTGACCAGCTAAAACTTGTTTATTGGATCCAATGTGTAAAAAACAAAGAGCGGACCATTTAGATCCGCTCTTTTATTTAACTTTATTTATCGATCCTATCTTGCCGCAGTGGCGGCCTTTTCTTTCGGATCGTAGGGCGTGGCCAGGTATTTCTTGGCCGCGTCCAGCGCATTATCGTAGTTATCATCGGTGTCCTGCGCCCGTTTATAAGCGGCCACGGCCCGGGTCCGGTCGCCCTTAGCGTCATAGGCATTGCCCATCTTTATATTCGCCCAAACCTGCAGCCAATCCGGACGGAGTGTTCCGGTCAGCGTCGCTTTGAAATTATCGATCGCCAGATCGTAATTTCGCTGCTCGAGATAAAGAACGCCCAGGTGGTAATAGATCCAGGAATTGGAGCGGTCCAGTTTCAGCGCCGCTTCGAATTGCTGCTGCGCCTCGGCATATTTCCCGTCCTTGAAAAGCTCGATGCCGCGGCGGGCAATGGCTGACACGCGCAGGTCGTCGGAAATATGCAGCACTTTATAATCGGGATCGACCACTACTTCCAGCGGTTTGCCGTTCGTTTCAATATTGAAATCCTCGCTGGAATCTTCGATCTTGAGGGTTACTTTTTTATTTTCGTTCTCACCCTCGGCGCGCAGCATTATATCGACCGGCAGCCGCAGGTTGTCGTAATTTTGCTTAACCGTTCCGCGGGTGACAAACTTGCCGCTCTTGGTGCGAATGATCAGGTAATCAACCTGAAACTCCGGTACGCCCGTTCCCTCGACCCAGCGGGCAAAAAAGTAGCGCAAGTTATCGCCGGCGACCTTTGAGGTCAGTTTTTCGAAATCGTCGATCGACGCATTCTTACCGCGATAATCTTCCAGGAACCGGTGCAGCAGCTGGTCGAATTTAGGCTTGCCCAAAGTCTCCCGCAGCAGCCGGTAGGCGAATGCGCCCTTGGCATACATTATGTATTGATAGGCAGTCGACTGGTCGTCAAGATTTGCCGGCGCGCGGGCGATCGAGGCCGTCTGCTCAAAGGTCAAAGCTTTTTCCAGCGTTTCGCGCTGCAGGTTGTAAAGCTCGGCCGGGGATGCGGTGCTTTCGCGCAGTTGTATCGCGCTCCATTCCGCCAACCCTTGCGAGATCCAGGCATCGTCAAAAGATTTCAGCCCCACGGTAAGCCCCCACCACTGGAAAGCGACCTCGCGTTGGATCCTGTCTTCAACCCCGGCGCGGTCGCCGCGGTCAAACACGGTATTGGCCAAAAACATGATGCCCTGTCCCGAATAATATTCCAGGCTTTCATCATCGATCTCGACGATATTCAATTTGTTTCCGGCTTCCGGCCGTCCAAATTGGCGGGTGTAGTACTCCAGCGCCTTTCCGATGGTCTCACCGAAATGCGGGACGACCGCGTCACTGCCCGGCCGCGTCAGAAAATTGAGTTCGTAATCGCCGTAATGAAGCGATTTGGTGTTGTATTTTCCAAAAGCGATGCTTCCGATAAGCCCCGGTTTATTCTGAACAAAATGATAATTTTTGCCGTTTGCGACCACGGGCGTGTCGCTATAACCGGCGGCCGCCCAACCGGCGGGCACCGTCAGCGTAATATCCGAAGTGGCGCGGTCAGAAGCGTAATCGTGAAACGGGAACCAGCGCGCGGCGTAAAAAAGATACCCGTGGTCCGAGGCTACCCCGGCCAGGCGCTTATTAAGCAGCGGGCCGCCTTCGGCTGTCACCAGCGCGCCGCTGTAAGTAAATCTCAGGGTCACCGGTGTATTGGCCGGGACGAATTCGCCCAGGTCTATCCTGACACTGGGGCCAAGCTCGCCCACGCCGACCTGGTCCTGCACAAAGGTCACGACCGCCGCTCCCGTCCCTGCCGCCTGTTTGGCCGGCACAGCCATTTTAGCCGGAGCATTTTTCGAAACCGCATTTACCTGTGCGGACTGAGACTGCGCGGTGGTCATGCTCACGGTCGACGCTGCCGGGATGCCTCGTGAGCGGGTCACGCTTTCCACTTTCAGCGACCCGTTCAGCTCAAGAGCGAGGGTCCGGGTTTCCTGCAGCGGGATCACGGTAACATCGGCTGTTACCTTCAAAGTATTAGTGTCCGGCAGGACTTCCGCCGCGATCTTGTAATCCGTAACATCGAGCGGAGCGCGCGTCGAATTAGTTTGCCCCCAAATTATCAGTGAGGAAACGGCCACTGCCGTGACCGCCACTGTTGCCTGCCAAATCCTTGATTTCATTTTATTTGCTACCTTTTCCAAAAACAATGGCTGCCTCATAAGCCTAATAAAGATATTTTAACGCAAGTTAAGATGCTTTGGGAGTAATTATAGTTTGCTTTCAGGGACTTTTATAGCGGGAAACATTGTTAAGAGTTCGTAAAGCTTGTAGCGCTGGCGTCTCGCCGGCTGTCGCGGGGGCGTCCCGCCCGCGCAAAACTGACGACGCTGGCGCTACAGTCTACTTCTGCATCTCACCCCTGATCTTCATCCATATCTCATTATACCGCCAGGCGGCGGGAGCGTTCGGCTCGGCGTGATGGTCGGGTTTTAAAACGAGGTCGCCGGTCTGAAGCAGCACGCGTTTTACTTCCGGGTTCTGCTCCATCTTTGCCCGCATCGCTTCGACTATCAGCCGGTAATGCTCGCCGGTTTCATCTGTCGCTGCCGGCCGATATGGAAACCTCTCTCCCTCAAAGCTCACCCAATCGATCCCCATCTTTTTCATATTTTCCTCGGCCGGCGTGCCGGCGGATTTCGCTTCGAAGGCCGTCATCTGCGACACCTGTTCGCGCGTGTACTTCCACTCGATACCGGGAAACTTCGCCCGCGGGTCGTCTGCATTTTCGGGATAAAGCATCATCTGCCAGAAACCTTCCAGGCTGGCATAGCGCTTCCCGCGATACTCAAACGGCATCGCCGCAAAATTCGACAACAGCCCCAGCTCGTTGCGTTTGGAAAGAATGACCTCGCCGGGCCCCGCCTCCTGCGGCAATATCTCCCAGTCAGGCTTGTTCGGATCGTTGACCGCCGCAAACCAGTGCGCGGGATACCGCGAATCGTGCGTATTCAAATCGTTTTGCGGCGATTGTTTTTGACACGCCGGCAAAACGCCAAGCGCGATGAGAAAAAATATTATTTGATAAATTCTGCTATTCACAAAAAAGAAACCCGGATTAAAAGCGCGCCCAGCGGCAGCGATTTAATAAATTATACGATTCACAAAAAGAAGTTTGAGCCAAAGCCGCGAAGCGGCGATAAGAAGGTAGCCAGACGTGAAACGTCTGGTTGACGTTTTAATGCGGTCCGCACTCTGAAGGAGTGCAACTTTTGCTCTTTCAGAACTGCGATACACTCCGTCCCTTGCTTCTGCTACCGCCTACTGCTCCCGCCTACTGCTTCCTGCCGATCATCGTCGCCAACATGGTGGCGATCATTTTTTCTTCCCCGGAATTGATCGCAAAAACATCGGCGCGGCAAACGGTCAGTGTGCGGCCGGGTTTGATGACCTGGGCGCGGGCGGAAAACTTCTCACCGATCGCCGGCGCGAGCAGGTTTACTTTGAACTCGACCGACAGCACGCTCTCATCCGCCGCCATCAGCGTATAAGCCGCATAGCCGCAGGCCGAATCGGCAATCGAAGTAATAACGCCGGCGTGAATAAATCCGTTTTGCTGTGTCAGCTCGTCGCTAAAAGGAATTTCGATATCGATCTCGCCCGGCGCAACTTTTGTTAGCTCCGCCCGGAGCGTCCGCATCAATTTCTGCGCCGCAAAACTTTCGCGAACACGTGATTCGAAATCGGGATCAAGAACCTGAAAACTACTCATTGTGTAAAAGTTTTACACGATATTCCGATCTTGTCGAACATCCTGGCGCGAACGATTCCCGTTATATAAAAGGGGTTTAATTTCCGAAGTGAGCAGGGACAGGGCTCATTTTAAGGAATGTCATCACTAAAACTAAATTGAAGAGATTTGATCGAGCCGAATCCTTCTGCGATCGATTCACGATAACGGCTATACCGTTGTCTCCTTGGCCGAATTGAAAAGATTATCCAGGACCGCATCCTTGATAAAACCACAGTACGAGTCGACTCCCTTGAAGTCGCCTGTTGAAGCCAGGGTATTGGCTTTACAGCCTCCTCCACAGAGAAAGCGGATTTCACAGTCTTTGCAAATGGAATTGTTGTGTAAAACATCCATCGATTCGACATAGTCCTTAAGTGGATCGCCGTAAAATATCTTCTCGAACGGATCATGGAAAATATTCCCGAGATGGAATTTTTCCTTATGAAATAAATGGCAGGGATAGACGTCGCCGGTATCGGCAATACTCACGTTGCTTAATCCGGCATGGCAGGATCGATTGATCTGGCCGGAGAAAAATTGAGGAACGTTCACTCTTCCTTCGTCAGCGTCCACAAAGTTGGCGACTTCCAAAAATTCGTCGTTTGAAACAAAAGCGGCCTCATCGGCACCCCGGCCCATTGGGAACATCGGAGTATAAACGCGCTTCACGTGCGGCGGGAACAGCTTCTTGAATTCAGGCACTTCCGCCATATTATCTTTAGTTACAGTTACCTGAACAATGACCTCGACGTCTCGCGCGGCCACTCGAAGGATACCTCTGAGAACCTTATCGAAATTATCTCCGCGTGTAATGGCGTGAGTTTGACGGTTCGTTCCGTCAAGACTGATCTTTACTTTATCGAAGTGCAATGCGAGAAAATCTGCAATATTTTCAGTGATAAGGATACCGTTTGTAAGGATCTCATTAACAAATTGCAATCTCGTCGATTCCTCTACGACTTCCCGAAATCCGGGGTAAGCCAGGGGTTCGCCTCCGCAATATGTGATCCTCATGCGGGAGGTTGTGAAAGGCTTGATAAATTCGAGCATTTCGATAAATTTCGCAGGCTCGTGCCGGATCGGAATATAGGGGTGTGAATTTCGATAGCAATACGTACACTTCAGATTGCAGCGGTCCGTTAAATGCAGATGCATTGCAGAAAGCTTTCTCGCCAACCAGGGGTTGGGAAGGCCGCGTTTTACCGGAGGATCAAACAGCCTCATGTCCCGCGCCTGGTCAAAAAACCCTTGTACACTAAGAGGATCGACCAAGATCCCTCTTTCAATGAGCATTTGGGCGATCTCTCCCACCGAGTGTTCACCATCGACCAGCCTTAACAAAAGCGCGGACGCCTCGTTAGTGACGATCCACGCCGGAACATCCGGATTCATGCAAAGCCGTCTCTCCCCGCGCTCATATATCCGTAACTCCGGCATAGCACGAGGAATCCAATCTGAAAAAGCAACCGATTCGTTCATTTCTTTGGAAGATCCTGTAATATTGTGAAAAACTTTTTTCTTTTAGCGTTAACCGCCTCCACCCCCGCCACCTCCGCAGCTGGACGTGATACTGCACTGACACTTGCACTCAGCGAGCGGACTGGGCCCGATAATTTTATTCGTCGCCAAAATCAGGAATGGAGACTGTCCGGGCAGAACAACATTTTTAGGTAGAACTTTTGCAAATTCGCGGAAGACCGAGTCGGCTAACTTGACCGCATCAGGATCTTTACTAGCTTTATAAGACAAATTTATCTTGTCTTCGCGTAAACGCTTTTTTGCAGCAGTTGTGGGTCCACCTTTTGGAGTGCGTGGTAGAATGTGATATAGGGTTTTTGCCATCCCTTCACCTCCAATAGCAAAAAATTTTTCTAAATATATATCATCATTAACGCCGAGTCAATGATTTTTTTTAGGCTGTAAGAATCAAGCTATTGGCTCATTACGATCACATGATGGTCATATGATCGTCGTTACGATTTCTCTGATACTTCTTTGCAGTTCCCTGTCGTCTGTGATGGGCGAGCAGATGGCGACCTCGGCGGCATCAATCGGCGAGATGCCTTTGGCGATCATTTGCGCGGCGTAGATCAAAAGCCGCGTTGAAACTCCTTCTTCCAAACCGTGCCCGCGCAGGTTGCGCACTTTTTGCCCGATGGTCACCAGGTCTTTGGCCATCGCTTCGTCCACGCCGCCTTCTTTGATGACGATCTGCGTTTCCAGCTCAGGCGAAGGGTAATCGAACTCCATCGCGATAAAACGCTGGCGGGTCGATTGTTTCAGGTCTTTCAAAATGGATTGATAGCCGGGGTTGTAGGAAACGACCAGCATAAATTCCGGCGGCGCTTCGACCACCGTGCCGCGTTTTTCGATCGGCAGGCGGCGGCGGTCGTCGGTCAGCGGGTGGATGATCACGACGGTATCCTTGCGCGCCTCGACCACTTCGTCGAGATAACAGATGGCGCCGGTGCGCACGGCTTTGGTCAGCGGCCCGTCATGCCAAACCGTCTCTTCGCCTTCGAGCAGAAAACGCCCGACCAGATCGGTCGCCGACAGGTCTTCGTGGCAGGCGACGGTGATCAGCGGGCGGTTCATTCGCCAAGCCATGTGCTCGACAAAACGCGTCTTGCCGCAGCCCGTCGGGCCTTTGAGCATCACCGGGAGCTTTGCATGATACGCCGATTCGAAAAGCTCGACCTCGCTGCGAATAGGTAGATAAAACGGCTCAGCCGCCGCCTTGTATTGTTCGATTGCCTGTTCCATAAATGAAAAGCAATTCTAACACTCAGGCGTGACTTTGCGAACTTTGCGCCTTCTCTTTGCGGCCCCTGCGGTAAAAAAAGGCAAAACCGCAAAGCTAGCCGAGCTAAGACCAGAGAGTTCGCAAAGCAGATCTTAAGGCAACTCCGGCCGTAACATTCCTATCTCATTTTGCGGATGTTGCAATTTCTCATCCTGAATCAATTAAATCTATTATGGGCCACATCATTTGTTTAGCCGATGACCTTGAAAAACGTAAAATATTCGCGGCGTGATTTTCTCAGATCCCTTGGGGTGTTTGCCGGCTCGGCCTTTATTTTGCGGGGCGCTTTTTCCCAGGCTCCAACTGCGGCTGCGAAACCTTTCAATTTTTTGGTCGTGGGCGATTCGATAATTTCCGGACAGGGCTTGAAAGAAAACCAGCGGTTCTATTACCTGGTCAAACAGTGGCTGGAAACGGAAGTTTTTGAAAACTCGCGCCCGGTGGAGCTGAAAGTAAAAGCGCATTCCGGGGCGAGCATCAACCTTCGCCCGACCGAGACCGCCGCGCTGAAAAAAGCCGGTCCCCAAAAAACCGGCATTGACGAAAACAAGCCTTATCCCGGCGAGGTAAATCTTACTTTCCCGAGCATCAATTCACAGATCGACACCGCCCTTAAAGAATACGCTGACCCGCGATCGGTCGATCTGGTAATGCTTACCGGCGGCATCACCGATACGCGGCTGACCCGCATAATGGACCCTTTCCGCAGCAATGAGGCGCTCCGGCAAGAGATCGTAAAACACTGCGGTGAAGATATGTTCGGATTGCTGCGGCATATTGCCGTGAGTTTTCCAAATGCGCTGATCGTTCTGGTCGGGTACTACCCGGTAATTTCGAAATACACGCCAAAGAAAAAACTACTCAACCACGTGCTCGAAGTAAGCAATTTTCCCGGTGCGTTAAAAGCGCTGGTAAATAATCCTTTGAACCGGGCGCTGCTTAAACATTACACCAGCAAAATGATCGCGCGTTCAGTGCTCTGGGCGGAAGGTTCCACCATCGAATTTAAGAAGACCGTCGCCAGGCTAAACGCCGAATTCGGCTCTCAGCGAGCGGTTTTTGTCGACTCGCCGATTAAAGAAAAAAACAGCCTCGGCGCTCCGAAAACTCTGGTTTTTGAACTAGGTAAACATGGCAGGCTGCAGGATCCGATGGCCTCGGAAAGAAAAACGATCTGCCAGGAGGTGCTTCCCGGTTTGCGGGAATCGACCGATCTGAAATTCGGCACGCGGGTTTGTGAAATGGCCGGCATCGGCCATCCGGATCCGGAAGGCGCAAAGGCCATTGCCGAGGCGATCCGGCGCGAACTGAAATCAGCGCTGCGCCTTTAAAACCCGCGTTCTTTTTTTGCGAGCTTTGCGTCTTCATCTTGGCGTCCTTTGCGGTTCTCTCTAGCTCACAACTTAAGCTCCCAAGTCTCTGCCACCAGGTCATGGCCAAAGCTCTGATGCGATTCTTCCTTTATTAACTTATAACCTTCGGCCTGGTAAATTTTTCGCGCGCTATTTAAATTGCTCTGTGTCCATAAAATTATTTTTTTGTAACCCGCCCGGCGGGCGAAGCGGGTGCATTCGCTGACCAAGCGGCCGCCGATGCCTAATCCCCGGGCCGAAGGCTCGACCAGCAACAGCCTTAACTTTGCTACCGTATCCGTTTTCTTTACCAAAAATACCGAGCCGACGATCTCGCCTTCGCGCTCCGCTATCCAACAGCGCTCGCGCTTTGGGTCAAGGTTGCAAATGAACTGCGCGGCGATCTCCGCCACCAGCGCTTCGAAACGCTCGTCCCAACCGTATTCCTGCGAATACAAAACGCCGTGCCGGTAGATGACCCAACCCATATCGCCCGGCTGGTGATCTCTGATGAGGTAAGGCACTTTACTTTCCCGCTGCGCGTCTTCGCCCAGGATCCTCTCTATTTTTTCCATGGCGGCGATCAGTCCCGCGCGGTCCTCGCCCGTCAATTTTTCCAGCATCGCTTTGACGGTCTTGTAGGTGCGATCGTTTAGAGACGAAAATGTCCGCTCGCCTTTTTTTGTTAAAGACAAAAGAATTTGCCTGCCGTCGGCGGCCGAACGCTTGCTCGCGAGCAAGCCCTGTTTTTTAAAATTCGCCAGAATACGGCTCAGATATCCCGCGTCCAGATCGAGAGTTTTCCCGATGTCGCCGGCCGTGACGAGGTTTCCATTAGCGATCTCGTACATCACCCGCACGTCGGTGAGGGAAAACGGGCTCTCCATATGGCCTTTGTCCAGCGCACCGACTTTTTTCGTATAAAACCGGTTAAATTTCCTGACGGCGGAGATGTTTTCGTCCTTCATATATCGCCATAATATGAATATTCATTGCTTTTGTCAACTATTTCCTTGTAATAAACAACTATTATGAAATGGATTGCGGCTATTGTTTCGTGTGTTTAGTGTATTTCGTGGTTAAAACTATAGTTTTTAAGCACAATGAAACTAAAAGCTTAACCACGAAATACACTAAACACACGAAATAGTCTCGAGAGAATTTATGGGCTGCCAGGTTGGCCTGTTTATCCCGTCAATTGCTCTCTGTTATACTTGAGCGTTATGAAAATTGCCGTGGCAATGAGCGGCGGGGTTGATTCATCATCGGCGGCCGCATTATTAAAAGAGCAGGGACACGATCTGGTCGGCTTTACGATGCAGTTGTGGAACCAGCGCCGCCACATCAATGTGGATGAGAATGGCGACCCGCTTCCCTCGCGCTGCTGCTCGCTCGACGATGTGTACGATGCGCGGCGCGTGGCCGAAAGTCTCGGCTTTCCTTTTTACGTTTTAAATTTCGAACAGGAATTTGAAAAGTCCGTGGTCGAGCCTTTTGTGCAAAGTTATTTATCGGGCGAGACGCCGATCCCCTGTGTCGCCTGCAACTCGCGTTTGAAATTTGCGCAGCTCGATAAACTGGCGCGAGGCTTGGATTGCGACAAAGTCGCCACCGGGCATTACGCCCGCGTTGAATTTGACGAAGAAAAAAATCGCTATCGCCTTTTTCGCGGAAAAAATCATTGGAAAGACCAGTCGTATTTTCTTTGGGAATTGACGCAGGACCAGCTTTCGCGCGCATATTTTCCGCTGGGCGAGATGATGAAGAGCGAGGTGCGCGATATCGCGCGGGACGCAAATCTTTACACCGCCGAAAAACAGGAATCGCAGGAGATCTGTTTTGTGCCCGACGGCAAGTACGCGGAATTCATCGACCGCTATCTCGAACACGAAGAGCGTTTGGATGAAATGCCCCCCGGCGGTGAGATCGTTTCAAACACCGGCGAAGTGATGGGCGCTCACGGCGGTATTCATCGCTACACGATCGGGCAGCGGCGCGGCCTTGGCATCGCTCACGAAAAACCGCTCTACGTGCTGCAGATTGAGCGCGCAAAAAATCAGATCATCGTCGGCGAAAAAGAGGAGTTGTTCGCAAGAGAGTTCGTCGCAAAAGGGGTGAACTGGGTAGCATTCGACGAGACTTCGGAGCCTGTACGCGCCGAAGTCCGCGTGCGTTACCGTCACGACCCTGCCCCGGCGACGATCCATGCTTTACCGGACGATCGCGCCCGCATTGTCTTTGACGAACCGCAGCGCGCCATCACCCCCGGCCAGGCCACAGTTTTTTATAACGGCGAAGAAGTTGTCGGCGGCGGCTGGATCGTGAAAAATTGAGAAAGTTTATATGCGCGATCTGCTTTTGATGGCAAAATTAAACTATTTATCATTAAAAAGCTGTTAGCTAACAGCTTTTTAGCTTATAGCCGGACTGTGTTACCTATAAATACATATGCCAAAAACTAAAAAAAGACCGAGCAAGACGGCCAAAGCGGCCGCAAAATTATTAGAAGAATCAAAGCTTCTGGCCGCGGCAAAGGCCTTGAACGAGAAAAAAGAAGCGCAGGATTTCCAACCGGAATACGCCCCGACCAATGTCAGCGGCGCAAATAAAAAACGGCCTGATAAAAAACGGGGATAGGATGATGGTATTTGCGGCTATGCCGCAGTGATGTGCGGTAAGCCTATGGCTTACCGACATCCGGAATATTTATCTTTCGGAGGCTCAGCCTCCTTGGATTGGTAGATTGACTCACGGAAAGGCAAAGCCTTTCCGCACAGCACTGCGGCATAGCCGCAAAAACAACCTTCACTAAAAGTCGAAAGAGGCGACATTTGCCGCCTCTTTTTCCAACCTCACTTCAGCATTACGGCTGCGGTCTTGTAACGCAAAAGCCAAAAGTAAGGGTCTTATCCGGATCGATGACATTGTTATTCGAGGTGCCTTCGACGTTAACGGTATTTCCGCTCACCGTGTATTGCACGTTCCACGGGCCGCCCAGGGTGGTGCCCTCTTCGAACGTAAAGCTCGTCGTCCAGTCGACCGGCGCTGATGTGGTGTTTTTTACATCCACTTCGCCGCAATAGCCGCCGCCCCAATCGTTCACGATCCTGACCGTAGACGGCAGGTAAGCGACCGCAGGCCCTTCAACCTCGTTGGTGTCCTGCGCGTTTTCGCAGCCCGGGTCGTTCATATCGACCAGCCCGTCATTATCGTTGTCCAGCCCGTCGTTGCATACCGGCGGCGGAGGCGGCGGCGGACCGTTGCGTTTGCCGCTAAAGCCGAACTCGGTAGTTTGATTCGGAAAGAGGAGTTGGTAGTAGCCAGTCCCTTCCCAGACAAACTCGCTTCCAACAATGGTGTAGGTCGCGCCCCAGGGATGGCTCTCCTCAGTGTCAACGATCTCGCCGTCCGCCGGCACGTGCGCGATCCAGTAGATGGGAAAGGCGTTGGTGTTCCTGACACTAAACTTCCGGTAATAACCCGTGCCCCAGTCGTTGTTTTCCACTCTGGTCACCTGCACGCCCTGGCTGGTGCGCGCGTAGTTAAATTCGTCGTCATCCGCGGAGTTCTCGCAGCCGAAATCCGCCATGTCCGTTACGCCGTCGCCGTCGTTGTCCTTACCGTCGGAGCAGCCGTGTACCGGAGCTCCGGGCGTGTAATTCCATAACCTGTGCAGCAGATCGACCTTTTCCTGCCAGACGTTCGTCCAATCTTCCTGAAGGATGCCGCCGGTGTCCGTGCTGTTCGGATTCCACGACCAGTAAAAACTGCTTTGGATATTTTTCTCGATCATGTAATCGACCAGCGCGTTCTGCAGGATCGGATCTTTCGGGTTTGCGATCCGCCCCAGGCCGTCATGGCCGTACCGGCCGCCGAATTCGCCAAAGACGATCGGATGCTGACCGGCAAAGCTGCCGTAGTGCAGGTCCCAGATGGCCGGCATATTATTCGGGAAGCTGGGATCGTTAAAGTAACTCTGCACGTAAACATCCGGGCCATAAACGTGCGGGCTTAAGACCAGGCGGTTCGCGGGCACATCGAGCGGATAACAATTCATCGGCTCAAAATTCCCACCCCACCAGTGGCCGGCCGTGCTGCAGGGCGCGGTGTTTGGCAGCGCATTGTTGTTGTCTTCTATTCCCTCGACGAAGATCAGCATATCCGGGGCCACGGCCAGGATCCTATCGGACGCCGCCTTGGCCGCGCGTTTCCAATCCGTCGCGCCGCCGGTTCCCCAGGTCGCCTCGCCGTGCGGTTCGTTCTTGATATCGATGCCCAAAACATAGGGCAGATTTTTGTAGCGGTTGGCGACAAATTCCAGATCGTTTAACCACTGGGCTTCGCTGTAATTGTCCGTATACCAGAGGCCGGTGATCTCGGTGCATTCCGGCGTGTGGTGGTCGAGCAACACGTACATCTGTTCGTTGTTCAGCTCGCCCACGATCATATCCAAAAGCTGGAGCGCATTTTTGCCTTCCAGTTCCGGATTCATGTTGTAGTTGATGGTGCCCGTTTTAGGCATGTTGGTTTCCTGCAATGCGCCCGGGCAAAACGGCAGGCGTACGGCATTGACGCCGATATTTTTCATTTGAAATATCTGGCTGCGCCAATTACGCGCCCACAAACCGTGCACGGTGTAATCGTTCTGCTGAAAACCGAACCAATTAACGCCGCGCAACTGGACCTCCTGGTCGTTGGCGTCGTAGATACGACCGTCCTCTGCGCGATAACCGGCTGAGGCCGAAATGGAAATGGCCATCAGAATCGCGCTCAATAAAATAAATTTACAAAATGATCTCATACTGCTAATTTTTTTTGACTCACCGCGCACAACTTTTCGGATAAGGATAGGTCGTGGAAAAAGGGAGAGTTTGATTTGCGGTAGAACAGACGTCCGGCAGGGTGGGTAGACGCCTTAAATAAAACAAATAAAACTTAGAAGCCTTCTCCTAAGATCACAGTCCCGGTTGAACAAAAGCTATACACGGCTGACAAAATTCTCCTTTATAAAATTTTTAGTAGCCGCCGGCCGAAACCGGCGCTGATAGGTAAGGCGCGATGCGGCGCGAAAAAGTATCAGTAGCGGAGAGATTCTATCTGTCATCTGTCATCTGTCATCTGTCATCTGTCATCTATCAGTTATCATCTATTCCGGGTGGCAATCCCACAAATAACTCCACAACCTTAGCTACTACCTGCGCTTTGAAATTATTGACTTAACGTACGGTGTCAGTTCTAATTATGGTATAGGAAAGAGTAGCCCTGAAACATTCCCCGTTTTCGTGCGTATTTGGTCAGCCGCACACACGTTTTAAACTCTTCGTTTTTTGTATTTAGGAATTCTGTTTTATGAAAAAGCTTTTGTTTTTATCGTTTTTCGCTGCGGTTATGGCGAGTGCCGTTGCCGCCCAACAGCCAGGTCCGACGCCGCCGGTGATCGAAGACGATGGGGTCGTCAAGATCTCGACCAATCTCATCCAGATCGACGTGACCGTGCTGGACAAAAACGGCAAGGTCGTGACCGATCTTAAACCTGAGGATTTTGAGCTGTATGAGAACGGTGAAAAACAACAGATCTCAAACTTTTCGCTGATCACCAGAACGGCCGGCGGGGCAACCATCGATAGCCCCAACACCGGGACAGGCGCCCAGGCGGGAAATGTGCCGGGGCCGATCACGCAGCTAAAACGCGGCGATGTGCGGCGAACGATAGCGATTGTGGTTGACGATCTCAATTTGTCGTTCGGCAGCGTTTATTACACCCGGGAAGCGCTCAAGAAGTTCGTCGATCAACAGATGCAGCCCGACGATCTGGTGGCTATCCTCCGGACCGGCGGCAGCGTCGGCGCTTTGCAGCAATTTACCTCGGATAAACGCGTGCTCTACGCCGCCATCGAAAAGATCCGCTGGAATCCTTTTTTCGGCGGCAATTTCGATTCCCTTGCCTCGACCAGCCAGAACGATGCCGAGATCACCGACCGCTTCACCAACGAAAGCGATCTGGTAGCGTCAGGAAATTCCAAGCAGATCACTCTCGTACATCCGCATGCGAATGCCGATGAAGTACAGGCTTCCGCGTCAAAAGCGGCTAAAAATGCCTCCTCATCCGAAGAGGCTATTTACGCGCAGGCGTCGCTCGGAGCGATCAAATATATCGTTTCCGGAATGGCCAAACTGCCGGGACGAAAAGCGCTGATGCTTTTTTCCGACGGGATAGCGATCGGTGCTGACGCCGATAAATCCCGGACCTCGGCGGTCTTTAGTTATTTGCAAAGTCTAAGCGACGCCGCGAACCGTTCTTCGGTCGTCGTCTATACATTCGATACCAAGGGCTTGCGTTCAATGTCAATCGCCGCGTCTGACAACACCTATGAAATAATCGACGGCCATCGCCAGCAAAAAGAACAGTGGCGTACCCAGGAATTTAAGAGCAGCCAGGACGGCCTGGTTTATTTCGCCGCCCAGACCGGCGGAAAATCCCTGCTTAACAGCGACAATTTTAACGCGGGCATCCAGCGCGCTCTGGATGAACAAGCCGGCTACTACCTGCTCGGCTACGTGCCGGATGGCGACACATTCGATCCCAATAAACGAAAATTCAATAAGTTTGAAGTTAAGGTTTTGCGGCCGGGATTAAAGGTCAGTTACCGAAGCGGTTTTTTCAGCAACAGCGCGGGCGATGGCCCCAAGCCGCAATTTACGGTGCAGCGTCAGATGGCCGAAGTGCTGATGTCGCCCTTTTCCCATAGTGATATTGCGCTGACGATAAATGCTCTCTATGCGGACGACCCGGTCAGCGGGCCGTTTATCCGTTCGTTTCTGCACATCGACGCACAGGGATTGACCTTTACCGATACCGCTGACGGTTGGAAAACATCGACTTTTGATGTGGTCGCCGTTATGACGGGTGACAACGGCGCGCTGGTCAAGGATATAGAATCAAAATATACGATAAAGACCCGCGGGCCGGCGTATGAATCTACGCTTAAGAACGGTTTTGTCTATGTACTGGTGATGCCCGTCAAAGACGCCGGGCTGTATCAATACCGGGTTGCCCTGCGCGACACGGCGTCCGGCAAGATCGGTTCGGGTTCGCAGATCGTTGAGATCCCTAACCTGGCCAAACAGCGGCTGACGGTTTCCAGCCTCGCCGTTGAAAGTGTGACGTTGGGTGTCTGGCAAAATATTTCGCAGGGTAAGGTGGGAAACAAGCCCGGCCAGATTCAGGTGCCGTCCAGTTTATTTTACGATACCGCCATTAAAGAATTTCGGCCCGGGTCCGTCCTGCGTTACGGCTTCGAAGTTTATAACGCGAAAACCGCCGGCGCTTCCCTGCCGCAGCTGGTCATTCAGGCCAAGATCCTGCAAAACGACCGCGTGATCACCCAGGGAAATCTCAATAAATTCGACGCCTCGGGCCAGAGCGACCGCAAACACCTGAAGGTAAGCGGCGCAATTATGCTTAAAGACGATCTTGCGGCCGGAGATTATGTGCTGCAGGTTTCGGTAACCGACACCATATCAAAACAAGTTTCAGCGCAGCTTTTTCCTTTTCAGATCGTCAGGTAAAAACCGTGCCCGTAACCCTGTGAGCGCCTCTTTAAACTCCCCTCCTTACGAAGGAGGGGTGCCCGAAGGGCGGGGTGGTTCTCTCATGACTTTAAGAAGATCGAAGCGGGCGCAAGCAACCCTTCCAAACCTGAGAGGTGTTCGACTTTAAAGGTAAATATATTGAATCTAATTAAATTTGCAGTCTGGAAGGGCCGCTTGCGCCCGCTCTTACTTTCAAAGTCCCGGAGGATTTTAGTGTATTTAGTGTGCTTCGTGGTTAAAGTTTTTTAATTCATTGTGTTTAGATAAGTAAGAGTTTAACCACGAAGCACACTAAATGCACTAAAAAGAGCTGCTAATAAATTTATTGATTAAAGTGAATAAATCAGACCTTCGTAAAACCTATCTCGCCAAACAAAAAGATCTGTCCCCTATTGCGCGGGCTGAGCATAGCTATCACATATCGCAGCTTTTTTTCTCATCTTTGGAATTGTCCGGGATCCACTTCCTGCATTGCTTTCTCCCCATCGAACGCTATAACGAGATCGACACGCACATTATTCTCGAAAAGATCTGGCGGGACTTTCCGCGGGTCGAAACGGTTGTGCCGCGGGTCAACCTGGACACGAACGAGATAGAAAATCTTAGATTCACCCATGAGACGGAGCTGGTGCTGAGCAACTGGCAGATAAATGAGCCTTCGCACGATGAGATCATCGAGACTGAAAAGGTCGACCTGATTGTTGTGCCGCTTTTGTGTTTTGACTTGCGCGGGCACCGGGTGGGTTACGGCAAAGGGTTTTACGACCGGTTTCTCGCCAAATGCCGGCCCGACGCCAAAAAGGTGGGTTTATCTTATTTCCCGCCCGTACGAGAGATTCCGGACGTCTACGGCCTCGACTTCAGGCTTGACCTCTGTATCACGCCGGAAAAAGTGTGGCGCTTCTAAATTCCCTATCTGCCTCGGTTTAACCTCTATTTCTTATTTCTACTAAACATTTCTCAGCCTTTTCGCGTAAAATCAAGTTGAAATCGCTTTTGGCGTAAAAGTTAAATTTTTTGGAGCAATATTTAAAAATGGCAATGTCGCGCACAGCAAAAACATTTCTTATCCTCGGCGGAATTTTCGTGGTATTCGTGATCGTATGCGCTATCGGGATCGCGATCTTTTATGAATTAAGAGGCAAACCCGGCGTTCCCCAAAACAGCGTGCTGGTGATGAAGGTTTCCGGTGATATGCCCGATTATTCACCGCAGGATCCGACCGCCGAACTTTTTGGCGTGGTACAGCAGCAATCGCTGATCAGTTTTATTTCCAGCCTGAAATATTCCAAGAGCGACAGCCGTATCGGCGCCGTCCTTATTGACGTAAATTTTCCCGGCATCGGCTGGGGCAAGGCCGACGAGATACGCGAAGCGATCGCCGACTTTAAGACCTCCGGTAAACCGATCTACGCCTTTATGGAGATCGGCTCGAACAAGGAATATTACATTGCCGCCGCCTGCGACAAAATTTTTCTGCCGCCGCCGGGCGATCTTTATATCAACGGCCTGGCCGCCGATGTGATGTTTTATAAAGGCACGCTGGACAAGATCGGGGTAGAGATGGACGTCGTGCAGATAGGAAAATACAAGAGCGCGCCCGAGACCTATACCCGCAAGGAAATGTCCGACGGCCATCGCGAAGTGATGAACGCCATCCTGGACGATTATTACAACCGCGTCGTCACAGCCATCGCCGACGGCCGCAAAAAATCCCCTGAAGACGTGAAAGCGATCATCGATAATGCCCCCTACGGCGCCGCCAAGGCAAAAGAACAGGGCTTGATCGATGACGCTCTTTATCGCGATCAGGTTTACGACGAACTTAAAGCGAAACTTGGCTACAAAGAAGACACCAAGCTGCGCACCATCGGCGGGCGCGAATATCGCGAAGCCATCGACGACACTTTCAGTGAGAGTAAAGCTGCTGATGTCGCTGTTATCTTCGCCTCCGGCCCGATCAATGTCGGCCACTCGAGCAGCGGAGGTTTTGGCGGCGAAGCGACCGTCGGTTCCGACACGATAGTTAAGGCGGTCACTGACGCGGCCGAAGATAAATCGATCAAAGCCATCATCCTGCGGGTAGACAGCCCGGGCGGCTCTGCCCTCGCTTCCGACCTGATGTGGCACGCGCTGGAAAACGCGAAAGCAAAAAAACCTGTCGTGGTTTCCATGAGCGACGTCGCCGCCAGCGGCGGTTACTACATCGCCTGCAACGCCAACAAGATCGTCGCCGAGCCTTCGACCATCACCGGTTCGATCGGCGTCTTTATGGGCAAGCCGGTGGTCAAGGGTCTGTTCGATTGGGCGGGGATCACCAGCGAAACCTTAAAGCGCGGTAAGAATTCAGGCTTGTTCGACACGACCGTGAAATGGAATGCCGACGAGCGTGCCAAGATCGAAGAAAGCGCGCACAAAATTTACTATGACGACTTTGTTCCGAAAGTATCGAAAGGCCGTAACAAAACGGTCGAAGAGATAGACGCGATCGGTCAGGGACACGTCTGGACCGGCGCGCAAGCAAAACAAAACGGTCTGATAGACGAATTCGGCGGATTTGAAAAAGCTGTCGAAGTAGCGAAAGAACTGGCCGGGATCTCTGCCGACAAAAGCGTTCGCCGGGTTGTGTTTCCCGCGCCGCGCCCGTTCTTCGAAACCTTTTTTGATACCTCGGACGAAGACGCCGCCACCAGCGTTGAGGCGCAAAAAACCCAAAAAGCCATGCTCGATGCCCTGCCCGAAGACGCGCGGCGAATGTTTCGTTTCGCTTATTTATTTGACCAGCTAAAAGTGGGCGACGGCTTAACGCTGCTGCCGTTCGATCTGCGCATCAGATAAATTATGGAGCGCGGGCATCCCTGCCCGCAAAGGCTGTTTTGCAGCCTGACGCCCGTTTTAACTCCCCTCCTTACAAAGGAGGGGTGGCGCTTTTAGCGCCGGGGTGGTTCTTTCTTGTCAGTATAGCGTCGGCGTCAGCCGATGCGTCCTTGTTACAACTATCATAATGTTGTGCATTCGTAGCGGGCAGGGATGCCCGCGCTCCATACAAAATCCCTGTATTACCGCGATACAAACCTCATACCTCATTCGCCTAACTTTAATAATTTCAATACTGGCACGGTCATTGCATTTTATCCTCAATTATTAGTTCGCAATAGGGCGTGCTACATCAAGGAGGCCATCAAGGAGGGTGTCAAAAATGAGCAAAAAAATCTTACTAGTTTTAGGGTCGTTATTAATTCTTTCCATCTTTTCAACTCTTGCCATCGCGCAGGAAACAGTAACCAAAACAACCACAACTACAAAAAAAGAGGTCGTGCAAAATCCGGACGGGAGCTGGACGGTGATCGAATATCCGGTGAATAAAGAAGTGGTCGTGCAATTGACGCCGACCGCCAACTTCAAAGGCACGGGAACGGCGCATATCATTCGCGCTGCTGACGGCACGGCGGTCAATCTTGATCTGAGCGGGATGCCGGCCGACATGAGTAAAGTTTATGTGTATGCGGTGGCGCCGACCGGGGCAGCCAGCCTGCTAGGTCCGCTGGACGTGGTAAATGGCGTGGCCAGTCAGAGCTTTAGCACGCCGCTTAATCAATTTATGCTGGTGCTGTCGCCGGTGGAAAATATGAATACGTTTGACACCAGTTCGGCCGTATCGCTCACCAGCGCTCTGCCGACGGGTTATGCCGTTGTGCCGCGCGCGGTAACTTCATCTGAAGGATCGAAGCAGGTCGCAACCACCGAGGCCGTCGGTTCGGCTTACGAGGTTCCGCTGCTTAACGTTCCGAGTTTTGGCGATAAGACCGCCGAGATCAGGATCAATTTCAAAGGCGCGTTGTCCGGCCTGAAAGGCAAGGCTTATATCGATAACAGCAAAAGCGGCGCAAAACAGATCAAGATGCGTTTTGACGATATGAAGATGGCGCCGAAAGAGAAAAAGCTCGTGCTGTGGGCCAGTTCGCCGGATGGTAAATATATCAAACTCGGCCAGGTGATCAATTCGGGCAAGAGACAGGAATCGGAAATTCGCAGCGAAACTTCGCTGAATGATTTTGGTTTATTCGTGACGGTCGAAGACAACGACGTCGAACAGCCGACCAGTACCGTCTATTCGGTCTTCGGCACTGGCGACTAAAATTTTCTAGCATAAACAGAGAGAGCGAAGAACAAGGGGGAACGAAAAGAGGCTTCGATTAGAAGCCTCTTTTCTATTGTCCGTTTTTGCAGAGTCAGCACGCCTTGCCCGGCTTTATCTTTGTTCGTGCGATCGTGCCAATTCTTAAAACTCCCCTCCTACGGGCTTTCCTAAACTCCCCTCCTTACAAAGGAGGGGTGGCACGCGTTTCGCGTGACGGGGTGGTTCTCTCTTGTCAATATATCGTGCTTCTCTCTTGTCAGTAGCGTCGGCGTTAGCCGATGCGTCTCTTGTCAGAACCGGGAGCCGTAGCGACCGGGTTTCTTCTTTGGATTTGTTTTTTTCGTGTTCTTTCGTGTGATTTCGTGGTTCCAGTCTTAATGCTTTATTAATCACGCTCCGCGATAAACAAACAGAGTCTTATCCCAAACCTTAAAGACAAACTAAAGTTTGAACTCTCAACTGTTTTCCAAATTCACCCAAATCCTCTATCGCCATCCATGCCTGAAACATATACGATCAAGCTCTGTTGGTGCGGCAGGTAAGACCACACGGTTTGGCCTGTGCACGCCGGGCATGCTTGGCAGCCCGGGAGGCGGCGTGAACTAAGGGCCGCTGCCTCTGAAAGTCATAGCGAACCCGCATCGTATGCTTTAGCGCCCTGCGGGCAAAACCCTGTATTTAAAG
>DASYKT010000058.1:0-49580 GCA_035995185.1 Pyrinomonadaceae bacterium
ATACTTATAACCGAAAACGTCCGCATCTGAGCTTACAGATGAACACACCGGACGCTATACACAAGAAAGCCTGCGCGGCTAACCACACAGACTTTCTAAACTACAACTAAAAAGTGTCAACCTATTTCAGGACGACTCAAGCGTTTTTCTTTCGGCCGCTTGCGGTTGGGGACGGGGCCGCAGGCTCCGGCGCGGAAGGTTCGTTAGCTCCGCTTGATGCCGGACGCGGCTTGAGCACATCGAATTTCCATTTCACGCGAAGTTTGCTCAGAGTGGCGACCACCATCGTCGGGTTGACCGACATCAACTGGCGCGCTTTGGCCAACAGGTCCAGATCGCCGTCATAGGCCGCTCTGCGCAGGGTCGCTTCGCTTAGCCCGACCCGGAAAAACTCCAGGATCGTGGTAAGAAAATAGAGATAGCTTCCCAGCTCTTCGCTGAGCTTTTCGAGTTCGCGCCGATTTACATTATCGGCTTTTTCTTCCGCGGAACTTCCCGCGCCTGCCGGGCAATTCCAATGGAGCAGTTTTTTCGTCGCCGCGAGCAGCTCCGGTGGTTTCAACTGAACATTTTCCGTGTCAAAGATCATTTCGATGAACTTACCTGCTTCCGGCAGTCCCTCCTTCTTTTTAGCGGATGAAATGATCGCACGGGTTTTGCGCCTGATATCCACCGCGATGATCTCGCGGCACAATTCGCCGATATCCCGGCCTTCAGTATTGGGCTGCGCTTTTTGATTCAATTCCACCAGGTTTCTGAAGTTTCTGATCAGATCGCGCGGCAAACCTCCCGCCAGGCAATAACTAAGATAGATGAACGGCGTCGGCCTGCCGATCAAACGTTTTTCGATCAGCGCCCGGGCGGTTTTGCGGTCCAGGTAATCTACATACACCACGCTGTCGAACGAACTGTCGAAGACATCGCGGAACGGCATCCCGCGCCGATCGAATTTATGCATCGCGTTTTCCGAAACTGAGATCAGATAAAAACAATTCGCCAGGCCGAAGATGGACTTGATCTCATTGAGGAATGTGCTGGCGTCTTCTTCCAACTCCATCTTGTCCAATTCGTCAATGCCGATGATGACCCTATATCTTTCCGCCGATATCGTTTTGAGAAATTTCACGAAAGCCGCGACGATCTCGGGATTGCTCATTTGCTTCATCGATAAGGTGGTGGCGCGCTGCATACCGCCCTCGACCCCGACCGGCAGCTTTAACGCGCCCGACCAACCCGAGGTAAAACTCTGCTGAAATTTCAGCGCCGTGATCCATTTGGCCGCCTCTTTCTGATGCCCGCTCGTGTTTGTTTCTTCCGCCTGCCAGGTTTCAAAAAACCATCTGACGTCGGCCCGCAGCATTCGCTCTCTCGACATGATGTCATTCGAGTAATTCCACAAAACCAGCCTCTTCCACAATGCTAGCTTCGACTCTGCCGTTGGTGCGGATGCCCGGTCACGCCATTCATACTTTTGCTTATCCGAAGCTTTCAAAAAATCTGTGTAAGTCGTCGGAAAATCGTTGGTCTTTTCAAACGTCAGGTTGTCATGAAATTTCTGCACG
Source organism: Pyrinomonadaceae bacterium (assembly GCA_035995185.1). GTDB lineage: Bacteria > Acidobacteriota > Blastocatellia > Pyrinomonadales > Pyrinomonadaceae > DASYKT01. Next base: position 1,563 of record DASYKT010000058.1, read on the forward strand.
ACAAAAGCCATGAGAAGCAGCACGCCTCCCCAGAAAAATAGCGCCAGCGGTTTTACCTCCAGCACTTTCAAGAGCGATGCGGAAAAAGAGACTGCTGCCGCGGACGCCGCCCGTGCGGGTGTGGCTGCAGGCGTCGCGGCTTGCTGGTCGTTCCCCACCGCATTTCCCGGAGCAGGTTGCGATTCGTTTCCCAACGCAACATTGCCACCGGTATTGGCCGCACTTGCCGTATTCGCGGCCGCCTTATCCGGTGACGAATTGCCGGCGGTTTCCGCCGCCACCATGACCGCCGTGACCAACAGGCCAACTAAGATCAACAGCGTGCCGATCCGCCGCAGTAATCTCGTCGGGATACCATCGACCACCGTCTGCAGCGTGCGGCTCGACATGGCCGGCGCTGAGTATCCCTCGATCTCCGGCACCTTGGTATCATCATAAAGAGTTCCGTCGATTCCCAGCACGCGCTGGCAGACGGTGGAAAACAAATACAGGATAAAGTCGCGCGATTCATACTGCACCGGCGCCGTCGTATAAACGGCGAGCACGTCGGTCCCGTTGATCTTTTCGATCGTGCGTTTTTCTCCGCAGCACATCTGGATCAGCGTGCTTTTACCCGCTCCGCGCGAACCGGCAATGCCGATACACCCGCCTTCCATCGTGTTCAGCATGTATTCCAGGCTCTCTTTTGCATTGGTGTTGATCATCTTGAGCGGGTCGATGATCTCAGCCAGGCCGGGCGCGTTGGTGATCTTCAGGGTGGTGCCGTAGTTTTCTCTTAACTTGTCATTGATCGTCTGGCGCATCCTTTCCAGGATCTGCTTGATCAAATCTTCGTCCAGTTGATTTTTCAGCGTATCAAGTTCGAGCCTTTTGCTTTCCACACCCTGGTCCACCTCGATCCGCTTGCGCTGTTCCGCGACCTGCGAATAATTTACATTGCCGCTTTCAGCGGCCTGAACCTCTTTCGGATCGCTCGGGGGCGTTTCCGGGCCGGGTTCGACCTTCGATGCCGGCGCATTGGTAAATTCCGCCAGCAACTGCTCGACCCTGGCTTCGATCGCCCGCAGGTCGTCCTGCAGGCGGGCAAACTGGCTGATGCCTACTTCCATCTTCTTCCAGATCTCGTCCGCGAAGCCGGTGACCTTCTCTTTTAACGTTTCCTGAGTGAGATCGAGATCGTCTTCACTGAGCGCCTGTTCGAGTTTCTCGTTTTCAGACTTCACTCTCTCGAAAGCTTTGTCGTAGAGTTCCGCGAATTTCTGTGCTTTGTCGTTCGTGTAGGATGTCTGGATGTTAACCGGGTCTGCCATAGATGAGAACCTCCCAAAAAATTCGGATACCGGCGGACCTTCGGATCGCTTCGCCGGCAAAACAGGGGTAATAAGAGCGTCGGTCAGGTTTCTGGTAAGATCGGCTTATTGATTGAGAGCTAAAGCCATTTTCTGATCTTCTAATGAGATTTTCTATTCTTATAACATAGCTTTGCCGATTTTTTGCAAAAATCTTGCCTTTTCACTCGAAATATCAAGCTCTATTTATAAATGAGAAAAACGGGTTAAATCTTTCAAAAAAGAATGCGTTCCTGAACTAAAGATCGTTTGACCGCGGCCGGTTTCCTTAAAAATCAGCCTATCGGCCGGAGTTGGCAAGCTGACTTTAAAATAGAGTAAAATGATTTCGCACAATTCCGGACGTTCCAACATCATCTTTCTAAGGAATATTTATGAAAACACTTTGGATCCTGGGCCTGCTGTTTTTTCTTTCCGCTTGTACCCTGGCGCAATCGAATGTGGCGACGGTGGTGGTGACGCCGGCGACGGTTGAGGCTGAGGTGGGTAAACCCATTAAATTTACCGCCGTGGGGAAAGACGAGGCGGGCAATAGGCTGAGCGATAAGCCGACCGCGTGGTTTGCCGCGCCGTTCGATCTGGCGCACGCCGGTGAAGACGGAACGGTTGCCTTTTTCCAGCCCGGTGAAGTGATGGTCGGCGCCCTCGTGGGCGGCAAGGCCGGTTATGCCAAGGTCATGGTCAAGGCCCCGGCCGTTTCGCGCATCGACATCGAAGCGTTAAAGCACGGGATCGTGGCGGGAGGGAGTTACAAGCTGGCGGCCATTGCCCGCTCGGCAAACGGCGACCCGCGCAACGGTGCGGTGATCAAGTGGGCGTCTGACAACACGGCAGTTGCCACCGTCGATGCGGCCGGCGTTGTGACCGGTGTAAAGCCGGGCAAAGCAAATATCACCGCCACTTCCGAAAACGGCAAAGCCACGATCGCCGTCGCGATATCAAATAACGTGCTGACCGGCCTTGCGATCGCTCCGGGCTCTACCAGCGCCCGAACCGGCGAAGTGGTTCGCTTGAATGCCCGGCCGGACAGCCTCAGGCAGATCATTTTTGATAATTACTCTGTCACCTGGTCGGTCGCCGGCGAAGGCGCGCGGGTCTATCCGGACGGCGGTTTTGTCGCCGAACGCCCCGGCACTTATATCGTCACGGCGACAAGCGGCCCCATCCAGGCTCATGCTTCCATAGTCGTCACGCCTAGAAATGCCGAGCGCGAGATCGAAGTGGTCGGCCATACGCTGATCAAAGATATGGTGGACGGCAACGGCGCCGTGATCCAGGCCGCGGAAGAATGGATCTTTGGAAATTACGCCTATGTTTCCACCATCTGGGACAAGCTGGTCGTCTATGACATTTCGGACCCGGCAAATCCCAAGCTTACCGACACCGTCAAGGTCGACGCGCGCACGGTCAACGACATCAGCACCACCGCGGATGGCAAGATCGGCGTGCTCACGCGCGAGGGCGCATCGAACCGCAAGAACGGCATCGTGTTTTTAGACACATCCGACCCGGCGCATCCAAAAGTCATTTCCGAATACACCTTGACGGTGACCGGCGGCGTGCACAGCGCGTTCATCGACGGGCATTATGTTTATCTGACGGACGACGCGACCGGCTCGATGCGCGTGATCGATTTTGCGGACGTGAAAAATCCGAAAGAGGTCGGACGCTGGCAGGTTGAAAGCGATGTGGTCACGACCTTTCGCACCAAAGAAGGCGAAGAGATCGGCGGGCGCTATCTGCACGATCTGCAGGTCAAAGACGGCCTGGCCTATCTTGCCTATTGGCGCGACGGCATGATCGTTCTCGACGTCGGCAACGGGATGAAAGGCGGCACGCCGGAAAAACCCGTGCTCGTCAGCCAGCTGCGTTTTAATCACAACGAGCTCTACGGTAACGGCTGGCTCGCCGGAACGCACTCCGTGTTTCGTTATAAAAATTATGTATTCGTCGGCGACGAGGTTTTCCCGCCCATCTTTGACATCCACGGCAAAAACCGCATCCCCGTGCGCGGCATCATGCACGTCGTCGATGTTTCCGACATCAACAATCCGAAAAAGGTGGCGGAGTATTCCGTGCCCGAAGCCGGCGCGCACAATATGTGGGTGGAAAACGATCTGCTGTATATGGGTTATTACAATGGCGGCGGGCGCGTGCTCGACGTGTCAGGCGAACTGCGCGGCGACCTCTATCGCCAGGGACGCGAGATCGCGCATCTCTGGGCGGGCTCGCCCGACGGCTTTCGTCCGAACCTTCCCTTTACCTGGGGCGCCCAGCCGCACAAAGGCCTGATCTTTTTTAACGATATCAATAGCGGTTTGTGGATAGTAAAACTCGGCGAGCCAAAAACCAATAAAGGCTCGACCACCGAACCGGGCAAATGATCGATAAAACGGCTTTGCCTGTAAGTCGCGAATATTTGCCGCTGATATCACGAATAAGGATCTTTAATTCGTGTTATTTGTGTAATTAGTGGCTAATAAAGAATGCTTGGATTTGCCTGATTGGCAAATGATCGATGAACAAAAAAACCAGGGCGATCACGGGGCCGCCCTGGCTTTCTTTTGTCTCTCCGCCGATCTCATTCACAGCGGTTTGCATGTTGAATTTTATCTCAAAAAATTCGCGCCGCAACATGAATCTGACACCGGTCAAAAAATCTAACAAGGAGTGTCGCTAATGTTCCGAAGAAGTTAGCGGCCCCGGGCCAAACGAATAAACCAACTGCGCCGGTCTTCAACCGGAAAGCGCAGATCTCCCCTCCGCACTATCCCAAAGATCGACACAGATCTGGAAGTTCACTCAATAAGGCCCGCGGCCGATTTTCCACTAACATTTCGCGTGATTCGTGGCCAATAAAAGGAGAAAATCTTAACCGCGAATCACGCACCACGCACGGAACGCGCTGTAACTCCCCTTTGATCCCAACTAACAGCTGTCCCGTGTTTTTGAATTCTACCTCAAAAAATTCACGCGGAAAGTTTAATTTGATATCGGCAAAAAATTTTAACAATGAGCTTCGCTAATGGATGTGGACAGGGCGGATCTATCTCATGAACTTGAAGGTTTCGTGGTTTCAGATTCTGGAATAGGTCAAAACAAAACGGTTCAAAATTCAAACTTTAGTTTGTCTTATTTAAATTGCCACTAGCTTTAGCTAGTAGTCTGGAAAAACTAATAAAATAGAGGGCTTTAGCCCAAAGATCATTTCGGCTAAAGCCGGAAAATATTTTCTCTCATGTCAACCACTAGCTAAAGCTAGTGGCAATTTACAGACATGTATTTCTTTTACGATTTACGACCTATCTTTGATCTTATAGCTTTGTAAAACTAGGTTTAAGAAGTAACCACAAAATCATTTACGACTTTAGAAGGCTAAGCCAAAAGAAAAGAAATTCCTGTTTACTTTAATCTTTCCATCCGCAGAAAATCTATCCCGGCGGCTTCCTGTCCGACGTCGACCGTGGCCACGGTTTTCAAAGCCTCGAGATCGATGATCTCGACCGTGCCCGGCTCCGACCCGATCCCTTCTACCGAAATGAACGCGTATTTATCGTCCGGCGAAACCACCGCGCCGTGCAGCACTTTCCGTTTCGTTTTAAGCCGCGCCAGTTCTTTCCACGTCGCCACGTCATAGATCGAAACCGATTGATCGCGTTTGTTGGTCGCGATGAGTTTGCCGTTTTTCGAAACCGCCAGGTTATAAACGCCCGCGCCGGCCGGCACGCGCCGCTTCAGCTTCCACGTCGCGGCGTCTATTTCGACGATCTCGCTGGAGGCGTTGCACGCGATAAAAATCAAAGCGCCGTCAGCCGAAGGCTGCGCCCAGGTCGGCGAACAGGACGTGTCCCCTGCCTTGGGCGGTTCCATCCCGTGGCCCGACATATCATGCTTTGCACCGTGGTCCATTTTCATGCCATCCGGTTTTTGCGGCGGGCCGGTCATGCCCATTTCTTTGCCTTTGGTCATCACGAAATGGCGCGAGACTTTCAGCGTGGCCGTATCGATCTCTACCAGCATGTCGTCCATCATGCAGGCGGAATAATGTTTGGTTCCCTGCGGGTTCAGCCGCGAGCCGTGCGGCATGATGCAGGTCGGAATGCGCGCGATCTCCATCATCGGCGTGGTCGCGACAACCGACACCGACGAAGGCACCATGTCTCCGTGCAGGTTGAAATTTACGGCGTAGAGAAATTCGCCGTCTTTTGAAAGGTCCATCGTGGCCGGAAAAAATCCCAGCTGCGTGCGGCCCAGCACCCGATCGTCCGCGGCGCTGTATTTCCAAACCGAGCCGTACGGGCGCCCGTTGGACAGAGAAACGTAGTAAAACTTTTTGTCGGGCGAAATCGCGATCCCGTGCGGCCCGTCAATATCCGAAGGCATGCTGCCCGTTTCGAAATCGCGCTCGACCTTCGCGCCCTTCGGCCCAAACCGCACCAACGCGATCCGGTCCGCCGACTCCGACAAAACATACACCAGGTAATCACTCTCCGGTGGTTTCTGCCCTGACATGCCGCTCGCAGCCGCTATTAATAAGACAGCCGGGAAAATCGCGTTAAAGAAACTACGTTTAACAAAACCTGATCCAATCACAAATAAAAGCCTAAATCATCACCAACCGATTCGCAAATTCTGTATAAACACGCCTTACCAACATCCGAAGCCGAGAGGCAAATTTCATTGCAAGTTGACTTTTTTCTGTTCTTTGTCTACATTTGCAGGGTTTTAACGGTTGTGGCTTAAGTCTGATTTCCTGACGTTTTTTAAAACACCCACAAAAAGACTCATTACTAATAGAGGCGCGGTTTTTATACCGGCAGGGCGTGCGGCAGTATCGCATCTCTGAGAAGAAATTCTGCGCTGCGGGGTTAAGAGTACTCTCAATGAACAGAATCAGGTTTCTTCAAATTTCCGATCTTCACATATCCACTACACGGAATATAGCCGGTATCAATCAACTGCCGGATTATGTGCGTCGCAGGGGCGTAGTCGGCGTCGAATTAGGAGTGTTCTCTACCTACAATCCGAGAAAACTTTTGAGCGCCGTCGAACTGGCGCACGAGATACACTATAATTCTTCAACACCACTGAGCGCTATCATCGCAACAGGCGACATAGCCACGATCGGTTCCGACGCGGACTTGCGCAAGGCGCTCGAGCTTTTCGAGGGTGAGCCCGAGGAGTCAAGTGATTTCCACCCTTACGAAACTATCGAAGGCGACCCGACGCTCAAGAAACTTAAGAACGATGGCGTAAAATACATGATCATGCCCGGGAACCATGACCGTTACAATCCGGCAATTTTTTACCTGCCGCGCAGCAGTCATTTTGAGAACGTTTTCGGCGAATATTGGAACGGGCCTGTAAATGCTTATGATCCTATTGAAGGGGATGAGTTCGATGTCGGGATCATCGGCGCCGATTTTTCCCTTAATAGTATTTGGGACAGTACAAACTCGTTTCCTTTCCATATAATTGACGTTTTCGGGCGCGGCCGTGTTTACCCGGAAATATTGCAGGAGTTGAAGGAGAAGACCGAAATTCTTCGCGACAAGATCGAAAGCAAGGGAAAGAGATCAAAGATACTGTGGGCGGTTCATTTTGCGCCTGCTTTTGCGGGTATTCCCTCAGCCAGTATACTGATCGACGATGCGGAGTTGTTAGAGGCCGCCAGGGAATGCCGGGTCGAAGACATTCTCTGCGGCCACACGCATACGCCGAGGATCTACGAACCCGTATCCGGCGTAACGGTTTATTGCTGCGGATCTACCACACAGGCGCATATTTCAGGCGGTGGAACCAATGGCTGCCAGTTAATTGACGTAGTAATGAATGACGCCGGTGAGATCAAGGTAGAACTGAGAAATTTCCTTTATGACGATTTCACCGAAGTCTTTACGAGAGAAAGATAACCCAGGCTCCAGAGAGCATGAAAATTGTTGTGGATAGCGCGAACGATATTCCGGAGAGGTTTTCTGAGGAGATAGCGGAGGCCGCGGCCTCGCTTGAGCGAATGGCGCTCGGTTTTGTGAGCAAATATCCTAACCCCGTCGATCTGCAAAAAGATGCGATGTCGATGGCGGTGATCAATGTCATAAAACACATTAAGAGCCATCCGCTTGAGCCCATCGGAAATCTCAGGGGCTATCTTTACACCGCTTTCAAACGTTCGGTTTTGGATATTTTCAGAAATGAAAAACCCGGCCTGACTTCCAGCCTGGATGAAGAAGGTGAAAGCGGTTCTCGAGGCGCGGAGAGAAAGCTGGCGGTCGGCTCGTTTGAAGCGGAGATCATCGCCAAGATCGACCGCGAGAACATGATTAGAGAATTGATGAAAGATGAGTGGACGCTGCTGGAAAAACAGCTGGTAATAAAGAAATTGTTTTTTACCGATTCAAACGATGTACTGGCGATCGAATTTGCCCGGCTGTCGGGAAAAGACCCCCGGAATGAAGAAGCGATAAAAGAAGCTAAAGCATTTCTCAACGCGCTGAGCGCCAAGCTAAGATACCGCATTAAAAGATACGAGCGGCGTCTTTCACAAAAAACCTCCGCTCGCTCTCCGGATAAATAAATTATTCTTGTTTATAACCTTCGCCTGATACGTAGACCTTTCCTGATTCAATATTTATTTTAGGAGAATCATTAAGCAAGGATATTTCCTTCGTCTCCGGATAATATTGTATTTCTCCCCAGTGAGTAGCATAAGAGTGATTATCTTGCGCTTCCATAAAGTTACAAAAATCTTCGGTTAATTCATCTATCAACGGTTGGTTGTCTTTTCCCACCATCAATTTCAGATATCTATCGAAGATCTTTTTAACTTCAAATGAATGTCCCTCCGTAGCCCGTTTTGAACGAGAAATATAGGCCAAAATACCATCTATTTCTTCACTGAAATGAAAATTGATTAACTCGCTTCTTACTACTTTATCCGTTTCCCGGGAAAGTAGTAACTCCAGGTTAGATTCCGGGATAAACTCGGGTTTAAAGCTCCCTTCGGAAATTCCTGGTACCTGGGTAGTATGGGTAGTAGTCGTGGAGTTGCTTCCGACAACTGCCTGGAGAAATCCCCTCTGCTGGACATAAGAGTCCTCGCTGCTGATATAGGCGTACAGACGCTGGTCCGCCTCTTCAGATTCCTGGCCTATGTCACTTGGCTCTAAATAATGACCCTCAGGGGGCGCGGCTGAAACAGATACTTGTAAATCTATTTTATCCAGTATTTTAGAAATAATTGCGTTTGATGGATGATATCCCTGGATGGAATTTACTGCTTTACTCATAAGATCACCTCCAACAGAGTTTCAAAAATGCAGCCGAGAAAACACTTCCGTTTCTCGTACATATGACTGACGCGAAACAAGGGGCTTCTAAAAAATATTGTAACGTTTTTACGAAAATTTCTCATATATGCATACATATACATGAAATATTCTCATTTTTAAGTGATTAGCCAAGGGATTGCCGCAAAAACGGCTTATTTGTAAGACCTTTTGATATCTTACTCAAAAAAAAAGATAAGTAAATAGTTTTTTTTAAAAGTTGCAATTTACCGTCTTTAAATTAGGAAGGTAAAAGCATGTAAAGAATCTTTTCATTTTTAAAAATCGATTTAATAAAAATATTTAATTTTTTCATTGACAGGTGACTGTTTGGTCACCTATAATAATTACAAATGGATCAGGAATTGGTCTTCAAGGCGTTGGGTGATGTGAGCCGGAGAAAGCTGCTCGATCTTTTATTTTTGAAGAACGGGCAATCGCTGAGCGAGCTGTCAGCGCATTTGGAGGCGGAGATGACGCGTTTCGGGGTGATGAAGCATTTGAAGCTTTTAAAACAGGCCGGCCTGGTGACCACGCGTAAGAGCGGGCGTTCTACCCTTCACTTCCTTAACCCCGTGCCGATACAAATGGTCTATGACCGCTGGGTCAGTAAATATTCGAAAGGCTGGGCGCGTTCGCTGACGGAGCTGAAATATGATCTGGAAGAAGAGTAATTAGTAATTGGTAATAGCAGCTAGTAACTGATGGTGACGCCAACATGAAAGCCGCCAATTACGAAAACCCGCAATCATAAAAACAAGGAGGACGATATGGCAGAAGCAAAAATGGGGGCAGACATAAAACACGTTTTGGAAATTTACATTCGCGCGACGCCCGAACAGGTGTGGCAGGCGATGATGGATGGCGACACGATGGAGAAATATTTTTTCGGGCAGCGGCTCGACACTACCGGTGAGCCTGGTTCGACGATGTATTTCACTGGCCCCGATGGAAAAAAGAATCCGTCGGGCGAAGTAATAGAATGCGATCCGCCGCGGCGCTTGGTAAGCACTTTTGCTCCGCAGGCCGAAGCGCCGAACTCCAGGCCTTCTCGACTGACGTGGGAGATAACGCCGGCCGGTGAGAGCACAAAGCTGACCCTTATCCACGACCAACTGGATCCGGCAGATCCGATGTCACAGCAGTTCCGCAACGGCTGGGTGCTTTTCTTCTCGGCGCTGAAAACTTATATCGAGACGGGCGAGCCGCTGAAGGTGGATGTTAGTAAATAGTGATACGTAATACGCAGTACGTAATTGTAGTTAATTTTCCAGGCGGTGACTTTCGGTTCTAGGTAAAAACTTAACCACTAATTACACGAATGAATATTCCGCTCTTGCGCATCACGTATTGCGTATTGCGTATCACGTATTGCGTATCACGTATTGCGTATCACGAAATAAAAACACAAATTGGAGGACCTGCAAAAAATGACCGAAACAAAATTGGCTGAAACGCCAAAGCATGTGTTTGAGATCTACATTAAAACAACGCCTGAGAAATTGTGGCAGGCATTGACCGACGGTTCGGTGACGCCGAATTATTATTACGGCTCGCGGGTGCAATCGGATTGGCAACAGGGTTCGAAATATGAATACATCGGCGCGGCGCACAAACCCGGCACAGAAGAGACTGCTATGATCGCCGGTGAAATTTTAGAGATAGATCCGCCGCGGCGGCTGGTGATGAGTTTTCAACCGGTGTGGGGCGGCGAAGAAGTTACCAGCTACCCGAAATCGCGCGTAACCTGGGAGATTTCGCCGGCAGGCGAAGCGTGTAAACTCACGCTGGTCCACGACGAACTGACCGCCGGCAACCCGCTCACTAGGGAATTTTTCACCGGCTGGTCCTGCATCCTGTCCGGCCTGAAGACGTTCCTCGAAACCGGAGAGCCGCTGGTTATTACGCCGCCGGAGAGTGAATAAGAAGCGCTTTTAGTTGAATTGAAACTTTTGGCTTTGCCACTAAAGTCCCGATCAAAATCATTGTAAGAGCGGGCGCAAGCAACCCTTCCTGACCTGAGAGGTGTTCGACTTAAGGGTAAGTATAGGATCTAAATAAATTTGCAGTCCGGAAGGGCCGCTTGCGCCCGCTCTTATAAATTATCAGATCAGCTTGTTTGGTGGACAAAAGAAAGTTCAGGGGGCAGAGCCAAGCTTATTGAAATAAACAAACGCAAAAGAAAGGGCGGCCACAGGCACCGCCCTTTTTCACTTGTAGGCCGTCCTCGCTAACGACCTGCCAGCGATTGCATGCGTGAGTAAAAGAGCTGCAGAAGTTGGACGCGCAAGCCCGCAGGCGACATACCTCTTTTTATTACTTCCCCGTCCCACTCATCGACGCCTCCACGTCTCACTATTTCGCCTTCCCATTCATCCACATTGCGAACCGGCGGTTGCGGCGGCGTAGCGGAATCAGACGCAGGCCTTCTTACCTTTACTATGTCGCTGTCCCATGCTTCAGCTGTAGGGGCTAACGCAGGAGCAGCGGCGTTTCGTTTCACAACATCCGAATCCCATTCGGCAACTTCGGAAGCTCTGGGCATGACCTCGCCGTCCCATTCATCTACTTCCTCATTCTCTCCGGCCGGAACCGTGAGAGCGTAGAGCCCGGCAAGTTTTCCCAACCGCTCGTCGCCAAACGACCGGGCCGTGCCGTCCAATAAATGAACAACGGCGCGATCGGAGTTGACGGTCAAGGCAGGAAAAGCAGCGGCCAGCACGGCATTGATGCGCCGGTCGTGAAATGCGGAAACAACCTTGAGCAATTCGAGGTCACCGGCGGAAAGCGGCACACGCGTGGAAAAGGCATTAAGCAAAGCCTGGATCAGCTTTTCCTTGTTCACGGCGGTAATAAGCTTGCCGCTCGGATCGAGCGAAGTGCCTGATTCACGCCCGTTCGGATCAAGCGAAGTGCCCGAAGCACGCCCGCTGGGATCAATTGAAGTGCCTGATTCACGCCCGTTGGGGTCCATGAACCCGCCTCCGTCGCCCGCTGCAGATGACGCCGCGCCATTGGGATCGATGCTAAATCCTCGTCCGTTATCATCTATCCTGGCACCGGCGTCGGCGCTGTTCTCTTTCTCACGACCATTGGGATCGATTCCCCAACCCCTGCCGTTCGGATCGATCAATGGCCCCTTGCCGTTGTCGTCGATCCGGATACCTGCCTCGGCCTTTCGGCCACCTTTCTTGCCGTTGGGATCAAGCCCCGCGCCACGCCCGAGCGGATCGATGGCCGCTGAACGTCCGTTGCCGTCTATCTTGGGTCCCGAATCCGTCTCGGGTTCCCTGCCATTAGGATCAAGCCCCATTCCCTTGCCGTTAGGGTCAATTCGGATACCCGCCTCGGCCTTTCGGCCACCGGCCTTGCCGTTAGGATCGATCCCGGAGTTTCTGCCTTCGGGGTCTATCCGGACGCCGGCCTCTTTATCGTTACCGGTGCGGCCATGAGGATCTATCCCCGCGCCTCTGCCGATGGGATCAATCACACTACGCCCGTCGGGGTCGATTTCCACACCCCGGCCGTTGGGGTCAATAAACATTCCGCCTTCGCGGCTTGCCGCCCGGTTTCGCCGCTTGCCGTCAGGGTCTATTCTGACGCCCGCGTCATTTTCCACGCCTCTGCCGTTGGGATCTATCCTGACACTTACGTCCGATTCATTATCGGCCCCGATACTTCGCCCGTTAGGATCGATCTGCGCACCCCGGCCATTAGGATCGATGATCACTCCGGCTTCGGGGGTTCTCGTTTCGCGTTTCCGCGACCTTCCTTCGGGGTCTATTCGCGGACCGGCGTCTGTATTGTCGCCCACCTTGCCGTTGGGATCGATCATGCCGCCGCGGCCGTTCGGATCGATGCCTCGACCGTCGTCTTTTTTCACGGAAGCAGGCGATTTTTGTTTACCGTTCGGATCCATCGCGCCGCCGCCATTTGGGTCCATCGACGAGCCCGCGCCGTTAGGATCGATCGCTGAGCCACGACCGTTTGGATCAACTGCCGATCCCTGGCCATCGGGGTCGATCAACGCGCCCCGTCCGTTGGGGTCGAGCGTCCCGCCCAATCCGTTAGGATCAAGTCCAGCTCCTTTGCCGTTCGGGTCGATACCCCTGCCATCGTCTTTTTTCACGGAGGCAGACGATTTTTGTTTACCGTTAGGATCGTACACACCACCGCGTCCATTCGGATCGATGCTTATTCCTTTACCATTGGGATCAACTCCAAGGCCCTTGCCGTCCGGGTCCATCCCGCAGCCGGCGTCACCTTTTACGAGACAAGTCGATTTGCCGTCCGGATCGGTCGCCCCTCCCTGGTCGCCTTTTCCGGAAACAGACTGCTTACCATCTGGATCGATCATCGATCCCTGGTCGCGGCCAGCCGTCGCGGAATTTCGTTTTTTACCATCCGGGTCGGTGCCGGAGCCCTGATCGCCTTTTCGTCCGTTAGGATCGATCTTCGCGCCATGATCGCGCGAACGGCCATCCGGATCGGTGCCGGAGCCCTGATCGACATTTCGTCCATTAGGATCTATCGTTGCGCCGTGATCGACATTTCTGCCGTCGGGATCTATCGTCGAGCCCGCATCGCGGGCCGCGCCTGTCCTATTCGGCTTTTTGCCAAAAGGATCGATGCCTACACCGTCGTCGCCTTTAAGACAGGTCGATCTGCCGTCGGGGTCAATACATCCTCCCTGGTCACCCGGGGTGCCTTTTCCGGAAACACGTTGCTTGCCGTCAGGGTCGATCATCGAACCCTGGTCCCGGTTAGCTATCGCGGCTCTTCGTTTTTTGCCGTCAGGATCGATCGCCGAGCCTGATTCACTTTTTCTGCCGTCCGGGTCAAGCGCCGGCCCCTGCTCGCCTTTACCGTTCGGGTCCATGCGGGGGCCGCTTTCGCTATTCCTGCCGTCAGGGTCGATCGCGATGCCGTAGCCGTTCGGGTCCAGAATAGGACCGCTTTCGCCGTTCCGTCCGTTCGGATCGATATGCGAACCTTCGTCGCGTTTTACCGCGCCGCGTTTTGTTTTTTTGCCGTTGGGGTCGATAAATGACCCCGCGTCACCTTTTGCCGAGCCGCCTGAAAGCTGCCAGGGAAATTCTCCCTCAGCTTTGCCGTTGGGGTCGATAAACGAACCCCCCTCACCTTTTGCGCCCTGTGAAAGCTGCCATGGCCATGCTCCCTCACCTTTACCGTTAGGGTCAATACAGGCGGTATAGTCACCACCGCATTTACCATTGGGATCCATCTGTGAACCCTCGTCACGTTTGACCGCGCCGCGCGTCACATTTTTACCGTTGGGGTCGACACAGCCGGTATAGTCACCACCGCATTTGCCGTTGGGATCGGTCGCCGGGCCTGCTTCACGGCCTGCGTTTTGCGGCCTGCCGTGCGGGTCTAACCCGTTGCCTTCCGGTTTGCCCGAAGGATCGATCCCCGTACCCTGATCGCGTTTTCTGCCGTCGGGATCCATGCTGGGGCCCTGGTCACCTTTTATTCCGTTAGGGTCGATGCCGGAGCCTTGTTCCGTCAAAGGCTTACCGTTGGGATCAACGTAACCGCCGTCATCTTTTTTCGTCTTCACCGATTTAACTTTTTTACCGTTAGGATCGAGCCTCGACCCGACGTCGCCCGGATCCGTCAGCGAAGATCCGCCGTTAGGATCGATCGCTGACCCTTCTTCCCGGCCGTTGGGATCCATGATCGGTCCCCCGTCGCGGCCTGACAACGATCTTGCCTTTTTGCCATGCGGGTCGATGCCCGTGCCGTCTTCACCGCTGCCACACGGCTGGCCTAACGGGTCGATGCAGGAACCGGTGTCGCGATTTGCCGTGCGCGTATTTTTGCGCCCGTTGGGATCTACTCCCAGGCCTTTGCCGTTAGGATCAAGTCCCGGGCCTTCGTCGCCTTTGCCGTTAGGGTCAAGCTGCGAACCTTCGTCACCTTTTACCGGTCTGCCGTTAGGGTCGAGTCCATATCCATCATCCTTGCCGTTCGGATCGATATACGAGCCGTCCTCGCCTTTTACCGATCTGCCGTGCGGATCGAACCCCGCGCCGTCGCCTACCGAACACGGTTGACCCATAGGATCTATGCAGGAACCGTTATCACGTCCGTACGGGTCTACACAGGGGCTGGTATCAGTTCTGCCATGCGGATCGATCCCGGAACCTTCCGGTTTGCCCAGAGGATCCATGGCCGGTCCCGATTCAGCAGCAGCGCAGCGGGCGCTCTCGAGCACATTTTTCAGATCATACGCGCCGTCAAAACGCGTGACCGGATCGGCGGCCACCGCGCCCAGCCAGTCCATTAACTGCTCTTTGACGCGCCCACCCGAATTGCCCGAAAGATAAATATTTTGCAGCTCGCGCAGGCGCGCGGCATACACTTCCAGCTGTGCATTATTCAGAGAAAAATCGCCGTGAAAATTGCTTAATACGTAATAAGAATTGTCTCGATCGCTGAGAAAGAAAAGCCTGCGCTGGGCGCCGGCGGAAAAATTGCTTTTTGCACCGATGTCGCCGCCCGAACCCGGGCCGACGTACATTTCCGTAACAGCGAGAGTGCCGGACGCCACGCCCTTTATCGGCGATTCGACGTTTATCATCAAAATTCGCCGGTAGACGATCTTGCCATTGCTCTGTGTGGATTGCTCCCAGGCACTCGCGCTGCTGACGGTGCCGATAAAAACCAGATGGCTCTTGAGATACATTATCCTGAGCGGGATCGGTTGAGACGCTGTCTTTGCGGCAACGAAACCGGACAGGATCAGAACGGAAAATACCGTCATTATGAACAGTGAAAAAGTACGTACACTTCGGCTCATAGGAAAGCCTCCTTTTTTGAAGGTTGGGATTAACGCGGTATGGATGTGTGATGAGGTAAGTTGCGATTATGGTTGCAAAACCATAAAAAAATTTTATAAATTCAAGGTTTGCCTATAAAGTCCAACCGATAGCTTTTTTAAGAGCGGGCGCAAGCAACCCTTCCTGACCTGAGAGGTGTTCTGCCTGGAAGGTAAAATATAACGCTAAATAAATTCGCAGTCCGGAAGGGCCGTTTGCGCCCGCTTCTTCCCGATTCACCATTCACTATTATTTCTTGCTCTAGCAAAGATCTACTGGATAAAAATAAGAAGTACGCCGCAGGGGTCCCAGATGTGGAAAATCTTTGTGTCGCCGCCGACGGTTTCGATTTCGTCATAGCGCACGTTACCGAAATCGCCTTCGTCGATGATCTTTTTGGCGTGCGCGCGCCAGTCTTCGATGTCTTCGACGTCGAATTTCATCATAAAATTCTCCGCCCAATTTTTGACGTAATAATTTTGCAGGCGAAACACCGCACCGCCCAAACGGCAATCCACCGTGTCACCCCAGCCCGGCGTCAAGGTAAATCCGAGCGCGGAGTAAAATCGTTTTGACAGATCGAAATCTTCCGCCGGCACATAAACTACAAGTTCCGTAATCGTAGGATTCATATTAATCACTAATCACTATTCTCTATTCACTCTCTTCCATCATCTTATTCCACAGTTTCAGCATCTCTTCAGGCGAGGTTTGTTTAGCGGCGGTGGCAACGTGCCACCGGTAGCCGAAAGGGTCTTCGACCTGGCCGGCGCGGTCACCGTAAAATTGTTCCGTCACGGGTTTTATTTCTTTTGCTCCGGCGGCGATAGCACGGGCAAAAAAAGCGTCCGCATCCGGAACATACAGGTGCATGCCGACCGGCGAATTCCCCGTCGAGAGCGGGCTGAGAAATCCCATGTCCGGGTGTTCATCGGCCAGCATGAGAGGCGAATCGCCGATCATTATCTCGGCATGGCCGACGCCGCCCTTCGGGTATTCCAGCCGGTAAAGCTCCCGCGCGTCAAAAGCGCATTTGTAAAAATCGATCGCCTCAGCCGCGCCCTTGCAGACGAGATAAGGCGTAAGTGTGTGGTAATTTTCGGGTTTGTAAGTATTTGTCATGCTTCTCCTTTTGCCGGGTTAATCGCGAATCGTGAATCGATTAGTGTGATTCGTGTGTTTGGTGGTTACAGTTCTTTTGAGATCTAAGAATGAAAAAATCAAACGGAAACCCGGTCGCTACCGCTCCCGGTTCTGACCTCATGCTTAAGTTGCCGCTAATCACTAATCACTATTCACGAATTCTCTTTCGACCACTGGTTCATCCGCTCTTGAACTTCCTCGGGCGTGACGTCTTCGATGCGCTGCGTGATCATCCATTGGTGGCCGAATGGATCGCGGACCCGCCCCTGCCGCTCGCCGTAAAAATGGTCCTGCACGGGATAGATCGATTCGGCGCCCGCCTCGAGCGCGCGTTTTTCCACGCCGTAGGCATCAGCGGTATAAAACATCACCTGTACGGCCGTGCCGCTCAGGTGCTCGGGGCTGAAATTATTCCACTCGATATTTTCGTCGGCGATGGCAAATGTGCTGTCGCCGATGCGCAGCTCCGCGCAGGCAATGTGGCCGGTCGGATCGCCAAATCGCGTCAGCTCTTCGGCGCCGAATGCCGCCTTGTAAAAATCAATGGCTTTGGCGGCCCCGCGGCAGATCAGGTGCGGCGATAGCGTGCTGTATCCTTCGGGAATGGGTTTTACGGACATAAATCTCCTTTAGTGAATAGTAAATTGTGAATCGTGAATCGCTTCTTTCGTGCTTTCGTGTGTTTAGTGGTTTCAAATCGCATTGTTAATTACGATTTTAAGAATCAACCACGAAATACACGAAACACACTAAATCTATTCACGATCTTTTATTCACGATTCACTCATCATTGATCATTATCCACTATCGGTTAATTGCTGTATTGTAAAAAATTGAAGGGTATCTATCATCTCTCATCTATCAGTTATTATCTATTCCGGATAACATCGCGCAAGTGGCTTTCGGAATAGATAAAAGATAATAGATGACAACTGATAGATCCAAGCCACGGGGGATCTGTCAAGAGTTTCGGATCGCGGTCCGTTCTATCAGGCGGTCAAAACGCGGATCGGATCGCAGCGAATCCCACACCGGATCGATACCAAGATAAAGCATAAAGGAAGCTCGTTCGTCCGCCGCCTTTTCCAGCCACTGAAGCGCCTGGTCGTTTTCGCCCAGCCTGACCGAAACCCAGGCGGCGTACATCGTCCAGACCTGTTCCCCGCGCTCGGCTGATCTATTCATCTCGCTGAGCGCGCTGCGAAACCTGGCATCTATCACATCCTTGGGAGCGCCGGCGTCGAGGCGTTTTATTTCTTCGGGTTTAGCTCCCCATAAGTTCATTTGCTCGCGGGTGATAGTCACCGCGGCGGCGTAATCACCTTTGTCGACATAGGCCCTAAACAGACACCCACGCGCGGCCGGCGACTTTGGCTCCAGCTCCAGCATTCGCCGGCTCAGCTCGATGGCGCGGTCATAGCGCCCGGCATTGAGATAAGTATAAGCTGCGATCCCAGTGGTCAGCAGCGACACCGGGTCGAGCTTTAGCGCTTCTTCGATCTCGCGAAAACCCGGCTCTATCTGGCCGCGGCTAAGCAGGCATCTGCCGTAATTAAGACGCGTCAGAGGATTGTTCGGATTAAGCTCAACCGCCCGGCGAAAATTCCCTTCGGCGTCGCGGCTGTTCCATTCCAGCCTTAATTGCACCGAGCCCAATGCGGCATAGCCTTCGGCGTACGCGGGATCGAGTTCGACGGCCTTTAACGCGGCGGCTTTTGCTTTTGGCAGATCTGAATTTGCCGTGGCGCCCGTCCAATCGATGAGCAAAACAAGCGCCTCGACCTGGGCGGCATAAGCGGGCGCAAAATTGGGGTCTTCCGATATCGCCTGATCGAAATAGGGGATGCTTCGTTTGAGGTCGTCGGGATTGTCTTTTGTCACCAGGTAGCGGCCTTTGAGATACGCGTCAAAAGCTTCGGGCTTGGCAAACTTGCCCGACGCCGCTTCCGAAGAATACGAAGGCAACAATTCCAGGCTCAGCGAAGAAGCGATCCGGGCAGCCACCTCGCGCTGTATATCTAGCACGTCTTTTTCATCACGATCGAAAGTTTCCGCCCACAGGTGCGTCTGATCGCCGACCTGTATAAGCTGCGAGGTGATGCGAAGCCGGCCGCCTTCGCGCCGCACGCTGCCTTCGAGCACGTAATTTACGCCGAGCTCGTCACCGATCTGTTTAATATCCTTACCGGTTTTCTTATAGGTAAGCGCCGTGGTGCGGGCGATCACGCCTAATCGCCGCGGCTGCAGTGAGCCCAGCCGGGTGATCATTTCCTCCGTCAGTCCATCGCTGAAATAATCCTGCGCCGGGTCGTTGGTGAGATTTTCAAACGGCAGGACCAGCAGCATCGACTTCGTATCTTTTTGGGCTTTGGTAAAGATAAGCGGCGAGCGAAAATATAAGGCCCCGGCAGCAGCCGCCGCTATCAGTATCAAAACAGCCAAACCACCCAGCCATGCGACCGTCCGGTTTATTCGTTTGCGGCCAGCCGGAATCCCAGCCGAAGCTGCTGCTTTTTCCGGTGCGGCATCTTCACCGGCGACGGTTTCAATTTTTCCGATAAAACGGTAGCCGCGGCGCGGCAGTGTTTCTATATACGTCGGCGACTGGGCGTCGTCTCCCAATGCTTCGCGGATCTGCGCGATACAGAGATTTAAACCCTTATCGAAATCTACAAAAGTTTCCGTACCCCAGATGTTTTCCTGCAGCTCTTTTCGCGTCACCAGGCGGCCGGAGTTTCGTACCAGAAAAAGCAGGACTTTGTAAGGTTGCGGAGGAAGTTTGACCGGCGCTTCATCGCGGTAAAGCTCGTCGCTGCGCGGTCTTAATTCAAAAGGCCCGAACCGGATCGGTCCGTCCTGCGTTTCGTCAAACTCCATATTAGGCAAGTTGTAGCAATAAGCCTCCGCCTAGTCAAGACAATACATTAGCTTTTTGGCCGCCTTTAACAACACATTCCGTTATTTTTATTCGCCACTAATTACACAAATAACACGAATTAAGACTTCTCCACTCGTGTTATTTGTGACATTCACGGCCGTATCCTTGACTTTACAGGCAAAGCCGACAGAACTCTCAAATTACCGAAGCGTTCTGAACGCCGTGCGGAGTTCCGCGGTCAAAAGCTCGGGTTGCTCCCAAGCCGCAAAGTGCCCGCCCTTGTCGAGCTTGTTGTAATGAATAAGGTTGGGATACGCTGCTTCAGTCCAGCTCCGCGGGGCGGGATATAACTCGTCAGGAAAGACGCTCACGGCAACCGGGATTGAGACGCCCTTGGCATTGAAATACCCTTTGCCCCAATATTCCCAATAGAGACGGGCGCCGGAAAGCGCCGTGTTCGTAAGCCAGGTGATCGTGATGTTGTCGAGGATGTCGTCGCGCGTCAGGCCTTCGGACTTTCCGTCAAAGACGCGCGCGATGAGCTCGTAGCTGCGCGCGTCGTGATCGAGGAAATAAGCCGCCAGGCCGACGGGTGAATCCGCGATCCCGTATAACGTCTGCGGCCGCAGCCCCATCTGAAACCCGTAGGCGATCCCTTTTTGATAAACGAACTGCAGGCGGTCATAAGCCACCTTCTCATCGGCGGAGAGGCCCGCTGGCGCCGGCGCCGGAAAAGGCCGCCCCGTCAATGTCAGCCGGAAAGACGCCGGGCATGTTGGTGTGAATGCCGAGCAATTCCGGCGGGGCCTGCACGCCCATCATGTCGGTGATGACCGCTCCCCAATCGCCGCCCTGCGCGACAAACTTCGTGTACCCGAGACGCGTCATCAGCGTCGTCCAGGCGCTGGCGATGCGGTCAGGCCCCCAGCCGGCTGCCGTCGGCTTGCCTGAAAAGCCGTAGCCCGGTATCGATGGGACCACCACGTCAAAAGCGTCCTCCGCATTTCCGCCAAAGGCAGTTGGATCGGTGAGCGGTTCGATGATCTTTAGCTGCTCGACGACCGAGCCGGGCCAGCCGTGCGTGACGATGAGCGGCAGAGCATCATCATGCTTGGAACGAACGTGAATAAAATGAATGTCCAGCCCGTCGATCTCGGTGACGAAGTTCGGCAAAGCCTTCAGTTTCGCCTCGCACTTGCCCCAGTCATAATCTGTCGCCCAATATTGCGCGAGCGCCTGGGTCGTCGCCAGCTGCACGCCCTGCGTAACGTCGTCAACGGTTTCCTTGTCGGGCCAGCGGGTCGCCTCTACCCTGCGGCGCAGGTCTACCAGGTCCTCATTCGGAATGCTGATCTCAAACGGTCGGATCGATAGGTCATCGGCCGATGTTTTCTGTGCTTTTACTTGTGTCATACTCTTGCCTCCTGATCTGTGGGTTCAGACGTTAGAGCGTAACCTGAAATGTCGGCGAGGCCCGAGGTGACGCTTTCCTCTCGGGAATTATTTGTCAGTCAAATGTTTAGTGAACTAATCATATCTTATCTGTATGTTCGAATACTAATGAAATCAGGGGTGAATACGGCCATTATTGAGACATTTGGCCCCGCTAATAAAACGCTAATAAAAAACTAATGCGCTGCGCGTTGTTTTGGCGGTGGGCGAAAGATAACGTGGGAGCCGTCAGTAATAATTTTTTATGGAGGCCGGATAAATGACCCTGCGAATTTTAGCTTTTTATTTTTTACTGCTCATCCCGGGTTTGTCGCTGCTGGCAAGCGTTCAGCCCGCCCACTCTCAAACCGTTATTAAACGCACTCCCGAACAGCTCAAGGCTTTGTATGCCCAGCATCAGGGCGATTTCGATTATCTGCTCGGCGATTGGGAGTTTACCGCTAACAGCAAGCAATGGGGAAAAGGGCACGGGTTCTGGAGCGCCGTCCGCATTGCCGAAGGCGCGCAGATACTCGACGAATACCGCGTCACCGGTGACGACGGCGAAACTTATTACGCTTCATCGACGATACGTTCATACAACGCGGTGCTCGATCAATGGGAACTGATCTCGGCGGAAGCGGGGACGGGTTTGCAGAATTTCGGCACGGCGCATCTGGCCGGTGCGGAAATGCATATCGAACAAAAATTCGGCGTGATGAGCGACAAGCCTTCGATCCTGCGGGTCCGCTACTACAACATCAAACCGGACAGCTTTTCCTGGCAGGGCGACCGTTCGGTTGACGGCGGAAAAACATGGGAGTTGAACAACCTGCAAATAGAGGCCAAACGCATCGGCCCTTCACGCTCACTGGGACCGCTGGCGCCCTACCGGAAACCGGCCGGCAAGACAAATTGATCGGATTCCTGAGTTTCTTTAAATTGCCACTAGCTTTAGCTAGTGGTTAGAGTGATATATGCTCGCCTGACCACTAGCTAAAGCTAGTGGCAATTTAAATGGATCAAATCCTCTCGACTCGACAGACTCGACAGACTCGATAGAGTCTAGATTGGGACGTGATTCAGATGCGGTGTTCGTTTCGCGGCGTATTCGGTGGGCGTGATGCCTGAGAAGGCGCGAAAGTCGTGAACGAAGTGCGCCTGGTCAAAATAGCCGCAATCGAGCGCCACATCCAGCCAATCGATCTGGCTGCCCGCGCTGATCTTTTTGATCGCCTGCTGAAAACGCATCACGCGGCAAAAAGCCTTGGGCGTGACACCCACTTTTTGTTTGAACAGTTCGATAAAACGGCGCTGGCTCAGCCCGATCTTGTCCGTCACGGCGGCGATCTTTTGCACGCCCGGCGCGAAGAGAAAATGCTCCAGCGCAAAAGCAACTGCGCCGTTATTAGTCATCTGTGTCAGGGGCCGGAAAGCTATCCGCAACAGGTGCGCTTCGAGTATCAGGAATTTTTCCGCCAGTGAACCCGCCCCGAGCAATCTTTCGCGCAGCTCGGCCGCCTCTGCCCTGCCCCACAGGTCTTCCAGCGCCGCGTGCCGGTTATGCAGCTCGCCTGCCGGCAGATTCAAAAAAGGATAAGCGCCGCCGGGTTTGAAATGCACGCCCATCACGCGGGTCTGTTCGGCGGTGTCGATGACAAAAAATTCGGTGTGCATCCCGCAGACGATCGAACCGCTCATCGTATCGACCAGCGTGTTGTTGTTCTTGTCGTAAGTGCGGGTTTCGTCTTCGTTGAGGTTGATGATGATCTCGACGGTGCCCGTCGGCAGCAGCCTTTCCCGCGCGTGGGCCAGCGGCGGCTCTTCGGAAAACCAGAGCATCTCGACAAATTCATCGAGCGGAGCGCGCGGCTTGTGATAAAAGAAAGGCATGCCGCTAGTATATCGTGAATAGTGAATGGTGAATAGGAGTTTATGGGATCGTCATTCGGAATAGACGATAACTGATAAATGACAGATAATAGATTTAATCTTTCAACTATCATCTATGATCTTTCATCTATTGCGAATAGTTATTTGCTTTAGATAATTTGGCTTCAGATTTCGGCATGGTGTACAATGCGGTTCACGTTTTCTTATTCCCAATCAACTTAAACAAGGAGAACAGATGAGCAACTTACCGAACCAGGGTGTTCTTGCATCCTATTGGATCCCACAGGTTGGCATCGGGCCGAGCGGGCAAATGGACTATGTCGACGTGCCGCTGACCGATGTGCTGAATTACACACTTCCCAACGGGCAGCCGCAGACGAATATAGTCTATCTCTTCTGCGCCTCGTTCACCTCGACCACCGCGCTCTACGTCACTATCCCCGACGCGATCATGCAGCAAATGACTTTGCAGCCGGGACAATCGCAGACCAATGTGCAGCAGCTGCAGGCGGCCGGGATCAAGGTGCTGCTGTCATTAATAGGAAGTAACGGTATCGGGTGGGACGCCATCAGCGACCCCACGGATTTCGCCCAGTGGGTTAGCACGAATATCGTCGATCAGTACGGCCTCGACGGCATCGACATCGATAACGAAAACGGCGGTGCGACCGATACTCAAAATTTCGTGAACACGATCGGAGCGCTGCGCGGCGCGCTGTCCGGAGGCCTGATAACCAAGGCGCTCTGGAATGACAACCAGCCGGGCGCCGAGTATTTTACCGTGCCCGTGGCGGCCGGCTTTCCTAACGCCGGCGCATACCTCGGCCAGCTGCTCGACGTCGGCAGCACGATGTATTACGGCTACGATTACGGCACCCAGATAGCGTACATCCAAAGCTATCAAAATATTATGGTGGGCAGCACCAACGTCGGGATGAATTGGAACCAGCTCTCTATCGGCGTGCAGGCAGGCCCGGTAGGCGGAGGCTGGATGACGGGAATCGATGAGGTGTACCGGCTGGCGCAGTGGAGCGTGGCGCAGGATTCGCCGCCGATCCTCGGCATAATGCTTTTTACCTTCTCGCAGGATATCCAGCAATTCACCTTCTCGCCGCAAAACTCGCCGTCGAAGATGTTTCCAAATGCCGACGATCACGAGTGGCAGCGCACTATTATCGCAGGGTTTCTGGGAGAACCGCAGCCGTCCGATTAACTCCTTATTCGCCACTAATTACACAAATAACACGAATAAAAAAATTCTCTATTCGTGTTATTTGTGACGTTCGTGGGCCGTATCCATGACTTTATAAAACAAAGCCATCTTTATTCATTAATTACCACACCTCACAACGGTCAGCCGCGGGCCTGACCATCGGCGCGGTTGCGCTGCAGCCAAAGGTTTTCTGAAAATCGAGCAGATTCGACAGCGGGCCGATCACGCGCCACTTCGCCACCGGGTGCGGGTCGCCCTGTATCATCTGGCGCATGGTTTCCGGCCGCGTGGCGTCGCCGCGAAATTGTCCCCAGGCGATAAAGAATTGCTGTTCGGGCGTAAAGCCGTCGATGGTCGGCAGCGGGCCCTTGCCGCGGCGCGAGATCTCCAGGGCTTTGTAGGCTATCCTGGCCCCGGCCAGATCGGCGATGCTTTCGCCCAGCACCAGTTTGCCGTTGTGATGAATTCCCGGCTCGATAAAATACCCTTCGAACTGCTTGGAAACACATTCCGTCCGCGCCTGGAATTTTGCGTAATCTTCCTTGGTCCACCAATTATTCAGATGGCCGGTGGCGTCAAACTGCGCTCCCTGATCGTCGTAGCCGTGGCTGATCTCGTGCCCGATGACCACGCCGATCGCGCCGTAATTTACCGGGTCGCTGACGTCGAGCGAAAACGCCGGCGGCTGTAAAATTCCCGCGGGAAAAGTAATGTCATTAAGCAGCGGGTTGTACTGTGCGTCCGAAGTCGCCGGGGTCATTTCCCAGCGCTCGCGGTCGACCGGTTTCCCGATCCGCGCCAGATCTTCGGCCGTTAAAAAGCGGATGGCCGCGCCTACATTTCCGATGTGCGAATCGCGCCCGATGCGCAGCGCGCTGTAATTTTTCCACTTGTCCGGATAACCGATCTTCGGTTTTAGCGTCGTCAGTTTTTCCAGCGCGCGCTTTTTCGTCTCGGGCGACATCCAATCCAACCCTTCGATGATCTCTTTCATCGCCGCGATCAAATTCTGCACCAGCGAGGTCATGCGCGCCTTTGCCTCGGGCGGAAAATATTTTTCCACGTATTTCTTGCCTACCGCTTCACCCATCAGCCCGTCGGCTTCCTGAGCACAGCGCGTCGCGCGCGGCTTCATCTGCGTCGCGCCGGAAAGATATTGATTATAGAAAGCAAAATTCGTATCGACGAACGGTTTGGAAAGGTCGTTCGAAGCGGTGTTGATGACCAGCCATTTCAGGTACTGCTGCCAATCCCAAACTTCCCTGCCGTTTAATAGCTTGTTGAACCCTTTCATGAATTCCGGCTCGCTGACGTTCAGATCGGCGGGTTTTACGCCCACGCGTTTATAAAAAGCCGCCCAGTCAAAATTCGGAGTGAGTTTTTGCAGCTCGGCAAATTTCATCTTGTGATCGGTCGCCGCCGGATCGCGCAGAGCCACGTTATCGAGCGACGCGAGGGCCAGTTGGCTTTCAAAATCATAGATCGCGGTCGAAATATCACCCGCTCCTTTTGAGGGGTCGGCCAGCTCTAACATCTTTTTGATATGCGCCACATATTTTTCGCGCGCTTCGACAAATCGCGGCTCGGTCTTCCAGTAATAATCGCGGTCGGGCAGGCCCAATCCGGCGGCATTAATGCTGGCGATAACATTTTCCGGCGCGTGCAGGTCCGGCGAGCTGTGAAAGCCGAACGGCGCGGAGATCCCGTTTAGGGCAAGTTCGGCGATCAGCGCCTGGATATCGGCCTTGGTTTTTGCGTTATCGATCTTTGTCAGCAGCTGCTTGATCGGCGTCAATCCGTTCTTATCGGCCAGAGCTTCATCGGCGCAGGTCTGATAAAAATCGCCGACGATCTGATCGACAGTGCCCCTGGCAGGGGCCGATTTCTCTGAACTCCTGACCACGTCTTCCAATATCAGCCGCACCTTATCTTTGGCCATTTCGCCCGCCTGCCAGCGGCGGCTCCAGCGCACCATCGAGGCGGGAATAGGATTATCCTGACGCCATTTGCCGTTCGCGTAAGAGTAAAAATCGTCACAGGCCAGCGCGCCGCTGTCCATATCGCCGACCGCCACGCCTTTCAGGCTCTGCCCGAAAGTGCAAGAAACGAGCAATAAAAAGACCACTGATGTTCTGAAAATTCGCATATCTCCTCCGCGTTTTTTGGCTTTTGATTCGTGTGTCGTTTTATTTTACGGGAATAAAGCGAAAATTGTTTAAGTATTTGTTAATGGTTCCGTTGTCCCGGAGCTATGACGATTAAGGATGAGGTCAGAACCGGGAGTAAGCTCCCCTCCTGCCCGAGGAGGGGTGGCCGAAGGCCGGGGTGGTGGGAGAGCGACCGGGTTTTCTCCTGAAAGACAATAAGAAGAAACCCCTCGCTACCGCTTCGGGTTCCGACCTCATACTCGACACGCGGCTCATAACTAATCACTATCCCCTATCCCCTAATCACTAACCACTAACCTGATACCTTTTGCCTCGATTTTACGCGTTATAAATCGGAGGCTATTTTTATGGCAACGAATGCGAATCTTTTGCGGCGGTTATCGGACCGCAGGTTGTTTTTGGCGGCGGCGGTATTATTCCCGCTTTTGGTGCTGGCCGGATATTTTAGGACTTATTATTTCAGCGCGTTTTTCGATGTCCCGGCGTTGTCCAATTCGCTGGTCCATGCGCACGCGATCGTGATGTCGTTGTGGGTGGTCTATTTCGTCGTGCAGGTAGCGCTGATCCGCTCAAAAAACATCAAGCTGCATATGACGATGGGAATGGCCGGGATCGTGCTGGCGGCGCTGGTGGTGATCATCGGTCTCGCGACCGCCTACGATTCGCAGCTGGTTCGAGGCAGCGCGCCCCCGGGGGCCGATCCGCGTGTCTTTTTTATGATCCCCGTGGGAGACATGGCGCTCTTCGTTTTGTTTTTCGCCGGCGCTATCTATTACCGCAAGCGCCCCGCCGAGCACAAGACCCTGATGCTGATGACCGCCATCAATTTTGCCGCGCCCGCCATCGCCCGGCTGCCGTTCATTCCGCCGCAATATATCGTTCCCTGTGCCTTCGGCATTTCCGGCGGGCTGGCGATCGTTTGCCTCATCTGGCATTCGATCAAACACCGCCGGGTAAATAAAATATTTCTCGCCGCGGTCGTGCTCTTTATCGCCTTTACACCGGCGCGGATGATGTTTGCGCAAACGCAGATCTGGCTCGGGTTCGTTAATTGGCTGGCGGGATAAAAAAAGAGGTCAGAACCCGAAGCGGTAGCGAGGGGTTTCTATTACTTGCACAAAAAGCGCAGACGGCCCACCTGCAAGTTCGCGCCACTGACCTAAATTCCCCCTTGCTAAGAAGAATTCTTTTGGCGCAAAAAGCACTTGCAGGCGGGGCGGCTGCGCTCTTTGTAGCTTTGTTGAAATAGAAAAGGATGGCCGAAGCCACCCTCTTCTTTCCAGTCACTGAAGCTTGACAGCTTCATCCTTTAGTAACGGCGATGATATCGATCCAACTGTCGCACAGAATTGTTGTAATCTTTTTCATCATCCGCTAGCTCTCTTCGCTCTTTATCCGTTAGTACTCCGTCGGCGTAATATTTCTGCTTGTGTTTTTCAAGCTCATTTAAGTTACCATCGACTCTGTTCTCGAGGTAATCCCGTTGCTGTCGTTCGCGATAGTAGGGATCGTAATAGTACGGATTATATCCCCAACCGTGCCAGAACGGGTTTTGATTTACGATGATCACCGGCCTGCGATAGCCTCGCCTTTGGGCCTCTGCAGTCACCGCCGTTGCACCGAATAAAACCAATAAGAGCGAAAGTACAATTGCAGATCTTTTAAGATATCTCATATAACCTCCTTGATCCCTTCAAAGATCACCGCCAAATTGTTGTCGATCTTTAGATCAACTTTTCCAATTTGCGTCTGTCTATAAGATGAAATTCGGCGGGTGTGCGTTGTCAGTATTTTGAATATAGATATACAAATATTAAGTATCTCTGGTTTATCAATAATCTGTGTTAAAATCTATTGACTCATACCTTTAATAAGGACCTCTAAATGTCAGATCCTATTACTTTTGGAATTATATCCGTTTTAACCAGTCTCCTGTTCAAAGGCGGTGAGAAGCTAGCGGAAAAAGCGGCTGAAGACGGTTATGAACATAAAGGCAAAATTTTGGAATTTCTACAAAATAGATTGAAAGGCGAACCGCTTACATCCCTGAAATTATTGGAAGAAAATCCTACGGACTCAGAAATACAAGGTGAATTTGCCGGACAAATAGAAAGGCTTGTAAGTAAAGACAAGAAGCTCGCAGAGGACTTAAAAAAACTTCTGAAACAACTTCAAAACAATATTCCAAAAGCCGAAAAGAAAAAAAAGAAAGCTATATTTAATTTTAACGTCAGTCAGTATGTCGTTAAATCCGGCGAATTTCGCGAGCATGAGGACCGTCTTAATACCCTCCAAAAACTTTTTGACCGAACTTCCTTGGATGAAACCGAAGAACGTCTAGAACTAAGCGAAAGAATTAATGAACAAAGAGATCTGATAGAAAGCTTCAAGCAGGATGTCATAAAATTGGCTGAAACGTTTGATCATATCGAACTTAATACCAAAAGGCTTAAGGAAGCTAAAGAACATTTTGAAAAGGGCGAAATCACCGAAGCCCGCGTTCTGCTTGAAGATGCCGCAGAAGAGCGATTGGACGCAAAAACACGTGCCTTGGCGAAGAAAAAAGACTATGAAGAAAATGTACTACCAACATTGCAAAATGTGGCGGCAGAGTATTTACTCTTGGCCCACACGACAGCGTTAAATTACGAAAATCTTAATCGGTTCGAAGAAACTTGTAGTTATTTTAGAGCTTCCATAGAATCAAATCGCAATCAAGACAATCTATTTCAGTTTGCCAGGTTCTTACACGAACATAATCGAGTAGACGAAGTTAAAATCATTTACCAGGATTTACTTGAGTATATTGACAAGGACTCTAATGATCCAGATGGTGATTTACGCGCAACTGTGTTCAATAATTTGGGAATTTTGCACATGAATGATAATGAACTGAATTTGTCTGTTACCGCGTTTCAAGAATCCCTGACCATACTTAGGGTCATAGCGTCTCAAAATCATTTGGGATTTATACCGAAAGTAGCGTTAATACTTAGCAACTTGGGACTGGTCTATACAAATCTTAATGAGTTTCAAAAGGCGGAGGATGTTTTAAACGAGGCTCTTACTATATATCGAAATCTACTTAGTCATAATGCGTCTTTTTTTGGACATTATCTAGCGGCTTGTCTCAATAACATGGGTATTTTCAATAAGAGAAGGCAAAACTACAGAGAAGCTAAAGACAATTACGATGAAGCCTTAAGTCTTCGAAGAGAGTTAGCCAAAAAAGATCCTAATGCGCATAAGCCGGATATCGCAATGTTACTAACTAATCTAGGCAATTTGACTTACACGGTCATTGAGATAAAGGAGGGGGAGGCGGCGTTTATAGAGGCTTTGGAAATTTATCGAGAATTTGCTCAGAAAAATCCCTTTAAATACGAGCCATATTTGGCCGTAACTCTTCATAATTTAGGCGCACTTTATGCTCGCCAGGACAACTTGCTTGCCGCCGAGGAGCGAATGGAAGAATCATTAACAATTAGACGAAGACTGATCAAAAACAATCGCTTGCTCTTTGAAATCGAGGTAGCTAGTAGTTTGGCAAACCTTTCGGCTGTTTTTTCCAGATTGAATAGAGATAAAAATGAGATAACTTCACTCGCACTCGAAGCTTTAACTATACTTTTTCCGTATCTTAAAACAGCTCCTTATATCCAACCGGTATTTGGTATTGCATATAACGTAATGTCAAAAGCAGGTTTTTCGCATGACGAAATAAAACAAAAAGTTGACCGCCTAATCGTTGAGAGAGAGAAGAGTTTTACATAAAGACAATACGAATTACAGATCGATCTCTTTAATCAACAACTTATTCGCTAAAAAATATCAGATCCGAATCGAATCCCTGCTCGCCGAGTTGGCGCAGCATGGTGACGACCTGGCCGCGGTGATAGGTAGAGTGGTTGGGAACGTGCTGCATTATCTGTTCCTGCCGGAACATCAGTTTACCGCCCGCCAGATTGGTGTAGTGAATTTCGCGCGCGAGGTCTTCTTCCGGCATTGCTTCGATAAAAGCCGTCCATTCCAGGTCGTTGATCGCCCAGCGCTCGCGCAGCTCATAAAGCGTTTTACATTCGTGGCCGTCAAACATTGCCGTGGGCGAAATTCCGTTCACGCGTTTTAGCCACACCCACTCTGCCGCCAGCATATGTTCGAGCGTTTTAAAAACGGACGGAAAACTGCTGCCCGTGTCATGAAAAAGATGTTCGGGAGAGAGCTTGTCGGCCGCCTCAAGTGCGCGCAGATTCGCCCAGCGGGTATAAGCGAAAAGTTTGTCGAAGTCGGATTTGTTCATAAGTTTTAAACTTCAGGCAGAGAAGCTCTGCGCAGGATATATATCTAAAACGCCCTGATCAGGACGAAAAGGCCGGTAAAAGCGATGCCGGCGAAAAACAGCCAATATATTACCGTAAGCATGGTTCCTAACGAGATCTTTTGCTCTGCCCACTTAAGATCGCGGCTAAAAATACTTTCTTCTAAAGTCTCGTCCTTAGCCAGTTCTTCGATAAGTTTTGGCAGTGTTCTATAAACAAGCACGGTAAGCAGCAGTGAAACGAGGAACGCAAACCAACCGATATGCAGCCACAACCCCGCCCCCGATTTGGCGGCCATTATCGGATTATCTTTTAACGGCGACCAAAGCAGCGCGCAAATGCTAACCTGCAGGCCCATTAACCATGTGACCCATTCCTTGACCATTTTGAGAGATTCAAGCTGGAGTTCGAGTTTGAGTTCTACTTTGTCCATAAACCATCCGAATTAACCTGAGAACGTTTTACTCCGATATGCGTAACTTCACCTTTTTTTGCGTTGCTCAGTTTTGCGACTATTTGAGGAATAAGCAACTTTAGATCTTCAAGTTTGTTTGTTTTAGCGTGAAGCAAATGTAAAAAAAACTTAGTGTCGTTTCGTGTGATTTCGTGGTTACTCTTAATCTCTTTATTCACAAGGTTATAAAACCGGAACCACGAAGATACACGAAACAACACGAAAAAAACAAATCCAAACCGGTATCACTTTCAGGCGAAGCTGAGAAAAATATCAAGATCTTTTTGCGCCAGAGCCAGCCTCTAAAAAATCCACTGCCTGATGCCGGGTGACGGTGGGAAAACCTTCTAAAAAGTCATCTATCGTTTCTCCGCCTGCCAAATAATCGAGCAAAGTCTGCACCGGAACCCGCGTTCCCGCAAACACCGGCGTGCCGCCCATAACTTCGGAAGAAACACTTATGATGCCTTCTTTCATACAGTTAAGTATCGACAATTACTCTTTAATAATCAAGAAATATAATTGCTTCCAACAGTTATGAGCACCGGCAGATGTTACCCCTCGAAATAGATGATAACTGATAGATAACAGCTCATTGATGGGATCTCTCATCTCTCAGTTATGATCTTTTATCTATTCCGAAACCGGCTCTTCCGTGCTGCTTCAAATACCGCTGCTAAGGTCAGTAGTGGCCGGCTTTCTTCTCTTGAAGAAAAGCGACACGATATAAAACCCGATGCCCGCGATGGCAAACCCCGCCACTTCCGTAATGGCTTCGCCGATGATCATATCGCGCGGGAATCTATACCAGATATTATAAGAAGCGGAGATCAAAAACCACGCCATTAATCCCAGGGCTATTGACATCCCAAAGGTGCGGAACAGGCTCGAGCGGTCCACGCCCCAGAATATTATCAGCGCGCCGAGTATGGCCGCCGCCACATCCGTGCCCAATTCGCGCAGCAGTTTATTCACGGTAATAGTACCCTCACCTTTCTGTACCACGATGAGGATACCCGACGGGCCAGTCTTATACTTTTCCTCGTACGCTGCGTTTGCCGCCGGGTCGGCCATCAGCTGGTCCATATTTTCCACTCCCGGATAAGCGTAGAGGCCTTCGTGCTGGATATTATTGTAGATAACGGATTGAAGCGCCTCATTACCGGCCACCGGAAATGATTGCATGCCCCAATGCGCGAACGGCAATGCCATATGCGCCACGAACGACCACACAAAGATCAGAATACCGCCGACGATACCGGCAATTATTATTTTGACCAGCTTCATAGAGATAGCTCCTTAAGAAGAATATAAATAAGAACTCGATTCGGTGATGCTTTTGGCGGGATTATAGCACGATTTAGCCAATAACAACTCGCAAAATTCGTGAATCCAAACAGGCGTTATCCCCGAAATATCATCGCGGAGGAAACAATTATTCATGAAAAAACTATTTATCCTGTTTGCCCTGCTAATTACCGTCGTCTCGGCTTCTTTCGCCCAAAAAACCGCACCGGCAAAGGAAACCGCAAAAGAAACTGACGAACAGTGGCTTACGCGCTTTGAGATACAATCGGCCGAAGCCCTGGTCAAAGGCGATTTCTCGGCGGTCGAAAAATATATTTCCAACGACAGCGTGCTGACCGACCCTTCGGGAATGATGTTTACCAAAGCACAAACCGCCGATCTCTTTAAGACCGGTATGTTGAAATTCGAATCTTCAAAATTCAGCGAGATCAAGGTCCGCGTCTTTAACGGGACCACGGCCGTCGTCACCTATCTGTCCGAAGATAAAGGAATGATCAAATATGCCGACGGAAAAACGCAGGATATCAGCGGCAAATATCGCTGGACCGACACCTTTGTAAAAATGAACGGAATGTGGATGTGCGTCGCCACGCACGGCACCCCCGGTGATGGGAATGTAACTGCGTTGAAATGGTGAATGGTGAACGGGTAAGACATACTATTTACCATTCATTAAACTCCCCTCCTTTTGAAGGAGGGGTGGCGCGGTTGCCGCGACGGGGTGGTTATCTTTACTATTTCCTATCCCCTATTCACTATCCCCTATTCCCTCTTTCATATTTTTTCCTTATAATTCAAACATCAAATTTCCAAGGAGAACTTATGAAAAACCTGTTGTTTTTATTTGGACTGATAATACTGGTATCGATCCCGGCCTTTGCGCAAAAAAGCTCCATCCCTACAAACGTGCAAAAAGACATCGACGCCATTAAGAAAATGGAAACCGAGATCAACGCCGGCTTTCTCAAAGGCAATGCCGACGCGAACGATAAATACGCTTCGCCGAACATGATCTTTACCGCGCCGGACGGAATGCGCCTCTCGCGCGACATCATCAGTATGTCTATCCGCAACGGCATGCTGAAATTTACGCAATCGACGATCAGCGACCTGCACGTAAAGGTCTTTATCGACACCGCCATCGCCACCTACGACACCGACGACAAAGGCACTTTTAACGGCCAGGACATCTCCGGCAAAACGCGCTGGACCGACACCTGGGCACGCATCAATGGCAACTGGATGCTCATCGCCATCGCCGGCAGCATGTTCCCCGAAGATTCGCCGAAAAAATAATACGGAGCGCCGTAACGAAAGCGCCTTTATGGAGCGCCGAATTCATTCGGCTTCTTATGGAGCGTCTTTATGGAGCGCGGGCATCCTGCCCGCTTTTTCGTGATTCGTGAATAGAAAGATCTTCGGCCTTGTCTCCTATTCACTGCTTTCAGATATACTTTCCCCATTATGCCACCCACAGAAAAACCCGAATGCGCCAGCTACCTGATGCTTCGCACAAACTTCCCAAAGCGTGACGAAACTTTATTGCGGCAGGTTTGTGAAGGAGCGGTGGGCTGGAAGGTTGACGGCAAGCATTACTGCCTGATGCACGCGCCGGTCAAAGAAAAGGCAGAGGATTTTGCCAAAGCCTTCCAAAACAGGCTTGACGCGGAGAATTACGATTTTAGCGGAGTGTGGTTTCCGCAAGACTTGTATCTGGGCCAACTCAACTTTAAAAATTACGCGGATTTCAGCTACGCCGTATTCAACGGTGAAGTAGATTTTGGACACACAAAGTTTAACCGGAACGAATACTCCGGCCGGAGCGCCGATTTTATCGGGACGCAATTCCTCCGCAGCGTATATTTTAACAACGCTATCTTTGTAGGCACGGCAGATTTCAGCGACGCGGAATTCGCCGACCAGGCGGAGTTTGACGACGCGCAGCTCAGCGAGGTGAGCTTTGGAAATGTTGGTTTCCATGGCGGTGCCAGCTTTGCAAATGCAAAGATAAACGGACTGACCGACTTTTCAGGTACGCGATTTAGCGTCCATGCCGCATTTAGTAAAACGGAATTCATTGATTTCGCTATTTTTTCCTCCGCGCAATTTCAATCTGCCGATTTTGCCTCAGCAAAATTTAATAAAGGTGTGGATTTCAGAGAAGGGCGATTCGCTGGTGATCTCAATTTCAATGACGCGGAATTTAATGAGCGGGCGTCCTTTACTGGTGCGTATTTCACCGGCAGATACACCGGATTTGATGCTACCAAGTTTAATAGCGGGGCCAATTTTAATTCCGCCGGATTTGATCATGGAGTCGATTTTGGAAATGCGCGTTTTAGCGGCGCGGACTCTTTTTTTTACAGTACTAGATTTACAACCGGCGCGAATTTCAACCAGGCGCAATTCCTGGAAAATGTGTCGTATAAAGATGTACATTTTGCGAGCGACGCGATATTCACCTTCGCGGTTTTTGAAAAACAAGCGATATTCGATTGCACCGTGTTCCAGCCGGGCTCATTTGCGGATTTCGGATTCGCCCGCTTTGCCGACATAACCCGGTTCGAAAAAAACAATATCGCCAACGAGGCGGAATTGTGTTTTAGCGAAGCCATCTTTGAAAAACCGGAGCGAACCTATTTTCATTCCATCAAAAATCTTCGCCCACGCTGGTTCATCAATATCGATACCCGTACATTTAACTTTGAAAACGTAGAGTTTCTGCACCTGCGGGGGCGAAAGGCCGTGGTGGAAGAGATAGACAAAACATCCGAAGTGCTGGAAAAAATGAGGGCGACCCGGTCTTCAAATCTGAAGATCCCGGATATTGAATCTTCCAATAAACTGCTGGCCATCTCCTGCCGCCGTCTGGCGGAAAACGCGGAAAATAATAATCGCTATGAAGAAGCAATGAGCCTTCGCTACATGGCCATGGATTGCCATCGCCGCGAGACATGGTGGATGCAGTATTTACCGGTAACTTTACATTGGTGGTATTGGGCGAGCAGCGGTTATGGCGAGCGGGCTTTTGCGGGCTTTTATAATGCTCTTTCTCGTTTGGCTGATTCCCTTTTTGTTTTATGCTTCCTCTTTAAGCACATTCGAACGCAAAATGACTGTCGCCGATGTGCGCCTAATGGCAGGTGAAGCGGCAGAAAAATACGGCGACGAGTTGTTGGAAAAATCTATCGGCGAACCCCAACTTTATGAGCTTCCCGCTCTTGCCGCGAAATGGGATGCCGATTTAAGAGACGCGGCGTTTTATAGCCTAAACGTGATGGCCTTTCAAAAGCCGGAGCCGAAACCGGCGAACGACAGCTGGCCGACCAGACTAGTTATCACTTTGCAAACGATCCTTGGCCCGGTTCAGGCGACCCTGCTTTTGCTGGCCATTCGCCGGAAGTTTATGCGCTGAGAATCGTGATACGTGATACGCCGTACGTAATACGCTATGCATGTTACGCGATTTTATAATACGGATTGCCCGCGGTGTGCGCCTAACCCTTTAAACATCAATGGTTTGACTTATTTTACTACCACATGACCTGGAGCGTATCTCGTATTACGTATAGCGTATTACGTTTTTCTTTAAAAAATCCTGTAACGTTTTCCCTTCTTTTGCCATATATCAATGGAAAGCTGATTTTCATTTAAAAAACGAAAAAACAAAGGCGTTTTGAGACGCCGTCCGGTTCGCTCCTTCTCCCGACGAGAAAAACCGGCCCTCACTCCACCCCTCTCCCTACTTTTTCCGAGGCTGCCGTACAGCCTCGCCCAAATTTTGTTTCTGAGGCTCACCCCTGGGGTAAAGCGTGCCGACACCACATTACGGCACGCTTTACATTTGCTCTTAATTCCACCAACACGAGCGGTCCCCGCTACTAGAGCCCTACCGCAAAACTTTGTTTAAATCACGTCTATTTTTTAGTTAGTAATTCCAAATAAACACATTTTGTCTTTCAAGGGCGGAAAATGTCTTCAACTATCAGATTGATATTGCTGGTTAGCGGCCTGATTTTTTTTGTTGCCGGAATGACGGCATTATTTTCGTCGTCTAGAGAACCGATCCCGCAGACTGTTCCGATCGACAAAAATGAAGGTCGGCTGGTAGCGGCGATCGTGCCCGTGCCGAAAACTTCGGTTACGCCGGCTCCGACACCTACTGCTTCGCCGGATGAAAGCCCGACTCCGCCCCCTACTCCTACGCCGACCGCTACACCTGACCAAACGCCAACGCCGCCTAAGCCGACGCCGACGCCGACGCCGGACCTATCGCCGACGCCCGGATTTTCGCCTTCGCCGCGGCCGACACGCAGCCCGCGTCCCACGCCGACACCGACCCCGAGGCCTACTCCGGTGATCGACCCTACCCCTCGCCCGACACCGACCTTTAGTCCAAAACCGACGCCGACTTTTACGCCGCGCCGGACACCGACGCCAAAACCAACGCCTCGGCACACGCCGATCATCGGGATAACCGGGCACCCGCCCATCACCGTGGTAGAAGCCACGCCCAAGCCGCCCGTCATCCTGAAACAAACGCCAAAACCCACGCCGACACCGGTCGTGATCGGCGAAGTGAGAGAAGATGCCCCTAAAGACGCCGCGCCCGGTTTCTGGGAATCAGTCGGCAGCTTTTTCGGTTATATCTCGCCTACGGCTTCAGCGGCACCCGCTGCACCCGCCGCGCCCGACGGCAATGCCGGCAATGACGGCAGCGGCGAGCGCGAAACGATCGACCTCACCTACCCGACAGAGCTTACGGCCAAGGGCTCCGGCATTATCGAACTTAAAATTGTGCGTTCCGCCGCGACAACGCCCGCCAATACGCCTTCGGGAACCGGCGATAGCCCGGACGATTCAGGCATCGAACTGGAAACCGACCGCTGTCCGCCCGGCAGCGCACTCAGCGCTTGCCTGCCCGATCATGAAACGCGGGCGGTAGTTTCGCTCGTGGGAAGCGGTTTTGAAATAACTTCGGACGGCGCGCAGAACACCCCGAAAAAGATCGGCCCGGGTTCAAGCCCAGTCTGGCGCTGGAGCATCCGCCCGAAAGGCGACGTCGAAGGCGCTCAGGAAATGTTTGTGACGCTGAATTTCACCTGGGTGAAAGGCGCCGAAACCCTCGGCCCCGATGCCAGCCGCCCGAAAGATTTCAAGATCAGCGTGGTCAAATCATTCTTTGAATGGGGCACCATCAGTATCGCCGGGCTGATCCTTAGCCTGCTGGGGCCGATCCTGACCATTCCCTGGTTTTTCGAACGCGGAAAAGATCTGATGCGGTACTATCGCGAACGCGGCGTCCGGAAAGAAGTGGAAGGCGGCGAGTGATTGGGTTGGGGATTAGGGATTAGAACTCTTAAAGCTCGGGGTTTAGGGCTTTATTTATAAAGTCGCGGATTCGGTTTTTTCGTGTCTTTTTCGTGTGATTTCGTGGTTACTTCTTAAACTGCATTATAATGTCTGCCAGGACTGAAACCACAAACACACACTAAATAACACGAAAAAAACATAGAACCTGGAACTGCGAATTCTCAAATCCCAAATAGAAAAAAAGGCGGGTCGCGAAACCCGCCTCTTTTGCCTTTTGCTCTCTCAAGGAGCTTTTGTGGGAGAAATTATTCCGTTCTGTGGACTGGGAGAGTCCACAGTTGGGATGTTCGTCACGAGTGTATTGGACAACTCCTTACCCTATATGGATTTTTATCGATGTTTTGTTACAAGAAATATTTTACGATCTATCATTTTTTTTTCGCGCCGAATAATAGGCCCTCTGCGGCATCTGCGCGTCCCCCGTGCTGACGGCGTCTCTTAGGTTCAGCATCAGGCTGGTGCGCCCTATTTTTGGAAACGCGGCCACGATCTCACTGGTTTTCACCGGCCGTTCCGGCGGCGCATTTTCGCGCAGCCAGCCCACTATCAGGTCGTAGTTGTTTGGCCTGCGCGCCGCTTGCCCGGCCGGCCTGAACCAGCGCGTGTCCGGGTCGAGATGAAAACTCCGCTTGTAATTGTGGCCGTTTTTTCGTTTTACACAGCAAATATCCACAGTTTCCCCGGTATCGACGCGGCCGCGCAAATTAAACACCGTTTTGGCCAGGCAGGACAACGCCGAAGCCCCGCGGCCCAGATATACTTCGTCACGCGAGACTTCGCTCATTTTGCCGATGTGATGGGCAAAAACCACCGCCGCCCCGCTGGTCTGGGCCAGTTTGAATAACGGCTTGACCACTTTTCCAGTCACTTCGGCATTATTGTTCTCATCATTTAAAGTAAATGCTGAAGAAATGTTATCTATAACGATTACTTCACTTAAATGCCCTCTGATAATGTCTTGCACGAAGCCGAAGTGGCGATTTAACTGAAACATGTCTCCCCCGACAAATCCTTTCGGGATGAGCCGGAAGTTTTCCGCCAGAAGTTCACGCTCCGGCAAGCTAAAATCCCGAGTCATTACCAGCAGATCGCGCTGCAGTTCTGCCTCGTCGGCTTCAAAATCGAGCAGCATTACCCGGCGCGGGCGCTGTTCGGGCACAAAAGGCGCGAATTGACGGCCCGTCGCCAGCGAAAGCAGACAGTTTCTCAAGAGCGTGGATTTGCCGCCGTTGGTCCGCGCCGCCACCATTACCAGGTCTCCGCGCCCCGCCTCAAAGCACATGTTTTCTTTAGTTTCAAAGGATCGGTTAAGAAATTCGTTGAGGTTCCACACGCGGAGCGAGTTCTGAGAGTTCTGAGAGTCAAGAGACTCCCCGGACTCCCTAGACTCTCTGGACTTCCCAGACTCCCTGGACTCTCTAGACTCCCCAGACTCAACAGACTCTCTAAACTGGTATCTTGCGATGGATCTCGCAATTTCTTTCACCTCGGCGGCTTCGAGCGGCGGTTGGCAGCGTTCCTGGTTTTCGATCAAAAGCGCTTGCCGGATGGCATTTTCGCCAAATCCGCGCCGCCGCATCGTACCGGCTAATGAGGCGAGTTCGTTATTACGCGTGCCGGCGGGAAAAAATGCTGAAGTATTAGAATCTTGCTGACTCGTGTTTTTCGTGTGGTTCGTGGATGGCTCTTTTTCGAAATTTTCGCTACGAAACGCACTAAAAACACGAAAAAAATCGGGCATTTCCGCTATCTCATCCCAGTTTTCCCATTCATAGACGCCTTGCAGATGATTCGAAGGCGGTGCTACTACATAACCGCCGTCGCCCCGGATATCCAAACCGGCCCCTAACTTCCCCGCCGAATTTCTAATTTCCCTTTCGCCGGGCCGAAAAAAATAATGCTCGCCGCCGCCGCCCGTGCGGGCTTTCATCGTTTGCGGAAGCGGGTATTTTGCCAGCGAATCAAAACCGCCGTGGCGCGGATCTACATCCAGCACGACGATGTTCGAAACTTTTCCGGTGGCGATGGCAATGTTCGCCTGCGGGTATTGCCGCCACCAGTCTTTGACCTTGCCCGGATCTTTACTGGCGGACCTAAAACCGTCGCGCGTCAGCGGGTGCTTGCCCGGATTACGGCAATCAGCGCGGCGGCAGGAACACGACGAATCTTCGCGGATCCAGTGCGCGGGGAAAACAGCAAAATTCCATTCTGCGGTGTATAGAGTGGCGTGATCGATCAAAGTCATGAGGGGTGAGTCTAGCTGGTCTGGGAAGTCTGGGAGGTCCGGGAAGTCTAGAGAGTCCCGGGAGTCTGGAGAGTCTATGAGTTCTGACGAGTCTATTAATCCTGAGAGTCAGAGTCACTTTCTTCTTTCCAGACTTCCTAGACTTCCTAGACTTCCCAGACTTCCCAGACTTCCCAGACTTCCCAGACTTCCCAGACCTCCTAGACTCTCTAGACTCTCTGAACTATTTTTCCCGCTTTGCCGAGTGTTGACGCAGGGGTCTTAGGGTGAGAAATGAGGTTTGCTCTTTTTTTATTGGGTGGGGGTTGTAGGGGTGATCAGTTGGCCTTGGTAAGTTTTGTTCATAGGAAGGTTTTTGAGGCGCGTCAACACTCGGCAAAACGGGAGAAACGCAAATACGTGATACGTGACACATCCATCGGTCTTTGTATCCGTGTATAAACAATCGTCTATTTGACACGATCGTTCAATTACGCTTTTTCAAACAACACGGGGATCGTCGGATTTTAGGAAATGCTTGACAATACTGGTTTATCAGCGCTATCCTGCACCTTGTTGAATTTCACGATTCAACGTTTGTAGGATTAAATTACACGAGTGTTGAATAGATGTCAAACCCGGCTTCAACGAATGTTAAAAAATATATCGAGCGCCTGACCGAGGCGCTCGGCACGGCCGAACCGGCCGAGATCAGCCGCCGTTTAGGCATCTCTTACCAGGCGGCGAAAAATTATCTCGAAGGCCGCCTGCCCTCCGCCGAAGTGCTCACCCTGATCGCCGAGCAGACCGACTACTCTCTCAACTGGCTGCTGACCGGCAGCGGATCGAAAAAAGTGGCAGCTGAAAAAGACACGGCCGAGTCACCCGCGATGCGTGAACTGGAACTCGTCGTCCGCCGGATGGTGCGCGAAGAGTTGACGCGCAAAAAAGGAGCGCCGGCTTTTTCCATCGGCGGGAAAAAAGAAAAGAAGCGAGCGTAAGCCGAAATACTTACTGAAGCTTGAAAAGGAAAACATAGGATCTAAATAAATTTGCAGTCCGGAAGGGCCGCTTGCGCCCGCTCTTAGCTATCAGATCGGCCTTGCTTTGACAGGCAAAAGAGACTTTTAGGGGCAAAGCTAAAAAAATCCTAAAAATCGAACCTAACCGGGATCCCCAATCCTTCCAATCAGCAGCTAAACCTTGCAGGCATTATGCTTAACTTAATTTAAAAAATATTGGATATTTTTACGCAAAAACTTCAGGAGCCCTCGTCCTTATATTTAGAGAGCAATCGCGGGGGCTGTAAAAAGCTCGACATTGCAGGGGATGAAGAGGAGGAACGGTTCCCGCATTGTTTTCTAAGATACTCTTTCTGATTCTAAGAAAATTGCTTTGAATGAAGCGGCCAGACCCCTTGGCCGCTTTGTTATTGTGGAGAAAAATAACGCCGCTGCGGCGAGGTCAGAACCCGAAGCGGTAGCGAGGGGTTTGGTTTTTCGGTTTTATCCTTTCGCCTCATCCTTACTTCAATTTCAGAAAACCCGGTCACTACCGTTCCCGGTTCTGACCTCATTCCCCTTTACAGCTTCGGTAAATTCGCCGAAAATAATGAAATGCTAAAGAATTTAGTTTTTGTATTTATCTGGCTTTTCGTTACCGGCATCACAGCAAACGGCCACCCTGCCAATCCGTCGCCTACTCCGTCCCCCGCGGCTTCGCCTGCCCCGGCGGGACCCAAAAAAGCCAACGAGCGCGCGCCCGCGAAACCGCAGGAGCCCGCCCCCGAACCATATGACAAGGCGGACGTAAAAACCATGGCCGGATTGTGTGTCAGCCTGGATACCGAGGCCGGCGTGATCGAGATGGAAATGTTTCCCGAAAGCGCTCCGGAAACGGTGCGAAATTTTCTTAACCTCGCGGCGACCGGCGCTTTTGATACCACTACCTTTAGCCGCGTAGTTCCCAATTTCATTATTCAGGGCGGCAACTTATCTACCGGCGAGCACTGGAACACGCCGCTTAGCAAGCGCTCTCGCCGTACCATTCCCGACGAGCCAAGCAAGATACTTCACGAAAAAGGAATCGTCTCTATGGCGCGCGGCGATGAACCCAACAGCGCCACCACCGACTTTTTTATTTTGCTCGGTGCCGCCACTCACCTGGACGGAAAATTTGCCGCTTTCGGCCGCGTCACCAAAGGAATAGAGGTCGCCGAAGCCATCAACAAAATGCCCGGCGCCGACGAAAAACCCGAAAAGCCCGTAAAGATCAAAAAGGCGTCCGTAAGCGCGTGTACGCCCATATTGGGGCCGTGAGCGTTGCAGGCGCGAATTGTGCTGATCAAATGATCGACACTTCTAAAACGCGAAAGCGTCTGCGGCAACCACAAGGGATTGCCCTACAAGATTTCCCTTGGGCAAATCTCCGCTTTGCCCTATAATTTCTCTGCTCTAATCACAGGAGCAAACGGAGAATCAAAATGTCCCACGAAGGATACGAAGAAGCACTACATAGGGTTACAAAAGCCGCCGAGGATCGATCCGATGGGCTAAGTCTTTCCGGGCTGGGGCTGCGATCGCTGCCTCCCGAATTATTCCTTTGCCATAATTTACGCACACTCATCCTTTCGCGAAATCGACTGGAGGCGATCCCCGATGACATTAGCCAGCTCTCTAAACTAGAGCATCTTTCTCTTGAGGAAAATGATATTAACCTGATCACCAACGTACTTGAAAAACTAAGCGCGTTAAAGGGACTTTATTTACATAATAACCCGCGATTGGGAGTTCCGGTGGAATTGCTTGGCCCTACACATCATCAGGTCATGTACGAGAATAGAAGGCCCGCCGATCCGGTCGATATTCTCGAATACACTAAGCGAATAAACGCCAACGGGCGTCCCCTGAACGAAGCCAAACTCATCCTCGTCGGTAAAGGCGCGGTGGGAAAAACTTCGCTGGTGGAAAAGCTAAAATACGGCACGTTTGAGCCCGGTAAGACAAAAACCGAAGGGATAAGTATCGAACGGTGGGAGTTGCCTATCAAAGGCGAAAATATTTTATTAAACGTCTGGGATTTTGGCGGTCAGGAGATCATGCACGCCACTCACCAGTTTTTCCTCACCGAGCGGAGTCTTTATTTGCTGGTGTTGAATGGCCGCGATGGCTCCGAAGACATTGAAGCGGAATACTGGCTTAAACTAATCGCCAGTTTCGGCGGAAATTCCCAGGTAATCATCGTGCTCAACAAGATCAAGGAGTTTGCTTTTGACTTGAATCGCAGCGCGCTGCTGGAAAAATACCCCAACATTCGCGCGTTCGTTCGCACCGATTGCGAGGACAACACCGGAATCCAGGAGCTTAAGGAAACGATCGCAAATGTAGCCGGAACGCTTGAAGAATTGCGGGTAAAATTTCCCGGAGAATGGTTTTCCATCAAGGACGAGCTGGCAACTACCGAGCGCAACTATCTAAGCT
Organism: Pyrinomonadaceae bacterium; assembly: GCA_035995185.1. GTDB lineage: Bacteria > Acidobacteriota > Blastocatellia > Pyrinomonadales > Pyrinomonadaceae > DASYKT01. Next base: position 44,962 of record DASYKT010000058.1, read on the forward strand.
TCGAAAATTACCGCCAACTCTGTGTGAAGCACGGTGTCAGCTCACCGCGCTATCAGGATCTGTTGGCAAAGTATTTGAACCAACTCGGCATTGTGCTCAATTACAGCGATGACCCACGCTTAAAAGACTCTAATATACTTAATCCTCACTGGGTCACGCGCGGCATTTACAAAATACTCAATTCCCGTCTACTCGAAGAAAACAAAGGCGAAGTCAGGCTTGAAGAGATCTCCGGGATATTGCCTGAAAGTGAGTATCCGGCATTTATGTGCCGCTTCGTCTTTGACCTGATGAAAAAATTCGATCTCTGTTTTAGTTTTCCCGATGACGATGCGCATTACCTGATCCCTGAATTACTTCCCAAGAAGCAGCCGGGCGAGGTAAAAGAATTCGATCTGGCTGAGTGTTTGAACTTTCAATATCATTACCGTGTGCTTCCGGAAGGAATTTTGCCGCGTTTTATCGCTCGCACCCATTATCTAAGCCAAGCCAACCCGCGCTGGCGTAGTGGTGTTATTTTACAGTTTGAAAATTGCCGCGCGCTGGTCTGGGCGGACAACGCCGAGAGAAAAGTTTCTATTTCGATCAAGGGGGAAAATCCCGAAAATCGCCGGCGTCTGCTGGCGGTCATTCGTACCGATTTTGACCAGATTCACCGTGAAATAAAAAATCTCGATCCGCGGGAAATGGTGCCGATTCCCGGTCACATGGACAATCTGATTCCCTACCGGGACCTTTTGGTGATGGAAGAAAACGGGATGAAAGAGTTTAAGAACGTCGTGGGAGCGGAAGTCAAAACTTTTTCCGTCGCCGATCTGCTGCGCGGCGTGGATCTGTCAAAACAGACGCGAGAGAGTGCCGGGCGCCCTGAGTTAGATGTCTTTTTTATTTTTTCACACCAGGACGAAGCCTATAAAAAACAGCTGGAAACGCATCTGAAGATTTTGCATCGCCAAAAGCTTATTCGTGCCTGGAGCGATCGAGAGATAACGCCCGGTGAAAAATGGGGTGACGAGATCGACCCGCGGCTGGAAAAGGCCGAGATCATTTTGATCCTGGTAAGCCCGGACCTTCTTGCTTCCGATTATTGCTACGACATCGAAATGAAACGGGCCATGGAACGTTATAAATCGGGAGATGCTGCACTGTTCCCGATAATAGTCCGTGAATCTAATTGGCACAGCGCGCCATTTGGAAAAGTGCAGGCCCTTCCGCGCGATGCCAAATCGGTCAGTACCTGGACGAATAAAGATGCCGCCTGGGCCAGCGTTTCACAGGGGATCGAGAATGCCGCCATGAAGCTTCTGAGCGGGGCCCCGGAAATCCGAAAGATCGACCTGCACTTACAGATCTCCAGGGTATCGCTTAAAAATATCCGATGTTTCGAAGAATTTGACCTCTCATTTGAAAACAAAAACAACATCAGCAACTTCGTGCTGCTTTTCGGCGATAACGGCATTGGTAAATCTTCCTTGTTAAAAAGTGTCGCTCTGGGTTTGTGCGACATTAATACGGCTTTGGGCCTTAATGGGATGCATCCCATTTCTTTGCTAAAAAATAACACAGAACAGGGCGAAATTATCATTGAGCTCAAATCTCCCCAAACCAATGAAAAATGGACATTAAAGACGACCATAAAAAAATTGGATGATGGGAATATCATGATGACTCAGGAGCCGAGTGATGTTCCACGGGACAGGATTTTTGTCTGTGGATATGGCGCAGCTCGTCATAGTATGAAAAGCCGGAAACCGGTCGAGGAGTTTTCGTTCCGTGACTCGCTCTTGACTCTTTTTGATTACGACGAGAGCCTGTTGGACCCCGAATTGGTGCTTCTCCGGATGAAAAACCAAAAGGTGGATATTGGAAATTTCCTTAAAAAGATCGATTCCGTTTTAGGACTCGAACCAAACTCAACTACATTAGATGACGGTATTCGCGTGAGCGGCCCGTGGGGCGATTTTATGCCCCTCGAAAGTTTGGGAGACGGGTTTCAGACAACCTTGGGCTGGATCATGGATATGTTCGGATGGGCGCTGATGCACTCGCCGGAATCGTTCGATCACAATATATCCGGGATCGTAATAATCGATGAACTCGAGCAACACCTTCACCCGTCCTGGCAAAGGGAAATAATCAAATATCTCAGCGGGCAATTTCCCAAGATACAATTTCTCGCCAGTTCTCACTCGCCGATGTGTGCTTTAGGCCTCACCGCGCTGACCGAAGAAAAAACAAAACTTATAAAACTGTCTCAAACCGAGGAGGCGGTCGAAGCCATTATTACCCAAAAGCCGGAAAATAAGCGGGCCGATCAGGTCCTGACCTCGTCTTTATTTGGACTCTTCAGCGCCAGCAGTTTTAACGTATCGGCAAACATAGAAAAATTCACCAAACTCTCCGCCAAAAAAGTGAATGAAAAAACATTAAGCAATGCCGAACAAAAAGAACTAAGTGAGCTTGATGAAAAATTAATGGATGTCTTTCAGCCTTATAGAAATGAGCTGGAAAGAAAGGTGGACGAAAAGGTGAAGGCAGCGCTTCACGAAGAATTCGCGGAAAAAATACGGTCAGGAGAATTAAATAAAAAAGCGATCGATCTAAGCATCAGAGAGCGGTTGGAAACATTACTCGGAGAGGAAAACTAAGTTGATACATATAAAATGGCACGACCCGGTTGATCCCAAGTTAAAAAAGAAATGGGATAAGTGGATTAAAAAGTGCGCTATCGAACAAGCTGCCTTAAATGCTTCACATGAGGCCAAAGCGCCTAAAGAAATAAATAAAAAATTATACTCCGAATTGAAGGTGCATTATATGAGCCCGGATGGCCCTTTCTATGGAAAATGCGCGTACTGCGAATCACGTATCTCCGCGGATCAGCCCGGAGATCTGGATCATTTTCGCCCTAAAGGACGCGTCAAGGAAGATGATATGCATCCGGGTTATTACTGGCTGGCTTACGATTATAAAAATCTGCTCCTGTCATGTGCCGATTGTAACCAGCCAAGTTCGCAAAAAACAACCCAAACTATAGGAAAATGGGACAGATTTCCGGTGAAAGGTTTTCGTGCTCTAAAATCCCCGGAAGAAGATGATGAAGAACCTTATCTCTTAAATCCGATTAATTGTAAAAACATAGAAGAACATTTTTTGCTCGACGAAAAATTTATGCTGTTAATCCCCCTGAGCCCGGAAGCGAAAATGACTTTAAAAATATTGGGCCTTAATGAACGTCAAGGTCTTAGAGATAACAGGCGGGACGCCTATGAAAATGCGACGATGACCGTCGTTCAGCTCTACGCGGCACAACCATACAATGATCCTGCTAAAAAAGACAATCTACTCAACAAAATAAGCGATATAGGAAAAGGAAAAGCTGCCTATAGCGCCTTTGCCCGTGCCGGCTGTGGAGCTGTGCAGAGAGACCAGGACAACATGCAAAAAATTATAAACGAAAGACTCAGCGACGATGGAAAAGTGTGATTGGCCTTGCCCGCAAAAATAAACACTGAGATAGCCAAGCTGCGGGCTCTGCGCGTGCGCCCGCCAGGTCAATAACAAGTTAACGGCAGGGATAAAAAATGTGTGGCGGCGCAAATTGTAGGGCAAGGAAATAAGTATTTAAATTGCAGGCAACAAAATTCTCAGGCTTTAGCCGAACTCAATTTGGCTAAAGCCAATTTTATTTTTCATCTTGCCTATTCACTAGCTAAAGCTAGTGGCAATTAATATGACGCCCTCCATGCTATTCTGTTTTACCAGTGGCAAAACTTGTCAAAAAACTGAGGTTCACGGCCGAGCTTTCCACCTTTGGCGACGGCATGTGGGTCTATGTCCCGGTCACGCGCGAGATGGCCGCCGGCATCGATTTTCCCGACAAACGCTTCAAACGTGTGATCTGCTCTATCAATAAGCAGGAGGGTTTTCACTGCGCTCTGATGCCGAGCGGCTCAGGCAGCTTCATCATTTCCGTCAACAAGCAGAAGCGAGAGATGTGGGGCCTCAAGATCGGCGACCATATCGACGTCCGGCTGGAGATCGACACCAGCAAGTACGGCCTGCCGATGCCCGAAGAATTTCGCGCGGTATTGGACCAGGATCCCGAAGGCGATCGTCTCTTTCACGCGCTCACGCCGGGCAAACAGCGCTCGCTGCTCTACCAGGCGGGCCAGAAAGCCGACGTCGATCTGCGCATCCACCGCGCGCTGGCCATTGTCAATCACCTCACGGAAAACGACGGCAAAGTGATCTTCGACAAGCTCGCCCACGAACTGAAACGGCCAAAATTGAAAGACCTGCATGAGTATAACGATGAATGGTGAGTGATGAAGTCAGTACCTCAGAACGCAGTAACCGGCTGATTTTTCTTTGACTTGTTCCCACAGCACACGAAACAATTCGCTTCGCTCAGAGCCGGTCACTGCGTTCTGAGGTACTGACTTCATTGCCTTGTTTCAGTGTTTCTGGTGTCTCAGACTGAAACACTGAAACAAAAATGAAACAGAAATCTTTACAAAGTATCCGTATTTTCAAAGATCAAACATTTTCCTCTTGCATCCGGCGAATATCTTCTTCTTTCAGGATATCTTCTTCGCCTGTGATGACCGTCCTCAAAT
>DASYKT010000059.1:0-22064 GCA_035995185.1 Pyrinomonadaceae bacterium
TCGATCTCGATTACCGGGCCTCGCGGCGGACCGACGAATTCGGCAATCAATTTAAATACAAAGCAAAAGTAAGAGATGCGCAGGACGCTCAGCTTGGCCGCTGGGCCTGGGACGTGTATCTCGTGCTGCAGCATTGAACAATACTCTGCCGGCAACGAGGTCAGAACCGGGAGCCGTAGCGACCGGGTTTCTTCGAAATTGAAAAGACCGAAGGCTCAAAACCCAAAACCAAACCCCTCGCTACCGCTTCGGGTTCTGACTCCATATCGTTTTCCGTGGTTGTTTTTGGCTATCCCTTTCGCTAATCTTGAGTTATGAACACAGAGGTTTTGATCATCGGGGCCGGGCCGACGGGGCTGTCTTTGGCGGCGCAGTTTATCCGTTATGGCATAGATTTTATTATTGTCGACAAGCAGGAAGGCGTGACCGGGCTTTCCAAGGCGTTGGCGGTCCACGCCCGCTCGCTGGAGATCTACGAGCAGATGGACCTGGCACAGGCGGCTATCGACCGCGGCGCCATCATTCATAAGATAAATCTGATGAGCGAAGGAAAGCTGCGCGCGGAACTCGACTTGACCGGCATCGGCACCGATATGAGCCCGTACCCCTACGTTCTGACATTTGAGCAAAGTGAGAACGAAAAATTGCTCTACGAGTTTTTGCAGAAGAACGGCAAGGAGGTCTGGTGGCAGACAGAGTTGCAAAGCATCACGCAGGATGAAAATGGGGTAAAGGCGACAGTTAAGTCGTCTGACGGCAAGGTGCAGGAGATCGAGGCCAAATACCTGGCCGGATGTGACGGCGCAAGCAGTACGACCCGGCACCAGCTGGGACTGGGATTTGAAGGCAGCACTGTTCCGCGTATGTTCTATGTCGCCGACGTGGACATGGAAGTCGATCTGGGCCGTGACATACTTTATGCGATCTTCGGTGCGGACGCGTTCGTACTGTTTTTTCCGCTGCGCGGCGAAAAGCATTGGCGGCTGGTCGGCAATATGCCGGATCATGATGGAAAAGAAGTGGGAACAGATATTCTTTACAACGAGATCGAGGAAAAAGTAAAAAGCCTGGCCCAGATCCCGCTCGATATCACCAACGTAAAATGGTTTTCCAGCTACAAGGTCCATACCCGCCACGCGGAAAAATTTATGAGCGGCAGATGTTTTCTCGCCGGCGACGCGGCCCACGTTCACACTCCGGCCGGCGGGCAGGGGATGAACACCGGTATCCAGGATGCTTATAACCTGGCCTGGAAATTGGCGTTCGTCATTAGAGGCTATGTAAAGCCCCAGGTGCTCGAATCGTACAACGACGAGCGTATCGCCAACGCGAAAAGACTTTTGAAAACCACCGACCAACTTTTCGAATTCGGCACCGGCGACGAATGGTATTTCCGCCTGTTCCGCGACCACATCCTGCCGCCGCTGGCGAAACTGGTGGTTCATTTCGATGCGGCCAAAGAGTTTATTTTCCCCACGCTTTCACAGATCGGGATCAGTTATGACAAAAGCCAGCTGAGCCGGCACGGCACCGATATGAACTTCAAGATCAAGTCGGGAAATCGCTTCCCGTGGTTTTTGATCGACGGCAAGAGTGTGTTTGATTATTTAAGAGAGCCGAAATTCAAGTTAGTAACTTTTTCCGACGGGCAGGAGAACGCGGCCGAAACGAATTTTGGCACTTTGCCCGAATGGCTTGAACACAAAACATTTCCGCTCTACCCGCATATCATTGAAATGTTCGGTTCGAAACATACTTTCAGCGTGCTGGTGCGGCCGGATAATTATGTGTCGTATATCCTCGCCGGAGACGGCCTCGACGAATGGAGTAAATATCAGGCGGAGAGTTTGGCGAAGTGTTAACCTGGGAGCGCGACTTACCGCGCTCATGTCAGTAGCGCTTGCGTCAGCAAGTGCGTTGCTTTGCGGCTCACGCATCTGCTAACGCAGACGCTACCGACAGCCGGCAAGACGCCTAATTTGCATTATTGCTTACTGATAGATTATTTTTCTTGAATGAAAAAAGTTTTCCTGTCCTTCTGGCTGTTAACCGCGGGACTTCTTACCGTTTCTGCGGATTTCGCTCAGGTAAAACCGGTTAAGGACTTGAAACCGACGATCATCCTCATCTCACTCGACGGGTTTCGCTACGACTATCTCGATATATATAAGCCCAAAGTTTTGAATCGATTGGCCGGCGAAGGCGTGCGGGCAAAGTGGATGACCCCGTGTTTTCCGTCCAAGACCTTTCCGAACCATTACACCATCGCGACCGGGCTTTATCCCGCGCATCACGGGATAGTGGAAAACAACGTCTATGATTTCGGCGAGATCTTTAAGATGGACAAGCGGAGCGAGGTGCTGGACCCGCGCTGGTGGCTGGGCGAACCGATCTGGGTAACAGCCGAAAAACAGGGACAGATCGCCGGGGCATATTTTTTTGTCGGCACCGGAACGATGATAGACGGCCACGCGCCGACCTATTGGAGAGAATACAGCGGCGAGGTCCCGCCCCAGATGCGGGTCGATAAGGTGCTGGGCTGGTTCGATCTGCCGGTAGAAAAACGCCCGACGATGATCAGCATGTATTTCAGCGATACGGATGACGCCGGTCACGCTTTTTCACCGGAATCCGAGGAAGTCGGATATGTCGTGCAAAATGTGGATGGGTATATCGAACGCCTGATGACGGGCCTGAAAGCGCGCGGGATCGACCAACAGGTAAATATCATTATTGTCTCAGATCACGGCATGGCAAAGGTCGATCCGAAAGATGGCGTTTTTCTCGACGATTATTTTGATGTGACCGATAAAAAGATCGCCGATCCGATCGTCTGGACAAATGAAATCGTGCAGATATTTCCCAAACCGGGAATGGAAGATCGTGTAATGGACGGCCTGAAGGGAATTAAACATGCTTCCTGCTGGCGGAAAAAAGACATCCCGGAGCGTTTTCATTATAAAGACGGGCCGCGCGTGGCGCCGATAATTTGCTCATCGGAGGAAGGCTGGGGGATGACCACCCACAAGAAATACGATGACTGGAACGCCGACCACGATATGAAGCAGATGCGCGGCGCGCACGGTTACGATAACGAGCTCCCGTCGATGAGGGCGACTTTTATCGCACATGGGCCGGCCTTTAAACAGCATCTGCTCGCCGAGCCTTTTTCAAATATTCAGGTTTATAATGTGATGACGAGGATATTGCATCTGAAACCGGCGCCGAATGATGGTAATTTCGATCTGGCGGATCAAATTTTGAAGAAAAATTAAACAGGGATGGAGGGGATGAACGGGATAGGGAGAGAATCCGGGATCATAGATCGATTTTCCAGCTTTTGTTTTCATCCTTTTATCCATTTAATCCCTGTAAATATTTATGGCTGAAGAAAAAATAGTTACGATCTTTGGCGGCTCTAAATGCCGCGAGTCCGACCCGGAATATGCCCAAGCGCGCGAAGTCGGCGCTACCCTGGCAGAGGCCGGGTTTACTATCTGCACCGGCGGTTACCTGGGCGTGATGGAAGCGGCTTCACGCGGCGCGCGGGAAAAGGGCGGCCGGGTGCTGGGTATCGTGATGAACCAGTTCCGGGCTGAGCCGAACCGGTTTCTCACGGATAAAGTCGCGACCGATCACTTTTATGACCGGCTGCAGCACCTGATCACGCGCTCGGTGGGTTTTATCGCCGTCAAGGGCGGGATGGGAACCGTGGTCGAGCTTTCACTGGTTTGGAACAAGCTGATGACCAGGGTGCTCGAACCGCGGCCGCTGGTTTTGCTGGGCGATTGCTGGCCGCCGGTGGTCAAGGTGTGGAAAGACAATCTGGTCGTAACCGAAGCAGATCTATCGCTGCTGAGTTTTGCTGAAACTGCCGATGACGCCTGTCGTATTATTATAGATAAAGCGAAAGGTGTAACTATATGAATTGCCCGAAATGTAATGCGGAACTCAGGCCGGACGCAAAATTTTGCGGTTCGTGCGGATTTAATATGGTTGCCCCATCCCAGCCTCAGCCACAGGGCCAGCAGCCGCCGCCTCCTCCGCCGCAACAGCAGCAGCAGGCGGGCGGTTCGTTTCGTTTTGACGACGATGGCCGCGGGCAGGGCCGGGGATATTCTTGGGAGATCCAGCACGCCGGGGCGTTTGCGTTGGCGGTAGTGAACCTGCAATCGGAACAGTCGATCTCCGCCGAAGCGGGCGCGATGGTTTCGATGTCCGCCAATGTAGAACTTATTTCGCAAATGAAGGGCGGGGTCTTTGGCGCGTTGAAGCGGGCCGTGGTCGGCGAGTCGGCATTTGTTTCGACCTTCACTTCGCATGGCGGGCCGGGTGAGGTGACCCTTGCCCCGGGAGCCCCGGGCGACGTCGTCGGCATCGAGATGAACAACCAGATGTTTACCGTGCAGGCCAGTTCTTATCTGGCGGGAGATGTCAGCCTGCAGGTCGAGACAAAATTCGGCGGCGCAAAATCATTCTTTGGCGGTGAAGGCCTTTTTGTAATTCAGGTTTCAGGCACCGGGCTGCTGCTGGTTTCTTCCTTCGGGGCGATCCATCGCAAGACTCTCAAGCCGGGTGAAAGATATGTGGTCGACACCGGGCATCTCGTCGCCTGGGACAGCCGTATGCCGTACCAACTGCGCAAGGCGGCGAAAAGTTTCTTTCGCAGCTTCTTAAGCGGCGAAGGGTTGGTCGCTGAATTTACGGGGCCGGGCGAGCTTCTGATCCAGACGCGCAACCTGGCGGCTTTCGCCGGGCTGCTCAAACCGTTTTTCCCGTCGCAAGGCGGCAGCGGAGGCAGCGGCGTTGGGGGACTGATTAACCTGGGCAGCTAGGATTACAGTGGGCAGTAGCAGTAGCAGTAAGCAGTGAGCAGTGGGCAGCGGGCAGCCGCCGACTGCTACTATTAAAAACTTATGAGTGATTTTCCGGGGCAGGGTAAGAAAGTTGGTTTAATAGGTGTTCCTTTAGGGTATGCAGCCGGCCAGGTAGGCAGCGAGCTGGGGGTGACGGCGATGCGCCTTGCTAATGTGCGCGGTCAGCGGCTGGTGGAACATATAATCGAGCTTGGGTACGGCGTAAAAGACTATGGCGATGTGGCCGTGGTTCAGCCGCAAAAGGTTGCGGCCGAAGCGGAAAACCCGAAATATTTGGCGGAAATGATCGCCTCTTGCCAGAAAATGATGGAAGGCGTCGGCGAGATTCTGGCTGATGATGCGATTCCCGTCATCCTGGGCGGCGATCATTCGATAGCAATGGGGACCTTTTCTGCCATGTCCAGGCACCATCATGATAATGGCGATGAGCTTGGCCTGGTCTGGTTTGACGCGCACGCGGATATGAACACGCCCGATACTTCGCCCAGCGGGAATCTGCACGGGATGCCTTTGGCGACTTTATTGGGCACCGGGCAAAACGAGCTGGTCAACCTGGGCGGTTTCGTTCCCAAACTTAACCCGAAATATTGCGCGCACATCGGCGCCCGCGATCTCGATCTGGGTGAGAAAAAATGGATCAGGGAGCTGGGCCTGGCGGACCATTTCTTTACGATGCGCGACATCGACGAATTTGGCATGACGGAATGTGTCAACAAGGCGATCGCCATCGCCAGCCAGGCCAGCGGCGGATACGCCGTGACCTTTGATGTAGATGTGATCGACCCGCGCTTTGCGCCGGGTTCGGGTACGCTGGTGCGCGGCGGCATCACCTATCGCGAAGCGCATTTAGGACTGGAAATGGTGGCGGAAGCGGGCGGGATGCGTTCATTTGAGATCGTGGAAGTAAACCCGATGCTCGATCAGGCAAATTCGACGGCAGAACTCGCGGTCGAGTTGATACTTTCGGCCCTCGGAAAAACGATCCTATAAATTGAAAATTGAAAATGGTTAATGAATAATAATAGATCATTGCCTTATTGATTGGCCTGATCTCTTAGCCCTGCGACAAATGATTTCATTATCAATTATCCGTTATCAATTATTAATTAAGTAATCTATGACTAAGACCCGCATCGGTATTATTTTCGGCGGACGTTCGGGAGAACATGAGATCTCGGTGCGTTCGGCCAAGACCGTTATTCAGCAGATCGATCAAAATAAATACGAAGTGATCCCGATCGCCATCAGCAAAGAAGGGCAGTGGTTAAACCCGGCCGATTCGGCGGCGATGCTTCCGGCCGGGTCGCAGGAACTGTTGGCGGAAGACAACGAAAAATATACCGATGAACCGGTGGCGCTGCTCGGGGACACGGCCTATAGCGGTCTGGCCAAGCTGGGCCCGAACGATAATAAAGGCAATTATCCGCTGGACGTGGTTTTTCCCGTTCTGCACGGAACTTTTGGCGAAGACGGCACGATACAGGGGCTTTTTGAGATGGCGGGCATTCCGTATATCGGATGCGGCGTGCTGGGCTCGGCCTGCGGCATGGACAAGGTCACAATGAAAGCTCTGTTTCGCGAAGCGGGGCTGCCGATATGCCGCCACACCTGGTTTTTGCGGGGAGATTTTGAGAAAGACCCGGCCGGCGTGACCGAAAAAGTTAAAAAAGAACTGGGCTACCCGGTTTTTGTAAAGCCCGCCAACCTGGGTTCCTCGGTCGGGGTTTCCCGCGCGGATACGGACGAGTCTTTCAGGAAAGCCGTCGAGTTGGCTGCGGAATACGACCGCAAGATCATCGTCGAAGAAAATCTGGACATGCGCGAGATCGAGTGCGCGGTAATGGGTAATGACGACCCCCAGGCCAGCCTGCCCGGTGAATATATCCTGCATGATGAATCCAAGAAATTTCTGGATTACACGGAAAAATACGCCGGAACAGGGAATAACGAATTTGTCGTGCCGGCGCCGATCTCCGAAGAGTTGACCAAAAAGATACAGGAGCTGGCGATCCGCGCTTTTAAGGCGATCGATGCCTCGGGCCTAGCGCGGGTGGATTTCTTTTTGCGTAAAGACCGCGGCACTTTGCTGGTCAATGAAATTAACACCATGCCGGGCTTAACCGATGCTTCGGGGTTTCCCAAAATGTGGGCCGGGACAGGTTTGGAGTTTCCCGAGGTTATTGATACGCTGGTGAAACTGGCAATTGAAAGACACGCGGACCTCGCAAAAAATAAAAATTGCCTGTAAAAGTATTTATACGCGAAAGGAATAATATGTATGTCAGTAGCTAAAGTAGTAGAGGTAATAGCTTCTTCGGAGAAAGGGTTTGACGATGCGGTAACGGTCGGCGTCGAACGCGCCGCGCAGACGCTTGAGAATATTAAAAGCGCCTGGGTAAAAGATCAAAAGGTTAAAGTAGTGAACGGCAAGATAAGCGAATACCGCGTGACCTTGAAGATCGCTTTTGTGCTGAGCGGAGACGAAGAATAAAAAGTTTTTGAGTTCAAAAAGATCAGCCGTCAAATTTGACGGCTTTTTTATATGTAACGCCAGCGTCCCGCTGGCTGTCGTGCGGGCGTCCCGCCCGCGCAAAAGACTGACGGCGGGACGCCGTCAGGACAGCCGCCGAGACGGCGGCGCTACAAATTATTTTTTCACCGCGTTGTAACCCTTGCGTGTTCTCACTTGCGCCTTGGGGTCGGAGACCTTGAGTTCGATCGCCCGGTACTTGCCATCGGTAGCCGTATTTGTCGGTTGGTAACCGAGAGTGTACAGGTTGCCCATTTCAGTCACGATACTCTTAAAAGCTTCCCGCAAACCCGTTCCTCCCGGAGTAGAGATAAATTTGCCGCCGCTTTTTTCCGCGAATTTTTTTAACTGCTGAATGCTAAGCCTTCTTTGGTTTTCCTGGTCCGCGGCGGCGAAAGGCAGCGACATGTCCACGGTATAAACGGTTGTGCTGGCGGCCAGCGCTGCTTTTAAAGCCTTATCGCCGGAATACCGGCTCTTCGTATCCATACCGTCCGATATGATGATAATGGCCTTTCTTTTTTCCCCGCGTTTAGCCAGTTCCTGCGCGCCTTTAACTATGGCATCGTTGAGCACGGTCATTCCGTGCGCTTTAAGGTCATAGACACCTTCGGCCACATCGCGGCTTTGAGAAAAATCCTGAATTAGTTTGACGTCGCTGTCGAAGTTATAGATCGCCGCTACGTCGTCTTTGCGGATGCCGCCCAAAAAAGTGATCGCGGCTGAGCGCGCCGGCAGTATGCGCTCTTCCATGCTTCCGGAAGTATCGATCAAAATCACCGCCGCAAAAGAAGTCTCTTCCGATTCAAAAAACTCGATATTTTGTTCGACCCCATCTTCGAAAATGTGGAAACTTTTTTGTCTGAGTCCCAGCATCGGCAGTCCTTTACCGTCAAGAACGGATGCATTGAGAACGACCAGGTTGGAATCGACCTTTATGATGTCGTCGTCATTTTGGGCGGGCACAGCTACGGGCACACTTAGAGCGAGAAATACTAAAACGCTCTGAATTAGTAAAAGCCGCGCTGCCTTTTTCATATCTTAATTTTTACTGAAGCGAATATATCTGACCAGTCGGATTATGGCATTTGAAGTTTGTATCGCCGCTACCGAAATACTATAACGAGTGCTTTTCTTTAGCTCGTCCAGCAAACCGGTTGCTCTTTCGTTCAATTTTTGAATAGCCGATTTTAGCGATAAAGGCTTTTCCTCCTCAGCGTCCGGCTCGTCCTCTTCACCGCCAAGTGAGTTCCGTATCTTTTTGAACAATTTTTCCAACCGGTCGAGCTTTTTCTGGTCCGGGGCCGCGAGATTTTCCGTTTTATCAACGGCTTTTTCCAATTCGGTGCTTAGCTTGACCGCCTCTTCACCATTATCGAGCAGGTCGCTGTACTCTTTTTGCTGCTGCTTGATACATGCTTTCATGCGCAGCTCATCCATCATCTGATCGCCTGTTTTTTCGCAGATATCCTGGTTCTTGGGAAGCGGAACGATAGAGGGATTTTGAGAATTGTCCTGCTGCGCGGCAGCCGAATGCCAGAGGACCAGCAGCAGAGGCGCCGCTAAAAGGGTCTTCATAGCTCGGAGCGAAAACTTCATAAAACGATCTCAGCGATTATCTTTTGGTATTTCTTCGGGCTTGTCGTCAGGAGAAACTCCCGTCACGGCTTCGACCAGCTTGGTCAAAAATTCTTCTTCCGCCGCGCCGCTGCTTCTAAACGTCATCCACTCAGCGCCGAGAGGACTTTCCGAACGGCCTTCGACCTTGGCAATGACGGTGACATTATGATTGCTCCCGTCGATGGAGTTGACCTCGATCGTCAAGGTGTAGCGTCCGCGGGTCCAGGAATTATTCGAAGTCGGAACGAGCGCGTAACGATTTAACTCCTGCTGAGTTATCACCACGCCCTTGGCAAACATAAAAGGCTGGGTAACGATGATCCCGTCCGACGGGCGGGAAGCGGCCTCGTCAAAAATGATACGTTTATCTTTTAAGACGTCAGTGATGGTCCGGATCAGAACATCGCGCCGCGAGGCAAAGCGGTAAGGATTACTTAAAAGCGGCCGGACCTTGGTTTTGTCTTTTCCAAAATCCCAGCTGCGTTCGGCTCTGCTGCCTTTGGAGGAACTATCGCTGTTATCCCGGATGGCTTCGGTTTGTTTGTCGATGCCTTTTTGGCCAAACACAGTTATGCCGGTAAGCAAGAGCAGGAAAAAAAAGAAAGAAAGAATAGAGCTTTTCATAGATTTTCGGTCGCTTCCGACATTTAAAATATACACCAAAACCTAAGCTGTATAAAGATATAGATGCTTTAAGAAGGCTTAATAGTTGCAATAGAGCGGTTCGCGCGCTTTCGCCATGCGGCTTTGCCTGCAAAGTAGAGGAGTATCAGCCACTAATGTCACGATTAACACGAATAAGAATTTTTGATTCGAAGTTCTATTCGGCGATCGCGGCCTCAGTTGTCTGTTTCCGCAAGCGGTGCCAGCTATAAATTCCCAGGACCGCCAGGCAGAGAAAAATGCAAAATTCGATCGCGATAAGCTTCACTCCCTTTACCGAATAAAGACCGATGCTTGTCAGATCGACGATTATCCATAGCACCCACGTCTCAAATATCCGCCGCGCAAGCAGTATCGTTGCCAGTATGCTTACAATCGCGATAAAAGTGTCAACATAAGGATAAGAGGCGGGGTGATCGAATATCTGGGGCAGGAGCAAATGGATATTGCTTATCAGGGTGCCGATGAAAAGCGTCACCGCCGCAATGAATATCCCCAGCCGCAGCCTGTTCGCATTAGTTAGCGTGCGGATCGCGCTTTGCCGGTTTTGTGCCTTATATTTCCACGAAAACCATCCATAGACTCCCATCCCGCAGAAATAACACTGCAGAAACATATCGGAATATAGATGTATCTGATAAAAAATGATGAGAAAGAATATGGCGTTGAGAATTCCGGTCGGCCAGGTAAAAATGTTCGCCCTGGCGGCCAGGAAGACGGAGATCAGCCCAAGCACAGTGCCGATAAACTCAACATAGCTGACGTTGTTTTCAAACACCGTAAAGAACGTTTCTTTAACATCAAAAAGCGCGGAAACCGACGTAATATCCAGCATGAGGTCTTGGTATCCTTTAAATTATTCCTTATCGCCATTGTTCTGCATTTCCCAGAGCAAAAGATGTTTAAGAAAAGCGTGATGAGCGGCAAAACGGGCGATCACAAATCCGGCAAAACCGTCGCGGAACCCCGCCTTGAGAAAGTAAGTGTGAAGAAAGGTCGTCAAACCGACGGTGTAGATCTTGAAGCGGGAAGTGCGGCGGCCGTTTTCAAACATTTGCTTTGCCGCCAGCGGGGCGTAACGTTCGCCGATCATTTTGTGATGGTATTCGGCCGTCTTATCAGCGTTGACGCTGTGGTGGAGAATGTCTCCGGCCAGCTTTTCCACCCGGGCGCCGTCTGCCATTTCCACGGATTCATGGATGGCAATATCCTTCCATTTGCCGGAATTGCGGTTAAAAAAACGCAGCTGCCAATCGGGATACCAGCCCCCGCCGCGTATCTGCCGGCCCATATACGTTGACAGGCGCGGGATACGATAGCCTTTGGCTAAGCTCTCTTTATCCAGCTGTTTAAGATGCAATATCTCATCTTTTAATTTAGGTGAAACGCGCTCGTCGGCGTCGAGGCTAAAGATCCAGTCATTGGCGGCATTATCTACCGCAAACTGTTTCTGTTTAGCGAAACCGGGCCATAACCTGTCAATCACTTTAGCCCCCATTCCTGCGGCTATTTCGCGGGTGTTATCGGTAGACCCTGAGTCGACCACCAGCACCTCGTCGGCCCAATCGACCGATCTGATGGCATCGGCGATATTTTCCGCTTCGTTTTTGGTAATGATAACGGCTGAGATCTTCACTGCGGCTATTCTAAAGGAATTAAAAGCCAAAGCCCAAAGCAAGCTAGTGGCAATTTAAAAAGTTGAAAAAAAAAGAGCCGAGATTTAACTCAGCTCTTTTTTTCAGGGGATGACGGAGAACTTAAGGATTCACCGTTACCGGCGACTCGATCTGAATGTTATTGACCGTAAGGGTCGTCGAGGTGGCCCGCTGCAGATCGGCCAAAGCCTTGTTATAGTCGGTTTGGGCCCGGATGAGCGCGTTCTTTGCCGTCGCAAGGTCATTTTCACGCTGAAACAGAAGGAAGGTGTCCGAGCGGCCAAGCTCGTACAATTTCCGCTGTCCCTCGAGCTGGATCTCGGCATTTTTTACGCCTTCCTCGGCGGCCGTTATCCTTTGGCGGGCGGATTCTACTGCCTGCACCGCGTTTCGCACTTCGACGACCACGGTCTGCTCGTTAGAACGGGTATCTGCTTCGAGCCGGGTCCTTTCCGCCTTGGCAAAGCCCAGATCGGCTTTGGCCTGCGTGTTTCTCAGCGGGAAAGAAAATGTAACGCCGACCTGGATCGTGCGAAAATCATTGCTGAACAAATTATTTAACGACCGGTCCAAACCACCGACAAATCTCTGGTTGGTCGACGGGTTGAGGGTGATATTGGGCACGATGATGGCCGGATTCAATATCTGCAGCTGCTGAAGCAGGAAGGCCTGCGCATCGGTCTGCGGATCACCGCCGATCAGCGGCGTGAGAAGCGGGCTGGTCAAGCCGGTCGGCGTACCTGACAGGCCGGTCAGAGCATACGAAGCTTTCAGATCGATCTGCGGTTTTAACTGGTCCTTGAAATATTTGATATCGACATCGTTGATCTCTTTTTCGATCCTCAGCCTGGCAAGCTCCGGCCGGTTTTGTAAAGCGTCTTTAACGACGGCGTCCAGATCGATCGCATCCTGTCCGAAGACGGGCGGATCGGTCGGGGTAAGCTGGGTGCTCCAGTCAGGCGAACTCGGATCGCGAATAATAAGCTCTTTAAGTGCATTTTCAGCCCTGGCAACCTGCTCCGCGGCGCTTATCACATCCGTTTCGCGGTTGGCGAGTTCGGTAAGAACTTCAGCGCGAGCAAGCGGCGCCGACGAACCTGCTTTGATCCGTGCTTCAACCTGTCTCAGGTTTTCCTTGGACAAATTCAGGTTCTCGACCTTGTTCTGCTGGTCGCGCAGGGCAAAGACCAGGTCCCAGTAACTATTCTGTACCTGGGCGATGGTATTTATGGTCTGCGCGCGAAAATCGGCGTCACTTTGGGTAACCCTTTTGCGCTGGATCTTGATCAGGCGGCGCTGGCCGTCGATGTTGAAATTCCGAAAAAGGGGCTGTATGAAACTAAAGCTAAGATCGGAATCATAGGTCGGCGTAAACTGCGACGAGGTGGCGCTTGTCTGGGTCCGGGCATTATTAAAAAGCACCGAGTAACTTCCGCCGCCCGGTTTAATAAAATGGGTTACCCCGCTGTCGATCCGAAGCTGCTTGCTGCTGAAACTGCCGGTGCTGCCGCCGCCGCCGAAGACACTGCTGACCGGCTGAACGTTGTCGGTGTAATTAGGTGAAACGGTGAACACCGGGTCATAGCGGCCAAACAGGCCTTTCAGTGAGAATTCAGCTTTTTTCACGTTCTGCTTGGAAACCTCAATGTTATTGTTATTTTGCAGCGCCTTACGAATAGCGTCATCGAGCGATAAGGAAACGGTCTGCTCGGTCTCTACCCCGACGCGTCTTAGGAGCGGCGCATTCCGCCTGAACATGGACGCCGCCGGGGCGCTCACATTGCTTTCAGGTGCGGGCGTGACCGCGGCCCCCTGCTTGTCTAAGGGCTCGGGACTATTTTTAGCGATCTCGACCTTATTATCGGGCGCTTGCGCAAAGACGCCGGCGATTCCTAAAATAAGGGTGAAAACGGTTATTTGTAAGATTTTCATTAGTAAAATGACTCCAAGTCAACAAAACATAAATGTTGCGGTTGTGTTCGTCAGAAAAAATACGGAAAATATAGAAACGAGATCAACCAAGCATTATCTACGACAAACCAAATTCCATTGTTTCAAAAAAAAGACGATGGTATGAGTTAAACATAATTTTTATCAGGTTTAAAGTCACTATGCCAGGTAGCGATCGACAATAATATTGCTTTATTATTTTTATGTTTATTTTCTGAAGGAGCATCAAAAAATGGGTATCAAGATAGGTATAAACGGGTTTGGGCGCATCGGGCGCAATGTCGTCAGAACAATGCTGGGAAACAGCGATTTCGACATCGTGGCGGTCAATGACCTGACGGACACTAAGACCCTCGCACATTTACTTAAATACGATTCGATAATGGGCAATCTGAGTAACGACATCTCGCACTCGGATAATTCCATTAAAGTAGATGGCGGCGAGTTTCGCGTGTTTTCGGAAAAAGACCCTGCGCTTATCCCGTGGGAGGAAGTCGGGGCCGAGATCGTGATCGAATCGACCGGGCGTTTTACCAAGGCTGAAGATGCCAAGAAGCATCTGCGCGGCCCGGTGAAAAAAGTGGTCATTTCCGCGCCGGCGAAAGGCGAAGACGTGACCATAGTGCTCGGGGTCAACGAAAATATGTACGACCCGGCGAACCATCACATCATTTCAAACGCCTCCTGCACCACCAACTGCCTGGCGCCGGTCGCCAAGGTCATTCATGAAAAATTCGGCATTAAAAACGCGTTGATGAATACCATTCACTCTTACACCAACGACCAGCAGCTGCTTGACCTGCCGCACAAGGATCTGCGCAGGGCGCGGGCGGCAGCGCTTTCGATGATTCCGACCTCGACGGGGGCGGCCAAGGCCGTGGCGCTGGTGATCCCTGAGCTCAAAGGGAAGTTTGACGGTATTTCCGTCCGCGTGCCGACGCCTAACGTTTCGCTGGTTGACGTGGTGATCAACGTGGAAAAGGAAACTTCTACCGAAGAAGTCAATAAAGTTTTGAAAGACGCCGCGAATGGTGAACTCAAAGGCATCCTCGCGTTTTCGGAAGAACCGCTTGTTTCCATCGACTTCCGGGGAAATCCAAATTCATCGATCGTCGATGCGGAAAATACCAAGGTCATCGGCGGCACCGCTATCAAGATCCTTTCGTGGTATGACAACGAGTGGGGATATTCGTGCCGTGTCCGCGACCTGATCAAATTTATTGCCGACAAAGGCATATAAAGCTGGTAAAATATCGAACGGTCTTTAGTAAAGCAGGAGGGTTTTTTTACTCTTCTGCTTTTATTTAAGAAGTCAAAAAAGCAACGGGTCAGTACCGGGAACGTAGTGACCGGCTAGTGACACAACTGGTCTGTTATTTTTATCTGTGAAGGTAAAGATGAGTTTTTACACCGGAAGCCGGTCACTACGTTCCCGGTACTGACCTCATCACGATGTCATCCGTTTCATTTATGGTAGCGCCATATTTAAGAAGTACCGCAATATGTTAAAGAAATTTCCAGCTCCACTAGTTTTATTGTTGTTGCTTCTGATAATTTCCGGCAGCACTTTTTCTCAAACAAAGCGCCACCGCCGCGCCAAGCCCCGTCCCGTCGCCGTTACGCAGACGCCCGCCCCGCCCGTGCCGCTTACACCGGAGCAGGAAAAACGCATGCAGGCCTTCGATACGGTTTGGAAAACGATAAAGGACAATTACTTCGACCAGACATTTAACGGGTTGAATTGGGATAATATCCGAAAAGAATATCAGCCCCGAATTCTAAAAGCCTCGGGTAGTTTTGAATTTCATTCCATTTTGCAGGAGATGATAAATCGCCTTGATCGCTCGCATTTCATGATCATTCCGCCGGAGGTTTATCGTGAACTGGAGAAGGCCAAGAATGAGATCAAAGGAAAGGAATCGGCCAAGCCGGAAGAAGAAGGGCCGGAAAACGACGGAGATAAGGCAGCTGCCGAGGATTTCTTTTTTGACGACTCCGATTCACAATTCGGTATCGGGATAGATATCAGGCTGATAGGCGGGCAGATCCTGATCACCGAGGTAGAACCCAATTCCGCTGCCGAGCGCGCCGGGCTAAAAACCGGTTATGTTATCGACAAGATAAACAGCGTGTCGCTCAAACAGCTGCTGCAGAGACTGACCTTTGCCGGCTCTTACGGAAAGCTGGCTGAAAAGGTCTTTTCGCTCGTAATCCTTTCGGACTTTATCGACGGTGCGAAAGAAAGCTCTGTTTTGATAGATTACCTGGACGAAAAAGATAAGCCGGGAGCGGTTAGTATCCAGCGTGAACGATTAAACGGCAAGCTTATCAAGCCGGTCCCCAATTTCCCCAGGCAATTTTTTAGCTTCGAAACGCGCTCCTTAAATGACGATACCGGTTATATCCGCTTCAATATGTTTGCGATCGGCGCGGTAGAGGGAATGTGCCGGGCGCTTCGCGAATTTAAAGATAAGAAAGCGGTGATCGTCGACCTGAGGGGAAATATCGGGGGTTCGATCGGGGCGCTGATGGGCATCACCAGTATGCTGATCGACAGGCCGCTTATCCTGGGCACCCAGATCTATAAAAACTCCCGGGAAAGCGTATTAGTCGTACCGCAGGGGCGAAAGTATAACGGAAAGCTGATCGTATTGATCGATTCGATGAGCCACTCCGCCGCGGAGATATTTGCCAGCGGGCTGCAGGAAAACGGACGCCTGAAAGTGGTGGGCGAAAAAAGCGCCGGCGAGGCGCTGCCTTCCACGACGCTGATGCTGGCGACCGGGGCGTTGTTTATGTATCCCTTCGCCAATTTTCAGACACCTGACGGTAAATTTATTGAAGGTGTCGGCGTACAGCCGGATGTTAAGGTCGCACGCGAAAGAAAAGGATTGCTCGAAGGTAAAGACAGCCAATTGGACGCGGCGATGGCCCTGACAAAAACAGATGTTCCAAGGGCGATCCTTCCGCCGCCGCCCATGTCGTCCACGTCGCCGCTATCGGGAGTGAAAGGCGCTCCGAACGGGTCCGCTAAAGTAGGAATTATCGATCGAAGCTCTTCACCTCCGCCTCCTCCGAAGATCGTCGAGCCGCCAAAAATAGAAAAGAAATACGATGAGCAGGCGTTAAAAACGATCGCTGAATATATCACCGCGGCCGGGGGCGCGGATGCGCTTAAAAAACTCACCAGTTATTCGGCGACCGGGAAGGTAGAATTGAGCCGG
Organism: Pyrinomonadaceae bacterium; assembly: GCA_035995185.1. Lineage (GTDB taxonomy): Bacteria > Acidobacteriota > Blastocatellia > Pyrinomonadales > Pyrinomonadaceae > DASYKT01. The sequence goes on from DASYKT010000059.1 coordinate 16,520, forward strand.
GCCGGGACGCGGATCGAAGGCAGTATTCAGCTGATCGGCAAAACGCCGGATAAGAATGCCGAGATATTGACCATTGATGCTGTCGGAGAAGTTCGTGGTATATTCGACGGTAAAACGTATTACCTTCAATCGGACCTGACCGGCAATTCGGATTACTCCAGCGCCCGGCAAATACGGGAATTGAACCTGGCGGCCGATCTGCAGGAAATGTTGAAAATAAAAGACACCTATAACCAGGTGCTTTATGTAGGCGAATACGAACGGAACGGAAAGCCGGCGATCTTGCTCAGAGCGATCACCGCGGATGGGATAGAGAACGCTTTTGCTTTTGACAAGGCCAGTAAGCTGCTGCTGCAGCGGACCGGGGCCTATCTGAATAGTTCTTATGACGATTACCGCAAGGTCGGAGACATAATGGTGCCTTTCTGGCAGACGCGCTCCGATTCGATGATAATCAAGCTATCGGAATTTAAACCGAACGTTCCCGTCGAAGATAGTTTTTTTGTTCCAAAAGACAATTGCTTTAGCGTGCAAAAATAGTAAAAGAGGAAAATAAGATGAAAAACTCGAACGCCCTTTCTCTGGTTCTCTGCATTGGGATACTGATCGTTATCGGCTGCTCTTGCCCCCAAATGGCTGAGATCCAAAAAGAAATAGACAAGGCCGGAAAAACGACACCTTCGCCGACTACGAGCTCGACCCCGGCCAAGACAAGCAGCGATGATTCCGAATTGACCCTCGAGAAATTCAACCAGATCAAGAACGGCATGACCTATGACGAATGTGTCGAGATCATTGGCAGCGAAGGGAATCAAACTGTCAGTTCGGGCGAGGGGAAATATAAATTTGAAAGCTATAAATGGGATGGGCCGAATTACCAATTCATCATGCTTTCCTTTATGGGCGGCAAGCTCAATTCTAAGGCGCAGAACGGACTTAAATAAATCATGAAGTTATCGATCAAAGACCTCGAGCTTAAGGGTAAGCGGGTTTTTATCCGCGTGGATTTTAATGTGCCGATCAAAGACGGAAAGATCGATGACGACACACGCATCCGCGCGGCGCTGCCGACCATTAATTACGCGACCGAACACGGTGCGAAGGTGATCCTCGCTTCGCACCTCGGCCGCCCGCTAAAAGATAAAAAGAAAGCGGAAGAAAAGGGCATGCCATACGACGTGGCGAAGTATTCGCTGCAGCCTGTTTATGAATACCTGAGGGCGCTGCCTGACTTTCAGGACGTATCCGCCGCGGGTGCTTCGAGCGATGAACCGGTAAGCGTTTCATCTGAAGGAACTGCTTTGGGCAAAGCCGAAGTTAAAAACGACAAGGTGTTTTTCGCTTCGGATTGCGTGGGCGACGAAGTAAAAGCCAAAGTTGATGCGCTGAAAGAAGGCGAGGTTTTGCTGCTGGAAAATCTTCGTCTGCACGCCGAAGAAGAAAAAAACGACGAAGGCTTTGCCAAACAGCTTGCCGAACTCTGCGACTACTATGTCAACGATGCTTTTGGCACGGCGCACCGCGCGCACGCTTCGACCGCGGGGATCACTAAATTTGTCGAAAAGTCGGCGGCCGGTTTGCTGATGGAGAAAGAACTCGATTTTCTCGGGCGCGCGCTCAACGATCCGGAGCGGCCTTTTGTGGCGATCCTCGGCGGCGCGAAAGTTTCAGACAAGATACCGGTCATTAAATCGCTGATCGAACGCAAGGTCGATAAGCTTTTGATCGGCGGCGCGATGGCCTACACGTTCTTCAAAGCCGATGGCTTTACAGTCGGCAAATCGCTGGTCGAAGACGAAATGATGCCGACCGCACTGGAAATAAAAGAGATGGCAAAAGATGCCGGCGTCGAACTTCTGCTGCCGACCGATCACCAGGTAGTCGATTCTTACGACCCGCTTAATTCGCGCAAGACCATCCCTGTTGAATTTACCAACACGGGCCTGGTTGGCCTCGACATCGGCGCGGAGACCATCGCGCTGTTTAGCCGCGCGCTCGAAGGTGCAAAAACCATCGTCTGGAACGGCCCGATGGGAATGTTTGAAGAAAAGCCTTTTGACGAAGGCACCGTCGCCATCGCCCAGGCCGTCGCCGAAGCGACCGACAAAGGCGCAATCTCCATCGTCGGCGGCGGCGATTCCGTCGCGGCTGTCAACCAAGCCGGACTGGATAAAAGGATCTCGCACATCTCTACCGGCGGCGGCGCAACGCTCGAATTTCTAGCCGGAGACGTGCTGCCCGGTGTCGAAGCGTTGAGTGAGACGTAGTGTGTGTGAAATAGTCAGAGCTATAGATAGTCACCAAAATTGAAAGATAAATGTTTGTAATATAAGGAGAAAATATATGGAAGAACGCGAAGAAAAAACTTTTAAGGTCGTGGTAAATGAAGAAGAGCAATATTCGATCTGGCCTGCCGACCGGGAAAATGCGGCGGGTTGGAATGATGTGGGCAAAACTGGTACCAGCCAGGAGTGTCATGCTTATATCGAAGAAATCTGGACAGACCCAAAACCTCTCAGCGAGCGAAAATAAAAAGCCGTCTAACGAAGGTACGGTCCCCATCGTTCAGGCAGTCGTCAAAGCTCGGCCTCCAAGGCTGCATCTCGCACATCTCCACCGGCGGCGATGCTACGCTGGAATTTTTGGCGGGCGATGTATTGCCGTGTGTCGAAGCGTTGAGTGATAAGTAATTAGATAACAGATGGCTAAAATAGTTAAATTATTTGATGGCAGACCACAACTGAAAGAGAAGTGTTTCGTCATAACCCCAATCGGGGAAGACGGTTCTTCGACGAGGCGAGCCACTGAGGGGCTTCTAAAAGTTGTTTTAGAGCCTATTTTAGATGCTTTGAATTTTGAAGTGATTGCCGCCCATAGAATTGCGGAATCAGGCTCGATTACTAGACAGATCATTGAGCACTTGCTAGAGGACAAATTAGTCATAGCGAATTTAAGCGGTCTAAATCCAAATGTTATGTATGAGTTAGCCACCCGACATGCAGCTGGACTTCCGGTTGTTATCGTTGCTGAAAGGGGGACCGCTTTACCGTTTGACATCACTGTGGAGAGAGTGATTTTTTTTGATAATGATGTTTTAGGAGTAATAAGTTTTAGAGAAGAATTGAAGAAAACTATTCAGTCGGCTTTAAAAGAGGAAGAGCCTGATAATCCAATTCGTCGTGTAAGTAGGGCAAAAGTGATTAGAGAGGTAGTAGGCTCAAAGGATGCAGACCTATTCATTCTTGATCGGCTGGATAATATTAGGGATACGATTGAAAATTTAAGCATTCGAAATGCGACTTCTTATAAACCTGATATTCACAATAATGAATGGTTCGTTTATGTAGTTCAGCTTCGTTCTCCAATCAAAAATATTAAGGAAAAGCAGCAAATAGAAGCGTCAATAAGAAAATTTATATCCCATCCTAATGTTAAAGCTTTTTCCTACGACCTTTACATCAAGCAAGCATCAGCTGAAATAAATGTACTGATAACTCCAGCAGCTGAAAAAAGGCTATATAAAGAATTTACGGATATATTAAACCAAGATCTTATTTCTTATGAAAACATATTTTCCGAGTTAGTAGAGTATTAATTTTTGATCTAGAGTGTTTGCAATCGTTACTGGACGAGTCGTCCGCGCTTCGATAGTCACGAGAAACCTGTTTCGCGGTGTTTACGTAATAGGACAGTAAATATTGTTAAGAGGTGAGCTATGAATCATTCAGATCTTAACCGCAGGGAATTTATTAAAAGCGTAGCCTTGGCCGGGGCTGCGTTTCCGCTTTTGGTCAGCTGCCGCGGAAATGCGCTGGCGCAACAGACGTCGCAGAATGCAACCGATCTTGAACTAATAAAGAAAAACGCGCGGGTCGGTGAGAATTGGACAGGAGCGATCGATGCGCCGGGTACGGTGACATGGAAGACCTCGCTGGCCAAAGACACTGACGAAGGCGAGCGGATGCTGATCTCCGGCACCGTCTTTGCCGCCGACGGTAAAACTCCCGCGCCCGGAATTTTGATCTATCTCTATCACACGGACGTTTATGGCATCTACGGGCGCGCCGGCGAACCCAGACACGGAAAGCATCGGGGCTGGATGCTGACCGGTGCCGACGGGCGTTATGAATTCTCGTCTATCCGCCCGGCCTCGTATCCCGATTCGACCATCCCGCAGCACGTGCACATGACGTTGACCGGCAAAATTCGCCGGGAGGACTCGGTCGACTCCATACTGTTTGCCGACGATAAATTCGTGAACGCCGAAACCCGTCGCGAACTTACCGGCAGAGGCGGATTCGATCCGATTCTGAAAATGGAAAAGGGCTCGAATGGGATTTGGCGCGGGGTTAGGGATATAATGATCTAACGATGCCCGAAAACGAATCACCTGAACCACAACTTGGCGAACAACAACTTGATTCCGGCTTTAAAGGTTGCCTGCCGCTGCTTGTCCCTTTTGTCACGGTGATCGTGCTGATCATCCTGGTGCTGCTGGGATTTTGGCTGTGGGGCAAGATCACACACTAGCTATGGAGCGCGGGCATCCTGCCCGCTCCGCTCTGACAAACTCTTCTTTAACGGTCAAACTTCCGCCTTTTTTCACTATCTGTTAATATAGTGGTTTGCATTATGTCCGCCCGCTGTCGCAGGTGGTATTAACATTAGATCGCGGACGAGATATTTAAGCGGGCAGAGATGTCCGCGCTCCATATTTTATGAGAAAACCTGTTATTGCCGGAAACTGGAAAATGTACAAGCTGCTGAGTGAATCGGTCAATATCGCGCTGGCGCTAAAGCCGCTGGTGGCGAATGCCAATCACGTCGAAGTGGTGATCGCGCCGGTCTTTACAGCAATCAAAATGGTCGCCGACCGGTTGGAAGGCTCGAACGTTAAAGTGGCCGCGCAGGATTGCGCTCCGGAGATAAATCAGGGTGCCTATACCGGCGAAGTAGGCGCGGAAATGATCAAGGACGCGGGCGCTTCGCACATCATCATCGGCCATTCCGAACGCCGCCAGTTTTACGGCGAGACCGACCGGACGGTGAATCTGAAAACGCGCGCTTGCCTGGAATACGGGCTGACGGCGATCGTTTGCGTCGGTGAATCGCTGGCCGAGAGGGAATCCCATCAAGCCGAGAGCATCGTGAAAACACAGCTTTTAGGCGGTCTGGACGGTTTGACAGTGGCCGATATGGAACGTATCATTATCGCTTACGAGCCTGTTTGGGCAATTGGTACGGGTAAAACCGCCACGCCCGAACAGGCTCAAGAAATGCACGCTCTTCTGCGCGAAACCCTTGCGGGGACCCACGGAAGCGAGATCGCCGGTGAAACGAGAATTCTTTATGGCGGCTCGGTCAAACCTGAAAATATCAAGACATTGATGGAAAGGGAAGATGTTGACGGTGCATTGGTCGGCGGGGCGAGTCTCGAAGCGGAAAGCTTTGCTGCAATAGTAAATTACAAGTGATCGGACGGAAACGAAGTTGGTTATTTATATCTTATACGGAATATTTTTCTTATCCTGCCTGGTACTGATCG
>DASYKT010000060.1:0-127697 GCA_035995185.1 Pyrinomonadaceae bacterium
TCGCCCTTTTCCACTTGCGAAACCACCCCCAACTTAAAAGCCAGTCCATAATCTCGCTGCGTTCGCTTAACTCTTTTATTAACTCTCGCTTCCATAAATAAGTCGCCTTTCTGTCAACTCATTTCAGGACGAGACAGCTAACTAAAAAGAAAAGGGCAGCCATGTAAGCTGCCCCCTGGTCATTTCGGTTGGTTACCGTCAGTTCCGGTTGCGCCAGATACTCTTTGTGTAGTCGCTGGATTCGCCGGTGGTTTCGTTATAGGTACGGATATTATTTCCGATCTTGGTAAGGGTCGATGAATTGCCGTCGAGGTAGATCTTACCTTTCCAGAAATTTCCGTAGGTGGTCTGGCCGGCGGTGTAAAGCGTGATGCGGCCGTCGGTGCCGACGATCATTTTACGATCGGGGCCGTTTTTCCAATACCAGGTTCCGCGGGCCCAATCGGGCGGGGTTTCCCGGCGGTTGTTATTGCCGCCGTTCCATCCGCCGTTATTGTTACCGCCGCTCCATTTACTACGCGTGTAGTCGCTGGATTCGCCGGTGTTTTCGTTGTAGGTGCGGATATTGTTTCCGACCTGGGTAATGGTTGACGGGTTGCCGTCAATATAGATCTTGTTACGCCAATAACGGCCGTAAGTCGTTTGTCCGGCGGTATTAAGCGAGATGCGGCCGTCGCTGCCGATGGTCATCGCGCGGTCGGGGCCGTTTTTCCAATACCAGGTACCCTGCATCCAGGAAGGCGTCCGATCGGCATTATTGCCGCCGTTCCACCCGCCGTTATTGTTGCCGCCGTTGTTGTTTCCACCGTTCCACTGGCTCTTTGAATAGTCACTGGATTCGCCGGTGCTCTCATTGTAGGTGCGAATGTTGTTTCCGACCTTGGTGATGGTCGATGAATTGCCGTCGAGGTATATTTTGCCCCGCCAGTAATTGCCGTAAGTGGTTTGGCCGGCGGTATTAAGCGAGATACGCCCGTTCCGGTCGATGGTCATCGTACGGTCAGGGCCGTTCGCCCAGTACCAGGTTCCGCGCGCCCAATCAGGGGCGGTTTCGGATCTGCCCTGGTTCCCTTGAGCGAAAATTGAAACTGTCATCAATATGCCGACTGCTAAAATTGTTATGATCCGGTTTAGCTGCATTTTGCTCCTCCTTTTTCTAACCCTATTTTCTCGTTCAAACAGTGAACGGGAAATTCTCAGATTTTGAGACGAAATCGCTAATGTATTAGTTGTCCTAAATCATACACAAAAAGAGAGCGAAGTGCATAGATTGGAGCAGTTTTCGTGTGTTTAGCGTAGTTCATGGTTAATTTTGTCAGCCGTCCGGCAGATTAGAGTTTAACCACGAAAAGCGCGAAACCCACGAACCGGACTTGGGCTGGGATGTTCGAGCGCCATAACTTAGCGGCGGCGTTTCAGTTTCATCCGGGTGAAGCAAAGTGAAACACCTGAAACGTTTTTGAAACGCTGTTTTGGGAATTTTGGGATTCAAAGAACGGCAGCCGGGAGGCTGGTCGGCTAGAGAATATATGAATAAGCACCCGAGGTGAAGGACGGTTTTTGTCCCATCGGCAATTTTTGTATCATTAGCGGCAAAAAAAGACCGGAACCACCAGCCTCACACTAAACACACGAAAAAGAATTTTCACCGCAAAGGCACCGCGGAACACAAAGCGATCACACGTACCCAAAGTTTCACATTATAAAGAATCATATCCGGGAAAAAGAGCCGGAGAGAGAACCACGCCCACCCTTCGGGCCCGCCCTCCTTCGTAAGGAGGAGGGGAGTTTCCTGCGCTCCACATTTAGCGGTTTTTATCGATAAAATCCGAAGGGTCGAGCCAACCGGCGCGCTCGTTGGCATAGCCGCCGCCGACGGCGCCGAAGACCGGGCATTCAGCGGTGCGGAGTTCGAAATGCAGATGGCAGGGATAGACCGCCTCCGTCGCCGATCTTGCCGATTTGTTCGCGGCGGGCGACGTCGCCCGAAGTTTTGCTGAATTCCTGCAGGTGGCCGTAGAGAGTTTCGATCTGCCGGCCGTCTTTTAAACGGTGACGAACGATCAGCACGTTGCCCCAACCGATCTGATTCCCGGCAAAGACTATGGTTCCGCGCGCCGCGCTATAGACGGGCAGGCCGCAATCGGTGTTGCCGCCGGTGTCGGCGTTCCAGTCTTCGCCGAGGTGGTTATTGACGGTGAAATCCTGCGCGTTGTACCAGCCGTCCTTGTCTTTCTTTTGCGTGACGGTTTTTGTTTTGCCGACCGGGTAATCGAAGCCTTCGGCAAGCGGGATCTGCTGCGGATCTTGGGATGCCTTTTGGGCTTCTACCGCAGCCAGATTCGGCCCGCGGCAGGCGATAGAAAGAAAAATGATCAGGATAAGCAGCGGGGCGGTTCGCATTATATTAAGGATACGTAAAAAACATAAAGATGTTCGAAAAAGAGTAAAGAGTCGAGAGAGTTTATGAGGTCAGTACCGGGAACGCAGTGACCGGCTTCTTCCCCCTACAGGCTGGCATACTGTTAGTTTTTCGCTGCGCTCATTTAGCCGGTCACTGCGTTCCCGGTACTGACTTCGTAATCTTGTGATGCTCCCCACTAGCTAAAGCTAGTGGCAATTTAATTTCCTGCAAGAGATCGGGGGGCCATTCGTTCTTAATGTTGGTAAATATATCCTCTGACAGTTAAGGAGCAGGTAAGATGGAAAAGAATTCCGTGAGATTTGCCGTGATGCTGCTGGCGTTTGGCGTGGGAGTCGCAATAGCCGGCGTTTTTTATTTTAAAACCCAGGCGGAACCGGTGCCTGAAATAGCCGAGGTCGTTATCGAAGAGCAGCAGCAGCAGCAGCGAGGCGGCGGCGAAGGCAAGACGCTCGAGATGGTGTTTGTCATCGATACGACGGGTTCGATGGGCGGCCTGATCGAAGGCGCCAAACAAAAGACCTGGCAGATCATAAACGACGTGATGCAGAAAAGCTCGAAGCTCCACGTAAAGGTCGGGCTGGTGGCCTACCGCGATCAGGGCGACCAGTATGTTACCAGGGTGCTGCCGCTGACCGATGACCTGGACAAGGTTTATATGAACCTGATGGATTACGAAGCGGCCGGCGGCGGCGACAGGCCCGAAGCCGTGGGCAGCGCGCTGGCCGACGCGGTTGCCAAAGCCGGTTGGTCAAAAGATCGCAAGGACGTCGCGCAGATAATTTTTCTCGTCGGCGACGCTCCTCCGCAGACGATCCGGAACGAACCCAACGTTTTAGAGATCACTAAAAATGCCGCGCGGCAGAATATGATCATCAATACCATCCAGTGCGGAAAAGAGGCCGAGACCGAAAAAGTCTGGCAGGAAATAGCACAGCGCGGCCAGGGTAAATATTTTGCCATCGATCAGGACGGCGGCGTGGAAACGATAAAGACCCCGTACGACGACCGCCTGTCGCAGCTGGGCACGGATATGGGCGGGACTTACACGTCTTACGGCGGGGCCGAAGTGCGCGCTAAAAGTATGGAAGGTGTGGCAGTGGCGGAAGAAAAAATATCCAACGCTGCGCCTACTGCGGCGCGAGCCGACCGGGCGCTCAACAAAGCGCTGAACAGCAAGGCTTATTCCAACGACCTGCTGCAGGACATCGAAAGCGGAAAGACGCAGATCGGCAGCGTAAAGGATGAAGAATTGCCCGCCGATCTGAAAGCGATGCCGGCGCCGCAGCGCCCCGCGGAAATACAGAAGCGGCTGGACGAGCGAAAGAAGATCCGCGAAGAGATATTGAGCGTTTCGAAGCAGCGCGCGGCTTATCTGGAAGAACAGCGCAAGCGGGCGGGGAAGTCGAGTGGGTTCGACGCGGCCGTCGGAAACGCCCTGAGCGAACAGTTAAAACTCAAGGGTATTAATTAGAGTTTAAATAACCGCTAGCTTTAGTTAGTGATTATTTCAGGAAAATAGATGAGGGCTTTAGCCAAAGTGATCTTTTGGGCTAAAGCCCTCTATTTTATTAAGCTTTCAAACCACTAGCTAAAGCTAGTGGCAATTTAAAGAGAAGCTCCCATCACACTGCGCATGTGCTGTTTCGATAGTGATGAGGTCAGTACCGGGAACGTAGTGACCGGCTTCTTCCCCCTACAGGCTGGCATACTGTTAGTTTTTCGCTGCGCTCATTTAGCCGGTCACTGCGTTCCCGGTACTGACTCCATGGACTGATACCGATAAAACCGCTTGCCGACAAAACCACTGCCCTTATGAGCGGCGCACTATTTTTGTTATGGTGATAAAAGGCAAAGAAAAATATATATGACAACAGAAAATAATTTAGGCGGGAAATTTACTTTTGCGGGCACGTCGATGACGGTGAAGCGCATGGGATACGGCGCGATGCAATTGACGGGGCCGATGGTCTATGGCGAGCCGCGCGACCGGCAGGAAGCCGTTGCTGTTTTGCGGCGGGCGATCGAGCTGGGCATCAATCACATCGACACCAGCGATTATTACGGGCCGCATATCGCTAACCAGATCATCAAAGAAGCCATTCATCCTTATCCCAAAGACCTGGTGATCGTGACCAAGCTGGGCGCCAAACGGGCGGCGGACAAATCGTGGCCGCGTGCCCTGTCGGCGGAAGATCTGACCGAGGGCGTGCACGACAATCTGCGCAATCTCGGGCTGGAAGCGCTGGACATCGTGAATCTGCGCGTCGGCGGTATCGAAGGGCCAAGCGATGAATCGATAGCGGAACCGCTTGGCGTGCTGGCAAAATTAAAAGAGCAGGGATTGATCAAACACATCGGCCTGAGCAATATTTCGCCGGAGCAATTCGAAGAAGCACGACCGATCACGGACATCGTCTGCGTGCAAAATTATTACAACGTCGCGCATCGCGGCGACGATAAATTTATCGCCGATCTGGCCGCGCGCGGAATAGCCTATGTGCCGTTCTTTCCGCTCGGTGGATTTCGCCCGCTGCAATCGGAAACGCTGGAGCGGATCGCCGCGGAAGTCGGCGCGCCGAAAATGCAGATCGCGCTCGCGTGGCTGCTGCAGCGCTCGCCGAATATTCTGCTGATACCCGGGACTTCATCCGTGGCGCATCTGGAAGAAAACATCACCGCCGCCGCACTCAAACTCTCGCCGGAGGTGGTGGCGGAATTAGACGCGATCGCGGGGAAGTAGGGTAACTGTGGAGCGCGGGCATCCTGCCCGCAAAGGCTGCTCAGCAGCCTAATGTCAGTAGCGTCTGCGTTAGCAGATGCGTCTCGAACGCTATGCGTTCGTTGCGGGCAGGATGCCCGCGCTCCATATTACTCACCAATAACTTTTTCCATCACGACAAAATGGTAGGGCTGGAGGGCGGAAGGGTCCTGGGGGACGTGGTCTTCGGTGCCGGTGACGGCGTAGCCAAGCTTTTCATAATACGGCGGGAGTTCGGTGCGCAGGTTGAGAACGTGCAGCGTCATCACCGAGCAGCCGGCTTCGCGGCAGAGGTCTTCGGATTCGGTGACCAGCTTTGACCCCAGCCCGCGTCCCTGCTGCGTGGGCGCGACAGCCAAAAGGCCGAAATAACCCTCTTGCCCGCGCAACTCGGTATAGACACAGCCGACCGGCTGCGCATCCGAAACCGCCAGGATAAAAGTGCCTTTTTGCAGATGATCCGCTACGCCGGGAAGGTCGATGCGCTCTTTGGAAAAATATTTAAGCTCAATGGCAAACGCCTCGTTGATCAATTCCATGATCACGGAAGCGTCTTCGGGCCCTGCCTGGCGAAATGTGTAATTGCCTTCCATCGCAGGAGATATTTAAGCACATTGGGGAAGATGAGGGAAGAGTGAATAGGGAATAGGGATTAGGGATTAGAAGGATTTCAACTCAGCCCTGGTTTTTATAAATTGCCACTAGCTTTAGCTAGTGGATAAGAAAAATGAGATGAATGGCTTTTAGCCCAATTCACTAATCACTAACCCCTAACCCCTAACCCCTAACCCCTATTCACTATTTTCTCGCCTTTCTTTCGCCTAATTCGGTGCAGCGGACAAGTACCTGGGCGAGGAGTTCGGCGCGGCGCTGGCCGTAGGTTTTCGAAGGCACATAATTTTCCTGACGGGCTTTCTTAATGGTCTTGGCTTCTTTGGCGGCTTCTTCGTCGGGCGGCGGGTCGCCCGGGGTTTTGTCGTCCGCTGCGGGGGCTGCTGGGGAGGCTATATCGTCGTCGGCAGTTTCTTCATCATCGATCAATTTATTTTCGTCGCCCCAATAAACATCCGAATATTTATCTGAGAGCTTTTCGAGTTTTTCGTCGTTAAAATATGCCGAAAGGATCTCGATCATCGTGTAAGCGTAGCGCGGGCCGTATTTGTTGACCGTCGGCAGCTCAGCCATAAGGCGGGTGGCCACCCGGCGATCGTTAAATTCGCCTACGGCGTTAAGCAGCAATTCGTCGTCTTCGTTTAACACACTTGCGTATTCTATTTTCGGCGGTCCTTTCTCTTCACCGTCCTGGGCATCCTCATCCTCGTCTTCGTCCTCATCGTTTTCGGATTTTTCCGCTACCTTATAAGTAAATTGGGTGTTGAGGAACGACTGGATGAGGCGTTCTTTTTGACTAGGGGTTAGGAGCTCGGCAATGTCACTATAATCCTGATAGAGGCCGCGATAAACGGGCATACTAAGAAGCAGACTTTCCGCCGTTATCGTGTTTCCCGCGGTTTCTTCGGCGCTGCTTTCATTTGTTTTCTGCGCGGCATCTGTGTTGACGGCATTTTCCTGACCGGAATCGGCAGTGGCGGCGGTATCGAGGGGATCGGCGGTATCGGCCTGTTCATCTTTTCCCGATTCGTCTTCCGACTCTTCTACCCGGCCGCTGTTGTAGAGGGCCTGGCGGAGTTCGTAAGCGCCTTCGTAACGGGTGGCCGGTTCTTCGGCCATCGTCACTATCCATTCGACGATCATTTGTTTGGAAGGCACGGGCGCCGAGTAGATAGCATGCAGTTCGCGCAGCCGCGAAACGAATAGCGGCAGGTCTTTTTGCCCCGGCTGAAAACGGCGGCCCATATAAGCTTCCTGATAAGAGGCGCTGTCATCGGTATTTTGATTTAGAAAAAACAAACGGCGGTCGGTGTTTTCCGCGAGCGAAGAGGGAAGCTCAGGTTCATCGGGTGTCTTTACTATTCCGGGTGTCGGTTTTTCTTCTTCGACTTGACCGACCCACTTGGTTTGAATTTCCTGGACCAGCAGGTTTCTCGGCGCTACGCCTTTGATGGTTTCTTCGACCTGAACGGGAACGGTGCGGTTGTAATACCGGAAGTTTTCACCCCCGTTTTCATCGCGCGGCTGAATTTTCCATTTTCCCGGCGTGCCGATCTTGCCGACCACTACCAGATCGCTTTTTAGATATAACCCGCGCAGCGGAATCGGCGGCGATACCGGACAGGCCGAACTGCCGGCTGTTGTGGGGACGGCAAAGATGACGGCGAACAAAAAAGACGAAAGACCAGCTGCAAAACGGCGCATAGAATTCTCCCGCAATAGTGAAATTAAATTAAATTCTTTTGGTAAAACTAGCCGGCTTCGAATCATTTGTTTCGATAAATTTACGATTGGTTGCCTCAGCTACATTAAAAGAACGTTAATTAGACGCCGTCTTGCGGGGAAAGTTCCGGAAACATTAGTCTGGAGAGTCTGGAGAGTTAAGAGCCGGGTCTGTTTTTCGTGTGTTTAGTGTGTTTCGTGGTTAACTCTTATCCGGTATAAGCAGATGAAGACTAAAACTTAACCACGAAGCACACTAAACGCACTAAACAGCAGCCTCTAAATTTTTTTAATGAGCAGTCTCTCAAAATAGAAACCGTGAAATAAAAAAATAGAAGGCCGGTAAAATTACCCGGCCTTCCATTCTCGATCCGCTATTTACTATTCACGATCGAGTCTACTTTTTCGCCGTCTGCTGATTTAACGAAGCCGAGATCTGACCGAGCAGTTCGGCGCGGCGGGCGCCGTAGGTTTTGTTCGGCAAATTAGCGAGCTGCGCGGCCTTTTCCTCTTCGGTGCCTTCGAGGCTTTCCACGTCATAGGCCGCGGCTTTGGTTTCGATCATCTCGTCTTCACCGCCATAGGCCACTTCGCTATATTTACCGACCAGCCCGGTGAATTTTTCGTTTTTCAACTGCCCGGAGATGAGCTCAAGCAAACTGGCGGCCGTGTAGCTTTCGTGACGCGCAAGGTTCGGCAGTTCGGCCAAAATACGGTTTATCGCGCGGCGGTCGCCCAGGAGCACGACGGTATCAATCAGGTGGCTGTCGCCTTCGTTCAAGACGCTGATGTAAGTCTCATCCGGATTGTCCGCATATTCGTTTTTCTTCGGCTCGTAGTCGTATTTAACACTAAAGAATGCCTTGATCAGGCGCGCTTTTTGTTCACCGGTCAGCAGGCGGGCAAATTCGGCTTCGCCGTAGGAGCGATACGCTTCTTCCTCGGAGTTCTCCGGACCGGCAGAGTTTTCGGAAGCTTCCTGCTGGGCCAAAGCCTCTTTTAACGAATGCTGGTGATCGTCATTTTCCCCGGCCTCCGGCGCTTGCTCGGCGGCTTCTTCGCCCTGGTATTTCAGGTCGTAGAGCGAGGTGCGCAGTTCGTAAGCGCCGTCAAAACGGGTCACCGGATTTTCCGTCATCGACACCAGCCATTCCACTATCCTGGCCTTGGACGGTTCGCCGTTGCGGTACATTTCGCTGAGCTCGCCGATGCGCGAAATAAAGATGTCAAGGTCTTTGCCTTTCGGCGCGAAGTCGCGGTTGCTGTAGATCTCGGTATAAAGGCCCTGCTCGTTTTTCTTTAGAAAAAACAGGCGGCGGCCGGAATCTTTGGTCAGCTCGGATTCGTATTCGGGCTCGTTGATACGGTCGCCCGGTTTGGCGCTCACATCGCCCCCATTACCGAGGTAGTGATAATTTTCTTCGCTGAGGGCAAGCTTGCCGTTCGCGTCGCCTTTGAGGACTTTTTCGACCGTGATCGGAAAACTGCGGTTAAAGATCTGGTATTGGGTGTTGGCTTCGCCTTCGCGCGCGCCGGCCATCCATTTACCGGGTTTGCCGATCCGGCCGACGACGATGACGTCGCTCTCGAGGTACATCCTGCGCAGCGGCAGCGGCGGGTCTTCACAACCGAGCGAGGCGATGGATGAAAAAACGAGCACTAAAAGTGCAAAAAAAGCAGCGTAATGACGCCTGGTGCTTTGCATATATCTCCTGTGTTAAATAACACTTCAAAAACCGGGCTTGGCCAGCAGGGTAATTCCTACATCTGTGCCAAATATCAAGAACGTACGCTTAGACACTTTTTTGCACAAAAAAGTTCCGGAAAATAAGGTATTGGAGTTTATCGGTTTAATAAATAATGTTGATATGGTGGTCTACGAGACATGCGGTTTGAAAGACCGGTCTTTAACGGCTGGTAGTGTCCTAAGGCTGTGATGCTGGTTTGTGGGATCGCCATTCGGAATAGATGATAACGGATAGATGAAAGATAATAGATCGGATCTCGGCTATCAGCTACGATCTTTCATCTATTTCGAATGGTTATTTGATACGGCATCACGATTTTAGGACACTACCTAGCGGCTAAAAGTCTTGACTAAACACGGATTCTGGGTTAGAAGTAGGCGGGAAACGAACTTAAACCCGGATCTAACTAAGACTTCCAGAACCTCATTGATTTTACATATGAACTTCTCCCGGAAAACCCTCAAACGTGAATTCGTAAAGCGAGTGGTAAAACTTCGGCTTTGGCTTAGGTCAAGGTTAAATGAAATGGGTGCCCTATATTCATTCCTGCTCGCGTCAGGCACTTTTGCTTTAAGCTTGTGGATATATGATTTCATTCATCCGCCTAAGGAAGTCCTTCTTAAGGATATTAAAAGCGATATTTTGGCCCAGGCAGTTTTCTGTTTTCCTGTTTTTGTATGGTTTTTCATCCGGTTTAGCAAGCGAAATTTCCGCTACCAGAAGATCTTTAACGGAGCGGTTTTTGTTTATATTTTTATTTCACTAATTTATTTTTTACCGTACTTGCTTATGGGCTCGTTTTATATGGAGCTTGTACCGGTTTATTATCTGTCATTTTTAGTTTTGTGTTTTTTCTTTTTTGTTTTGTGGAAAGCGCCTAAACGGATTTTGTTCCGCTGGGAAAAGAAACTCGAGCCTAAAGATTATCTGTCTATCGAAAATAGCTTAAGGACCGCCTTCTTACAGCTTGTCGGTGGGGTTGTGGTTATCGTCGGATTCTATTTCGCATGGCAAAACGTCAATGTCGCTCAGGAAAACCTGAAAATGAGCTTTAAACAAAATGAGGTCGAGCGTTTTGACAAGGCCATTGTGATGTTAAAAGACGAAAATCCGGAGATTCGGATCCTGGCGATCAGGACACTGGAAAGAATCGGTCTTTCATCGGACGAAACGCGCTCCGACGTAGCGCCTATGTTTGTAGATTATATAAGAAAATGGACTGAAAGCCTCGCTAAGTCCGAACCTGCCCCGAGAACAAAAATTACCGTGATTCCAAGAGACATCGATGCGGCTTTTGAGGCCAGCTATGATCTGTTTTTACAGCGGGATCACTCTCCTTACGTCGTTAGAAACGGTAGATTAGATCTTTCAACAGAGAGCGTAAGATTACGGGCGGAGGCTAGGAATCTTTTAAATTTTGAAGGCATCGATCTTTCGTATTTACAATTTCAGGGACTGCGACTGACAGGGTCATTTGCAAATGCGCGCTTCAATGGGTCAAAGGCGTGGTCTGTAAATCTGGACAGTTCGGATTTAATGGAAGCAGAGTTTAAGGATGTTGATTTTGGGAGAGGTGCCTTATTTTATGACGCCAGATTATTGCGGGCTAAATTCAATGGGGCAATTCTGCTCGAGGCACGTTTTTACAAAGCCGATCTAAGGGATGCGGATTTTAACGGAGCCGATCTTACCGGGGCTTCTTTTAATGGCGCGAATCTGGAACGCGCCGATTTTACCCTGGCCCGAAACTTGTCAGCAGAGGGTTTTTTGAAGGCGGAGAATGTCGAAAAGGCGTTTCTTCCTGATCAACTCCGTATCGAGATCCAACAACTGCGAGAAAACAAACCAGACTAGCAGCACAGTAATTTTAGTTTTCAACCTCGTTCGTTGAGGGAAAGTTTTAGGCTACCGCCAAGCGCCTAATATCAGGCCGATGAGCGTGAAATAAATGACGATGTAGCCGCCGTTGACGAGGATGTATTTGACCGGGCGCATCTCAAATAAAGCGATGACGGTAAAGATCATTGCGCACCAGCCGAAACCGGTCAGGAATCCGGCGGTCGCGCCCCACGACCAGTTCGTTTTATCGTCGCCCAGGAAAGCCGCCAGGTTGTAGCTCATCAGCAGCGATAAGATGAAGGCCACGGGAAAGATAATGGCGGGCTTGGCGCGCTTTAGGTCTTCATCGGAAAAACCGTTGGCCGACTGCCACGCCTTGCCGAAAAGCAGCGGCGAATACCATAACCCGCCGAGCAAAAATCCCACCAGCGCGCACACGAAAACAGCAATGTGATTGATATACATAATGCGAGGATTTTAAATGACGGGTGGGCGGATGTATTGGAAAAAATTTACCTATGGAGCGCGGGCATCTTGCCCGCAACGAATGCTTTGCGTTCGAACGCACCGGGTAACCCCGGCGCTACTGACATTGCGCGACAAGCCGCGCTTGCGGGCAGGGATGCCCGCGCTCCATATCAAACAACCGGAACGTAATTCGGATAATCGCGCGGTATGGCGACGTATTCTTCCGGCGTGTAGCCCGAGAATTTTTTGAAGTCGCCGATGAAGTGCGCCTGGTCGTAGTAGCCGCAGTCGAGCGCCAGCGCGGTCCAATCGATCTCTACGGCGGTATTGATCTCGCTCAGCGTTTTGTTAAAGCGCATTATTCGCAGGTAGCTTTTCGGCGCCACGCCGACGTGCTGTTTGAAAAGATGAATGAAGTGTTTTTGCGAATAGCCGACGTTGCCGGCGATCTCTTCCATGGTGAGGCGTTCGGGCGCGGCGACGATGCGCGAAATGGCGTAATCCACGCAAGGCTGTTCGGAAAGCTTGCCCAGATATTCGCCGAGGAAAAAAGCTTCGGCGCAGGAGAAAACATCTTCGGGCGTGCTGCAGTGGAGCAGCGCTTCGCGCAGGCGGCCCGCGCCCTGCATCACCAGGTCAGTGTCGACCACGATGCCGGCCACTTCCGTTAGCGGCATCTGCAAAAAGGGAAACGACCTTCCTTTTTTAAATGTGATGACCAACTGGTGCGCGTCCTGCCCGGCGGGGATCAGCAAGCCTTTGGTGTGAATGCCGGAAAACCACGCTTTTTTGCACGTTTGGATGGGAAGCAGGGTTTCGTCGTCGTAGATATATTTCGGCTCGGTGGTGAGGTCGATGATCAGCACCACGTTGCCGTCGGGCAACAGCCGCTCGATACTGTGATCGACCGCGCCAACCTTCATATAGACCATGCTATCGATAAAGAGATGGAGCGGCGCGACCGGGATGTGAATTCGGAAAAGCACGGGGGTAATTATATAACGGTTAGTGGTGAATGGTGAATAAGGCCGCTCTTCCTGGGAGCGCCGGCATCTTGCCGGCATGAACGCGCAGCGTTCGAAATAGGACACAGATGGCATGGGTCCAAACGAATCAAAATCGATTTGAAACCCGTGCAAATCTGTTTTATCCGTTAGATCTGTGTCCTATTGAATTTTTAGACTGCGATGCAGCCTTTGCCGGCAAGATGCCGGCGCTCCCAGGTTTACCGCCGCTTTATTTCGGCTCGTATTCGAGCAGAACATTGGCTTCGATCGTCTTTGATTCACGGCGGGAAAAATGATTGCTGAAGACCAGGTAATAATTACCGGGCTGCAGGTTTCTCGTTATGCGGCCGTTGGTTACCCTGCCGGAACTGTAATTGGTGATGGCCTCGCGATAGTGGCTCCATTTGTCATATTCCGCGGAGGTCATGATATAGGCTTCGATGTTCCTTTCATCGCCGCCCACCACGCTAAAGGTTCCTCTGATCGCTCCGCCGGGCTTTACGACAAACGGAAATACCTGCTCCCGGCGGTTCCTTACTTCGAACCTGTCGGATAGCAGCTGCTCACTTGAATAGCCGCCCACGGCAAACACGCCCGTGTCATCGGCGACCCTGGGCTTGACGGCCGTTTCGGTCACATAAACAGCGCGATCCGGCGCCAAGTTACTGGGGCCACTGGGGCCATTGGGCAGGACCGGCGCGGCCACCGGCGAGTAATTACGGTAGAGGGTGTTGATCGTTCCAACTCCTCTGCCGTTATAAGGATCGGTATAACCGGCGAACGCGGCCGCGCCCGTTTCCAGCTGAACGCTCGCTTCGACCGTCTTGTTGTTCGCCGATAGATCGCGGTTATTAAATACCAGGTAATACGTGCCGGGACCGAGCTGCGTTCTGATATTGCCGACGGTCAGCCGGCCGGAATTGTAATAGGCCGCGGTCCGGTGATCGTTAGTCCAGTTCAAAAATGCGTCGCGGTCGAGAATATAGGCCTCGATGTCGTTTTGCGCGCCGCCCCTGGCCTGGAACCTGCCGGTCACGAGTGCGGGGGACGCTATCTGAAAGCTGTAAGACCGGTAGCCGCCGGCCGGTATCGAGATCGCGGACCTGTCGGAAATGACGGTGGCGACGGGAGAGGGGGCTGACGTCCTGCCGATGTTGCTGTCCCCGTCATTACCCCAGTTGCCGTTGCCCCAGTTGCCGCTGCTGCTGTGACCGGCGTCGTCCTGCCGCAGGCTGATATTGTCTATCCGCCTGAGCTCCCAGCGTCCTGCCGCGCGCTGGTAATATAAACGGGCGATACCCGTTACCCGGTCGTAAGTGCCGTCAAAATTTGCGGCCGTTTTTCGGGCGGAAACCCGGGCGTCGATAACCGACTCGTCCCAGTAGGTGTTCTTCTGCAAAATTTGTATCTCGCGCGGCTGATCGTAGGAAAACTGCCAGTCGGCCAAGCCGTCCGCGGTTTCTTCCGAAGGAATGCGGTAGACGGTTTTGCCGACGATGTCATTTCTGATCTTATCGGCGGTTATGACTGCCGTCGCCGGGCGATAAATTTTCAACTGCCGTTTTTGCGGCTGTTTTTTCTGGGCATCGACGGCAGAGGTAAAGGTAAAGAAAAACAACAGGGTAAGGCTGAAAACGATAAACGAAATGTATTTGATCTTAGACACGGAATAGTCCTTTCAAAAAGAGGTGACGGTAAGTCACTGGAGAGATGGTTAAACTGCGAACGGAATGTCTCGAAAATGCGGATCAGGAAGTCGGGAGAATTCCGCGTAAATATGCGATTACCGGAAGTATACTCTATAAATGGCGCTGCCCGTAATACCTCTGACGAATAAATAAGCTTTGCCTATGGAGCGCGGGCATCCTTGCCCGCAACGAACGCTTCGCGTTCGAACGCACCGGCTAACGCCGGCGCTACTGATATTAGCGCGACAAGCCGCGCTTGCGGGCAGGATGCCCGCGCTCCATAAAATCGCTCCATATCAGTGCTGGCTGAGCGGCATGCCGCACTGGCTGCAGAACATCTGGTTTGCTTCGAGGGGCGCGTTGCATTGCGGGTTGGGGCAGATGCGCGCGCGGACCATGGTGCTGATGCCGTATTTTCCCGCGAGGATATCTTTATACTCCTGGCTGTCGTACCATTCGTCGATGGCGCGGGCGCGCTCCACGGCGTAAGGGTGCGTGCCGTCGAGATTGGCGATAAAGCGATAGAAGCGGTCTGAGAGACGGTCGTCCAGGCCTTCCTGGTAGGCGCGCGCCTGCAGCAAAAATTGCTCGAGGCTTAGGTCCTTTCCAAGCTTGTCCGAACCGCCGGCCAGTTTCAGCAGCATGTTCAGAACGGGCGCGTCGTTCTGCACGGCCAGCAGCGCGCAGCGGTCGGCGCTGAGCTTAGAGCGGCGGTCCCAGGCCAGCAGCCCGGCTTCGATGCCGGCGCCCACCAGCCCGCCGATCCCGAGCGTAACACTGTCGATCATTTCGAAAAAAGGCTTTATCTCGCGCGCCATCATTTTATAAAGCACGTGGCCGCATTTGATATGGCCCAGCTCGCGCGCGATGACCGCCATTATCTCGTCGTCGGGCTCGCCCAGCACGCCGGATTTAATCACGATAAACGGGTGGTTATGGCCGGAAGTGAAGGTCTTGTTGCCGTCGGCGACATAAAGCTCGGGTTCGGGAACGTCCAGGATATGACAGGCCTCGCGCAGCATCTCGTAATGGCGGGGCAATTGCCGCGGGCCGACCCGGATGCTGCCGCCGATGTTGCGCACGTACTCGATGCGCTCGATGCCGTATTCGACGAATTTTGCCACCAGCCAGTCAAACCCGCGCAGCCGTTTCAAATTCTCCGTCGCCTGGCGGTCAAGCGGGTGCTGAAAGGCGGTCACGGGCAAGCCTTTTAGAGGAATGCGTTTAGGTTTAACAGTAGCCATTGCTGTCTGCTCGGTCATCGGGCCCTCCGAATTTGTAAACATTGGTGAGAAGAGAACGTAATTATACATAAGAAAGACGAAGGGGTTTAGAAAATTTGCGGAGAATAACATAACGCGGGCTTTGCCTCTAAAGTCACGGATATCGCCACGAATGCCACAAATAACACAAATAAAAACTTTATTAATTCGTGTGATTCGTGTAATTAGTGGCTAATAAGAACCTCCAAAACCCTGCTATACTCACCCCACACAGGAGCAAAAGTATGGCTAACGAATTGGTGCTGGTCACGGGCGGGTCAGGCTTTATCGGCGCGCATTGCATTTTACAGCTTTTGGAAAAAGGCTATAGCGTGCGGACGACAGTGCGGCAGCTTTCGAAAGAGCCGCACGTAAGGGCGATGTTAAAAGAGGGCGGCGCTGACGCAGGGGAAAGCCTTTCTTTTATCGCCGCCGACCTGATGTCGGACGAAGGTTGGGCAGAGGCCGTCCGAGGCTGCGATCATGTGCTGCACGTGGCTTCGCCGTTCCCGCTGGGCGTGCCAAAACACGAAGACGAAATTATTCGCCCGGCCCGCGAAGGCGCGCTGCGCGTGTTGAAGGCTGCGCGCGATGCCGGGGTAAAACGCGTCGTGCTGACCTCGTCGTTTGCGGCCGTCGGCTATGGACAGCCGATCACGGACAAGCCTTTTAATGAAACTAACTGGACCGATCCCAAGGCCGACAAGATCACCGCCTATGTAAAATCAAAAACGCTGGCCGAACGAGCGGCGTGGAATTTTATCGAGAACGAAGGCAACGGAATGGAGCTTTCGGTCGTCAATCCGGTCGGCGTTTTCGGGCCGGTGCTGGGCGCGGATTTTTCCACGTCGATCGAGCTGGTAAAACGTCTGATGGACGGCGCGATGCCGGGCTGTCCGCGGCTGACGTTTGGCGTGGTCGATGTGCGCGACGTGGCCGATCTGCACCTGCGCGCGATGAACTATGAGGGGGGAAAAGGTGAACGCTTTCTCGCCGTCAGCGGAGATTTTATGTCGATCAAGGAGATCGCAGGTCTCTTGCGCGAGCGGATGCCCGACGCCGCGCGGCGCGTGCCCACCCGCATGCTGCCCGATTGGGTTTTGCGGCTCGTCGCGCTCTTTGACGGATCGGTCAGGCAGCTCATCCCCGAACTCGGCAAATTGAAAAATGGGACCAACGAAAAAGCTAAACGCGTGCTCGGCTGGGAACCGCGCTCACGAGAAGACGCGATCCTGGCCACCGCCGAAAGTTTGGTTAAATACGGGCTGTTGAAGAAGTAGGGGAAGGGATATTCGTTTTGATAGTCTCCGTAGGAGACAAATTTAATAGCGTCGGGTGAAACCCGACGTCCGAAACAACCACGTCACGTCCCTGAAAAGGGACGCATAATCATCCCCAAAGATATTTTTCGTCGAATTCTATGTCGTGCCTATCCAGGGTTTTCCGATATTCATCTTCAAAACTCTGTTTTGAATGGTGCTCTCTTTGCCCGGCAATGTATTTTTTAACATCTTCAATATGAGATGAGCTGACGGAAAAAGCACCGTATCCATCCTGCCACTGAAATACCCGAAACCCTTTGATCTTCATCCATTTCGAACTATCGCGTTTGATATCGCCGACGATCTCGCTGAGTTCTATGGTTTTGCCCATTGAGATCAAAAGATGGACGTGATCTTCGGTGCCATTCGCCGCCAGCAATTTAGATTTGTTGCCTTTGACGATGCCTCCGATATAGGAAAATAGTTCGTCTTCGATCTGCGGTTTTATCAAATTACGACGGTCTTTGGTTGAGAAAATTATATGAACATAGAGAGCTACTAATGTCTGTGCCATATTTTGTGGAAGTTATGCGTCCCTTTCAGGGACAAAACACAGATTAATATCTATGTCGGGTTGCACCCGACGCTATTAAATATATCCGCTGCGCGGATCAGTGCGCAATTCTTTATCAACTCTTTTAGGTGAAAGCCGGAAAAAATTTGCAGCACTCATTGCCACTAGCTAAAGCCAGTGGCAATTTAAAGAACGATACCTAACTTTCTCACCTCGGCAAATATTCCACTTGTATCTGCGCGCGGACGGTTTTGGGTTCGCGGGGCGAATAACGGTTACTAAAGACTAGGTAATAATCGCCCGGATTCAAACTGCGCGTGATGCTGCCGCCGGAGACGCGCCCCGAACTGTAATCGAGCACGCCTTCGCGCGTGGCATTCCATTTGTTGTATTGGGCCGCAGTCATTATATAGGCGTCGATCTCGCCGCCGGCCACGTTGAAGGTGCCGCGCACCGCTCCCCCCGAATTTACCGAAAAAGGAATGGCATAGTGCTGCCCGCCGCCGATATCGAACCGGTCAGAAAGCACCACCTCGTCCTTATATCCCGCTACTTCGGAGATCTGCTGCACAGGAGTAGGCGCAGGTTTTTTGACAGCCACAGTTTCGGCGGCTTCATCTCGGCGAGTGTACGGCTGCACCGGATTGGCGCTGGGCGCATAGGTGCGGCGGACGGTAGTGATGGTCCCAACGCCGGAGGCACCAGCGCCGTTAGGTCCGGAGTTCACATTAGCCAGCGAAGCCTGGTCGGTGCGGAGTTGAAGGCTGGCTTCGACCGTTTTTCTATCGTCCTGCGAATAACGGTTATTAAAAACCAGGTAGTAAGTGCCGGCGCCGAGCACGGTATCGATATTTCCCACCGTCAACCGGCCCGAATTGTAATAGGCGGGCGCGCTGCGATTATTGGTCCAGTTTAGAAACCCGTCCTGGTCCAGGATGTAGGCCTCGATGTCGTTTTGCGGGCCGCCCTGCGCGCGAAATTTCCCGGTCAGCAGGGCCGTGTCCCTTACCTGAAAACTATACGATTGATATTTGCCCGCGCCGATATTCACACTCGCGCCGGAAATTATATTAACGGGCGGCGTGGAAATAACGCTTGCCACGGTTGTCGTCACCCCGGTATTCACGGGCGCGATGTAAGTGGGTTTTTGCGCCGGGCTTTCGACAGGCTTGGCGGCAACTGTAGCGGGCGCCGTGTCGCTATGTCGCAGGCTGATATTTTCTACATAAAGAAGCTCCCAGCCGCGTTTGCTGCGTTCGTAGTGAAAACGGGCGGTGCCGCGCACGCGTTCAAACGAACCGTCGAGATTGGGGTGCGTCTTTTTGGCGGAAAGGCGCGCTTCGATCACTCGTTCGTCTTCGTTCCGATCGACCTTGACGATCTCAACATCTTTGGGCTGGTTGGCGACAAACAGCCAATCGACGGTGCCGTCACCCGTTTCTTCAGAAGGGATATCGGCGACGGTCTTGCCGTTGAGGTCCGCGCGCAATTTGTCGGTGCCTATCGGCGGCAGCCAGGTCTTTGAAGGGGCGGCGGCCAGCACGGTTTCTTCAGGTTTCGGCTTCGCCGGTGCGGGCGCTTCCGTGTTCTTTTTCGGTTCGGCTTTTTTTACACCCTTAGCAACTGTAACGCCGGCAACCGTTATCTTCTTTTTCGGCTCCGCTTTTTTCGCAGCCGTTACAGTAGTGGCCGGAGCGGTTGCTTTCTTCGGCCCGGTTTTCTTTTCGGCCACAGCTGTTTCTTTAGCGACTTCTTTTTTGGGCTCGACTTTGAGCTCAACCTTTTTCGCAGTGGACGTTTTTACGCCGTCGGAAACTTTCGCGGCAGCCGCAGATTTCTCGGCGGCGACTACAGGTTTACCTTTAGCTTTCTTTTTTGAAGAGGCCGCAGTTTTTGCCGGAGCAGCGGCTTTTTCTTTTACCTCTGCTTTTGGATTTGCGGTCGCGGGATTTTGCTTGGGTTCTGCTTTGGCGTCTGTTTTGGGCTCAGAAGAAACGGCGGCAGACTTTTCTTTAGTTTCAGTTTGCGGCGACGCATCTTTGGATTCCGTTTTGGCGTTTTCAGACGGAGCGGCAGCTTTTTCCGCGGACTTTTCCGTTGGGTCCGCGTGGGCGGTTTTGGCCGGAGCTTCTTTAGCCTCCTTACCTTCGGCTTTTGCCTTTCCGGTAACGGGCGGTTTTAGCGTCGGCGGGGCCTGGCCGTCCTTTGACGCGACGGTTTTTTTGACGGGCTTTTTAGATCTTTTGCTCTGCGCATCGACACCGCCGGCGCAAGCACAGATCAAAACGAACGTGAGAATAAAAACAAACGGGTATCCCGGTTTGATGTTAAGCATTTGGCACTCCTTTTTTGGCGGCACAAAATCCGGGCAACGGCTCTTATACCGGAAAAATACACAAGGACAGCTCATGGCAAAAGCTTACGGTTGTGTTATGCGTTGATTATAAAGGAAGAACAGTGAATATTCTAGGCTTCCTATCGCAGCAGCGAGATAGCGACAGAATGAATATCGACACCTATGGTACGGTAACCGGTCTGGGGGGTTCATATTGATACTTATAAATAATATTTAATTGTCCGTCCATGGCGGGGTCGATGGTTTGAAAGGACATAGCCTTCGCTATTCTTTTACCGTCGTCGTTAATGGGGCGGGTGTAAAACGTTTTTGCCCACTTACCATTGGTAACGTATTCTGTGTTGATAAAACTAAGCAGTTGCGGCCTGGCTCTGAAATTGGCCGCTATACCTCCGATATAAACGGCAACGCATTCTGAAGGCGTCGCAGCGATAAAATGTTCCGGAATATGGGCGCCAGTTACACTTTCGTTTTCGATATCCTCAATCGCGTTTTCTTTGAGAGGTATACCGCAGAAATAGCCGACTATCAACCTCTCATATCTAAATCTTTTATATTTTTCGCGAAACACGACGAAAAAAATTGAATTGTTGATTTTATGCCACCTCTGCATTGTTTGAAGAGACGAAATTTCGGGGCCAAAATACGACACAGCTAGTTCGTAGATTAAAGGAAGCTCGCGGCCTAGGGCTTTATCATAACGGTAGACCACGGGAGTCTTGGGAGGTTTTAAAGAATACAAAAAACAACAGATACCGACTATGATGATCAACATGCCGGCGCCCGCCGTTATCGGCGCCCAGTTTTTCGGAAGTTGATTCAGAAAAAGCTCGTTTAGCTCCTCGCGCAGGGATGCGATCGCTAAGAGCACGCTGCCGGCTATGGTAATTAAAGCCAAGCCAGTGTTTCTCCATTGTATTTGCGTCATGTGAGACCTCCTGAGGCCAGAAATCGGCCGAAATAGTTGGTTAAGCAGAACTTGAAAAGGGTGAAAGAGCCTTCTGCTGATGTTTCCCAGAAATATAGCCTAAAAGTCTGTCCGGTTCAATAGAAAATATCGTGCCGGTGGAATAAAAGTAAGGTATTTCGCGCATATATATTCATTTGAATTGGACGATGTTGTGTAATGAGAGTCGACTTCTTAAAATATCCTCCTGTGAAGGAGGTCAAAAATTGCATATCGTTTCTCATTTTGATAGCTTAGAACTCTAATGTCCCACATCTCTCCAAAGTCTTTTCCGGACATGGAAGAATTGTAGGATCTGTCTACCACGAAAATAAAAACACCAGAACCTGAAAGGAGAAAATATGCTCAGATCTTATCGCAAACTTTTCTTAAAACTGGCGGCCGTGTGCGTGCTGGCAGCCGGCGTCTACGTGGCGCAAGGCCCGGTCAGCGCAAAGACCGATTGCCCCATCTGCCCGTGGCCCTACTCATGTAATCATTCGACCGGCGAATGCGAGTGTGATTGCCCGAACCCGGACGGCTCTTGCCCGCAGAGCTGCGCTTAACTTCAAACGAAACAGGGCGGGGCAACCCGCCTTTCTTAATTAACGAATGATTGTCCGGACGTGGAAGAATTGTAGGATCTGTCTGCCACATCAAGTAAAACACCAGACCTAAAGGAGAAAAAGTATGCTCAAAACAAATCGCAAATTGATCTTGAGGCTGGCGATATTGTGCTTGCTAATAGCCGGCTTTTTCGTCGCGCAGATAAAACCTGTAAACGCGCAGCCGGGAGGCTGCTGGCAGATCTGCGATTTTCCGACCTGGCATTGCAACATCTGGACGGGTGAATGCGAATGCAGCTGTCCCGACATATTCGGCATCTGTCCGCCGAGCTGTTACTAAACCAAAAAACGGCGGGAAAACCCGCCTTTAATTTTCCTGTTTATAAAAGATGAGGCGTTTTTATACGTGTACAATGATCGCTTCGCGATTGATCTCGATAAAACTGAACATGGGAAAACCGGCGGTGATCTCACTCATATTTCGCATCAGGATAGATGCAAGTTGTTCGTTTGTGATGTTGCCGGTTGCGATGAGCAGCAACTTGTAAGGCCGCTGCGATATCAGAAAAGAATTAACGAAATCCGAATCTTTTGTCACGACTACGCATTCATGATCGAATGAATATTGATTGATGAACGAATCGGGCGTGCGGTTACCCGCGGCGAAAGTAGAAACGTGAATGGCTTCGTGCCCTGCCGTTTGAAACAAATGAATCAAACGGTGTGGAAGTTGGGCGTCGATAAGAAAATTCATCCGTGGATCGGTTCGAGTTTTTTCACTTGGCTCAACCGCGTCGCAAAAGACAGGGCGGCGAGAATATCTTCTTCTTCAAGGTCTTTATAATCCGCCAGTATCTGTTCGTGGGTCATGCCGGAGCTGAGAAGTTCCAGTATCATCTCGACCGGATAACGCAAACCGCGTATGCACGGTTTTCCGTGACAAATTTCCGGATCGGTTGTGATGCGTTCAGCCAAATTCATGGAATTATTTTACCATAGCAAGCGGTTACACAGAATACTTTAGCGAGATGTTATATTAATGAAGCAATATTCAATTTATCAGAAACAGGGAAACGCTTTCGATATGAACAAAATAATAACGCTTCTTTTTGCAATTTTATTGACCGCAGGGGTACACATCGTCGCGGCTCAATCAAGCCGGTCGGATGATAAAGATGCGGCGGCTATTAAGAAAGAGCTGACCGCCACGGCCGAGGGCTGGAATAACGGCGATCTGAAAAAATATCTGGCCGCCTATGTGCCCGGGGCGAAAGAGATGACCTCGGAAGGGCCGATGGGCGGGGTCGAGCACATCGAGCAAACGATGAAGAACGGCTTCTGGAAAACGGGCCGTCCGCTGCAGGTCCTGCGATATGAGAATATCGACGTGACAATGCTCGGCAAGAAAAACGCACTAGTGACCGGCCAGTATGTGCTCACCGGCGCGGGTAAGCCCGATCGCAAAGGGTGGTTTACCACCGTTTGGATAAAGACCAAAGACGGCTGGCGAATGATGCACGATCATTCGTGATAGCGAGCCCGGGTGGTTACGGGTCAGTAGCGTCTGCGTCAGCAGATGCGTCCTCCGCGACGGCAGAAGAACGCACTTGCTAACGCAAGCGCTACCGACAAAACGCCTCGCGCTGTTACAATTACATCCGTGGATAACATCGAAAAGATCGAAGAAGAGATCGGCTGGGCGGCAGAGAAGCTTTCGGTCGAAGAAGTTGCCAATACCATTACGCACGGGTTAGGTCTTGGCTTGAGCGTGATCGGGGCCATCGTGCTGATGGTGCTGGCGCTTGCCAATGGCGACAAGTTTTATATTATTGCCAACGTTATCTACGGCGTTTCGCTGATGCTGCTCTACGCGGCCTCGACCTTTTATCACGGGGTGCGCTCGCCGCGGTTAAAAAAGGCCTTTCACTTTACCGACCACGCCGGCATCTATCTGCTGACCGCCGGAACCTACACTCCCTTCGTGCTGGTCACGCTGCGCGGAGGCACTTTCGGCTGGACGATCTTTTTCATCGTCTGGTCGCTGGCCTTTACCTTTATCATATTGCGCATCTTTTTTGGCGAGCGTTTCCCAGTGCTCTGGGTCTTGTCTTACCTGCTGCTGGGATGGATCGGCGTGGTGCTCATCCAACCGCTGTTTACCGCCGTGGGCTGGGGCCCGATCGTACTGGTGATGGCCGGCGGCCTGGCTTATTCGCTCGGGGTCGTTTTCTACGCCGCGCACCGCATCCCGCACAACCACGCCATCTGGCACGTCTTTGTCATGGCCGGGAGCCTGCTGCATTACCTGGCGATCGTGCTCTACGTCAGACCAGCGGCTTGATCGTAGGATGAGGTCAGAACCGGGAGCGGTAGCGAGGGGTTTCTTTTTGGTGTGTTTCGTGGGATTCGTGGTTAATGATCTTGAGAAGATAACCACGAATTACACTAAATACACGAAACCGAAAAACCCCTCGCTACTCCCACCACCCCGTCAGCCGAAGCGGCTGCCACCCCTCCCCTGGCAGGAGGGGAGCTTATTCGGGTTCTGACTTCATTTCCTGTTATAATCCTCAGCGTTCCACGAAAAATAAAGCCGCCTGAAGGCGGGACTCAAAACATAAGGAGTTCTCTCCATGAAAAGATACATTCTCGCTATTTTACTTTTCACGCATATCGCGCTGGTGTTTATGCTTCTGGGCGGAGCGCTGCTGGACAATTTCGTCAATTTTGCCAACTGGTTCCACAGCGTCCCCGATTCGCTCCTCGTCGCCAAAGCGTTCAACAGCTATCGTCATCCCGGCTATTTCTTTATCCCGATGCTGCTGTTGGTGATCGTATCCGGAGCGGTCTTTGTCGCCGCCGCGTGGAACAGCCACGAGAACATGGCGCGCACCGGCGTGCTGATCGGCACGGTGCTCTTTGTCGTGATATTGCTGCTAAATTTAGGCTTTATCTACCCCAGGCTGA
This sequence comes from Pyrinomonadaceae bacterium, assembly GCA_035995185.1. Taxonomy (GTDB): domain Bacteria; phylum Acidobacteriota; class Blastocatellia; order Pyrinomonadales; family Pyrinomonadaceae; genus DASYKT01. The sequence continues at coordinate 24,201 of DASYKT010000060.1, forward strand.
TGACCGTGATCGGCGAGGGTTCGGAAATGCGCGCGATCGAGGTGCTGCAGCAGGCTTCGCAGGAGCTTCAGGTGCTGATCCAGGTGCGGCTGGTGATCGGCGTTATCGCGGCGGCTTTTGCCGTTTTCGGGCTCTGGCGGTTCTATGAGAATGCACCCAAAGGCTTTAACGCCGAGGCCGAAGAGATATTAAGCGGGAAGACCGAATAAAACGAGGTCAGTAGAAATTGGTTATGTGCTCCCAATTGGCAATGAGGTCAGTACCGGGAACGCAGTGACCGGCTTCGTTTTTAGTGATTAGCTATTAATGGTCAATGATTAATGAACTCTTTGCCATCTCTTAATTATTCATTAATCATTTACAATTAAACTTTACCGGAAGCCGGTCACTCCGTTCCCGGTACTGACTTCATAAACTCTCCGCCTTCAATCATTTACAAAAATGTTAAAAATCTTTTAAAATAATGCAACCTAAAGGGAACCGCTGCGTGAAACATTTTAAGTAAAATTGTTTAGTTTTTTGGAACGCTCGGAAGTTCGGAAGAGTTGGCGGGGGCCGGGATCGGCTGGAGGAATTGCCACCGTAAGGCAGATAAACAGGCCAGACACAACTCTTTATGAACTTTCCGGATATCGTTGCCACCACCCGGACGGACGCCTTGTTCGTCCTTTTTTTGTTTTTACTTCGCCATAGGCGTTTGATAGATAAACAAATGGAGCGCCGAATTCATTCGGCAAGGCCGCCTGCGGCCTAAGATCTAATTAGCAGTGAAATTCTTTTCGAACGCTGCGCGCTCTGCCGAATAAATTCGGCGCTCCGTCAAGAAAAAACAAGCAAGAATTCGATAGCCCCGCCTCTCGTCGAATTGTTATTCTCCACTTATTGTTTTACATAAAATATTACTGAGGAGAATTTTCGGATGAAATTACATTATTTAATACTCGCGCCGTTGATCGTCGTTTTTTGTTTTGCTTCGGCGCCGGCGCAAAAGTCTTCGGCATCTTCGGTGTCTTCGAAAGGGGAACTTTCCGCTGCGGAACGCGAAGAGCTTTTGAAATTTCGTGAATCGGTCTGGCGCGATTTTTTTGCCGGGAACAAAACGGCGCTGGAAAAAGCGCTGCCGGAAAATTTTATCGGCATCGGTTGGGGAGCGGGCGAAGAACGCACCAGCGGCCGCCCGGACGTTTTGGCCAATGCCGAAGGCTTTAAGAAAGCCGGCGGCAAACTCACCCGGCTCGCCTTTCCCGAAACAAAAATTCAAACCTACGGCAATGTCTCTGTGATCTATACGACCTACGATCTCGATCTGGAGACAAACGGCAAGACGGAAACGCACAAAGGCCACGGCACCGAAATTTTTGTCCGTGAAAACGGGAAGTGGATACACCCCGGCTGGCATCTGGATAACTACTAGTGAATAGTGGTTAGTGGCTAGTGGTTAGTGAATAGTGAATAGTGAATAGATTCCGACATTTGTGAATGCTTTTTTTGTTTTGCTGTTTTCGTGTTGTTTCGTGGTTCCAGTCTTAAAGGTGTTGTAAATAAGCGTCCAAAAGCAGGAACCACGAAACAACACTAAATCACACTAAGTAAGATTTTAATAAATTATCCGCGCATTAAATATTTAGTCTTATATGATCCGGATTCACACGGGGCTGGTTATGCTGCTGGCCTTAATTAACATCACGGCTTTTTCTCAGACTTCAGGGGCGCCGCTCACCAAAACATTTTCTTCTTTCGAAGGCGGTTACATCCTCGATCTGCCGTGGACCGCACAATTTATCAGATCGGGCCCGCTTGAGGGCGAGGACGCCTATTCGCCGGGCAAAGGCCATCGCGATCAATGGAGCGCGGGCGATGTGTCGTTAGAGTCGGCCTTTATCGAATTTGAAAAGGACAGCAAAGTGCCGCGCGATTCGCTCGGTATGTTTGAAGAAGCGGTGCGGCTTTTTAGCGGCCGTATGGAAGCGGACGGTTGGACGCTCTCTTACGATCGCGCCGTGATCGCACGCGGCGGGGCCGGGCGCGAACTTTTCTTTGAAGGCGGCGATCGGCGTCAATTGGTCAGATGGTTTTTTCATGAAGGGCGGGCGGTGCGCGTAAGGGCCGCGTTTGTAGACGATGGCGAAAACCGGAAGGTAGCCGAGCGGTTTTTGGATTCAGTGCGGCTCGCGTCGCGCGATGAAATTGCGGCAATGAAGATCAAAGAAGCCGCACCCGTCGATCTGCCCCAGACCGCACCTGACCGCCCGGCGCAGTGGCTCCGCCCCGATGCGGAAGAGCTGGCCAAAGGCGCCAAAGTTGGGGTAAAAAGCATTTTTGAGGAAATAGAAAACACCGGCCAGGATGCTCAGGTTCGCAACAGGCAAAAAAAGATCGATTATTATTTTGACTTGCGGGGATTTCTGACAAGAACGGTTACTTATGACCCGGCAAGCTACCCGTACGTCGTCACAACGTACGGCTTTCTCGACGGAAAGCGCGTCAATAAAAATGCTGTTGTTCCAAACGACAATATTGGCATGGGCATGACGCCGCCCATACCTGGCCAACCGGTCAGGAAACGCGACCCGCGCTACAGCACCCGCGTCGAGGAAAAATACGACTCGGGCAAACGCCTGGCCGAACGCCTCTTTTACGATAACGCGGGCGATCTGTTTCTACGCGCGGTGTATAGCTACCGCGACAACCGCGTCGAGATCTACGAATACAAAAAAACGGGAACGCTGGAAAACAAGTTCAGCCAGCTGCTTGACGCAAAAGGAAACCTCGCGCAAAAAACCGCGCAGAGTTTTGGCAGCGCTCCCAATGAACGCAAATACGTCTATAAATATTTGACGTTCGACGACCGCGGAAACTGGACGAAGAGAACGGTCTCGCTCGAGATAAAAGAGAACGGTAAAATCACCACGCTCGACTACACCGAGTACCGGACGATCGCTTATTATTAGGAGCGCCGAATTTATTCGGCTTTTTTTCGGAGGCGGCACTCGTTGTCGCCTTTTTTGTTTTTGCTTTTTTCGTGTCGTTTCGTGTGATTTCGTGGTTACAGTCTTTGCAGGGAAGTGAAAAGACAAAACTGAAACCACGAGGCTACATGAATAACACGAAAACTTGACCGGTAAGGTATAATTATTAGCATGGACAGAATAACTTCAAATCCCAATATTCTCGGTGGAAAGCCGATAATTCGTGGTACTCGTATCTCGGTCGAATTTGTGCTGGAGTTACTTGCCTCAGGTATTTCGGAAGAGGAGATTTTATCTGATTACCCGCATCTGACACAGGAAGATATTCGGGCTTGTTTGCAATTTGCAGCGGATTCCCTTAAGAACGAGGTGTACTTAGAGTTTGAACACGCTTGATGAAATTCGCAATTAAAGCTTCTCACAGACGAAAACATTGCCCCTAAAATAAAAATCTTTTTAAGGGATCAAGGCTTTACGGTTTTGGACGTTAAAGAAAATGGCTGGCAAGGTAAAGATGATATTTTCTTATTAAAAATTTCGATGAGTGAAAAGTGCTTTGTCGTATCTCGAGACGGTGATTTTGGAGAGTTGGTAGTAAGACAAGGAAGGCCTTTTTACGGAATTATTTATCTAAGATCTAAAAGCCCTTTATCTGACAATCTTATTAAGAATATGTCGAAACTTATAGAGCTTGATCCAGAAGTACATGAACAGAGCCTTATTATTGTCGGCGACCAAAAAATAAGAATTCGCGAAAAACGGGCATAATCGAAAGCGTATGAAAATCTTCATTAGTTGGTCCGGAAATTCAAGCCGCATGGTTGCCGAAGCTTTAAATGACTGGCTGCCGCGAGTAATTCAAGCGGTCAAACCTTTTCTTTCTTCTGATATTGAAAAAGGAGCTAAATGGAGCAACGAATTAGACGACGCTCTGGAGGGAACTCGTTTTGGGATCATTTGTTTAACGCCCGATAATTTGAATAGTGATTGGATTCACTATGAGGCGGGCGCGCTTTCAAAAACAAAAAATGCTTTGCTGTGGACATTTCTTCTCAATCTGAAACAAGCCGATGTTAAGCAACCGCTAGGAAAATTTCAACACACCTTAGCTGAAAAGTTAGATGTCTTAAAATTACTCAAATCGATCAACGCAAAGCTCGGGGAGATTGGCATTGATCCGTTGAAGGAGGGTTTGCTTGAGGAGATATTTGAAGAGTCGTGGAGCAAGTTAGAATCAAAACTTAAAAATGCGAGCGAACTAATCGACCTCCCCGTAATGGTTAAAGACGATTCGCCGGTTCCAAATCTTCGGCGCGAAGGGGATAAACTTGATGAAATTTTAGAGATTCTGCGAAACCAGCAAAGACAAGAAGGTTTCGAAAAAAATGCTAACATCGCCATCAGCCTAGATGAGACCGAACGTAATTATAAGCAAATAAACTTTACTTTGATAAGCTCTCTTAATAAATACGACAAAACTCAAATCGAAGGGTATATAACACAGTATTTCCCGCATTCAACAATTAAAAAATTTACAAAGGCGGACAAAGGCTTTTATTTGCACGTTTCTTTAGGTGAATCGGCGCATTTTAGCTATATTTGCGAGGTCTTGAAGATATTAAGAGCCAAAACCGGATACAAAGTGGAGAATTGTAATTTTATCAGCAGCGATGGAGTGAAGAGATTTGTTGTCTTATAGAAGAACGAAGATTTATAAATTACTAAATATGAACATCGAAGAATTGCGCGCGTATTGTCTGAGCATGCCGGCGGCCACGGAAGATATCAAGTGGGGCGCGGACCTGTGTTTTTCCGTCGGCGCGAAAATGTTTTGCGTGACGGGGATGGAGGCCGGTTCGACGATGACCTTCAAGGTGCGCGACGACGAATTTGAAGAACTCTGCGAGACGGAATTTTTTGAACCCGCCGCCTACGTCGGTCGCTATAAATGGGTGGCGTTCCGCTCGCCGGAAATGCGCGCCAAATTTTCCGATAAAAAACTCAAAGCCTACATCAAGCAATCCTACGAACTCGTCCGCGACAAACTGCCAAAGAAAAAACTGAAAGACATCGGGTTAGCGTAAGAGCGCGATACGCAAATACGTGATACGTGATACGTGATACGTGATACGCAAGAAAACTTAGCCACGAATAACACGAATAAGACGAATAAGACGAATAAAAACGCAGTCACGGATGCCTCTCCAAAAGTCTTCCTTTGCCTATCAAAAACAAGCGGTTCTGCCAGATCATCTGAAGCGGGCGCAAGCGGCCCTTCCGGACTGCAAATTAATTTAGATCCTATTTACCTTTTGCGCTGAACACCTCTCAGGTCGGGAAGGATTGCCTGTCCACTCTTGAAAAAGGTATTGCACCGTACGTTAAAGTCAGCTAAAAACGGCAGCAATTGATTTTTCACACGCCCACTGTCCCTAATCTCCGGGGCTTTTTATCACTTTGACCGGTCGTGAAGAAAAATCGGTCAGGCTGAATGACCGGATTTGACTGGTTGTTAAACACCGCAAATCGCTAAATCTCATCAAATCAACAATTAAACATTTTTAATACTTTTGGCACGGGGGTTGTATATAAGATCGCGCAGCTCGAACTGCGAGTTGCATTCGAAGTCAGTCCTAAATTAGTAAAGGAAAAGTAAAATGAGAGGCATATACATATCAGATTGGGGAATTAAGATGAAAAGCGCCGCCGCGGTTTTGGCAGCGGTTGCTATCATCGGACAGACCCTGGCGCTCAGCGCCGGTGCTCAGAGCCTGAAACCGTTCAAGGGCTCTGTCGCCGCGCAGGAAGAACGCAAAGTGCAGATGGACCCGGTACAGGCTCCCGCTCAAACCGCTGACAGCAAATTATCTCCGGATATGCAGGAAGCAGTTGATGGAATGAACCGCACCAACAGCAACGATCCGATGATGCGCGTTATCATCCAGGTACAGACTTCGAGCAACCTGAACTTTTTGGCCGGTGAACTGCCGGCAGCCCAGGCGGGACAGCTGATCGCCGTCGAAGCCAAAGAAAACAAGCTGAAAGCAGCCGGCCTGCGCACCACGCTCTCCACCATGCGCGGCTCGGTCAAACGCACCTTTAATAATGTAGGCCTGGTAAGCGCCGAACTTCCGCTTTCGAAAGTGAAAGAATTGGCCGCCAGCGGCGATGTTGCTTATATCTCCCCCGACCGCGAAGTCGAATCTTTCGGCCACGTGCTGCAGACGCTGGGAATGTACAACAGCGGCGTTTATGTAAAGAGCGGAACTGACTATCGCGATGCGACCGGTATCGGTATCGCCATCATCGACAGCGGCATGTACAGCACGCACGAACTTTTCAAAAAAGGCGGCGTGGGCAACCGCGTGGTCGCCAACGTTGATTTTACCGGACAGAATCGCACCGACGATCCTTACGGACACGGAACGCACGTTGCCAGCCTGGCGGCGGGCGACTGGGCAGCCAATGGCAGCGCCGAAGAAGGCCCTGCTTCCGAAGCCAACATCATCAACCTGCGCGCGCTCAATAGCGACGGCGCCGGAACCTCGGCCAACGTGATCGCGGCGATCGATTGGGCCATCGCCAATCGCGCTGCTTACAATATCAGAGTTCTTAACATGAGCCTCGGCGTAGGCGCCAAAGACAGCTATCGCAACGACCCGCTCTGCCTCGCTTCGCGCCGCGCTTTTAATGCCGGTATCGTGGTCGTGGCCGCGGCCGGAAACGCCGGCAAAAATGCCGCCGGAAACAAAGTTTATGGCAGCATCCATTCGCCGGGCATCGAACCCACCGTCCTGACCGTAGGCGCGGTCGACACCAAAGCGACGGACTATCGCTCTGACGACAGCATCGCTTCTTATAGCTCCAAAGGCCCGACCCGCGGTTACCAGATGGTAGGCGGCGTCAAAAAATACGACAACATTATCAAACCGGACGTAGTTGCTCCGGGTAACAAGCTGCTCGGCGCGCGCGCGCCCCTGAACAAGCTGCTCTTGCTCAATCCGCTGCTCGGCGTGATCGGCAACCTGCTGACCCCGGACAGCAAAAAGCTTATGTATCTCAGCGGCACCTCGATGTCGGCCCCGGTAGTTGCCGGCGCGGCGGCGGTGCTGATCGACACTAACCCCAACCTGACGCCCAATATGGTGAAAGCCATCCTGATGTACACGGCGCAGGGACTACCCGGCCACAACGCGCTCGAGCAGGGTGCGGGTGCTATCAATCTCGACGGCGCGGTGCGCGTGGCGAAACTCGTGAAAACGACGCTCCCGACCACCAACGGTTCGGCCCTGCTGACAGGCTCACTGCCTTCGCTGCAGCGCAGCACCATCAACGGCCAGAACATCTACTGGACCAAATCCATCGTTACCAACCGCCTGATGCTTTCCGGCGACGACCTGATGAACAAGTTTCAGGGCATGTACAGTGCCGGCGTGGTGATGGGTGACGGCGTGGTCATGGGCGATGCTCACCTGCAGCGTTCGGGCTCTCTGACCAGCGGCTCGCTCGGTCTCGCAACCGGAGTCGTAATGGGCGACGGTGTGGTAATGGGCGACGGCGTGGTCATGGGCGACGGAGTCGTGATGGGCGACGGCGTGGTCATGGGCGACAACTTCCTGATCCTCAAAGGCGTGGTCATGGGCGACGGCGTGGTGATGGGTGACGGGGTCGTGATGGGCGACGGCGTGGTCATGGGCGACGGGGTCGTGATGGGCGACGGCGTGGTCATGGGCGACAGCTGGGCGCTGAGCTCGATGGCCGGCGACGACACCGGCGCAATGCCCGACACGGAAGGTGTCATACAAAGATAATTCTTGTCATACTGACTAGCTTGGGAAAGCTGAAAAGCCGGATCGAAAGGTCCGGCTTTTTCATTTGCCGCGCTCGGCAATGAGGTCAGAACCCGAAGCGGTAGCGAGGGGTTTCTTTGTGTGGTTCGTGTGATTCGTGGTAAAACTTCCGGAATTAACCACGAAATACACGAAGCAACCCTTCCCGACCTGAGAGGTGTTCGACTTGATAAGGTAAAATACAGAGCCAAATAAATTTGCAGTCCGGAAGGGCCGCTTGTGCCCGCTCTTTCAATTGCCACTAGCTAAAGCTAACGGCAATTCATCAATCAGAAATTTAACCGCGAATTTATACAACTCCGCTAACTCCCGCCAACTTTCCAAATCCTTTATCGGAACAAACGCAGGATTGCTTTACTATTTAATGTTCGCCGCCCCTTTAGAAGATGCGGCGCGGGTTCTTTGAAGTCTAAATTTCCTGATCTCAATGCTCTTTTTTAACTTAGTCGCCGGATTCGTGAGTTTTACGAGATTTCTGTTTCAAAAGTGTTCCAGGTGTTTCAGTGTTACACCCCCCTAAAACGGTGAAACAGTGAGACACTTCCGCCGCCGCTGACGCAAAATTTAGATCTGTACCTTATCCGCGCGCGCCGGGGCGGGGAAGTTCAGCTGGTCGCGGGTGCCGGGGGCGCCTGGGGGTTGGCCGGTACCAGCAGCGGCATGGCCAGCGTCCAGATGACCAGGAAAACGGATCCCGCGGCCGGGGAATAAACCCCCCAGACGCTGAACGGGCCGCCCAAGGTATAGACCCAGACGACATAAGAGATCGTGGTCACTATTATCTGTATGACGTTGCTTACGTTGCTGACGCGCCAGAGGTAGAGCGGCGTAAGCGCCAGCAGCGCAAAAAAGACGACAAAGATCAGGTTGTCGTCCAGTGTGCTGGTGGTGGCGGCAGCGGCTTCCGGCCCGCCGCTGACCACGCCGGAAAGGAACATGTAAGCTCCCACGATCTCGGTCGGGATCAGCTTCAAAAGTTTATCCTGGTAGGGATTTTGATCGGCTACTTCTCTTGCCATTTTTTGGCGCTCCTATATATATAGATGTCGGTCTTGGTTTGCAAAAGTGCTTGCGGGTATGCGAACCGTTATACTTCAAAGCCGCGGGGCTGTCAAGATTTCTCGCGTCATCTGCAATGGAACGCACGAAATGACATAGCAACATAGAGCGCTTTTTTTCTAAAAGTTCTTGACCGAAAAAGCTTTCGGGTATAAGTTACTTTTACTTTTAAATTGTTACGAATGACGTTTCGTGTTTTCTCTTCGCGAAATTTCCACAATCTTTGTCTAATACCGAATATGCCTTAATAAGGAGTTTTTGATCTTATGTCCGCCTTCATGAAACCGAATGTTTTTTCCCGTGCGATGATAATGGCCTCACTCTTCATCGTCATCGGAAGTATTCTCGCGCCGGTCGCCCCGGCGCAAAAATACCCGATCGCCCTCGGCAAAAAAACGCCGATGTCACCGCGTAATCAGGCCGACTACGCCGCGCTGGTTTATCAATATGCCAAGGCGGCCTGCATTGACATTACGAATGCACCGGTTAGCGAGAGCAAGATCAGCGGAAATGTAACAGGCACCGCGTCCGGAGATGTCACTCTCCCGGTGACCGGCACCGTGACGGGGCCGCTGACAGGCACTATTACGAAAACCGAGGGCGGAAAAACTAGCACGGAGACCGTAAGAATAGACGATGTAAGAGGTGATTTGACCGGAAATCTGGATACCCGGGTTTCAACAAGAGTTCACGGAACGGTGAGTGGAACGGCCAGCGGTTCGAACCAGCCATGTGAGATAAACGTCCCGGAGGCATTGAGGCTCAGAAACGCACTGGTGTTCACGGCGCTGGCACAATCGGACGAAGTGTTCAGGGACTACCGGACAAAACGCCGCAGATGGTCGGACGGCTTCGAACTGCTGATGAATTTTCTGGAGATCGGTTTAACCACGGCGACGAGCATAACTAACGGCCTGCGGCCGAAATCCGTTTTGGCCGATGTAACGACCTTGCTGCAGGGGACCCACCGGGCGGTAACCAAGGATCTGAGACTGCAGGAAAACCAGGTGCTGTTCAACGTGATGGAAACCAAGCGGTCAACGATATACATAGAAATACTCGGCAAATTAGATAAGCCCGATAGCGCCTATTCTTACCCGATGGCCCTGATGGATATTATGCGTTACTGCAAAGCCGGGACATTGGACGAAGCGCTCGCCGAACTCTCCGCAACGACCGGTATCGCGAAAAAGACGGTCGAAGGAAAGGTCATCGAAAGCAACAATGCTTATTTCGGGTCCGTACCGTCTAAGGCGGACCTGGATCTTGACGCTAAAACTTCAAAAATCCTGACCGGCCTGGCCAATCAAATGGTGGTAACCGACCCTACGGTTACTGCTCAGACCGATGCCCGCACCGCGGCGATAAAAAGCTATCAGGCGATCGTGGACGCGATCGATGCCAATGAAGATGTGCTGGTCGCGATACAAGCCATAGAGCCTGTAAATAATGCGCTTACGGCAATACGCGATGAGTTGAAGGTAAAAGATTCACCTGACATCGCCAAGAAATTTCTGATCTTCAGACGGGTAGCATTTCAAAATAAAAACAAAGAAGGCTTCGACGGTATCTTCAAGAAAATAAAACAGATTATCGTAGATAACGGCAATGAGAAGGAGGAAGGATAGTTATGGCGGACGAAACATTTAAGATCGTTTATAAAGCGGCGGATATCAACAGTCTGAGCGATCTGACGGATGCTTGCGCGGACGCGGAGATGAATATGTCGGCGCAGATCACCGGTCTCGAAAAGGTAAAGCTGGACACCGCGGATGGCGACGACGCGATCCAGGCAACATATGCGATGATCGACGATCCCCTCACAAAGATAAAGATCGGAAAGGCCTCGTTCTTCTTTCTGAGCGGTGCGCAAACACTTGCGCAGCTAAAAACGGCTCATAAAGAACTGAATTTCCTCTTCTTGAGTGATCTTATCATCGGCGGGGATGACGTCCAGGTGGCGGCCTTCCGGCCACCGCCCGATCCGGCCAAACCGGCAGTGGCGCCTGCGCCTGATGTGGTACCCGAAACGGGACCCGATACTGCGTGATCTACTCACTTAGGCGATACAAATAACGGCGGCCGGCGCATAACCAAAGTGCCGGCCGGTTTCTTTTTTGAACAGCGGGAGACAGCAAACGATTTTCAGTCACAATGAAAAAGAGAGAATTAAAATCGGTCAGGCTGACCGGTGCGCTGACCGCATCAAACCATATGCATTTGCTAAATACAACAAATACAGTGTTTAGAGCATTCAACGCCAATGGCACAAGGGTTGCTATATAGAAAGCAGCCCCCAGAGGCTGCACTTCAAAAGGATTTATTCGAAAGGAAACACGGGACGATGAAAGGAAAATACGGTTTGGATTTTGCTTCTGAGGTCAGAGAACTCAAGATCGCCCGGTATTACCTGGTAGTGACATCGCTTGCGGTGGTGCTGCAGATGGTTTCGTGGATCCTTGGGAAGTAAAGTTTTCGGGGACGACTCGGAAAACCAGGGAAGTCCGGTCTTAGGACGCCGGACCACCCGCTCCTCCTCACTCTAAAAAAACACTCACACTCTTGCTTACAAGGCCAGGTTTCGCCGCCTGGCCTATTTTTTATTTTAGATTTTAGATTAGGATTGCGGATGCGGATAAACTGAGACAATGCCGCAGGGCGTTCTCGTTGATTTCATACAGGAAGACCGTCAGAAAGGTATTAAATCGCACTCAAAGCTTATAATTCTAAAACCCCGGATCACAAATCCTAAACCCTAAATCTGCTTGACTTTCCCCTAAAACTAGGCTAAACCATAAGCACACCTGATAACTGTACTTTAGTTAACTGATTAAAAATAGGAGAAAGAGAACCGCTATCATCAGCATTCCCGGGGGTTGCGTATATGTACGCTCGCATACCGGAAGTGTGTATTTTGGTTTAAAAGGAAATTTATGAGTTTGTTGAAACGTCGCGCCGTAGTGCTTTTTGCATCGATTTCGTTACTTGTTCTGGGAATGATCGGATTTGCCTCAACCTGGCAAGGTTCTTTCAGCAACCCGCTGGCCCAGAAGGTCTCAGCCGCTGAAGCACCGGCCCAACCGCTGATTGTCGGGACTTGCGATGTGGCATCTGCCGGATCGCCGATCGAGGTTGAATCGAGCTTGCCCAGCGGCCCGACGGCTTATGCATCGCTAGGCGCGGCCTTTGCCGATATCAACGCGGGCGTTCACCAGGGAGCGGTCAGTGTCGAAGTTTGTTTCAACTCGAATGAAGGCACGACCCCGGCAACCTTGAACAGCAACGGCGCGGGCGCGGCTTTATACGCGTCGGTTTCGATCCGCCCGTTGGCGGACGGGTTGACCATCACGGGTAACCCGACGACCGGTTTCGGTATCATTCAGCTCAACGGCGCCGACAATGTCACCATCGATGGCGACAACCCCAACACAGGGGGAACAAATCGTAATCTTACTGTCAACAACACAACGACAACGACGGTGATCGCCAACTCGGTTATTAGAATAGCGACGTCTGCTGCCACTCCGAGCGCGGATAACAACACGTTCAGAAATTTGAATTTGAACGGTAACGTGACGGGTGGAAACTCGAGCTTGATAACGGCGGCCACAACTTCTTCAAATTCCAGCTTCGGTGTTTATGTCGGCGCGAAGGGCGGCGCGACCGCCATTACAGCCCCGACAAATATTACTTCGGTGGCCACAGCGATGGACGCGGCAACCACGGTTAATAACCTGACCGTCGATAATAATGCGATCAATCAGTGCGCCCGCGGTATTCAATTCACCGGCCTGAACGCGGCTTCTTCGACTGGGATAACGCTCACGAATAACACGATAGGCGCCAGCGCAACGCTGACCGGTAATGCACCTTTTCCAGCTCCGGCTACTACCGTTTATACAAAAGGTATTTTAATCCAGGGTACGACCGCCTATACCATCTCCGGAAATACGGTTCAAAGTATCCTTTCCTTTATAGCGACCACGATCAACGGTATTGAGGTCGCCACTCCGATCGGCGCGGGAACACAGACGATCAGCAACAATACGGTCAACGGCGTGGCGCAGAATTCCACTGCCATTAACGTACCGAGAGGCATTTTCGTGGCTGTCGCGGGCGCGCCGTACACCATCAGCGGAAACACAGTCAACAACATTCAAATCGTCGGCTCGGGAATTGCAAGCGGCACTGTGGTTGAGGGTATAAATGTGGCTACGACCGCGGCTTCGGGAACTATTTCCGGTAACAAAGTCAGTAAGGTATACAACAATAACGGCGGCACCACCGCGGCTAGAGGCATCAACCTGGGCGGCGGCAGCAACATTACGGTCCAGAACAATTTCATTACCGATGTATTGGGAAACATGACGGGCGGGTTTTCTTTTGACGCCAGCTTTGGTACTTACGGGCTTCGCGTTGCTTCGGGAACCGGGCACAAGATCTATCACAATACCGTCCATATGACGGGAGTGATGCTGGGATCGACGTCAACCAATCTTCTGACCGGCGCTTTGGTAATAGTAACCACCAGCCAGACCGGCATGGATGTCAGAAATAATATCTTTTCAAACCTCGTGTCGGGCGGCACTACCAGCGCGCACGCTTCAATAGTTTTGCCTACGAATTCGGCTTCCGCGATGACGCTGACGCTCAATAATAACGATTACAACAGCGGGCCGAGCGTGACGACGCAGGCCATCGGCCAGGGCGGCTTTACCGTCGGAACTGGTGTCTATCTCGCTTCCAACTTTAACGCGGCCGTCAATACGCCCGCATCCAATTTACGTGCCTTGACCACCTTGCTCGGACCGGCAACAAATGACGATGCAAGTAAAGTGGTGGATCCTTTAGTGGCTTCGAGCACCGATCCCCATCTGACCGGTGCGTCACCGATGATAGATGCAGGTGTCAGCGTCGGCCTTTTGGTCGATATTGACGCCCAGGTGCGTCCGAACGGCGCGCTGCCGGATATTGGCGCAGACGAATTTTACCCGGCGCCCGGCGTTATACAATTAAGCTCGGCAGTCTATAGCGGCAATGAAGGCACCACGCTTGTGGCCACGGCCAACCGCATTTCCGGCACTTCGGGAATAGTAGGAGCAACTTATACTTTGACCAACGGCTCGGCCATAGGCGGCGCGGTTTGCGGCGTCGGGGTCGATTTCGTCAATCCGGGACCGCAGTTCCTGGTCTTTCCTGACGGCAGCGGAAGTCAGCCGATCAATGTCACGCTGTGTTCGGATGCAGTAGTCGACGCGGCAGAGAACTTTACGATCACGCTTTCAGCGCCGACCGGCGGGGCGACATTAGGTTCACCGCTCGTCGCGACCGCGACCATCACGGATGTGCCGCCGCCGTTTAGCGGCAGCATCAATGTCGGATCTGCTGAGTTTTATACGTCTCTGACCAACCCGGGCGGCATCTTTGAGGCTATCAACCTCGGGGGAAGCACCGGAGCGCCTATTACGATCGTCCTTACCTCGGACCTGATCAACGAATCCGGTTCCGTGGCGCTTAACCAGGTTGCCGGCGGCTCGGCGGTCACCATCAAGCCGAGCGCGGCTCCGAGGACTATCACCAGCACAGCGGGCGCTATCTCGGTGATCAAACTTAGCGACGCCGACAACGTTACTATAGACGGCTCTGTCAGCGGCGGCACGGATCGCAGCCTGAGCATTACCAACGCGAACCCGGCAGGCAGCACGGCTGTGATCTGGCTGGGCAGTTCGGTGAACGGCGCGCAGAACAATACGGTGAAGAACACGATACTGGCAGGCGGCTTTAACCACAGTACCGGTACCCCGGTCTTTAACCTCGGTATCATCTCGTCAACCAGCGCGTCCATTCTTACGGGCGGTACGGACAACGACAACAATACCTTTACAAACAACTTCATTAAGAAGGTGGGCGTGGGCATCGCCTCGATCGGCGGCCTGGCCAGCAACATGAATCAGAACAACGTGATCTCGAATAACACGATCGGTCCGGCCGCATTCGGCGCCGATCAGATCGCGACCGTCGGTGTTCTCGCGTTTAATGAGAATGCCCTCAACATAACCGGTAACGAGATCAGGATGATCGGCGACACGGCGCTCACCGGCGGCAGCAGCAACAGAGACCACGTAGGTATCGTTCTCTGCGGCGGAGCGGCGTCATGGTCGGGCACTTCGAGCCCAACCATTATCGGAACGATCACCAACGGCGTGATCGCAAGAAACAATATCCACGATATTGTCGAGCGCGGTACGTTCTCTGCGGTTGGTATCAATGAAAACTGTACCAATGGCGCCAGCCCGACTTCGAACAGTATCGTCAACAACATGCTGTACAACATTCAGGCAAATGGAACGGCGCCTGACCAGGGGGTTGCCATCGCCTTGTCACAAGGCAACGGCGACCTGATCGCGAACAACTCAATCAACATGGTCGGCGACATCGATCCGGGCGCCGCAATTTCGTCCGACACCAGTTCGTTCGGGATCATGGTCCAGACCACCGCGGTTCTTAACCCGTCCATCAGGGACAACATTTCCGTGATGAACCTGACGTCCAATACGGTAGCGCTGCTTCATGCCGCGTTGAGCATACCGACAGGTTATAGCTGGGGTACGGGAGGATCTAATAACAACGATCTGTACAATGCCAATGTCCAGGCACGCGTAGGTGTGGTTGGCGGCAGCGGCGGCACGTTCCAGCCGACCCTTCTCGGCTGGCAGACCGCAACGTCGCAGGATGCCGCGTCGATCTCGGCGGATCCCGTGTTCGTTTCAGCCAGCAATCTGCATATTAATTCCATAACCAGCCCTGTGCTGAGTGTCGGCGCCCCGTTGGCGGCCGTTACTAACGATTACGACTCAGACCCGCGGCCGCTCATTACAAATCCGGATATCGGAGCTGACGAATTGGTCGAGGCCGACGGCCCTACATTCCCGTCCGGGACATTCTACAACGCAAACCTCGCCGGGGGAACGCCAGTCGCCGGAAACGTGACAATTACAAACATCCTGACTTTGAGCGGTGGTTCGAATGCGAATATGGGAGCGAATACGCTTACCATTGGCTGCGATGCAACGGTTACCCAGGTAGTTCCTGCGGTCAATTACGTCGTGGGTAATGTCAGGAAGGACTTCTGCACCGCCGGCTCCTTTACCTTCCCGGTGGGTACCGTGGGTAACGGTTCGGCCAGATCGGGCGAAGAAGCGCCGGAAGGCTTCATCGGTGAATACTCGCCGATGACGGCAACTATCAACCCGTCTTCGATCCTGCCCTCGAGCCTGGTGGTCAACGTAGTCGATACGTGGCTGCCCGGATTGGGACAGACGAGCTCGACCTCGCGTTACTGGAATGTTCAGGAGATCGGCGATATCACTGCCGATATGACCTTCCAATACCTGCCGGAAGATGTGTATGGCGTGGAAACGGCCTACAAGGTCTTCAAGTGGGACGGCGCGTCCACCACGCAATACGTAACCGGTACGGTCAACGACGGCTTGAACCAGTTCACCGCACCGCTCGTTACCAGCTTCTCGGGCTGGGCGGCCGGCGTGAACGCGGTCACTGCGGCTACGTCTAATATCGGCGGGCGCGTATTGACCACGGGCGGCATGCCGATCGCGAACGTCAAGATGGTCTTGACGGGCGGCAATCTGGATGGACCGATGATCGTCTATACCGGCAGCCTCGGCTACTACAACTTTGAAAACTTGCCGGTCGGACAAAACTATGTCGTGACGGTGAAATCGCGAAGGTTCTTCTTCTCGAACCCGAGCCAGCTTCACCTGCTGACGGATAGTATTAACGACGGTGACTTTGTCGCCGATCCTCAGTAGTCTGAGGGGACTGAACTGATCGGCCATAAGGCAAAGGAGCGGAATCCCATATCCGCTCCTTATTTTTTTTAAACAGGAACGAAAAAGATGCGAAGTGGAACAGTTCCAGGGTGTGCCAGTGAACCACCTGTTCCAAAAATGTTCCAGAAATCGTAAAAATCACGCGTTATGTCCCAAAAGTATTTAAAGGCGGCTTGAAAAGATCAGCGGAACTTAGAAAGTTGCCAAAAGCAGAAATGCCGCGAGACAATTATTGCCGATAGCCGTTCGTTTTTATAGGAAGGGTTTTGGAGAATTTGTTTTTTGGCGATCTTTGATTTAAAACGATAGCCATTATGATGAGGTCAGAACCGGGAGACCGTAGCGGCCGGGTTTCCGGCTTCGGCGGGGAGAGAACCACCCCGTCAGCCGAAACGGCTGCCACCCCTCCTTCGTAAGGAGGGGAGTTTTTGATTCCTGTCTTTTAAATTGCCACTAGCTTTAGCTAGTGGTTAAGCTCATAGAAAATATGTTTTTAGTCCACTAGCTAAAGCTAGTGGCAATTGATATAAGAAACTTAAAACAAACCACTCCGGCCCGGCACGTATTTACGCCGATTTAATACTTTACTGCTTTACTAACCAGCCAAAGTGTAAGAAAATTCCTTAACTTAAAAAATAGGTCAAAAAACCTGTCCGCTTGTCTCAGCAGATTCCCACGCCAGCGAACCGGAAACGCTATAAATCTCAGCGAGGGAATTGAATGAAAAAAATAATTAATTGCACGATACTTACGGCGATCTTAACGATGTGCCTGGCGGGGACGTCCCTGGCCGCGGCCTTTACGGCGGGTAACCTGGTGGTGTGCCGGATCGGCGCGGTGGGCGGCGGCGCGCTGAGCGGTTCCGCATTCCCGGTGTTTCTCGATGAATATACGACGGCCGGGGCGCTGGTTCAATCCATTGCCATGCCGACAGTGGACGATGGTCCCAATCAGATGTTTACGCTTAGCGGATCGGCGACATCGGAATGTCTGATGACGCGCTCGGCGGACGGCAGATATATTTTTGTTTTCGGTTATGACGCCGCGGTAGGAACGGCCGCCGTCGCCGGCACCACTACCACGGTCGTTCTGCGTGTGATCGCCCGCGTGGGCAAAGACGGCATCGTCAGTACCAATACCACCACCACCAGCTTCAGCGCCGGCAACCCGCGCGGCATCGTCAGCAGCAATGGCACCGATATCTGGCTGAGCGGTTCGAATACCGGCGTGGTCTATACAACCTTCGGCGGCAGCGGAGCGGGCACCATAGTCGCTAACGGCACGACGAATCTTCGCTCGATCAATATTTTTGACGGCCAGCTTTATGTCAGTTCGGCTTCGGGCGCGCTGCGCATCGGCACGGTCGGCACGGGCCTTCCGACCACCACGGGCCAGACCATCGCGAACCTGACCGGAGTTGCGGGAACCAGCCCGTACCCGTTCTTTTTCGCCGACCTGACGCCTGCCGTAGCGGGTGTCGATACCATTTATGTGGGTGACGACGCTGCCGGCGGCGGAGTACAGAAGTACTCGCTGGTCGCCGGAACCTGGGTGTTAAACGGCACGGTGACGCCGGGGATCCGCGGCCTGGCCGCTATTCATACGAACGTCCCGGTGCCGACCGTTACGATCTATGGAACCAGCACGCTAACCAACGCCAATACGCTTTCGGTCTATACCGACACCAGCGGTTACAACGCGCGGCCGACGCCGGTCGGCGACAAAAAGACGCGGAGCGTTGAACTGGTGCCCGGCGCGCCGACCTTGCTTGCCACGGCCTCGGCCAACACGGTGTTTCGCAATGTGACCTTTGCGCCGCTGCCGGTTACAGCCGCGACGGCTTCCATCTCCGGGCGCGTGACTGAAGCTAACGGCCGCCCGATCGCCAACGCGACGCTGGTAATTACCGGCGGCGATCTAAGCCAGCCGATCATCGTCGTGACCGGAAGCTTTGGTTATTACAATGTTCCGGACCTGGCGGCGGGACAAAACTATGTCATCAGCGTTTCCGCCAAGCGCCACCGCTTTAACGATCCTGCACAGGTCGTCAGCATGACGAACGATCTGGTAATGGACTTTGTCGCTAACCAGTAGGAATAAGGTGATAGGAAATAGGAAATAGGAAATAGGAAAGAGGGAAGAGGGAAGAGGGAAGAGGGAAGAGGGAAGGGCGGCGCCATTGGCCGTCCTCTTTGTTTGTGTTTTTTCGCCGGAGGCGATGAATTTAATAGCGTCGGGTAACACCCGACGACCGTAGCGGCAAACATCCCGTCCGCGAAGCGGACGAATTCGACACCTTCGGCGTCGGAGACCGTTGTAAATCATCTAAGTAGGGTTTCACCCTACGCTATTAAATTGGTCGCCTCCGGCGACAAACCCGGTTGCATCTACCACTTGGCGTTCTGAAGTACTGCCAATAAAAAACCACCGGGAAAATATCCCGGCGGCTGATGAGGAAGTCAGAAATTATTTCTGATCTAATTATTATTGCGTGAGCGTTTGTTCCGGTCCCATTTATTCCGGCCATTGTCCTGATAGCGTTGAAACGCTTCATTGTAGCCGCGCACAAAACCTTCGCGGTAAGCGATCTGAAAGTCGGATTTGCCGCCGTGGCGCGATTGATAGCCGCGCGAAGCGATCTTATAGGTCGAATTATTTTCAGCGCTTGAATTACGACGACCGCGGGCTTCCTGTAAACCTTTTTTCAAACCGTCCTCATAACCCTTTTGCACCGCAAAGCGGTACATTTTGCCGCCATTATTATCATAGCGGTCGTTATTATTGCGATCGTTTTGACGGTTTTGGTATTGGGCGTGGACGCTCGAACCTGAGATGAGCAAAAAGCCCACCAGTAACGAAAGTGCCAAGCCGATGCTTTTGATGTTTTTTAGTAAATTATTTAATTTCATAATGGAGTTTCTCCGCTGTCTACAGCGCAAGCCTCATGCCACGGCTGGCTTTTGACGGTTCTAAAGCGGTTACGGGCTTTTAATAAATTTGTCCCGTACCAAACCCCGCTCAAATCGTATGCATTAAGACTATATGAGGATAAATAATTGAAAAAACAGGCACTTTCGTCTGCGCGGCCTGTATGAAAAATAGGACACGGATCTAACGGATGAGACGGATAAACACCGATCTGAAAAATCCGCGAAAATCCGTCCGATCCGCGCAATCCGTGTCCTATTTCTGACACGTGCCGTCTCAGCTTTAGCGTGAACACTTCACCCCGGTTTTTCGTTCATAATAGTGAACCCTGATGATCGAAGTTATTACTAACGCATCTCAACTTACCGTCGGTTGGCTGACCGGGACGCTGCGCGCGAACGGCCATCTGAGGCAGGGAAGCGTGACAAAAATTTCCATCGAAACCTTCCGGAGTTTTTTCGCGGATTTCTACCGCATTGGAATTACATATTCGGATGATGCGCAGCCCGCGCTTCCTTTACAAATGATCCTGAAAGTTTCGCTCGCCGATACCGCTAATAACGAACAAGTGCTGGAAATGGGGCGGGCGGAAGTTTTCGCGTATCGAAAGCTCCAGGCGGAGATGCCGGTGCGGTTGGTCCCGCGCTGTTTTGACACGGGCGTCGATGAAAAAACCGGCCGCTCGCATCTGCTGCTCGAAGACCTTTCGGCCACGCACGTTTGCGGCAACACCAAAGAAAATATTGCTGTCCGGCAGTGGGAACGCGCGGTCGAAACACTGGCGGAATTTCATGCGTTCTGGTGGGAAAACGAAGCGCTCGGGCAGATCGGGCAGCTGCTCGCCGTCGCGGACATCGACAATATCGAAGCGCGGATGAAAAACGACCTGCCAAAATTTTTTGCCGAGATGGATGAGGAGATAACGCCCGCCATCCGCACCGTATATGAAAAAGCGCTCGCCTTCCTGCCCGGTTTCTGGCGTGAGCGTTATGCGGGGCGCAGGCGAAACACGCTTATCCACGGCGACGCTCATTCGTGGAATTTTCTTTTTCCCTGCGAAGATAACGGCCGCGCTTATATGATCGACCTGGCGACGCTGCGCGTGCGCCCGCCGACCAACGACCTGGCTTACCTGATGGCGCTGAAATGGAAACCCGATAGCCGCGCGCGGTTAGAAATTCCTCTGCTGCGGCACTATCATTCGGCGCTGGCAGAGCACGGTGTCAAACAATATTCGTGGGAAGATTGTTTGCTTAATTACCGCTATTCCGTACTGACGCACCTGTTCACGCCGGTCGGGCAAGCGAGTGGTGAATTTCTCTCGCCTGATATCTGGCAGGCAAATTTCCGCCGCATCACCGCCGCCTGTGAAGACCTCGATTGCGAAGAACTGCTGGGTGCGAAGTCAGTACCGGGCACGAAGTCAGTACTGGGAACGCAGTGACCGGATTTTGGTCTCCGTAGGAGACTTATTCAATAGCGTCGGGTGCAACCCGACGTAAAACATTAACCGATGATCTGTCCCTGAAAGGGACGCATTCCCGACGACTCCATAGGATTCAACAAAAAAAATATCTTGGAGAGTAATCATGCGTCCCTTTCAGGGACATAACGTGGTTGCTATCATGGACGTCGGGTTGCACCCGACGCTATTAAATTTGTCTCCTACGGAGACCAAAAATCCAAAATCCAAAACCCGGTCACTCTCTCACCCCTCCTCGGGCAGGGGGAGTTTCGGTACTGACTTTTTGATTTACCCGGCCGTTTTTGCTTCTGCGGCAGCAGTAGGCACAAATAGCGGGTGAGTTTCATGGGCGAATTTTATCGCCCGCATGGCATGCAGGTTCCACGGCAGCTTCGCCGGGTAAGTCGCCTTCAGCATGTAACCGAGCCCCATTTCAAACGCCGTGCCCGCCCAGTTTTTCAGATTGCCTTCCGTGCGTTCAAACCACTCGTGGGTGGGAGTGTTCTCGTTGACCTCCTTGGCGCCGTCGTCGTTGCAGACCAGGAGGTGGCCGGGCGCATAGGCGGCCGCGCGCTCTTTGGCATACTTGATAAATTGGCGATAGTTGCCGTCTTCGTTCCATTGGCCGAAATGAAAATCGAAATGAGTGGTCGGCACATTTTCACAGGTGATCTTTTCGTTCTGCGCTAGGGTGCCGCTGCTGGTGCAGACGTGAATGTCGCTGCCCACGGTTTGTTTGAGAAAGTTTTCAGTCTGCTGCATCCAGGTAGTGAGGTTCCAATTATCCTGCACCTGGGTTGGCGGCGTGTTGGCCGGGACGAGGGCGCCGTCCATCCGCACTTCGTTGCATAGCTCCCAGATGATGTTGGGCTTCTTCTTTAATTTGTTCCCGACGGCGGTGATGAGCTGTTTTTGCAGCGTCTTGTTAGGATCGCCCCCGGCGGGCGTAAAGAAATCGCGCAGCCGTTTGCGCAGCGCCACGCCGCCGGCCTCGTAGTTAATGCCGAACGGATTATGGGGCGGCGCCTGGCCCTGGTCCTGGATGGCGTGATAGTGAAACAGGCACACCTGAACGAGAAAATTCTTTTTGTGGGCTTCGTCGGCGAGCGTGGAGAGGTTTTCGAGAAAAGCCTGGTTGATCGTTTTGTCCTGCTGGTAAAGCGGCACGAAACGGTCGGGAGTGACCTCGTTTAACCCGTTGGAAAAAATGACGACCTTGACCAGGTTGAAGGGATAATTTTCCTCATCCAGGTATTGAAAAAAGTTGCGCTTGTCGCTGTTAGTGGCGCCCAGTCTATTGTCAGAAGCGAGCCCGAATGCGTTAAAGCCGATCAGGCGAGCGGGTAGTTGAAATGGCATAAATATGAAGATCTCCTTATGGGAATTTTGGTTTAAATTTATTCAGGGGGCCCTCTAAAAAAACAATGCCGCAGGGAAACGCATCGCTCGAGATCCTTAACCACAGGGAGTGGGAATCCGTCTTAGGGGAGGATATTTATAACCCGATTCCCATCGGCGTGTCAAATGTGCCTGTAAACCTGGGAGCGCCGGCATCTTGCCGGCAAAGATCGCGCAGCGATCTAAATGTCTTTATTTACAAACTTTTTAGCGCGACAAATCGCGCTTGCCGGCAAGATGCTGGCGCTCCCAGGTTTACCTGCCGCGAAACGTTTTTGGCTGGTTTTCATAATATTTAGAAGTAATAGTAAAGGAGAACTCCCATTCTTTATGTTAGACAATGCCAAGATAAGTGAAGATCAGGTCGAGGTCATCGCGGAAGCGGTGGCCAGGAGAAGCTGGTGGAAAAATCCGGCCCTTTATATTCCGGTGATCACTGCCGTGCTGGGCAGCCCGGTGGTGCTGGCGCTGCTGCCTGCAAAGGTTGAGACCGCGGAGCCAAAAAACACCGCGCCGCAGCAATTCGCGCAGAAAGCCGAAAGAAGAGGTTATGACGGGACGTGGCAATCGCGCCGGAATGAGCCCAAAACGGCCACGGTGGTCATGGCTTCGGACCTGCGGAAAGGGCCTAACCTTAAGAAAAACCCGGTGATACATCTCGCCGAAGGCGCCAAGCTGGTTTATAAGAACTGCAATCGCTATCCGGAAATGGTAGACGAGATGGAAGGGAAATGGTGCGAAGGGACTTACCTGGACAAAGCCGGCAAGCCGCATCACGGTTGGATATTTACCGCCTATCTGCACACCGATACGGAAGAATCCTGAAGCTCGCGTCAGATCCGGCCATAATACCATGAGGTCAGTACCGGGAACGCAGTGACCGGCTAAATGAGCGCAGTGAAAAACTAACGGATATCGAGCGCATCGGAAAAGAAGCCGGTCACTGCGTTCCCGGTGCTGACTTCATACTCACCGAGGCAGTGAGACGTAAATATCAATATTTTGGCAAAAAACATGGGAAAAATCGTCTATAATATAACTTAAGATCCTACAAAATTTATTTACAACTTTGCCTGATGTTTAGGTAATATATTTAGCAAAAAGGAATCCCCCAATTATGAGTGACGATCATAAACCGAGCCCTAAAGAAGCCGAGGAAATAGAGCACAAGGCCGCCGCGCCCGTATCTGAAGAAGAGGAAGAGGCCCAAAAGACCCCTTGGTGGAAAAAGCTGAGCGTGACGATCCCGGCCATCACCGGGCTGCTGGTGGCGCTGACGCCGCTGGTCGTACTGCTGATGCCCGCGCAGCATAAACCGGAGACGCCCAAGGCAGAGCCGACACCGATATATTTGATGCAGCCCGTCCAGGCCGCTACCCCGGTGCCGACCGCACCGCCGCGCCGCAATAATCGCCCCTACATGGCGACGGTCAGCACGCCGGCCGGATTGTATATGCGTTCGGGGCCGAACGAAAAAACCAATCCGATAATAAAATTGGAACAGGGCTCGCAGGTCAAAGTCTCAAACTGCCGCACCACCGTCTACATCGGCGAAGTCGAAGGCCAATGGTGCCAGGCCAGCTACAAAGACACCGAAGGCAATTCGCACCGCGGCTGGATGTTCAACGCATTCCTGATCGAAGATTCGGATGAATCGTAGACAGTGAGCGGTAAGCAGTAAGCAGTAAGTAGTAAGCGCTATCTGTATCCGCAACGGGTTTTTGTCTCCGGAGGAGACTTATTCAATAGCGTCGGGTGAAACCCGACGTAACCTGTTAACCAGGATCTGTCCCTGAAAGGGACGCATATATTTGGAGGTAATTCGTCACCTCCGGCGACGTGTTGCGCTTGTTACCAGAGACGCCGGGTTTCACCCGACGCTATTAAATTTGTCTCCTGCGGAGACAGGGCACAAATCCCTAATCCCTAATCCCTAATCCCCAATCCCCAATTACGCCTTACTCCATTCGTATTTTTCCGTCACGAACATATCGCCTTGGGAGAAATGCACGGTGATAGTGCGAAAGGTAGGAAGGTTGGTTTTTTTATCGATCCATAGTTCGACGTCGCCGGCGTTCTTTTCATTTTCCACGCCCAGTTTGTAAAACACCACGATCAATTTTTTGTCTTTCTGTTTTAGCTCGGCGGTGGCCAGCGGTGAATCGGGCGGATTTTCTTTGGCGTAGGCCGCGTCTTGCACCACGAGCCATTGGTACACGGAGCCATCGATGCGGTCGGGAGGTTTATTGCCCGTCAGGCGAGCGATATTGTGCATCAAACCCATCCGCGACATTCCGATCAGTATGCCGGGACGCAACCCGGCGGGCGCGTCCATCTCGAAGGGAGATTTCTCGCTGCCACTATTGCCGCCGCGCAGCTTTGCGCCGTCGCAAAGAAGAAAAAGCTTGTGATCTTTGCCCAGGAATTTTCCCGACGTGCGGTAATCCATCACGTTGCCCTTTTTAAACAGGATCTCGCCTTCAAAAGTGCCGGTGACGGCGCCGGTCGCTTCGATGCGGAATTTTACGCGCCGGTTTTTTATCTTCATCAAATTGGCCTCCATTTTATCGAAGACCTCTTTCGGTGAACGGTAATCGTCGGCGACGATCGTGGATGCTGATAATGTTAGTAACGTGAGCAGTATGAAAAGGCCGCTCAAACGGCGTATCAATGCGGACATCGTTTTACCTCCTTGAAAAAAATTCTATACAGGAATTATAAACAATCGGGCGAAGAAAAGTTAATAATAAAGAATTCTGATAGTGGGTCAGTTTGATATTTAATAAGCGGACATTAGAAATGCGCCCGTAAACCTGGGAGCGCCGGCATCTTGCCGGCACGGACGCGCAAGGTTCGAAATAGGACACAGATGGCACGGGATTAAACTGATCAAAACCGATCTGAAAATCCGTGCAGATCTGTCTTATCCGTCAGATCCGTGTCCCATTGATTTTTAGGCTTACGATACAGCCTTGCCGGCAAGATGCCGGCGCTCCCAGGAAGAGCGGGTGAGGTCTCACGCCGTCTCTTCCCAAAACAGAACGCGGACCGTTTCGCTCAGCGCGGAAGGTCGATGGCAGTCTGCACAGCCTGCGGGGATATGGATGAGATCGCCCGGGTGATAGATCACATCGGCGCCGTTCTCAAATTCAATGCGCAGTTCACCCGCGAGGACGGTGCCGCGATGGCCGCGTTCGCACCACTCGGGATGCTCAAGGTCAGGGCCGAACTCGAGCAGCCTCGCCCTCCGTCCGTCCGCTTCGCACAGCTTGAAACGCGCGCCGCCAGGCGTCTGCTGCCAATCGATCTCTTCAAAGGATGCGCGGTAATTTTTCATTCGAAAATATTTCTTTTTAATTAGCGTAAGATTTTGCTTTATTTTGCCATACATAAATAGAAGCCGCGAAATTTTCCCAAAAAACGCCTATCGCGGGATTGATGCGTTTTTACCGAAATCACCGGTTTTTGGCGCGGCAGTGTTGCTGTAAAACATTACTGAGCCATGATTTGAAAGCCTTGCGATATTTTTCGCAAAACGCTTGACAGCGGCGATCAACGGGCGAATTATCGCCCACACTCTCAAGCCGGGCACAAACACTTTTAAGCTGCAATCGCAGCAGCTTCTCATTATCAAGGGGAATTTTTTATCTTGCGGATGTTTTTTGAGTACACGCTCGCGATTCATCCGTCCACAGGAGTTATTGAGAATATGAAAAAGAAACCGAATAC
The DNA here is from genome assembly GCA_035995185.1 of Pyrinomonadaceae bacterium. Taxonomy (GTDB): domain Bacteria; phylum Acidobacteriota; class Blastocatellia; order Pyrinomonadales; family Pyrinomonadaceae; genus DASYKT01. Next base: position 50,449 of record DASYKT010000060.1, read on the forward strand.
CCAAGATCAGTTTTTATGTCCAAAAGGTGAAAAGGTAACGTTCACTTTTACCACTAATAACGGCATCACTTTTCTTGTCACGCGCGAATTCGAAAACGGCGCGACGACAGATCCCGATATCGCGGACGGGAAATTATCATTTCGCATAAGCGCCGATCCCGCTTTGGATGAGTTCACCACCGCTTCCAGCGTGCTGGTCATGATCACTTATGAATTCAACGCGCCCGGCTCGTATGACGTGAAAATCACCGGCAGCCAGGGCGGGCTGTTCAAACGCAATATCAGCCATGATGTTGCTTTTAATAACCGAGCCGAGCGTACATATCGCTTTTTTCTTGACAACTAACGGGGAAAATTTATGAAGATCAAAAACACCATTATCCTGTTCTCACTATGCGTGCTTCTTTTTCTGCCAGGGGCGGTCTCCGCGCAGATGACGGATCAAAAAATAGACTCCGTGCAAAAGGAAATAGACACTCTTAAGGAAGCGCTAAAACAAAAGGAATTAAGACGTTTGGAAGCCGAACGCGACGTCTTGAAAAAACAACTGGAAAGCGAAGATGCGGCAAGGCCGGCAGCGGCACCGTTAAGGACGGCAGCACCGGCCGCAGCAAGGGCAGCAGCACCGTCAGCGGGAGCACTCGCTGCGATCCCGGCGCAGGATACGACCCTGGTAACTTCTATTCCTAAGATCGCCGAAACGGGAAAAACTCTCTCGCAGCAGTTAAAGGAAGCAAACAACCAGACCGTTAGCCATTGCGATCTGGTGCTTCATCTCGACCAGAACAGTTACAGCAGGTTTGAACGGGCCATCTGCTCGCTGGCGAAAACGATCATGGACACCCGGCGGGAGCAGGCCCAGGACTGGCAAAGCGAGGCTGACAGCGCGCAGAACAAAATGGCGATAGCTGCGGGCGAGGCTGACAAGGCGCAGAACGAAATAGACACGGCTGCCAGCGCGGCCGAAAAAAAAGCAGCCGAGGATAAGAGAGACAAGTTTCTTCAACTGCTAAAAGAGGCCAAAAAGGACAAGGACGATGCCATCAGGCAAAAAGCGGAAGCCCTGAAAGGCGGAATGGCCCCGGGTTCAGCCAACTCTAACCTGATTCCTTTGATCAAGGGGAAGATGGAAGAATCCATGGGTGTTTCCAATGATAAAATGGACCTCGTTGTAAAAAGCTTCCTGCTCCAATCCGAAGACGCGCGCATGGACAAGCAAATGGGGGCCGATGCTAAAACCGCCGGCACCACTTCGCTGGCGGTCAAAGGCGGCGTGCCCGCTTTCCTTGGCTGGGCAACGGAAAACGGGGCTGCCGAAGGTTCGATAACGGGCAACACCGTGACCTTTCGGGTCAACCCTTACGGACTTACCGAGGCCCTTTATCGCTGGCAAACAAACAACGGACTATTCCGGGTGAACGATGCGACCGGCGTGAGCGATTACTTCAGGAAAGACGATTACTTCACGAAATTCCTGCGTAATACCGCGATCGGTTTTTCTTTCGATATTACGCGCGGCACTGACCCGCCAATCTTCATCGGCAGCAAACAGCAGTTGTCAGCCGTTTCTTTCCGCTACCAGTTTCTCAATCGCCGCGATCCGCGCAATTCTCGTTATGCAAAAGAATGGGAAAAATATCGAATGGAAGGACAGCAAAAGTATACTTCGATCATGCTAAACGAAGTATTCCTTAAGCTGGTGCAATGCGGCGGCGCAGGGGGTGCCTGTACAGCCGATTCCGGTGAGGATGTATACATTAATCCCGAATTACAACAATGGCTGGTGAACGCCAACAACGCTCTGACGGCGGTATCGTCCCCGGAATTAGCCGGTTTGAGCGACATGACCGCGGTCGATAAAATATGGGAAATTTTAAAGAAAGAGATCGATAAATTACCCACTGAAAAGCTAAAAAACGATCCGCAAGTGACAGGGGCCGTGAACTCGTTCATACAGGCCCACTTGACGCTCGATAAAAAGCGGTCGGAAATGATGGAAAAAGTGGCCAAAGGCGAAGTGGCTACTTTTGAGTACACCAATTACCGCGAGGTAAATGCCCCGGACCTTTCAAATTTCCGGTTCATCCTTTCCAAAGGTTTTTGGGAAGGCGCAGACGTTACTTTTAATGGCTCATTGACAATGTTCAATAAAAAGCCGACATCGACCGACCCGACGGCGACTGTCAAACGCATTCGTGATTTTGATTTCACGCTGCAGGCCGATATCCCATTCAGCTCGTTCATCAGGCGGGCCGAGCGAAACGCGCCGATGACCGATAGCAGCCGGGCGCTTCATACGCCCCTGATAGGAATACCGGTACTCACATTTTCCGGAAAGTACCAGCGGCTGCAGAGCGATGCGGTGATGCCGGATGGCGTGGTTAAGACCGGGACCAAAGGCGATCTCGCTTTCGGCCAGGCCAAGCTGACCATTCCGATCAACTTCAACGGGTTGAGCATCAAGCTGCCGTTTTCCATAACCATGTCGAACCGCACGGACCTGATCAAGGAAAAAGAGATCCGGGGTAATTTCGGTTTCACGCTGGATATCGACCCGTTCTTCTCGGCGCTGAAAAACTCGCTGTTCGGAAATCTTAACCAGTAGCCGTAAGCCGGCGGATATTTTCCGAGTCATTTGGCCGTGTCCCGGTGCCTACCAGGACGCGGCTTGTTTTTGAGCTTTTGAAGTGACAAAATTATATTGCCGTCAGGCAAATAGATCTTACGTCTTAAGGAGGCTTTGAATTTATGTACTTCAAATTGAAAGATTCTTTATATCGTATCTGGCGAGGTATTTTGAGCGGTTACGGCAATTGCGGCAAGTGCGCCTGCAGCCAGTATGAGCAGTCGGACGCCAGCGGCAATCAGTGCCGCTGCGGACACTCATACGCAGACCATTGGTAAATTTTACCGCTGACAGATCGTATTTTTTAGGGCAGGGGATCCTGCCCTTTTTGTGTTTTTGTGCGGAAGTTATCAAAGACAAGAAATATTGCTAAAATTCTTGACACCGGTAATAAAATCGGCTTATCATACGCCACAAATTGAAAAACGAAAATGCGTTGACAGGCCCCGGATGTTTTCGGGCCTACTCTTATCTCTCTGGATTTACAGTTTAACAACCCCGTACCAGCTACCTAAGACAAGCGGAGCTTTAAAGATCGTGCCCGGCCAAAGTGTAAGCTTTTCGCCACAAAAAGCATTACGTTTAGAGCATTACTATATAAAAAATTTGAGGAAACTTATGAATAACCCCTTGCACCGACTTTTTTCGCCGACCGGCAGGAAAAATACTGCCGCCGCATCATTTTTGCTGGCTTTATTTCTCTTCTTTCAAGCCCTGCAGCCGGCATCCGCCCAGCGGCCGATCGTGATCACCGCCGACCAGCCTAACGTCTGGACACTGGAACAGGCACATTATCTGCTCGCCCAGATGCACCGGCGAAATCTGGATCTGCGCGCGGCTGACCTGGGAAACCTGGACCCAAATGCCATCAACGGAACGCGGGTTGACGCTTTGCGGACGCTTTTGGATATTAGCGCGGAATTCGATGAATCGGTCGCGGTAAAAAATCGTGAATTGAAAGATCAGAAAACCTACAACACGTCCCGCCGGGCGGAGCTTATCGCCGACCGCGAAAAACTCGAAGGCCAGCTGAACGGTGTGATGATGCAAATTTCGGAAGCGAAGATCAAACGCGGGCGGACAGATGACGAAGACGAGCAGAAAAAACTCGACGCCGAGATCAAGGAACTCGAGGTACTAAGAGACTTTATCAACCAGCAGATCGAAAATAAGAACAAGGAATTGGCGACCCTGGGCGCCACCGGCGACTATGCCACGGTTACCCCGCCTGCCGGTTCGGGCACAAATAAACAAAGCTCGGCTTTTGATTCTGCCCTGGTAGAGGCGGTCAAGGAAGTGACCAAGCAATTTTCCGGCTCGCCGCAGCTTAATGCCTCGCTGCGCCTGGATAATTATTTGCAGATGCAGTACGAGATTTTGTCAAAGCAGCTGACGCTGCTGCGCGACGAAGTGGGCGCCGGCGAAAGATTGATCTTTCTCGAAATGCCGCAATCCATCAACACCTCCTACGACAAGGCCGACAACAAATGGGCCCAGTCCTGGTGGAAGATCGCCGCCTATTCACAGTGCATCGCGTATCAGGATGAAAAGATCACATTTCCGTGCAGCAAGATCTATGACAAAGACGATTATTCAAGTTTTTATAGGAACAACCGATTTTCCACCGCTGAGGTGATAAGCCAGATAGGCAAGACCGCAGATACTTTGGGCGCGTATGAGGGAAGACTTTTGCTGAACAGAGAAGATCTTAGCAGCGATAGATTGGACGACCTGGCGGCGATCGACAAGGCCTGGAGCGAGCACGCCGGCGGAATCCCGGCTGGCCTGAAAGGAGCGGTCTATACCAGCCTGAAAGAAAAGGTCGGTGAATATCGCACCGCAAAGGAAGCTTATCAAAAGGCGACCAGCCCCGAAGCGAAAAAAGAGATCGAAGTAAATGAAAAAAACGTTCGAGAGGGCGAGGTCATTATTTCAGAACTTGGAAGAGTTTATTCTGAAAAAGAGACCGAACTGTCAGCCTGCCAGGAAAAATATAAAAATATAAAAAGCGCCCGGATACGGCAATCCCGCTGTGAGGTACAGGAAACGGCGCGCAATAAGGCGTTCTATTTTTTACAGCAGAAACAAGGAGAGGTCAATCAAGGCCGTATTGCGGCCCAGAATATGAAATCGGATATGGGAATCAAAAGGCGGGCGTTCGATAGCAAGGAAACAGAGCTCACTGATGCGCTTTTCGAGACTCTTAGCAAATATATCGAGAACGGCAACACAAATTTCGATGCTGCTGTAGGAAAAATGGGCTCCCGGAGAATCTCTCTTTTTCGCAGGAATAGCATCACCGATAAACGGTTGTTTCGACGAATAGTGGTCAGTGAAGAATTTAATACCGGGGTGCCGATCAGTAATGCTCAGGAAACGAAGATCATTGGCGTAAAAGACTTTCCCGGGACATTAGAGACTGCGGCAACGAACAAGAACCCGCTTGCCCGCTCCGCAAAGGACGATCCGGACTACTATCAGACCAAAATAGCGGCTGAGATCGAAAAAAACGCAAAAACCTATAACCAGCGGTCGATCCGGATCATCGATATGTTTCCGAAACAGAGTTCGCTCAATGTCAACGAGCTAAAGATGGAAAGCAATGCGCTTTCGATGAGATTTCTTTTCAAGATCCTGACCGGTTTTGCCGCCAATACCAATTACGAAAGAAACCGGGAAAGATATTCACAGTTCGTACAGCAGGAGTTGTATTCATCGGCGTTTGGAAAAGGATCGACCGAATTCGGCTGGACCTTTAACCCGATGCCGGGCACTAAAAGAGTTCTATCGGGAACCAAGACCACCTTTGCGATAATGGTCGTTCCGGAAGACGCCACGGCGATCGTATTGCAGTCACGCGGGGCCTATTTCTCACGCAGCTCGGTGCAGCCTACGGAGATGTTTGACAATTCGTGGATACAAGATCATGTGGGCGGCGATAAGCGGGGCTGGACATCCGACGAGGCGAAGACCTTCGTCGTTCCCATTCCTGACGGCGGCAGCATGAATAATAATGAGTTTTTTGTTAACGGGGTGACCTATAACAACGTCGATAAAGGCAAGCGCATAACCCTGTCCGTCTTCGGGAGAAATTTCTCGTCCCAGATCGGTATCCTGGTCAACGGCGTGCCGTTGACTCCATCGCTGGGGCTGGGCCAGCCGTTCATACGTGATGACAGCAAGGCTGCGCAAAATGCCAAGGGCGACCTGCCTAAAGGAGAGGTTGAAGGCAGTTTTGAGCGCGTAGACTCGGAACAAATAATCGCCTCTTTCAAAATGGATGAGAAGTTTGAAGGAACGCCGACGATCGCCCTGATAGCTCCAGGCAAAGGCCTGGTTTTGAACACGCTTGGGAAAGGTTATTTATACATTAACGGCGATATCAATACGACACTGGATGCAAGTCAGATGTTCGGCAAGAAGCCGGAAGACGCAAAGACCGCGGTTAAATTGGAAAAGGTCGAAGTGTTTAAAGACAAGGTCTGCACCGTGACAGCTGCGCCTCCGGTGGCAGCGGGCAAGGCTAAAAATAAAGTCGGCGCTGAAACGAACGTTTGTGTCGATAAACTCAATGTTCTGGTCACCGGCACTAATCTGGACCAGTCATCGTATATTTATATCAACTCCCAAGTGCCCGATAAAATGGCCATGGATAGCTTTACCGCTCTGGCCAGGCAGATCCCTCCGCCTGCCGAAAAGAAGGTCCAGGTAACTGTGGTTTCAAAAGACGGGGCATTGAGCTTGTCTGTCGATAACCCGTTTTTCAAGGACAAGGAAGAAGCAAAACAGTACGAGGTCGATACTACTTTTGATATCGGGAAGCCGGAGTTTCTCGGTTATAAACAGAACCTGGGCGCGCCGGTTACCTACGCTGTTTTTAGAATGACCGTCAAGAAATTCAGTGAAAAGGTCAGGGCTTCGCTGGGTGCGCTGGTGGCTTATAAAAAATTATCCGATACGGAAGCTGAAGTTATGGTTACTGTCGACAGCTCGCTCTTGCCCGGCATGATCGAATTGATCGACGATAAGGCGGAAAAGAAAAACAGCGTGGTATTGACCATTCCGCCGGAAGATCCTCGCGCGCGGCAGCGCCGGGACAGCGGCCGTGCGGACGATCCGATACTCGCAGTGCCTCTCGTGAAGCCGCTTGACCGGGGTCCTAATTATCTAAAGCCGTAATGGTGATATGACCATGCTTAAAGAAGTACGGGCAGGAGAAAACTCCTGCTCGTTTTAAATTTAAATGTAAAAAAATAATTTGTTCATTATGTAATCTCTGTATACAAGGGGTAACAAAGTGAACAAACTCTGAGACAGGAGCAGGGAGGCAGGCAGTCTGTCAGTAGCGTCTGTGTTAGCAGATGCGTAAAAGCCAGAAGCAACGCACTTGCTGACGCAAGCGCTACTGACATGAGAACGGCAAAGCCGCGCTTGCAGGCAACAGCCTGTAGCTCCCAGGTTTACGACAAATAAAAAGGGACGAGCAAAATGCTCATCCCCTTTTTCACGGACCTGTGTCCGGGCTAAAAGTGTACGTTGTAACCGGCTACGGGGATGTCTCCGCTCTCGCCCCACTCCTGCGCGAAGAAGCCCGAGGTCGAGCCCAGCACGTAGTAGAAGTTCTGCGTCGGATCGGAAATATTCGCCCGCCAGATGGCGATGTCGGTCTTACCGTCGCCGTCATAGTCTCCGGGTGTCAGATGATCGAACGGCGTCGCATTACCCCAGAACTGGGCCGCATCGGCACCGCCGCCGCTCGGGTGTATCCACCAGAGGAGTTGGCCGCCGCTATTTCTGACTGTCGCGATATCGGTCTTGCCGTCACCGTCATAGTCACCCGGCACGACCACGTCATCCGTCGCTCCGAAGACCAGCGAGTCGGATGAACCGGTGGCAAACAATCTCCAGAAGCGGGCCTGGCCGCCGCCGGCATCGCGCTGAACGACAAAGTCGCTCTTGCCGTCGCCGTCATAATCGCCCGGCACGGCCGCATCGCCATTCTGTCCCCATTGCACGGCAAAGACCGGGCCGCCGGCCGTCGTGCGCCAGTACCAGGTGCCGTTTGATGGACGCCACACCGCGATATCATCCTTGCCGTCGCCGTCGTAATCGCCTACCACGCTCGAATCGTCACCCGTCTGCCCGAAAGTCTCGATCCGGAAAGTGCCGGTCGCGCTATGGATGGCATAAAAACCGCCGGTCGAAGGACGCCAAATAGCGATGTCGGTCTTGTTGTCGCCGTCATAATCGCCGGGGACGACAAAATCGCCGCCTGAACCCCAGGCGGTGATCTGGGTCGTGCCGCCGCTGTTGAGGTTAAACCAGGTTACTTGTCCGCTGATATTTCTGGTGATCGAATAATCGGTCTTGCCGTCACCGTCATAGTCAACGAAGTGCTGGTTATTTACGGCCGCCACGCGTTCGGTCGAGCCTTTATCGCAAGAGCCTCCGACGGGACGGGGCAACAGCCGTTGATCGATCGTCACGGTGGTGCCGCAATCGCTGACGCCGTTAGGAATGGTGTTGATCACCGGGCTGCCGAGATTGGGCAGATGCGTCTGCGTCGGCCCGCCGTTTGACCCCAGCGCTCCCAGCTGCGGATCGCCGGTCGTATTGTTGGCGGTGGTGCCGGTAACGGTCGCGCCGGTCAGGTCCTCGATGTGATTAAAATCCTGCGAATTGACGGCCCCGGAAATGTCCGGGCCGGTAGATCCGGTGCCGACCGAATTATCCGCCACGATAGTGTTTTTCAAATTCAATGTTCCACTGGCGCGAATGATGCCGCCGCCGTTATCGGTAGCGCCGGTATTGTCGTTATTGGCGCGGTTGTTGGCGATCGTGGAGTAGTTGAAATTCGCCGTGACCGTTCCGGTGTTGGGCTGTTCCATGGCAAAGCCGCCGCCGGGGCCCGTCGCGACATTGCCGCTGATAGTGCTGTTAGTGAAATTATAGACAGTAACACCTGCCAGCGTAGATCCGGTGTTGCTGGCCAGGACTCCCGAGCCCACGAGGCCGGTGGTGTGATTAGAGATGGTGGAGTTCAACACATTGACCGTCATGTTTCCGCCGTTGGTCTGCGAAGAGATGCCGAGGCCGTTGCCCGGCGCGGTATTGGCGTTGAGGGTGGTACGGTCGAGCGTCACGGTCAGGGTCGCCGCCAGCGTGGTGACGGTAAATAATTGCAGGCCGGTGCCCTGGTGGCTGGTGCCGGTGCCGGTTCCCACGTTGTTACTGACGGTGCAGTTGGTCAGGTTTAGGCTGGCCGCGCCCGCCGCTGACAGAGCGCGAATGCCGTTACCGTTGCTGCCGCCGCCGGTCAAAACGCCGGTGCCGGTGTTGTTATCGAAATGGCTGTTGGTAGCGGTCAGATTAAAGACGTTTTCCAGGTACAAACCCGCGCCGAATCCGAACCCGGCGAAAGTTGCCGTCGTGATAGCCGAATTACCGCTGATGCTGCTGTTGGTAAAGACGAGCGTTGCCGCGGTGAGCGAGGCCATGCCGCCGCCGAAAGCGCTGGCGCTGTTAAGGATGCCGACCGAGCGCGTCGTGATATTTGCGGTAACAGTGGAATTGAGCAGCGTGACCGCTGTGCCCTGATTGCTGATGCCCGCGGCGATCGGGTTGCCGCTGGTCGAGGTCACGCGGTTATCGCGGACGGTGACGTGGTCGAGCGTCAGGATGCCGAGATTTTCAATACCCGCGCCGCGCGTGTTGGCGGCCATCGTGCCGCTGAAATTTCCGTTGCGCACGGTCATATTGGTCAGCGTCAGGTTTCCGCCCGCGCGGACGTTAAAGACGCGCTCGGAAGCGGTCCCGATGGTGCCGACGGGCTGCATTATCGTCGAGGCTTCGGACACGCCGTTGATGGTGATCTGGCTGGTGATGTCCCAATCGCCGCCGGCGTTGAGGTCTTCATTGGCCGCCACCAGGGTTTGGTTATAGACAACCGGCCCGACCGTGATGATGTCGGCGCCGGCCAGCGCGTTGGCCTCGGTAATGGCCGCCCGCATTGAACAGTTTGAACCGTCCGAGCAGATACCGTCACCCGGATTGGCGTCCTGGGTATCGCTGGCGGTATTGACGACAAATGTCACCGCGGACGCAGCTATCGTAAAACAGAAAGTGATCAGAACGATCACCAGCATTCTGGCGATTATTTTCATGCATTCCTCCTCTGAAAAGATGGCTAACTGACTAATTTTTGGAAAATTAATTACAAGAAGGGTAACGAAAATAGGCGGGAATGGCAAGAAGAAGGGGGGAACGGCGAACAGTGAGTAATGAATAGTGAATAGTGAATGATGAACCGTGAATGGTGAATGGCGGATAGGGTACGGCGTTTGATCCGTCTCCGCAGGAGACAAATTTAATAGCGTCGGGTGAAACCCGACGTCCATGATAACAACCACGTCTGTCCCTGAAAGGGATGCATAATTATCCCGGATATACGTCCCTTTTCAGGGACAGATGATGGTTACATTTTACGTTGAATAAGTCTCCTACGGAGACAAAAATCCCGGACGTTCCCCGTTCTACCAATTACCATTCACTGTTTCATAACCTTCCCCGGCGGAGACGGCCTGACGCTGATCTCCTGATCTTTCACCAGCGGAGCCGGTCTGACGCCGATCTCCTCGTTAGCGATAAAATCCGCGTTGGTGACATCCGAGACGAGAGAGACCATTTGGCTCGGGCTGGCAAAGGTGAATTTCTTGCCCTGGACCGTAACTGTGTAATTGGCGCCGGGCAGATCGGCGAACAGGTAAGTGCCCAGCATTCCGGTATAGACGGTGACCGGTGCGGGCAGGCCGCCGCCGGAAAGTGTCACGGCCGTATTTCTGATCGGGCGGCCGTCGGAAGTTTTGACCGTGCCGCTTAGGTCCCACGGACCGGCGGGAAATTCCACCTCCGCGGCGCCTTTATCGCAGAGCCCGCTTTGCGGACGGGTTACGCCTCGCTCGTCGGTGGTCACGGCGGTGCCGCAATCGCTGGTGCCGTTCGGGATGGTGTCGATCACGGGGCTGCCGATACCCGGAAGCTGCGTCTTCGGCCCGCTGCCGTTTACCTGGAGCGTCCCTAGATTAGCCGCGCCGGTCGCGTTGTGAGTGGTCGTGCCGGTGATGGTGGCGCCGGTCAGATCTTCGATATGATTGTAATCCTGCGAATTAACGGTTCCGGAAATGTCCGGGCCGGTAGTGCCGGTGTTGTCGGCGACGACCGAATTTTTCAGATTGACGGTGCCTGACGTCTGAAAGATGCCGCCGCCCGCAACCGAGGTCGCGGTGTTACCCGCGACGGTGCAATAGTTAAAGTTAACAACCGTGCTGCCGCTGGACGCTGTGTGTTTGACATAAACGCCCCCTCCGGAGCTTGACGCGGTGTTGCCGCTGATCGTGGTGTTGGTAAAGGATACGGTGGTCGCTATTAGGCTGACGGGCGTATTTATCAGTACTCCGCCGCCTTCCGCTGCCCCGGTATTACCGCTGATCGTACTTTTAATAATACTGACGTTCGTGCCGGCGCCCTGGTTTTCAAATGCCACGGCGCTGCCGCCGGTGTTGCCTTCGATGGTCAGCCCGGTCCATGTGCCGCTGAAAATACCGGCAGCCCCGGTCGAACTTCCGGCGATAGCCGTGCCCTTGATGTTGGAACCCCCGCTTCCGGAGTTGCCGGTAAAGGACGAGTTGGTAATGGCCGCAGATCCTGAGCCCGTTTGGAAATAGATCCCGCTGCCCTGGCTTCCGCCCGCGCCTGTTCCGGTGCCTTGATTACCGCTGAAAGTAGTGCCGCTGATGGTGACCGTGAAAGCGTTGGTAAAGGATGCGCCGGCGCCGAAAGCGGTCGCGTCCGTGCCCGAGGCGGTCGAAGTATTATTCAGGAATTGGCTGTTAGTGATCGTTGCGATATCGGAAAACCCGGAGTTTTTTCTCAGGCCGCCGCCGTTGCAGCTTGTTCCGCTGCTGGTGCAGGAATTGGCGGAAACGGTCACACCGGTCAGCACCACCTGGCCGTCGGCGTTTATACCGCCGCCGCCCGAGGCGCTGTTGAGCGTGATAACACTATTATTGACGGTCAAAACGCCGATACTGGCGATTCCTCCGCCGCGGTCGGTCGAGGCGGCCCCGATCTGGTTGCCGTGCCGCACCGTTACGTCATTTAGTGTAAGAAAGGGTATTCCGCTGCCCCCGACGTCATGCAGCACCCGTTCCGTCGCGGTCCCTGGCGTCGCGGCCGCCTGGATGATCGTGGTGGCAGCGCCCGCGCCGTTGATGGTCAGATTCTGCCTGATATCCCAATCGCCGCCGGCGTTATTGTCTTCAATTGCCGCCACCAGCGATTGCGTATAGGTTCCCGCCGGCAGGGTGATGATATCGTCGCCCGCGCTCGCGTTGGCCTCGGATATGGCCGCGCGCAGGGAACAATTCGCGCCTGCGTCGGCGCAGGTGCCGTTGCCGGGCGTGACGTCGGCAGTGTCGCTGGTGGTGTTAACGACAAAAGTTGCGCCAAACACAGAAGGCACGCTTATTGTGAAACAGAAAGCGATAAGTAAGATCGCGGGAAGCCTGGTGGTTGTTATCATGAGTTCCTCCTCGTTAAAAAAGATCGGTCGCTCAGCAGGTTCGCACGGGGAGTAGTGACGGGTTTGTATTGCACTACGGTAACGGAAAACAGTCCTGATGGCAAGGAAAATGGGGAGCTCAGGTAGCGCCGGCGTCTCGCCGGCTGTCGCGGAAGCGTCCCGCTTCCGCTTTGACAAGCCAAGCTGAAGGCGGGACGCCTTCAGGACAGCCACCGGGACGGTGGCGCTACTTAAATTCCGGCTCCAAATCCTCACGGCTGAAAGGAGCGTTGGCGATAAAATCCGCGTCGGTGATATTCGAGCCGACGGCAAAGACCTGGCTTGCTTTGTTAAAGTGATAACGCTTGACGCTCACCGTCACCGTATACTCGTTGCCGATCAAATTAGTGAACTGGTAAGTGCCGAGGTTCCCGGTAAAGACCGTCATGGGCGAGGGCAAATTTCCGCCGCTGATCGTGACCTGGACATTGCGGATGGGCATTCCGGTGGTCGTTTTTACCACTCCGCTCAAGGCCCACGGGCCGGGCGCCAGACCGCCGAGCTCGGTTGCGCCTTTGTCGCAGCTGCCGTTAAAGGGACGCGAAAATATCCGCTGGTCGTTGGAGACGAGACTGCCGCAATCATTTACACCGGACGGTATCGTATCCAGCAGCGGGCTCGCCGCGCCGAGCAGCTGCGTCAAGGTCGGCCCGCCATTATCCTGCAGCGCGCCGAGCTGCGGATCGAAGCCGGTCGTGTCATTCGGCATCGCTGCAAAGTTGGCGCCCGGGTTTTCGACGTGATTAAAATCCTGGGAAGCCACGGGCCCGAACATATCCGTACCCGTGCCGGGGCCTCCTAATATGTTGTCGGCCACGATACTATTTTTGATGCTGATCGTGCCGAAGTTAGGCGAGAGCAAGAGTCCCCCGCCGATATCCGCGCCGCTGTTATCTTCATTGGCACGATTCCGCGCGACGGTGCAAAAATTCATAATGACGTTCGGGTTTCCCGTGCTTATGAATTGCTCGACCATGACGCCGCCGCCGTTTCCGCCAGAGATATTGCCGCTCACCGTATCGTTGACCATATTGAGCGTAATGTTTGACGCCGCGGGCCCCTGGTTAATGTCACTAAGATAGATGCCGCCGCCTTTTGTGCTGACGGAATTTCCCGAGATGGTGCTGTTAAGCAAGTTGATGTTAGTGCTGCCGCCGACCCCTGTTATCTCCAGCCCGCCGCTTTGAAGAGCGGTGTTCCCGTTGATGGTCAGCCTGTCCCATGTGCCGCTTATGCCGCCCGTGCCGCCGCTAAAGACCGATATCCCGCCGCCGCGCGTGCTCGTGCCGAAGTTGTTGTTAAAGGTGGTGTTCGTGATATTTGCCGTGACCGCTCCGCTGGAGGCATTTATTCTCACGCCGCCACCTGCGCTGTTGCCGATGCCTTTATTCTGGTTGAACTGGCTGTCCACGATCTCCAGCAGATAACTGTCCGCGCTGTCGCTCATCATTCCGGCCCCGAGGGCTATCGGGTTAGCGCCGCTGGAGGTGGCGGAATTGTCGTTAATAAGTGAATTGTGAATTATGATGGTCAACCCGCTGGCGGCCGATGAATGAATTCCGCCGCCGGCACATAAGGTCGTGGTGGTAACGCAGGAGTTGTTTGAAACCGTGACGCCGCTAAGCGAAAGAAAATGGCCGTTGTGAATGCCGCCGCCATCCGGGGCGGTATTTAGTGTGACCGTCGAATTGCTCAAAAAAAGCCAACCGCGATTGCGTATCCCACCGCCAAAATTCGTTGACGAACCTGAGGGAGGTTTGAAACCGTGCCTGATCGTCACGCCGCTTAGGGTAAGCGTACCGTTGATCGAAATTTCCAGCACCCGTTCGGTGGCGGTATCGGGAGCGGCGGCGGCCTGCAGGATGGTGGATGATTCTCCGGCGCCGTTGATGGTGATTTTGGTGCCGATATCCCAATCGCCGCCCGCATTATTGTCTTCATTCGCGGCGGCAAGGACCTGGGTGTAAGTGCCCGCCGGCAGCGTGATGATATCGTCGCCGGCAAAAGCGTTGGCTTCGGAAATGGCCGCCCGCAGCGAACATTGCCCGGTGTTATCGACACAGTTGCCGTCGCCGGGAATGAGATCGGCGGTGTCGTTTGCCGTGCTGACAATAAAGGTTGCGGCGAATGTAACGGGTGCAGCGAGAGTGAAGCAAAGAGTGATAAAAAAAAGCGACAGTGTTCCGGCGATGATCTTCATGATGAGGTACCTCTTATTGCGAGAGATGCCGAAACTAAGGCGCGGGTTGCGCGGGTGACGTAGCGCCGGCGTCTCGCCGGCTGTCGCGGAAGCCGTCCCGCTTCCGCTTTTCCTTAATGGGCATCTGCGTTTTTCGCCGCAGGCGATAAATTCAATAGCGTAGGGTGAAACCCTACGTAGATGTGGTCAAATAATGAGGTCAGTACCGGGAACGTAGTGACCGGCTTCTTTTCCGGCGGGCTGGATGCTATTAGTTTTTTTTCGCTGCACTCATTTAGCCGGTCACTACCGTTCCCGGTTCTGACCTCATAATAATGGCCATCGTTTTATATTAAAGATCGCTAAAAAACAACTTCTCCAAAAACCTTCCTACAAAAACGAACGGCTATCGGCAATAATGGTTTCGCGGCATTTCTGCCTTCGGCACCTCATCTTAAGTCCGCTGATCTTTTCAAGCCGCTTTTAAATATTTTTGGGCCGTTACGTGTGATTTTTATGATTTCTGGAACATTTTTGGAACAGGTGGTTCACTGGCACACGCTGGAACAGTGCCACGTTTTCCTTTAATGGTCATTTGTGATTTTTTCGCCGAAGGCGAAAATCATTTGCCGGCGGGATGCCTCATAACCTCGCGGCTAAACGGTGCATTGGCGATAAAATCCGCGTCGGTAATATTTGACCCGAGCGAGAACCCCTGGCTGGCGTTATTAAAATGGTAACGCTTGATAGAAACCGACACCTCGTACTCGGAACCCGCCAGGTTAGTGAACTGGTAAGTGCCGAGGTTTCCGGTAAAGACCGTGACGGGCGCGGGCAGGCTTCCTCCGCTGATGGTCACAGCCGCATTGCGGATCGGCATTCCGGTCGTCGTCCTTATCACGCCGCTCAAAGACCACGGCCCGGTAAACTCGGTCGCGCCCTTATCGCAACCCAGCGAGAACGGCCGCGTTACTCCGCGCTGATCGGTGCTAACAATACTGCCGCATCCGCCCACGCCGAGCGGTATCGTATCGAGCAAAGGGCTGGTGGCGGCAAGCAAGTGACTCAACGTCGGCCCACCGTTATTTTGCAGCAGCCCGAGCTGCGGATTGAAACCGCTGGTGTCATGCGCGCCGGGCGTGAAGTTCGCGCCGGCCACGTTCCCGATATGATTGTAATCCTGCGAGGAAAACGGCCCGCTGATATCTTGCCCGCCGGATCCCGCGCCGTTACCGGCGATGATCGAATTTCTCACGACGAGGGACGAATGATTGGGAGCGATAAATACGCCGCCGCCGTTAGTAATAGCAAAGTTGTCCGTGATGGTCACAAAGTTGAAGTTTACTGTCATCGGGCCGGTGGTCATTTCGATATGAGCGCCGCCGCCGCTGCCGCTGCCCCCGCCATTACCGGTGCCCGCCGTGTTTCCGCTGATGGTGGTGTTGGTAAAATTTACGGTCGAGCTGGCTGCTGTCGTAGAGAAGCGGTCGCTGAGTTCGACACCGCCGCCGCGACTGCCATCGTTAGTGTTATGAGAGATCGAACTATTCGTGACATCCAGATTGATAGCCGCGCCCACCGGGTTCACATACAAACCGCCGCCGCGGTTGACACCGCTGCCGATCGTTTGGTTGCCGTTGATAGAAACCCGATCGAGCGTTCCCGTCAGGGTGTCGGAGCTGGTATAAAGATGCAGCCCGCCGCCGGTCGCGCCGGTCGAGGTGCTCCTCACAGCATTACCATTAAAAGTGCAATTGGTGATGTTAAAGACGGAGGGGCCGACGACCGAGACCAGCCGCGCGCCGCCGCCTTCGCTAGCCTGCTCGCCAAGCGAGCTGTTGCTGTCAAAATGGCTGCCTGTGGCGGTCAGGTCGAAAAAGCCGCCGACGTAAAGACCGCCGCCGGAACCCACCGAAGCCACGGCTTGCAGGAAGTTTCCGGTGATGCTGCTGTTAGTGATGACGATAGTGGCGGGGGCCGAAGTAGATGAACCGATGCCGCCGCCAAAACCACCCACAAACGCACCCGTGACCCCGTTTCCGGTAATGGTGGAGTCATTGAGCGTTAGCGAAGCGCCCTGGTTAAAGATGCCGCCGCCGATGCTGCTGCCGGACATGGTGATCGCGCTGTTATCGCGCACCGTCACTCTGTCGAGCGAAAGCGTCCCGGCATTGTTTATTCCCCCGCCGGCGGCAAACCCCGAGGGGGTGTAGGCGCGGCCATGACGCACCGTCACATCGGTAAGCGTCAGGCTGGCGCCAAAAAGCACTTCCAACACACGGTCGCTGCCGTTATTAAATGTGGCGCTGGATTGCAGAATGGTCGCGTCCTGACCGGCGCCGTTGATGGTGATGTCGGAGGTGATGTCCCAATCGCCGCTGGCGTTGGAATTGTCGTCGGGCGTGAACAAAGTTTGCGTATAGGCAGCCGCGCCGAGCGTGATAATATCCGCACCCGGAAGAGCATTCGCTTCGGAGATGGCCGCGCGCAGGGAACAGTTGCTGTTGGCATCGGCGCAAGCGCCATTACCGAGCGCGGTATCGATCGTATCGTCAGTGGTGTTGACGACAAACGTCGCGGCGGAAATGCCGATGGAGAAAGATAAAGTGATCAGCGTCAGCAGAAAGATTTTGGCGATGGTTTTCATGTGGTTAGCCCTCAGGCATTTTCCTTAGTGTTAAAAATTTCTTAAAAAATCAGGTGCCCGTAAACCTGGGAGCGCAGGCATCCTGCCTGCAAGATCGCGCAGCGATCTAAATAGCGTTTAACTCGGCGTTAACTTAGCGCGACAAGTCGCGCTTGCAGGCAAGATGCCTGCGCTCCCAGGAAGAGCGTTCCCATTTTCTTACAAAGTCGGAACCTCATATTATCTCAGGCTTCACCTCTTTTTAATATCAAAAATACCCAGTCGCGTGGTTTGCTGAACACCGGAAAAATTAATACCCGTCCGGTCGAAGGGCACATTTACGAATTGCCCGTCTTCAGCAAAGAAAAATCTCTTCGAGCTGATGCTGACGGTGTAGCCGCTTGCCGGGACATTTGTGAACTGGTAATTACCAAGCGAACCGGTGACGGCGTAGCGCGGTTCGGACAGGCCGCCTTCGCTAAGCACGACGACGACGTTTCTGATCGGAATGCCGCCTTCGGTCGCTACCGTTCCGCTGATACTAAAAGGCCCGCCCGCAAACTGCTCCAGCTCCACGGCGCCGACATCACACTTGTCCATCGTAGGGCGGGCAAGCCCGCGCTGGTCGGTTGTCACGCCGCCCGCGCCGCAGCCGTTTGCGCCATTTGCGATACGGTTGACCAGCGGGCTCACTCCCGAAAGCAATTGAGTGAGCGTGCCGCCGCCGTTATTTTGCAGCGGCCCCAGCTGCGGATCAAAACCGCTGGTGTCGCTCGGCATGGGGCTAAAAGTGCTGCCTGTCAGATCTTCGATGTGATTATAATTTTGCGAAGTGATAGTGCCGGAAATTTCGGGCCCGCTACCAGCGGAATTATCGGCGACGATCGAATTTTTCACATTGATATGGGTCGATCCTCCTACCTGGTCGAGGCCGCCGCCGCTGCCCCCACTGGTGGCTGCCGCATTTCCCGCGATCGTGCAAAAATTAAAATTTGCGGTAAAGACCGCGCTGGTGCCGGCATTATCGAGATACACGCCGCCGCCGCTTCCGCCGCTGGTGTTGCCACTGATCGTGCTGTTTAAGAAATTCACCGTGATGACCGCGTGGCTGGTTGGGTTGGCGAGTATGCCTAAGCCGCCGCCGACGTTTGCGGCGCCCGTGCCGGTGTTGCCGGAGATGGTGCTGTTGACGATATCGAAATTAACGACAGGCGTGCCGTTCGCTGTGAGGGCGATGCCGTTGCCGAAGAAATTACCGGTTGTGTTATTTGCTACGGTCAGTTTGTCCCAGGTGCCGGTGAGGTTTGCCGTGCTCGAGATGGACATTCCCGGTCCGCGGATCGTGCCGCCGCCGCCGCCGATGCCGTTTCCGCTGATGACCGTGTTGGTGATATTAAGGACCGAGGGGGCTTGTGCACCGATCCGGATACCGCTGCCGTTACCACCGCCGTTTTCCGGGCTGGTACTGACGGCGTTACCCTGATTGTTGGTAAATGAACTGTTGGAAATGTTTATTACCATTCCGTTATCGATGGTGCTTTCCGCGCCGAAACCCGCGGCATAGACCTGGGCGACCAAGCCGGACGCGACAGCTGTGTTGCTGGTAAACGTAGAACCGTTGATGGTAATATTTTTTGTTCCGGTGAATGAGAAGGAGTTATACATCCCGCCGCCAAAGCAGGTTGTGCTTTCCCGGTCACAAGTGTTGTTCGAGACGATGACATTGTTTAGAGTGATGTTTCCACGATTATAGATACCGCCGCCCGTCGTGCCTCTATTAAGAGTGATAGTCGAATCGTTAATGGTCATATCTCCGCCATAGTTGCGGATACCGCCGCCCTGCTGCGAGATGTTAGTTCCGGTCTTTTTTCCATGCCGGATAGTGACACCGGTGATGACGACGGTGGGGGGATCGGTCACGAGCGGGCTTTCCAGCACGCCCTCGGTCGCGGTGTCAGGTGTCGCCGCGGCCTGCAGAATAGTGACATCTTGTCCCGCGCCGATGATGGTCAGATCGCCCGTGATATCCCAATCGCCGCCGGTATTGATATCTTCGTTGGAGGCGGTGGTCAGGGTCTGCGTGTAAATTCCCGCGGGCAGTATAATAGTATCGGCGCCCGGCACGAAATTGGCTTCGGAGATCGCCGCGCGCAGCGAGCAATGATTGTTTGAATCAGCGCAGACGCCGTTTCCCAGCATCGGATCGCCCGTGTCGTCAGTAGTGTTAACGGCGAAAGTCGCGGCGGAAATCCCGATGGTGAAGCAAAGGATGATCGGGACAATGAGTAATATGCGAGTGATGATTTTCATATGTTCCTTGATCTTATCTTTAATAAATTGCCATTAGTTTTTAGCTAGCGGCAATTTAAAGAGTAAAGTGAACTTTTTTATTTATCTTCTTCGTGTTCTTTGTGTTCTTCGTGGTGAAAAATTCTTAAATTCGCTAACCACGAATCACACCAAACACACGAAATATTTTTAAACTACTTCAAGCCTTTTTCCTTTACCGGTTCCAGATCCAAAGCCTCGCGGCCAAACGGCGCGTTGGCGATAAAATCGGCGTCGATAATATTCGCTCCGAGCGCGAACACCTGGTTTGCCTCGTTAAAATGATAACGTTTGACTGAAACGGAAACAGTGTACTCTTCGCCGGTCAAATTCGTGAACTGATAGGTGCCGAAGTTCCCGGTAAATACCGTGACCGGCGCGGGCAGCGCTCCGCCGCTGATCGTCACCGCCGCGTTGCGGATCGGCTGGCCGGTCGTCGTTCTTACCAGGCCGCTTAGAGACCACGGCCCGGCCGGGTACGCCGTGCGTTCGACGGAGCCTTTGTCACAAGCTGCGCCTTGCGGCCGCGTGACGCCGCGCTGGTCGTTAGGTGGCAATGTTCCGCAGAGGCTCCCGCTGATAGCATTTAGCAAAGGGCTGCCAAAGAACGGTAAATGCGTCAGCGTCGGGCCGCCGTTATCCTGCAGCGCGCCGAGCATCGCATCGCCGGTCGTGTTATGAGTGGTGTCGCCGGTGATGACTGCGCCGCCGGGATCGCCGATGTGATTAAAGTCGAAGGAATTAACGCTAAAGAAAATATCCGGATTGGCTGGCGCAGTATTGCCCGCCACGACGGTACGCAGGATATTTATAGTTCCGCTGCCGAAATTGTCCAGTCCGCCGGCAGCGCTGCCGGCACTGTTGCCGGTAACGGTGCAATAGTCAAGAGTAGCTTGAACCGATGCGGAAACTTGCTGGACAGAAAGCCCGCCCCCTCCCGACGACACGGAATTGCTGCTCAAGGTGCTGTTGGTAAAACGAGCGCTAATGGTGGATTCGGGACGCCCGCCGTTATTCGTCAGACGGACGCCCCCGCCGTGGGCGCCGCCGCCGGTGTTGCTTGAGATAGTGGAGTTATTCACCTCCAGCGAGATCCCGCTGCGATGTGGATTTACCAGGATGCCGACGCCCGCGCCGGTGCCGATGTTGCCGTTGACACTCGTTCTGTCCATAGTGACGGCAAGCGAGGCATTGGTACTCTCCAGGGTCGAGAAATAAGCGCCGACGCCGCCGGAATCCGGGCTCGTTCCGTGATTGGTGTTAAAAGTGCTGCCAGTGATATTTACCGTCATCGAACCGGTATCGGAAACCACGGAGAGGCCGCCGCCCGCATTGCCGCCGGAAGTCCCGCTGACCGTGTTGTTGTCAAAGTGGCTGTCAGTGATCGTCAGGCTTCCCGCGCGTAGGACGTACATTCCGCCGCCAAAACTTGACTGATTAAAGCCGCCGGCCTGATTTCCGGAGATACTGCTGCCCGTGATAACGATCGGGCTTGAAGACTGAGAATATATCCCGCCCCCGGCAGTACCACCGAACATTGCGCCGGTGACGCTGTTGTTGGTCACCGTCGAATTATTCAGCGTAAGACTTCCGCTCCAATTGAATATTCCGCCGCCGCTGGCGCCGCCTTCAAAATTTTGTACCAGGTTATCGCGCACCGTCACGCTGTTTAAGGTCAGGTTGCCGGTATTCCAAATGCCGGCGCCCAGGTTGGGCGCGACAGTGGACAAACAGCCGTTGCGAATGGTCAGGTTGTTAAGCGAGACCGTTATGCCCCCACCGACATCCAGTACCCGATCGCGGCCGGCCGAACAACCAACTGCCTGCAGAATGGTCGTGGCTTCACCCGCGCCGTTGATGGTTATGTTGGATTTGATATCCCAATCGCCGCCGGCGTTCAAATTTTCTTCACTGGGACCCAGACTTTGCGTATAAACAAACGCGCCGAGAGTGATAATGTCAGGCCCGGCCAGCGCGTTGGCTTCGGAAATGGCGGCGCGCAGGGAACAGTTGCTGCCCGCGTCGGCGCACGATCCGTCACCGGCAATAGCGTCGATAGTATCGCCGGTCGTGTTGACGACAAATGTCGCCCCTGAAACAGATGAAACGCCGATGGTGAAGCAGAGAGCGATCAAAAAAAACAGCAGCGTTCTGGTTATTATCTTCATATTTTTCTTTCCTTAATTTTATCCACTAGCTAAAGCTAGTGGCAATTTAAAGAATAACGCGAACCTTTTTACTTTCGTTTAATGCTTTCGACCGGTGCATTAACTTTACCATCCTTGCTCTCGAACGGCGGACTGGCGCTAAAGTTCACGTTCGTCATATTGCTGCCCAGGTTGACGATAATATTGGGCGGCGTAAATCTGAACCGCTTGGCGTTGACCGAAACGTCGTAAGCCGCTCCCGTTAAATTGGTAAAAATATACTGGCCGAAGTTGCCGGTATAAAACCTGACCGGCTGCGGCAGACCGCCGCCTGTCAGGACGACTTCCGCGTTCCGGATCGGCATCCCTCCGCTCGTCGTGATCGTTCCGCTCACGCTCCAGGGGCCGGCCGCAAGGTACGCGCTTTCGACGGCGCCTTTATCGCAAGCGCCTTCCGCCGGGCGGATAAAGCCGCGCTGATCGGTAGTAACCCCGCCGCAGTTGTCAAAGGAGGTCGGAGTTGCGTTGCGCAGCGGGCTGGCTTGGGCGAGCAGGTGGGTCAGTGTCGGCCCGCCGTTATTTTGCAGCAGCCCGAGCTGCGGATCGAAACCGGTGGTATTGCCGGCGGTGGTGCCCAAGATAGTAGCGCCGCTGGTATCTTCGATATGATTCAAACCCTCGGAAGTGACGTTACCCGAAATATCCGGGAAGACGGGGGCGACGTTGTCCGCGACGATCGAGTTTTTCAGATGTACCGTACCGGCGGTCGGGTGATCTATGCCGCCGGCCGCGGAACCCCCGATATTGCCGGCGATGGTGCAGAAATTGAAATGCGCGTTCACCGCCCCGGTCGGCGCCGTCAGCCAAAGCCCGCCGCCGGAGTTGGCCGCGCTGTTGCCGCTGATGGTGCTGTTCAAAAAAAACACGTCCATAAAGGCTGCTGCGCCGCCGCCGACGGTGCTAATGAACAGGCCGCCGCCGCGGGGGTGGCTGGTGCTGTTGCCGTTGATGGTGCTGTCATTGATAGCGAGCATCAGTCTCGATTGCCCGGCGGCATTTAAGCTGATCCCCGCCCCCTCGCCTGCGCCGGTGTTGTTAGCGACGGTCAACCTGTCCCAGATGCCTGTGATGGTCCCGGAGAACGCGGTATTAACATAGGCGATGCCCGAACCGAGCGGGGCTGTCCCGCCCGTGCCGCTGTTTCCGCTGACGACGGTATCGGAGATATCTATTCTCGCAGTCGCGCCCGCGGAGAAGAAAATGCCGTTGCCGGCAGTGCCGCCGCTGCCCCCGCCGGTGCCCTGGTTGTTGGTAAAAGCGCTGCTTGCGATCGTGATGTCAAATCCGTTTACCGACGAAACGTACATCCCGGCGCCCCTCGCCTGAACGAGGGACGCGGCGGTGTTGCCGGTAAAAACCGAATCCGTGATCGTGAGCGCGCCGGTCAGCGAAATATTCATTCCGCCGCCGAAGCAAGAGGATTCGGTAGTGACACAGGCGTTCGCGGAAACCGTAACACCGTCGAGATTGATCTTTGCAATGCTGTCGATCCCGCCGCCCAGGCGCGCCGTGTTCAGCGTAACCGTAGAATCAATGAGGGTCAGATCGCCGGTATTGCGAATGCCGCCGCCGCGGCTGGCGTTGGTTGCAGGAGCGGCCTTTTTTCCGTGGCGGATGGTGACGCCGTTAATAACGACGACGCTCGTTGCCACCGGAATTTCCAGCACCCGTTCGCCGGCGGTATCAGGCGCGGCCGCGGCTTGCATGATGGTGTTTGCCTGTCCCGCGCCGTTAAGAATGATATTGCTGGTGAGGTCCCAATCGCCGCCCGCGTTATTGTCTTCATCGGCGGCAACGAGAGACTGCGTGTAAGTTCCCGCCGGCAGGGTGACTGTGTCGTCGCCGGCCAGCGCGTTGGCTTCGGATATCGCCGCGCGCAGGGAACAATTGCTGCCCGCGTCGGCGCACGATCCGTCACCGGGATTTGCATCCTGCGTGTCTGCGGTCGTATTAACGACAAAAGTTGCCGCGGAAGCAGATGAAACGCCGATGGTGAAGCAGAGAGTGATCATTGCGGCCAACACTGCTTTAGTGATGATCTTCATATTTTTCCTCTCTGCATCTTTCGCGATAAATTGCCACTAGCTTTAGCTAGTGGTTATGAGCCAATATTTTTTCCGGCTTTAGCCGAATTATAGTTGGGCTAAAGCCCGTTCTTTTTCCCTTTAATTTCTATCCACTAGCTAAAGCTAGTGGCAATTTAAAGAGTAAAGTGAACTTTTTATTTATCTTCTTCGTGTTCTTCGTGCGCTTAGTGGTGAGAAATTCTTAAATTTGCTAACCACGAATCACACCAAACACACGAAACATTGTAAAACTACTTCAAGCCTTTTTCTTTTACCGGCGCCGGATCGAAGAGCAAAAGCTCGCGGTTAAACGGGGCATTAGCGATAAAATCGGCCTCGGTGATATTTGAGCCGACCAGGAAAACCTGGCTCGCCACATTGAAATGATAACGCTTGACGGTGACGGCCACAGTGTATTCATTACCCGAAAGATTAGTGAATTGGTAGGTGCCGAAATTTCCCGTAAAGACCGTGACCGGAGCGGGCAGGTTCCCGCCGCTGATCTGGACGGCCGCGTTGCGGATCGGCTGGCCGGCAGTTGTTTTCACCGTGCCGCTCAGCGACCACGGCCCGGCGGCCAAGGTCGCGCCGCGTTCCACCGAGCCTTTATCACACCCGCTTCCGAACGGCCGTCCGAATCCACGCTGATCGCTATAGATCGGATACCAGGGGCCGGGGTTGCAGCTGTTTTGTCCGACCGGTATCGCGTCTAATAAGGGGCTTCCGACGGCGGGCATATGGGTCAGCGTCGGCCCGCCGTTATTTTGCAGCGCGCCGAGCATCGCATTGCCGGTCGTATTATGGGCCACGGCGCCGCTGTAGAATACGCCGGCAGTATTGCCGAAGTGGTTGTAATCGAGGGAAATAAATGTGCCGGCCCCATCGGGCCCGGACGGCGCGGTATTGCCGGCCACGACGGTGCGCGTCACAAAAATTTCCGCGTTGACGGCACTCGCCCCGCCGGCGCTGCTGATAGCGCTGTTGCCCGTAATGGTACAAGCGTCAAAAACAGCCCTGGCTTGCGAATTGCTTCCGATCAGGGCGGCGTACGCGCCGCCGACGTTCGCCGAATTTCCGCTCAGGGTAGTGTTAAGAAAATTAACGTTAATATGGCTCTGTTGGAAAATGCCGCCGACGTTGGTGATATACATTCCACCGCCAAAAGGCGCTCCGCTGTTGTTTGAGATGGTGGTGTTGCGCACGTCGAGCCCGATCGGGCCGCCGTTGCCCAATATCTTGATGCCGCTTCCTCCGTCGCCGCCCGCGTTGGTGGCCGTGTTTCCGTCCACGGTCACGCCGTCCAAAGTCGCAAGCATGGCGGCATTTACCGTATTGGACGTGGTGAACTGCATTCCGGCGCCGGTCGCGCCAAAAGAACCGAGCGATCCGGTGTTGCCGTTAAAAGTGCAATTGACGATACTAAGCGTCGCCTGCCCGCTGGCGAAATTTAAGGCTTGCAAGCCGGTTCCCGCGCTACTTGAGATAGCACTCGAAATATTGTTGTCAAAATGGCTGTCAAGCGCGTTAAGAGTATAAACGCCGTTGAAAAAAGCGCCGGTGCCTATGTCAGCTATGCCGTGCGTAAAGTTTCCCGAAATAGTGCTGTTGCTGATAGTGATAGCGGCAGGGACGTCGGGAGGGGTGGTAAATGAAGAGAACCCGCCGCCATACGCGGTACCGCCGACGTTGTTCACAAAGTTTCCGGTGACGGTAGTATTCGTCAGCGTGATCGAAGGGCCTTCATTGCCGATACCGCCGCCGCCCCCCGCTCCTTCGCCGCCGCCGGTTTCATTGTCGGTCACGGTCACGTCGGTCAGGCTGAGAGTGCCGCTGCTGTGAATGCCTCCCCCGTGCGGCGGTACTCCGGAAACCGGGCGGCCGTGGCGGACCGTCACATTATTCAGCGTCAAATTTCCGCCCGGTCGCACATCCAGCACGCGGTCGTTGGCGGAGAGTCTGCTGGTGGCGGCCTCGATGATCGTCGCCGCCTGGCTTACGCCGTTGATAGTGATCGCGGAAGTTATATCCAGATCGCCGTTGAGGTTCGTTTCATTGACGCCGTCATTTGGAATGCTTTGCGTGTAGATCGTCGCCGCCAGAGTGATGATATCGGGGCCCGCCAGCGCGTTCGCTTCTGAGATCGCCGCGCGCAGGGAACAGTTGCTGCCGGCGTCCTCACAAATGCCGTTACCCAAATTAGTGTCAAGCGTGTCAGCCGTGGTGTTAACAACGAACGTCGCCGCGGCAACACCGATGGAGAAAGATAAAACGATCAGTGCGGTTAACGCTGCTCTGGTGATGGTTTTCATGTGCTACTCCCATGTAAAATGCCGGATCGGACGGATCTCGGTTCCGCGATAAATTGCCACTAGCTTCAGCTAGTGGTGTAAGCAAAAGTAAATTTATTACCGGCTTTAGCCGAATGAAAATTGGGCTAAAGCCCCGTCCTTTTCCCTTAAGTTATCCACTAGCTAAAGCTAGTGGCAATTTAAAGAGCAGGCGCGAAACATTTCCAAACTACCTGAAACTCTTGTCTTTTACCGGCCCCATAAGACGCGGCAAGATCTGAAAGTCCGGATTTATCTGACGGCCCGGCAGCAGCGCGGGCTCCGGTTTTGTGACGAATGCGGGTTCGCTTTTTACTTCGCTCTTTATTCTCAAGCCGCCGGAATCGGCGATAAAGTCCGCGTTGGCGACATCCGTCGAGAGGACGAACGATTGCGAATCAGGCGCAAAGGTATAGCGCTTCGAGCTGATCGAAACACTGTAGTTCGCGCCCGGCAAATTCAGGAATCCATATTGCCCGAGCGATCCGGTGACGACCGTGACCGGCGCCAGTAGCGCTTCGCCGGAAAGCACGACCGCGACGTTTCTGAGCGGCCTGTTTCCCGAATCTTTGACGATCCCGCTGATCTGCCACGGGCCGGCGGGCAGCGACAAAGCTTCGACCGCGCCTTTATCACAGGCGGAACCGGACGGGCGCGCCAGCCCCCGCACATCGGCCGTGACACCTCCCACAGGGGTGCCGCAGCCGCTCGTGCCGTTAGGGATAGTATCGCGGAGGATGCTGCCGGGAAGCGGAAAGTGGGTCAGCACGCCGCCGCCATTATCCTGCAGCGGGCCGAGCATCGCAGCGACGTTTCGCGTGTCGAATGAAGCGGGGCCCTGGATAATAACGCTGCCGCTGGTATTGCCGAAATGATTGTAATCAAGCGACTTGACGGTGCCCGAAATATCGGGCGCCGAGGCACTGGTATTTTGCGCGATGACCGAGTTTTTGAAAGTTATTATGCCGGAAGCGGCGGGCACGTGATAGAGCCCTCCACCGCCGTCATTGACGCTGGCGAACGCAAAATTGTCGGCGATGGTCGTGAAATTAAAATTAATGTTGACCGGGTTAGCATCGTTGAATTGCTGCACATAAACTCCGCCGCCGCCGATCGCCGAATTCTTGCTGATGGTGGTGTTGGTGAAATTGATCGTCGACGGGCCCAATAAATTGCCTCCCCCGTTTTCGACGGAGATGCCGCCGCCACGGCCGCTGATAAGAGGTATGTTGTTGTTGGTGAACTGGCAATTGGTGAAATCCAGGTTCATAACAGCGCCGGATATCTGCAGGCTTAAACCGCCGCCGTTGCGGGCGTGGCCCTGATTGCCGTCTACCGTCATACGGTCGATGGTGCCGGTGAGCGGGGCGAACCCGGTGGTCCCTATATGCGCACCGAGGCCATCCACTTGGGTGGCTCCCCCGATATTGTTGTTGAAGGTGACATTGGAGATGTGAATGGATGAGGGGCCCTGAGTCGTGATCAGGCTCATACCCACGCCCGCGCTCCTGTTGGAGGTAGAAGGCATAGTGTTGTTGTCAATATGGCTGTTGGTTATCGTCAGATCAAAAGTGTCCTGCACGTAAAGGCCGATCCCGCGCGACTCGGATATGGGTGACGGAAAAGGCGGTGACGTCGAGCTGTTTTGAGAAATGCTGCTGTTATTGATAATTATCGTAGCCGCGGCAAAAGATGAAACTCCCACCCCGCGATTGCCGCCGCCGGAGGTCGGGTGGTCGGTATTGGAAACGACGCTGGTGTGTTCGAGCGTCAGGGAAGGGCCGCCATTATAGACCCCTACACCAAACCCACCGCCGCCGGTGCCGCTGAAATCGGTCTCGTTTAATGTAACCAGGCAGTGGTCGAGCGTCAGGGTCGAAAGATTACGGATCCCGGCGCCTACTTTATCACTGGAAAAGGCTCCCGAAAACGAACCGTGGCGGACCGTGATCCCGCTCAGCACGACCGTGCCTGACTGAATATCCAGCACTCGCTCGGCAGCGGTGCCGGGCGTCGCCGCAGCCTGAACTACTGAAAGGTCTTCGCCGGCGCCATTGATCGTCAGATCGCCGGTGATGTCCCAATCGCCGCCGCCGTTAGCGTTTTCGCTTGCCGCTATGATGGATTGCGTAAAAACGCCGGCCGGGAGCGTGATGGTATCGGCCCCGGCAAGCGCGTTGGCTTCGGCAATGGCCGCCCGCAGAGAGCAAACCGAACCTGCATCCGCGCATACGCCGTCGCCAAGGCTCGAATCGAGTGTATCGCCGGTGTTATTGACCACGAATGTTGCCGCGGCAGCCGCTATCGAAAACGAAAGCACTATCAAACAGGCTGTTAAGAATTTCAATATGGTTTTCACGGTTTCTCCCCTTAAGATAAGGCAATGCCTGGCGGCGTATTTAGAACGGAATTACCACCTAAAATAACCGAAAAGCGCCCTAATTACAAGAAAATTCAGGGAATCGGCAAGGGCGACGGAGTCAGTACCGGGAACGTAGTGACCGGCTTCTTATCTCGACGGGCTCATTGCTGTGAGTCTTCGCTGCGCTCAATAGCCGGTCACTGCGTTCCCGGTACTGACCTCATTACCAATATGTCGGACCGGCTTTATAAAAGACAACATTCTTTCTCAATGCAGAGACGAACTCAAAAAGCCTAAAAACGCAGCTGTTGATCGCGCGCGAAAATCCTTAAACTGATCGCAGAGCATTAGGCTCCCACCCGGCCGCCTGGAAAAACTCACTCACGGCCTCTCACAAAAATATGTTCGATCTATTAAAACAATTACTCAACCGCGTTCTCGTACCGGCGATCATCAGCTTGCTGGTGTTTTTCGTCGGCAAAGGCTGGCTCACCAACCAGGAATCTGAACAGATAGCCGTCGCCGTCACACTGCTGCTGGTGAATGTCGCCATCGGATTACTGCAGAAATTTATCCAGTCGCAAAAAGTGCAAACCGCGCTCGAACTCCCGGCCAATTCTTCGAAAGACAAATTGAAGAAAGAAATAAATGCCCGCGGCGATGTAGTGACGGTGCTCGCGAAAATATTTAGTTAAGGGGATAGCGGTGAACGGTGAGTGATGAACGATGAAAAGTGATACTTGTACCGTAAAGATTTCACTCATCACTCACCGTTATACGTTAAAACAAAGTGTCCGATAAACCCACCTACATCCTCGATTCCCAAAGCCTGATCGCCGGTGTGGTCGGCGTGATCATCTCGCTTTTTTACCGCCGGCAAAAGGGCTGGAAGACGACGCTGGTCGGTTTTGTCAGCGGGGCTTCGGCCGTCTGGTTTGCCGCCCCGCCGCTTAATAACTGGCTCGAAGCGACCCCGCAAAATGCCGCGCTTATTTCATTTATTTTAGGCCTCTGCGCGGTAAAGCTGACGGAGAGCATCGTGAAAGACCCGTTCGGCGTGATCAATTTTATCCGCGGGGAAAATAATCCGAAACCGGACGAGAAATAAATTAAACAGGGATAAAGGGGATGAATGGGATGGAAAGCAAACAGATATTTTATCCCTTGTATCCCTTTCATTCCTGTAAAATATCTTTTCTTAAAACATGCAAATTGATTGGCAAAAAGTAGAAGAACTCGCCGGCAAAGACCTCTCGCAGAGCGAGATTTGCCTGCTGCTTGAGATCAGCGAAAAAAAGGTCGAAGGCACGATGCGGGACAAACAGCTGATGGCGGACAGCATCCGCCGCGGCCGGGCTCGCTCGGTGCTTTTGGTCGCCGAAAAACTGCTCGAACAATGCGAAAAGGGAAACGTTTCCGCCATCACCTGGTGGGAAAAAACGCGCCGCGGACTGGCGGACAATCTCAGAATTGAAAATGAATTTGAATCAGCCGCTGCCGCAGCTTCCGAAAAACTTACTCGGGCAATTGCTCGGCTTGCCGACGCCGAAGAGAAAAAAAGCGCTCGCGACGCTTGAGCCGGCCGAGGCGCTTTCGCTGCTTTACGACTGGCGGGTGTGGGCGCGCGAAGCTCAACTACCGCCTGAATGGTTAAAGTGGCGTGTTTGCATATTATTAGGCGGGCGGGGTTCAGGTAAAACCCGAGCCGGCGCCGAATGGGTCAGAATGATGGTGGAAACCGGAAAAGCAAGCAGAATTTCGCTGGTCGCACCGACCGCGCACGATGCCCGCGACGTAATGGTCGAGGGCGAATCGGGCCTGCTGGCCGTCTGCCCGCCGTGGGACCGCCCAAATTATGAGCCGACAAAAAAGCGCCTGACCTGGAAGAACGGCGCGGTGGCGACCGTTTTTTCCGCCGACGAACCTTCCCGGCTGCGCGGCCCGCAGGCCGACGCCGCCTGGGCCGACGAACTCGCTTTCTGGCGTTACCCGGAAGCCTGGGACAATCTGCTTTTAGGTTTGCGGCTCGGCGGTCCGGATGGTGCCATAGATGTTGGGCCGCGCTGTGTGGTGACCACTACGCCGCGCCCGTCTCCGCTGCTCAAAGACCTGCTCAAACGCGATTCGACGCACGTGCTGCGCTCGACCACTTTTGATAACGAAGCCAACCTGGCGACCGAGTTTATCGATGACATTATCGAGCGTTACGAGGGAACGCGTTTGGGTAGGCAGGAGCTCTATGCGGAGCTGCTGACCGATACCGAAGGCGCTCTGTGGACGCGCAACGTGATCGAAGATAACCGCGTCACCGAAGCGCCGCCGCTAAAAAGGATCGTCGTGGCGATAGACCCGGCCGCTTCGGCGAATGAATCGTCGAACCACACCGGCATCATCGTCGCGGGTATCTCAAATAGCGGTGAATGTTATGTGCTGGAAGACGCGACGGTGAAGGCTTCGCCCGCGCAATGGGCGCAGCGCGCCGTGCGCTGCTTTCACGAACACAAAGCCGACCGCATCATCGCCGAATCTAACCAGGGCGGCGAGATGGTGCGTCACACCATCGCCACCGTCAGCCCGCACGTACCCGTAAGATTGGTCCACGCCACGCGCGGAAAATTTACCCGGGCGGAACCTGTCGCGGCGCTTTATGAACAGGGAAAAGTCCACCACGTTGGCGGTTTTGCAAAACTCGAGGACCAGCTCTGCACCTGGACCATCGACGACCCTTCTCCGGATCGTCTGGACGCGCTCGTCTGGGCGGTGTCGGAATTGTGTCTCAATAAACCGAGCACGCTCTTAACTTTCTAACGTGAATAGAAAGTTTGATGTGTTTAGTGTGATTCGTGGTTAAGGGTTTTTTAGAATGTAACCACCAAGCAAGAAAGATGGAAAAATCTATCCGTTATCATCTATCAGCTATCATCTACTCCGAAGAAGATAAATTCGGAATAGATGATAGTTGATAGATAAAAGATGAGAGATCAGAACCACGCCATTAATCATTCACAATTCTCCATTAAGAACCTATGAACGATATAAAACAAGCACTCCACGATCTGAAATGCCGGCTGCACGATTACGAAAAGTATCAGAATTATTACAGCGGCAATCACCCTTTTAATTTTGCCAGTGAAAAGTTCAAGCAGACTTTCGGGCGCACGTTTCAGCGGTTAAAAGACAATCTTTGCCCGGTGGTGGTCGATACGCTGGTCGATCGTCTGGAGGTGGTAAATTTCAGCTCAGACGAATATGAGTCAGACGTTTATACGCAGGCGTGGCAGATCTGGTCGCGCAATCTGATGCCGCTGCGCGCGCAGGACGTGCACCGCGAAGCGCTCGTCACCGGCGACGCTTACGTGCTGCTGTGGCAGACCGAAGACGGCCGCGCCATTCTTTACCCGCAACGGGCGTCGAACTGCACCGTGTGCTATGACGAGGAAACGCGCGAAGTAAAACACGGCGCAAAATTCTGGTGCGAAGGCAAACACGTTCGTTTAAATTTGTACTACGCCGACCGCATCGAAAAATATATTACCGAACAGCCGACCTCGACGCTGCCCGATAAACCCGAGGCATTCATCCCGTACGAAGAAGAGCCGCTGGTCGAGCACGATTACGGTTTTGTTCCGCTGTTTCATTTGTCGTGGAATTCCGGAATGCGTAATTTTGGAACTTCTGCTCTGGCCCAGCTGCCGCCGCTGCAGGATGCGCTCAATAAAGCGCTCTGCGATATGTTCGTCAATATGGAATACACCGCGTTTCCGCAGCGTTATGCCGTGGGTTTGGCGCTGGAACGCGACGAGCAGGGAAATCCGAAACAGCCTTTCCAGGCCGGCGTCGATCGCCTCTGGGTGTCGGAGGGAATCGAAGGGCGCTTTGGGCAATTCGAGCCTTCGGACAACACTCAGTTTCTCGCCATCCAGGACAGCCTGCGAACAGAGATCGCGCGCATCTCGGGTGTACCGTTTCATTATCTGATGTTCGGCCAGGGCGGATTTCCTTCGGGTGAAGCGATGAAGACCGCCGAGGCTAGATTGTTAGCAAAAGTAAAACTGGCGCAGATCGCCTTTGGCGCAAAATGGGCCGAAGTGATGCGCGCCGCTTTGATGATCGAAGGCAACTATGTCGAATCGCCCGTCACGGTTTCTTGGGCCGATCCCGCGCCGCGTTCGGAAAGGGAAATGCTCGAATCGCTGCTGGTCAAACAACAGCTCGGCGCTTCGTCCGATACACTGCTGATCGAAAGCGGCTACTCCGAAGAAGACCTCGCGCGCATGAAAGTCGAAAAAGAATCTGCCCGCGACGGACAGGAACTGACGTTTAACGCGATGTAGTTTTTACAAGCGGCGCCGGAGGCCCGCTGTCTCATAGCGAAAAGTTTAAAAACAACGACGTAGTTACAAAAACGCACAAAAATTCAAAAAGGAAAGATAATTGAGGAAAAGCGTGAAGTAACACAAGCAAAGTAAAAGCATTGACGGTTATCATTTATCGATCACGCCATTGTGGGCTGAATTTTCGACTGGAAATTATTGATATTTGAAAAGCCCTGGTAGGGAGCTATATATATTTCTATAAGGCTAAAACTTACCGAATAGTGTTCGAAGGCAAACGCGGGAATAAATTGCTTTAAAGATAAGCAGGGCATAACGAGTTGCTCAAAATCCCGCTATGCCCCAACTTCCAAAAAAAGAGGAATCAACAAATTGGCTTCGTAAAGCAGTTTCTACGTCTTATCAAACTTAGAAATGGAACCTTACTTACCGGGTTTAGGATGTGGCTTTGTTTCCTTACGGATATCGATTGGCCGCTTGGTTTTAGCCTTTGCCGACCGCAACGTTTTGCGTCCGGCTTGTACGTCGCCCGCGGGGTTAAGGGTTTTTGCGAGTTTTACCGTTTCTGCTGCATCCAAGGGGCGCTCAGGATGCCGGTATTTCGCTGTTCTCCGATATACCCTATAGAAATCGAAGAGAATTGGAGTGATTGCTGAAGCTAGCAGTAAAATGTCGCTGAGCAAAGGGCCTAAAATACGCCTAATGACCAGTGTGCCGCTAACGAGCATCACCATTGCGTGAGTCCACCAGGATGGGTGGGTATAATCCAGCATAAAACTTTCAGCTAGAAATATACCGATCAAAAGCAGGTGAATGATAATTTCTTTTAACCATTCGAGCACGCTTTTGTCTGTCTGTCGTCCTGGTTGGCGTTTTTTCTGGTTCATAAAATGCTCCTAGAAATACCAACCAGCCGAAGTAAGGTTATAGGCACCTGGATATCCAGATAACAGCTACCCTTATGATTGATCACGGCATGCGAGCTAAAGGCCTTTAACAAGCCTGCCGCACTCTTTCAAGCGGCAACCGCTACGTAGACCAAACTCAGGCCTGATATTGAATTCAGCCTGGTGTCGTAACCTCTCCAGACTTCCGACGCTGGTGATGTTTTTTGTCAAAGACGAGAAACCCCGAAAGAGTTTTCGTCATCATACAGATCAAAGCTTTTCTGATCCGGCGACATCAAAAGAAACTAAAATAATATTTTCCTGATATCGCACTATAACCATAATTTATTTAACTATAATTTTTCAAGCTTTATTTGGACGGCGTTCGAGGGTATTTTAGGGAAATGAAAAATTTTGGGAAAAATGTCAAAAATTTTTTGGCTTGGCGGGAAAATTTTTAAATTAGTGCTTTTTTGTCAAAAAGACGAATGAAAAAATTTAAACGTTCGCCCGTTGAAAAAGTTGCAGAAAGAAATTGGGTGTTGACATAGTGACACAAGCTTATTGTCTTTTCAAGCAATTTTTTTAGCGGGTCTTCTTTTTTTCAATTTTCTGACATGCTCCGCCAATTCATCGATGTCGGGGATCGTAATGTTTCCCTCCGAGTATTCGATCAACCCCATCTCCCCTAAGTGGTTCAATTTTTTTTCAAAATTATCCGGCGTTTTTTCCGCGGACATATAAGCGCCCAGATCTTCAAGTTCAAGGATGCCTTTGATTCGTCCGGTTTTTTCTCTCTCCAGATCTATCGCAATACAATATAGCGCCTGGGCGACGTTGGCAGAAAGCTGCGGCGGCGGTTTGCTGACCAATTGCATTGCCTCGATACGCTTGCGATCGGAAGCGAGTTTGGCGACCACGGATTCAAAAAGCTTCCGGTAAAGTTTCGGACTGGTTTTCAAGACTTGCTTGAACTGCTTGTTCGGGATCGCGACCACGGAGCCGGGCCAGATGCATTGGGTGTTGGGGTGCAGCGGCGGCGCGATATCCGAAAGCTCGAATTCGCCCAGCGCGACGTGTTTACTGCTGCGCAGGCACATCAAATACATTCCATTAGCGTTTTTTACCGGCAGTTCGGACTTGCCGTAAACACGGTAGGAGCCCTCTTCGATGAGATACCAGCAACGCTCATCGTCGATGCTGTAATTTAGGTCCATGTGGACCTTGGTATCTATCCGGGCACACTTAAGATTGAGCGGCCCCAAAGCCTGTTCCGCACAATCAGAGAAAAAATCTATTTGCTTTAATTCTTCAGTTGAAAGTCGTTTCATCAGGAGCGAGGTTATTCTTTATTGAGTATTTGCTTTTGTCAGAACCAGTTGCGGTATATTACCCAAAATTTCGCTCAACTGCAAGTAATGATGCAACCGCAAAACGGATCGGTGGGCACGGGCTTGATAATTAAATGTATTTCCAGGTAACAGATTTACGTAACAAAATTTTCAATCATCGCGCTTGTAACAATCTTCCAAAAAACCTTCGTTCAAAATTTCCCACAATAAATAAAACTTCATCTTGAAAGGCGGGCGTGTGAGTGCAGGAAGTCTTGCGCCGTTGTAAAAAACGCTTACCGCAGATCTCCCACAGTTTGCGAAAAGGCCGGAAAGATTCAGCGCTGAGCCGCAAATGTCCGCGCTTTATGGCGGGATCATGGATTGAAAACACCTTTTATTGCGCTTGCTACCTGGGGCGCGCAGTTTGCGATGCCGGAATAATTCCAGATGAAAGCGCCGCCGAGATTGGGAAATGTCTGGCGCAGGCCTTTGATGTCGTCGATCGCCGGTTGGTAATTGCATGCGGGCGGCGCGTAGCCGGGGATGAGAAACTTTTCGATCCCGGAGGGGCTCATCCCGGTCTTATCGTTTTGCAGGGCGGGCGCCCAGGTCCGGTAATCGGTTATCAGGCTGTAGAGCTGCAAATTCCACCAGGCAAAATTGTTGCCGCTGCCGCCGGCCTTAACGGTTCCTTCGATAACGGTTTCCCACGACGACATATCGGTAAAAGGAGCGGCGGTAACGAGATATCCTTCGCCGGCGATCTCGTTGGTGATCCTGATGATAAATTCCGTATCGAAGGTCATTTGCGGTTCATAATCCCAATCCACGCCGTCGCCTCCGGTTTTTTCGACCAGTTTGAGCATCAGCGGTTTAAAGTACGTCCAGTAGTCTTTCATAAAAGCATAGTCGGTATCGGAAGTACCGTCGCCGCCGAAAGAAAAGAGCAGGGTTTTTACGGTCGAGCCGGGCGAAGTTTTGAGCGCCGTGATGCCTTCGCATAAAAGTTCCCAGAGGTCTGACTCGAGCGGAAAATCATTGTAGTTGATCGTCCCGTCGCCGTTTACGTGAAACAGCCCGACAATAACGGTGTCGAATCCGGCCGCGGCCACGTCCGCCGCGATGACCGCATTGGTCGCATCGCTGAGCCATTGTTGTTTCATCTTATTGCTGTCAGGAAGGGAAAGGGCCCAATTTATGAGCGCGGTTTTGGAATCGTTCGTGGCCACTGTGTTTTCGGTATAGATTACGACGTTCGGGCTCGGGACTGGCGGCATATTGCTAACTCCTTTTATTTCGGTTTGCGATCCGGGGCCGATCTCTTTGCAGTCAGGACAGTCGCGGAACGTGCGCCTCTCAAAATGTATCCTTGCTTGCAAAATAAGCCTAACATCTCGTCGGAGAGCGTGTCGAGTTTTGGCAGAAAAGCCGGCACCGGAAGCGCTATTTTCGAACGCCATTGCGTTCGTGCGGACGGGGCCGTCCGCGCTCCCGGATCTAACCACAAATTTTCCGATTGACTGCATCGGCGATAATCTCCAAAAACCTTCATTCAATTAATCTCAAAAATAAATAAAACTGTATCTCGAAAGGCGGGGCGTGTGAGCGCAGGAAGTTTTTGCACCGTTTAATAAAGAAACGCGTAACGCAGGCTCCCACCAGCTCGCAGAAAAGATCCGGTCAAATTAGCGCTTGATCTACAACGGAAGCGCGAGTGTGTCGAAAGTGAATTTGCGGCATGCGGTCTCCTCCAAAAGCCGGAGCTTTAACCGCCTTTCGATTTTGGATTTTAGATCGCCGATTTTGGACTTGCAGTTTTCGTGTTGTTTAGTGTGTTTTAGTGGTTACAGTTCTTAAGGTTTTAGGAATAACCACGAATAACACGAAGCAACACTAAAAAATCCAAATCCAAAATCCAAAATACGCAGTCCTAATTCTCACATGCCAGATCTCCGGCAGGACGTCCTTGCCCAACAATACCGGCAGCAGCTTATCGACCGCGAAGAGATCGCGCGTCGTTCGATACTGAAAGACTATCGCGGCGTATGGCGCGGCCTGGGCGATCAGATCGACGGCGTGCTCGGCAGCCTGCGCGCAGACCCGGTGACCGGCGAAGAGATCAGGCAGCAGTTTGCCGACGAGATCACGACGGCCGCTGCCAATAATTCATCTCCCGAAGTTTCCCCCGACAAGCTCGGCAAGGTCGCCGACCTGTTAATGAAAAAAAGCGCGTGGCAGCAGGTCGAGTCAAAGCTTGACCTGAGTTTCGAAGACATTGCCGGCAAAGCCGCCGACCTGACCGCGGCGCACGGCGCCGACCTCGGGAAAACTGCCGTTGACGACGCGCTCGAACTGATAAATACCAAGCTGGAAGAGCAGAACGCCGAGGCCGAGGAAAAAGACCAGACCAAAGTAATTTCCGCAAAAAAGATCGCGGAGATACAAGAAACCGTGCGGGATTTCGTCACCCGTTCGTGGAAGACAAACCAGCTCGCCTTAAGAGATTCGTTTATCGTAAAAGCCGCCGAGGCCGCTAGCGCAGCGCGCGAGGCCCTGCGCCGCGAAGTGATGCTCGGCCTGCTAAAAGGCGTGTCGGTGAGCGCAAAAGACATCCTCGGGCGCGTCAACCTGACGATCGACCAGCGCGAAAACGATCCTGCTTCCGACCCGGCGCTGGTGCGCGCGCTGCGCTCCGAATACCGCATCAACGTGGTCGAAAGCTACCGAGAATCTTTGCGCCTGACCTATGAGCTTTCGGAAAAAGTAAAAAAATGGCGATGGACGTCGTCGCGCACGGCGCGCACCTGCGCGATCTGCTGGGGCAACGACGGAAAGATATTCAACGTCGGGACCACTCTGAAGTCTCACCCGCACTGCCGCTGCGTGCTCGTGCCGGTCGTCGATGACGAACCTGCCCAAAAAAAGTCGCAGCAGTCGCAGCAGTCGCAGCAATCGCAGCAGCCCCAACAAGGTATGAGCGACGGCGCAGCGGCGTTTGCAAATATACCGCTCCCGCAGCAGCGGGCCATTCTCGGCGCGCGCGCTTTCGAAGCCTACCAGAACGGCGAGTTCGAGCTGTCGGACCTGATCGGCATTCAGTACAACCAGCGCTTTGGCGTAATACTTTACCGCCGCAGCGTAGACCAGGCGATCCAGAACGCGCACGACCGGCAAGAGGCCGAGAAAAAAGACGAGGCAAAATATCTCGACCCCGCCAAACTGATGGACGCTCCCCTGATGGATGGCGCTAAAAAACTGCGTCCGAAAGATAAAGCGCCGCGGGTCAGGATAGAAACCGCTCCGGGCGTGATCGTCGATGACGGGCCGAGCCAGATCAAGGTCGGCGAGATGTCGGTCGAGCGCTTCTGGGAAATTAAAAAAGGATTTGCCACCGGCAGCATCACCATTCCGGTCAGTGTCGCATTTCTCAAAACCAATGCGGAAGTAACCCCGGAGCTGTTGTACATGTACGCGCTGCAGACGCTCAAGGCGCAGTTTTATTTTAAGCAGGAAGCCATCGACAGGCTTGGTGCGGAGGTGGGCAAGCTCACTTACATCAATGCCGATAAAACACCGGTCACGCTCGAGTCGCTAAAAGAGGACATGAAAAAGGACAAGTACCTGAATGTCACTTTTACCCCGGCGCAGCTGCAGAAACTTTACCGCTATGGGCTGGAAGCAGGCGGCGACGAACAGTCGCAGCAGCTTCTGCAAAAACTCGATTACGATATCGCTAAGTGCGAAAGGCTGGCGGAGCTGGAAAAGCAGCGGCCGCAAAATAACCCGTTGGCCGAAGCCTTCTGGGCGATGCACCGCGACGTCGCGATGAAAGATTTCATCCGCGATTGGGAAGAGAACCACACCATCGGCGATCCGCGCGACCCTAATAATAAAGACGCCAACGCGCTGGCCGACACGATCGAGAGTTTTTTCCGCAAAGCGATCGAGACGCACCCGCTCTATCGCTTCCTGCCTGATTCGATCAAGAAAGACATCGTTAAGTTTGGCATGGGCGGCGTCAACGGGGCGATCAGTCTCACTTCGTCCGTGGCGGGTATCGGCGCCTTTCTGGAAGATTCCGCGCTCGACCTTTTGATCTATGGAGCGCGCGAGTCAGGGCTGGCTGACAAGCTCCCCGGCTTTGACAAGCTGGTGGCGCAAAACATACAGCAGCGCGAAGACCGTAAAGCGCTTTTTGCCAAATACGCGAACTTAAACACCGCCGGGATGCAGGTCCAGATCAACGCCTATAACAAGATCGTCGCCGAAGGATTGCCGACCGTGCCCTGGGACACGCCCAACCTGCCGGCGGCGGCGGGGAATTTCGTCGTGCAGGCGCTGCCTTTTATCGCGCTGACGATGGCGACGGCCGGGGTGGGCGGCGTAGGTGTCGGCGGATTGATCCTGGAAGGCGCTATCCAGGCCGGCACGCAGGGCGCGATCTCGCTCGGCGGCACTTATATCTCGAGCAACAACTATAAGCAGGCGCTGATCAGCGGCGGGCTGGCGACGGTGCAGGGCGCGCTGGGCGGCGTGACCAACCGGCTGCCGCTGGCGGCCAATCTCGCCAGCGACGCGCTGTCCACTTATGTCTTTGGCAAGATCTCGGGCCAGGACGATGACGAGATCTTCCGGCAGATAATTTTCCAGACCGGTTTTGCCGGCGCGATGGCGGGCAAAGAAGGCTTTAAGAAATTGTCTAAAGAAAGTTTCCGGCCGGGCGGCGAAATGAACGAGGCCCTGATCAAGGTACTGGGTGAAGAAGGCAAGCCGGTACAGGAACTCAGCTTTGACGACGCGAAAAAGAAATTCCTCGAGATACTGGACAGAAATACCGCCAGGGCTTCGATGGAGCTGGCGGCGCAGGTGCGCCACACGGTGCAAACCTCCGAAGTAGTGAACCAGATCAACCGCGAGATAGCGTCCGTTAAAAACAGCCAGAAGCCGGTAGCAAAGCCGGCGGTAAAGGCTGCGAATACTGCGGTCAAGCAGAACACCGCCAATATCATCGCCGAATACGGCAGCAAGAACCGGTTCATGAGTTCCGCTGAAGCGACCGCCACCCGGCAGGAACTGGCAAAAAAAGTAGGCGGCACCACGGCTTACAGCAAAGCCGACGTGGCGGGGCAGGTGGCCAAGCTCGCGGTCTATCACCTCGAATCAGGCATCCGCACCTTTGGCGATTTCGTCAAGATGATGCAGGCGGAGTGGAAGGGCAGCCGGCTGTCGCTCGACGAGTATGAGCAGATCTACAAAAAAGGTGTGGACGAGGTCAATCGCCTGCGGAAAGAAAATCCCGGTAAGTCGGGGGCCGAAAATGAAACGATAAAGGCCGACCTGGAAAGCGTCACGCGGTTTAAGGATGCGCTCAAAAAAGCCGCAGAAGCAGAGACCGCCAAAAAAGAACAGCTTGCCGCCAAACAGGAAAAGGCCGCCGCAAAGAACGCCGCTAAGACGAGCAAAAAACCGTCGAAAAATACCGAGCAGTCTACGCCGGCCAAACAAACCGAGAACCAGTCGTCCGAACAGAAGACGACGAAGAAGGAAAAAGTTAAGCCGACCGAAGAAGAACAGGCCAAACTTGACGCCAAAAAATATAAGAATTACGGCGATGTCAAAGAGCTGCTAAAGACCGAGCCCGACGCCGCAAAGCTGAAGGAAAAAGGCTATATCCTGCGGAGAAGAAATGACAGCCTGGAGATCGTCCGCACGACCAGGGCCGAAGAAAAAGGCATGGCCAAACTCACCCTCGATGAAAGCGGACGGATCGTGATCGACCGTGGCGAAAACCGCCGCCTCAGCAACCCGACGAAGATGGAAAATAATTTCAAGTCGAAGCTGACGGAAGAACTCTTCGGAGGGGAAACAAAACTTACCGCGGACCAGAAAAAAGCGGTCAAGGACATCATCGCCAAGATCGAACATCATCACATGATCTCCGACAACATCGTGCGCAACACGGACCTCGGCAAGCTCGCCCAGCGCGCCAGGTACGATCTTGACCAGGCCGACAACCAGATCGGGCTGGTGAACGACAAATCGCTGATCGGCAAAAAAGATGCTTTTAACGGGAAGGGCGGCGAGCTGCTTGATTTCAACACCGGCCACTGGGACTATCACCCGAAATACGACAAGATGGTGCGCGAGCGGATGAAGGCCGGGCTGGATGAGATAAAGAAAGAATTTCCCAAGATCGACGTCGATAAGATATTGTCCGACCCCAGCAAACCGCTGCCGAAAGAATTAAAGAACCGCATTCTCAACGAAATGAAAAAGATCGAGCTCGAGCTGCGCGAAAAGATCCGCAAAGGCGAGGTGCCGCGCGACGAAGACGGAAGACTGGCAGAGCTGTTAGGAATTGACCGCGGCGGTGACACGAGCGCGTAAGATAACGGCCGGTCAATAACTAAGAGCGGGTGCAAGCAACCCTTCCGGACCTGAGAGGTGTTCAGCTTGAAAAGTAAATATGGGATCTAAATGAATTTGCAGTCCGGAAGGGCCGCTTGCGCCCGCTCCGCGAATCACAAGCGCGGGCGCGATAGGTTGCCGTGATCTCTATTTTAATTTTTCTTTTCGGGTCCTGCCATTACGAATCTGTTTTATCCAGGCCACGAAGCCATAAGCTGCGTAATACAAAATAGCAGAGTTGATCGCCGCGCCCAGTAATATAAAAAACATCATCAACGCCAGCGGGGGATTTATCAGCCACTCGCTTCCTAACAACGCCATTGTGAGAATATGCAAAAAGCCAGCGATCGGAAACTCTGTTATTAGAGCTAAGGGAATAAGCGCCCAAAACCCGTCTTTTACGGTGAAGATCGGTATCGCAAAAAAGAGGCAGATCAAGAGATAGACTGCTGCAGCCGTTATCCCTGTTTTTTGCTCATTGGTAAAATTCATCCTTACCTCACTTTTTTATTGGCCGACTGAACGATCCAGACAATCGGCCACCGCCGCTGCTATATTTTTCGCAGCATATTTTTTAATATATTAAGCTCGACACAATAAAAACAATGGCCAAACCGCTCAGCAGCCAATAAGCTATTCGCCAGCTAAACTCCGCGGGGTAATCTTCATCGGTCAGCCTGGGAAAGAGCAGGTAGATAATAATTACCACCGGCCAGATGGTGATCATGTCCCAGCCGCGCTTTCGAAAATCGGTAAAGTCCTTAAACAGCAGTTTATAAGCTGCCAGGTAGGTCGCCAAACCGATGATGATGTAAATGTAGGGGCGCATAACATGAGAAAGCGGCGGTGATCGGCGTTTTCATTCAGGGACGATATCAAAACCAGTATCGATACAGGATAAACCCCGCCAACGCGGCTGCCAGGATCAACAGATAAACCGGACGGCGGTAACTGCCGGGCATTTCCAGTATTACTATGATCTCCGGCGGGGCGATGAATTTGTAGAAAATATCTTCTACTATTTCGCGGAATATATTCATTTGATATGTTTCGGCCGGTGTATCTTATTGGTTAAGAGATCTAAGAAAACTTGTTCGCGCCAATTTAGCGGCCCGGCGCAGATAGTTTATGCCCAACATCACTGCGGGGACCGTTATCACCAGGCAGCCGTCAAACAAGAGGACCGAATCGGCGGCGTGCCTCCAAAGCGGATTTTCCGAGATCTGTCCCAAAATTATTACCGGGATCGAACCGATAGCGGCCGCCAACAATCCGAGCAGATAGGTTTTCAGCAGCGGATTTTTTTTATCCGCGCTTTCCGGCGAGAATTCCACCCGAGCTTTAGTCATAAATAAACGTGCCAGGCGTGAACCGCAAAAATACAGCAGGCAGTTGTTAAGAAAAAATCCGGACACGATCATTATTCCGTCTATCAGATGCCACGTTTGAGGGCCAAATATCGAAGCCATGAGCGCCATCGGCCAGATCGTAACGGGAAAAAAGCAAAGCGCCATGGCGATTCCGCCGGGAACGTACCTGTCGCTTCCGCTATTAAGAGTAATGACGGCCAGCAGAGCGATCAGGCTGGTGTAGACGGTCATCAGAAATATTCCGAATGTTCTGTCAGTGGTGAATTCAATATCCATAAAAACGCGGGCAAAAGGCGGAGATCTTGTGAGAGAAGATCTTTTATTAAATATAGCATTTTGGGGCGCGGCGAAGCCATTAAAACTTTCGCGGCGCACTACCGGTGAAAAGAACTGCGAAAAAACACACGAAATACACAAAAAAACAAAATTACCGGGGCGCGGCAAAAACATTAAAAATCGCTCTACCCAACCGGGCGAAATTTCTCTAAGCTGGTTCTTGTATGAGCGAGACAAAAGCTCCGACTGCTGAAATAGAGCAGGAAGCGGAAACGGGTGCCGCCAAAACCAACACTCCCGACCTCCCGGAAAAAAACTCCGAATCCAGGAAAACAAATCCACCGGAAACGGAATACACCGGCGAAGACACAGGCAGCAAAACACGCCAAAGATTTTTCTCACAAACGGAAGTCAACCGGATAGTCAAACGCGAGATCGA
Source organism: Pyrinomonadaceae bacterium (assembly GCA_035995185.1). Classification (GTDB taxonomy): domain Bacteria; phylum Acidobacteriota; class Blastocatellia; order Pyrinomonadales; family Pyrinomonadaceae; genus DASYKT01. The sequence continues at coordinate 93,837 of DASYKT010000060.1, forward strand.
GCGGGCGATGAAAACTTCAAAGCTGCCCGAACTCGAAACCGCGCAGGCCAAAGTCGCCGAGCTTGAGACGCAATTACGCAAACGCGAATTGCGCGAGTCGGTGGCCGACGCCGGGACAAAGGCCGGCGCACGAAATCCGCTCCTTCTGTTTCGGGCGGTCGAGGAAAAATTAGAGCTTGATGAAAAAGGCAAGCCGAAAAACCTCGACGAAGTCATCAAGGAAGCCCGCCGCGATTATCCCGAACTCTTCGGTTCCGTGGCCAAAGGCAACGCCAACGGCGGCGCCGGACAGCACTTAAACCCGCGGCCTTCGATGAATGAATTGCTGCGCAGAAACCGCGGCTGATCCGAATCTCTTATCTATCATCTATCAGTTATCAACTATTCCGAATCGAAGTTTTATTCGGAATAGATAAAAGATGAAAGATGATAACTGATAGACCCGAACCGTTTTATCACTCACTACTAACCATTTAAAAGGACTCACACACTCTTATGCCTTACGACAATTTTATTAGCCGCAGCGATGCGGGAGCGCTGATACCGGAAGAGGTCAGCTCGCAAATTTTCCAGGACCTGCCGAAGCAAAGCGTCGCGCTTTCGCTCTTCAAGCAGGTAAAAATGTCCAGCAAGCAGCAAAAAATGCCGGTGCTTTCCGTGCTGCCGACGGCCTATTTCGTCAATGGCGACACGGGCATAAAGCAGACCACCGAGGTCAACTGGGCGGATAAACATCTTGAAGCCGAAGAAGTGGCCTGTATCGTTCCGATCCCGGAAGCGGTGCTGGACGATTCGGCCTTCGACGTCTGGGAAGAGATCAAGCCCCGCGTGGTCGAAGCCATCGGGCGCACGATCGATGCCGCCGTGCTTTTCGGCACCAACAAACCGGCGAGCTGGGCGACATCTATCTTTGACGCCGCGACCACTGCCGGCAACACTTTCGATTCGGGCAGCGTCGTCGGGCAAAAGGTCGACGTCGACGTTTCTTCCGTGATGGAAAAGGTCGAGGCCGACGGTTTTATGGTCAACGGTTTTTCCGCCAGCGTCACGCTGAAATCGGCTTTTCGCTCGCTTCGCACCACGGACGGCCTGCCCATCCTGCAGCCGAGCCTGCAAGTCGGTTCGCCGGACGCGCTCTATAACGAACGTATTTACTATGTGACCAACGGTGCGTGGGACGCTTCGAAAGCGCTGCTTATCGCCGGCGATTGGACACAGGGGATCATCGGCGTGCGCCAGGACATCACCTACAAACTGCTCGACCAGGCGGTGATCACCGACAACACGAACGCGATCATCTATAACCTCGCCCAGCAGGATATGGTTGCGCTGCGCGTGGTCATGCGCCTCGGTTTCCAGGTGCCGAATCCCGCCAATCCTTTAAACGCCGGCGCCAACCGCTATCCCTTCGCGGTCCTCGCACCGTAATCGCGATTTAGTGCGTTTCGTGTGGTTCGTGGTTAGCAGTTTTTAGCCACGAATTACACGAATCACACGAATAAGATCAGTTACCAATTACTAATTACCAACTACTTATTACCTCTACCTCATGAACCGAAATATCACAGGCACGATCAGAAAAACAGACGGCGCGGTTTGGGCCGGGGCGGCGGTCGAATTCGAACTCGAACGTTCGAGTTATGACGACAGCGCGCAATATCCCATGCACGTTGTTCGTGCCGTGGCCGATGAGAACGGCGAGATCGCGTTGACGCTCTGGATCAACGAAGAAGCGCTGCGGCCTTCGCGCTACATTTGCACCATGCCGGACGGCTGCCAGTTTCGATTTACCTTGCCGGAAGGCGTGGGCGATGCCGATCTGGCGACCTTACGCGAAAGCGCGATCGAAGAAGATTCGCCCACGCAAAGCACGCTGGTCGCATTTTTACCGGCCGTGCGGGTCGAAGCCCAGCAGGTGGTCGATCAAGCCGTCGTCGTATTAAACGCGGCGATCGACGCCAAGGCCGATCAAACCGCGCTGGACACGGTCAGCGGGGATCTCGCCGCGCTGGATGCCGAGGTCGATACTAAAGCCGGGCAGCTTGCGCTTGACACGACAAATGCCAACGTCAGCGATCTCGCGGACAGTCTTTTTTCGGCCAATTCCAGCATCCTCTCCTTATCGAACGGATTGACGGCGGCCAATTCCGCGATCGCGACCAAAGCAGATCAGAGCGCGCTCAACACAACGAACGCCAATGTCACCACGCTGACCACCGGGTTAGCGGCGGCGAATACGGCCATCGCGACGAAGGCAAATCAAAGCTCTCTTAATACGACCAATTCGAACCTGGCCGCGCTGGATGCGGAGGTCGACAGCCTGGTACTCGAACTCGAAACCAAGGCCAAGCAGATATCGCTCGACGCCACCGATGCCAACGTGGGGCAGCTCACGGGCGACCTGGACGCGTTAAGCCACGAGGTTGGCAACAAGGCTTCGCAGGCCGATCTCGATAATACGAATTCAAGTGTCGCGGCGCTCGACGCGGTGCTGGACACGACCGTCACGAACCTGGCGGCGGCCAATACCGCCATCGCGACCAAGGCTAATCAAAGCTCTCTCAATACGACCAACGCCAATGTCACGACGCTTACCGACGGGCTGGCGACGGCCAATGCCGATATCGCTACCCGGGCGCGGCAGACCGCGCTTAATACCACCAATTCGAATGTGACGGCGCTGTCAGGCGTGGTCGATACCAAAGCTTCGGAGCTGGCGCTAAATGCCGCGATCTCGAATTTAGAAGATGCCATCAGCGCCGCGCAAACCACGCTCGAAACCCTGATCGATCAAAAAGCCGATCTCGCTCACATTCACGAATCGGCTGACATCCATAACGATGTGGAGAATGCGGTCGGATATTTCAATTCAAGCGGAGATCTGTCGGGCTCAGACCAATTTGTTTTTGCCGGCGGAATGATCGGGCTGGGAACTGCCGATCCGGAATACACCGTTGATCTGCGGCATCCGAACGCGGACGGCGGAAACCAGTCGCGGGTCACGATGATACTAAATAGCCCCGGGCCGATCATTCAAATGAACGCCGACCCGAGTTCGCCTTCGCCGGCCACGATAAATATGGATGGCGGCGGCGGAATGGTGAACACGATCGATTCGGACTCGCTGGGAATTCTGGGGCTCGGCACCGAAGGCCTGACGCCCGCGATACTTTTCCGTACCGTCAACGGGCAGCTGTCATTTTTCGGTATTAAAACAGGCTTTGACGAACCGCAAATCCACGATTTCGAAAACGGCACCTTCGGCTTTTTCGTGCAATCCAATCTTATTATCGGCGGCGACCCTAACGACGATGTCTTGTACCTCGTGGTTTATAACCATTATTTCAAAACGCTCATTTTTAAATAAATTCCGGCGGAACGATCCTTATGCAAACTCTCAATACGGTCCAACAATTACGCGACACTTTTAACGTCGTTCAGGAGATCAGCAACCAGCGCCTTTCATTTTGTTTGCTGGCCGGCCGGCGCACGCTGCGAAACTGGACGGGGCCTGAAGCTTTTGACGACGCGCTGCTGGAAGAACCGGTGGGCGTCGAGCGCGCCGACGCGCTCAGGTCCGCCGAAGCCAACCTGGCTATCTATCATTTGCTGCTCAACACCGGCGCGCGGATCCGTCCCTTTGGCGTGGTGACGACGGAACAGGACGCGGCTTCATCGGTCGCGGACGGCGCGGTGCTGCAATACCTGCCGCCCACCGAGCTGCAGCAATTGCGCAAACAATTCTATGACACGGCCGCCGAACACGCCGAGCCTTACCGCCAGCAAAACCAATCGCGCGGCGCTCTGACCATGCAGCTTCGCCCGGCCTATTTGAAATGCGATGTTTTCGATAACAGCGATACCACTTGCGATTGAACGGCTAAATTCCGAGCTTGTGCTGGTGCTCGAAAAAGCGGGGAAAAAAGATCCGCGCGAGATCCGGGCCACACGCGAGATCGAGCTGGCGCCGGAGTTGATCAACATACATGGCGACACGTCTATGTTGGATTGAAAATTTTTAGCGTGTTTCGTGCGATTAGTGGTTAATGGTTTTTTAACCACGAAAAACACGAAACGCGCGAAGTAAAAGGTCAGTAGCGCCTGCGTCAGCAGGTGCGTTTCGAACGCTAGAGCGTTCGTGCCGAATGAATTCGGCGCTCCAAATATGATCGAAGAAAGCGTCTACCAGACTTTAAAGAATGCGATCGAAACCGCGGCGGTGGATTCGCCGCTGCTCGGGGCTGAAGTTTATTCCACCGAATTTGAGCGCATCAACGCCGGCTACGGCTTCCAGGTCGGCGACGTCGAGTGCGAATTTGCTCCGCGCATCAATGGCGACATCGACGAATATAACGCCGCGATGAATTTGAAAACATTTGTCCGCGTCGGCGAGGTAACACCGGAAAAACTGGTGCAGTCGCGCACGCAATTGGCAAACCTGATGCGCGCCGCCGTAAAGATTTTTCAGGACGATCCCAATCTCGGCAATACCGTCTGCGATATTCATGTGGAGGCGGGAAAACGAGGCTGGGGCAAGGTCGAATCCGTCAGATACGCGGTGGGTATCATCGCTTTGAAAATTAATGAAAGATAAGGGGAGTCTAAAGAGTCTAGAGAGTCGAGAATTAAGATGTATGAGCTAACAGATAAGATTCCCCCGGACTCTCCAGACTCAACAGACTCTCCGGACTCTCCACTATTAAAACTTATGCCAAAAATAAAACTTAAACCAAACCTGCATGGCGTCGAGATCGGCATCGACAATGCCGTAAATCTGAAATTTACTCCGGGTGAAGCCGTCGAAGTAGCCGAAGAATTACTTAGTGAACTGCTCAGCCTGGGGCATTTTGAGATAGCAAAAGAAAAGAAGACGGAAAAGGAAGAAGAGGGTAATGAGTAATTGGTTATTGGTAATTAGAAATTAGCCACGAATTACACGAATCGCACGAATAAAACCACTGCCAATTACCAATTACTACTTACCAACTACTAATTACTAATCACCAATTACCACCCACCCATTACTTGATCTTGAGAGGAACTAAAATAAATGTCTATCGTCCACAATAATCAGCGCCGCTATGCCATCAGCCGCATCGCGCAAACAGATTATTCCACCGCCACCGCTCCCAATACCGGCCCGACCTTTAACCTGCAGCAGATGCTGTTAAAAGACACGCCCGGCCAGAATTTCGCCAACTACAGCGTGCGCGTGCAGAATAACCAGGGCTATTCCACCGGCTCGGATTTCGCCAGCGAACAGTGGCTGACCGCGCACGACGTCGACCGCCAGGGGATGGATTTTGACGTCTGCAGCGAAACCATCGGCCGGCTGCTTTTTTATGCGATGGGTTCGGTTTCGACCAGCATCATCTCGCTCGGCACGGTGTTTAGCCACGCCTTCAAACCGCAGGACCCGACCACCGCGGCCGGGCGGCAGCTGCCCGCCTTTACCTACGTCGAACAGATCGGCGGCGAGCACGATGTGCTTTATCCGTCGTGCGTGATGGATACGCTTTCGATCAGCGGCGACAGCCTCAACCGCCTGATGGGTTCCTGTACTTTTCGCGGCAGCGGCAAGCGCGTCTCTCCCACGGACGGGGGCAGTGCGATAAATTTCGCGACCAAGGTCGGCCCGGCCAACAATCAGAATTATTTTTACAACACGCAGGTGGCGATCAGCTTTAACCCGGTCACCACCGGCAGCGCGCTCAGCTACAGCTGCGATTACGATAATTTCTCGTTCACCGTTCGCAACGGCCTTAACCCCGACGGCGGTTACCGCGCGGGCTGTGGCAAATCCCAGATCGATAACGATTCGACCAGCGGCGCGATTCGCTCGGAAATGCTTTTCGGCCAGCGCGAGATCGACCTGAGCTTTACCGTGCGCATGAATACGAGCAGTAAAGAATACGCCTACCTGCAAAGCCAAAAACTGCTGACCGGCAGCATCGTCATCACCGGCGGAAGCATCACCGGCGGCGCCGGGGCGAAACACACGCTGACCATTGCTTTTGAACGGGCGGCGATGGAATCGGCCGTTATCGGCGCAGAAACCGACAACATTGTCACCTTGCAGATCAGCCTGCAGCCGCTGGTCTTAAATACCACGACCGCCCCTTTTAAAGTGGTGGACGTCACCCTGCAAAACGGAACAAGCAGCCTGCTCACGTAGACAGAGAGCAGTAAACAGTAGCAGTGGGCAGTTTTCGTGTTGTTCGTGTGTGTTCGCGGTTCCAGTCTTTTCCGGAAGTAACCACGAACACACACGAAACAACACGAAAAAAACACCGAAACCAAAACCACTACCTACAGATCATAAACAACGAACCTCGAACCTCAAACTCCGAACCTTGAACCTTGAACTAAATTACCAATGACCAATAACAATTCTTACAATGCCGATCAGAGCCAGGAGATCCCGCTGTTGGTGGAAACCGAAGCGGGAGAGGCCAAGGTCGCGCATGTGATCGCGCCGCTGACGGACAAACTCCTGCACGAATTTGACGAAGCGCGGCAGGTGGCGGTGGTGGGCGACAGCCGGCAGACCGGCACTGAAACCCATACCGCAACGGCCGCAGTCAAACTCTGGGAGCAGGCTTGCCTGACAGTGCGCGGCTATGGCGAATCGGACGACGACCTGCCCGAAGACTGGCGCGAACTCGTGCCGGTCGAAGACAAGATCGCCGTGATCGACCACGTGTTGACCTGCGTTGCGCTGGAAAAGAGCGAACAGGAATCGTGCGACGGCACTTTACCGGCGCGCGCTGCCTGGGGCGCGGACCGCTCGCGTTCCATCCAGACCGAAAGTTATTTTAACGACGAAATAGTCCTCACCTCTCACACCCTGCGCGCGAAAACCGCGCAGGACTATGCCGAATACGAACGGATCAACCGTTTGATGTTCGAAAACCAGCGCTCCGGCCTGCGCAAAAAGTCAGAGCGCCTGGCGGTTTTTCCCGCTACCATGCGTGGCAAAGCGGCGCTTTATGACAAGGTCGCGATGTCTGCTTCCGGATATGCGGAGCGCATTCCGCTGCATCACAAAGCAGTGGTCATCGACGCCTACTTTGCCGCCAAGGCCGATACCGAAAAAAAGTAACGCTCGCCGCCGAGCGCATTCGCGAACGGCTGGCGGAAAAATTCGGCGTCGATACAAAAAATGCCAAACGATGCCCGGGCGAACCCGATTGTGAACGCTACACCTCAGCCGCGGGCGCGACGGCGCAGGAAAAAGCAAGAGCGTGCCTGAGCTGTTCTACCTGTCAGGGCTTGGCCCCGCTGCCCGATCTGGTTGCCGACGATGAAGAGATCGAAGAACTGGTTGACACCATCGAACGCACGGTTTGGGAACAGCATGCCGGCCGCCGTTTCGGACTCGATGAATTTTCGCCCGAAGAGTGGCAGCTGATCGTACTCTGGCGCGGCCTCGAAAGGGAATTTGCGCTGGTCAACGAATTGAAAATGACGGCGATATTAGAGGCCGCTTTTTTGAAGAAAGTGTAGAGAGTCCAGAGAGTCCAGGGAGTCCAGAGAGCCGGAGAGACTCGAATACTCAAAATACTTAATAGACTCATTAGACGCACCAGCTCCAAACTCTCGGGACTCCCCAGACTCTCTGGACTCGATAGACTCAACAGACCCAACAGACTCGCTAGACTAATTTATGAGAAACGTTAAAGTCCAAATTCAGGCTGACACGACCCAGGCGACGGCGCATGTAAGGGCGCTGACCGGGGCGCTCTCGCAGCTTGACGCCATTGCCAAACGCAGTGCGCAGATCTTTTTACAGGGGTCGGGCGGGGCTCAGTTGAACGCGCTAAATGCGAAAACTGTTAATAGCGTCTCCGGCCAGCAGGCGGCGGTGGCGCCGGCGCTGCCGCAGGTCCAGGCCAGCCGGACCGGTACTTTGACGGGCACGGTCAGCGACAAGTCCACGCCGGCAAAAAAAGACAAGTTTGGCGAGGCGATGAAAAAGGTGAACGACTATACGAGCAAGATGGCCGAAAAGGAATTCAATCTTTTTGCCGATGGGCTCGCCAAAGCGTTCTCGGATGCTTTTTCCGCGCTGATCGAACAGGGCTTAAAAGCCGGGCTTAAGAGCCTCTCGGCCTCGCTCAAAGGATTGTTCAGCACCCTTCTGAAATCGCTGGTCAGCGATATCGCGGAGCGCATTAAAAAATCCATTGCCACCAATATTAAAGGGATCTTTGACAAAGGCGGTACCGGGGTGAAGGTCGGCACCGGGACAACAACCGCTCCTACGACCGGCGGAACCGGTAGCGGAACGGGTACGACAAATACAGGCGGCGGCAGCACTAGTAGTACGAGCGGCGGGCTCGGCGTTTCGCTCCCGCCCGTAATGAATGCGGGCAGCACAGGCAGCTCCGGCAGCTCGGGCAGTACGTCTGGTACATGGCAAAACGGCGCGGCGGCGGAGATGCTGATGAAATCCGGCCAACTCGGCCTGCCCACCGGCGTTATCAAGGCCAACACGCCACCGGTCCCAAGTACGAACGGCACTACTAACGGCGGCGCCACGCCAAAAGGCGGCGTTGCTCTCCCGACGGGATTTTCCTGGGGCAGCCTGGGAAAAATGATCGGCAGCATGGCGCCGGCGCTGGGTTCCAGCCTGGGCGGAATGCTCGGCGGCACTTCGCTGGTCGGTTCGCTGATGGGATCGGTCGGGGGCCTGATGGCAGGCACGGCGCTGGGCATCGCGACCGGCGCGATCAGCACTACCAGCGGTATGATGGGCAGCCTCGTGGGCGCGCTCGGCGGGGCCACCATGGCCACCGGAATACTGGCGGGCGTGGGCGTGGCGCTGATGATCGGCGCTTACCTCTTCGGCAAAACCAAGCAGCGCAAGGCCGATGAGAAATCCCGCAACCAGGCCATGCTCGACGCTTTCTCGGCGCTTGACGACATACTCAAACAGGTTGGCAGCGACCAGATGGAAGGCGCGGCCGCCGTCAGCCAGGCCAACCAGATCCGCAAGCAATATCTCGAGCAGATGTCTCAGCTGAAGGACAAAAAGACCCGCAACATCGCTCTTAAAGACGTTTCGCGCATCGATGTCAAGATCACCCAGATCAAGCAGGCCGCCGATCAGCAGACCGCCCGCAAGGCGATGGACGCCAAACTCGTTCCGACCTTTGCCGACGGCGGATTTGTGGGCGGGGCAGGATACAAAGTCTTAGGCAGCGACGGGGCGTTCATGCAGCCCTTCCGCGGCCGGGTGCCGGGCATCTATGACCGCCGGGACGATTTCCTCGCCCGACTGACCGGAAACGAAGTCGTGCTCACTCCGGATGTCTGGATGCCCATCGCACCTTATCTCAAACAAAAGCGGGTGCCCGGGTTTGCCGGCGGGGGCATGGTCGACACTTCAGGTTTTACCGGAAGTGGTCAAACCTCATCTTCACAATCAATTGTGATAGAAGAATTAACTATTCACTTAAGTAATCAATTCGGCGCTGATTCGGCTGCCAAGATCCTCGGCGTGGGCTTGAAAACACCCGAAGGCCAGCAGGCGGTCGTCCGCTCCGTCCGCACCCATATCGGCGAAAGCGGCCTGGCCGACGGCGTGGTCAGGGACATCAATATGGTGAATGAACGCGGTTTTTAATTTGATTAACCACAAAGGCACTAAGTACACGAAGAGGAAGAAAAAAGAAAGACAAATGAATTATTACTTGATTTCCTTTGTGTTCTTTGTGCCTTTGTGGTGAAAAAAACTTTATGAGACAAGTCAGTTCCGAGATTCAATCCGCCATCGCCAGCAAGGGGTATTCATCCTACTGGCTGTTTGACCTGTATTTGCCGGCGCAGGGAGCTATCCCGGCGGAGAGTTTTTATATTTCGGATTCGGCGGTGACGGCTAACAGTCATTTTTACCAGCCTCTGCTGCGCAGCCAGAAGCCGCGCATGATCCAGTCGCTGGGCAAAGCTCCGGATGGGGGCTCGATCGTCGTCGATAATATCGAAGGCGAGATCGGGCAATCGCTGCTCAAACGCGGGCGAAATTTCACCGGCGCAAAATTTGTTTTATGGAAAGCATTTTTGCTCGGGGCGGGGCAATTCGGCGTGGACAAATGGATGGAAGGCGACGTGCGGGCCGCCAACGTTAACGAATCAGACCAGACCGTGACATTTCAACTCAACAGCGATCTCTTAAAACGCGAGTCGATGATGGGGGCCTGGATGCTGTCACAGCGCTGCATCGTTACCTTTAATAAAAACGGCGTACTAACGCCGGCGCAATCGCGCTGCGGCTGGCAGACGGCGCAGGGCGGCGACCCCAATTCCTGCGACAAGAGCGAAGACGGCGCCAACGGCTGCCGCGCTCACGGCAACCTGCACCGCATCGCGGCGGTCCCGGCGGTCGCGGCTTCGTCGAATATTGCCACCGGCGGCGGCCCCGGATTTCCCGACGACCCGCCCCCGCATAACTGCTTTCTCGCCGGCACGCCGGTGCTGCTGGCTGACGGAAGCTCAAAACCGATCGAACAAGTTTTGGTGGGCGACGAAGTTCTGGCGCCGGTCTTTGATGAAGCGGCAAGTGAAGGGGGCGAAGATAAAGTGATCACTTGCACGGTCGAAGCCGTCTGGCAAAACACCACCGGCGAGTGGCTGGAAGTGCTGCTGCCGCACGGCAAACTTTTTGTCACGCCGCGCCACCGTTTTTATACCGGCGCGGGCACCTTTCGCCAGATCGGCGAATTAAAGGCGCGTGAAACGGTGCGCGTCTGGCTGGGCGGCGAATTTCACGACCGCGAAATTCTGGAAATAACCAAACACACCGGGGAGGCAAAGATCCATAATATCTCGGTCAAAAACGCACGCACATATTTTGCCCACGGCGTGGCGGTACATAATGTAAAACCGATGCTTCCGTGGTAGAGAAGCGGTGGATCGTGAATGTCAGAACCGGGAGCCGTAGTGACCGGGTGCAGTGAATAAAAACGAAGAAGATTTAACCACGAAGCACACGAAGAACACTAAGGAAAGAAAACCGCTAGCCGCCACTAATCACTATCCATTATCCACTATCAATTAAAGATCTATGCCTTTCGTATTAAGACAATCACAGGATGAAGACAACCCGCGGCTGCCGGATGCTTACGGCAAACAGCTGACGGCGGGACGGCTGGTGTATTACGAATTCGACGCGGGCGCATCGCGCACGAGGTTTATCGTCTTTTTCTGCCGCGGCGGGGAATTCGGCTGCCAGGGGCTGCAGAAAATGTATTACAAAGGCGGCGAGGTGCTGCAGTTTTCCAGCCCCGGCGTGGCTAACTGGGTCTTTCATCCCGGCACGGTCACCACCCAGATCCAGCCCAAAACTTTTACCGTTACCCAGGGAACGCCGGGCACGATAAACTGCACCGCGCACGGTTACGCCAACGACACGCCGGTGCGCCTGCGCGCGACCGACAGCGGAGTGTCGGGCAGCGTGCCCACGGGCCTGAGCGAAACGGCGAAATACTTTGTCGTCAATCAAGCGGCCAACAGTTTTCAGTTGAGCGCTTCCATAGGCGGCGCAGCGCTGGCGATCACTTCCGCGGGAGCAGGCTCGCTGCGGGTGTGGAAAGCCGACGCGGGCATCGACGATCCCGTTCAGGGTTCGCCGCAGATGTTTCCCGGGATCGGCTACACTTTTTCCGGCATCTGTTATGTCGAGGGGATCTTACCCGCGCAATACAACCTGAACGAAGAGCCCGACGGCTTTAAATTCATCCTCGATTGCCGCAAGGTGGCCGATTATGACTCGGGCGGAATCATCCAGCCCACACCGACATTTTCCGCCAACAACGCGCGGGTCGCCGCCGATATTTTGCTGCAGGAATTAAAGCTGCCCACTGCGCGGATCGATTGGGCGAGCTGGAACGCGTTTAAAACCGCCTGCGACACGATGATCTGGTCGCGGGTCAATGAGGCTTCGTCATTTACCACCGGGCCGGGGCTTACCGGAAAATATTTCAACCGCAATGACGGATCGGTGCCGCCCAGCTTTGACCACGCCGACCTGATAAAAACGCGCAGCGGCGAAGAAGTAAATTTTGCCTGGGCCAACGGCGTGTCGCCCGACACCGGCATTAACACGACCTGGTACATGGCCCGCTGGGACGGCAAATTGCGCCCGGCCTATACCGAAAACTATACTTTTAAAGTTACCTCTGACGACGGCTTTCGTCTCTGGGTGGGCGATGTCGGCGATACCGATACACCGGTCATCGATCGCTGGACCAACGCCGTTCACACCGGTGTCACATCCACGCCTAAGGCGCTGACTAAAAATCAACTGGTCAATATCCGCGTGGAATATTTTAACGGTCTCGGACCCGGCGGAATCACACTATCGTGGTCGAGCCAGTCGCAGCTGGAAAATATAATTCCGCGCTCGCGGCTCTACCCGCTGGACCACCCGGTTAAACGTTACGAAGCGCACCTGGCAATTCCCGGCGCGATGACCGCCTGGCAGGCATTTGAAGAAGTGATGGAACGCGCGCCCGGCTGGCATTGGCAGGACGTGAACGGAACGATAAAGTTTCTCGCACCCAACCGAGCTTCGGTGCACCGATTCGATTATGACCCGGACGCTCCGCTTACGCCCTTCAATATCGCAGGGAAAACTTTTGAGGCTTCGCCGCGCGCGCCCGAAGAGCGCGTAAATTACCAGCGTTACGAATTTCGCGATGCCGAATCGGAAGTTTATGCGCAAAGCTATATCGAATCGCACCGCACGGACCTGCGCGAACAGCAGGGCGGGGCGCCCACGGATACCCAGCTGCTCAAGATCGGCGTGATGTCGCGTTCGCTGGCGGAAAGGATCGCGGAAACGCGGATGAAACTGCTCACCGATCCGGAGCGGCAGTTCACGCTGCGCGGCCAGCTCGATTCATACAAGGTCAGCAAAGGCGACCGCGTCACGCTTTCGCACCTGCTGAGCGGCGATAAATATTCCAACCCCGTGGAATGCCTCGTAACCACGGAAACCACCGGCGGCAACGCCGATGAAAAAACTTACACCCTGCTGCCGGTCGTCTTTCCGTTTTATACGGATGAGCCGGTGTAGTTAGGTAGCGCCGGCGAGACGCCGGCGCTACGATTCACGATTCACGATTCACCACTAAAAATCCATGATCACGATCAACCAAACCCTTCCTTACATTTACCGCCAGGACAAACAGGTCTCGCCGATCGCGCTTGATTGCTCAGGCTTTTCCAAAAACGTGCTGTGGGAAGCGACGGGCAACGACAACGAGTTTGCCGGGGCTTTCTCGCCGCGCGCCGGTAAAGACACTATCCAGCCGTACACGTTTTTTACGCCGGCAAACCGCACGCAGACACTCACGCTCAAGGTCTACGACGCCTCGATGCCGTCGGCTTCGTGGACGAACATTACCAGCGGCGTCGCTTTTGATTTTGCCAACGACGAGGTCACCTACAACAGCGGGCCGAGCGGTTATCACGGGGCGACGGGCACGGATATCTGCGCTTCGGGCGATTGCTTTATCGAGACCTGTGTCAAAGGCGCGTTTTACAATCGCGGCTTCGGGCTTTCGGCGACGCCGCACAGTTACGCGTGGGATTCGATCGATTTCGATTTCGCGATCGCGCTCGGGCAGATCGGCAACGCCAGCTTTTGGATAAAAAGCAATTCCATAGTGGGCGCGTTTTCCGGTGTGCCCCCGGTGGTCTATAAGGAAGGCGACGTTTTCCGCGTCGGCGTGGAAGGCACGGGTTCGCCCGGCGGCGCAAAGGTCCGTTTTCGTTTGAATGGAAAGCTGATCTATGAGCACACGCCGAGCCCGGTGCCCACGAACCTGCAGCCGATCGTGAGCTTTTACGAACCGGGCACCAAACTTTTCCAGACGCGTTTCTGGCAGACGTCGTACGGCAGCGCCCAGCAGACGATGCCCGTCTGGGGCGTGCTGCCCGTGCCGCAGGACAAGCTTTCGGAACACGAAATTCTGGAAGTGGCCGAGGTCTCGGAAGGCGAAGCCCAGCGCGGGCAGGACAAGGTCGTGCGCTATCACCACCAGCAGGATAAATGGGACCTGATCTTTAGCGGCCGCCGCCTGTCGGAACTGCAGTCGATGCGCGATTTCCGCGCCTTTCACCGCCTGCACATTCCTTTTTATCTGTCCGACCTGGCCCGCGGGCTGGATAAACTGGTGGTCTTTGAAACGGGAATAAAAGACAGGCTCATCCAAACGAACCTCTTCGATTTTAGCTGCACGGTGAAGGAGTACTAACTATGGAGCGCAGGACGCGCTCATGTCGGTAGCGTCTGCGTTAGCAGATGCGTAAAACTCAAATAAAGAACGCATCTGCTAACGCAGGCGCTACCGACAAAAAAGGTCAGGAATGCCCTCACTCCAGGCAGAAACCAAGGCAGTTATGGAGCGTGTTTCATAACGATCAAGAACACGCTCCATAACTGCCTTGGTTTCTTAACGCCCGGCTAACCCAGACGCTATTGACAAGAGAGCCACAGAGGCCGCCCCTAAAACTATTCACGTGTTTTTTCTGCCCAGGCCCCGTCGGGTTTCTGCACCCATTCGATCTTGCAATCCGAACATCCGCGGTGTTTTTTTCCTGATAGTTTCGGCAAGCGCTTCATAGTTCCGCCGCATTTCGGGCAGGTAGTTTTCGGCTGGAAAAACTGCACGAAGACCTCGCCGATGGGATTTAATAATTCAAGCAGGTCCGATATCAATTGAAGCATAAATGCATCGACAAATTATTCGGCTTCTTCCTCTTCGCTCTCGGTGCCTTCGGCGACGCGAATGTAGTAGCCGTTGACGTCTTTGAACGCAAACTCGCGCACGCCCCAGGGCTCGTCGGCGAGATCGCCCACTATCTCTACGCCGTTCGCTTTGTATTCCGCGTAGACGTCGTCCACATTTTCCACGAACCACATCAGTTCAAAGCCGCGGTCACCGCCGGCCGCGTTGATCGCGTTAATAAAAGTCGGGTTGCGGCTAAAGAGCAGGTGCATATCGTCGCGCTCGATGCCGGCATCCGTGTCTTCCCAAAACCATTCGCCGGAAAAGCCGAGCTTGTCGCGATAATAGGCGATGGTTTCCTTCAGATCGCGCACCGGCAAAAAGGGAACCGTGTGGTCGAAAAACTTTTCTTTCATAGTGCAGTTATGGTAAGCGCGGGCGGGCTATTACGCAATACGCGATACGGCAATACGCCATACGCAACTTTGCCCCCGCCCAGCGCGTATTACGCACAGCGTATTAGGTTATTTTCGGGCATCTCAAAAATTAATTTTCGGCATCTTAAAGTTTTTGCGCAAAAAATACCTGCCTCTCCCGTCTAATAGGCAGTTAAAACGCATCAAAACCAGATAAACAGTTTTTGCTTGAGTCCTAAGCGCATTATGTTGTATATATTATAGACAGCATAAGCGTATTTTATAAGAAAGAAGACATACTGCTTCAATTTGCCGTCGTTTTCAGGCGACGGGTGAGGTTAAAAACCTATTTATGCAAGCTACACAATCTGTCACCACCCAAACCCAAACCGCACTTAAAGGTCTGACATTGGCCGTCGTCCGCATGCCGGCGATGGTCGATTTTTACCAGAGCGTTTTCCATGCAGAATTTCAGCCGGTCGAAGCCTATGGCGCGATGCTCTTTCGGGGCAAGATCGCCGGGCTGGACCTGTTGCTCTACCCACAGGAAGTGGCGGGGATCCATGTCGATCAAAACCGCTTCTTATTGAAATTCGAGGTCACGGATATAAACCATATTCTCAATCTCGCACTGACCAACGGCGGCAGCCTGCTAAATGCCCCGGTGGACAACGACGGCACTAAGGCCGCCGCGGTTCGCGACCCTGACGGAAACTCTATCGAATTCGAACAAAAACGATACTAAATCAGTCTCGTAGGTCCGAAAAGTCGGGAAAGTCCAGTAAGTATTTGAACCCGGAAGTTTGCGGGCCGGGATCTTTGTCGCCCCGATTTTGTTCGTGTGCTTAGTGTGTTTCGTGGTTAGGCTCTTACAGTTGTCTAAACATATCAACTAAAACTTAACCACGAAGCACACTAAATACACTAAAACAAGGGCCTCAAATTCTTACCGGAGCTCAATGACAAAATCCACCTGTTATCGTTATCATTTAGATTGTTCGGCGAATGAAAACTTTCAGCATAATTTTTAGTTTTTACCTGCTGCTGCTGGCGATCCAGCCGTGCCCGGACCTTTTCTCTGCTCACGAGGCGGGAGATACTACTTCTCATATTACTCTTCCTTTTGGAGCGGATGAATGCCCGGACGAGGAGCGTGAATGCTCGCCGTTATGCAATTGCTCCTGCCGGCAGATGACGGCTTTTCAGGTATTGGAAGTTCGCCCGCCAGATTCGCAAAATAAGATCGCCCGCAGCGGCGTCCTTAATACGGCCTTTCAAAACAACTATTCCCATCAGACCCTAAATTCCATTTGGCAGCCTCCAAAAAATAACTCCATCGCTTAATTAATCTCCACATTTGAGGCCGCTTTGCCGCTTCCTTATTTAGCCGAGAATTACACAAATAGCACGAATTAAATTCGTTATTCGTGTTATTTGTGACATTCGTGGCGCTATCCGTGGCTTTATAAGTAAAGCCACTTTATGGAGTTAAAAGCCAATGAAATATATATTCTTACTCGCAATTATTTTACTTAGCGCGTCCGCCGCTTTTGCGCATAATACTTTTAAGGCGGTGATAAAAAACGATGAGACCAAAGCGCCGGTGGCCGGGGCTGAAGTTTCTCTGAAAGGTAACAAGCCCGCGCTGGCGACCAATGCCGAGGGCCGTGTCGAATTAAAAGACATTCCGGATGGCGAACAGACCATCATGATCTTTGCCGCGGGATATGAAACCATGTCGCTGACTCTCACATTCCCTCTTACTGATCAAACCGAACATGAGATCTTTATCAAAGCGGTGCATTCCGGTGAAGAGGTGATCGTCAGCTCGACGCGGACGGGCCGGGAGATCGACGATGTGCCCACGCGCGTAGAGGCGATCGACGAAGAAGAGGTGGACGAAAAGATAAATATGCGGCCGGCGAACGTTTCGATGGTGCTGCACGAAAGCACCGGCATTCAGGTGCAGCAGACATCCGCCACTTCCGCCACGCAAAGCATTCGCATCCAGGGGCTGGACGGCAGATACACACAGCTTTTAAAGGACGGCTTTCCCGCCTTTGGCGGATTTTCCGGCAGCCTGAGCATCCTTGAGATCCCTCCGCTCGATCTGAAACAGGTCGAGATAATCAAAGGCCCCGCGGCCACTTTTTACGGCGCCGGCGCCATCGCGGGCGTGGTAAATTTCATCAGCAAACAGCCGGAAGAAAAGCCGGTGACGAGCTTCATCTTTAACCAGACTTCGGCGTTGGGTACTGATGTTTCTATTTTTCATACGCGGAAATTCGCGAAGTTTGGCTACTCGCTGCTGGGTTCGATGAATTATCAAAAAGAATACGATGTGGATGACGATGATTTTACCGAGCTCCCGCGCACGCACTCTTTTAACGTCAACCCGAAAATGTTTTTTTACCTGAGCGAGAGAACGCGTCTGGTAGTGGGAAATTCTTTATCGGTGCAGAAACGAAAAGGCGGCGACGTTTTTGCCATTCGCGGGCCTACTGACAATGTCGGCAATTTTCACCGGTATTTTGAAAACAACGATTCGTTTCGCAATATCACGACGCTGAATTTCGAGCATGAATTTTCCGACGGCCGCAAATTTACCGCCCGGCAGGGCTTGGCTTTTTTCAGCCGCGAGATAGATATCCCCGGCTACAATTTTGGCGGCGACCAGGTTAATTCCTACACCGATGTTACGTACTTCTATCCGGTCAAAAAACACGTGCTGGTTTTCGGCGTTAACGCGGTGTATGACAAGTTTGCGGAAAACTCTGCACCTGTGAATGCCGCAAATCCGTTCAAGCGAAACGAAACCCGCACAACCGTCGGCGGATATTTTCAGGACAGCTTTGATATTAACGAAAAACTTTCGCTCGAAGCGGGAATGCGTCTGGACGTCGTGCGCGATTACGGCGTGTTTGCGCTGCCGCGCGTTTCGCTGCTTTACCGGTTCACGGGCGATCTGACGACGCGGGTGGCTTTTGGGCTGGGCTACAAAACACCGAGCGTTTTTACCGAGGAAGCCGAAACCTTGCTCTTTCAAAATGTTTTGCCGGTCGGCAGCACACTCGAAGCCGAGCGCAGCCACGGCGGAACTTTTGACATAAATTATAAAGGCGCGATCGGCGAAAAATTTACTTATGCGCTAAACCAGATGTTCTTTTATACGGAGATCCGCCGCCCGCTGGTGCTGGTGCCGGCCGCAGGAAACACTTTCAGGTTCGTTAATGCGTCGCGCCCCGTGCAGAGTTCCGGATTCGAAACCAACCTGCGGCTGGGATACGGCATTATGAAAGTTTTCGCCGGTTATACCTTCACGCACGCCAGGGCAAAGTATTTGACCGGCGATCAGACGGTGCGGCTGCTGCCGAAAAGCAAAATTAATTCGGCGCTGATATTTGAAAAAGAGGCAAATTTCAAAACCGGGCTCGAAGCCTATTTTTCCAGCCGCCAGCGCCTGACGGGCGGCCAAACAACCGGGCGGGTCTTTGAGGTCGGGCTTTTTGCGGAAAAGACATTCGGCAAGATCTCGGTTTTTATCAACGCGGAAAATCTGACCGACGTCCGCCAGGGACGCTATGGCCAGGTGGTTTTTCCCCCGCACCAGTCCCCAACTTTTGCCGAAATATACACCCACACCGAAGGGCGGACATTTAACGGCGGGTTCAAGATCAGGATGTAAACGGCGAGCACGGCTTTAACGGCGGGTTCAAGATCAGGATGTAAACGGCGAGCACGGCTTGCCGCGCTCATGTCAGTAGCGCTTGCGTAAGCAAGTGCGTGGCTTGCGGCTTTTTACGCATCTGCTAACGCAAACGCTACTGACAACCGGAGCGCCTAAGTTCGATGTCGAACATAGCGCGTTTGCAATAGCCAAATACCTGTAATATAGTGACCTTCATTGATCGCAACCTGGTTTTCCCGCGGATCAAAAGCAAACAGCGTTTGGTCTTTGCCAGAGAAGGCGAAATCCCCAAATGATATTCGGTTATCGCGCGCGGTAAACCTGCATCGACTGGGTTTGCCCAAACAGTGGCAGAAAGCAAGAAAAGCCAGGCGCTCACATATTTATGGAAACTTCTCAGGACTTATTACGGCAGGTCACAACGCTAAATAGCCCGCCCGCTCCCGCGGTGGCTCAAGTTGGGGTTGAAATATCTAAACCAAAAACCGCTTTTAAACAGGGAAGCGTTATCCGTTACTCGATCGATATCATTTCGGTGGCGGTGGTGCTGGCGACGGTCGGTGTGCAATTCATCGCCTACTACCAGGCCTGGCCCTGGTATACGCTGCCGGTAATATTGATCGGCGTGCGGTCGCTCCACCTGGTCGAACACAATCACACGCACCTGCGGATCTTCCGGCAAAAGTTTCTCAATGAAATTTTAGGCTATATGTTTTTCGCCTCGAACGGCGTGCCCGTCGAGGTCTATGAGCTGCAGCACGTGCGCAACCATCACCGGTTTTCCCAACGGTGGAGCGGCGGCAAAGACAGCGACTGGTCGAGCAGCTTCGGCTTTGAAGGCTGTGAGTTTCCGAACAAGCCGGTGAGCCGGTTTTATTACGGCATTACCTTTAGCTTGCTGGCATTTCTGCACTCGATGATCGAATTTGTCCGGGCGCCCGGAACCCCGATCTTCTGGAGTTTTATCCGGACCAGCGTCGTTGTTTTAACTCTTTCCGCACTGATGATCGCGCGCGACCCGTGGAACTGGTTTCTCTTTTTCGGCCTGCCGATACTGATCGTATGGGTCAGCCTGGGTTTTAGCAACTACGATCATCATGCCGGCTGCGATATGAAAACACCGCACACGGCCGCCAACGAGAATCTTCGGTTTTTCCAAAGGTTTCCGGGCTTTAATATCGGCTACCACGTGGAACACCACATCAAGCCGACGCTGCACTGGAGCCAGCTGCCCAAACTCCACCAGACAAACAAAGACCACATTCCGGCGGAAAATTATGTCCTGCCGCGCTTCGGAAAAATAAAAGAATAGCGTTTCAGAAAGTATCGACACAAAGACACGGAAGTACACGAAGTAAAAACTTTGTGGCCTCCGTGTCTTCGTGGTTACTTCCGGAATTTTGAGATCAGGAACCACGAAGTAACACGAAAAAACAAACCCTAAATCCCAAATCTAAATTAATTATTAGGCATCGTTTCCGCGATTTTGTATAATCTAAGTTAAATAGACTTAGGAGGATAGATGTTATGACGATGCCGCAGCCGTCATTGACGGAAGGACATAAAAAGCTTGAGTTATTTGTAGGAAACTGGGCCGGTGAGGAAAGAATTTCGCCTTCGCCATTCGATCCGGAAGGCGGCCCGGCGATCGGGCGCACGCAAAACCGCTTGGCGCTCAACGGCTTTGCCGTTATCCAGGATTACGAACAGGAACGCGCCGGCGCGGTCAATCTGCGCGGCCACGGCGTGATCGTCTGGAACGACGCCGAGCGCAATTACGAATTCCACTGGTATGATTCTTCGGGAATGCCGCCGGGCATCTTTCGCGGCCAGTGTGAAAATAATATCTTTAAACTGACCAACCAGTCGCCGATGGGGTTTTCCAGCTGCACCTTCGACTTTAGCGATCCGGATACGTACATCTTTAACCTCGACGTGTCGCAGGACGGCGAAAACTGGATGACTTTCCTGCAAGGGAAGTACAAGAAACAGACGGCGTGAGCTGGCTGATTTTATAGAGTTTAAAGTTGTTTTTTGCTAGAATACCTCGGGAATGTTAATCTCCTGGGAGGGGGTTGCTTGGATAAAGATAAATCAAAATTAGTACTTGACCTGCAGTTGGCAAAGGACAAATTGTCAAAACTTCTTGAAGTAATAAGTGGCATACTCGTAAATATATTTGCGAATTTAAATGAAAAAGAGCTTGCACAAATTCATCTCGTAGATTCTTTCTGGGGTACACTTTTCGATCGCAAAGAAGAAGCATGGCGCGTTCCTGGAATGCAACTTCTACCTTTCACTCTGCCGACTGAAGAAAAACGTCCCCACAGGGCATTGTGGGGCACGGTCATTACTTTTAGAAATTTAGCCTATCTACATTGTAGTCAGGAAAAATTTACAGAGGCAGAAGCAGAGTTTATTTTTATCTGCTCGTATTCCCGCTTCTACGTTCAAGATGAGCCTGAATTAATTTTACCGATCATAGCCGATTGCTTCAATTCGTTGGGAATTGTTTACGGTAATAGAGAAGAGTATGAAAAAGCTGAAATAGCTTTCAAAGGGGCGTTGGCTGTATACAATGAGATGTCGGAAATTAATGTAATAAATCCTCACAAAAATTTACATCTTTATTTCAATCCGCCTGCTTGCCCTATCACATGGGAAGGTCGAGTTTTTACTTCCTCTATGCCGGATAAATTTTTTGATGCCGAGCAAATATCAAAACTTGAAAAACTTATGGAACGTCATAATGAAGCCATAAACGAAGGACGGGAATTGCCGGAGAAAGAACAGGAAGAATTAGACAAGTTGATCGAAGAAGAATTAGAAGCCACTATTGAACGTCTGGAGAATAAAGAAAAACTCACGACCAAATGAACTCCCATTATCCCCAAGTAGCCGCCAGAGCATCCTGGAGATGTGAATATTGCCGCGCTCCGGAGAAAGTTTTTAACAAAGAATTTGAAGTGGACCATATTATCCCACGGGCTCATGGCGGGGAAGATGCAATGGACAATTTCGCCCTGGCATGCCACTCATGCAATAAATACAAAGGCCCATCGATAGAGGAACTTGATCTCGAAACCGGACAGATGTCAAGACTATTCAATCCGCGAACTGACAACCGGGATATGCATTTTTCATTAAACTCGGACACTGGAGAGATCGCCGGCAGCACGTCGGTCGGGCGTGTAACTATCACGCGTCTAAAGATAAACGGAAATATTCAACTCAAAGCTCGCCGAAAATGGATGTCCTACGGCGCTTATTAAGACTGCTGCAATTAACTAAACAATCTCTCCTCGTGCTCAAACTCGCCCAGTTTTATCAATCCTTCGAATTTCAGGCCGATCTTTTCCAGCACTTTGGCGGAGCTTTCGTTTGTTTGGGTCGTGATGGCGACGATGCGTTCTATGCCGAGCGTACGGTAGCCGTATTCCAGGACCGCGGCGGCTGATTCGACGGCATAGCCGTTGCCCCAGTGGCGTTCGAGAAAAGCGAAGCCGATGTCCACATCCGGCAGGGACTCGCGCTTGATCAGCCCGCAAATGCCCAGGCGCTCGCCCGTATCTTTCAGCTCCACCAGGTAAAGCCCAAAGCCGAGTGTTTCGTAGCTCGCCGCATAGACGTCAGTGATGTAGCCGGCCGCGGCCTCGACCGTGCGAATGCCCCGGTCGCCGATGTTTTCGAGCCAGCCGGGTGAGTTTAGCAGTTCGAGAAAAAAAGGCGCGTCGACGGGCTCCATATGGCGAAGCGTGAGGCGGTCGGTTTCAAGTATCTTCATTGTTTGGGATTATAGCCAAAGTTTGTCCATAATTCTTTTTAAATTGGTAGTGGCCATGATCGGAAGAGCGGGCGCAAGCGGCCCTTCCGGACTGCAAATTTATTTAGGTCTATATTTCACCTTCCAGGTCGGACACCTCTCGGGTAAGGAAGGGTTGCCTGCACCCGCTCTTTAAAAAGCTAAAGGGTTTCCGCAATCCATGCATACCCGGATCTTTTCCCATTCGGCGTATTCGTCACGGTAACGCGTCATTTTTTTTCGCAGGATCAGCTGCCTGATAAAATGGTCGCCCGCGATACAGCCAAGCGATATAACTAAAGCCAGCCAAATAGACAGCCGGGCAAATTCCGTCAGGCAAAAATACAGGAACGCGGCGCACACTAAGGTCAAGAGGGAAAGCCACCACGAGAATTGCGGCTTTTCAGGCGGGGCGAACTTGGCGGCCATCAAGGTTTCCGGCGTGGCACGGACATTGACGCCGTCGAGATAAAATCCCGCACCGCCGGTCATGGCGACCCGGCTGAGGCTCGAACGGGCATAATTTTTCGCCGTGTTATAGAGCGATAGCGAAGTACGAATTTCGGTAGAGCCGCAATCAGGGCATTGTTTGGTATCGATGTCAGTTGATCTCAGCGGCGACCTCGGAGTCAAAAAATGGTGCACCCTGCAGGATTCGAACCTGCGACCCTCTGATTCGAAGTCAGATACTCTATCCAGCTGAGCTAAGGGTGCAAAATACCTTTTCAAAAACCGTAACGTGAAGCCGGGAAAGAGTCAAGCCGATTAGGGATTTTGGATTTTAGATTTTAGATTTGGGATTTAGACCCCTCTGCCTCTATTGATTTTATTAAACTCAAGGAGAGGAGTGACCGGCGAACATAGTCCCAGTCATGAATCCGAAATCCCTAATCCCCAATCTAAAATCCGCAATCTAAAATCGGATGGGTCTGATAATTTTTAATGCTTAAAACAGGCTTAAGAGGGAACCCCCGGACGCTTAATACCGCTTTAAACGCATTAAACACAAGATTAGGCGTATGTTTAATTTTAAACAAAGCGCTTATTTAGCGAATGCATAAAATAAGTAAGCGATTAATGCGGAAGTTTAAAGCGCTAAAAGAAAGCGTTAATAGCATAAGCGAAGCCTTAAATCTTAAAATTCTAAGCAGTTAAAGCTTATGTTTATCGGCGCTTATTGGCCCTGGAATTCCTTGCGGATATATTGCACCAGCTCCTTCATTTGCGTGGCGGTCAGGCGGTCCTTAAAAGCGGGCATATCGTCGCCGCCATCGCGGATATGCTCGATCAATTCGGAGTCCGGATCCTTGATCATGCTGGGGCGCTTAAAGTTGGGCGCCTTGAAGGTTTTCCCCTCGATATTTACCTCTCCGCCCTCGCCGTTGTCTTTATGGCAGCGGGCGCATACCTCTTTATAAATCTTTCCGGCCTGAGCCAGATCGTTGGCCGGGGCCTGCGGGGAAGCCGCCGGCGTGTTGGTGTTTCCGGCCACTTTATCGACGGCGGTATTTGGATTAGAACCGGTCCCGGCGCAGCCGAAAATGAATAACGCGGCCCCAATGGCCAGAGCGCTTAGCTTAAAAATACGCATAAAAACGGCCGTTAAGCACATCTATAGCTTCCGGCTTCCTTTCGAACTTTCTATTTATTTGTTGAAGTGAGAGTCTAACCCAACTCAGATCGAAAATACAAGAAAAATCTTTTAAATGCTAAAGATTTAACGAAAATGTAATTTACCGCGAAAACGAAGAAAATATTAGAAATGGTAATGGAAGAGAAGGCAAGCTTACTTTTTTCAATAAGTTAGAGATGAGAAAGCGGTAAACTTAAAGTAAAAACTCATTTAGGCAGACGATGCTTTAAGTAAGGCTTGTAATTTGTTGCAACTTATGTGGTTAATGTATACCTTCAAACTGTTTCTCAACTGTGAATCCGTAAATATCAATTTATCTAATAAGACGATTAACAGGCAGGGAACGCGACGGTTATGGAGCGTGTTCTTTTAACGATGACCACACGCTTTATAACCGTCGCATTTTCTGCCCTCGACACTGCCGCTCTCATAGGGAAGGGTTGAATGCCCTTAACCAAAGCATTATCCTTCTTAGTATGAAAACAAAAGGGAATCTGATCGCCGGGCAGTGGCGCGAGTCCGGCAAGGCCTACACTTTAAGATCGCCTTACAGCGGCGAGGAACTGGCTGAAATCTCGGTGGCCGACAAGGCGCAGATCGAGGAAACCCTGGCAGCCGCCAAAGTCGCGTCTGATAACGCAAAAGAAATGCCGCGGTTTGAGATCTCCCGATGTCTTGCGAAATTGGCTGAGGGGATAGCGGATAGGCAGGAGGAGTTTGCCCGGACGATCGCGCTGGAGGCGGCCAAGCCGATCCGGGTTGCGCGAGGCGAAGTTTTGCGCGGTATCGAGACCTTCAAATGGGCGGCGGAAGAAGCCAAGCGTTTTGCCGGCGAAGTGGTGCCGGTGGATACCCAGCCGACGGGCAGGGGCAAGACTGCCTGGACGCTAAAGGTGCCGCGCGGGGTGATCTTTGGCATCTCGCCTTTTAATTTTCCGCTCAACCTGGTGGCGCACAAGGTGGCGCCGGCTTTGGCGAGCGGTAATGCGATCATCGTAAAACCCAGCCCGCGAACACCGCTGACGGCGATCCTGCTCGGCGAAGCCTTTCTTGAAAGTGGATTCCCGAAAAGCGCGCTGCAGATAATCCAGATGGATATTGAAGACATCGACTCCGTCGTTAATGATGACCGGGTGGCGATGGTCTCATTTACCGGGAGCGCGGTGGTCGGCTGGGAGCTGAAAACCCGGTCGGGCAAAAAGCCGGTGGCGCTGGAACTTGGCGGAAATGCTCCGGTGATAATTGACGAGACGGTCGATTGGCGAAAGTCGCTCGACAATGCGGTGACCGGGGCGTTCGTCTATGCCGGGCAGGTTTGCATTTCGGCGCAGCGTTTTTATGTGCAGGAAAAGATCTTCGACGATTGGACCAACGAATTTGTCACAAAAGCCAAAGCTTTGAAAAAGGGCGATCCATTGAATGAAGACACCGCGCTGTCGGTGATGATCGACGAAGCGGCCGCCAAACGCGCTGAAAGCTGGGTGAAAGAGGCGGCCGATAACGGCGCGAAATTGCTGTGCGGCGGCACAAGGGAAGGCGCTATTTTGGATGCCACGGTGCTCACGAATACGACTCCGGAAATGCGCGTGGTGAGCGAAGAGGTTTTTGCGCCCGTCGCGGTGGTGGAAAAATTCGGCGAGTTTTCCGAAGCGATCGATGCCGCGAACAATACCAAATATGGCCTGCAGGCCGGGGTTTATACGCGCGACCTGGGGCGCATGCAGCAGGCGGCCGCTGAGCTGAATTACGGCGGAGTATTGATCAACGAAATGCCTCATTTTCGCGTGGACAACATGCCCTATGGCGGAGTAAAAGATTCGGGCTTTGGCCGCGAAGGCGTGCGCTACGCGATGGAAGAAATGTGCGAGACACGGCTCATCGTAGTGAATTCGTGAATCGCGGGTGTTCCGTTCCAATGCTGCCGGTAAAAGTGGACGCCTGAAACAGCGATGTTTCACCTTTGCTGCCATAAACTGCTCATTTTATTTCACTTACAAAGTGTTTCAGTGTTTCCTGTGTGCCAAAGTGAAACAGTGAAACACTTTTGAAACAGAAATTTCGTAAAATTCGCGAATCCGCAAGTTAAATTAAAAAAAGAACGTTGATATCAGGAAATTCCATCCGGTCTCTCTTTGACATCCGCCGGTACACGGCGCTTCCTCTTCAGATTAAACCAAAAGAGCAGATCCTGGGATAGAGGTTTGGGAAGACGATCGGCGTTTGGTGAAATTTGGCCCGCTCTTCCTGGGAGCCAGAGGCTCCTGCCTGCACGAACGCGCTGCGTTCGAAACAGTTTTTAGCTGCTATCTTTATCACGATAAAAAGCGGCAGCACAGCTGCGAATTCTGGGCTAACCCTGCCGGAAAGGCCGAGCCTTTCCGCACATCGGGCGGCGGAGCCGCTAGAGGCTAAGGATAGAAACCCAGTCGCTACGGCTCCCGGTTCTGACCTCGTTGTTGGATGAGAGGCGATAGGATAAGAGGCGCGAGCGGCGAACACTGCGCGTTCGTGGCGGGCAGGATGCCCGCGCTCCATAGAACCACCCCGCCGCTAAAAGCGGCACCCCTCCTTCGTAAGGAGGGGAGTTTAGAAAGCCGGCAGGATGCCGGCGCTCCCAGGAAGAGCGAGCCAACTAATGCGGGCAGGATGCCGCGCTCCATAAAAAAAAGGCCGTTCTTATTTTAAAGAGCGGCCTTCAGTTTATTCGTAGATCTCTCTTAGTAGTGAACTCTGACGTTGCGGACGTAGCGACGTCCGTTGCGGTAATAGACCTGGCGGACGGTGCGAGTGCCGTGGCTTTTATGTTTCGCGTGATGGCGGCCGCGGCGGCCATTATTCCATTTGTTATCGTCGCGCCCGCGGCCTCTGCCGCGTCCCCGGGTCTGAGGAGCAGAGGTGGCGGAGTATTCGTAATTTGCGATGCTGCTGTTGGTCTTCTCAGACGCGGCGAGCGATGCAGCGGGAAGTACGATAATGGATGTGGCCAATATCAATCCCCAAACGATCAATCTATTTTTCATATAATCCTTCCTTGTAAGTAACAGTGCATGGTTTTAATGCGAAAAAGACACTAATAGTGTTCCGGATAAGGTTTAACGCAATACTTGTGCCTGTGCGATTTGAGGAGAGGAGTTTGAGAGAACCACCCTCCTTAGGTAAAGAGGGGAGTTAAATTAGCCACGAAACACATGAATTACACGAGGTCGGAAACCCGGTCGCTCTCCCACCACCCCGTCAGCCGAAGCGGCTGCCACCCCTCCTCAGGCAGGAGGGGAGCCTCCCGGTTCTGACAAGAGAGAACCACCCCGTCGCGGAAGCCGCGCCACCCCTCCTTGGTAAGGAGGGGAGCTTAAGGAAGCCCTGTAATTAGGCCTCAAAATCCGTTGACAGGGTGCCGAAACTGGCCTAAACTTCACTTAATAAATCAGCTTATCGACGGGATAAGTTTCACGCAAAATATCCGCTTCCCCTCCCGATGAAGGCGAGTGCTTTTTACGAGCCGCTAACGTACTGAGAGAGTAAAATTTATGTATTTTGCTTTTTCGACCGTCCAATTTCGCAAGGTCAGCGCAACAATCCGACAGGATGCAGCAATTTTGTGATAGTTTGCGCCAAGCGTTAATGCTAACTTTAGGATAGAAAAATACACTTTACCGGTAAAAAAGAGGCGAAGTTTATTAAACCGGCGGTCCTATTTGGAGAGTAATTATGAACATCACGATCTGCACCCGTTTTTGCACATTATTCGCGATCTCATTCATCATGCTGGCGGCGGCTGCTGCTGCTGCTTATCCGGGCGGCCCGGGCAAGCTCGACCTGACGTTTAACGGGACGGGGTATAAGTATGACGGCTTTGGACGCGGTGAGGATTGGGGACGGGATGCCGTGGTACAGCCGGACGGCAAGATCGTCGTGGCCGGTTATTCCTACCGTTCAAGCACCGACTACAGCGATGTCGCGGTGGCGCGTTACAACGCGGACGGCACGTACGATACTTCATTCGGCACGGGCGGCAGAGTGGTGACGGTCGTTGGCGCCGGGGCCGACCAGGCGCTCTCGGTC
Source organism: Pyrinomonadaceae bacterium (assembly GCA_035995185.1). Classification (GTDB taxonomy): domain Bacteria; phylum Acidobacteriota; class Blastocatellia; order Pyrinomonadales; family Pyrinomonadaceae; genus DASYKT01. Next base: position 122,173 of record DASYKT010000060.1, read on the forward strand.
GCGCTCCAACCGGACGGGAAAATAGTGATCGCCGGATTTACCACCGGCCCGCAGGGTAAAGATTTTCTCGTCGTCCGATACAAGGCGAACGGTGTGCTCGACACGTCATTCGGCAGCGGCGGAAAGGTGATCACGCCGATCGTAGTAGGATTTACCACTTCGCAGGATACTGCCTATGATATAGCCGTTCAGCCCGACGGAAAGATCGTCGTGGCGGGTACCGCGGGACTGTATTCGGCGATCGTTCGCTACAACAGCAACGGCTCGCTTGACGGAACTTTCGGCGGGGGCGTTCTGACCGTCACTCCTGTCAATGGCATGCAGATCTTCGCGCTGGCGGTCCAGGCTGACGGCAAGGTCATAACCGGCGGGGTTTCCGAGGAAGCTTTCGCTCTCCTGCGTTACAACAGTGACGGCTCGCCCGACGCCACATTCGATGGCGACGGCGCCGTTATTACCCATATTTTTGACAGGGCAGTTGTCTATTCGCTGGCGCTCCAGCCTGACGGCAAGATCGTGGCGGGCGGCACCGCCATCACCGGCAACGTTAATTTCGGGGATTACGATTTTGCCCTGGCCCGCTACAACACGGACGGTTCGCTCGATACCGGTTTCGACGGCGACGGCAGATTTACGGCCGGCCTGCTGGGACAGGAGGGACTTATGTCGGTGGTGATCCAGGCGGACGGAAAGATCGTCGCCGCGGGGGCCACCAATCCGGAGGGCGACCAACCCACGTTTGCGGTCCTGCGGTGTAATGCCGACGGGTCGCTGGACAATACATTCGGAGGCGCGGGCAAGATCTCCACGATCCTGACCGGTGATGACTTCTACGGTTTCGACCAGGCGTATTCCGTGGTGCTGCAACCCGACGGAAAAATAGTGGCGGCCGGCATTACTCGTTACGGCGGCGATGATTTCAGCCTGGTCCGTTACAATGCGGACGGCACGCTCGACACCGGTTTCGCCGGCAACGGAAAGTTGATCTCGGATGTGGGGGACAGCCTCTATCACGGTCAAGGCGTCGTCGTGCAGCCCGATGGGAAGATCCTGGTCTCGGTTAACGGGCTCGGAAAATTTAACCTGGTCCGCTACAACCCGGATAGCTCGCCCGATATTTCATTCGGGGCCGGCGGCAAGGTCAGTACTCCCTTATCCCCGAATGAATCAGCGTCTCCCAACAAGCTGCTGCTGCAGCCGGATGGAAAGATCGTGGTCGCCGGTTCCGTTGGTTTCGAAAATGGAATGCGCATTGCGGTTGTCCGCAGCAATTCGGACGGATCGCTCGACACGACCTTTGACGGCGATGGGATAGCGGTAACCGCAATTTTCGGCGGCGGCCCGTGCTATGCATACTCCGCGGCGATCGGGCCGGACGGAAAGATCACCATCATCGGCTATGCCTACAACTTTGCCCAGTCAACCTTTTACTTTGCGATCGTCCGCTACAACACTGACGGCTCGCTCGACACTTCCTTTGACGGCGACGGCGTAATGACCACGACGGCTTATTCGCCCACCTCGATCGTCATCCAACCCGACGGCAAGATGATTCTGGGCGGTTCCGGGTTTTCCCTCACTCGGTTGAACCCGAACGGCTCGCCCGATACAACCTTTGACGGCGACGGAACGGTTACGACCGTTTTCTCGCCGGGCAGTTCGTCCGATATTGCGGCGATCCGGTTAATGCCGGACGGCCGGATCCTGGCGGGGGGCAACACGAATGATGGTACGACCGTCGATTTCGCGGTCGCGCGGTATAACTCTAACGGCTCGCTCGATACTTCATTCGACGGCGACGGAAAAGTCACCACGTCGGTAAGCCCGCTGCTCGATTCTATGTCTCATATAGCGATCCAGCCCGACGGCAAGATCGTGGCCGGCGGTTATACGGGGACCGACCTGGCCAGGAATCTGGCGCTGGTACGTTACAACCCGGACGGCTCGCTCGATAATAATTACGGTACGGGCGGCAAGTCGGTGATAGATCTTGGCTACATGTACGACTCTATCAAGGCCATGGACATCGATGCGACGGGCAGGGCGGTCGTCACGGGCAGGGCTTATAATTTCTTCACCGCGCGGATCACGGCCGAGCAGGCGCCGCTGGTGGATGTCGGCGGGCGGGTGACCAATACATTCGGCCAGGGCATCTCGGGGCTCACGGTGGTGTTGGCGGATTCGACCGGAAATACACGCTACGCGCTGACCAACGGGTTCGGTTACTACGTGTTCCCGTTCGTGTCGTCCAACGAGGGATATGAAGTCAGCATTTCCTCGAAACGTTTCACATTCCTGCCGGAGTCGCAAACGGTCAGCTTGATCAGCACGACATTCGATGTGGACTTTGCGGGAACGCCGAACGAGAACACGAGAACTCCGGCGGCTCCGGTAAAAGAAATGCCGGTGAAAATAAGTGTTGAAAAGGCTGCTCCTAAACTGCAGGCCGCGCCGGCGCAAAAGACGCGAAACGTAAAAGGGCTGCTGAAGTGAGCGGCTGGCAGTTATCAGGGGTGGAATAAATTGCCACTAGCTTTAGCTAGTGGTTCTGGATAAGCAATTACAGCAGGCTTTAGCCGAATTCTTCATCTGGGGCTAAAGCCCCTAAAGACCAGAGAGTTTTTCCTATCCACTAGCTAAAGCTAGTGGCAATTTAAAACAGCCCTCAAAATTGTCGGATAAACTTTTCCAGGCAAGCTAAGCCTTAGAAGCAGGCTCTACTGAAAATAGTCATGAACATCAAAACTTTTCGCGCCTTGATTGCCGTCTCCATCGTTATGCTGGCGGCGATGGCTGCTTACGGAAGCGGCCCGGGCAGCCTCGACCTTTCATTTAACGGCACCGGTTTCAAGCTTGACACGTTCACGGCTCAGCAAGGTTTCGAAGGCGGGTATAAGACCCTTGTGCAGACGGACGGCAAGATACTCGTCGCAGTAGGCGGGTGGTCGCTGGCCCGCTATAACCCGGACGGAACGCCCGATCTATCTTTCGGCACGGGCGGCAAGGTGATAACAACTTTTGGCATTTCATTCATTCAGATCGCCATCGATATGGCGCTGCAGCCGGATGGAAAAATCGTGGTTGCCGGCTTTAGGGAACCGGCCGCCGGGCTCCGAAACATTTTGATGGTTCGTTACAATTCGGACGGTGCGCTCGACACGGCGTTCGGCACCAACGGAAAGGTAACAACTTTGGTTGACGGGGTGAATTCCTATGCCACGAATGTCGCGGTTCAACCGGATAGCAAGATCGTCATCGCCGCCGCCGTATATCATCCCGTTAATATTGTGCCCTATGTCGCGATCGTGCGGTACAACACCGAAGGAACGCTCGATACTTCTTTTGATAGCGACGGGATAGCGACCACGCACGCGGTAAATTCGTTTTCCGGCAGCGGCCTCATCATCCAGCCGGACGGAAAGATCGTGACCGCGGGCGAAAGCGTAAACGGGAATTCTTCCCTGGATACATTTGCCCTGGCGCGGTTTAACGCGAACGGTTCGCCCGATACCAGCTTTCATAGTGACGGGGTGGTAACCACGCAAATGGGGCCGAACAGTTCCGTGGTCAGAGCGCTGGCAATAATGCCGGATGGCCGGATAGTGGCGGGCGGCTATGCCTATGACGCCGCCGTCCCGGACATCGATATGGCCTTTGCGCGCTATACCGTAAACGGCCTGCTCGACGCCTCATTCGGCAGCGACGGAAAAGTTTTTACGCACATAACTCCCGATTATGACTACCTTGGTGAAATGGCGCTCCAGTCCGACGGCAAGCTCTTAGCGACCGTCTTTGCCTCTGTGGGTCCTGGTGATATGAGGCTTCTGCGTTATAACACGAACGGCTCGCTCGATAGCGCGTACGGTTCGGGAGGCCAGGCGGTGATAGACGTGGGATCTAATGAATATATCAACAGCGTGGCGCTTGACGGCTCGGGCAGGGCGGTGGTGGTGGGATATTCCTACAGCACCACCAGTACTTTGATCGCGCGGGTCACGGCTGAACAATCGCCGCTGGTAGACGTAGGCGGACGCGTGACTAATTCATTTGGCCAAGGCATCTCGGGTGTTTCCATGGTGCTGAGCGGCGCAAACGGCGGCTCGCGATACGCGCTCACGAACGGCTTTGGCTACTATGTGTTTCCGTTCGTCTCGTCGAATGAGATCTATACCGTCAGCACTTCGTCCAAGCGCTACACCTTCCTGCCGGAAGCGCACACGGTCACTCTGCTCGAGTCGGTGTTGAATGTGGATTTTACCGGAACGCCCAACGAGAACACGAGAGGCGCGGTGACGGCAATACCGGTGAAAGCCGGTGCAAAAAGCGCGGGAGTAAAAAGGCCGCTTAAATAAATTGCCACTAGCTTAGCTAGTGGTCTACGGTAAATAATTTTAAATGGGCTTTAGCCGAATGTATAATTGGGCTAAAGCCCGTTTTCCTGATCACCAAGTCCATTAGCTAAAGCTAGTGGCAATTTAAAAGAGGCTATATAAAACGATGCCGAAGAGAATTCAATTTAAACGGAAGAAAGGTTTTAAGCTGCCAAAGAACGCGATGTTTGTCGCGCGGCCGACAAAATGGGGCTTGCCTTATAAAGTTGTCGAGACCGAAGCGGAAGCAAAGGCCGCGAAAGATCCCAAAGTAATGCCGCGCAAAAAAGCGATGCGGCTTTATGAGAGCGATCTGAAAAAGAAATTGAAAAGCGATCCGGAATATCTGGAACCGCTGAAGGGAAAAGATCTGGCCTGCTATTGCAAACCGGAACTTGATTGCCACGCCGATATTTTGCTGAAATATGCTAATTAGTAATAGGTAGCGGCTTTAAATTGCCACTAGCTTTAGCTAGTGGTTTTTGAATGAAACATCCCCCGGCTTTAGCCGAATGATTGGGCTAAAAGCCCGAAACTTAAATTAATATTCTGGACCACTAGCTAAAGCTAGTGGCAATTGATAAAAATGACCGAACTTATCCGAACAAATTCCGACAACGAAGATTTTCGCGCGCTGGTGGCGATGCTCGATCGCGACCTGGCTATTCGCGACGGTGACGATCACTCGTTTTACGCGCAATTTAACAAGGTCGATATGATCAAACACGTCGTCGTCGCATATCGCGGAGGGGAAGCCGTTTCGTGCGGGGCGTTTAAAGAACTGCCTCCCGGTAAAGAATTCGAACCGGGAACGCCAGGCATAGTTGAAATCAAAAGAATGTTCACCCGGCCGGAATATCGCGGGCAGGGCATCGCGCAGGAAGTTTTAACGGAACTTGAAAGCTGGGCGCACGAACTGGGATCTACCGCATGTGTTCTAGAAACCGGGAAAAAGCAGCCCGAAGCGATTAGGCTTTATCAAAAAAGCGGTTATGAATTTATCCCGAATTACGGCCAATATGCAGGCGTGGAAAATAGCGTCTGTATGAGGAAGAGTCTGGGAAGTCTGGGAAGTCTGGGAAGTCTGGGAAGTCTGGGAAGTCTGGGAAGTCTGGGAAGTCTGGGAAGTCTGGGAAGTCTGGGAAGTCTGGGAAG
>DASYKT010000061.1:0-184965 GCA_035995185.1 Pyrinomonadaceae bacterium
ATCGGTCGTGAGTCCAAACTGGTTTCCGCCCACCGTCGCGTCGCTGCTCTTAAAGAAGAACCAGACCCCGTTGCTCGGTCTAAAGACTGCCAGGTCGGCTTTGCCGTCGGCGTCATAATCACCCAGGACAGGTTTGTCTTCTGCCAGGCCGAACTGGGCTATCGCCAATCCGTCCCTGCTTCTGAGCATGAACCAGATGCCGTCGCGATAGACAGCGATGTCGGTTCTACCGTCTCCGTCATAGTCTGCTGCTACGGGGCGGTCCTGTGACAGACCGAATTGAGTAATACTCAAACCGTCACGGCTGCCGTTGATATACCAGGTGCTGGTGCTCGGTCTGAACACCGCTTGATCGGCTATCCCGTCACCGTCATAATCTCCGGGCTGCGGTTTGTCACCCGGAAGGCCGAATGAGATCCCCAGGAAACCGTCACGGCTACGTTGTAAGAACCAGCCGCCGTCACGATAGATGGCGACATCCGCTTTCCCGTCACCGTCATAATCTTCCGGAACCAGGGTGTCCGTTCCTATTCCCAGGGTCACCGCGTTGAAAGTGCCGTTAGAGCTATTAAGGATGTACCAGTTTCCTTCACTCGGGCGAAAGACCGAGATATCAGTTTTGCCGTCTCCATCAAAGTCGGCATGTTTGGCATGAGAAGCAAAGGTCGCTTCGCCAAAGACCGTGAAACGAAATGCCTGAGAGACGGAGAAACCTCCTGCCGCTCCCCCATCGTTGACATACCATCTGCCGGTAAAAGTTCTTCCTACCAGAGAAGCGTTATCCGGGATAGCGATACTGACCGAACCATACCCGCTGCCATTACCGCTGCCGCCTAAAGTGACGACGCTGTGATGGAAAGAACCGGCCTGTGGAATGCCTCCTTTAGGAGACGCACCGGGATCGTTGTCACTGATCACCAAAGTCGCCTGTGCGCCTCCCAAACCTCCGCTGAGGGCCACGGTAAAACTCGGATTACCGACCAGAGGCGGCTCGGCTGCGATAGCCTGCGGAATTACTCCGCCCGAACCTGAAACCCCGCTGCCCAAAATAAGCGGCACCCGGTTCGATTCCGTATACAACGTCGGCCGGTCGAAGGGAGGTGTCTCCGCCGCGACCCGCGGATCGGTCAGCGGCCGTTTTAAAAACGCTATCAAGTCGGCTTTTTGCTGCGGCGATAAATTGAGCGGATTGATGGTTCCGGAATTCGGGAAGTCTCCGCCGCGAGCGTAGAACTCTACCACGTCTTCGATCGCGGCAAACCTGCCGTTATGCATATAGGGCGCGCGCAATTCGATATTGCGCAGGCTGGGCGTGCGAAACTGCGCCAGCTGGCTTTGGTTTCCGGTTGCTTCCGCCCGCCCGCCGTCTTCGCTGGTCGGGCGCACACCCAGGTTGAAAAAGCTGTTCCCGGTAAACGCGCTGCCCAAGTGGCAGGTTGAGCTGCATTGCGATTGGGTAAAAACCGTGCGGCCGCGCAGCTCCGCCGTCGTCAGTATCGGCGCGGAGGTTTGAATATATTTATCCCAGGGGGTACGGTCGGAAACGAGAACGCGTTCGTAAGAAGCGATGGCAAAAGCCATGCGGGCCGGCGTGACCTCGGGCGAGCCGAAAGCTTCCTGAAAAAGTTCGGGATAAGTGCTGTCACCGATCCAATCCTTTAACCCGGCAGGAACGGAGGGCGAAAGCGCCAGCGGTTTTGAAGCGGCGAGCTGGGTTGTCACCTGATTCCAGTCTCTCCCCTGATGCGCCATCTCGCCATCGGAAAGCGGCGGGGCCATCGACTGGCTCTCGAGCGCGCCGTTAAAGTCGATGAGGATCTGGCTGGTCAGTGGGTCGCGAAAAATTTCGCCGGCGCGGCCGTCCCAAAATAAAAAGTTAGAGGAAAAAGCGGCATTGATGACCGGCGGCGATTTGCGGCGGGTCACCTGGTCGCGCATGCCGAATTGGCCCGACCAGCTATAAAGCCCGGCGGCGGTTTTTAGCGGCACGCCCGGCGAACCTGTCTTATCGTCAGGTGTCCCGTAAACATTATCCGGGCCGGGATGGGTTGAGCGAATATCTCCGACCACGGAGCGCACGTCCGAACCGCCTTTTGCCAGTTGATGGCAAGTGCCGCACGAGACGGTTCGCGTCGATGAAAGCTGTTCGTCCCAGAACAGGGCTTTTCCTAAAAAAACTTTTGCCGCGGTAACCGTGTTTTGCGTGGGAACCGGCGGCTGTCCCAAAGGGCAGCAAATTCCCGTGTCCGTACCGGACGCGCTGGAGCCCTGATCGGGCGGGCTCATCGGGCTGACGATAGCGCCATTTTCCGCGCGCACCCAGTAGAAAAAGTTTACGTCGTTTGTCGAACTCAGATCGAAACCCACCACCGAAGCGCTCGTTCCCACACTGACCGCGGTCACCGGGTCGTTCACCGTATTGCGAAAAATACGGTACACCGTCGCACCGCGAACCGCGTTCCAGTTCAACCCCACTTTATCCTTATAAGATCCGTCAGAGGCGATAAGGCCGGTCGGCGCAGCCAGGCCGCTTTGGCCCTTGACCGCAGGCATAAAAAGACGCGTGCTGATAAATGTTAAAAACAGCACTACAAACAAGCCTATAACGGCTAATTTAATTCGCAGCATTTTTTAGTATTACTTTCTTTCCCGGTGTGTTATTACAACCAGATTCGACGAAATTATAGTCCAAAAGTCCTGTTTAATACAGAAAGCTCTCTGTAAAACCTTTAATATTAAAGCCAATAATAAGGATTTTCAACTCGGGAACAGAGCAAAAAGATTGATGCCGAAAAGAACCTCATCGACAAAGATAATGGTGGGCTGCCAGGCGTGGGGATATGAAGATTGGAAAACCCTGCGCGGCGGCCCGACGGTCTTTTTTCCGCCCGGTATCAAACCGCATGAAAAACTGGCTTTTTATGCGAAAATTTTCGATACCGTCGAAGTGGACAGCTCTTTTTACGGGATACCCAAAATTTCAGACCTTGAAAATTGGTCCCGGCAGGTGCCGGAACATTTTAAATTTTCCTTCAAAATGCCGCGCGACATAACGCACGTCGAAAATCTCAGCAGCACGTCGTACCCGTTAGCGAAAGAATTTATCGGGCGGCTCGCTGTTTTGAAAAACAAGCTGGGCGCGGTCCTGATCCAATTGCCGCAGGCTTTCAAAATGACCGCGGCAAATGCAGCTAACCTGGCGGGCTTTCTGGAGTTTCTTCCCGGCGAAATTAGCTTTGCGGTAGAACTGCGTTCACCGGAATGGTTTGTGCCGGAGATCTTTGAGCTGCTTACCCGGCGCAAGGTGGCCCTTTGTCTCGGTCAAAATGAATTTCTTTCGCGAGAGATCATAATGAAAGCATTCGAATTTCCCTCAGCCGATCTTGCCTATTTTCGTTTCAGCGGGTTGCGCGATCTGACGAAATTAGATCGCATTCAGCGGCCGCAGGAAGAGAGCATTGATTTTTGGGCCGAACAGATAAAAACGATCCAAAGCAAGACGATATTTGTCTATTTCAGCAATCTTTTTGAAGGCTTTTCACCGGAAAGCGCTGCCAAATTTCGCAAGCTCATCGGGCAAACTCCCGTAACTCCCGAGCAATTAAATCCTGCACCCAGCCTCTTCTGATTAATCAATTTTCGATTCAAAACGGTTTAGAGTTCAAGAGGCATTGCCCATAAATATCGGTTGGGGGTCAAAAGGTAACGGGTCAGTACCGGGAACGTAGTGACCGGCTAATGGACTGTGAAAGTTTTATCTATCAATAGGATAGTAGTTTTTAGATCGGAAGCCGGTCACTACGTTCCCCGATACTGACTTCACTGTTTCTCCAACTCCTCAAAGAAGTGCACTAGCCTAATTGCCTAACACGACTAATATTGTTAAACTTTGCAAAACACGTTGCTAATTGCCGCGTGGTAATTAAGCACACCCACCACCATCTCTCAAGGTTCAAACATGAATTTGCTTATTGGAGCAGATCAATAGCATCGGCTCGGCGAAATGTCGAAGACGATAGGAGAAAAATAGAAAATGAACACACTACATCCCAATTTCCCAAAACTATTCCCGGTTTTTCAAAAGGGAATGCTCATCCTGGGCCTTCTGATAGTTTTCGTCTGGGCGGCGCCCGCGCAAACCAATGAAGGTTTTGAAGCGGGCGGAAAGGCTGCTTATGCGGCGGGTAACGTTACGCTCGGCTCCGGCAGCTGGAACCTGGACGAAGCGCTGACCGGAAACCTCGCCTCGGACGTAAAGGTCGGATCGTATGCGGCGCGCGTGCGCGGCAACACCGGAAAAGTGACCATGAATTTCAACGTAGCCAACGCCGGAACGGTCGCGATCAGTTATGCGCGCTTTGGCACCGACGGTGCCTCGAACTGGGAATTATGGCAATCGGTCAACAACGGCTCCAGCTGGACCCAGGTCGGCTCGACCATCACCAATAGTTCGACCACGCTGCAGACGGCTTATTTTGCGGTCAATTCCGCCGTCGCAATTCGTTTTGAAATTCGCAAAACAAGCGGCGGAACATCCAACCGGCTGAATTTCGACGATATTTCGCTGGCCGACGACACCGGCTCGACATCGGTCCACCTGACAATGGGCAATCCGTCGGACGCTACTAATAACACTTCATTTCCCGCCAACTACCTGATGGAAAAAGACCAGTACGTGATGTCTTATCATCGCGACAACGGCGGCCCGAACTGGGTTTCCTGGCACCTCGATCCTTCATGGCTCGGCACGACGCCGCGGCAGGATGATTTTCGCGGCGACAGCACGCTGCCGGTTGGCTGGTACAAAGTCGTCAGCACCAGCTATTCCGGTTCCGGTTACGACCGCGGGCACATGTGTCCTTCGGCTGACCGGACGGCGACCGTGGCTGACAACAGCGCGACTTTCCTGATGACCAATATGCTTCCGCAGGCGCCCGACAATAACCGGATCACCTGGGAAGGCCTGGAAGAATATTCGCGTGACCTGGTCACCGATGACGGCGATGAGCTTTACATCATCTCCGGCGGCTATGGAAATGCGGGAACGATCAACAGCGGCCATGTGCTGGTGCCGACCTACACCTGGAAGGTGATCATCGTTTTGTCGCAGGGTTCTAACGACGTTTCGCGCGTGACCACTTCGACCCGCACGATCGCCGTTTGGGTGCCTAACCAAAACAGCATCAACCACGACTGGAAAACGTACCGCGTGTCGGTCGATTATGTCGAAAGCATGACCGGTTACGATTTCTTCTCGAACGTTTCGGACGCGACCGAGAACACGATCGAAGCTGTGGTCGATAATCAGTAATATATGGAGCGCGGGCATCCCTGCCCGTAACGAACGCTGCGCGTTCGAATCTGTCAGTAGCGTCTGCGTTAGCAGATGCGTAAAGCGTAAGAAGCGCACTTGCTAACGCAAGCGCTACTGACATGAACGCGACAAGCCGCGCTTGCGGACAGGGATACCTGAGCGCTCCATATTAAAATATCTGGCTGAAGCGAAAATGAAGCTGCCCCTGCTTGACGCGGTGAATGGTGTCGGGCGGCACGAGCTGCGGAATGATAAATTCCGGCGGGTTGAGCATATAACCGTAATCGATCGCGAACGAACCGCCGAAAGGCGTCTTGATACGCAGGCCCAATCCGACAGTGTTGGTCCAAAGCGTTCGCAGGTTTTGATCGAAATTGTCACCCGGTATTACCTGGCGCGGTTTAAATATTTCGCTGGCGTGCGAGAAAACGTTCCCACCATCATAGAAAGGCACCACCTGAACGGTGTTCGTCACGGGAAGCCGCGCTTCCAGGTTGGCTATCGCCAGGCCATTGCCGCCCAGCGGGACGGTAAATGGCTGCAGGAATACCTGCGTGCCGCTGGTGTTAAAAAAGTCTCCCTGCGGAAGGAAAGCGACGCGCGGCCCGGCGGATTCAAATTCAAAACCGCGCAATGAAGTGGAACCGCCGGAGAAAAATCTTTCGCTGATCGGCAAAAGGTCATTGAGCGAGGCAAATTGTCCCTGGCCGAAATTGGTGCGGCGGCTCCAGACCGTCGCCAGGCCGAGGGTTGCGCGTCCGGCCAGGATCAGCCCGTTCAACTTGGGCACATAATAGTAGGTTTGATAGTTTGCCTGGAATTTGTGAAACGAGATATTTGCGCCCAGCTGTTCCAGTGACAGCGCATAATCGATGGTCAGGTAATGCCCGTTGGTTGGCTCGGTCGAGCTATAGGGGCACTGCTCGGCGGGCTCGCCGCGGGCGATGATCTGCAGCAGGGAATATTTGCGGTTACAATTTTTACGCGTGTCCTGTACCAGCGACGCGCCCGGGCCTGAGATCCTAACGCGCGAATCCGGCCGCAGCAGATCGGCGATAAGCAGGCTTTCAAAATTAAAAAGCCTCACGTCCTCGAACCGGAAACGGAAAAAAGATATCGTGCGCGATTTCAGATCGATCGTGCGCTGCGTTTCGGCGATCAGCGAGAAACGGTTGATGGTCGGGTCGCCGGCCGGCTGGCCGAAAGTGTCCACCGGATTACCGTCTATGTCCAGGCGCTGGACGACGCCGAAAGTTCCGCGGTCGATGGTGGAACGGAAAAAGCGCGTAACGGTAGAATCCCGCTGGTATTGCGCGGTGATGGTCAGCGGGGCGAACCTGCCTTTGCCGTCGCGCATAAAACGCGGGTTGAGAAAATCGATCTGTGCGAGCTGCTGGCGTTGGCTGATGCGCAGGCGCGCGCCGCCCTGGTAAAGCCCGCCCAGCAAATTGACGTGCCGGATATCGACAAATCCCGAAGCTCCGGCGTCCGTCGAAAAGCCGCCGCCATAATTCAAAATGCGCGAAGCTTTTTCTTCCAGGTTGATGGTGACGTCGCGTAACTCGTTACCGTCTTTATCTTCGCCGGCCAGATCGGCTTCGATCGTGACGCGGTCAAAAGCATCGGTGGAATATAGAGATTGTTCGCTGGCTGAGATCTCGGTCGCGCGCAGGACATTGCCGGGTTTTAGAAAGATGGCCTTGTGAATGGCGGCGTCTTTTGTGTTCTCATTCCCATTTAAAAAGATCCGGTTGATGATGACCTTTTTGCCTTCATTCTCGATCGAGTAAATTATTTTTACGCGTTTTTCTTCCGGATTTTCCGGCGGTAGCTCGACAAATGAGAAAAACGATTTGACGTTGAAATAGCCTTCCTGGGTATAAAGCTCGAGCACACGATCGTTGCCGTTGCGCATGCGAGCGCGGGAAAAATTCTTGCCGACCAGGTCGGGCAAAACCTTCCGGATGCTATCGGTGGTGAAAACTTTGTTGCCGCTCACTTCGACGGCGGCGATGCGGGTCGGCACTCCTTCGTTCACGACAAAAGTTATGATCAGATTTTCGCCTTCGGGAGAGACGCCCTGGCGGACATTGACCTTTACATCGCGGTAGCCGAGTTCGCGCATCAGCGCGACGATGGTTTGCCGGTCGTCTTCCAAAAGCTCGACGTTGGTGTAGCCGCGCCCGTAACCGAAAGCGGGAATAAATCCCAGTATGTTGGCTTTTTGCGTCTCTAAGACCGAAGCGATCTCGGGAATCTTGATCTTGTCGGTCCCTTCCAGGCGGATATCGACCAGCCGCAAGCGGCGGTTAAGATCGACCTTGTAATCGATCTCGACCTGGCGGCCTTCGAGTTCGGTGCTGCTCAGCGCGCGGCATATTTCCTCCGTGCCGTTGGAGAGATCGTTGGCCTCGTCTTTGGGGATCGGCGGCGTGACCGAGCAAACCGGGTGAATGTCGGCAAAGAAATATCCGCGTTCCTGAAAATGATTACGCAGACGGCGGCGGCCTTCTTCGATCGCCGAAGGATCGATCGTGCCTTCGCGCTTGATCGGCAGCAGAGTGGTCTGCGTTTTATCGCTTATCTTTAACGGGTCGGAACTGACCTTAACGGTTATTTTTGCGCCGAGCTCGCCGGTCAAAGCGATCGCCACGGTATTTTTGTCGGGATCAAAGGTCGTCTTCGGCTCGTCGAGCGACGGGGCCAGATAGTCTTCCTCGATCATCGCCTTGCGGATCGTGGTGACGTCATTTTGCAGCTTGTCGCGGGTATAAGGCTCACCGGGTTTAAGCGTCAGGTCTTTCTGCGCCTTGGCGGGGTTGAAATCCTTGACCTGGATCTCAAACTTTTCCACCCGCGCCTGCGCATGCGGGTTCACATTAAAGGTAACGATCACCGCCGCACCGCGGTCGCCCGGCCGCGTCGAGTAAGTTACTTCCGCATTGTAGTAACCTTTCTCGCGCAGATATGTCTGTATCAGGTCGGCGTTGGCTTTCAGGCTTTCATCGGTGACGGAATTTCCCGGCGCCAGCAGATTAACGCGCAAGAGCAATTCCTGTTCGGTCACGGTTTCGCCGATTGGGTCCGTCACATTAACGTCGACCCTTTCCGCCTGGACCTTGCGTTTGATGATAAAACGCAGATCGACGCTTTCGGGGGGAACTTCCGTGGCCTCGACTTTAGCGGAAACTATCTTGCTCGTGTCATAGAGCGCTTCGAGCGCTTCGCGCACTTTTACGACGGTGTAACGGTCGCCCAGGACGGAGCGAAGAAGAGTTTTGAATTGTTCCTCGGTAGTTTTATCTTCACCCGTCTCTTCGAAGGTGATGGTGACGTCGCGGATCAGCGAGTTTTCGTATTTGTTTTGCGCCCTTGTGAGCTGAGAAAAGGACAGGCAAATAAGCAGCGTCAAAAAAAGACGCGTGAAGAATTTGACCGTTATGTTAATGAACTGCCCCCGTTTCATCTATGCCTGTCGTGAATTAAAATCGTTTTCTCAATCTAATTTCAAAACTAAAACTGTTATCGTGCCGCGTTACGTTTTCCGTCGCGTTCTGCTCATACTGCGCCACAAAAGACAGGCGATTTGAGACACGGTATTCCAACGCCAGAACCTGGTTTCGCTCCTGCGAAAGATTGGTCGAAAAAGTTACCGCTAAATTTTTATTTATCTGTCGTCCGACGGTCAGCCGCGCGGTCGGCGTCAGCCGCCTGCCGGAAAGTATCGGGTCGATCTCAAAGCGGTTGAGGCCGAAAAGTTTATCGGTGGCCTTGCGCGCCGGGTTATTAATTAACGTGTCCGCAAGCACTTTAGTTGCCGTGTTTATCCCCGATTGCGCGAGGGTCGGAATGCCCGTGTCGGTATTGGAAAGCCCGCCGGTCGTGACGAGTGAGACAACATCCGCTTGCGGCAAAGCGGGGCTCGAGCGCAGCACTACGTTGAGGGCGTCCAGATCGGAAAGCGAGCCGGCCACGCTGGCAAAAACCTGGTAACCCTGGATCTCGCTTTCCGCCTGCAGGTTGATGGTGGCGGATTCGCTGTAGCTAGCCGGAAATTCCAGGCTGCCCTGCTGTATCTCGTAACGGTCGTTGCGGAAAAAGAGCGTGCCGCGGGTGGCGGTGATCCGGCCTGACAGCAGGGCGTTATCCACATCGCCCGTGACCCTGAGAGAAACCGAAGCCACCATATCCGCGATATTATTTTTTACGATCAAGGCATCGCGTCCCTCGAGCCGCAGGTCGAGCTGCGGTACGCCGAGCAGCGGCTGCGAGCTATTGCCTTCCGAAATCGTGCCTTCGCGCCGCGCGCCGAGAAAATCCGCCAGGTCGATGTCCTTGTTATAAAGCGCGCGCTTGCCGTAGATGGTGCCGGAAATGATCGTGTTGTAATCGTTGCCGCGCAGTTCGCTGCTGATCTCGACCTCGGCGTCGCCGGTCGTGGTAAATCCTCTAGGGAGCGGCGCCGTCACATCGGTCCCGCGCAGGTTGATCCGCAGGCGCTGGAGTTTTAATCCTTCGACCACCGCGCCGCCGTTGGCGACCACGCGCCCGCCGCCCAGATAACCGGTCATGTTTACCAGCTGCGCCTGGTTGGAGTTGAATAAAATGCGCCCGCGAATGCGGTCAAAATAAAGCCGCTCGTTGCTGACGATGGTCGAGACGGTGGCGCTTTGCGTCCGCGCCGAACCGTTCAAGCGGGCTTCCGCGTTCGAACCGGCCAGGCGGACGGAGACGTCGGCAAGCCCGGCGAAAAACGTGTTGCGCGAGAGCGCGTCGAGAATGCGAAGGTTCACTTTCCCGTCAACGGTAAGGTTGTTCATGCCCTTTTCGTTGAGCGCCTTCGTTCCGTTGACCACGACGTTTGAACCCGCGCCGGCAAAACGCACATTGTCGATGGTGACTTCAGACGACGTGTAATGAATTACCAGCGGCCCGGCGGCGTTGAACGGCGTGTCGTTTATCAGCAAGCCAAATTCACTAAAATCAGCCAGGCCCTTCAGATTTTCGTAGGTGAAAACCGATCTGCCGTTCTCGTCTTTGACCGCGAGATTGCCGCTAAAGACGACTTTGCCGGTGGCGGTGCCGCGCACGGTGACAGATTCGGGCGGCTGCAGCAGCGCGATGAACGGGGCCAGTTCGGTCTGGTTGAAATTGCTCTCTACATAAAGCGGCAGATTTTCGTCGCCGAAATTCAGCGTCGCATTTACCACTTGCTGCTGGCCGGAAAGATCGGCGGTGAAAGCCGCGGTCAGGATCTGATTGACGGTTTTGCCTTCGAAGGCGAGCGAGCCGACCTGGTTTTCATTAACAGTGATACCGGTGCCCGAGCCGCTGAAATTTATGTCGAAAGTTTCATATTTGCCGAGCTCACCCGTGCCTTTCGCTTGCGCATTTACAAGGCCGCTGATCACGGGGAAGTTCGGATCCTCGGTTATGAATTTCCGGAAACTTTGCACTTGGATGTTGGTGGCCTGCAGCGTGATGTCAAAACGGGAAGTATCGAGCGAATAATTTCCGCCGACGACGAGCGAGCCGTCGCCCTGGTGCAGTTCGAGCTTTTCAATTTTTGCAATGCGGTCGGCAATGGTAAAACGCGAAGCCAAGCTGTCAAAAGAAATTCCCGCCAGGGTCCCCTGGGTGGCGGTCAGATCGGCGGAGCCGGCCACAGTGTTGGGCAATCCCGTCAGGTCTATTTTTCCCGAGGTGGCGGCGCTGAGATCGCGCAGCTGCGCCGGCAAATATTCGTCGATCGGCAGCGCGGCAAAAAGGCTGCCGGTATTTAAACTGTTGAGCGTGGCGCTGACCGAAATATTGTCGGTGCCGGTGCGGGGAATGACCAGGTCGAAATTTGCCGTGCCGCCGCCGGTTTGCTTGAGCGTTCCTTCGGCGATCTCGGTGGTCAGCGGCGATACTTTGACCCGCGCGGCCACGGCGCCGACTTCCTGGCCTTTCATGTTCAACCGGTCGAGACTCGCGCGTCCTTCAACGGTCGGGTCGGTCAGGTTTCCTTTTAAGGTGCCGTTAAAAGTTAAGTTCCCGGTAAGCTCGACACCATAGCTCGCCAACTGTTTGTTCAATTCTTCCGACAACTGAAGGGAAGTGACCAGCCGCTGCACTTCGGCCGCATCCGTGGAATTAAGCGCGATGTTGAGATTCGAATCATAACCGTTAAGGTCAAAAGTTCCGGTTGCCGAAGCGCTGCTTTTCGCGGTCTTAAAATCGGCGGTTTCGATATTGAAGAGGCCGTTCGTGGCGCGCGCCGCTAGCGTGCCGTTTAGGGGGATCGCGCCGCTGACCGCATCCCCGGCGTTAGCGATGAAATCCGCGCTGACCGTTCCGCTGGCGGTGCGGAAATTCGTTCCCGCAAAAGTCAGATCGGCGCGGCCGTTCGTTTTTCCTTCGAGCGGGACGACCTGGCCCCCGGTCAAGGTCAAAATTTTTGCCAGGTCGACGTTGTCGAATTGGACGCCCACGCGCGAAGTCGTTTTTGCGTTTCTGCCGATAACGGCATTACCGGTAACATGGCCATCCATCAGGTCGGCGCTTAAGTCGCTGAGTTCCACCGTGCTGCTGGTGATGACGGCCTTGGCGCTCGCCGCGCCCAGACGAACGCTTCCGATCACGCCGCCGCCCAGGCTCAGGTCGGCGCTTGCCCGGTAACGTCCGGAAGGCTCGAGCACAAAAATAGGACGGGCAAATTTTACCGCTTCAAGTTTGCCGCCCTCCGGTATATATTCCGATTTTGTCAGCGTAATGTCGCCGGCGGTGAAATCTTTTGACGTTCCCTCGACGCGTCCGGAACGAATAGTCATCCGCACGCCCGCGATATTGAGCTTGCCGAGAACCACGCCTTCGGCCGCCAGGCTGTTGATATTCAAACTGTCGGACGTGACCTCGGTTTGCCCGGCGCGGCTGTCGATCTCAACGTTTTTCGCATCCAGCGAATCAATTTTCGTTCCCGCGGCATTGAGCTGGTCGGCGCGGACTTCGGGCGCGGAGGTCTTAAAATCATTCCCGTTGACCGCGACCTTTACATTATTGGAGCGGAGATTTTTCAGCCGCGTTCCCTGCGCGCTTAATTCACCCGCCTGCAGCTTTGCCACTTCGACGTCGGTTTTTTTGCCCTGGTTTCGGATCTTTACGTCGCCCGCATTGATGTCGCTGAGCTCGGCATTTTTCGTTTTAAGTTTACCGGCGCGCGCGCTGGGCAGCGTGACATTGGTCACGCCGTTCTTGGAATCGAATTGCGGCTTGCTGGCTTCGAGGTCCTGAAATTCGGCATCGGGGATAATAAAACTTTTGGCGGAAACTTTTCCCACGCTTCCCTTAAATTTTTCATCTTCGTATTCGGCGACGACGTCGGAAAAGATCAGGTTCATGACCGTGCCGCCGGTGAATTTCGCGGCCGCCGCGCGCAATTCGCCAAACCAGCGAAAGTCGCTGCCGGTTCCGCGTATCTGGCCGAGCACCTGTATCCAGTTGATCTCAAAATCGCCGGCGGTCAAAAGTTCCGCCACGGCTTTACCGTTGGCTTCGTAATTCGAACCTTGCCCGCTGCCCGAACCGCTGACATTCAGCGCTTTGAGCCGGATATTATCCGCCGCCAGCGCATCGGAACTTATCGTGCCCTGGATCTGGTAAGTTTCGCCGGTGCCGGTAACGTCGCCTTCGAATTCACCCGTGCCGCGCAGCGCCCGTCCGACCGGCAGCAGGGAGGAGGTCTGCGTCAGATCGACCGAAGAGACGATATGAAAGTTGTAGCGCAGGTTTTCCCAATCTTCGATAGTGCCGGTGAGCGTCGATTTTCCGATGGGTGAGTCGATCACCCATTCGTCGATCGTGGCGCCTTCGCGCGAGCCTGTTCCGCGCGCGGAAATATTTACCGGCTCTACGGGCGAGCCTTCATAAAGAAAAGTCGAGTTGTCGGCCTTTAAATTGAAATTGTATTGCGCGGGCTCGATCTGTACCGGCGCGACCGGGTCCAGCACGACGCTGATATTTTTTGCTTCGCCGCCGATACGCCGTGAAACGTCGCCGTAATGCACGATCGCATCCTGCAGCCGGAAATTCACCGACGCAAAAGAGATCTTGAGGTTCGGGTCTTCGTCGAATTTAAAATGCAGGTTGCTGAAATTCGAACGCCCTTCTTCGTCAAACCGCACCCAGACTTCCAGCCCCTGTACATCGGTCGAATTTACGGTGATGGTGCGGGCGGCGCGCAGCGCGAGGATGTTGGAAATGGTCAGGTCGATGTTGAGCTGGTCGATCCTGGCCAGCTTTTCACCGTTCTGCTCATCGTACAATTCGATGTCCCGCAGCTTTGCCGTGGTGGGGAAAAGGGTGGTCTCAAGTTTTTTGATGTCGGCGCGGATACCGAATTTGGAAAAGCGGTCGAGCAGCGCATTTCTGATCAATCCGTCGACATAACCGGTCTGAAAGGCGATGATGGTCGCGAAAAAAGCAAACAGCAAAAGCCCGGCGACGATGAGCCCTGAGATGAGCACCCGGCGTCTTAGCGCGCTGCGAGGTTTCAACGGTTTACGGGGCCCACGGGGGCTCTGCGGCGCAGACGGTTCTTCCCTCTGATAATTTTCCTGTTCGGCCATGGCATTCCGCGGAGAGCTGTATAAAAATTCTAACTTAATCCGCCGTCTTTTAAAAGCAAATTCGGCTGAAATCTATCTCAGCGGAATCGACCCAACTACTTCCAGATCAAAGCCTTCCAGCGCAGTTACATGCGGAGGGTGATTTGTCAGAAGTTTTATACGCCGCAAACCGAGATCGTGCAGGATCTGCGCCCCTACGCCGTGGTCGCGGTCGGCGCCGTAGCCCGTCTCTTTTCGGGCGGCGGCAAAATCGACGTTTTTCTCCTGCATCAGGGAATAAGTTTCCAGCTGATGCACGAGGTCAAGGTTATGTTCCCGCTGGCGTAAATAGAGGATTACGCCGCGCCCGGCTTCGGAGATCTTTTTCAGGGCTGACTGAATGGCCGCCGAAGCTTCGCCAAGTTTTGAGCCGAACATCGCAAAAGTGATGTTTTCCGTCTGGATACGCACCAAAACGGGCTCCGCCGGGTCTGAAATATCACCCATCACCAGCGCCAGGTGTACTTCATTATTAATTATATTTTCGTATGCGACGGTATGGAATACTCCATACTCGGTCGGAAGATCGGTTTCCGCCCGCCGCCGGATCAATTTTTCCTTATTCATCCGGTAGCGAACGAGGTCGGCGACCGAGATGATCTTCAACCCGTGTTTTTCGGCAAAAACTTCCAGCTCGGGCATCCGGGCCATCGTCCCGTCGTCGTTCATCACTTCGCAGATGACGGCGGCTGGGGAAAACCCGGCGATGCGCGCTATATCCACACTGGCTTCGGTTTGCCCGGTGCGGACCAGTACCCCGCCGTCCCTCGAGCGCAAGGGGAAAATGTGTCCCGGGCGGGCCAGGTCGTTGGCGGTTTTATTGGGATCGACGGCGGTCAGAATGGTTTTTGCCCGGTCGGCGGCGGAAATTCCGGTCGTCACGCCTTCGCGGGCTTCGATCGAAACGGTAAAAGCGGTGCCGAAACCGGAAGTGTTTTTCTCTACCTGCATCGGCAAATTAAGCTGGTCGCAGCGCTCTTCGGTCAGCGGCAGACAGATCAGCCCGCGGCCGTGCACCGCCATAAAGGAAATTATCTCCGGCGTCACTTTTTCCGCGGCGCAAACAAGATCGCCTTCATTTTCGCGATTCTCATCATCCGTGATGATGATCATCCTGCCTTCGCGAATATCCGCCGCGGCATCTTCTATTGTTGCAAAAGCCATAGCTTGATGTTATCCAAAGAGTCTATTTTTGCGGCAGATACAGAGAAAAAGCAAACGGGTGAATTGTTAACCGTTAATGGCTTTGCGTGTAAAGTCGCGGATATCTGCCACTAATGTCACGAATAACACGAATAAGAATCTTTAATTCGTGTTATTGATGACATTAGCGGCTAATAATGATTGCCCGGTTTTGTCTTTTAATTAATTCGTTTTATGCGCTTCGAACTATCACTGGCCCGGCGTTATCTGCGTTCACCGGGGCGCGGCCTGGCAAAGATCACCGGACGGCTGGCGGTAGCGGGAATCGCTTTCGGCGTGGCCGCGATGATATTTGCCCTGGCGCTGAGCCGCGGTTTTCGCGAAGAGGTGCAGGAAAAACTGCTTGCCAACACAGCGCACATCAGTATCAGCCGCGTGGACGGTGGGAATATTGAAAATGCCGGGCAAATAAAAAATGAACTGTCAAACATCGACGGGATCGGAAATATCGCGGCTGCCGGCTACGTGAGCGCGCTTTTGATCACCGCGCATTCGAATACCTATACAGTGTTGCGCGCGCGGGAAGAAATACAGCCCGACCATAGCGGCGGCCGGGATGGCTGCATCGCCGCCTCCTTTGGCTCCGAACTGGCAAAGAAAACAGGCTTACAGGCGGGAGACAAGGTTGATGCCGTCTTTGGCGTGGACAATGACCGCGATAATGGCGGCGATAATTACGGGGCCAAAAAAATATGCATCGTCGTCAAAGAAACTTTTTCCACCGGGATCTATGACTACGATTCCACGCAGATACGGCTTTCGCTTGCCGACCTCATGCGCGAAAGCGGGGGCTACCCGACAATGCTGGAAGTTTCGGCCCGCAATATTTACGATTCCAAGATAATCGCGGAGGCGGCCGGGAAAAAACTTGGCGGGGAATACAAAGTTCTCGATTGGCAGGAAGCCAACAAGCCGTTCTTTGCGGCGATGAGCTTTGAGCGCCGGGTGGTCCTGATCATTATTTCGCTGGTTATTTTGCTTTCGGCGCTGAACATAACTTTCACGCTGGCATTAGGGGTCACCCAGCGCCGGCAGGACATTGCGATAATGAAAACGGCGGGCGCAAAAACTCCGAACGTGATTTTGGTCTTTTTATTCGAGGGACTTTATCTGGGGCTTGTCGGGGTCGTTTTCGGGACCGTGCTCGGGCTTTTGGCCTGTTTTTTATCGAACTACTTTGGCTTATTGACTCTTCCCCCGGAAGTGTATGCCGTTAATAAAATAACTCTCCGTCCGGATGCGATCGAGATATTATTCGTGATCACCGCCACGCTTTTGCTTACGTTAGCTTCAACGCTCTATCCCGCCTTTCTCGCTGCCCGGGTAAAGCCCTGGGAAAATCTCCGGCAATAATAATGCGCCAAAAATTGCTACTAGATTTAGCTAGTGGTCCAGGCCGGTACTGACTTCATTGCAACAATCATTTAGAGGCAAGCCATAATATTTTGTAAAACTTCCGGGAAATTTGGCTTATTCATGCCGAATTAATCTATAATATTATTTTAGCGAGACGATCTAAGAAAATTATTTTCAACGACCTTGTCCCCGCTCACATCTTTTTTATGTTTGAACGCTATACCGAAAAGGCCCGCCGGGTAATATTTTTTGCCCGGTATGAGGCTTTACAATTTGGGTCACAAACCATTGCGCCGGAGCACGTCCTGTTAGGGCTGATGCGCGAAGACAAAACTATGTCCGCGCGGTTCTTTCAATCGCGTTCCGCTTTGAGCGTGGAAAAAATGCGCCGCGAGATCGAAGAGCGCAGTGTGATCAAGGACAAGATCCCGCAATCGGCCGAGCTCCACCTGGCCCCGGAGACCAAGAAAGTTTTGGCCTTCGCCCATGAAGAAAGCGACCGTTTGCAAAACGGGCACATCGGCACGGAGCATCTGCTGCTGGGGCTTTTGCGGCAGGAAAGCTCGATGGCGGCGGAGATCCTGCACGAATACGGATTGACGCTTGAGTCGGTGAGAGAAGAAGTGGCCAAGCAGAACGGCTACCCTTCGAACTATTCGGGCTCGCTGAAAAAAGAATCGCCGCACCTGAGCGAATTTACGCGCGATCTGACCGCCGACGCCGCCGAAGGAAAACTCGACCCGCTGATCGGGCGCGAGCTCGAGATAGAAAGATTGGTGGAAATACTCTGCCGCCGGACCAAGAACAATCCTGTTTTGATCGGCGAACCGGGGGTGGGCAAAACCGCCATCGTCGAAGGGCTGGCACAGAAGGTCGTCTCCGGAAACGTCCCGACCTTTCTCGAAGGCAAACGCATTTTGATGCTCGATCTTTCGCTGATCGTGGCGGGAACGAAATACCGCGGCCAGTTTGAAGAACGGCTCAAGCTGATCATGCGTGAGCTGGCGGACAACAGGCAGTACGTTATTTTTATCGACGAGCTTCATACACTGGTCGGCGCCGGTTCGGCCGAAGGGTCGCTCGATGCCGCGAACATCTTAAAACCCGCGCTTTCACGAGGCGAAATTCAATGCATCGGCGCGACGACGCCTACCGAATTTCGCAGGACCATCGAAAAGGACCGCTCGCTCGAGCGCCGTTTCCAGGCGGTCAAGGTTGAGCCGCCGACGGCGGAAGAGGCGCTGACGGTTATCGAAGGCATCTGCGCCCGGTACGAAGCTTTTCACCAGATCCGCTACACGCGTGGCGCGCTTGAGGCGGCGGTGTATCAATCGAATCGATATATTCCCGACAGGTTTTTGCCCGATAAGGCCATCGATGTTTTGGACGAAGCGGGCGCCCGCGCCAAGCTGCGTCATCAGGCCGAAGAGGAAACCGAGCCTTCCTGGAAACAGACGGTCAACAGCTGGAAACGCACGGCTGCCGACGACCGCCGGTTTTCACTCGAGCTCAACAATCTCGAAAGCTCTTTCTTTACCGTTGAGGTGACCAAGGACGACGTCGAAGCCGTGATCGCCCGCTGGACGGGAATTCCCGTCACCGCCATCCAGCAAAAAGAAGCGCAGAAACTTCTGGGGCTGGAAAAAGAATTGCACCGCCGCGTTATTTCGCAGCGGACCGCGATCTCCGCGCTGGCCCGCGCGGTAAGACGTTCGCGCGCCGGGCTAAAAAATCCCTCGCGCCCGATCGGAGCGTTTTTATTTTTGGGCCCGACCGGCGTCGGCAAGACCGAGGTTGCCCGTTCGCTGGCGGAATATCTTTTCGGTTCGGAACGCTCGATGATCCGCTTTGATATGTCGGAATTCATGGAGAAACATTCGGTCGCCAAGATCATCGGCTCGCCGCCGGGATACGTCGGCCATGAAGAAGGCGGCCAGTTGACGGAAAGGATCCGCCGCGCGCCCTACTCTGTCGTGCTTTTCGATGAAGTGGAAAAGGCGCATCCGGACCTCTATAACATTTTGCTGCAGATATTTGAGGATGGAATTTTGACCGACGCCCAGGGCCACACGGTCGATTGTAAAAACGCCATCTTTATCATGACCTCAAATATCGGCGCGCGTTATATCCAAAAACGAACCACCATGGGTTTCCAGGGCAATGCCGAAGTTTCGCGTGAGCGGATGGAAGAAATGGTGATGAGTTCGGTAAAACAGACGTTTTCGCCGGAATTTATCAACCGCCTGGATGAAATAATCATTTTTGACGAGCTGACGGATGAAGACCTGCTGCAGATCGTAGACCTGCAGATCGTTAAGCTTAACGAAGTTTTGGAAAAACACGCTTTACAAGTACGGCTGACTGAGGAAGCGAAACGCTGGCTGGTAGCTAAAGCCTGCACAGACCGCAGTTACGGTGCGCGGCCGCTGCGCAGGGCATTGCAGAAATATGTCGAAGACGAGCTTTCCGAAGCCCTTATACGAGGCGATCTGACGGAAGAAACACTGATCGAAATATTCTGCGATGAAAATAAACTCAGCTACCGTTCCGTCGGTATAGAGGAAAACGAAGACGCGCTCCTGGTCAGATAAAGGCCAAAGCCGCCATTATCCATAAGCACGAAGGGTACCCGAAGAGACTTTCGTGCTTTTCGCTTTTTCGGATTTTACTAGTATAATGCCGAAGTTTGTAAGGTTTTTAGCGCTTTCTGGTTAAGGCAACCTGAAAAAGATATATCGAATCAAAAATTGTTGCAGCTATCAAAGTACGAAGCCCCGGTTTTTATTCTAATATCATCTTATCCGGTTCCCTTAACAGGGGGTAATGGCGACTTTAAATTCAGATAGCTAAGCATTTATACGTTTTTAATCAAGGGAAAGAAGCATTTATGAAGGTTTTTCGCGCGCTCGGGCTAATAGGTTTCGTGCTGTTATTGACGATACTTAGCTTGGCCTCGACCGGTGACGTGCCAAACGGTCCCGACGACAAAGATAAAAAACCTGCCGCTGCGCCTCAGCAGCAATTGGTCGAATCGGTTGATATTCAGGGTAACCGACGTCAACGTGACGATGACCTCCTTTATTACATCAAAACCCGCCCCGGGGATGTTTACGACCCCGCTCAGCTGGAAAGAGACCTAAAAGAACTTCTCGCCCTGAACTTTTTCGACAAAACGGCAACCCGCGTTTTGGTTGAAGACGGTGTCCGCGGCGGCGTGAATGTGATCTTTGAGGTCAAGGAACTGCCTATTATTCGCGATCTCCAGTTCGAAGGATTAAAAGCCGTTCAGGAATCCGACGTGCTGAAGGAATTTCGTGAAAACCGCGCCGGTATTTCCAAAGAGGCGATCTTCGATCCCGTTAAAGTCAGAAACGCCAGCCGTATCTTACGCGAGCTGTTAGCCTCCAAAGGTTTTCCAAACGCAAAGATCGACATCAAGGAAGAAGAAGTTTCTGCTACCTCAGTGGCGATCACGTTTGTTATCGACCAGGGTGAAAGATCACGCATCATCCAGATCGAATTTGAAGGCAACGAGCATTTTAAGGACGGCGAACTGCGCGGCCAGCTCCAGCTGGTGAAAAAGTCGGGTTTATTTTCCCGTTTTAAAGGCCAGGACATTCTCGATACCCGCAAGCTTCAGTATGACCTGAACAAGAACGTTCGCGAGTACATGTTCTCGAAGGGTTATTTCCAGGCCCGCATCGGCGAACCGCAGATCATCGGCCTGGGCAATCGCCGCACCGGCTTTTTTCTTCCCGTGCCTTTTCTGTCTTCCAAGGATGACGCGTTGAGAATAGTCATCCCCGTTACCGAAGGAAAGATCTTCCGGGTAGGGGAATTAAAGGTCGAAGGCAATTCGATCTTTACCGAGGACCAGCTTCTCGGATACGTCGGCCTGAAAAAGGGTGAGGTCGCCGACGGAAAAAGACTGCGCGCCGCGCTTTACGAAGACCTGAAAAAGGTCTACGGCTCGCAGGGTTTTATTCTCTATGACGCCGAAACGGAAACGAACTTTAAGGACAATCCGGCCAATCCGGAAGAAGGCATTGTAGATATCACCGTAAAGATCGAAGAGGGCAAACAGTTCAGCCTGCGGCGTATCGAATTTGCCGGCAACACATTCACCCGCGATAACGTTCTGCGGCGGGAAATGATCCTCAACGAAGGCGATATCTATAACCAGCTCATGCTGGAAACATCGGTCATTCGCCTCAATCAGACACAGTATTTCGATCCCATCGACAAGGATAAAGATGTTGAGGTCCATACGGACGAAGAAACCGGACAGGTAGATATGCTGATCCGGGTCAAGGAAAAAGGAAGACAGCAGATCTCGTTCAACGGCGGTATTTCGGGTATCGGCGGATCGTTTTTCGGTTTCGAATATTCGACCAATAACCTTTTCGGGCGCGGTGAGGTTTTCTCGCTTTCCGGAGGTTTTGGCAACCGGCAGTCGAGTTTGCAGCTTTCCTTTACGGAACCCTATTTCCGCGATCGTCCGATCTCGGTGGGTTTTTCGGTCTTTGCCTATAGCCAAAAGTTTTTTGGAGAGGGAACGTTCCTATCGCAGAACCAGCAGGCGCTGGTCGATGCGACCAATCCGTTCGGCACGGTTACGGCGGACGAAAGCAATCTGTTCACCCGCAATAGCTATGGCGCATCGGTCTATGCCACCGCTCCTCTTTCCGAGCTTTTCTTTAAGAAGCGTCGTTTTACCCAATTTTCGCGCATCGGGCTGACCTATCAGTTTTCGGCGAGCACAATCAAGGATCCGCCGGTAAACAGCGACCCCAACAACGGCCAGCAGACGATCCCCATTGTGTTTTCACAGCCGAATATCACTACCAGCAGAGTAACGCCGAGTTTTGTTTACGATTCGCGTCAGCCGGCCTCTAATGGCATCGACACTTTAAAGGGAATGCAGATCGCCGCCTCGCTGGCGTTTTCGGGCCTGGGCGGAGATGTGAGAACTTATCAGCCCAACATTTCCTGGACACAGTTCATTCCGATCCGGAGAAAGAGGTCGAAAAACGCCGAGGTATTCGGCTTCCGCATCCTCGCCGGGACGATCGGCAGTTTTGCCACTTCGGACAAAGTTCGAAACGGCAATTCGCTGGCTTTTGTTAATGGCGTTCCTATTTTCGAGCGTTATTTCCTCGGCAGCGAACAGGATATTCGCGGTTACGATGTCCGCTCGATCTCGCCCGTCGCGCCGGCCAATACCTACGTGACCACGCGAAATGTGGTGGCGGCATTAAATCAGTCAGGAACTCCGATCCCGGTCCCGGGCTTAAATACCCGCGACGCGGAAGAGTTAGCGGCCTTTGGCACTTTTACCGGTTTTGCCGGGTCAAATCCGGCGCTGATCTCGCGTTCTTTCCAATATATCGGTGGAGATACGGAATTATTGGGTAATTTCGAATATCGTATACCTATCTTCGGTCCGGCGAGCCTGGCGTTCTTCGCGGATATCGGAAGTGTTTTTAATCTTAAAAAAGGCTCCGTTCAGGAGATCAACAGTAATTTTCTTCCTGACCAGCCGTTTTTGGGCATATTCAACGATCTGAGTCTGACCTTTTTGCGCAACAATCTTCAGTATCAGCCGGCGAATCAGTTTTTCGGCGGAGTGATCCTGGGCCGCGAGCCGCGCCCGCTGACGCGTGAAGAGTTCAACAGCATGCTGAGTTCCGGTGCGCAGATCGACCCGCGGACCGGGTTGCCCCTGGGACTTCAGGCTATCTACCTGCGCGGCGATGCGCAGACAAATGCCCGGGTTGAGATAAACAATACCCAGTTCGGGAAATTAAAAGATTATCGTTCGAGCGTGGGGCTTGAGTTAAGAGTCCAGGTGCCGATCGTGAACGTACCGTTCAGGCTGATCTATTATATAAATCCCAACGCTAAACGCGGATTTTATGATAATCTGCCGAACTTCTTCTTTAATGAAAAGAAGAGAGGATTTCGCTTTACCGTAGGAAGAACATTCTAGGAAGCATTCTTTCTTGCGTTTTTTTACATCAAACGGCAAAGTTAAGAAAGACGCTTAACCAGCCTGTTCAATTTTTTAAGGAGTATTTCAGAGATATGAAAAGAGTTAGTTTTATTGCCGCAACGTTTTTAATAGTGCTTGGTTTTGCTTTGCCGATATTTGCCCAGGCAGGAGCGCAGCAGACCGGTAAGATCGGAATTATAAATACAGCTGCTTTTTTAGGTGACAAGGTCAATATCGCCAGGCTTCTGACCGCTGTTACCACCCTCGATAAAGAATTCGAGCCCCGGCAGCAGGAACTCGTAACGATGAATACGAGGGTCGAAACCCTGGCCAAAGAGATCCAGAGCTTGCAGGCGCAGCTGAACAATGCCAAGCCGCAGGCCCCGATCGACACCAATTCGATCCGCAACAGCATTATCTCCAAGAATGAAGAAGGCGAAAGGCTGCAGATTGAAATGAAGCGCAAACAGGAAGACGGCAAAGCCGCCTACGAAAAGCGCGAAGCGGTCGTCCTCGGCCCTATTCAGAGAGAGATCTTTAATTCGATCAACGAGTATGCGAAAACGAAGGGCTTTTCGCTGGTCTTTGACGGCGCCAAGATGGCTGATGCCGGAATTTTGATCGGCGTCGGCGATTCGGCGGTCGATGTCACCGAAGATTTTATTAAATACTTCAATGCCAAACCGGCAACGACCGCTTCGACAGCGAAACCGGCGACGGGAACAGCTGCCAAGCCCAACTAAACGACACGTTTAAGAGTAGTTTTCATAAACGTTGAGCGGGACAAGTTTGTCTTGCTCAACGTTTGTGATTTAGTTTAAAAATACTTCATGATAACTCTAGACATCCGCGCCATTCAGGAGATCCTGCCGCACCGCTATCCTTTCTTGCTGGTGGACAAGATAATCGAACTTATTCCCCGGGAAAAGATCGTCGGCATCAAGCAGGTCACCATCAACGAATATTTCTTTCAGGGTCATTTTCCCGGCGCTCCGGTAATGCCCGGAGTTTTGCAGATAGAAGCTCTGGCCCAGGTCGGCGCGATCCTGGCGCTGCGTGAGTTCGAAGATCGCGACAGCAAGATACCTTATTTCAGCGGCATAGAAAACGCCCGTTTCCGGCGGCCGGTCGTTCCCGGAGATACTTTGGTGCTCGAAGTGGTGCCGATCCGCATGGGAAATAAAGTGCAAAAGATGCGCGGCGAAGCCAAGGTCGACGGCAAAATTACCGCTGAGGCTGAGATCATGTGCGTCCTCGGGGACCGAATAGCGTAATGAATAGTGAATAATGAATAGTGATTAGTGAATAGGTGCCAAAATTTCTTACATTAATCATTAATCACTAGTCACTATTCATTCACCATTACTATGACTTTTATCCATCCAACCGCAATAGTAAGTGAAACTGCGACGATTGGCCTGAATTGCCATATCGGGCCGTTCTGTACTATCGGTGCAGAGGTCACTCTGGGCAGCGGCGTACAGCTTGATTCCCACGTGGCCGTTGACGGAAAAACCTCGATCGGCGACGAAACTCACATCTATCCTTTTGTTTCCATCGGCCTTGCCCCGCAAGACCTGAAGTACGGCGGCGAGCCCACCGAAACCCGGATCGGCCGGCGCAACCAGATTCGCGAATTTGTGACCGTTCATCGCGGCACGGCGGGCGGCGGCGGCCTGACTAAAATAGGCGACGATAACCTACTGATGGCGCAGGCGCACGTTGCGCACGATTGCCAAATCGGCAGCGAGGTCATCATGGCCAATGCCGCCACGTTGGCAGGCCACGTAGAGATCGCGGACAAGGCGAACGTGGGAGCTTACTCGGGCGTTCACCAGTTTTGCCGGATAGGTTATGAGGCTTTTGTCGGCGGCTACTCGGTGGTGGTAAAAGACGCCATGCCGTTTGCCATCATCCAGGGAAACCACGCCAAGTGCTACGGCTTGAATAAGCTGGGAATGCGCCGGCGCGGTTATGCCAAGGAAATTATTGAGCAGCTCCATCACGCTTTTCATTTGCTGCTCTCGTCCAAGCTCAATACCAGCCAGGCCGTGGAAAAGATCAAAGAAGATATCAAGGACTGTAAGGAAGTCGATCTCCTGGTCGATTTTATCGAAACCTCAAAGCGCGGCGTGGTGAAATAAATATGGCGTCCCTACGGGACTAAGAAGTAAGAGCGGGCGTGGGGCGCCTTTCCGGACTGCAAATTTTATGTACTTAAATGTTTATTATTTATCACGCAAGCTGACCACCTCTCAGGTTGGGAAGGGTTGCTTGCACCCGCTTTCTATTTATTTATGGTTTATGAGAGAACCACCCCGCCCTTCGGGCCCCCCTCCTTTGTAAGGAGGGGAGTTTTTGCAGCACCTCTTTAAACACCCACTTACATGGTGCAACTTAAATCCGCCCTGCGCCGTATTAAATTTTGACCTTCAAAATTTTTCCGAGGTGTTCTATGAAAAAATTCGCCGCATTTCTCCTGACATCGTTCCTGCTATTAAATATTTTTTCAGTATATTCGTTCGCCTGCACCACCTTTTGTCTGAAAAACAAGGGTGAAGTGCTTTTCGGAAAAAATTACGACTGGATGGTCGGTGATGGACTGATCTTCGTTAATAAACGCGGCGTCGCAAAAGTCGGCATGGCCAACAGCAACGCGGCCAGTTGGATTTCGAAATACGGCAGCGTGACTTTTAATCAATACGGATGGGAAAGCCCGTCGGGCGGGATGAACGAAACGGGTTTGGTCATTGAGCTGATGTGGCTCGACGATACGCGGTATCCGAAAACTGAAGGCAAGCCGACCGTGGACGTCCTGGAGTGGATCCAGTACCAACTCGACACCGCCGCCACCACCGCGGAGGTGATAAAAAATTCCGAGGACATTCAGATAGATGCGCGGCCGACGCTGCACTACCTGGTCAGCGATAAGGCGGGAAACGCGGCCACCATCGAATTTCTTAACGGCAAACTTACCCCGCATACCGGTGACAGCCTGCCCGTGGCGACGCTGACCAATGACACTTACGAAAAGTCTCTCGAGTTTGCAAAAAACACCGAGCCGGCCAAGGCCCAGGGCGGCGGTTCGCTGCAGCGTTTTACCCGCGCCGCCGAAAAGACAAAAGAATTCGATAAAAAGCCCAAGAGCGAAAAAGAAGCGGTGGATTACGCTTTCTCTATTTTAAGCGACGTCGCGCAGCCCAACTACACCCAGTGGAGCATCGTCTACGATCAAAAGCGCGGACGGATATATTTTCGTTCGCTGCAAAGCCCGCAGATAAAAAGCGTCGATGCAAAAAGTTTTGACTGCTCCTGCAGTAGTGCGGTCAAATTATTCGATGTGAACGCAAAGGGCACGGGCGATGTGACCACGCTCTTCAGAGATTACACCCGCGAAGCAAACCGCGACCTGATCGAACGCGCCTTTAACGGAACGGAGTTTTTAAAGAACGTCCCGGCATCGGTCAAAGACGGCTTCGCCTCGTACCCGGAACGCTTTACCTGTTCCACGGGCGAGCCGAAAAAAGAAGACAAACTTAAAGCTTCGGCAGGACAGATGTCCTATCTGGACCTGGCATTTCCGCTTTACTACATTTACAAACAAATCGCTTCTTAATCATAATAAAGCGTTTGTTATGAAATTCGGATTAATAGCCGGTAATGGAAAATTTCCTTTTCTCGTCGTCGAAGGCGCAAAAAAGGCAGGCGCCAGCCTGTCCGTCGTCGCCATCAAGGAAGAAACCGATAAACGCATAGACGAGGTGGCGGATAACGTTATCTGGGTCGGCATAGGGCAGCTTGGCAAGATGATCTCTTTCTTTGAAAAAGAAGGCGTGTCAAAAGCGATGATGGCCGGGCAGGTCAAGCACGTCCAGATCTTTAGCGGGGCGCTGCCCGATCTGCGGATGATGAAAATGCTCTTTGGCCTCAAACAGCGCAACACCGACGCGCTGATCGGCGGCGTCGCCGACGAGATGGCGAAAGACGGCATCGAGCTGATCGATTCAACCTATTTTATCCAGGACCAATTGGCCCGTGAAGGCGTCTTGAGCAAACGTCAGCCTTCCGACATCGAAAAAGAAAATGTCGATTACGGTCTGAGGGTCGCGCAGGAGATCGCCCGGCTCGACCTGGGGCAGACGATCGTCGTGCGCGCCAAGGCCTGCGTGGCGGTCGAGGCAATGGAAGGCACCGATGCCACGATCAAACGCGCCGGAGAGCTGGCCCGCGGCAAACTGACCGTGGTCAAGGTAGCCAAGCCCGACCAGGATATGCGTTTCGACGTGCCTGTCGTGGGCGTGCCCACCATCCAGGCAATGATCGATGCCGGGGCCACGTGTATCAGCCTGACGGCCGGGAAAACGCTTATTTTCGACCGCGAGGAAATGCTCAGCCTGGCCGACCGCAACAAAATAGCCATCGTGGCCCAAAAATAGAAACAAATACGGCTTTATTTGCGTAACATTGTGAAAAAATGGGAATAGGTTCCGGGTTTTGGGTGCTAGCATGAGGGATGCCCATTAAGAGTTATCAAGACTTGATTGTTTGGCAAAAAGCTATGGATCTGGTAGTAATTTGCTACCTGATTGCATCATCCTTTCCAAGAGATGAACTATTTGGCTTAACATCACAATTGAAACGCGCCGCCGTCTCCGTCCCGGCAAATATAGCTGAAGGACACGGTCGTGCTACCCGTGGTGAATACGTCCACTTTCTCGGAATAGCCCAAGGTTCTTTACGGGAAACGGAAACGCATTTACTAATTGCCAAACGGCTTGGATTTACTGATCCTGAACAATTGCAAAATGCACTTTTACATATTGAACAAGTTAGCAAGATGCTTTCAAGTCTAATTTCAAAACTGAGGAATAAATAACTCTGACCCCTAAAACCTGATCACTATCCTCTAATTATCGGAGAGAAAATGAAAAAGACCTTTGCCGCGTTTATTCTGACCATTGCCATTTTGCTGCCGTCCTTAACTTTTGGGCAGGCAGAAGCAGCCAAACCTAATTCCGCTGCGCGAAAGGCAGTCGAAGGCGTGAGTGCCGCTCAATTAAAAGATTACTTGTATTTTATCGCTTCCGACGAACTGGAAGGACGCGACACGCCTTCGCGCGGGCTTAATATCGCGGCCAAATTCATTGCCGCACAGCTTTCGCGCTGGGGAGTAAAACCGGCGGGCGATGACGGCACGTATTTTCAGAAGATATCGCTGCGCGGCATGGTGCCCGATGCCGCCCTGTCGTCGGCGGAGTTGAACGGACAGCAGTTCTCATTGGGCGGCGATTTCATTCGCCTGTCAGGTTCGGCGGTTAGCCCTGTGACCGCGCCGATCGCCTACGGCGGCAACGGCTGGATGATCAAGTCAAAGAACATCGACACGCTGCAGGGGATCGACGTCAAAGGCAAATTCGTGGTGATCTCAAGCCCCGGCGTGCCTTCGGTCTTTTCGCTGGCTTCACTGCCGGCGGGAGTTACGCCGCAGGATATCACCGGGCGGCGAAATGTTGACTGGACCGATCCGATCGCAAATGCACGTAATAAAGGCGCGGTCGGCGTCATTATTGTTGCTTCGGACTTTGCCCAAAACCGCTGGGCGGACATACGTGATTTTTACACCAGGCCGTTTTATTCGGTTGAGAAGTTTGCGCGCGGCAATGCAGGTGGGGGCGGAGGTGGCGGGCAATTCAATGCTCCGCCGGCGATCCTGATCACGCCGCGAATGGCGAAAGCGCTCTTTACAGGTGAAACAAATAATCCGGTCGGCTCAAGTTCCGAAGCCGGCGCATTCAGCTTGAGCGCGGGTAAAAATCTGATGCTCAGCATTCCCATGAGAGGCGAGACCACGATCACCCAAAACGTCGCGGGCATGATCGAGGGCTCCGACCCGACGCTTAAAAGCGAGATCGTTGCCATCGGCGCTCACTATGACCATATCGGCATGGGACGCCCATCGACTGCGGAAGACCGTATCAATAACGGCGCCGACGACGACGGTTCCGGCACGGTCGCCATCCTGAGCATCGCCGAGGCTTTGGCAAAAGCGCCGAAGAAACCGAAACGCTCGGTGCTCTTCGTCTGGCATTGCGGGGAAGAGAAAGGCCTGTGGGGCAGCGAATACTTCAACAAATTTCCCACCGTCGATATCAAAAAAGTTGTCGCCCAGCTAAACATCGATATGATCGGACGAAGCCGCAAGGCGGACGATGCTAATCCGGACAACAAAGATCTAAGCGGCGAGAATGCGGTCTATGTCATCGGTTCGGAAATGATGAGTTCCACACTCGGCTCCATCGTTAAGGGGATAAACAATTCGTATTTGAATCTGACCTACGATCTCAGATACGACGATCCGAAAGACCCGAACAGGTTCTTTTTCCGCTCCGACCATTTTAATTATGCGGTCAACGGCATCCCGATCACTTTCTGGTTTGACGGCGTTCACGAAGACTATCACCAGGTAGGCGACGAACCGCAAAAGATCGATTATCCCAAGATGGAAAAGATCACCCGCACAATCTTTCTGACCATGTGGGAAGTGGCCGACCTAAAGGACCGTCCGGCTGTGGACAAGCAGCTTCCGGCGGAGTTGACGCGGAGATAATTAGAAGAGAATTATTTTTATATTTAGCGGGGGCTTTGCCCATAAAGCCGATGTTTTATTAACAGGCAAAAACCGTGCATTTCATTATTAGCCACTAATTACACAAATAACACGAATTAAAGATTTTATTCGTGTTATTTGTGTAATTAGTGGCTATCCGCGATTTTATTGGCAAAGCCATTTAGCGGCTATATTCTTGTCCTGCCAAACTCTGCCAAGAGCGGTTTTAAGTTTTCGATCACGCTCCCGTGGGCGTCGCCGTTTGATGCCGCCACGCCGTTCAGATTGCGCACTTCGTCCGCGTCATAGCGAATAGGGTAACCAAAAAGATCGGTCAGCTTTCCGCCGGCTTCTTCCAGAATTATCTGCGGCGCGCAGGTGTCCCAAAGTTTTGTGCGCGGCGAAAGATGCAGATAGAGATCGCAAATCTGCTGTGTGATCAGTCCTACCTTTAATCCCACCGAACCGCGCTGAGTTTCATCTTTTAAGCCGAGGTGCGCAAATATCTCACTCATTTTCGGGCTGCGATGATCGCGGCTGACCGCCAGGTTCATTTTACTAAAATCGGTTTTGGTCGATACCTTGAGGCGTTTCGGGCCTTTATCGGGGGCGGTCATCCACGCGCCGCGCCCTTTTACCGCCCGGTACAGGATATCTTCGTGCGGCAGATAAACCACGCCCAGGATCGGATCTCCTTTTTCCGCCAAACCGATCTGCACGGCAAAATCGCCATCGCGGTTGATAAATCCTTTAGTGCCGTCCAGCGGGTCGATCACCCAGACGCGGTCTTTTTTCAGGCGTTCTTTATCGTCAGGCGTTTCTTCGGAAAGAAGCCCGTCGGCGGGGAACTCTTCGGCCAGGCCCTCGACGATTATTTTATTCGAAGCATGGTCGGCCACCGTCACCGGTTCGGCGTAATTATCGTCGGCGATCTTTTGCTCGACGAGAACGTCTGATCTGTAAAAACCCATTATGGCCGCGCCCGCATTCCGGGCTAGCAAACAGGCCGTTTCCAACTCTTTTTCCCACATTACTTTGAATGTAGCACAAGAAACAGCGCCCTGTTAGAACGGCCGCGCTTTTTCTGTTAGACTTTTTTCTTATGGCAGAAAGCCTGGTAATTTCACGGACCGCGGACCGCCGTGTCATTTATGATGAGATCGCGCCGCAGATCGCCGCGCTGGTCGAGGGTGAAACCGACCTGATAGCGAATCTCGCCAACATCGCCGCCGTGTTAAAAGAAGCGTTCGGCTTTTTCTGGGTGGGATTTTATTTGAAAAAAGGCGAAGAACTTGTGCTTGGCCCGTTTCAAGGCCCGCTGGCCTGCACGCGCATCAAATTCGGCGAAGGCGTTTGCGGCCATTGTTACACCACGCGGGAAACGGTCATCGTTCCGGACGTGGAAGCCTTTCCCGGGCACATTGCCTGTAGTTCGCTGTCAAAGTCGGAGATCGTTCTGCCGGTTTTTGATAAGAACAATGAGGTGGCGATGGTGCTCGACGTCGACAGCGATAAGTTAAACGATTTTTCGCAGATCGATGCCTTAGGATTAAAGCAGGTAGTAAAAATAATCGAAACACTAATTTGAGCTGACATTATGATCAAAGGCTTTGCCACAACCGAGGGAACCGAAAAATATACCGCCCGCTTCCCGCAAGCGGCCGCCGGGCATTTTCGCGCGGCGCACGGGCTTTCTATTTCCTCGATCGGTATCGGAACTTACCTCGGCGATTGGGACGTCGAAACGGATGAAAACTACGCTCGGTCGATCACACGGTTTGTCGAACTCGGCGGTAATACAATCGACACCGCCGCGAACTATCGTTTCCAGCGGAGCGAACGCAGCATCGGCGAGGCGTTAAAAGAACTCACGGCAAAAGGTTTCGGGCGCGAAGAAATTTTGATCTGCACCAAAGGCGGTTATCTGCCATTTGACGGGGAACCGCCGCGAAATGTGCAGCAGTATTTCGAAGACACTTTTGTAAAGACCGGCATCGCAAAACCCGAAGACCTGGTCGGCGGCAGCCATTGCATGACGCCAAAATATTTGCAGAGCCAGATCGACCAATCGCGGGCGAATATGGGGATAGAAACGCTCGACGTTTTTTATATTCATAATCCCGAATCGCAGCTCTCCGAAATAGATAAATACACTTTCGAAGCAAAGCTGGCCAAAGCATTTGAAATGCTCGAAGAAAATCGCGCGGCGGGAAAAATTCAATTTTACGGCGTTGCGACCTGGAATGGTTTTCGCGTCCAGCCCGCCGAGCGCGGCTATCACTCGCTGGAGCGAATGGTGAGCATTGCCAAACAGATCGGCGGCGAAGGACACGGTTTCAAATTCATCCAGCTGCCGTATAATCTGGCGATGCCTGAGGCGTATCTCTTGCCGAATCAGGCCAGCGGCGGCCAGGCGGTTTCTACCATCGATGCGGCGGGCGCGATGGACGTGACGGTGATGGTCAGCGCTTCGATACTACAGGGAAAACTGGCGAGCGGGCTGCCGCCGAATATCGTCGAGGCGATGGGTGAACCGGCCTCGGAAGCCCTGGCAAGTATACAGTTCGTACGTTCGACGCCCGGTGTGTCCACGGCGCTGGTCGGCATGAGCCGGGTAACGCATGTGGAAGAAAATCTCTCCCTGGTTAATATCGAGCCGGTAGATTTGGAAACTTTTCAGAATCTCTTTGCTAAAATGAGGTAACTAAAGTAGTTAGATACTTGCTCTTGAGCTCCGGGTTGGTTACAGTAATCTAAAAAATGCTTAACGGTAAAAAGATCATCGTAGTGATGCCCGCCTACAATGCGGCCAAAACTCTGGCCAAGACGGTCGCCGAGATCCCGCGCGACATCGTCGACGAGGTTTTGCTGGTAGACGACGCGAGTAACGATGAAACCGTATCGCTGGCGCGGTCGCTCGATATCGTAACCTTCCTTCATGAAAGAAATTTTGGCTACGGCAGAAACCAGAAGACCTGTTACCGCGAGGCTCTGCGATCCGATGCGGATATTGTCGTGATGGTGCACCCAGATTATCAATACTCGCCTAATCTGATAGTGCCTATGGCCGGGATGATAGCTTTTGGCGAATACGATGTGGTGATGGGTTCGCGGATTTTGGGCAAAGGTGTTTTAGAAGGCGGCATGCCGTATTACAAATATGTCGCCAATCGTTTTCTTACCTTGTTTCAAAACATTCTCATGGATTTTAAGCTTTCCGAATATCACACCGGCTTTCGTGCTTTTAGCCGCGAGGTGCTGGAAGCGCTGCCGCTCGAAGAAAATTCGGACGATTTTGTCTTTGATAATCAAATGATCTCGCAAGCGATCTTTTTTGATTTTCGCGTTGGAGAGATCAGCTGCCCGACGCGATATTTTCCCGAAGCATCGTCGATAAATTTTTCGCGCAGTACGCGCTACGGATTTGGAGTGCTTGCCACCTCATTGAAATTTCGTCTTCATAAGATGGGCTTGATCAAGGCGCGTATCTTCCGCCGGCGCGGCCAAAAACTTTTTCCGGGTTATTACAAAGAGATCGCAAAAGATTAGCTATGGCCAAAAAGAAAAGGAGCAAACAAGCTGCCCACACCGCTGAGGTTTTAGGAAAAATAAAGCCGGAAGAGGGCAGTTTCGGACTGCGCGATTTTTTCTCGGACCGGGTGAATGTGTACATAATGCTGGCGCTGGCGGCCGGCTGTTTTTTGATCTACGGGCAAACCTACGGCTTTAATTTTATCAGCATCGATGACAGCGGTTATGTCTATGAAAACGCGGTAGTTACCAGAGGGCTTTCCTGGGACGCGATCAAGTGGGCATTTACCACTTATAGCCAGGCAAACTGGCATCCGCTCACCTGGCTTTCATATCTCACCGATACCACTTTTTTTGGACCGAAACCGGGTGCGTATCACCTGGTAAACGTACTTTTTCACACTGCTAATTCCATTCTTCTTTTCATCATTCTGAAAGCGCTGACCGGTTCGACAAAGCGCAGCGCCATCGTGGCGGCCCTTTTTGCATTTCACCCGACGCATGTCGAATCAGTCGCCTGGATAGCTGAGAGAAAAGATGTTCTCAGCACGCTTTTCTGGTTTTTGACGACTTATTTTTATATCAAATATGTCCGGGCCGGAAACGATGAAACTCAGGACAGCGAGGGCGCTCTAAAACAGCGGCGGATATTTTATATCCAGATGGTCGCCGCGATGGTGTTAGGGCTGTTGGCAAAACCGATGCTGGTGACGCTGCCTTTTACCTTGCTTTTGCTGGATTACTGGCCGCTGGGAAGGCTCGAGAAATTTAGTGTTACAAATATATGGCCGCTGATAAAAGAAAAGATCCCGCTCTTTTTGCTCAGCGCGGCTTCGTCAGTGATAACGGTGATCGCGCAAAAAGCGGGCGGCGCGGTGGTGCCTCTTGAGCAGCTGCCGTTTTACGCGCGTTTGGTTAATTCCGTTATTGCCTATGCGAAATACGCCGGGATGATGTTTTACCCGGCGAATCTGGGAGTAATCTATCCCTTTGAAAGAGAACTCTCGGTGCCGATGCTGGCCGTTTCAATTCTCGTGATCGCGCTTGTTTCTATTTACAGCATTCTGGAGATAAAAAGAAAGAAATATCTTTTTGTCGGATGGTTTTGGTTTATCGGCACACTGGTCCCGGTGATCGGGCTGGTCCAGGTCGGTTTGCAGTCGCTCGCCGATCGCTACACCTATATTCCGTTCATCGGATTGAGCATCGCGGTCGTTTGGCTCGCGGCCGAACTGCTAAAAAGCCTGGATAAAAGAATTTTGGCGGCCGCGGCTTGCGCCGTCATCATCCTTTTCGGATGGCTGGCGTTCAAGCAGGCCGCGCGCTGGAAAGATAGCGAGAGCCTTTATCTGCACACCATCGCGGTCACAAAAAACAACGGGTTTATCGAACAAAATCTTTGCCTTCACTACACCAACCAAAACCGGTTGGAGGAAGCCGAGGTGCAATGCAAAAACGCGGCGGAGCATAACCCGACCTATTACAGCAGCTATAAATTATTAGGCGTCATCAATTTCAAGCGCGGTAATTTCACCGAAGCGGCTATGCAGTTCATGCAGGCCATCCAGCTAAAACCCGACGATTCCGGAACATTTTCCGACCTGGCCAAGGCCCTTTTATTGCAAGGGAAATTGGACGAGGCGGCGCAAATGACCGAGGCGATGGCTTCCGCTTCGTCAGACCCGCCGCCGATCATGAAGGAAATTTTGTATCAAAATTACGATTCGCTGGGACTGAGCTATTCGTCGAAAAGCGAGTTTGAAAAAGCCGCTCTCTATTTTGGGAAAGCTTTGGAAATAAAAGAAGACAATACCGACGTCCGCTCAAATCTTGGGTTCATGCTTTACCGCGCCGGTAAAAAAGACGAAGGCATCGCGCAGATCGAAGAGTCTATAAAACGCGACCCGGCCAAACCGGAGTTGTATAATATGCTCGGGACAGTGCTGGCCGACCAGGGGAAAAAAGACGAGGCCGTCAAGCAGTTTGAAAAAGCGCTGGAGCTAAAACCCGATTATGCGCCGGCGAAAAATAATCTCGTCAAAGTGCAAGGCAGGAAGTAGGCAGTAGGCAGCGGCAGTAAGCAGTTTAGTGCGTTTCGTGGTTAAACTTTGGCTGGCCATGATTGGCGGAATTAGTAAAGAACTTAACCACGAAACACACTAACCACACGAGATTTGTTTCCGGATATGCGGTGCTATTAATTTAATGGGGCGTGCCGCGGAAAGAGAAAACTGAATGAACATGCAACCTGAAAATTACTGGGAATTTTGGGATTTCTATGTTCATGAACATAGCCGGCCCCTCACGCGCGTGCTTCACTTTATCGGCACTTCGCTGGGGATAATTTTGTTGTTGTGGTTCATCTGGCGCGGCACGTGGTATTACTTTCCGCTTTGTTTTGTGACCGGCTATGCTTTTGCCTGGATCTCTCACTTTTTTGTCGAGCATAATAAACCCGCCACCTTCAAATATCCGCTCTGGTCTTTTATCAGCGACTATAAAATGATGTGGTACATGCTCACGGGAAGAATGGGGCGCGAGATCAGAAGAATTAATTCACAGGGATGAATGAAAAAGTTGGCGGCGGCAGTAGGCAAGGGCAGTCAGCAAAAGCCTGCTTACTGCTGCTGCGTTCTGCCACTCTTAACGATCCCTGTAAATTTATCCACACTTTTCCGAGATCAATTCCAATGACCGATCATATCTGTAACCGATATTAAAATGTCCATCGCTAAATTCTTCGTGAATATAAGGAATGTTCAGCTTCTTACATTTTTTCACAAAAATTCTCGCGCCCAGGTCCAAAGCAAATTCATCGTTAGTTCCCGCATCGAGATAAAGCAGCTTTAAACTTTTTAACGCATCGGCATATTTTTCGATCATTCTTACCGGGTCGTGTTCCAGCCATTGCGAGAAAATTGCAAAATCTATCTCGCCGGTTTCCAGATCGAAGGGAAGATCGAAACCAAGCTCGGCTTCCGGATTGGGTGAATAGCACGCGCTCATTCCCATTAAATTAAAAGCAGGGAAGTCATTTTTGCCCTTCTTTTCTTCCGCCCAAAATTTTTCTACGAAACTTTTCGGATCGCCTTTGATGGCGCGAAAAGCTTTCGGAATATCGGGCAGATAGCAATGTTCAAAATAAGCATCGCCGGCGTGCGAAGCGCACAGTCCGAAAACGTCCGGGTGCCGTATCGCATTTACCAGGGCCCCATAGCCGCCCGAAGATTTTCCCATCACCGCGCGCGCGCCTCGATCGGCAACTGTGCGGAAATTTTCGTCCACAAAGGGCACTATTTCATTAATTAAATAGTCCTCGTAATCGCCTGTAGCGCTTGAGTTTATGTATTGCGAGCCGCCGTAATAAGTAAAACAATCGGGCATTACCACGATCATCGATTTTATCTTGCCCGCATCGATCAGCCGATCCATTCTTTCCGCCAGGTTCGGCGAAAAAGCGCTGTCGTTAAGAAGCATCTTTCCCCGCCCGGTAAATCCGGTCAGGCAATAGACCACGGGGAAACTTTTTTCACCATTGCCGCTTTCTTCGTATTGTGGCGGCAGGTAGACGTAGAGCTCCCGTTCGTGTTTGTCGCCCAGCGGATTTTCGCGCAAAACTTCGCTTTTATGGTTTAAGATTTTTACGGTTCCCTTTAAGAGGTGTAACATATTATTTCGGATTATAGCCTATTTATGCCCAGCCTATTTAATATGAATCCGTCGGGCCTTTCGACCATAATCGAATTCCTGACGGCGATGATCACACCGGCGCTGCTGATATCTGCTTCGGGCAGCCTGGTGCTTTCTACTTCGACGCGTTTGGGCCGGGTGATCGACCGCGCGCGGGATCTGATCGCCCGTTTGGACGATCTTATTCTGATGGAAAATAAAGATTCCATGCCGTACCATACGCGCCGGCTCGAAGCTAACTTTGATCTGCTGGATAAAGTCACCAGCCGCGCGCGCATACTTCAGCGGGCGATGGTGGCGTTCTATCGCGGCCTGGCTTTGTATGTTTTGACCAGTGTGTCGATCGGCATTTCTATTCTTATTCCGGCGGCTATCTGGATACCGGTGCCGGTCGGGATAATAGGAATTTTGTTCACCTTTTACGGCAGCCTGCTGATGATGTGGGAAGCGGGAATGGCGACGACGACCGTCAACACCGAGATGGATTACACCTGGGAGATCGCCAAAAAACTGGCGCCCAAGGAACTCGCCGGAAAATACAAGATGGGCAAGAACCACGAATTGGAGCGCACCGACGGGCAATGATCGAACCGGGCTACTTAAAACTTTTACGTGCCGGTGAACTGGAGCGGCGGGTTGAAATGCTCGAGCGCCTGCTTGCGTCGTGTACCATTTGTCCGAAAGATTGCGGCAACGACCGTTTGAATGATGAAATAGCCGCCTGCTATTCCGGCCGGTTGCCTATCGTTTCCAGTTACACACCGCATTTTGGCGAAGAGCCGGCGCTATCAGGCACGCGCGGCGCGGGAAATATTTTTTTCGGCAACTGTAATCTGCGCTGTGTCTATTGCCAGAATTTTCAGATCTCGCAAACGTGGAAAGAGCAAAAGCGAAACGAGGTCACGCACGAACGTCTGGCCGAAATGATGCTGGAGCTGCAGGCCAAAGGCTGCCACAATATCGGTTTTGTTTCGCCCACGCATTTTGCTCCGCAAATGGCCCGCGCGGTGCTGATAGCCGCGCAAAACGGTCTGAAATTGCCCATCGTATATAATACGAATGCCTATGATTCGGTCGAGGTCCTGCGCTTGCTCGAAGGCA
This sequence comes from Pyrinomonadaceae bacterium, assembly GCA_035995185.1. Lineage (GTDB taxonomy): Bacteria > Acidobacteriota > Blastocatellia > Pyrinomonadales > Pyrinomonadaceae > DASYKT01. The sequence goes on from DASYKT010000061.1 coordinate 37,440, forward strand.
TTGTCGATGTTTATCTGCCCGACCTGAAATATGCCGAAGACGAGAACGGCTTTGAGTATTCAAAAGTACGCGGATATACAAAATTTGCGCGCCTAGCGATCGCGGAAATGCATCGCCAGATGGGTGCCAAGCTTACCTTTGACGATGAAGGCCTGTTAAAACGCGGCCTGGTCATTCGCTTGCTTGTTTTGCCAAACGATATGGCCGGGATCGCGGAAAATTTGCGCTGGATACGCGAAGAGCTTTCACCGCAGACGGCCGTGTCGCTAATGGCGCAGTATTATCCGACCAATAAAGCCGACACCGATGAGCGCTACATTTTGCTGTCGCGCCGTATTACGGAACGCGAATGGTATGAGGCGGTCGGGCAATTAGAAGATGCCGGTAACCACGAAGGCTGGCTGCAGGAATATAACGGGGCTTCGCATTATTACCGTCCGGATTTTACCGACAGCGAAAAGCCGTTTAAGGATATCAGGGATTTCCAGCAGGTTTAAGAGATGAGCGATTCACACGAACAATTTATGCGCCGGGCGATAGAGCTTGCTCAACGCGGTGTTGATACCAACGCCGGGGGGCCGTTCGGCTGTGTGGTGGTAAAAGACGGACATGTCATCGGCGAAGGCTGCAATGAAGTGACCTCGAGCAACGACCCGACCGCTCACGCAGAAGTCGTCGCCATTAGAAATGCCTGTGCGGCGATCGGCTCTTTCCAGCTCGACGGGTGTCATATTTATACTTCGTGCGAGCCCTGCCCGATGTGCCTGGGCGCCATGTACTGGGCGCGCCCGGCAAGAATTTTTTACGCCGGTACTCGTGAAGATGCCGCCAGTGCCGGCTTTGACGATCAGTTCATCTACGAGGAAATGGAAAAACAACTGGAAGACCGAACGATGAAACTCGAAAATCTCTCACGTGAAGAAGCACAAAAAGTTTTTAAGAACTGGGCCGATAAGCCGGATAAGATCGAGTACTAAGAGCGGCGGCAGTAAGCAGCGGCAGTAAGCAGCGGCAGTAAGCAGCAGGCTGACAGCGAGTAGATATTTTCGAGTATTTTGTAATTTATGATCAAGTTCATTTTGAATGAACAAACAACCGAAACCGACCTGCCGCCTGGGATGACGGTTCTCGATTTTGTTCGATACCGAAAAGACTTAAAAGGGACTAAGATCGGCTGCCGCGAAGGCGATTGCGGGGCTTGCACCATCCTGGTCGGCGAACTCGATCATGACAAGGTAAATTATCGCTCGATGACTTCGTGCCTGATGCCGCTCGCCAACGCTTACGGAAAACATATCGTTACCGTCGAAGGTATCAATAAACCCGACGGCAGCCTGACCAACGTGCAGCAGGCAATGGTCGATGAAAGCGGAACTCAATGCGGATTTTGCACGGTCGGTTTTGTCATGTCGCTGACCGGGTTTTGTATCGACGATGCGCCGAAAACTTGCCAAGCGGCGGTTTCATCGGTTGATGGAAATATATGCCGCTGCACGGGTTACAAATCTATCGAGCGCGCCGCGTGCGCCATCAGTGAGCGGTTAGCGGTGGGCAGTGGGCAGTGGGCAGAGGACAGTGGGCAGAGTGGTGTTCAAGGCAATCTTAATTTTGCGATTGAAAATGACATCGTTCCTTCTTACTTTTCCGGTATAAAAGATAAATTAATCGATTTAAAAAACGGCGCAGACTGCCCGCCGTCCGCTGCCCATCGCCAACTGATAGCGGGCGGCACCGATCTCTACGTGCAGCGTCCGGAAGAGATGGCCGAAACTTCGGGCAACTATGTTTTCGACAATTCCGATCTGCGGCGGATCACGCAAAATGAAACGCACGTTGAAGTCGGCGCTTCAGCCGTGGTTACCGACCTGATGGTTTCGCTTGTTTTCGTGCGCCTGTTTCCCGATCTCTATAAACATCTGAAACTTGTGTCTTCAACGCCGATCCGAAATATGGCGACGCTTGCCGGGAATTTCGTCAACGCTTCGCCCATCGGCGATATGACTGCGTGGTTTTTGGCGCTCGATGCGGAGATCGAATTATCGGCAGGTGATTCAAGCCGTTGGATGCATCTCAAGGACCTTTATCTCGGTTACAAGCAGCTTGCTAAAACGGAAGACGAATTCATTACCAACATTCGCTTCAAAAAAGATTTTACGCATTTCAATTTTGAAAAGGTCTGCAAGCGCACGTATCTTGACATTGCCTCGGTCAACACGGCGATCTCACTGCGAGTCGAGGGGGATATTATTTCCGACGCGCATGTTTCCGCCGGCGGCGTTGCGCCGACCCCGCTTTATTTGACGAAAACCTCGGAATACTTGCGCGGCAAAGAAATAAACGAAATGACGATCGCCGAAGCCGCTAAAATTATTCAAACCGAGATCAGCCCGATCTCCGACGTGCGCGGCTCCGAAGCATACAAAAGATTATTGCTGCGCCAGCTTTTCACGGCGCATTTTGTGGAATTATTTAATATGTAAGAAGCCACCGTCGTTTAGATCGATGGGGCTGTCGCGAAGGCGAGACGCCGGCGATACTTGAATGAAAAACCTCGACTCAAAAACACACGTTCGCGGCGAATCCGTTTATCTCGACGACATTCCTCTGCTCAGAGGGACGCTGTTTGCGTGTGTATTTGATTCGCCTATCGCGCACGGTAAATTAAAAGGCGTTGAGATATCTAAAGCCGAAAAATGCGCGGGTGTTCATAAAATAATTCTTGCCAAAGACATTGTCGGCGAGAATGAAATAGGTGGTGTTATCCCGGACGAACCACTGCTTGCCGACGCGGAGGTTCATTTTCAGGGAATGCCGATCGCCATTGTATTGGCCGAAACGGAAGAGCAGGCGCGGCATGCAGCGAAGCAGATCACGGCTGAGATAGAACCGCTGCCGGTAGTGACCGATCCGCGCGTTGCGTATGCGAACAACGACCTGATCGTTCCGCCCAAACGTTTCAAACTGGGCGACACCGATACCGCGTTCCGGAATTGCGAGCACGTTTTCGCAGGCCGCACCGAACAGAACGGGCAAGAGCACCTCTATATCGAAACACAGGGCGCTTACGCCGTTCCGGCTGAGCAAGGCGGAATGAAAATCTATTCTTCCACCCAGGGGCCGACCGCCGTTCAACGCGCCGTTTCCCGCGTCACAAATTTGCCGATGCATCAGATCGAGGTGGACGTCACACGGCTTGGCGGCGGCTTTGGCGGCAAGGAAGACCAGGCAAATGCCTGGGCGGCAATTTGCGCGGTTGGCACGCAGTTGACGCGGCGCCCGGTGAAGTATGCGCTGCACCGGATGGAAGACATGCGCATGACCGGCAAGCGCCACCCGTATTCATCCGATTACAAGATCGGTTTGGACAAAGACCTGAAAATTGTCGCCTACGAAGCCGAGTTTTTTCAAAACGCAGGGGTATCGGCCGATCTTTCGCCGCCCGTGCTCGAACGCACACTTTTTCACTGCACAAATTCCTATTACATTCCGCACGTGACCGTTGCCGCCTATAGCTGCCGGACACATCTGCCGCCCAACACCGCTTTTCGCGGGTTCGGCGGGCCGCAGGGAATGTTTGTCATCGAAGCCGCGATCGCGCACGCTGCCGATAAACTGGGAGTTTCAGCAAGCGACATTCAGCGAAAAAATCTTTTGCGTAACGGCGACGAATTTCCTTACGGCCAATTAGCCGAGAGCGAAGCGGAAACAACCTGGTCGCAGGCCGATGGGAAATTTGATTTTGCCGCGCTGCAAATGCAAGCCGACGAATTTAATAAAACCAGCAAATACCAGAAAAAAGGCGTGGCGCTGATGCCGATCTGTTTTGGCATCTCATTTACCAAAACGCCGATGAACCAGGCGCGTTCGCTGGTGCACGTTTATACCGACGGAAGCGTGGCGGTTTCGACCGGCGCTGTCGAGATGGGACAGGGCGTCAACACCAAGATGGCCCAGGTTGCCGCCGAAGTTTTTTCGCTCCCGATCGAAAGCGTCCGCGTGCACACGACCAACACGCTGCGCATTGCCAACACTTCGCCGACCGCTGCCTCCGCCGCCGCCGACTTAAACGGCAAAGCGACGCTAATGGCTTGTGAAGAAATATCCCGGCGTCTGAAAGAAGTCGCGCTCCCTTTGGTCGAAGCGCAAAGCGTCCAAGACATCACGCTGGAAAACGGCTTTGTGTGCAACAAAGGCGAGAAGACCAGCCTCGATTGGCACACGCTGTTAAATGAAGCCTACCTACAGCGCGTCAGCCTAAGCGAGCATGCGCACTACGCTACGCCCGGCATCAATTTCGACTGGGGAACGGCCAAAGGCCACCCGTTTGCCTATCACGTGTATGGCACCGCGATCACCGGCGTGACGGTCGATTGCCTGCGCGGCCGGTATGAGATCGATTACGTTAAGGCGTGCCACGATTTCGGAAGCTCGATGAATACCGCGGTCGATTTCGGTCAGATCGAAGGCGGCATCGTCCAGGGCATCGGCTGGATGACGATGGAAGAAGTCGTCTATGACGCCGAGGGCAGGCTGCGCTCCAACGCGCTTTCCACCTATAAAGTCCCCGACATTCACTCCGTGCCGCGCGAGATAGAATTTATCCCGCTCGAAACGACACGCGAAAATCTGGCGATCTTTAATTCCAAAGCCGTCGGCGAACCGCCGCTGATGTACGGCATCGGCGCATACTTTGCCATAAGAAATGCGATCAAGGCATTCAGAGATCACGCACCCGCTGACACAGGTGCTACTGACCCGAACCCCGAATTCGACGCGCCGTTCACGCCGGAGAAAGTGTTAATGAATTTATATGGTTAAATTGCGTTGCCGGGCAAGTAAAAATAAAGGCAAAAGCCGCTTGAAATCCAAAGAAAGAAAATCTCAAACCCTTATCGGCTTGAGATTTTCCGGGTTTGGAATAGGAGGAATCGTTATTTGATCTGCTCCAATTCTCTACGTTCGATAATTTCTCCCTTCGCATCTCTTATCTCAAGAACAGGATTTGTCCTTCCGGCAAGTTCCAGAACCCGAACGTTGACAAAAAAGTCGTTGTCGGCGCATTCATGGTCGAAGAACTCTATACCGCCCTCAAAATAAGTTCCGGTATGGATCATATACCAGGTATTCGGCAGCATGGGAAATTGATTAGGACCCGAGGCGGAGCCGAAGAAATTCGGGGTGCCGGCGAGCACTGGTCCGCTTCCGCCTGCCGTCCAGGTGGTCCAGGCACGATCAAGGAGGGGGCCGTTGTTTCCGGGCGAAGACCCACCCGGCCACGTCATGGGGATCGTTCCGGTGCCTTGGTAGTGCAGCCTCCATTCACTGGTCATTGCATTGGCGCCCAGAGAAAGAAAACTGACATAATTCAAATATGCCTGCATTGAATTATTGAACGAAGTCATAGCGGATGTCAGCGGCGAGGGTTGGAATTTAAGCGTATATGGAGAGGAAATAGGGCCTGAGCCTCTATAAACCAATTGGTCTTTAACTACCCTGGGGTTTATCGGAGGACAACAGGGATCAAAGCTTGTATCGGGTAATGCTCTGACTTCGCAAAGAGTGACATGCATGAACCTCTTTCCTGTTGCCCGCCCGAATAAAGTCAATGTTGCCGCACTGCTGTCCGCCGCGTTAGGAGCGGTGGAGGAATCACCTTCGTCACCGAGCGTATGGGTAGTGAGGGTGCTGTAGTACCCGCTCGAACTGGACGTGTTCAGATCGACGCGGGTAATATTGAACCCCAGACCTTGTCCGTTGTATTGCCCGCGAATAGTCACGCATGAGGTGCTGTCGCTGGCCTGTGTACCGGTCGAATTTGAAAAAAATACGTCGTAGTCTTCGGTGGGAACGCCGGTAAAATCCCTGTTAAGTGAGCTATAAGGAAGCGTTCTTATTGAGGTAAGAGAAGGGCCGGTTATGGTATGTGCTGAAACTACGCCCGAGCCTTCATATATAACAACTGTTTGAGCGGCCGCCGCGGCCGCTGAAAAAAGCAGCGTCAGTGCGATCGTGAGAAATTTTTTCATTTGTTTTCTCCTTTTAATGCGGGAGGATGGGAAAAAGTCGGTAGGCCGGCATTTCAGGGCAATATATTTCTCCCGTAAGTATATTTACCGGTGAAACAGCCTACGCAAAAATAATCGACGAAACGTCTGCAGCCGGGATAACAGATGATCACAGACGACGGATTACTTTTTGCTCTTAATTGCGAGCAACCCCTTGAGTTTTACTGCATAGATTTTTCGCCTGGTAGAGCAGGTTTGGGAAAGGCGAAACTTCGGATTTGCCGGTAAGCGTGACATCTTTTCGCGGTAATTGCAATAAGTTTTCTGTCGGTTTATGCGTTCCACTGTCTCTGTGGTAAAAATTAGCTGGTGATCAAAGAACTGGAGACCTGGCGGTTTGCCGCCGAAAGATTAAAGCAGAACGAGCCGGTGATGCTGCTGGTGGTGGCGGAAAGCTCCGGCAGCAGCCCCGGCAGGCGCGGCTTTAAAATGGCCGTCTCCGGTGACGATATGTCAGGCAGCATCGGCGGCGGAGTGATGGAAATCAACCTCGTCGAACAAGCGCGCGGACTCTTGTCAGCAGATGCGGCATCAGCAGAGGCATCGAGGCCTTTGATCAAACAGCAAGACCATCAAAAAAATTCTACGAATCCGAGCGGCATGATCTGTTCGGGCACGCAAACGGTGATCTTCTATTTGCTGGATGGTTCGCACTACAAGACTGTCGGGAAAATAATTGATGCTCTCGAAGAAAACGAGGCGAAGATTCTTCGGATCACGGCGGACGAATTCAGTATAAAAGAGAGTCTTGAAAACGGGGTTCAAAGCATAGCGATCGACAGGGACTCGGCGGCGTTTATTTACGAAGAAAAACTCGGGTACAAAAATAAACTCTTTATCGTGGGCGGCGGCCATTGTGCGCTGGCGCTGTCGGAGCTGATGTCGCGGATGGATTTTTATATCGAACTATTCGACGATCGCCCCGATCTCAATACTCTTGATAAAAATAAATATGTTCACAAAAAAACCATCATCGAGTCTTATGAAAACATTGCGGAGTTTATCCCTGAAGGAAATGAGACGAATTTTGTGGTCGTGATGACGCTCGGATATCAGACGGATGAGCTGGTTATCAGAAAATTAATTGATAAGGAATTGAAATATTTCGGTGTGCTGGGCAGCAAAGCCAAGATGGGTGTTTTACTAAAAGAATTGGAGAAAGAAGGGTTTCCCAAAGAAAAACTGGATCTGCTGCACACCCCGATCGGCCTTCCAATAAACAGCCAAACACCTGAAGAGATTGCGGTTAGCATAGCTGCGCAGATCATCGCCGTGAAAAATTCGGCAAAGTGAAATAGAATAAAGTCATGCCGGAAAACGAATTAAAGTTAGGAAATCAGGAAGGCAATGCCGCCCCCGATTTTTCGTTAAAGGACGGCGACGGCCTTGACTGGAAACTTTCGTCCCACCGCGGCCGGACGGTGGTGCTGCTTTTTTATCCGGGCGACAACACGCCCGTTTGTACGAAGCAGCTTTGTTCTTTGCGCGACAACTGGGACCAGTATGTGGAAAGCGGCGCGGAAGTGGTGGGCATCTCCACCGACTCCGCCGAATCGCATGGCAGCTTTAGCACCAAGTATAATTTGCCTTTGAGATTGTTGGCGGACGGCGGAGCTGAAGTTGCCGGTCTGTACGACGTAAAATCGTGGTTTCCGAATCGTTCGGCGCGCGCGGTTTTTGTGATCGATAAGAACGGCATCATTCGCCATCGCAGCGTGCAGTCATTGAGCATTTTCCGTCCCAAGGATGAAGATATTTTAGCGGCGATCAAGGCGGCGACTGCGTGATACGTGATACGCAGGAGCCGTACGTACGCGAGTGCGAGAAAAGGTTGGCGAACGATAACGTGATTTACGTATTACGTATAGCGTATTGCGACAAAAGGGAGAATTACAATGGGTTTATTTTCGAGTGACAAATTTACATGCGCGCGCTGCGGGCAAAAAAACGAACCGATCGGTTATGCGCCGATCCCGACCGAGCTCGGGCAAAGGATCGGCGCGGAGTGCTGCCAGGATTGCTGGAAAGAATGGCTGCAAAAACAGAATCAGCTTATCAATCACTTCGGCATTGACGTTTCAGATCCTGATTCGCACACATTCCTTTTTGATAACATGAAGATCTTTTTCTACGGCGAGGGCGTTGAACTCGCGCAGATCGACACGACGCAAGAGGGAAGCGTAAAGTGGTGACCCGGAAAACTTAGGCCTGTCCTGCTTGTCAGTTCCTTTATCTCTCACTATACTTGTTATTGGTGTTTAGCTTGTTTGAATATGAGTCTGCAACCTAAGGTTCATCAGGGAGAAATTACGGCGGAAGGTTTTCGTTTTGCGATCGTGGCCAGCCGTTGGACGGAATCGCTGGTGGCCAAGTTGATAGATGGCGCGGTTGAGGCGCTGGAAGAGCACGGTGCGGCAGAAGGCTCGATCGAGATCTTCCGGGTGCCGGGCGCGTTTGAACTCCCGCTGGCGGCAAAAAAAGTGGCTGAGTCTAAGAAATGGGACGCGGTCATTTGTCTGGGAGTGGTCATTCGCGGCGGAACGCCGCATTTTGATTATGTCGCCGGAGCCGCTGCAACCGGCAGCACGCAAGCGAGTTTAGAGACAGGCATACCCGTTTTATTCGGTGTTATTACCGCCGACAATGTTCAGCAGGCAGTAGATCGGTCCGGTAAAAGGAACGACAACAAGGGGTTTGAAGCGGCCATGGCTGCGATAGAAGTAGTAAATTTATATAAGGAAATAACCTAGAGGACAGGCTTTTACGGCCCTGTCTTTTATTTTTTGGTTTGAAAACAAGGAGTTATGGGAACCAGGCGTAAAGCGCGCGAATGTGCTTTGCAGATGTTATTTGCGGCCGATGTGACAGGTGTTTTGCCGGATACGCTTTCCGATGAATTCTGGTCGGAACTGGACGATGGCGATGCCGACCAGGCAACGCGCGACTTTGCCGACAACCTGGCCAAAGGCACTATTGAAAAAGTGAACGAGATCGACGAGTTGATCCGCTCTCGTGCCGAGCATTGGCGTATTCCGCGAATGGCCGTGGTCGACCGTAATATTTTACGCATGGCGGTGTACGAATTTGTCTATGAACCGACGCCGCGCACCGTAGTTATCAATGAAGCGCTGGAAATAGCGCGCCGGTTTTCCACTTACGAAGCGACGCAATTTATTAACGGCATTCTCGATGCCGTAAAACACGACCTTGATTCAGACTCCCCCGACGCTGAAAAGTCGGACAAAAAGAAAAAAGGTACTTCAGCATAACTTTCTAAATATCTGATGGAAAAAGTTCCGGCAGAATTTCTTGAAGATGCAATTAATGATCTTTCCGAGATCTCAAGCGAACTCCGGTCGATAACAATTGCCGGCGATCAAACCCTGCCGCCGCTTTTTTCAAAAAAACTCTTCCGCCTGCTTCATACCATAAAAGGCTCCGCGCAAACTTTCGGATTAGAAGGTGAGGCCCAGCTTGCTCACGATACGGAAACATACCTGGCGGCACTTAAAGAAGACCCGGTCGGTGAGGGGGCCGCAGGATTACTAACAGCCGCGCTCGATATCCTTTCAAAGAATCTCGTTCTCATTGCCGAAGGAAATGCACCAAACCCGATCCTGGATATTGTCTGGGACGCCGTGAAAAAAGCCGGTGGTTCGGTTAAAGTAGACAGCAACCCGGGTGGCGCCAGGTTTGAGATCACGCTGCCGTTATAAATTACATGGCGCTGCCAGCTTTGCCATAAAGTCGCCGATATTGGCCACAAATGTCACAAATAACACGAATAAGAATTAAATGTATGTTCGACTAAATAACCGCCGCACATTCTCAAAGCGCATTCCGCTCTTCTGCCTTCTCTTGCTGACCCTGGCGGGCGGCAATTTTGCACAGGGAAAAATTGACGGTTACAAGGTGTATAACGCCAAAGTGTCGGTCATCTCCGCGCAAGATGATGTGCCACCGAACATAAAAAATGATTTCGATTCGCTGGTAAAGATCGGCAAACCGCAAAATTTTACGCTCACCACCGCCGGGGCAAGTTTTGAACTTCCTCTCTCAGTTAATATCTTCAAGTCCGGAGGCCGCATCGAACGGGTTTCGTTTGAGAATGTGCAAGTCAACGGTTTAAAGATGCAGGTCGAAGACTTTATTGAGGTGTTCGATTTCGAAAAAGGCTTGGACATGCCGTTCCCGCGCCCGCTGAAAGTAAAGGTGCGCTTATCCGATACTGCCCGGTCGCTGTTTAGTTTGAAGCCGTCGATAAGAAATTTCGAAGTCGCGGGCAAGGTGCTGGTCTTTGGCACTTTCAAAAAACTTGGTTTCAAATTTAAACGGGCCATCCCGGTCGATCTGAAGTTTAAAGTAAAATTCGAGATGCCATTTAGCGGTGTGAATTAGCCAACTAACCGTAAATATCCGATAATATCCGAAATGAAGATCGCTACCTGGAACGTCAATTCGATCAATATTCGTCTGGAAGCCGTGCTGCGATGGATCGCCGAAGAAAAGCCGGATGTGCTTTGCCTGCAAGAGATAAAATGCACCGACGATAAATTTCCTTTTCTCGATTTTGCCGAGATCGGCTACAAAGCCGTCATTCTGGGGCAAAAAAGTTATAACGGCGTTGCGATACTTTCGCCGATGGACATGGGAAACGTGAAATACAATTTTCCCGGCGACGACCGGGAAGCGCCCTCGCGGCTGATCGCCGCCGATATCGAAAAAATCCACGTGGTAAATGTCTATGTGCCCAACGGCACGGAGTTGGGGACCGACAAGTTCGTTTTCAAACTTGATTGGATCCAGCGCCTGCGGCATTACTTTGACGAAGGCTGCTCGCCCGATTCCGATGTACTGCTCTGCGGCGATTTTAATATCGCGCCCGACGAACGCGATGTGTACGATGTAGCCACCTGGACCGGCAAGCTTCACTTCACATTCACTGAGCGGGCGGCGCTCGATTATGCCAGGCGCTGGGGTTTCGTCGATGCCTTCCGGCAATTTAACGCCGAGCCGAAACAGTACACCTGGTGGAATTATCGTGAAGGCGCGTTTCAGCGCGACAACGGTTTGCGGATCGATTTCATCTGGGTATCGCCTTCGCTGGCAAAAAAATGCACCCGCTGCTGGATCGACCGCGATCCCCGCAATTGGGAGCGTCCTTCTGATCACGTGCCCGTCGTGGCCGAATTCGCACTCTAAATACCGGAAATGAGTTTACCCAAAGTACTATGGCTGGCGCGCCACGGCGAAAGCGTCGCGAATGTCGCGCGGCACAAAGCCGAAGCCGAAGGGCTGCTGATGATGGAGTATCCTTATCGCGAGCCGGACGTGCCGTTATCGGAATTGGGAAAGCTGCAATCGGCCGCGATGGGAAAATGGTTTGCCGCGCTTCCCGAGGAAGATAAGCCAAATCTTATTTACACATCGACATTTGTCCGAACAACCGAATCGGCTGACATACTGGTTAAAAACGCGGGGTTAGATATCGAGATCATTTCCGACGAACGTCTGCGCGAACGCGAGCTGGGCATCTTTGACCGGATGACAAAGCTGGGTGCGACGGAAAAACATCCTGACGAATGCGCGCGCCGTGAACATCTGGGCAAATATTATTATCGCGCGCCAGGCGGCGAGAATTGGTGCGACGTTATCCTGCGGGTGCGAAGTTTTTGGGACGAAATTTTGGAAGAAAGTGCGGCGGCGAATATTTTGATCCTCACTCACGAGGTAGTGGTGCGCTGTTTTCGCTGCGTCATCGAATCGTTGACCGAAACCGAAATAATGCAGATCGATCGTGAGTCGGATTTTCATAACGGGGCATTGCTGGAATACCGGTTAGACGAAACGGCTAGTAAATTAAAACCGGTTCGCGACAATTTTCTTCCGGAAATGTAAGGCGCGATACATATTTGTATATGATTATCCATATATAGTTTTTATCATTAAATGAACTTTGCCTGTAAAGTCACGGATACAGCCACGAATGTCACTAATAACACGAATAAGAAACTTTTAATTCGTGTAATTAGTGTAATTCGTGGCTAATAAATAAAACCTCCGCATCTTTTTGATGAAAGATCACATATCTGAAAAAGATATAAAACTTAAAGCATCCCGTCTGCAAAAAACGGATGCCGATCTTTTGCTTGCCTGCCGCCGCGGGGAACAGACGGCGTGGGATGAGCTGGTGGAAAGGTTTCAGCGCCTGGTTTCGACCGTGCCGCGCCGCGCGGGCCTCAGCGAAGAGCAGGCGGCGGATATCTTTCAGGAAGTTTTTCTTACGCTTTTTCAAAAGATGGATGAGATCGAGCAGCCCGATAAGCTGCGGTCGTGGCTGGTGACGACCGCCAAATTCAAAACCTGGAATATTATTCGCGGTGAGAAAGAATTCACTACTACTAGTACTGGGGACACAGGCGAGGACGAGGTTGATATCCTGAGCCTGATACCGGACGATTCTCCGCTCGCCGACAAGAAGCTGATCGAACTGGAAGAACAGCACCTCGTTCGCACGGCGCTCAAGGAACTCGAAGAACGCTGCCGCACGATCCTTTCAATGTTGTATTTAAGCGATGAGGGTGCTTCCTATGCCGAGGTGGCAAAGGTTGTTAATGTCAGCGAGACCAGCATCAGCCCGCTGCGGGCCCGCTGCCTGAAAAAGCTTTCGCAGATATTGGAAAAGTAATGTCTTTTTTGTCCCAAGCGCCGCACTGTATTAATGGAGAACGCGGCTTTTCGCGGATAAAATGATGGATCTGATGAGTAAACATATTCCTTCCGAACAACTTATTAACTTTGCCGACGGCACTATTCCAAGCGCCGAGAAGGCTAAAGCAGAGCAGCACCTGGCCCAGTGTAAAAGCTGTGCTGGCGAGCTAAGTCTTTTTAATAAAGCAATTGCGTCTATGCGGGCCGATAATTCGGCTGACGCTCCCGCGGATTCGATCAAGTGGGCTAAAAACCTGTTTCGCACCCGCATACCGGCCGCGCGCCAGACCGTTGCTCAAAAAATATTGGCTGTTTTGCAAATGGACCTTTCGCAAATGTCACCTGCTTTTGGCGAGCGCTCGTCCGCTGCGGCAGCAGTTGGGGGCCAGATGCTCTTCCAGGCCGGTGAAAACAGTGTCGATCTGCGGGTTTCGCCCGCTGAAAAGAGGCTCATTCTTAAAGGACAGGTCCTCGGCAGTGGTTTTGAAAATTGCTCGGTGATCTTGCGCGCGGGGAAAAAAGAATTCAAGGCAGAGGCTAATGAGTTGGCGGAGTTTACGATCAGTAATATTAAGCCCGGTACTTACGAAATGAGCCTGGCATCGACAGGTGGCGATGCGAAGGAGATTACCTTAGAGAATTTGGTGCTAAAATAGTTCCTATACTATGAAGCGCCGTGATCTGGTTGCTCGTTTGATCGAGACCGAGGAAAAAACCGCACAAAGGTCTTTACTGACCGAAAATTCGAGGCTGGCTGATATGAAGCTGGCCTATTTACTCAAAGATACTTTTTACGATCTCTGGACCACCCAGCCGAAGAAAGTGCGAAACGCAGCTTCGGCCCTTTCTATTTTAGCCAAACAAAAAAAAGACCTTGAGATAGGCGCCCTCGCCAGATGGGTGTCCGGCATTGCCGATCTCACCAGGGGAAAAACCGAACACGCAATCCTCAATCTCGATAAGGCCGCCGATTTTTTCAGCCTCGAAAACAAAGAGCTCACCGCCGCGCAAACCCGCGTCAGCAAACTCTACGCTCTCGCCCTGCTCGGGCGATACGATGAAGCGATAAGCTGCGGAAAAGCCGTCCTGAAAATATTCGAAAAATATGATGACGATCTGGCGGCGGGAAAGATCGAACACAATCTCGGCAATATACTGATGCGGCAGGAGCGCTATGCCCGGGCGCAAAATTATCTCGCCTCAGCCCGCGCCCGCTTTCTCAAGATAAATAATCAACCGCAGGTGACGATGGCGGAAAATGCGCTGGCGATCATCTACGCGCTGCAGAACGATTTTCGCGTGGCCGAAAAGTTTTATCACCAGGCGCTGCGGCGCGCGCAGGATTTGAATATGCTGGTGACACAGGCCGAGATCGAAGCCAGCATGGGAAACCTGGCGCTTTTTCGCGGGACGTTTCGTTCGGCGCTCGAACTGCTGGAAAGATCGCGCGAAAAATATATCTCGCTCCAAATGCCGCACCAGCAAATTATCGCCGAGCTCGAGATAGCCGACGCATATCTGGAATTAAATCTCGTTAATGAGGCGGTGGAAATTTACCAGGGCATCGCGCCGAAATTTGCCGCCCTGAAAATGAAAGCTGAAGAAGCGCGGGCGCGGCTGCAATTCGCCCGGGCTTTGGTCCTGACCGCGGAAAACACCAGGGCGTTCGCACAACTGAAAAAAGCCGCCAAACTTTTTTCCGACGAACAAAACGAGGTCGGCGTCGGGGCGGTCAAATTGCTGGAGGCGCAGATGAGCCTGGATAATAAAGCGTGGCGCGAGGCGGCGACGGCGGCCGGAAAAGCCGGGCGGATCTTTTCTAAAAACGGCAACGTCCGACATGGGCTTAACGCGCTCTGGGTGCGTGGTGAGGCGCTGCGAAACTTGGGCCAGCCTGCTGCGGAAGAGCTTTTGAATAAGACATTTAAGGCATCTTTGCGCTACGAAAACCCGGTGATCGCACAGCTTTGCCAGATCTCGCTGGGTAAATTGAAATTGCAAAAGCGCGCGCTTCGCGATGCCGAGCAGCATTTCAAAAAAGCGCTGCGTTTGATCGAAGATCTGCGCGCTCCGCTTCCGGCCGAAGAATTTCGCATGGCGTTTCTCGCCGATAAGCTGGCGCCCTATCACGAACTCGCCAAGCTCTGCCTGGCTGATGAAAAACGCACGTTCGAAGCCTTTACCTATATAGAAGAAGCGCGCTCGCGTTCGCTGGCCGAATCGGCGGAAGACGATCCGTCGCTAAAACCGCCGCGCTCGAATAAGCTTTCCGAAGAACTGGGCCGCTTGCGCGAAGATCTTAACTGGTTTTACAGCCGGCTAAATCGCGCCCGGCCGGATGAGATCCCGGGTTTGCAGCAGCAGGCGCGCCAGCGCGAGAAAAAGATCGCCGAAGTAATGCGCCGGATGGCGAGCGCCGGGGGGAGAAATTTCCGGGAAAAACAGAAATTCGATATAAAAAACTTGCAACAATTACAGGGGCAGTTGGGCAATTCGCGCGCTTTGGTGGAATATTTCGGTCTGGACGGAAAAATATCGGCTTTTGTATTGACCGATAATACGCTTGAGGTTTTTCGCGATCTGTGTGACGAGAGCGAAATTCCCGCTTTTCTTGAACAGCTTCATTTTCAATTCGGCGCTTTGCGTTACGGCGTGAAAAACCTGGGCAACTTTGTTGCCGATCTGACCAACAAAACCAATTCTTATTTGCAGAAGCTCTATGAAAAATTGCTCGCGCCCTTAGAGACGCATCTCGACGGCAGGAATTTGGTGATAGTTCCGTATCGCGAGCTACACTATATTCCTTTTCACGGCCTGCATAATGGGGGCGAATATGTGATCCAGTCGCGGACGGTGTCTTACGGCCCCAGCGCGGCCGTTTTGCAAAAGTGCCTGTTAAAGAAGCAAACGGAGACTGAAGACGTATTGCTGATGGGTTTTGCCGATGAAAAGATCCCGCTGGTCGATAAAGAGATCGATTCCCTGGCAGAAATATTCAGGCGCAACAAGCATCTTAGATGCAGGCATCTGAAGGGAAAAAGAGCGACCTTTGCGGCGTTTCGCGAAAGCGCGGGGCGCGCCGGTATTTTGCACCTGGCGTGTCACGGGGAGTTTCGGCCGGACAATCCCATGTTCTCGTCCTTGCGGCTGGCAGACGGCTGGGTGACGGTGCGGGATGTTTGCGAGATGAGGCTAAAGAGCAGCCTCGTGACCTTGAGCGCCTGTGCCACGGGCCTCAATTCGGTTTTTGGCGGGGACGAGCTTTTGGGATTATCGCGAGGATTTTTTTCCGCCGGCGCGGCCTCGCTGTTATTGACTTTATGGACCGTGAACGACGAAGCCGCTACCGAACTGATGGGCAGTTTTTACCGTAACCTCCAGCGCGGTATGACTTTAGCCGAAGCTTTAAGAGAGGCGCAGCTGGGATTTATCAGGGAAGGTTCTCATCCCTATTTCTGGTCCCCGTTCGTTTTGACCGGCCGATGGTAAAAAATTTCAGCAGCAGGTGTATTTTTTGTTCGATCCGGCACACTGTTTAAGTGATAAGGGACACAAAGGGCCGGGCGCGTTTAGACAAATGAAAAGAAGTATAGGAAAAAGTTGGTTGCGAATAGTTTGGGTAATGTCGGCTATATTATTATTTTCCGCCGGTTTAACTCAAATTACCACGGTCCGTGCAACGGCGCATGCAAGGGGCAATGACGATCCGTACGTGCCGGAGCAAATAGTTATTAAACTCCAGCCGGGCGCGGACCTTTCCGCGGTTGCTACGCAATATCACCTCGATTCCGCTCCGTTAAGCCAGATCGGAAACCCGCCGGTTTATTTAATGCATATAAACGACGGGCAGCTTCCGCCGGCTAAAGCTGCGGCGATGGCCGCGGACCTGCGCGTTTTTTATGTAGAGGTCAATAGCTTTTACGGCTCGCCCGAGGCCAGCGGAACTTCGTGGAGCGTCGGCACATCGTGGAGCGTGGGAACTTCGTGGAGCGTCGGCGGCAGCGTCAAAGGTTACAGTTCGCAGTGGTTTGAAAAAACCATCCATCTATCCGAAGCGCATGAGGTCATCGTTCCGAATACCACGGATAAAGTACGCGGCAAAGGCATTACGATCGCCGTCTTCGATACCGGCATCGAACTTAATCACCCTGCTTTCGCCGGAAGATTGCTGCCGGGTTACGATTTTGTGCAGGGCGACAACGATCCGAGTGAAGTTTTAGGCGGCAGCGCTTCGGGCCACGGCACGCATGTGGCGGGGATCATCGCCAGGATCGCGCCGGAAGCAAAGATCATCCCGATCAGGGTGCTGGATAAAGACGGCGTGGGCGAAGGCTGGCGCATTACCGAGGCATTAAAATTTGCCGCGAACTATGACGATGATAACGACCCGAGCACTCCGAACGGCGTCGATGTAGTAAATATGAGCTTTGGCACCCTCGCCCCGGCAGGCGCCGATCCGATAGACGGGCCGCACGCGATGCGGGAAATTCTCGAAGCCGCGTGTGGTAACGAAGCTTCTTCCGACTTTCCCGATATCAACGGTGCGCAGATGTTATGCATCGCGGCGGCGGGAAATCACGCTCCGCTGACCACCGCGACAACGAGATTGTTTCCGGCTGCTACCCGCAGCGTCGATGGCCTGATCGGCGTGGCGGCGACAGATCGCGCGGACCAGATAGCGCCGTTTTCAAATATCGACCTGGCGGCGACCAACAGCGGCGGCCAGAGCGAAAATAATTGGATCTGGGTGGCCGCGCCCGGCGACCGGATAATCAGCGCGATACCGAACGGGCGTTATGCTGCGTGGAGCGGGACATCGATGGCGGCCCCGGTGGTCGCCGGCGTGGCGGCGCTGGTAAAGCAGAGATATAAACAGCAAGATCCGACCGTTCACGATCTGGCGGAACATATCGAGAAAACCGGGGTGGTATCCATCCTCCCGTCAAACCAGCCGGTGAATGTGCGGACCGACGCTTTTCTGGCGGTGACGCGCGCGCTCGTGATAGAAGACCGGTCCAAAAATAAAATTATTCAGCGTAAGAAATAAACCGGCTCAAGGTTGAGGGGCAGAGGTGATCAGCTGTTCTTCATCGAAACAAAGCCCCGCGCTTCAACCTCCTCGAAGCCCGGGGCTTTTGCTATGCCAGTGCTATTAGCAGATCTTTATTAGCCACTAATTACACGAATAACACGAATGAAAATTCTTTATTCGTGCTATTGGTGACATTAGTGGCCGCCTCCGTGACTTTACAGGCAAAGTCTTATGCCAGTGAACGCAGCAGCACCGAACGGCGCAGTTTCTCATATCTTTCGGGAAGTGAATTAAGCAGATCCGCGCCGGTGTCTGTCGGATAAGTGTCCTTGATCGCCTGGCGGGTCTCATCTTCCGACCTTCCATTTAGCACGCATTCCAATACAAAGAGATCGTGATCGCCAAAATCTTCTATTCCGAGCGCGTTCGGTAAATTCAGCCCGACCACTTTTGTTTCCGCCAGGTCCAAACTCCAATCCAGGATCTTGTCTATCGGATCTGACTCAGGAAAGCGATGTTTGATCAGCGACAGAACATTTTCGCGGTCGGTCACATTCAAAAGCAGCGCCAAAAAGAACCTGTGTTCCGGGTGAGAAATATAAGAACGGCGGCTGACGATCTCTTCCAGGCGGTTTTGCTCGGCAAAAATATCGGGCAGGGAACCGGCCGTCGCGCCGTGGCGTTTTATCACCTGTTCCAGAAATTTGTCGAAAGTGTTCTGCGAAGTTTCGATCCCGAACATCTGGTCGAGCTGGTTACCGCCCAGCATGTGCTTTATATTCGACAACACAAAATAAGATGTCTGAAAATCGGCCCCGGCCAGCAGGCTTGAGATCATCTCGTTGGTTTGCGGGTGTTTCGTTCGCACCAGCATCGAAATGGTTTGGATCTTTTTAAGAGTATTAGGTTCTTCAAAATACGGATCGATCGCCAGGGTCGGCTTGCGATATGAGAACTGCGGTAAATGAAGGGGGCTGCTGTGCGTACGGATCACCACCGTGGCCGACGGGTGGTCTAAATGAAACAGCGCGTGTATGAACTGCCGCCCGGCCAGTATCGGCCGGATATCGCCTACCTGCAGCAGTTCGACCTCAGCCAGGTCCAGCCCGCCAAGTTCGGTAAAAGAGTTGATCTTTTCCTGCACGTCAAATTCGTAATGGCTGTGAATGCTAGATCCGAGCAGCACCTGAAACGCGCCGCAAAATCCATGCTGGTGAATTTCCGTGGTGCCTTCCAGCCAAAAATAGATATCGATATGAAACCGCGGCGAATTATAAAGCGTGATCGGCGGGTCGCCGAATTTTGCCGGCAGGTCGCGCTGCTGCGGCAGGGTCGTTTCGCCCAGCGCCCAATTGACGATTTCCCAGGCCGACACCTTTGCCGGCAGATCAGTGTCCCGCAGGGCCTCTTCACAAATTGCCGCAAAAGCGTCTTCGTTATAGTGCCTGTCGCGCCAGAGAGTTTCTACTTCTTTTCCGAGTTGTTGAAATACTTGCATGAAAACTTAACTGAAGGTAGGAGGAGACGGCGGTGTCGGACTGTAAGTTTCGTCCGGCACTTTGTTTAGATACTTAATGATCTGCCAGATAACGACAACGTTGATGATCCAGGTGACGATACCGACCGGCCAGGACAGCTTGTCGACCATATCTATTCCGCCGACGAGCAATAGAACAACCCCCAAGGCCAGCCCAACCCCTATTTGAAATACTATGGAGCCGACGAATGTGCCCAGCGCCCACAATACGCCGCTGCGGCCGCTTTCCTTCGCCGCTTTATACACCTGATAAAGCAGCACGAGGACTATGATTATGCCTAACATATTTTACCGATCTTCCTTTTGGAAAGTATTGAAACAGAGTTAGAAGAGAAAAGCAATCTTAACTAAATTCAGGCGGCGCCGGCGGCCTTCCGAGTTCATGCACATTCAATATTTTCCCGGTCCTTTCAAAAAATGAACGTTTGCAAATAATATTTTTAACAAGCCGCTGAATTTCTAAGCTTTGGGGTGCGCCTTGTCATATACCTCGATCAATTTTTCCATCGAGACCTGGGTATATATCTGGGTGGTGGAAAGCCGCGCGTGGCCGAGGAGTTCCTGGATGTCGCGCAGGTCGGCGCCGGAATCGAGCAGGTGCGTGGCAAACGAGTGGCGCAGGCTGTGCGGGCTGATGTCGTGGATGTCGGCGCATTGCCGGATGTATTTATCGACCATTCGCCCGACGGAGCGCGTGGTGATGCGCGTGCCCTGGTAGTTGAGAAAAACGGCCTGATCGTCGCGGCCATCAACGGCGGCGGGCGGCGCGTTATTTAAAAAATTGGGGCGAATGTTCAAATAATTTCTTAACGCCGTCAGAGCGTGATCGCCAAAGGGCACGATGCGCTGCTTGCGGCGTTTGCCGGTCACGCGCACGCTCTTGTTTTCGTAGTCGATGTCGCGCAAGTTTAGCTTCGTCAGCTCGGAAACACGCACGCCGGTGGCATAGAGAAATTCCAGGATGGCGCGGTCGCGCTTGCCCATGTCGCTATCCGCGTCGGGCGATTCGATAAAACGCACGGCGTCTTCCATCGAGAGATGATTCGGCAATTTTCGTTCTATTTTTGGCGTGGAAACCAGCTTGGCCGGGTTCATTTCCAGCTTGCCTTCGCGGACGAGAAACTGGAAAAATGTGCGGGCGCTGGCCAGCTTGCGGGCAATGGAAGTTTTCTTTTTGTTGGCGCCGTGAAGCTCCGACATCCATTCGCGGATGGTGATGTGGTCGACATCTTTCAGATCGAGCGCGCGGCGCTCCAGCGTTTTTTCGTCGATGACGGGCGCGAGAAAATCATGGAACTGCCCCAAGTCGCTGGCGTAGTTTCGCAGCGTGTGTTCGCTCAAATTACGCTCATAGCGCATATGTTCGAGAAATTCCTGTAGATGTTCTTCAAACATAAATCAAACAAAATATCTAAGTTTCCTGCCGTCAGGATCGGTTATAATCACGCGGTTGAACCGCATTTTTTTGGTCATCTTAATATGTAAAATACCAAAAACACCTTGCCCTTTGATCAATTCTACTTTAATTTCTCCGTTTTTCATTTCTATATTGCCAATCCTATCGTCATTTAACGAAGTTATGAGTCCGGCTAATACCTTTGCATGCAGCAATGCATCCTTATTTGATCTTATCCGATGATCTTTAAAAATCATTTCAAAAGATTTTGACGGGTGTATCATCCAGTAGCTCGCCCACATAAAACCTTCTATGCGGCCGTTTTTATCAGCAATTAATATCAAATCATAGTCTTTCGGCGGAAGGTCTATTAGTACCTTCATTTTGGCGATACTAAAGATCTTTTCGGGAAAACTTATTTCCAGTTCTGAACGAAGCTCATGGGATATCGGGCGAAAGGCGCCTGTGAAATCCGCGGAAAAACCATACTTAGCGGAGTTTCTCAATTCATCGCTTGAACTGAAAAAAGAGATCGCTGCTTTTTCCATTTCACTTTCTCTTGCTTGAGCGGCAGCAGGGCCTGCAACAATCAGCAGCATGGTGCCAAAAAACAAGGCAAAAAACATACTGAGGATTTTTTGATGCTTGATCATAGAGGGAGCCTTTCTGATCGGAGACTTGTCTAACCAGGAAATTAGACAACTTAAACAGAAAAAAGTTCCCTATCTTTTCCTGGGGAGGTAATAACCTTTCCGGGTACGCACTGTCAGGCTCGGCTTATTTTTCACCTTTAATAATATGGAATGAAAATCGTTGCTGAGCGTTTTGTCTTCGGGATAATAGCTCAGAATATACTGCTGCGAAAGCTCGGCTGAAATGCGGATAAAAGCCGCCTCGAGTTCTTTTTCATCCAAAGGGGAATAGACCGCGCCGCCCGTTTGTTTGGTCAGCTCCTGCATGCGGTGTTCGGCAATCAGATTCATTATGTTGGCATTGCCGCCGCGATTGCCTGTCTTTGCGTAATTTTCAAAATCGGTGGTCTTTACCACATAGACCTGGCAATTTTTCAGCTGCACGCTTTGCACTACTTTTTCCAGCGTGGTTTCGACATCGCTGATAGTATCTTCGCCGTCGGACACGATCACGATCACGCGGCGCCCATCATGTTCGCTGAGATATTTGCTGGCTTCCAATATTCCGTCCAGCAGCGCGGTCGCGCCTGAAGGCGGCGGCAAAAGGTCGATCGCATTGACCAGGCTTCCCACGTTGGGGGTCATCGCCTGTTCCAGATTATTGATCGTCGAAATGCTGTAGAGCGCGGCCTGGTCTTTTCCGGGGCGCAAAACACGGCGCAGAAACCGCGTCGCCGCTTTTAGTTCAAAATCGCGGGCGGATGACAGGCTCGAACTGTTGTCGAATAACAGCGCCATTCGTACCGGGGCATCGGACTGCGAAAGATCGCTGATCTCGGCAGTTTTGTTGTCGACCAGAAGTTCGAAATCTTTTATCTGCAGCGTGGTTATCGCCCGGCCGACCTCGTCCGTCACGGACGCCGGTATCGGAATAAGTATCGAATCGATCTTGATGATATCGTCGTCATCAGGCGTCGGTGAAGGGGACGGTGCAGGCGTCGCAGCAGCTGTCGGAGTGGGAACAGGCCGCGCCGCCGTTTTTGATTTGTCTTTGACGCTTCGCGGACGCGTGTCGGCCGGCTCTTCCGGCGTCTTTACCCGGCCTGACTGCGCGGGGCTAAGCAAGCACAGATTAAGAGTGATAAATGTTGCCAGGATAAACCGCACTAAATTCTTATCTCCAATCCGGCGGAGTGGTCATGCCCATTGCCGGCCGTAATTCATTTTGAGGCATAAGACCAAACAACTGTTTTACCGGTTCGCGCATTAAAACGAGTATCGTGAAAACGCCCAGCATGGTTCCTATCGGTGGAAACATGCAGTTAACAATCGCTATCGCAAAGCAAAAAACATATCTTTTATGCTGCTTTATGAATCTGCCGGCCAGAGCATTGCAGACCGCCAGCGCCATTCCGGACAGAATAATAAAGGAGGAGACGCCGATAAAGAACCAGCCTACGAGTACAGCCGGCAAAGCTTTGGGCTTGTTGGTACCGGAAAGCGCCTCGGTAACAATCGCTATTCCTATAGTCAGATGAAGGACCGGAAACAATGCGCAAAGCGCCAGTAAGGGCGCATACACATAGTTTCCGATCGAAAGATAGCGTAAATATTTCAGGTTTTCGTCCATTAGCTTCTTAAAATATTAGCGAAGTGTCATTAAGTAAATATCAATTTTACGCCGGCAATAACCAGCACTACTGAGAGAATGCGGCGCAGCGTCATGATAGCAAAATAACGGCTGCCCAGTGTGGAGCCAATGATACCACCCACGATGGCCGCCAAAACCCAAAACCAGACGGTTGGCGGCAGGGTCTGTATCTGCGTGTAAATGCCTAAAAGCCCGGCAATGGAATTTACCAAAATGAACAATGCCGAAATTCCGGCCGCCTTTTTTGTTTCCGCCCAATTTGCGAACAAGAGCAAAGGAGTCAGAAAAATGCCGCCTCCTACGCCGGTCAGGCCCGACAGCAAACCAAGTAAAGCTCCGATTCCTAACGCCAGCCAGAGATTGACTTGTTTGACTTCATCGGTCGCGGCAAATTTCCACAAAAACCGGAAAGCCGTAAATAAAAGGACCGCGCCTAAAAGTTTTTTATGCCAATCGATCGGCAAATGTATCATTCCGCCCAGGAACGCAAAGGGAACGGAAGTGACCGCAAAGGACAAAAACGTCCGCCAGTCGAAATAACCAGCGCGATAAAACTGCACCGTCGCGATGATCGCCACGAAAATATTCAGCGTCAGCGCGGTCGGCCTCGATATATCGGGCGCGACGCTCAACAGGGCCATCACCGCCAGGTAGCCGGACGCGCCGGCGTGCCCCACCGATGAATACAGGATGGCGACCAGCAGGATCGCGGCAATTATAAGTATTTCAAACATTTGCGCTCATTCCCGAAATTTGCAGATCGCGCAAAAACTCGTCCCACTTCACGAGAGCCATATCGACCTGTATTTGATGCCGCTCGCGCTTGTTACGATGCTTTTTACGAAGTTCCACTGAGAGAGGTTCCAACAGGGCAAAAGTAATGTTCACCGGCTGGAAATTTTTGGTTTCGGTGTTAGAAACGTAATTACACAAGGCGCCGGTCGCGCTCGATAAAGGCGCCGTTATCAGCGGCTTGCCGCTGGCCAGCCGCGCCGCGTTCAATCCGGCCAGCCAGCCGGTCGC
Source organism: Pyrinomonadaceae bacterium (assembly GCA_035995185.1). Classification (GTDB taxonomy): domain Bacteria; phylum Acidobacteriota; class Blastocatellia; order Pyrinomonadales; family Pyrinomonadaceae; genus DASYKT01. The sequence goes on from DASYKT010000061.1 coordinate 61,487, forward strand.
CACCGATTCCACATACCCTTCGACCCCGGTGATTTGCCCGGCGAAAAAAAGATTCGGCCCGGTCTTTGTCTGCAGGGCGGCGTTGATGACCTCGGGCGACTTAATATACGTATTCCGGTGGATCTGGCCAAACTGCAGGAATTCGGCATTTTCCAGGCCGGGTATCAGTTTCAACACCCGCTCCTGCTCGCCATAGCGCAGATGATTCTGAAATCCTACCATCCCATATGCATCCGCCATCAGATCTTCCTGCCTTAATTGAACGGCGGCGTAGGGTTCCCTGCCGGTTTTCGGATCGGGCAAACCTTTTGGTTTCATCGGGCCGAACCGGAGCGTATCCACACCGCGCCGCGCCGCTTCTTCGATAGGCAGACAGGATTCGAACCAGCGCGTGTCTTCAAAGCGTTTTAGCGGAACCGACCTGGCTTCGATCAGCGCGTTGTAAAAAACTTCGTACTGCTCCCGGTCGAAAGGGCAATTGATGTAATCATCGCCGCCCTTGCCGTAGCGCGCCGCTTTGAAGGCGATCGACATATCGATGGAATCGGCCGCCACGATGGGCGCGATCGCGTCGTAAAAGTAGAGTTGGTTATTGCCGGTCAGCTTCATAATGTCGGCCGTTAAGGCTTCGGATGTAAGCGGCCCGGTACAGACGATTGAGATCTCATCCTTTGGAATTTCTTTTATTTCTTCGCGGACGATCTCGATGTTGGGGTGCTGCTCGATGCGTTCGGTTATCAGCTCGGCGAATTTTATACGATCAACCGCCAGCGCCGCTCCGGCCGGCACACGGGTTTGCATCGCCGCGTCCATCACCAGCGAATTACCGCGCCGCAGCTCTTCTTTTAACAGGTAAGGCGCGGAGCCGTTTTCGTCGGATTTTAGCGAGTTGGAGCAGACTATTTCGGCCAGCTTATCGGTCCGGTGCGCCGGCGTCGAAGTCACCGGGCGCATTTCGTAAAGCTTTACTTTTACGCCGTTTTCCGCCGCCTGCCAGGCCGCCTCGACGCCCGCCAGCCCTCCGCCTATCACAGTTATCTCTTTCACGCTCTAAATCATAGCAAAAGTTAGTTCGATATAGCCTCCTCCAAAGCGATACCTCCGCCGATTTTCTCTGCTTTGGTATCAAAAATGCTTTTACAGCAATTAGTATCTTCAAAGGGGGAATTTTATTTATGTCGTTAATAAACTGTCCTGAATGCGGACACGAAGTTTCAACATCGGCGCTCGAATGTCCCAACTGCGGTCGCCCGCTTCACCGTCCGCCAGTGGCTGACACCGTGGTCACGGCCGTTCCGGTCGAAAGGTCGGGGTTTCCAAGCTGGGCTTTTATTCCGCTCGGTATTTTAGGTGCTCTCGTGCTGGTCGTGGTTTTTGTGATGATCGGCAGAAACGGCGATGAGGAAGCGAACGGCGTAAATATCAATGTTTCCGCTAGACGAACGGCGCCCAATACGGGAGATACGCACGGCCGGACCGGCCAGACAGGGTCACAAACCGTAACCGTGCCTCCGGCGGCCGATACACAGGTAGTCACGGCCCCTCCGTCACAGACAAGTACGACGACGATCCCCGGCGCCGCAGGCGCGCCCGTTGACCGCGGCGCGGTTGTTATCGACGCAAAGGTGACCAGCGGGAATGGTTTGCCGCAGGCAGTGAGAAATGAAAAGTTTTATTTACTGGATGACGACCTTGAATCGATCCTGCACGACGCGGGGCTGGAACCGCTCGAAGGGCAAAGCCTGACCAACAGTTTGGGGTTGGCAGTGTTGTATCCCGATCGTTACCGGGATTTTTATCGCGATGCGCTAAAAGAGATCAATGGTCATATTAAATATTCGGCTCAAACCGACGGCGCGGGCAAAGCCCGGATCGGCGATATCAAACCCGATACTTACTACCTTTTCGGCGTGACCAAAACCGGTAAAGGTTTTGCCGTGTGGAGCTCGCCGGTGATGGTCAATGCGGGTCAAAATGCGCTCAACCTGAGCCCCCAGCCGCTGACGGAAATGGACGGAAATGGCTGATTAAATTGGACCGTCGGCTATCTCTGGTAAATTAAAGGGCAGGATCTTAAAAAAGAGAGTGCTTTGGCGCTCTCTTTTTCATAATTCTCAGTTGGCTTGGAATTCTGATAGAATTGTTCAACCCGGACTTGGAAGCCTCTTTTGCTTGACAGCGCGGTTGCTTCTTTTTATAGTCTTAAATTCGGCCTCTAAGCCACCCTAGCTCAGTTGGTAGAGCATTCGATTCGTAATCGAAAGGTCGTCGGTTCAAATCCGACGGGTGGCTCCATAAAATCAATAACTTAAAGATATTTAGACGGAATTGATTTGCGCTACTCACACTTTTGCTCACACCCTGAACTCGATGGAATGACTCTTATACGGGTGAAGTTGTCCGGCTAACGGTTCAACAACCAATTTCACCGAATCCGTATCTATCTTTCAAAATGCGGTAAAGAGTGTTAGAGAGAATTAACACCTTCAGTGTAAATTCAATCTTGACAACCAGGGCGAACACATTTAAAGTCTCGTCAACTTAATGAAGAAAGTTGTAGTTGTAAGTGAGACAGCTTAAGAAGTACCCCAAACTATCCAGATGGCACCGTCCGGATGAGCGCAATTAATGCTCAGCCTGCCGGTGTTTTTATTTTTACCGGGAACTTTTGGAGTTTTCTCCTGTCTAATAATTTGAATGACGGTAATTTGAAATTTCTGAGATCTGTTTTCAGAGATATGTAACATTTTGGCGCAAAAAGGCCATAGTTATTGAAACATAAAAACCAGTTTTACACTCCCTCCTAAAACTGCGGGCAGCTTTAATTTAATAAAGTTGTCTTTGCACGTATCAGGTCACTTCAAGCGGTATCAAGCCAGGGAAAATTTAATATTTAGAAGATCGGATAAGTCTAACTATGTCTAAAAGAAGACGTGAGGCTATGGAAGGGCTAAGTGTGTTAGCCGAAGAACAAACAAACGACGGCACAGAGTCCTCATCAACCGGCAGAAGCAGGTGGTGGCGTAACTTGAATGTCACACAGCGATGGCTGGTAATTGGCCTGATCGCCTTTCTTTCGCTGGGAGTGATGGGCGCTGGATTGAAATACTTAGAAGAATCTGCGCGGCAGGAAAAGGCCAGACAGCAACAGAATCCTCTGGCAAAGAACGAGAGTTTCCTGGCCAGCGTCAATCCTTTTATGCCGGCCCCTACTCCGACACCCACGCCACAGCTATCAAAAGAATACATTTATGCCGGTTCACGGATGCTGGCAGTGGAAGACGCCGGGGCCAGCGCTATTCCTCCGGCTGACCTGGCTGTCTGGCGGCCTTCCAACGGTTACTGGTACTGCATGGGCGGCACCGGTTCACAGGCTTTTACCGTGGCCTGGGGAGCCAATGGCGACACGCCCGTGCAGGGAGACTATGACGGCGACGGCAAAACAGATCTGGCGATCCTGCGTCCCGGATCCACCAGCGTCTGGTGGATCTATCCCAGCGGCGGCGCCTCCTATTACGTCGTCTACCAGGGAACCACTGGCGACATACCCGTTCCGGCCGACTACGACGGTGACGGCAAGACCGATACAGCTCTCTTCCGGCCTTCAAATCGACACTGGTACATCGTCTACAGCTCCAACAGTAACAGCGTCGATATCACCTATGGCAGCTCGGGCGATATTGCTGCGCCGGCTGACTATGACGGAGACGGCAAAGCCGATGTGGCAGTCTGGCGCAATTCCTCGACCACCTTCTATGCCCTGAAAAGCTCGGAAAGCGGAAACTCGATGACGCAGACGATGGGCTCGAGCGGTGATGCACCGGTACCGGGAGACTATGACGGTGACGGCAAGGCGGACTTCGCGCTGCGTCATGGTGCGGACTGGGTAATTAAGAACAGCTCCACCGGCTCGACCGACACTATCACCTGGTATGACGGTTCCTGGACGGCGGTGCAGAACGACTATGACGCGGACGGCAAGTGCGACATCGCTCTCTGGAAACCTTCGGGTAAAGGAGTAGGCGGCTGGTTCATTCGCAACAGCCACGACAGCTCTCTTCGCGCAGACAACTGGGGCACGGCCGGTGACGTTCCTGTTCCCGCGCTGTATAGACGATAGGTTTACCTTTAAAGAATTATGTTGCTCATAAACCTCCATATGGAAAGTACAATTATGAAAAAAGAGATTATCGATTCGCGGAATTCAGGTTTGAATAAAATAGCAAAGGCAGTAATTTTCCTGGGCTTGATCCTGAACTTTTTGTTCATTGTGAACTCAATACAAGCGCAGCAGTTGACGGCGCGGCCGGAACAGGGCCTCGGGGCCGGCGGCGGCTATCAAACAACTAATATCGATTCGATAAGTCTTCAAAACGGTGCAGTGAACCTGTCTATACCTTTAGCTTCATTGCCGCCGATCGCCGGGGGCGAACTTTCTTACACCCTGACCGCTTCATATAACGGTAAGCTATGGCAGAACAACCAGGAAGAAAAGTGGTCGTATCCCGAGATAATAGACCCTAATGTCCCTCATTGTCCCAGAAGCTATTCCACCCAAACTCTAACCCAAGCCGAAGGATCAGGCTGGCAGATCGGCGGATCTTATCAGGTCTTCTATCGCGATGCCCACCAAGACTACGACTACATTGCACCTAATAACGATACTTGCTGGACGACAGGCGAGTTTAACGCGATGCAGGGCAGATACTTTAAACCCGTTCTTCGAATGCCGGACGGCTCGGAACACGACCTTCGTTTTCAAAGCTACATCGAACAGTATCCCGCCTGGGGCGTTATGGACCACATGAAGGGTTTTTATAAACAACCCGGCAATGGCGGACCGGGGCAGCCCATCTTTACCGAAACCGCAGTACGGATGTATACCATCGACGGAACGTTTATCGCCGTCGAAGTCAACCAGGCTTCTTCTCTCTACGCGAAAATAATATTGAAAGACGGCACCCGGATAGAGCTGTCGGCTGAGGGTCAGCGGACGATCGACACCAACGGGAACAGCATCTTGCAAGGTGGAAGAATTGTCGGCGGGATATTAGAGCAGTTCGTCAAGGATGAGCAAACGGGACGCGAGATCAAATGGATGGATGCGACGTACAACAGCCAACCGGCGACAAAGGTCCAGTATCAATCGGTCGGCGGGGCATGGCAAGACGTATACGTTGTTTACGGAACTACCATCGTTAAGGGCAAGGTGTATGGAAAAATCGATTGGAACGCCACCGGAGGCGAAATGGGCACCGGCGATGTCTGTTATCTCCACGAACAGTTTCCCGACACTGGAATGGACGTGGTTCGTGAAATAGTATTTCCCTCTACCGAAAGCAATATAGTTCCTAAATACGTCTTTGGTTACAATTCAGATGAAACCGAGACTACGACCGATACGTTCTCCGAATATTGCGGGATGCAACAACCTCACACCTATTCCAGAACTGCTTCTAAAGGCTGGGGTGAGATAAGTGATATCACTACCCCTACCAGCGCCCATATAAAATACGAATATCGTCACGACGGCATTCATACATTTACCCAAACCAGCTCTTATGATGGGAACGAAGTAGTAAAAAATGTCGTTTCCAAGAAAAAGCTGACTCACGATGGAGTAACGGACGAGTGGCTTTACTGGGTACCAGTCGGCATTCCCGGATCGGGATATGCCGGTGGAGTAATTAACCCGGATGGTTCTGTTTATACCGAAACCTATGTTCCCACTGACATTGCCTTTAGCGGTACCGGCGGGCAGGACGGTATGGGCGGGTTAACCATAAAAGCCTATCAGAACAATGGAAAAACGCTTATTGAGAAGAAGTGGGCGGCTCTGGGCGGATTTACGCCGGTCATCGGCGCGCCTGGCCAATGGATAGGGATAAATCGAGTGGTCGATACCGAATTTACGACCCTGCGTGATGATCAAGGCAATCGTCTGAAGATGACAGCCAAGAAATTCAACTATGACTATAACGGTAATATGACCCAGGTGATCCAGTATGGCTGGATCAATATTTCAAATGTAACTTATACCAACGGCAACAATTCCGAGACCGGAGTGCCGACCGGGGTTCCCAGCGGTACGCCGGTAATGCGAGTTACCAATACAAGCTATTACAACGCCGCGGCGGACGCCTCATCAGCTAACGCGTACAAGTCGCGGAACATCGATTCGGCTCTTGTTATCCTGGGAATGCCCAAGGAAGCCACGGTCGGCGACGGCACGATCGTCAAAAGCACCAGCGAACTTTATTACGATGGGCATACAGATCTAAACACCGCTCCTACTAAAGGAAACCTGACAAAGTCACGTGCCTGGGATGATGCCAACAATCAATGGGTAAGCACTCAATCGACCTATAGCACTCGCGGCAATGTTTTGACCCAAACCAATGCGAACGGTGTGGTAACCCAATACACTTATGGATCTATAAACGGTTACAGCGATCTTTACCCGACGCAGACGGTCGCGGCCTATGGCACCACGGTCGCGCGCACTTCGTCTGCTGTTTACGATTTTTACACGGGCAAACTGGTCACCGCTACGGACGTTGATAATTCGCTTTCCGTCACGACCGAGTATGACATCCTGGGCAGGCCGACTAAGATCCGCAATGCCGCCGGCACAGCGCTCGAAAGCTGGAGAAGGACGGAGTACAGCGATTTCAACCGGCGCATCATCGTCCGTGCCGATCTGGACACGATGGGCGACGGCCGCAAGATCGCCATCGAGCACTATGATCAGGCGGGGAGATTGCGGTTGTCGCGGATGCTTGAAAATGCAGCCACCGAAGATCCTTATGACGAAACTTCCGGCATCAAGATCGAAACGCGATATCTGACGGCTGCTCCTTACTCCTACCAGCTTATTTCAAATCCTTACCGCGCCGATTCAGCTGCGCAGGCGTCGGGAGAACAGTCAATGGGCTGGAAGCTTTCGAAGACCTGGGCAGACGGTTCAAAACAAGAAACCGAAACTTTTTCGGGCGCGGCTTTGCCCGCTCCGTTTGTCTCGTCGGGCGCGAATGCCGCCAGTACCGGCAAGGCCTCTACCGAATCCTATGGGGAACGCACATTGGTCACCGATCAGGCCGGAAAACAGCGAATTGGTAAAGTAAACGCACTAGGACAATTGACCGATGTCTGGGAAATAACGTCCTCAGACGGTTCAACGGTTTCCGTCACATTCCCCGGCGCTGCCGGGTCGGGGATCTCCGCGGGCTACTTGACGAGTTATGCTTATGACATTTTAGGTGATTTAGCCGAAGTGCATCAGGGAAGTCAGACTCCGCGATCCTTTACCTATAATAGCTTGTCGAGGTTAACTGCGGCCTTCAACCCTGAATCCGGTACTATTAATTATGCATATGATGCAAACGGCAATTTGGCCAATACCAGCCAGCTTCGCAGCGGCACGGCAAATGTCCTGACCTCCAATACGTACGATGCGTTGAACCGGGTCACCCAGCGCAGCTATACTACGCCGAACGGAACCCCAGGCCATTACCAGGCTACGCCGACGGTAAGTTATACCTACGACGACAAAACACACGCCAAAGGCAAGCTGACCAAGGTCAGCTCTTCGGTTTCGACCACTGAATACACTTCGTTCGATCTGCTAGGCCGCGTTACCGCGCATAAACAGACCACGGACGGATCTGATTACACCACGGCCTACGCTTACAACTTGAGCGGTGCTTTGGTCGAAGAGACCTATCCGAGCACCCGCAAAGTGCGCAGCACGCTCGATGCGAGCGGCGATCTGGTCGAGGTGGAAAGCCGGAAAAACTCGTCGTCCGCTTACTGGTCTTATGCCAATAGCCTTACCTACAACGCCGCCGGAGAGGTGACCGCGATGCGGCTGGGTAACGGCCTCTGGGAAAGCACGGCTTTTAATGCCCGCCTGCAGCCCACACAGATCGCGGTGGGAAGTATGCCGGGTACGACCAACCTGTTAAAGTTGGATTATGGCTATGGCACAACGCAGAACGACGGCAATGTCCGGTCGCAAACGATCACTGTCCCGGGCTTGAACCAACCGTTCATCCAGAATTACACCTATGATTCGCTAAACCGGCTTTTGTCGGCGACGGAGACGAATAACTCTACACCGACGTGGAAACAGAGCTTTACTTATGATCGCTATGGTAATCGTAATTTTGACGAAGCCAATACCACCACGCTGACCAAATCGTGCGGCACCTCACCGAACTTCACAGTTTGCACCGCCGACCGCAAGAAAGAAAATCCGTCGATCGATGTGAGTAATAACCGCTTAAGTTCGAGTGACAATTATTCCTACGACCTGGCGGGGAACACCACCGACGACGCCGGCTCGCAAAGCTATATTTACGACGGCGAAAATAAGATGGTGCAGGCCTCGGACGGAGGCGGCATTCTGGGCACATATTATTACGATGGTGATGGGAAGCGAGTCAAGAAAGTCGTTCCCAATGGGGAAACAACTACCTTTGTCTACGATGCATCAGGTAAAATGGTGGCGGAGTACTCAACGCAATTAAACCCGACGCCGCAGGCGAGCTATTTGATAAGCGATAATCTGGGAAGTCCCAGGATAAACACCAATGCAAACGGCGCAGTTATCTCCCGTCACGACTATCATCCCTTCGGAGAAGAGATAGTTTCGTCGCAGAGATCGCCCGGGCTAGGTTATCAATCTGACGAAATTCGCAAAAAATTCACCGGGTATGAGAGAGACAGTGAGACCGGATTGGATTTTGCACAAGCTCGCATGTACTCGTCTCAACAGGGACGTTTTAACACTGCCGACACGCTGCTTGGAAGCGGCAAGATAGAATCCGCCCAAACCTGGAATCGTTATTCTTATGTATTAAACAATCCGGTTAATGCAATTGATCCAACTGGTCTCTACGAATGCAAGGCTTCCCCGGATCAATGTGCACAGTTTAAAGCCGCTCTCTTCGATGCAAATATGACATTATCAAAATTAGATCAGAAATCTAAACAGGCCAAGGCCATTAAGCGAGCCATAGATTCCTACGGCTGTGATGCGAGCGATGATACTTGCGGTGAGAAAGGTAAAAATGGAGTTAGGATCGTTGATCAATCCGCGACCACTGGTCCATCGGATAATATTACCGGAGATACCTCGGGCGGGGTGCAGACTGAAGGGGTAGCACACGATAAAACAATAGCGAATCCCCACGGCATGTACGCGGTAGTATCGTTCGATTTTGCCTCTGCGGCAAATCCTGCATCGGGGGTGGACTTAGCTCAGATTCTCGTGCACGAAGGCAGTCATGTGGCTGATGGAGCCGAATGGGTGGCGAGCGGCTTTCTGGATTCTAAAAACCCATCGATATACAAAACTGAAAAAGATGCTTACACTACTCAAAGCTACTTTGTAAGTCACAGAGCAAGTGCATCAGGTAGTTATCAGGGCGGCATAGACTCTAAGGGGCAGCCGGTAAACTATCAAATTTGGAATAAGAGTTGGAAAAATGTCGACTCAAAGAGAGAGACTAACATCAACAAAATTATTGAATTTACATATGGTGTCACAGCAAAGGTGAGTGGCGATCCTACGTTTGTAAAAGACGGCGTACTTCCCGATCACCCAAAACATTAGGAGGTTAAGGAATGAAAATTGTTGCAATTTTTGTGGTGATTTCACTTCAGGTCATAAGTTTGTACGGACAAAAATCCGATCTTGAAAAAAAACCAGATAATCTTGATTCTGACGATGCAAAGGTAAAATTTGAAGAAACAAAACCAACGGTATATCTGGAGTTTGAGCGAACAGGTACCGGTGAGCCAATAAGATCCAGTGATGTAAAAGATCGAATTTGGTTGAAAATGGTTAATAACACAAGATGGTCGATTTATGTATATAAATTTGTCACGAGAGATAAAGAATTAGGGATTTTCCATTCTGTTGAGAAGATTCGAGCCAATATAGCCACGAAAATAATCCCTTTAGGATATATACGGATGGATGTCGGCTGGCAAATACTGGAAATAAAACCAAACCAATCAGTTAGTTTTAGTGTGCCCCGAAACCACTTAGCCGCGAATTTAAAGATCGGAATTAATTTTAAGTATAAATGGGAGTACGGATCAAATTCGGATAAGGTCTCCTATACCGAGCCGCGTCACACCGTATTTTTTTCATTTTCTGATTTGACGCGCGCTTTAGAGAAGAAAACGTAAGGAATCCTTGGAGTGATTTTGCCTAATACTCCAAACGATTTCGCAGAGAAATTTTCCAACGATTCCCGCTCCTTAAGTTGTTCGCTGAGGTCTGGATGCAGGCGTATCCGGCCCTCCACAACTCGACGAAACTGTTCTCTTAAGCCAAACTTTACGGTCACTAATCATCCCACTTAAAACCCCACCTGAAAATACGAGGAAGAAACAGATTCAACACGGGAACTCGAAATAACAGCGAGCTAAGAAGATTTGGTGTAATTGAACCCAAAGATTTTTGGCTGTACGGAGGCAGCCAAAATAAAAAAACCGCGATTTCTTTTATTCAAAATCGTGTCAAAAATATGGTCGTTTTTGTTGCATTATTCTAATGTTTTTGGTATTCTACCGGCTCTTTTGAAGAGACTCTCTAGCCAGCCCGACTCTTTGAAATATGCTCTAACTCGAAATCACTGGAGACAGGTAAAAGAGATGAATATTACGTCTTTCCCACGTCATCGGTTTTTGCAAAAATGCAGTTTATTTCTAATGATCTTAGGATTTATCATTTCTGCAAATGCGCAATTTCCTGCATATCAAAAGGATGCTTACGAACAAAGTTTATATAAACTCAGCGGCAGGATCGTAAGTTCCAATACCGAAACCAGCTCCGAGCGTGTCTATGTGAATTTGTCTATAGAATACGAGTTGAAAAATACGAGCAAGATTAATTTGATCTTTTGGAAACGAAATTTGCCGGAGTTTGATCCGGAACCAACTTTTACCGGTAAAATGGTTTCCAAAAGTTTTTATTTTGATAATAACGACATACTCGAGGATATTTACGGTGGTCCGTCCGACAGCTATGCGGAGAAGTATTCAGTTCTTCGAAAGTCGTTAAATCAAAACGGGCCGCCCGTTCAGTCGACAATGACTTTGCGGCCACAGGAAAGCCGGAAGTTCACTTCAGAAGTAACTCTTATTACCGATCGCAAAGAAAATAAACGTACCCATGAACTTTCATTTGAAAAATTAAGATCCATTTCTCCGGTGTGGCTCAAGACACACTATGAAGTCTGGTCCTCGAACATAGAGCCCAAAGGAAAGCGCCGCGATATCGATCTTACATTCGGAAAAACGCTGCGGAAGCGCTGGATAAAATACGGTTATTTGATGTTAAAGGACATTACGTCCGATCCTATCCAAGTCATGTTGAATTCGGTGCCTTCCTTAACAGCTAAAAAAGAATAGCTTCTATAACAGAGAAACTTCTCCGCTTCGGATTTATCAAAGCGGCGAATAGCTTGGCGCAACATCACCCTGGCTGCCTTTTGGCTGGGGCTAACATTTTCCGAAAAATATACTCTAAAACGATGTTAGTTAAAACCTGCATTGCATTACTCTCATTTGGATTGCTTTTCGGCCAATTCACTTCGCCCGCATTTGCCCAAAACCAGACCACGGGAAGCATTGCCGGTTTAGTAAAGGACCAAAATGGTGCTTTACTTGCCGGCGCAGAGGTAAAGGTCAGCAACAAGGCGACCGGCGAAAAGAGGAACGTCGTTACCGACAATGAGGCCAGCTACGTAGTGCCACTTCTTGCGCCCGGCACATATTCCGTCAGAGTCGTATACAACGGTTTCGCCGACGCGGTATTTGAAGTGGTTCAGGTCGTCGTCACTGAAACGACGCGTGTAAATGCGGAGCTGGCGGTCGCCGGCCCGGACGCCCAGTCGGTATTGATCGATCCGCTGATCTATGACGCCGGACCCGGGCTCGGTCGTGTAGTCGATTCGCGCGCGGTATCAGGGCTGCCGCTTGCGACCCGCAACTTCACGCAGATCCTCGCACTCTCTCCGGGGACCGTTGTGTCCCTGCCCGATAACACTGCGCTTGGCCGGAATTCACAAAATGTATCGGTTAACGGAGCGCGCGTTACGCAGAACAATTTCGAGATCAACGGCATCGATGCAAATAATCTGGCTACGAATGCGGCTTCGCTGGTGGCGGTGCCGGCGCCTGAGAGCATTCAGGAATTCAAAGTCCAGACCTCGCTTTATGCGGCGGTTTATGGGCGGGGCGGCGGCGGCAGTATCCAGGCGATAACTAAAAGCGGGAGCAATAATTTTCACGGCGCGGCCTATGAGTATTTCCGCAATGCGGCTCTTAACGCCAACAACCCGTTCCTGACCGCAGCCGATGTTCGCCGTCCTACCCTGGATCGCAATGTCTTCGGCGGCCTACTCGGAGGTCCGCTCAGGCATGATAAATTGTTTTTCTTTGTCTCGTACCAGGCCACGCGCGAAAGCAATGCCGCCTCGCCAAATAGTCTGACATCCAACGTCTTTATCGCACCGGGCCTTACGGACGACCGCTCCCAACAAACGCTTCTGACGACTTTCGACCCGCGTATTATGCCGAGCTCGCCGCCGGCGACGTCGATCCATCCGGTCGCGCTCGCCCTGCTTAATACAAGGCTTTCGGACGGTCAATTCATGATTCCGACGCCGCGCGCCGACGGCCGTTTTTCGGGAACATCTCTCTCCACGTATCGTGAGGACCAGTTCAATGCGAACATCGACTACCGCTTAAGCGAACACGATTGGCTCGCGGGAAGGTTTTTCTTTTCAAATGCGCCGCAGTTTTTTGCGCTTCCCACCAATGGCGCAAATGTTCCCGGGTTCGGTGCCGACCAAGAGCAGAACAATCGCCTGTTCTCGCTCCAGCACATGCGCACGATCACTCCGAGAACCATAAACGAGGCGCGGATCGGCTACAATTTTATTCGAGCGGACACGGTAGGGCAGACACCTCTTAAGGACTCGACGATCGGCATCACGCGGGCCAATGCCGATGCTTACCCGGGCCTCGGGATAATCAGGATAGGGCCTGACGGAACGAACGCGGTAGCGGTCGGAAATGCCGGCACAAATGTCGATACCGGAAATGCCCAGTCTTCGATCACACTAACCGATATTCTTTCGCTCATCCGCGGCCGGCATAACATCCGAGTGGGTGCGAACTTTATCTTTTACCGGAATGATCTTGTCGCTAACAATAACCGGCGGGGCACGATAACATTTCGGGATTTCAATAGTTTTCTGCTCGGCCGGGCCGCCAGCTCAGTTTACGGAGATGGCATCGGGACCCGCAATCTGAAGGCGGCGGACTACAGTTTCTTTGTCCAGGATGACTGGCGGGTTTTCGCCCGCGTGAATCTTAATCTCGGCTTGCGCTACGAACTGGATCTTCCCCCCTTTGAAACTAGCGGAGCCATGTCGACGTTCGATCCGGCGCTTTACAGACCGAGGATGGCGCTCGACAGCAGCGGAAACCCGGTCGGACCGCCGATCGGCGGATTTGTACAGGCCGGGAATGTGATTCCCCAATACGATCTGGCGGAGGTTCCCAATGTCGGCAAGCGGATCCTGACAGACATCGATAAAAATAACTTTGGCCCGCGGGTCGGTTTTGCCTACTCGGCGTTAAAAACAGGTCGCCTTGTCGCGCGCGGCGGCTACGGCATCTATTTTTCGCGGCCATCGAACGCCTATATCGGGATCTCTATCAACGCTCCGCCGATGTACACCATTCGCCGCAGTCCAACGGGCGCGGTGGTTCCATTGTCGACCCCGTTTTTTCCACTGCCGCCGCAGAGTCAATTTCCGGCGATCGTGACGGGCGTCGATCTGACCGGTCAGGTATTCGACCGCGATCTTCGTACGGCTTATATTCAACAGTATAATGGCGGCGTTCAATATTCCCTGAGCAAAGACCTTTTGTTAGAAGCAGCTTACGTGGGATCGCGCGGAATCAACCTGATCCGCGACATTGCCATCAATCAGGCACGGCTCGCCAGCCCGCAGAACCCTATCTTCAACCCGGTAACCGGGCAGGTCATCACCACAAACACGCCCGCTAATGTCGCCCGGCGCGCGCCCTTTCAGGGCGTCGCGGTTGGAAATTTTCTGCAGATCCAGTCGACGGCCCAATCCGGCTATAACTCGATGCAGATAAGTTTGACCCGGCGTTTCTCAAAGGGGCTGCAATTTCTCGCCTCATATACTTACGGCAAATCACTCGACAACGCCTCCGGCGGCAGTGACAGTACCGGAGAGGCTCGAGATACGATCAATATCGCCGGCGACCAGACAAATAACCGCGCCAATAGAGGAGTATCTGATTTTGACCGGACCCATCGTTTTGCCTTTAGCTATTTATGGGACGTGCCGCGTCCCGGTTTTGCCGCCCGGTCAACCGCCGCGAGATGGGTATTGTCCAACTGGCAGCTGGCAGGGATAGTGACGATCATGTCCGGCTTACCGATCGATATAGTTGACGGTGGGGCAGGTTCTTTTTATGGTTTGAGCGGCGGCAATAACGGGCTCATGCGGCCAAGTTGGGCGCCGGGTGCAACTGTTAGCACTGCGACCCACAACGTACCGGCCGGATATTTCTTCAATCCGTTCGCATTTGTCCGTCCCGTCGTTCTGCAGGGCAGGATAATTCCGAGTTCAAACGGGACGGCCACGGCGGGTGCAACCGGAACGGATTTTGGCAACGTCGGCCGCAATGTCCTTCGCGGGCCGGGACAAAAGAATATGGACCTTGCCGTCATAAGGAGATTTCCCATCAGCGAAACGAGAAATATCGAGCTCCGCGCCGAGTTTTTTAACCTCTTCAATATTTCCAACTTTGCAAATCCGATCAGTAATCTAAGCGCCGTTCCGGCCGTCTCGATAGACGCCGTCACCGGGCAGATCACCGGCGATCCGGGCGATTTTGGCAGGATCCTTTCAACGAGCAGCAATCCACGCCTGATCCAATTGGCGGTAAAATTCAATTTTTGACCGTTAACGCGCCCCGTATCCGGGAGCATTAGTATTTTTATGCGCTATTTGTTTCCATAGGCGGCTTTGCCGCTCGATGTGCGGAAAGGCTTTGCCTTTCCGCACATCGGACGGCGGAGCCGTTAAATACCGGCACCCGACAGCATTTTTTGCTAATACGTTGACATCGAGTCCGCGATAGCAATAGAATGTGCTAGTCAATTTAATAAGCAGTTTTACATGTAGCAAGGAATGTTTGAGACGCCTTGGTACTCTCGGCGCCGGAACTCTTATCATCTCCTGCATCCCGATATTATTACGAGGTTAGCCCGGATCTGAGACCTCGCCTGGCGGAAAAACGGTGTTGTCCTAAAGTTTGTGGTGCTGAGAAGGGAATGTCATTCGGAATAGATGATAACTGATAGATGATAGAGAATAGATCGCATCTTTCAGTTATCAGCTATCATCTTTTATCTACTTGCGAATGATGCGAACACCACAGCTTTAGGACACTACCGGAAAAACAATCTCTTATAACCGGCGATAATTTCAGATACCTCAAAATGCTTCACGGCCAAATCCTAAGGGCTGGAGAAGCTTCAACTCGACAGGAAAATTTATGCAACGCATCAAAATAACGAGAGACACCACCAACAATAATGTTGTATTCGAAACCGTTTCGATCGATAACACCGAGAACGTGTTTTTTATCAATCTCGACCCTCAAGAGGCGCACTGGCCCACGATCGCCTCTAATCAGGTGGGAGCTGCGCCGTCGCCCCCGTCAAGTCAATGCCAACCTGACCCGACCGGTAAGAAGACCCAGGTCATTTACCAGTGCCAGATGCCGGGGCATTCAAATGAGCAGGGGATCATCAATATTTTCCAACTGTTGTCTGCCGCCAATACTACCTTAGACCTGGCAGTCAGCGGCCGGCCGATCGCCAGCCAGCAGGTGGTACAGGGAGGAATGTCTCCCTATCAGATCTCCGGCGAACTCTTTGAGGTTACCGGGCTTGTACCGCAAAGCGGCTCCGGCATCGGGCCGGGACTCCAGTTGACCCCCACGACAGACAACACCGGGATCTTTGTGAGCGGCACACCGACCGTGTCCGGCACCTACGTTTTCACCTTCACGGTGAACGATGGAATGGGAACGAATCTCCAGCAAGTTCAATATACGATGGTCGTGAGCTAAAACGCGCGCAGCCTGATAGGTCCCCGAGCGACAGGAAAGGTTTGATATATGAAAATTGGTAAAGATAGTAAAGTTAAAACCCGGTGGCGGAACCGGGCCGTTAAAATGTTCATCATCGCCGCCGGAATCATGGTGGCCTGTATACTGTCGGCCATATTTGTAAATACGCCTCCGGCCGCGGCACAGCTGGGCAGCCCGCCATTTGTAAACCCGCCCGAACTGGTCTCCAGCAAAGGGAAGCTAAGGGCGGTCATGGAGATCATCAGCCGCAACTTTACGGTTCCCGGCCAGAAAGCCGAGCAGTACCGGCAGTTTCGCGGCCACTATCCTAACCAGCCTCTGATTCCGGGCACCGCTGTCGGCCCCGGCCCGACGCTGCGCGCGCGCCTGGGAGATCAGATGCAGTTAGCTTTCCTGAACAAGGTAGATGGGGACGAGTTTCCCTACACTTACGTCACGGGCAGAGATAAGCCGCCGTTTTCGGATCTGGGCTGCGACAGCGCCGGCCTGCTCGATCCGGTAACCGGAAAGTTCCCATATCCGGCGAACGATATTTATCCTAATTGCTTTCACGGTTCCAACACCGCCAACATCCATTTTCACGGCACGCACACCAGTCCGGACGGATTGGGTGATAATGTGCTGGTCCAGGTGCTGCCCGAAATGAGGCAGCCGGATTGGACGACCGTTTTTAACAAGATCTACAGCACGGGCAAGATCCCGCAAAACTGGTCCGATCTGCCGCCGGCATTTCGTACTGCGCAGACAGCGCTGGTGAAAAAGCGCGATGCCACGGATATGGCCAATGCCATGAAGAACAACTTGCGGCCGCCCGAGTCCATGTCAAAGGCAAATGCGGAACAGATCGCCGCCGGCGAATGGCCGCAGTATTTCATAGGTGCGTTTCCCAACTTCTTCGACATCCCGGATTATAGCTCGGGCAATTACAAGGCCGGCCAGGCGCCCGGCACCCAGTGGTATCACGCGCACAAACACGGCTCGACCTCGCTTCATATGCGCAACGGCCTCTCCGGGGCTTTGGTCATAGAGTCCAGCCAGGAAGGCGGTTACGATCACTTTATCCGCAAGTCCCTGGGGTGGGGCGCGACCTACGGAGATCACGAAAAGATCCTGGTCATTCAACAATACGACTCAACGTCAAATCTCGAAAGATCCCCCAAAGTCCCCGGCGGCGCGGCTCCAAACCTTGTTAACGGCCTGCTCACACCGACCATTACCATGAAGCCCGGTGAAATTCAGCTCTGGCGGTTAGTGAACGCGACCGAGGGAAATGGGGGCGGGGTAATTACCGCCGGAACCACTGCCGGAGGAGTGTTTGGGGCTCCGACGTTCAAATTTGTCCAGACGGCGCAGGATGGCGTGCAGTTTAGCCTGGCCAACTATCTCAGCCAGCCGTATCTCAATCCGGATGCCAGTAATCCGGCGTCCGCGGCCGGTCTTGTTTTAGCGGGCGGCAATCGTGCCGATCTATTGGTCCAGGCTCCGCTGGAGGCAGGCACCACGACATTCGTATCCGTCGGCGGGGCGACGCTTTTCTTTGTCAAGGTCGAAGGCACCCCGGTCACCAGCATGTCATTTCCCACCACCTGGGCCGAGATGCCGAAGTTTTTGCTCGACCTGCCCAAGCCGGGGCCGAAAGACATTCCGAATCCCAATTCGCCCGTGCAATTCCAGTGGGAAGCAGGCAGGGTCGGACCGGGACGGTCGAAGGTGCCGCCGCCGGCCGGACCGCACTTCATGATCAACGGTAAACAGTTTGGTGACAGCGGGCCGATAGTGGACCAGTGTATGCCGCTCGATGGATTGCAGGATTGGGTGCTCGAGAATTATACGTCGGTTATCGCCCACCCGTTCCACATTCACATTAATCCGTTTCAGATATTACAAATCCAAACTCCGACGGCTCAAGGCGTTTATTCGACTTATACGCCAGCCAATAATTACATCTGGCAGGATGTAATCGCCATACCACCGGCGATCATCAGTAAAGACGGCACGCAGATCACCCCCGGGAGGGTCGTTATCCGGCAGACATATCTTGATTTTACCGGGACTTATGTGCTTCACTGCCACATACTTGCGCACGAGGACCGGGGCATGATGCAGCTCGTTCGTGTTGTGCCTTTAGCAAATTACCCGCAGGGTTGTCAGGCTGCTCCGCCTCAACACCATTGAAAATGCGTTCAAAGGTAGAAAAAAAGGACGGCTGATAAGGTCGTCCTTTTCTTCTTTCCAATTATCAACTAGCACAGGGATTATTTTTCCTTGATCGAACGGTCCGAGGTTGCATCCGGCAGAAACGCGTTTGGCACGGCTTTATCGCCTGACAAACCGAATTGCTGGCTAAAAAAGCCGCTGGTTGACCGCATCGCAAACCACATTCCGTTCGACGGCCGGTAGATCGCGAAGTCCGTTTTTCCATCGCCGTCGTAATCGCCCGGTGTCGGGCGGTCATCCGCGTATCCCCATGCATAAACCGTAGCGGAAGAATCGCCGCTATTAAAGATACGCCAGAAACCGTCTCGAAATACGGCCGCATCGGTCTTTCCGTCACCGTCATAATCACCCAGAACGGGAATGTCGCCGGGCTGTCCCCAGGGATGAGCGTAGAACCAACCGTTGACGCTGCTCATATACCAGATGACGCCGTCCGACGGCCTGAAGATGGTCGGGTCGGCCTTGCCGTCGCCGTCGAAATCGGCGATCAAAGGGATATCCCCGGGCAAGCCAAACTGGACGTTCGAGATAACGCCGGTCGAACCTTTACGGCACCATGCTCCGGTCGACGGTTGGAAATAGACAAAATCAGCTTTACCATCGCCGTCGAAATCCGAGGGCATCGGGATGTCGTCGG
Source organism: Pyrinomonadaceae bacterium (assembly GCA_035995185.1). Lineage (GTDB taxonomy): Bacteria > Acidobacteriota > Blastocatellia > Pyrinomonadales > Pyrinomonadaceae > DASYKT01. The sequence continues at coordinate 80,562 of DASYKT010000061.1, forward strand.
TAGTTCCCCAGTAGGTGAGCGCGACTGTTTCGCTGCCGCTATTGAAATACCACCATTGCCCATCGCGGTAAATGCCCAGATCGGTCATGCCGTCGCCGTCATAGTCAGCCGGGGCCAGGCGGTCCGTATCTATTCCCCAGTGGAATATGGAAAGCCCGGCTGTACTCCGGTCCAGATACCAGTTGCCTTCCCAGGGCCGGAAAATGCCAACATCCGTCCGCCCGTCACCATCGAAATCGAATGGCGTCCGCCCATCGGTAAGCCGCGCAACATACGAGCGATTCTCGCCCGCGCCATTAGCCCCGATGACCGTAAAGCCGCCGCCGACCAGAACTCGGCCTTCGCTGTCCGCCGCCAGGCATAGCACCTCGTCATTAAGGTTATAGGTCGTCGATGCAAAGCTGCCGTCCTCGTCGAGCTGCAACAGATTCTTGGCGGGCTGTCCGCTTATTGTGAGCGTGAACTTGCCGCCGGCAAAGATCTTTCCGTTTGGCAGCACCAGCAAGGCATTGATGATACCGCCCGGAATCGACAGCGAATTAAACGAAGCGTCCGGGCTTCCGTCCGGATTCAGCCTTTTGACCGTGCCGGGTGAACCTCCGTTTGCGGATCTGCCGACCAAAATTTTACCGTTCGGAAGCAAAGCAAGCGTCGGTCTTAGCCTGCCTTTTTCTTCAGTGTATGGAAAGGCCGAGTCGGCGCTTCCGTTGGCGTTGAGACGAGCGATAAACGTTCTGTCACCCGTGAAATCTGGATCATGCGAGCCTGCGACAACAATTTTCCCGTCAGGCTGCAACACCAAATCGTCAATAAACATGTCCGGCGAAGAACCGTTGAGCACCGAGGTAAACGAAGTGTCGCGCGAGCCATCCTCGTTGAACTTTAACGGGCCTACCGGTCCGAAACCGTTCAATCGCGAAATTCCGATCATCAGCTTGCCGTCGCTGAAAGTTATGAGGGGGTTTCTTCCCGCTCCGACGATCACGGACCAATCATGGATCGTCTCGGTTAAATTAAAAGTGGTATCGATGCTGCCGTCTGAATTAAGACGCACCAGATTTTTTTTCGCCACACCGTCCTGAACATAATCAAACCAGCCGGAAACGACGATTTTGCCGTTCGCCAGCGCGTGAATATGATAAACGTCGGTAATTAGCGAAAAACGATTTCCGCTTCCGCTCGTATTGATCTGAAACGATGGGTCGACCGACGAATCGGCGTTTAGCCGCGCTATTTTAGGACAAGTGATATTGTTTATCAGATCAAACTTTCCGCCGAGAAAAACTTTCCCGTTCGAAAGCGGTTCGATAGCTCTGATGCTCCCGGGCAACATAGTTTGAAATGCGACGCCCCCGGGATTAAACGTCGGGTCGGGCACACCGCCGGGTGTTAAGCGAATAAAATTATTTATGCCTTGAGTGGTGGTAGCGGTATAGTAATCACCGGTGATAACGCCGCCGTTGGGTTGAACGGTAAAGGAAAATCCGAACGAGTGATGCGTGTATTGAGTGAATGAAGGATCAGCCGTGCCGTCTGGCAGAAACCGGTAGAATGTTGCTGCCGAACTGTTTCCCGCCCAAAGAGTTATTTTGCCGTCACCGGCGACCGTGAACGCGCCCGGAATCAGCGATTGAAAACTGTTATCGATGCCGCCGTTTTCGTTTAATCGCCTGACACGATCGATCAAGTACAGGATCTTATTGTCAGGCTGGACGGCCAGGCCGCTGATCGAGTTTCCGGTGGTCAGAAGAGCCGTAAAGGACAGGTCTTCCATACCGTTTTCATTTAAGCGGAAGATCCGCACGCCGCTGTCTCCGACGATCAGCCGATTGCCCTGAGCAGCCATATATATATTTGAGCCACAGCAGGTACCCGTAAAATTAAAAGAGCTATCGAACGAACCGTTGTCGTTTAGGCGAACGATCTTGCGGGTGCCTTGCGGAGTTTGAAAAGATCCGTTCAGCAGGATCCTGCCGAGAGAATCAAGGGTGAGACTGGACACCGAGCTGCCCTGGGTGAAATTGAAGCTTGTATCTAATGTGCCGTCGGCGTTAAGGCGAAGCATACTTTTCGGAGCTTGCCCGCTTACGACCATATCACTGCATGCCAAAATGATCTTTCCGTTCGGCTGGGTAAGGATCCTCGATCCCAAACCGCCGCAATTGTCCTCCGAAGTAATGAGTTGGTTGTTAAAGGTCGTATCGAGCGAACCGTCGGCGTTAAGGCGCACGAAGTTTCCGGTCGGTACCCGATTATAAGAATTAAAAAGCCCGTATGCCAGGATCTTTCCGTCCGGCAATGTCTGCAGTTGATTCACGATCTTACCGTCGTATAAATTCGCTACAATATTCGGGTTAAACGAAGGATCGACCCGATCCAAAATGCTGTGCCCGGCGTAGATCGAGTGGCTGAAAACGATAATTACGAGAAACAGCAAAACTATCCTCATATTTATGACATCGAGGGTTGAAACACCCTTTAAAATATTTGTCCTGCCGTTATTTGCCGGTTTAATGCTCTTCATCTTTTTCCTCGCAAGTTTAATTGGTAAGTTTTCTTTTTTTCCCAAAGCTCGCCGGTTCCGCCGGCTCAGGTTGTTTTGTTGTGCAAAGTTAGCATTAAAGATCCGCGCAAAACTATCATAAAATTGCGAATCCTGTCGGATTGTTGCGCCGACATTGCGAAAAGGGCGGACCAAAAAAGCAAAAAAACACTTTACTTTTTGGGATATAATAGGTAAATCAAATATATCTGTTATATATGAAGCGGAAAACGATGGAAAACATTGACGAGGGCAGAACCAAAACCAGCTACAACTGGCGCGGCGATTGGATAGTGAACAGCCGAGACCTCTGGCAGAATCTGAAGGTCATCCGCAACCGTCACCACATTCGCGAATCTTACATCAAGCCCGACAAACTGATCTATCATTTGATTACCGTTTATATGGGCGCGCCTTCGCGCCAGCAGGCTTGTCTTTCCGGGCGCAATTTCAACATTTTGCAGACCGCCGGAAATGTCGCGGTAATTTCCGCCGCCACGGCTCTGCAGTCCTGGTACGACGAAGCTGAGCAGGACGATATTTACCTGCATCTCGAACCCGAATTTATTAAGACGGTCGCGGCGGGCGCGGATATGAACCCGGACAAGGTCGAGATCATAACGACGCTCGATTCGCGCAGTCCGTCCATCGAAACGATGGCGCGGATGGCGTTTGACGAGCTGCAGCGCGGACCCGACGTCATGGCCGGAAATCTCTACGCCGATTCACTCGCCAATCTGCTCGCCGTGCAGCTCCTGCGCGAATATTCGTCGGAAAGAATGCCCGCCGAGCGCCGCTATGTCAACGGCCTGACGAACAGAAAGCTGACCCAGGTTTTAGATCTGATCGAGAGCGATCTGGCGGAAGATCTGCCGCTCAGAGTTTTGGCCAACACAGCCGGTTTGAGCGAGTATCATTTTCTGCGGATGTTCAAGCAGGCGACCGGCTACACGCCGCATCAATACGTTATCAACCAGCGCATCGAACGCGCCAAAGACCTGCTGCGCAAAACCGACATCAGCATCACGGAGATCGCTTACCTGCTCGGCTTTTCCACCCCCGCGCATTTTACCCATCACTTTCGCCGCAAGACCGGAGTTACCCCGAGCGCGATGCGCTAGAAATTTGCAAGTTAAGCAGTGTAAGTGTTTTTGAAGTTTTCCAATTAAAGGTTGAAATCGAAAATCGTCACTTCAGACTCCTACGATTGTTTTTGGAAAAAGTTATGGCAAGAAAAGTTTGCCCCTATGTGCCAAAGGGATCATCCCGAAGATGTTATGGATTGTCCCAATCATGATCCTGGTGAAGAAATAACGATTCTTGATTATTCTTTGGAAGAGTTAAGGAATAAAGGAATTTTAGATACAGAACTAAAAAATAAAGTGCTCGAGCTTTTACAGTGTCCGATCAATTGGAGTGAAATTGCATCCGGTCATCCTATCGTTGATTCTCTGACAAATTATTGGAAGGAGGTAGCCGTAGAGTGCTTGAGTGATCTCGTTAAGGAGAAATCGGAGTCAATGGGAGAAATGATCGGAACATACAACGACGAGATTTTTGACCCTGAAAAAATATATATCGAAAGTTTTGTCGATTATTTTGGTCCATCTGCAATGTTGTTGGAAGATGATGATTTAGAGAAAGAGTTTCCCTTAATCGAAGAGTGGATTGAAAAATCCAGGATGGAGTATAGGCGTAGGGTTTATAGGTTTGAAAAAATGAGAATGCTGACCACCCAGCAACAACAAAAGCATTTTATTCCCTACAATTTATCAGATAACGCAATAAGAGAAAAAACCCGAAAGGGTAACCAAGTTTCTCTTTTTTACAAGAGTATAACCCCCGAAAAACTGGAACAATTTATTTGGCTTGTTTTAGATGAAACATGGCGACTCCTTCTTAATGCCAAATACGAAAAGTTATACGTCGATGTTATTAAGATCATCGGGGCATCCAAAGGCAAGGACACAAGCTATATTTGCTTTAAATTAGATCTAAACACTCCTAGCGCCCATGCGCATCCCATAATAAAAGAAGATATTCCGCCTGATCAGAGTATTTCTATCTGGGACAATTTACAGTGAAATTCTTCAACAGTTTAAGTATTATGCAGCAATCTTGGACTCGCGACGCTCAATAACACGTGCCCGATTTTTAACATTAGTAACGGCACCTTTGGCAGCTGAATGATATTTTGTGTGTTTAGTGTGATTCGTGGTTAAAATAGAGGAAATTTGCCGCGTACCACACAAAAACACGAACAAATTTTGGCTGGCCGGCAGGTTGTCTGTTTACGGGGCAACGCCAATCCCATCACAAAAATACACCGAATATCGTGAATAAAATTAAACCAATGACGACCAAAGCTCCTGGCTGAGTTATGCTTTCAGGTGGCCTGAGGTCAGGGAAGAGCGGCCGACAGCTGAATTTCCTGATCTCAATGTTCTTTTTAATTTAATCAGAGGATTTGTGAATTTTACGCGATTTCTGGCGCAAAAGTGGCGCAGGTGGGGCAGTGGCGCAGGGTGGCGCAGTGCGCCACCAGCGAAATGGCTGCAGATTTTAGTTCTAAACCGTTATCGGCAGAAGCTGGCGGCAATTAACGACTTTAGAGACAAAGTCATTAGTAATGGATAAGTTGTCGCTCAAAAAAGTCCAATAGACTCCCTACATCTGCTTTTGTAAAATTATAATAATGATAAAAAGAATTCATAGATGGTTATACGTGCAAAGGGGAGAGAATGGAAACAGAAACCAGGCAGGAAAAAGTTGCCGAGCTTAAACAGGACGAAGACATCCGGCGTGAGTTGGAGCAGGCGACGGAAACGGCGGAACCGGAAAAGCCCGAAACCGGCGATAGTTATAAATTCCAGATAGGCATTTATATTTTGCTGATAGTGGGTTTGGCGGTGCTTTACTATCTGCTGCGGCTCGGGTTTTTTGAATTTGCGACAGACCTGATACGTGATGAAGCGCGGCGGGGAATTGTCATAATGTTTTTGCGCCGGGCGGCCGTGGGTGCCATTGCGATCCTGATCGTACTGATGGCGACTAAACTTGTCAGGGTTTTTCTGCTTCGTCCGATAAAGAACGGCGCCGCGCGGTACAATCTTCGCCGGGTGGTCAATCTGATCGCCGGCCTGCTTACGGCGCTGATCGTGGTTTCCGTGCTTTTTGCCGACTGGTACACGGCGGTTGTTTCCCTGGGGCTGATCTCATTGGTATTGGGCTTTGCGCTGCAAACGCCGATCACCAGTTTTATCGGCTGGATCTATATTCTGGTCCGCGTTCCTTACCAGGTGGGCGACCGGATAAAGATCGAAGACGCGACCGGCGACGTCATCAGCGTCAGCTATCTTGATACCACGCTGTGGGAATTTGGCGGCGATTATCTTTCGACCGATCACCCCAGCGGCCGCGTGATAAAATTTCCCAACTCAAAAGTTCTCGACACCACTATTTACAATTATTCCTGGTCACTTTTTCCCTACATCTGGACGGAAATAAAATTTAACGTGGCGTACCAGAGCGATCTGGAATTTGTCGCGCGCGTGATGCGCGAGGCCGCCGCCGAAGAAGTGGGCAAGGAAATGATGGAGCGGGTGCGGACCTACCGGGAACTGCTGAGGCAAACGCCGGTCGATCAGTTTGAGGTTCAGGAATATCCGACGGTAGTTTTTCGCATCAGCAGCAATACCTGGATCGAGGCGATAGTCCGCTACCTGGTAAATCCGAAAAGCGCCGGCGTCGTCAAAAACCGGCTTATCAAAAAGATGCTGGAAGAGCTAAACGCCGAACCCGACCGCGTGATGTTTCCCAAAGACAATATGCGCTAGTTCACGTTAAAGCCGGCGGGCGGATTGCCAAAAAGCGCGTCGGTTTGCCAGGCGGCAGCGTTATATTGCCCGTCGCCGGCGCCGAGAATTTTTGCCGGTATGATCATTCGCACGCCGCCCAGCTTTGCGTTTTTGGCGATCATGTTATCGACGATCTTTCCGTCACTACCTACGGTGAATTTTATCGAACGGGCCGGCTGGCCGTCGCGCATCACCCTGATCTCATATTCGCCGGGATTTTTATCGAGAAAAAAATGTTCCGCGTAGCTGTTGTTGCTCGAGCTTTTATTAAAGCCGCGAACCCTGGCAAAAGTGAACTCCCAGATCGCCCAGCGATGGCTTGGCTCGTCGGCGCCGGAAGTAAAGACCTGTTTTTGCGCATAGCTCGAGCCGGATTGCTGACCGATCTGTTTTCCGTTCAAAAATAAAAGCGCTTCCAGCTTCGAAGAATCCGCCGCGCCGCGCAGGCAGACTTGCGCCGCGAGCTGCGGCACGTCTTCATCCGAGGCGGGGTTTAACCATACGTACGCCAGCGGAAGATGCCAATCGTAATCGACAAAAACATCTTTCTTGCCTTTGTAATCGGGAATTTTCTGGTCGAGCAAATATGTTCCCACGCGAAACTTTCCGGCAAACAAAGTGGATTCAGCGCCGGACGCCGGTTTTAGCTTGATGCGAAATGGAATCAACCCTTCGCTAAGAATGGCTTTTTTCTCGAGCGCGTCATCTGAGATTTCCATCGAAACGGTCTCAAACTCATCGTCGCCGAGAGTGGGCGTCCGCATGTCGTATTTCAGCCATTGCTTTCCATCCGGCGTATCGAATTCGACAAAGATCTTGTCACCGCTTCCGATCGGTCCCAGCACGTCGAATTGAATTTTCGGCACCCAGCTATAAGTATTGTAAACAGGCTCGGCCGCCGCCGGATTTTTCCAGTAACGCAAATAGCGTTTGGGCGTGATCTGGATGGTGCGTTTAAGAAGCGTCATCTCGGCGGCATGGGCCGAGGCGGATAAGAACGCCGCCAGGAATAAAAAGAAAATAGCTTTTTTCACAATATTCTCCATTCAAAAAATGCCGTATCAGCCTGGATGGTCTTTAGTGTGCTTCGTGGTTAATTCTGCCATATCGTTATCAAATCAATAAGACTATAGCCACGAATCGCACTAAACACACAAACAATTACAAGTGGACGGTTTATTATTTTTGTTTCCCAATGAGGTTGGTCTTGTCGATATTATACCTGTCGATAGCCTGACGGTGAAGCGCACCTTTGCCTTCATCGCCCGTCTCGGTGTACAGGGTCTGCAGCGTGCGATGGTTTTTGATAATTTCCGATAGTATCTCGGTATTTTGCGGATCGTCCCGGTAGATATTTTCCTGGAGCGCCAGCGCTTTTTCTATTTCGTCGATCTCGTTTTTCTTTTCTCCAAGCGATCTCCAGATATTTGCGATCGCCATATAGGAAAAAGCGATGTCAGAGCGCACCTCTTTATTATTTCTATCTTCGGCCTCCATTTGAGAAAGTATTTTCATGCATTGCCCGATCATCGTCATCGCGTCTGTGCGCTTTCCGTTTCGCGCATAGCTTTCCGCTAGATTGATAGAACCCATGGCGAAATTTCGCTGGTAAGAAATATTGTTAGGCTCGGATTCAAAAAGTTTCCGCGACATTTCAAAAGAAGCCAGATGGAATGGCAGCCCCTGCGCATAGCGTTCGGCGGCTTTTTGTTTATCTCCGGTTTTTTCCGCCGCATCGCCCAGCCAGGTATAGGTCGTGCCCAGCCGCTGGTTGACGCGCATATTATTTCTGATCGCTTCTTTATCATCGGGAAAACCCGCGAGCAATTCTTTGCTGAGACCCAAAGCCTGTTCGTACCAGGGAAGTTTGGATTCGACCGTGCCGGTTGAATCGCCCGAAAGCATCAGAAGCGTTGCTTTCTGCAATTTGTAACCGGTGTTTCCCGGATCGGCGCTGACGAGTTTCTCCTGCACCCTCAGGGCTTTTTCCAGCGTGGGAAGCTTGTCCGGATCTGAAGTGCGCATGTATATCTGAAACAAAGCCTCGTAGGCTTTGACCAGATCGAACTGAAGGCCGTTATTATTTCCGCCAATATTTCTGCCGGTGGCAGCGGCGCTTTCCAAAAGCGCGACGGCTTTGCGGTAGCTTTCGACCGCGCCGGCGGTGTCGCCGATATTCGCCGCGTAAGCTTTCCCCTGAACGTCGCCCAGCTTGAGGTAAGCCAGCGCGAGTTCACGCTGAAGCGCCGGATCGTTGGCAGATTCATTGGCCAAGCTGTCCAGGTATTTGGTGGCGTCTTTGACCAACAGTTCGCGAACGGAAGTGGAACCGGGCAGCGCCGCGATGGCGTCGTGATATTTAAAGATCACCGAGTTTGCCAGTTCGCGCACTTCGGTAAAACGATTCTCCGCCAATACTCTTTGCTGCTCGGCCCGCCGCGCCTGCCACACCGCGATAGCGATGCCGGCGCAGAGCGAAAGAAAAACCAGGACGGCGGCGATCAGCGAAACTTTATTGCGCCGCGCGAATTTGCTAAAACGATAGGAAAAAGTGTCGGGCCGCGCGGAAACCGGTTGTCCCGCCAAATACCGTTTTATATCTTCGGAAAATTGTTCGACCGAGCGGTAGCGCCGTAAAGGCTCTTTCTGCAATGATTTAAGAGCGATGTTGTCGAGGTCGCCTTTCAGATTCGAATTTTTTAAGTTCGATCCTTTGGGCGCCGCTGCGGTAGACACCGATGCCGTATCGCTGGGTTTGCGCGGCTGTGTGTTTGCGATCAGCTCGATCAGCTCCGGGTAACTTTTCCCGGACGTCTGATACGGGCGCTCACCGGTAAGCAGTTCGTAAAGCACGACCCCGAGCGAATAAACATCGCTGACCGTCGTGACCTTTTCGCCGCGAATTTGCTCCGGCGACGCATAGGCCGGCGTCATCATTCCGAGCTGCGTGGCGGTTCCATCAGGGCCCGGCGTTTCCTGTGAGTCGGCGTTTAAAACTTTTGCGATGCCGAAATCGAGCAATTTAACGCTGCCATCCCCGGTTATCAAAATGTTCGAAGGTTTCAGATCGCGGTGCACGATCAATTGTGAATGCGCGTAGGAAACAGCGGCGCAAACCTGGCTGAAGAGGCCGAGTTTTTCCGCCACGCCCAGATCGTTTTCGCGAGAGTAAGCATCGATCGGCAGCCCCTCGATAAATTCCATCACGTAGAAAGGCGAGCCTTCCTCGCTGACGCCGCCGTCAAAAAGCCGTGCGATGTTAGGATGCTGCAGTTCAGCGAGTATCTGGCGTTCGTTGCGAAACCGCCGCACGATCTCGTCCGAATCCATTCCGCGCTTGATGATCTTTACCGCGACCCGCTGTGAAAACTGCCCGTCGTCGCGCACGGCTTCATAGACCGCGCCCATTCCGCCCCGCCCGATCTCGCGCACGATCTTATAGTTTCCGATCTTTTCCGGAGCTTTGTTCCCGTTTTCCGAAAAGTCGGAAAACGGCGAATGCTGAATTAGACTTTCCTCATCGGCGGCAAACATTTTTCTCACTTCGGCCAGGATCTCATCGTCGATGGAAGCCGACGAGAGAAATTTCTCCCGCTCCGCCGGGGCAAACTCAACGGCTTCGTCGAAGATCGATTTTATTTTTTGCCACTTCTCGGGATTCATAAGGTATGGAGCGTAGACTTTAGTCTGCAAAAAAGAAGCCGAATAAATTCGGCGCTCCGTGTCTGCGCTCCACTTACTTCATCTGCGCCATTATCCAGGCCTTTGCGCTGCGCCATTCACGGTTTATGGTAGCTTCGGAAATTTTCAGAACATCGGCAGTTTCCGCGACAGACAAGCCGCCGAAAAATCTTAATTCGACGATCTTCGATTGTCTCTCATCCATCTCCGCCAGCCGATGCAATGTTTCATCCAGCAGCAGGACATCGAGGCCAGCTTCGCCGGCCGGGCCGCCGCTGATCTCTTCCATCGAAATAAGAGTTTCCCCGGCGCCGCGTTTTTGCGCCTTTTTCTCGAGGGCGTGATTTACCAGAATGCGCCGCATCATTTCGGCCGCGATGGAGAAAAAATGCGCTCGGTTATTCCAATCGACGGAGTGCTGTCCGATCAGCCGCAGGTAAGCTTCGTGCACCAGCGCCGTCGGCTGCAGCGTGTGGTTAGCGCGTTCGTCGGCCAACTGGTGCGAAGCCACCCGGCGCAGTTCTTTATAAACGACCGGAAAGAGCACGTCCAGCGCTTCTTTGTCGCCCTTTTGGGCTTTGTTCAATAGCTGTGTAACTTCAGATATTTCAGTCATTTACAACGAATTAACTTTTAACGGCTGCGGCCTGGGGTTAGCAAATTTTGCCACAAATTTATCTCAAACTAAAGAAAGAATGGTTTTTTATGACACTTTTTGCAGAAAAATCCTGCGATTTATATAAAAGGCGAAATTTCGCGAGAAAAAACACATTCGGAGAACCTGCAATGCAAAACAAAATTGAATTTCTGAAAAGCGAGCTTTCGCTAAAAAGAAAGATCTACATAGCTTTAATAATGGCGGTGCTGGCTTTTGTCGCCACGGTCGTTGCAGCTATTACAGTTCGTGCCGACACACCGCTTTGGTCCTTCAAAGGCGCCAAGTGGTACTCGATGATGGAGACGGGAAACGTGATGGTCGGACTGCCCAGCGGCGTCACGATGCTCGATGGCGAAAACGGCAAAACGCTGTGGCAGCGCAGCGACCTCGGCGAAATAAAAGAAACCGAGTACACCGAGCTTTCCGGCACGCCGCTCGTTCTCATTTCAGATAATTCCGGTTTTGCGCAGCGAAAAACAAAACTCACCGCGCTCGATGTGCTGACCGGCGAAACCGTCTGGCAGACGGACAAGATGCTCGGCTTTACCGTGCAGGTTTCTCCCATCTATGAACGCGACATGATCGTCTTTCTCACCATCAGGGACAACCGCATCAATAAAGACAAACCGGACATTTTCGCCTTGAAAATGTCGACCGGTGAATTGCTCTGGCAAAACGAGTACACGGAAAAAGTCGATCTCTACGGCGTGGAAAAGAAAAAGCGCGGTGGCGCGGGCGCAATGTTTTTAGGCAGCGGCGGCGGGGCGAGCGACCGTTTTGATCTGAGCGGCGAAAACCCGCCGATCTTTGACGGCGATTCGATGTATATGACCTATGCGGGACTCCATCGCTATAGTCTTTCCGACGGCAAGCTGGTCTGGAAAACTCTTTACGATGTTACCGACGGCTCACTCAAAAACACCAACGGCCAGGCCATCGTCGATGGCGACACTATTTTTACCTCGGCGCAGGGGATCATCCGCGCGGTCGATAAAAGTAGCGGCGCGCTTAAATGGACGACCAAGGATTTTGGCAAGGGCGGCATAGGCGAGATGCTGCTTTATGGCGACACGATCTACGGACGGATGGGCGGGCAATTTTTCAGCGCCAAAAAAGGCGAGTGGCAAAAGAAAACTCCCATCGGCGTCGTCGCCCTGAACAAAGCCAGTGGCAGCACTAACTGGATCTATGAAGGCGCGAAAAATTCCATCACCAATATGGTCGTTTTGTCACAGCAAAACGTTTTGATGATCGGCGATGAAAAAAATCTCATCGGGCTCGATCTCGGCAGCCAGGGCAAAGTTAAAGAAGCTTACAAGGTCCCGCTGAAATTCAAATTTAAGGTCGGCGCGGCGGCTACCGCCGGAAAGGTAGCGGCGGTCGCTCTGGGCGGCGTCGGCGGATTTTTCAAAAAAGGCGCGGACACGACCGACGAACCCATCTCTCTGGTGCGCCAGGAAAACGGCACCGTGGTGGCACGCGGCCGCCAGCACCTGCTCGCTTTTGACCCTGCCTCGCGGCAAATAACCTGGTCAACCAAATACGAAGCGCCCGGCATTGACGGCTGGCAATCTATTGTAATGACTGCTCTTACGGTTACCGCCGCGGCGCTTTCGCAAGCGGTCGAGGCCCAGCATTCCTACAACGGCAATTACAATTCTGCCTACCGCGAAAACAACCGCTTTCTGGGTCTGATGACCAATTATCAGCAGTTTATGTCGAAAAAATATTCGTCATCGAAACAGAGCGGAAACATCTATTACGTGCTCACGAGTTTAAAGACGAAAGACGACAAAGGCTCGGGCCTTGTGGGCGTAAATCTGCTTTCGGGCCGCGGCATCAGCCAGATAATCTTTAAAGATAAATCGCCCGATTACGAAGTGGATGAAACCGCCGGACGTCTGTTCAATATGAACAAAGGCGAACTTTCCGCTTACAGCATCAACGAACAAACCGAGCAAGGCGCAAGCAGCGACGACGATGACGACAAAAAAGGCGACAAGGATAAGTAGATAAAAATGTTTCGTGTGATTCGTAGTTAAGTTTTTGATGCCCTTCATAACAAGCTCGAAATTTAGCCACGAATTACACGAATCACACGAATACAGATCCGGTCAGCAATGTCTTTACGAAAATAAATATGGCTCAGCAGGAAACTTCAAGCAACTTCACTGTACGCGACGTAGTACTGGTTATTTTTGCGGTCCTGGCAATCTTACTTTTTACGGTTTATGGAAAAGCCCAGTCGCCGGGCCTTTCGCGCTGGGCGCTGGGACGCCCCGCTCTGCTGATAGACATGCCCGCCGATCCCGGCAGCGGCGGGGTCGCCTGGGCCGAACGCCCTATCTATTCCATCTTTCCCAATTCCTGGTCGGCGGAAGGCAGCGGCGTGCGGATCGAGGTCGCCCGAATTTATACGACAAAAGGTCCGGCTGAACTTTTGGCCGAGGTCGGGCAGAAAATAAACACGCCGATGACGCCGCGCGGGCGCGGAGATCTTTCCGGCCGCGAGTTCGTCAATTTTATGAAGGCCACGCGGATGGCGGCGGTCATCGGAAAAGACGAGGGCATTTTTGGCGGCGCCAGCTGGGTCGTGATGGCCACCTACAAAGATCAGGCGGGTCAGGCATTGGCCGGCGCGATCTTTGACTCCATCAAGGTCGAGCGCGAAGGCAATCGTCACTGGGCGCTGCGCAGTCTCGGGCCCACGTTTCTCGCCGCGGAACTTCCGTTCGAACTTCTGCAGCAAAAAAGAAGTTCGGATAGCGATGACAAGGGGGGCATGGCGCGTTATGAATCGAGCTTTGACGGGATGGACATCAAGGTGATCAGCCAATCGCCCGGCGAAAACATGGTGTTTGAAAGGGAAGCGACGCTAAAAGACATTGCCGAAGACGAGCGCGCAATGCCCGGCGTGACAAATTTCACTTCGACCCGCGACAAATACAAACTCGGTACGCGCGAAGGCGATATCATTACCAAAAATTTCAAGCGCGGCTATCGCAGCTACCGTGTCTATGAAATTGTTTTTATCGAAAAACGCAGCGCCCTTACCGTCAGCATTCAGATCGACCCGGTGCGCGCCGATCACCAGGCCACCACCGAGCGCATACTTCGCACCCTAAAAACGACCCAGAATACGATCTACGGCTGGAAGACCTACGCCGTCGGTAATCAGGGTCTCTATGTCGATCTTCCGGTTGCGCCGACCGCGCCGCGGCAGATGAATTCCGTCACCATCTACGAATCGAACACTCCGCTGGCGATGGTTGAAATGCGCGAGCTTGAGGTCGGGTTTCCTTCTGCCCACAATCCCGACTTTGCCGCTAAGCAATATTTCGAAATGCAGCAGGCGCTAAACAGCAAGGCGAGTTTTCAGCTGCAAAGTATCGACAAACTTTTGATCGACGGAATGGAAGCGCGCCTGGTCAAGGCCACCTGGCAAAACGGCAAGGAAACAAATTTCCGGCAGATACTGACGATCTACGGCTATCAGACGCAGTGGATCGTCGACATGCTCGCCAGCAAAGAGACCGCCGAATATATGGAGCGCGTGATGCAGAGCGTCCGCGTCAAAGTAAATTTTCCGCCCGCCGCCGTCAGGCAATCTTTCGGCACCATGGGTGTTTCGTTTCTAGTGGGCGATCAGCGCCTGGAACCGCAGATCAAACAAGATCCTACGGATCCCGATTTTACCCGCGAAGAATCGGCGACCGCCCAATACGGCAACTCGATACTGATGGTCTATGAAATGAATTTCAAAAACCAGTCACCCGAGATCAATGACGAGCGCGGAAAACATTTTATGGATTCATTTCTTAATGGATTAGGCAAAGGCGCGGGAATTACCCTGACCGCCAAACAGCGCAACAGCTTTCCGATAAATATCGACGGGGTCGAAGGCCGGCACATCATCTACGACGTTACGGCCAGCGTCATGAAACCGGGCGCGGTCATTCAGGCCGATTTCGTAATGCTCGGGCAGGATAAAAAACTCTGGACGGCGATCGTCATCACAAATTACGAGGGCGGGCTTTCCGCCCGTTTTAACCGCGCGCGGATCTTAAATTCATTGCGGGTGGGAATGTAAATCCTCAGGAGAAAAAATGAGAAACACGCTCAGAATAATTTTGCTTTCAATTTTTTTAATGCTGGCTGGCGCGATCTCCGCTGCAGCTCAAACGACCCCGCAGACACACGATGAATTTGTCGAGGCCGGACGGCAAGCCGCCGTTAAAGGTGATTTCAACGGCGCGGTCCAATGGTATTCCAAAGCCATCGCCGTTAGCCCGGACGATTACGACATTTTGTACGCGCGGGCCGGAGCGTATGCGGTCCTCCAAAAATACGATGAGGCCGTCAAAGACCTGAACGTCATATTGAATGCGCGGCCGGAAAATATTGACGTGCTGTACGCGCGCGCCACCTATCTGAATGCCAAAGGCGATTATAAGAAGGGTTTTAAGGACGCCGAGGCCCTGCTAAAACTCAAGGCCGATCACGCCGGCGGCTATCAGGCCAGGGGCACCGCCTACGCCGGGCAGAAGAAATGGAAAGAAGCCGAAGCCGATCTGAATAAATCGATCAGCCTCAATCCTAATGATCCCGGCACTTATTTGGTTCGCTCCGCGGTTTATACCGGCCTCGGCATGGCGGCGCAGGCCCAGGCAGATAAATTAAAAGCCGAGCAGCTCCAGCGCGGCAAGTAATTTGTGCGGCCGGCGGTTATCGCTAAAAAACTTCCAACAGGTTCTAAGGCACACGCATGAAATACATATTCCTGATCATCATTATATTTACCGGCCTGTCCGGCGGGGATGTATTTTCTCAGGAACCGTTCAAATACCAGGGTGTGAAACTTACTACGCCGCAGATGTTCTCCCGGACGGCGGAGCGGTTGAGGCTGGAATGGGTAAAGAATAAAGCGGCCGCAAAAGGCGAGCTGAAACGGAATCCCGATGTGATGATGCTGCTGCAAAAATGTGTCGAGCTTTTCCCGGGAAACCTGACCTGCAGTTTGAAATTTATCGAGGCATATGACGGCCATACAAAGGAACGCGGTTTTTATGGCAGCGCCGCGGATAAAGACGCGCAAAAATATCTGATCGCGGCCTTGACCGGATTATTAATGGCAAATCCAAAGAATGATTTTGCTTATTACCGCCGGGGAATACTCTATTTTGAACTCGGGCAATACGAGCTTGCGATCGCGGATTTTTCAGAGAATATCCGGCTTTCCAAAACTGCGGGCGCCGGCGATTACTGCGTCCGCGCCCGCGTCTACATGGCAATAAAAAAGTACGATCCGGCAATCGCGGACTATAAGAAAGCCCTGAGCTTCGGGACCGGCAGCGCCGAGGCGGCGCAGGGCCTGATCAATATTTATCTCGAACAAAACAAGGGCGAAGACGCGCTTTCGGTGGTTAACTCGATGATCGGGGGCGACGGTGAAGTAAAGGGGGGCTGGATCGAAGAACGCAGCCGGGTCTACACCGCGATGAAAAAATACGACTTGGCGATGAAAGACGTCGATGAGCTGGAAAGGCTTTGGCAGGGCAGCGCGAATGTTTTTTATAACCGCGGCCTGGTCTTTGCGGCGCAAGGCGAGAAAGAAAAAGCCATCGCTGAATTTCGCAAGGCTTACGAAAAAATGCCCTATGACCCGAGATTTAAAGAAGCCCTGGAAAAACTGGGTGTAAAGCCTTAACTCGGGTACGGAAGACGATAAGCACCAGACCTTACTTAAATTCCTTCCTGTATCAAAAACATTCAAAAAAAGCATCCTTTCTGTATGTTCCCAGACTAAATAAAACCCGAATTTTATTTAAGCTGTTCTATCGCATCTGTACGGGGTATCGAGTGCTGTTTGTAAGTGCCTGATAACGCGCGGGTTAATTAGACGCGGATGTCGCGTAAAAGAGGCGGAATTTTAGCACGAAAATTGCTGTGCACTGAATTTATTACCGCGCGCAGGTCGTAAGCATATTTTCTCCGGGATCTTTCAGATCTGCGTCGTCTTTTTACTTAAAAAACCGACACTGTGGTTTAAGTGCCAAATGGTTTGCACAAAACAAGGATGAAGTTCGGGGGATCTATGAAAAACTATCAGAGGCTCGCCTTTACGGCGGCCGTCGCTGTCTTTTTACTCTTTTTATCGGCAGGATTCTATTTCAGCTTTTTTACTAAATCAACAGATCAAAATGCGGTATCGACAGTGTCGGTGGCAAAAACGGAAGCACCGGCTCCGGCGCAAGAGCCGTCCGATTTGCCGGCGGACAAGGCTAAACTTGCCGAGGCTTACGGCAGCCTTCCCATTCATTTTGAACCCAATCTCGGCCAGACCGATGAGCAGGTGAAATTCGTCGCGCGCGGAAACAACTACGGGTTGTTTTTGACCAATACCGAAGCCGTGCTTTCCCTGCGGCAGGCGGGCAAGAACAAAACCCCGGACAAAACGGCGACCGTCCGGATGCAGATCGACGGCGCGAACCCGTCCGCCGAATCCGCCGGTTTAAGCGAACTCGAAGGCCGCACAAACTATTTCATCGGCGACGACCCTGACGGGTGGCGCACCGATGTTCCCAATTATGAAAAAGTAAAATTTGGCGGCGTTTATGACGGCGTTGACCTGGTTTATTACGGCAACGGCCGCCAGCTCGAGTATGACTTTATTGTCGCGCCGAATGCCGATCCAAATCTTATTAAATTAAAATTCGACGGCATCAAAAAGGCGAGCATCGAAAAACGAAGCGGCGATCTTTTACTCGAAACGGCGGTGGGGACCATCCGCCAGCACAAACCTCTCGTCTATCAAAATATCGACGGCAGCCGCCGCGAAGTTGCGAGTCTTTATAAACTCGAGGGCGCCAAGGTGAGCATAGCTCTCGGCGAATACGACCGTTCGAAAGAGCTGGTCATCGACCCGGTCCTGGCTTACGGCAGTTATATCGGCGGCGGCGCTTTTGACGAAGGTCGTAGTATCGCCGTCGATGCGCAGGGGAATGCTTATGTGGTGGGAAGCGCTTCTTCACTAAATTTTCCCACGACGGCAGGCGCGCTCAAAACCGCGAATCCTCCGTCAACGAACAACGTTCAGTGGACAGATGCTTTTGTCGCGAAGATCAACCCGGCAGGAACGGCGCTGGTTTATTCAACCTATTTTGGCGGGCGCAACGGCAGCGAATCGGGCGGCGGCGTGGCGGTCGATAATGCGGGAAACGCTTTGATCAGCGGAACGACGATGTCCAACGATCTGCCGGTCGTCAACGCGTTTCAAACGACATTCGGCGGAACGGACGACGCTTTCGCGGCAAAGCTAAACGCGACCGGTTCGGCGCTTATTTATTCGACCTACATCGGCGGAAACAACACCGATCTCGGCGGAAAGATCGCCTTGAATCAAACCACCGGCGAAGCTGTTTTTACCGGCACGGCTTACTCGGGAAATTTTCCGACCACGCCCGGCGCTTACAAACCCCAGCTTTGCACCGGCGGCCAGAGCTGCAACGGCATCTTTTTTAGCGGCGGTTACCTGGTCAAGCTTTCCGCGTCGGGGGGGCTTATTTACTCCACGTTGTTTGAAGCAAACATTTTAGACGTCACTTTGGATTCGGCAAACAATGCCGTTTTTGTCGGCGGCGCGGGCAGCGGCCTGCCCACCACTCCGGGCGCTTTCCAACCGGCCAACAGCGGCGGCATCGACGGCTATATCGCCAAGATGAACCCGTCCGGCAGCGCGCTTACCTTTGCCACTTATCTGGGCGGCGGTTTGCAATCCGACACGGTAAAAGGCGTCGCGCTCGATAGCGCCGACAATATTTATGTCACCGGCCAGACGGAAAACGGGGGATTCCCGGTCACATCCGGCGCGTTTGATATGACATTTAACGGCGGCACGGATGGCTTTGTGACAAAACTCAACGCGGCCGGTTCGACTCTGGTCCTTTCGACCTTCCTGGGCGGCACCGGGAAAGATCAGCCGGCGGCCATCGGCCTTAGCCAAAACAACGAGATCTTTGTGGCCGGTGAAACCACCAGCGGAGCAAATTTTCCGCTGCGGCATTCGTTAAACGGAACGGCGGGAAACATTTTTCTTACCCGGCTTGATTCCAACGCGGCCAACCTCGTCTTTTCTACTTTCCTGGGAGTCGGCAGCCCGTTCGATATGGTTGTCGATGCTTCAAACAATGCCTATATGACCGGGCATACTACTTCGATCCTCGTCACGCCCAACGCGTTTCAGGCCATCCTGAATAACGACCCGGCCAACATCTCCGGCAAGGACGGCTTTGTTCTGAAACTCGCGCCGGCGGATGAAAGCGCGCTTACTTTTAGCATCGGCGGAATGGTCACCGACCAAAATACCGGGTTTACCAATGACTATACGCAGATCGTCGTAACTCTGACCGGGTCGGCGAACCGGTCTATCATTATTCCTTATAGCGGCGGGCCATTTAATTTCAGCGATCTTCCGGCGGGTGGAAATTACACCGTCACGGTAAAAAAAGTTGGCTATGTAACGTCGCCTGAAAGCGTGACTTTTAACAACCTCGGCGCCAATCAATCGGCGGATTTTACCATCCTGACAAACCATCGGCCGATGGGCACGATCACCACACCGGCGCACGGCGCGGTCTTTAACGCGCCCGGGACGATAAACATCCAGGCCACCGCTGCCGACGAAGACGGCGACGCGATCCAGAAAGTCGATTTTGTCGCCTATTCCAGCTCTACGGGCACGATACCGCTCGGCACCGACACCACCGCGCCTTATGAATTCACCTGGACCAACGTTCCGGTCGGCACCTGGGCTCTGTATGCCATTCCGACCGATAGCCTTGGCTTGCGCGGCGATTCGCAGCCGACGGTCCAAGTTCAGGTCGTCGATCCTTCGCCGGTCAGCGTTTCGATCACCAGCCCGGCCGAGAATCAGGCTTTTGTCGAGGGAGATTATGTGCCGATCCAGGTCCAGGTTTCCCCGTCGGTGACGCTGGTGCAGGTGCGCGATCAAAATAATACTTTGGTCGGCTGGCTTACCGGCGGCACGTGGTCTACTACCTGGCGCGTGATGAATACCGGCAGCTACACGCTGACCGCGACCGCGCAAAACTCACGCGGAGAAACCGCTGTATCCGCGCCGGTCCATATCACGGTCGGCAATATCAACCATCGGGTAACCGGAAAAGTGATCGATAATTTTACCAGCCAGCCGATACCGAACGTCACCATGAGATTGGCGTGTACGACAAATACGAACATAAACGCCACCACGACGACGGATGAGAACGGCGATTATCTTTTCACCAATTTAGGCACGACCGTAAACGACGGCGTCGTCATTACGCCCGAGCTGTCCGGGTATACCTTCGAGCCGCCCAGCCGCAGCATCGGCTATCTGGGCTATATCAATTGGGAACATGAGACTTTCCTGGCGCATCGCAATAGCTCGATCAACGCAACGCTGACCAGCCCGACGCAGGGACAGCAATTTGCCGCGCCGGCGACGATCGATCTGAAAGCGACGGCCACGACTTCGGAAGGCACGATCACCAAGGTCGAGTTTTATCGCGGGCAGAACACCATAGCGACGCTGATCGGCACCGACACCACTGCGCCCTACGAATTCCAATGGACGCAGGTGCCGGCGGGAAACTACGAACTCTACGCTCGCGTCACCGATTCGAACGGGGCGGTGAAAGATTCCCAGATCGTCGCCATCACGGTTAACGCCGCGCCATCGAATGTCCGCCTGCAGGGCGAGGTAGAAAATCCTTCGGGCGGTGCGATGTCCGGTGTGACGCTGGTTTTGTCAGGCACGGCAAACGGTAACCCGGTCAATCAGACGTCGGTGTCAAATTTTTTCGGAGCGTACGGGTTTTTCAATCTTCCCGCGGGAGGAAATTACACCATCACGCCGCAGGCAACGGGGACGATGACCTTTACCCCGCCTTCGGCTTCGTTCACCAATGTCACGGCGGATATTTTCGATATCGATTTTCAGTCTTCCGCTTCGAACCAATCGCCGACGGTACAGATCAATAGTCCCGTGGATGGAGCGGTTTATACGATGCCGGCGTCTATTCCGGTCAATGCTACCGCGACAGACGCCGACGGCAATATCGTACGCCTGACACTTTCCGCGCAGAGCGCGACGAGGTCTATCACCATCGGCCAGGCGCTGGGCGGCACGTTCAGCCTTCTCTGGCAGCCCAACGAACCGGGCAGCTACACGATCTGGGCCAATGCGGTCGATAACGGCGGCTTGCAGACTTCCGTCAACATTCACATTACCGTCAACCCGCCGGGGCCGGTCAGTATTTCGGGCCGCGCGGTGGATAGAAACAGCGTGGGTATCGAAGGCGCGACCGTCGAACTCCACGAGTTCGGAAACGACGAGCCCATTGTCGCCACGGCCACGACCGCGGCGGACGGCAGCTACACGATCGGAAATATCACCACGTTTAGAAATTACATTCTAAAAGCGGTGAAACAGGACCACAGTTTCTCTCCGCAGTGGCGCACTTACATCAACCTGAGCCAAACTCTTGCCGGGGTCGATTTCACCGGGACGCTGCAGGTGCAGCCTTCGGATTTCGACGGCGACGGCGAATCCGACCTGGCGGTCTGGCGCCCGTCTAACGGAATGTGGCACGTTTCGCGTTCGAACGACGGTTCGTACGGCGCGCTGCAATTCGGCGAAGCAGCCCAAGGGGACGCGGTCACGCCGGGTAATTTCGATGGCGATAAAAAGATCGACTACGCTTTTTATCGCAGCGGCACCTGGCACATCTTAAACAGCTCAAACAGCCAGGTCCGCACCGTCCAGTTCGGCATTGCCGGCGACCAGCCCGTTCCGGGAGATTACGACGGCGACGGCAAAACGGATGTGGCGGTGTTCCGGGCTTCGACGGGTGTCTGGTACATCTGGCGCAGCAGCGATGGCCAGTTCGATATCCGCCAGTTCGGTTTAAGCGGCGACAAGGCGCTGACCGGCGATTATGACGGCGACGGAATGTCCGACGTGACGATTTGGCGGCCTTCAAACGGAGCCTGGTATATCTGGCTCAGCGGCGGAAGCTATCTCATCACCCAATTCGGCCTCGACGGCGACATTCCGACCGTTGGCGATTTCGACGGCGATAAGAAGGCCGACATCACCATCTATCGCCCGTCCAACGGCGCCTGGTACGTGATCGAAAGCGGCAGCGGCAACTATCGCATCATGAATTGGGGATTGGCCACTGACAAACCCGTGCCGGGAGATTACGACCGCGATGGCAAGACCGATTTTGCCGTGTTCCGCGAATCCGAGGGCAATTGGTACATCTACAAGAGCTCTATCAATAACTACGTCGTCCAGCATTTCGGAATGGCGGGTGACATACCAATACCGGCTGCTTTTGCCCGCTAGGCAAGCAAACTTAAGGCAGCAGCGAACAAGGGTGATCTTCGGGTTACCCTTTTTTGTTGGCCTTTCTGCGGCACATACAAAACTATTACAATTAAAACACTTATTATTCTTGTCGGGTTGCACCTGCGAGGAGTAACCTAGAAGAAAGGAAGTGAAGCGTGCGGTATGAAAATATTACTTGTCTATCCCATCTTTCCCGATACTTACTGGAGTTTTAAGTATGCCTTGTCGTTTGAAAACAAAAAGGCATCTTTTCCGCCGCTCGGATTATTGACGGTTTCCTCCATGCTGCCCGCTTCGTGGGAAAAGCGCCTGGTGGATATGAATGTCGAAGACCTTGACCCGGCCGATATCGAATGGGCCGATATGGTGTTTGTCAGCGCGATGATCGTCCAGCAGGAATCGCTGATGGAAGTCGTCAAGCTAAGCAAGGCGATGGGCAAGCGCGTGGCGGTCGGCGGTCCATATGTTTCGACCAGCGCCGATAAATTGTCCGAAGCCGATTTTATTTTTATCGGCGAAGCGGAAACGACGCTGCCCGAATTTATCCACGATCTCGAGATCGGCGCGGCCAAGCACACCTATGAAGCCGCCGAAAAACCTTCGCTCTTGAATACGCCGGTGCCGGATTTTGGCCTGATCCAACATAAAAATTATAGCGCGATGAATGTGCAGTATTCTCGCGGCTGTCCGTTTAACTGTGAATTCTGCGACATCATCGAGATTTACGGGCGGGTTCCGCGCACCAAATCAAACGATCAGATGCTGGCGGAATTAGACGCCCTGCGGCAGACAGGCTGGCGCGGTTTGGTGTTCATCGTCGACGACAATTTTATCGGCAACAAAAAGAACGTTAAGCTTTTTATGCCTCACCTGATCGATTGGGCCGAGCAGAATTCTCATCCTTTCTCTTTTATCACCGAAGCCAGCCTTAATCTGGCCGAGGACGAAATACTGCTCAAGATGATGCAGGACGCCGGCTTTAGCCGCGTATTTCTGGGCATCGAAACACCGGTGGAAGAAAGCCTCAAGGAAGCGCAGAAAGGGCAGAACACGCGCCGCGCCTTGCTTGATTCCGTCGGGCGGATCCAGAGTTTCGGGATGGAAGTCATGGCCGGGTTTATCGTCGGATTTGATAACGATCCGGAAAATATTTTTGAAAGGCAGATCAAGTTCATCCAGGAGAGTGCCATTCCGCTCGCGATGGTCGGGCTGCTCACCGCGCTGCCTGATACCCAGCTTTGGAAACGACTGGAAAAAGAAGGCCGCCTATTAGAGGACAGTAGCGGAAACAACACCGATTGTTCGCTCAATTTTGTTCCGAAAATGGACCGCACCGTGCTGATCGAAGGCTATAAAACTATCCTCCGCAAAATTTACGGCTCGCGCGAATACTACCAGCGCGCTTTGGGCTGTCTGGCCCGCCTCAAACAGGAAAAGGCCGTGGCGCGCCAAGGCGGCGCTCTCGGCGATCTCAAAACCTTTACCAAGCTCGTCATGACCCTCGGCATTAAGGACTCGGAGCGTTTTCAATTCTGGCGGTATTTATTCCGTTCGCTCGCCTTTCATCGCCGTAACTTTGCGCACGCCATGACGCTGGCCGCCATGGGTTATCACTTTCGCAAAGTCACCGCTATTTATTGCGATTAAAAAATATAAGACTTGTCTGTAAAGCAAGTAAAGTTTATTTACCGGTAAAAGCTTAGCTATAAGCTAATAGCTGTTAGCTGACAGCTTTTTAATGGTAAACGGCAGGCTTTGCTATCAAAAGCAAACTCCTTACTTAAACAAGCCAGGTATAAATAAAAACTCGAATATTATTCTCAGACAAGGTATACTCTTTGTTTTCAGAAGATATAGCTTTATTTATTGAGAATGATAATGACGAAAATTTTTTTGATCGCGAGCACGGCGTGCTTATTTTTTTCTCTGGTCCTGGCGGCGGCGATCCCTGCAAATGCTCAAAAGATCCCTCGTAAGCCAAAAACCGCAGTTCAAAAACAAACCATAATATTAAAAGATGGAGAATATCGCCCGGCGAGTTTTCGTTTAAAACGCGGGGTCCCGGCGCAGTTGACCATTATTCGCAAAAGCGCGGACGAATGCGGCGAGGAAATAGTTTTTCCGGCCTATGGCATTCGCCGCTGGCTGCCCCTAAACCGCGCCGTGACCGTTAGATTCACCCCGAAGAAAAAGGGAGCGTTCGGGTTTATGTGCGGAATGGATATGATGTACGGCAAGATCATCGTGCAATAAATTCTGTATTGCCTTGTGCGGTTGTGCTAGAGTATTTGGTAAAGAAATGTCCCAGTTAGCCCAGATAAAAAAGCCGGCTTTTATCGTAAAAAGTGTTGCGCGCGTGCTGACACTGCTGGTGCTTTTGTGTGTTTATCTGAGTTCACTGCCATTGTCGCAGGCGGCGGCCCGGCGCTCTTCAGACGAGGTTTTTTGCCCCCTGCAGAAAATGTGGGTAAAGAAAAATTCCGCGGCGCCCTGGCAGGGGGATCAAAAACAACCGCTAAAAAATATCTGCGCACGTGTCGAGCGAAAAGACATTTTTCTTTCTGAACTTACCGAAAGCCTTCGCTTTACCCGGGCGACGCCGAGCTATAGAGAAACGGAAAAATTATTTTTCACCTATCTGGCCAAAGGCAAACCTTCGCTCACCCAATATTTTTACTCGCAAAATGCGCCGGAACCGCAATACATAAGTTCGGCGCGTATTGAAAAAAACGCTAACAACACCCGGTTTGAATTTGCCGCGCACGCCGCCCAGGCCTATACGTCAAGATCGCAGCCGCACGTTTTCCGGGTCTTAGTAAATAATCTTTCTTCCCGCGCTTTTACCGAATTAAAAAACATTTCCCGCGATCTTAAACCCCGCGCCCCTCCTTTCTCCGCTTAAGCGTTTCCAGCGATTCATACTGCCAATGATCTTTTCATCAGGCGGTTAAATTGACCCCGTCAAAACTTCGGGGCGGATCAGCTTTTTTAGTGGAGGAATATGAACTCGCCTCATAAATTTTTCAAGATCGTTACCGCAGCTTTTTTACTTTCCTGTTTGCTGCTGATCGCCGCCGCCGCGCGCGCGCAGCAGAGTGTTTCCGCGGCCGTGCTCGCGGGTGAGGTCGTCGACCCGCAAGGTGCCGTGATTCCGGGCGCAAAAATTTCGGTCACCAGCCTGGAAACGAATCAGACCCACAACGCCGTCAGCGACGGCGAGGGAAATTTCAGGTTCAGCTATCTGCCCGTGGGAGCTTATACGGTCAGAATTGAAGTCACCGGTTTTTTGGCGCTGACGAAGAGAGTGGCCTTTACGGTGGGGCAGACCGTGAATGCGCGTTTCGAGCTCGAGGTTCAGAGCCCGGAAGTTGACACTCAGATGATCACGTCCGATCTGCTCACGATCGAAACTACCCGCACCCAGGTGTCGGAAACGATCCTTCCAAAAGACGTCGAAAGCCTGCCGCTCAACGGGCGTAATTTTCTCGATCTGGCGCTGCTGCTTCCGGCGGTGTCGCGCACTAATACCGGCAGCGTTCAGCGTTTTGCAGAGACCTCGGCCGTGCCCGGAACCGGTATTTCCATCGCCGGCCAGCGCAATTTAAATGTCAGTTTTATCGTCGACGGTTCATCCGCAAATGATGATTCTGTTGAGCTTGCAGGAACATATTACAGCCAGGAAGTGATCCGCGAATTCCAGGTGGTCTCTAACGGGGCGGTCGCCCAATTCGGGCGGGCTTCGAGCGGTTTTGTAAATATCGTGACCCGCTCGGGCACAAATCAGTTACACGGAAAAGCTTACGGTTTCTTACGCAGCGACAGGCTGGACGCGCGCAATCCGCTGGCGGCGAGCAAAGACCCTTTGACACAGACGCAATACGGCGCATCACTGGGCGGACCGGTAGTTAAAAACAAAACTTTCTTCTTCACCAATTTTGAGCAGACGCGCCGCAATGACAGCAACATCATCACCATTGCGCCCGCTAACGTAACGGCCATCAATAACCGTCTGGCCGCCGTTGGTTATCCCGGGCCGCAAATTCAAACCGGACTCGTACCGGGCGGTTTCGACTCGACAAACTTCTTTGCTCGTTTAGATCACCGGATAAACGAAAAAAATTCGTTTGCGGCCACTTACAATTTTTACGACATCTCCGCGCAAAACGCCCGCACGGTCGGCGGCTTAAATGCCGTGAGCCGCGGGACCGATCTGGAAAATACCGATCATACCGTAAATCTTGCGAACGTTACCACGCTCGGTTCAAGCGCGGTCAATGAGTTTCGTTTCCAGTTTCGCCGCAGCCGGCTGGGCGCGCCGGCCATCGACCAAACCGGCCCGGCGGTAAATATTTCCGGTGTCGCGAATTTCGGGACCGCCACCAATTCGCCGACCGGCCGCGATATCGATCTGTACCAACTGACGAATAGCCTAAGCACCATTCTGGGCAAGCACTCGGTAAAAGGCGGCGTGGAATTTATCTACAACAAGCTAGATATTGTTTTCCCCGGCCAGCTGCAGGGCGTGTATACTTTTTCGCCCGTGACCGTGCCGAGAATCGCCGGCTGCGACCCGCCGGGCGGCGCCACGATCTCTCTTTCCGCGCTGCAAAGTTTCACCGACCCATGTCGGCCGCCGGTATACAGCCAGTTTCAACAGGCTTTCGGTGCACCGGCACAAGCGCAAAATAATCCCAATTTCGGTTTATTCGCGCAGGATGAATTCAAGCTTTACCCAAAACTGACCTTGAATTTCGGGTTGCGCTACGACCTGCAATTTTTACCGGGGCCGATAAATACCGACCGCGACAATATCTCGCCGCGTTTTGGTTTTGCTTATGCGCCCGGTGAAAAGACGGTTATCCGCGGCAGCTTCGGGCTTTATTACGACCGTATCCCGACGCGCGCCACTTCCAATGCGCTGCAGCGCGACGGCAGCAAATATATCGTCGTCCAGCTTGCCCCCGGTTCGCCCGGAGCTCCGGTTTTCCCGAATGTTCTTACCAGCGCGCCATCTGTCCTGCTGGTCAAACCTAACATCACTCGTATCGATCCCGATATCGAAAACAGTTATACCGAACAGGCCAGCCTGCAGGTCGAGCGCGAATTGCCGTTCAACTCTTCCTTGTCTGTCGGCTACATATATGTGCGCGGGTTAAACCTGATACTTTCGCGCAACGTGAATGTTCCCACCTGCGCGGCGGCGGTCGATCCGAATCTTTGCCGGCCCGATCCGAATTTTGGGAATATCGGCCGTTTCGAAGGCTCCGGCGAATCCGAATATAACGGCCTGATAGTGTCTTTTAACAAAAGGCAGGGGCGCTGGGCCGATGTCAGAATTTCCTATACCTTTTCCAAGGCGCTCGATAATTCGGGAAATTTTTTCTTCTCTACGCCGCAAAATAATTTAGATCTTAATGATGAATGGGGATTGTCCGATAACGACCAGCGTCACCGTCTCACTCTCAACGGCAGTTTTTATTCGCCTAAGGCTTCGGGTGGATCGTTGCTAAGAAAACTCTACAGCAACCTGGAATTGAGTTATATTTTTACTTATGCTTCGCGGCTGCCATTCAATATCGTGACGGGCAACGACCGCAACGGCGATACAAATAATAACGATCGCCCCATCGGTGTCGGCCGCAACACCGGACGCGGGTTTGATCATTCATCGCTTGACCTGCGGCTCAGCCGGCGGTTCGTGTTTTCCGAAGCAATGAACCTGGAATTATTAATTGAATCTTTTAATGTCCTAAACCGCGCGAATTTCTCGGTGCCTAACAATACCTTTGGCACCGGAACGGTTCCGCTCGCCGCGTTTGGCCGGCCGACGGCGGCTTTCGACCCGCGGCAGATCCAAGTCGGTTTTAGATTCAATTTTTGATTGTCGGCGCAGAATGTATTCGGAATAGATGATAGATGATAGATGATAGATCGAATTTTTAAGAGGACTTTATGAATTTTGCTCGCATTCACGCCGGAAATTTCGCTGTGATTCTATATTTCTGTCTCGCCTTAAGCGGCTGCTCTTATAATGACATTCGGTCCCTGTCAACGGAATCGGCCATCAAACCGGCTGTCGAGGTTCCGGTCTCTCCTATAGGTGTCGAAGCGGGCGAGCCGGCGATCGCCGCGGATGAGAACGGAAATATTTACGTGGCGTACGTCGAACACGGTGCCGATAAGACCGCCGATCTTTATCTGCAAAAATATAACAACACGGGCGCGGCCGGAAACCGCGTGCGCATCAACCCCGACGCCGGCAGCGTAAAAGCCTGGCGCGGAGACCAGCCCACGCTGCAAATTTCAGGAAAAGAAAATGTGTACATCGGCTGGAACTTGCGCTCGCGCGATCCCAAAGAAGACGGCAACGACCTGATGCTCTCCGTCTCGACGGACGGCGGGAAAAGTTTTGCTCCGCCACTGAAGGTCAACGATGACACCGCGGCCGCATCGCACGGAATGCACGGAATGAGCATGAGCGACAGTGCAGATAGGGCGGGTTATTTTGCCTGGCTGGACGAGCGCGGTGTGAAAAATGACCCGAAAGAGAAAATGAAAACAGCCCATCCGGCGGCGAAACATGAACATCTTGAACCGAACGCCGAGATCTATTTCAGTTCATTGAGCGATAATGGAAAAGTAGCGGGTCAAAATAAAAAGATCGCCGGCGAGATCTGTCCCTGCTGCAAAGTTTCCGTGATCAAGGCCGGTGACGGCCGCACCTATATCAGCTGGCGCCAGGTTCTCAGCGGCGAGCTGCGGCATATTGCGGTTACCTCGACCAGCGATAACGGTCAAACTTTCGCCGAGCCAGCCATCGTCAGCGACGATAAATGGCAGCTTAATGCCTGTCCGGTCAGCGGCGCGCCCCTGGCCATGGGAAGTGATGGCACGCTTAGGGTCGCTTGGTACACAGCCGGCGACGCCGGCGCCGAAGGGCTATATTGGGCGAGTTCGGCCGATCAGGGAAAAACTTTTTCGCCGCGCATGCTGGTCAGTGAGGGCGTCGTTTTCGGCACGCCGGTGCTGGTTTCCAACCGGGTTATCTGGACGGGGAATGGGAAAATAATGGCCAAAAAGCTTTCCGCCAAGCAGGAAAGCTCCGCGCCGCAGGAAATTGCTTATGGCGAACTGCCCTCCGCGGCTGCCGCCGGCGGCTTTATCTACCTTGCCTATGTTAAGGATGCAAACGGCAAAAAGGCTATTTATTTCCAAAAAATAGCGGATTGAGCCGTCAAAGTGAAATCACTGACTCTGCTTGATTTATCGCGCAAATTCGCGTAAAAATTAAATTAGTAATCCAAGTTAATTCCGGATCATTTGAGCGCGGGAAAATGACATTCATACCGGGTCTGCAAATATAAAAATTCTGCTGGCTTTTGGGAGGCAGTTGATCCTGCCATGAGGTCGTTTGCGCGCAGGAGGGTGAACAAACTTAGTATGTCAACGGTGCTGGTTCAACTTAAGCGGCGTTCTTTTGGCCAGACAACGCGCAAGGGCGCGTGGTGGCTGCCGTCGCTGCTGACTTTTATCGGGTTAGCGGCTTTTGTCGCTTACTCCACCTGGGCGGCCTTTCAGGGAAATAATTATCGCTTCGATCATTATCTTTCACCGATGTATTCGCCGGAACTATTCGGCACGGCAAAAGCCTTGTTCGGCCCCATTCCGTCCTGGATCCCAAGCTGGCTCCCGTTTTCACCCGCTTTGCTTATTCTCTGGGCGCCGGGCGGTTTTCGCTTCACCTGTTATTACTATCGCGGGGCGTATTACAAAGCGATGTGGGCCGATCCCGTCTCATGCGCCGTCGGCGAACCGCGCACGGGTTATCGCGGCGAAAAAAAATTTCCGCTTATCCTGCAAAATATCCACCGTTACTTTCTCTATCTTGCATTGCTGTTTTTGGTAGTGCTGGCCTATGACGCTTATGAAGCGATGTGGCTGACGGACCCGGCCGGGAAGGTCCATTTTGGTATCGGCGTGGGCACGGTCATTCTGACGGCCAACGTGATCTGTCTCAGCCTCTACACTTTTAGCTGCCATTCGCTGCGTCATCTGATCGGCGGCCGCAAAAAGGAACTGTCAAAAAATAAAATTCAGAAGTCCTGTTACGACTGCGTCAGCGGGCTTAATACGAGGCACATGCTGTATGCCTGGATCAGCCTTTTTGTCGTCGGATTTTCCGATGTTTACGTGCGTCTATGCGCGATGCACGTCTTTACCGATTTTAGAATTTATTTTACGTAACGCCACCGTCGCAATATAGTGACGGGGCTGTCGTGGGGGCGTCTCGCCCTCACTTCAAGTCAGCAGCGAGACGCTGCCGACACAGCCGGCGAGACGCCGGCGATACGACTTTATGACGGATTACACCACATACGAACATGATGTTTTAGTAATAGGCGCGGGCGGCGCCGGTTTGCGCGCTGCTATCGAAGCCTCGGCGGCCGGCGTCAAGGTCGGCCTGGTTTGCAAATCGCTGCTGGGCAAAGCGCACACCGTGATGGCCGAAGGCGGCATGGCGGCGGCCATGGGAAATGCCGACGACCGCGACAATTGGAAAGTCCATTTTTCCGACACGATGCGCGGCGGCCAGTATGTCAACAATTGGCGCATGGCCGAGCTTCACGCCAAGGAAGCGCCCGACCGCGTGCGCGAGCTCGAAGCCTGGGGCGCCGTTTTCGACCGCACCAAGGACGGCCGCATCAACCAGCGTAATTTTGGCGGGCACCGCTATCCGCGGCTTGCTCACGTCGGCGACCGCACCGGCCTCGAACTCATCCGCACCCTGCAGGATCACGGCATTCACCAGGGTATCGAAGTCTATATGGAGGTCACCGTCGTTACATTATTAAAAGACGGCGACAGGGTGATCGGCGCGCTGGCCTACGAACGCGAGCACGGGCGGTTTCGCATCTTTAAAGCCAAGGCTGTCATACTGGCGACCGGCGGCGTCGGCCGCGCTTACAAGATCACCAGTAACAGTTGGGAAGGCACGGGCGACGGCCACGCGCTCGGCTACATGGCCGGTGCGGAGCTGATCGATATGGAATTTATCCAGTTTCACCCGACCGGGATGGTCTGGCCGCCGAGCGTCCGCGGCATTCTCGTGACCGAAGGCGTGCGCGGTGAGGGCGGCATCCTGAAAAACAGCGAAGGCCGCCGGTTTATGTTTGACGACATTCCGGACAACTATAAAGATCAAACGGCTGACACGCCGGAAGAAGGCTGGCGCTATACGCAAAACGACAAGAGCGCCCGCCGCCCGCCCGAACTTCTGACCCGCGATCACGTCGCGCGCTGTATCAATCGCGAAGTAAAAGCCGGGCGCGGTTCGCCACACGGCGGCGTTTATCTGGATATCGCCTGGATCAAGGAAAAACTTCCGAACGCGGCTGAGCATATCAAGAAAAAACTCCCGTCGATGTATCACCAGTTCGTGCAATTGGCGGACCTGGATATCACCAAAGAGCCGATGGAAGTCGGCCCGACCACGCATTACATCATGGGCGGCATTCGTGTCGACGCTGACACGCAGATGTCCACCGTGCCCGGGCTTTTTGCCGCCGGTGAATGCGCCGCGGGAATTAACGGCGCGAACCGTTTAGGCGGAAATTCGCTATCCGATCTGCTGGTTTTCGGCAAACGCGCCGGTGAATACGCGGCTGTTTATGCCAAAGATAACGCAGCTGGGCAGGTAAACGACGCGCAAGTACAATCCGCGATCAAGAATGCGTTGGCGCCGTTTGAAAACGCGGGCGGCGAAAATCCGTTTGCGATCCAAAACGATCTACAGGAAATGATGCAGAACCTGGTCGGCATCGTGCGCATCGAGGAAGAAATGCAGCGCGCGCTCGAAGGCATCGGTAAGTTAAAAGAGCGGACGGCGAACGTTTTCTCGCCGGGCAATATCGATTTTAACCCCGGCTGGCACACCGCGCTCGATTTGCGCAATCTGTTGACGATCTCAGAAGCGATCACGCTTTCCGCCCTCGCGCGCAAGGAAAGCCGCGGCGGGCAATTCCGCGACGATTATCCGAACAAAGATCCGGAATTCGCAAAATTCAATCACACGGTCAAGGAAGTGGACGGCCAGATGCAGCTGGCGCGTGAACCGCTGCCGGAAATGCCGGAAGAGTTGAAAAAGGTTATTGAGGAAATGGGATAACCTCGTAGCGCTGGCGTCCCGCCGGCTGTCGCGGCTGCGTCTCGCTGCCGCTGATTCAATATGTGAGGGCGAGACGCCCTCACGACTGCCACCGAGACGGTGGCGCTACTAAAAACATTATGTCGAAAGCAACATTCAGAATATGGCGCGGCGAGCGCGGTGAAGGAAAATTTGTCGACTACCAGACCGAGGTTTCCGAAGGAATGGTGGTGCTCGATGCCGTGCTGCAGGTGCAGGGCGAACAGGCCAACGATCTCGCCTGCCGCTGGAACTGCAAGGCTGGAAAATGCGGCTCGTGTTCGGCGGAGATAAACGGGATGCCCAAATTGATGTGCATGACCCGGCTTAACACTTTGCCGATGGATGAACCGGTGACCGTCGAGCCGATGCAAACTTTTCCGCACGTGCGCGATCTGCTGACCGATGTTTCGTGGAATTACGAGGTCAAAAAGCGCATCAAAAAATTCACGCCGCGCGCGCCCGACGCCGAAGACGGCACCTGGCGCATGCAGCAGGAAGATGTCGACCGCGTACAGGAATTCCGCAAATGTATCGAATGCTTTCTTTGCCAGGACGTTTGCCACGTGCTGCGCGATCATCACAAGCACGAGGAATTTATCGGCCCGCGCTTTCTGGTCTACGCCGCGGCGCTGGAGATGCACCCGCTCGATACCGTCGACCGCCGCCAGGAATTAAAAGACGAGTTTGGCATCGGCTACTGCAACATCACCAAGTGCTGCACCAAGGTCTGCCCGGAACATATCACCATCACCGATAATGCTATAATTCCGCTTAAAGAGCGGGTGGTCGACGAATTTTATGACCCCGTCGCCAAGCTGGTGAAGCTGTTTCGGAAAAAGAAAAAATAGTTCAAAGTTCGAAGTTCAGAGTTCAAGTTTGGGATTTACCCGGAACTTTGAACCCTAAACTTTGAACCGACGCGTTTATGTTCGAGCTAAAACCTTTATCTAAAGAAGCGGTCCCGGCCGCACTGGAAAAAGCCAAACATTACCGGCTGCTCAATGAACCCGGGGCGGCCGAAAGTATTTGCATGGATGTTCTGGCCATCGACCCGGCAAATCAGGAGGCGCTGATAAATATCGTGCTGGCGATGACCGACCGTTTCGGTAAAGATTACGCCATCGGCGACAGCCGTGTGCAGGACTATTTATCCGCTATCACTGACGAATATGAACGCGCTTATTACACCGGTATTACCTATGAGCGCCGGGCCAAAGCCACGCTTAACAAAGGCGGGTTAAACGCTTACGAACTCTTTCTCCAGGCGATGGAATGGTTTGAAAAAGCCGAGAATGTTCGCCCGCCCGGCAATGACGACGCCATTTTGCGTTGGAATGGCTGTGCCCGTATCATTATGCGGAATAAGCTCGGGCCGCGGGAAATGGGCCTCGATTTTCTTGAGTAATGACGAAAAGTGACACAAGTGTAAATTCAAGAACATCTTGACTTTCCCAAAGTGTCTCTCTACTATTTGAACACATCCAAAATATTGCGTCTGTCTAATGTCCGTACCAAAAGCCAAAGAATCTCAAATTGTTTCACCGATGGACGATTATAAAAAGACCATTTATGACACCTATATAAGTACCCATAACCGGAACTTGCATGGTGAAAACTCTTTGGCATATGTAAAACCCGCCGCAATCGAGCATTATTACGGCCGGCATATGCCGGCGGAGAAAAGCGCGCGGATCCTGGAGATCGGCTGCGGAGACGGTTATTTTGTCTATCACCTGCAAAAGAAGGGCTACGAAAATACCTGGGGTATCGACGTTTCTCCCGAGCAGATAAACAAAGGCCGCGCGATGGAGATAAACAACCTGGAGTGCGGGGATTTTATAGAATTTCTCAGCAATAACGCCGAACCGTTCGATATGATCGTAGCCAAAGACGTTATCGAACATTTCACGAAACAAGAGGCGTTCGACCTGCTCCGGCTGATCAACCGCAATCTGAAAAAAGGCGGGCGGTTCCTGATGCAGGTGCCCAATGGCCAGGGATTTTTTTACAGCAGTATTTTTTATGGGGATTATACTCACGAAATGGCTTATACGGAGTCCTCGATCAGCCAGGTAATGCTCAATACGGGTTTTAGCAGCGTACAGTGTTTTCCGACGGGTCCTGTTCCGTACGGCGTCAAATCCGGTATCAGATATGTATTGTGGAGCTTGCTGGTGCTGAGATTAAAATTCTGGAAAATGGTCGAAACCGGCAGCCCCCAGGGAATTTTTACGCAAAATATAATAGCGGTAGCGGAAAAATAGTGATCCCACCCAAAATAATAATTCGCAATTTTTTTTAACACGCGCAGGGCCTGGCATTATAGAATAAGTAAGTCGTTAAGAACGGGTACTTTTCTGTCTTTGGCGCCCGCAAAAACGAATAGAATCTCTAAAGCTGGCTTTTTAGGTCTTGACGAGGCTGCCTCACTTAATGGTGTAAAGAATTATGAGGGCAGCCAAGTCCCCGTTTTGGCTTTAGGCAAAAGCTGAGTATTTGAATGGCCCCAACTACATTTGAACCTGAGCAATTTGAGAAACTACTAACCTGGCTAAACGATGACAGGGAAGCAGCGGGAGAAAAATATGCGGCGATCCGAGAGCGGTTGGTCAAAATATTTCGCGCCCGCGGCTGTCATCAGCCTGACGAGTTAGCAGATGAAACGATCGATCGGGTAGTAAAAAAAATAGATACGATCTTCGACTCATATCAGGGCGATCCGGCCCTATATTTTTACGCCGTTGCCAAAAATGTGTTTTTGGAATCTGTTCGGGCTCCTAAAACAACCGAACTTACCGAAAATTTATCCGTCATCGAATCTCCCGAAAAAGATGAAGATTCCGAGATCGAGGACCAGAACTACGGGTGTCTGGACGAATGCCTGGAGGAATTACCCCCGGAACAGCGTGAATTTATCCTTGGTTATTACACGGATAACAAGGGCGCCAAGGTCGAACGGCGTAAAAAGATCGCCACCGACCTGGGAATCTCTAATAAGGCGCTTCGAATACGGGCTTTTCGCATTCGCGAAGGCCTGCGCAAATGTATTACCAACTGTATAAAAAAATACCGCCCGGGGTAACGTTTTTGGCAAAAAAACATAAGAAATAGGAGCGTTTACCGGGGGGAAATCAGAATGCGAGAAGAAATACGGCAATATAAGGAATTAAGGGCATATTTGCTCGGAATGTTTAGTTCCGAGGAACAGCTGGAGCACGTCGAAAAACGTCTGCTGACCGACAATGAATATTATGAAAATATGCAGTCGATCGAAGATGAATTGATCCAGTATTATGCCGATGGAAAGCTGGGCGGGGCCGAAAAAGAGGCTTTTGAGGCTCGCTTTTTGACTTCCAAGGACAGTCTCGAACAGATCAAATTTGCCCGTGTTTTCAGGAATTACCTGGATGATCAGCCCGTTCCCCGCGTCATCCTGCCTGTAAAGAGATCGATATTCGCCCGTTTATTCTCATTCCCTTCATCGCAATTGATCGGCGGGACCGGTTCCGGCTCTTCCTTGCGCCTGGCCGGCGCAGTGGGCCTGACCGCCATTCTGGTCGTTTTTTCATCGTTCTTTGCTTGGAATTGGTACGCAAATTACGGCGTCAGACAGGGCCTCGCCGCGCTTAACAAAGCTTATGAGCACGAGCGGCCGTTGGAATCCCGCGTCTCAGGGTTAAATTATGCCCCTTACTATCGTCTGCGCAGTGGTGAAGATTCCCAGGTGGATAAGAACGAGGTCGAACGCGCTAAACGGCAGATCGTGGACAGTGGAGACCCTTTTCTGCTGGGAAACCTCTATCTGACGCAAAAGGATTTTGACGCGGCCATCCAGCAGTTGAAAAAAGCCCTGCTAAAGGACCCGAAAAACGCTGAGATTTACAGCAACCTGGGCGTGGCTTATCTGGAAAAAGGCCAGGCAGAGGAAGATAAAGGCATCCGTTTCAGGATGACCGTGCAGGCATACGATAATTTTGAAAAAGCTTTACAGATAAAGCCCGATCTGCAGCCAGCCTTGTTTAATAAGGCCCGCTGTCTGGAAGCATTGCCGCTGGTCAATCAGGCAAAAGAGGCCTGGGAAGAGTATCTGAAACACGATGGGACCACGAAATGGGCGACCGAAGCGCGAGACCGTCTGCGGGAGCTGGAAGAGCAGACCTCACAGGAAAAAAGGGATGCGAATAATTTTCAGCAAGCCTTTCTCGATGCCGCCGCCGCCGGGCGTGACGACGAAGCATTCAAATTGGCCAGCGTGAACCGGGAATTGATCACGGAAAGATATCTGCCGCAAAAACTAGTCATGTCCCTGGTCGAGACGGACGATGAGGGAAAACAGGCTGAACTTCAGCGCGCGCTAAAATATCTCGGCCGCCTGGAAAAAGAGCGTAACCAGGACAACTTCACCGCCGATCTGGCAGCTTTTTATGAAAACCTGCCGCCGAAGAAAAAAGAGATCGTAAAGAATGCACAGGCGCAGATGCGTAAAGGCTATGAATTGTGCATCGATGAAGGATGCAGGCTGGCTATAAACAATTTCACGTCTGCCCGGGACCTGTTTTTGCAGGCGGGAGATGTGATCGAAGCGAAAACCGTAGCCGACTATTTCATCGCTTATTGCAGATATTCTTCGGACCGTCAGGCCGCGCTTGAATCGTTTAAGCAGATAGATACTTTTGCCCTGGATAAAAAATACCGCTGGTTCGCATTAATGAATCTCGACTGGGTGATCGGCGGACAATCGTCACTCGGATTGCTTTTGCCGACCGACGTGGACAACCGCTACCAACTGGCGCTTAAAGAAGCCGAGGCGATGCGCGACATATATATGACGCAAAAGTTCCTGCGTTCGCTCAATTCGCGGGACCGTTCCGTCCGGCAGGAGAAACATACCTACACCTATTTACAGCGCATCTTCGAATATTCGGGCGAGGCTAATGCCAGCTCCCGGCAAAAAGAACGCGGCCTGAACGAGGCTTTTGAGACTCTCGCTTCGATGGGCTTTACGGCACTATCACGGGCAATTGTGCAGGAGAGACTGGAATCGCAGGAAAAAAGGGACAAGCAGTTTGTCATTGACGCCCAGAAGAGCGCCGGCAAGGTTTACACCCAGAACGACGAGCTGCCCGAGGCCGAAAGATGGTTCAATGATGCGATAGCGAGCGCCGCGGATCTGGGAGATGCTCTAAAGCAGAAGGAGATGGCGGAAATAATGCTTGGCTTAGGCGGCCTGGAGTTTAAAAAGAAAAATTTCCTGGCCGCGGTCCAGCGCTACAATCAATCGTTACAGATCCAAAAAGAGATAAAAGAGCAGGAGCTGCAGGCCCAAAAAGATACCGGCGGCCAGTCGCCGCAGGCCAAAAAAGAGGTAAACGATTCGCCCTTGTTATATGAAACCATGAAATTACGGTTGCTGGCCTATGAAAAGCTGGAAGACGACGCCGAGATCGAAAAAGATCTGCCGCAAATAATCAATCTTGCCGAAGAAAAACGAAGACGGCTCACCAAAGAAGAGGAACGGGCCAGTTTCTTTAAATACGAGCAGGAGATCTACGATGTGGCGATCGAGCATGAACTCCGCGCGGACAATATTGAAGAGGCCTTCAATTACGCGGAAGCGTCAAACTCCCGTTCTTTGCTGGATCAATTACAAAGCAATAAGAACATCGCCAACGATGCTTCGAGCCTGCGCCCCGGTGAATCGGCCCAGCCCTTAAGCGTGAGTCAGATCAGAGGCCAGATACCCGCTAATGTCCAGCTTCTGCAATATGCCGTACTAAAGGACCGGGTCCTGATCTGGGTGATCTCGAATGACAAGTTTGAAATGGTGTCCTCGAGCGTGAATCTCGCGGATATGAAGAACAAGATCGAGCTTTATATCGATAAGATCACTTCTCATGACCGTTCCCAGCAGGACCAGGCGCGCGGCCTCGCCCAGGAATTTTATAACCTGCTGATCACGCCCGTCTTACCGCAGCTGGATAGAGATAAGGAAATTTGCCTGATCCCGAACCAGATATTGTTCAAGCTGCCTTTTGCCGCGCTTGTTTCTCCCAACGGCAGATATCTTATCCAGGAATTCGATATGTTTTATTCGCCCAGCGCGAATGTCTTTGTTCTTTCCACCCAAAAGGCGCAGGAAAGATCGGGCCCGACCGAAAGCCTTTTGGCGATCGGCGATCCCGCTTTCGACCGCCAGCAGTTACCCGGTTTGCAGAATCTTCCCGAATCGATAAAAGAGGTCAGAAGTATTGCGGGAAATTATTCGGTCCCGAACATATTGGTCAGCGGAGAGGCTACCAAAAAAGCCTTTCGCCAGGCGATGGGCAGCGCGGACGTTATTCATTTCGCGGGCCACTACCTGGTCCATCCGGAGGCGCCGTTGTTGTCTGAACTGGTGATGGCCAAAAGTCCGAACGCGGCGAACGCGGAAGATAACTTCTTTACCAATGCAGAGCTGAGGGCGGAAAAACTGCCCCGCACCCGGCTGGTCATATTGTCCGCTTGCCAGACAGGTGTGGAAAGCGATTATAACGGAGAAGGGCTGGTCGGGCTGTCGCGCACTTTTCTCTCGTTAAGCGTGCCGCTGGTGGTGGCCAGTCAGTGGTCGGTCGAATCCGGCGCGACCGCCGAATTGATGAAAAAATTACACCGGTATCGGAAACAAGAATCGCTTTCTACCATAAAAGCTTTGCGTAAGGCTCAATTGGAAATGGTAAATGCGGCCGATGAACGATTTAGATCGCCTTACTATTGGGCATCATTTGCCGCTTTTGGCGGATATGCTGAGTTTTAATTAATCCCCGGCTTAATGTAAATAAGGAGACAACTATGAGCAAGTTCACAATTATTACCAGGGGCATCGCGGCCAGTTATAGGAAAGATGACAATTGGAAACTCTTGTTCCCATTCAATGAATGCCATCAGGTAAGACTCCAGCTAGGCGGCGTCATCGCCGCTAACAATTCCGATAACAATGGCAATGACGGCGGCATCCCTCTCGGGCAGCGTGGCGTTAAAATTGAGATCAGCGTTACCGATCCTCAAACGAAAACGTGCGAAGGCGACAATTATTGCGATTTCGTTGACCTCACTGCTGAGGGTGTACACGGAGCGATGTCAGCCAGATTCCCCATGGACGAAATGAATGCAGTTTTGATGTCCATCGGGAACGCCAAATTTTCCGCCTTAGACCATCTCAGCCGTCGTTACCGTCTGGTCGACCAGAGCTGTTCGGAAGCGGTTACACCGTTTCAGGATATCGGTAATTCCGGTAAAGCCGAGATCGAAGGCGGCGAGCTGACGATCCGGGTCACCGGTCTTAGCGACGGTTCTTTTTCGATGGTGTTTTCCGACGATGCGACAATAGTTTTCGATAACGATTGCTATGAGCAGCCGATGAGCAAAAAGGGCGATCTCGAGATGCTCTACGACATAATTTCCGATGCCGACAAGGACTCGGTAAGGTTCAGGCTCGAAGCCGAACCCGTGGAAATAGCCGAGCCCGCTACCGCCGGCGCGAACGGCGGCGCAGCAGCCGCGGTTTCAGCAGCCGGGAGCGCGGGGGCCGGTCTGGATTCTGTCGATGCTCCTCTGCGAAATCCCGCTCTTGACGGAGGAGAGGGCCTGCCGTGCAACAAATTCCGCATCAGCAATCCGCGCTCACTGCCCTAGATTGCCGTTAGCGTTCAAACCTGAAATAAAAAAGCCGTGTAGAAATACACGGCTTTTTTATCGACGATCTTGAGGGCCTATTCTTCGCGAATGGGTATTATACGGCGGCGGCCTTTCCAAAAGCACCGAGGCTCATTATCTCTCTCATCCGGTTAAAACCGCGGCGGATGTTTGTTTTCACCGTGCCCAGCGGCATGCCGGTGAGCTGCGCGATCTCGCCGTGCGAAAGCCCGTCAAAAACGGTCATTAATATCAGGCTGCGCTGTTCCGGGCGTAATTGTTTCATCGCCTTGACGGCCTGTTTCGCTTCGACCTTGGTTTGCATCTGTTTGTCACCGCCGCCGAACATTTGGATCTCAAAGGAATTTTCCATCGATTGAGTTTGCGGCTGGCGATAGGTTTTGCGCAGACGGTCGATCAGCCGGCGGCGGGCGATCATCGTGATAAAAGTGCTCTCGGCGGCTTTGGCGGAATCATAACGGCCGGCGTTTTGCCAGATCTCAAGAAATATTTCCTGGACGGCGTCTTCGGCGTCTTCCGAACTGTTAGTGAATCTTTTGGCGAGCGCCCAAACCAAATTGCCATACGAACTCATAAATTCTTCGACGGCAAAGTCTTCACCGCGGGCGATGCGGGTCAGGACAGGAACGGAAACAGGGACGGTTTTTTCGGATACACGGAAATTCATTGTCTTTCACCTTCAAAATGTTTATATTTCAAGCAGAAAACTGTGAAAAAAATTGCGTTTCAGCCCATAACGCGCAATTCGCCGGTAAAAACCACAACAAAAGATCAAAATTTTTTTGAAGAATTCACATCCGGCTCGGTTTTGCATCCAAAATGACCGAAAAAGCGAATAAAGATGAGCTTAGTGCCCCTGAAATAACCCGGCTTCTGTCCGCGCTTAATGAAGGAAATCGCGATGCTGTAGACGCATTGATACCACTTGTATATGCTGAACTGCGCCGTTTGGCGGGGCACTATCTGCGCGGCGAACGGGGCGGGCATACGCTGCAGCCGACCGCGCTGGTACACGAAGCATTTCTTAAGCTCGTCGAACAGGAAACACCGTGGCAAAACCGGGCACATTTTTTTGCGATGGCCGCCAGCCTGATGCGCCGCATTTTGGTGGATTATGCCCGCGGACACAAAGCGGAAAAACGCGGCGGCGCGGCGGAAAAGATCCCGCTCGAAGAAGCCTTTGTTTTTGCCCGGGAAAAACCGGCGCAGATGATCGCGCTCGATGACGCGCTGAAAAAATTGGCCGAGAAAGATCCGCGCCGCAGACGGATAGTCGAACTAAAATTCTTCGGCGGCCTGACCAATGACGAAATAGCCGAAGTGCTCGGCGTTCATTCAAACACTGTTTTGCGCGATTGGAATCTGGCCAGGGCGTGGCTAAAAACGCAATTGTAATGAGATCAGAACAGGGAGCGCCATCTACTGCCGCAACCGGGTAATCAGTACAGCGTGTCTGCGTTGGGAAAACATCTTCTTAGTCGATCCGAAACCCGGTCGCTACCGCTCCCCGGTTCTGACCTCGTAATGATCGTTTTGCTTTTTCCCCTGCAATCATTAAAATCTAGCGGGATTGATTTAGATTTGAGCGATAAGACTTGGAAAGAAATAAGCCGCATTTTTAATACGGCATTGGCTAAAGAACCGTCGGCGCGAAGCTCCTATCTTGATGAAGTGTGCGGCGAAGACGCGGGTGTGCGCGCAGAGATCGAAGAGCTCCTGGCCGCTAGCGAACAGCCCGACAGTTTTATCGATTCTCCCAAGGCCAGCTTGGCCGCTGCGGCGGATTCGCCGCGCTTGCAGCCGGAAGACATGGTGGGGTCGTTTCAGGTGATTCGCCTGCTCGGCGTCGGCGGTATGGGCGAAGTTTATCTGGCCAAAGATCTGCGGTTAAATCGCCAGGTCGCCTTAAAAGTGCTGCCGCCCGCGTCCGCCATCGATCCCAACGCCAACAAAAGATTTTTGCGCGAAGCCCAGGCGGCGGCCGCGCTCGAACACCCGCATATTTGCAGCACTCACGAGATCGGCGAAGAGTGGGGCCTCAGTTTTATCGTCATGCAGTTTATCGAAGGCGAAACACTCGCCGACCGGATAAAACGCGAACCGCCCGGCCCGCAGAATGCGCTCGATATCGGAGTTCAGATCGCGGACGCTCTATGCGAAGCGCACACGCACGGGATCATTCATCGCGATATTAAACCCGCCAACATTATTATTACCGCGCAGAACCAAGTGCAGGTGCTGGATTTTGGCCTGGCGAAAAAAGTTTTATTCGACCCGGCCGACAGTGAATCAAGTTTGAAAACATTCCTGAGCCAGCCCGGTTTGATAATGGGAACGGTCAGCTATATGTCGCCCGAACAGGTGAGGGGGCAGGATGCCGATGCGCGCAGCGATCTCTGGAGTTTGGGCGTCGTGCTCTATGAAACGGTGATCGGCAAAACTCCTTTTCCCGGCGCGACGTCGGTCGAAAAACTGGCTGCCGTTTTGTATCACGAACCCGAATTACAGGACATTCCGGACGAGATCTCAGCCATTCTCAAAAAAGCTTTGCAGAAACAGCCCGACGAGCGTTTTCAAAGCGCGGCGGAAATGATGGCTGAACTTAAGCGCCAGAAACAGGAACTGGATTTTGAAGAGCAGCTGAAAATGCATGTCTCCATTGCGCCGTCCGATGCGGTACTGAGCGAAAAGGTCAGCCGTATGCTGGGCGAACGCTCGCAGCGCGAGATCGCCTTGCAGCAGCCGGTAAAGAAGTTCAAATGGGCCCAGGCGATATTGGCCGGAGCGGCCGCGCTGGCGCTGATAATAGGCGGCTGGTATCTCTGGAATTTTTGGGTAGTGATGCAGGCGCGGGAAAATATACGCAAGGTCGAAGAGCTGGCAAAACAAGAAAAGAATTTCGAAGCCTATGATCTCGCCCGCCAGGTGGAAACCGTTTTGCCTGATGATAAAAAATTAGTCGAGCTGCTGCCGACCATTTCCGATTCGCTTTCCGTCAGTTCCGAACCCGTGGGAGCGCGCGTCTACCTGCGGCGATTTTCTCCCAACGCAAAGGGAGAGCTTCCCGCGCGTGAATTGATCGGCGAAACGCCGATCAAAGATCAGCGCATCGCCCGCGGCCAGTATATTTTGCAGATCGAGAAAGACGGTTATGCGCCGTTTGAGCGCAGCATCTCCGGAATTATTCCGCGTGTCGGCGGCAGTTTTATTTCTTCGCCTCCTCTTAATGTATCGGTTAATTTGATGGAAGCGGACAAAATGCCGCCCGGCATGGTTTTCGTCCCCGGCAGCGAATACAGTTTGGTCAACTGGTCGCGGCCGACCGAAACAAAGGTCAGCCTGACCAGCTACTTTATCGATAAATACGAGGTCAGCAATCAGGACTTTAAGGATTTTATTTCCGCCGGCGGCTATGTAAAAAAAGAGTATTGGAAATTTCCCGTCAAAAAAGATAAAAAGACGCTGAGCTGGGACGAAGCGATCCAGTTGTTTAAGGACAAGACCGGATTGCCCGGTCCGCGGACCTGGACTGATCAGAATTTTCCGGTCGGCCAGGCGGGCCTTCCCGTTACCGATATCACCTGGTACGAGGCCGCGGCGTACGCGGAATTTCGCGGTAAAAAACTGCCCACCGTTTTTCAATGGGAAAAGGCCGCGCGCGACGGAGCATTCGACCCGCGCTATAACGCGCTGCCCTGGGGGTTTATCAAGCAGGGCGAGACCACCGACAAGCGCGCCAATTTCCGCGGGCAGGGAACCACGCCCGTGACCGATATGGAATTCGGCATGAGCCCTTTCGGCTGTTATAACATGGCGGGAAACGTCACCGAATGGTGCGCTAACCAAAGCCCGCCGGAAGGATTTGTCACCAGCGGCGGCGCCTGGAACGATCTTGCTTATTCGTTCGGAGATTACGGCGAAGTTCCGGGAAGCTATTCTTCGAACCGGATCGGTTTTCGCTGCGTGCTTGACATGCCCGGCACCCAGGGCGATCAAGGTGGGGAAATGCTTCCGCCCGCGGTGACGCCCGATTATAGACCTTCGAGCGATGCCGATTTCAAGGTCTGGCTGACACATTACAGCTACGATAAAACCGCGCTGAACGCCAGGGTCATCGAAACCGTGGAAACCAATGACTGGCGGCGCGAAACGATAACCTTTGCCGGTGAAGACGGCAGCCCTGCCACCGCCTATCTCTATCTGCCGAAGAGCTATGCGAAGCCGCTGCAGATCCTGCAATATGTTCCCGCGGGTGATGTGGTGCGCGGCCTGCGCCCGCTGCCCGATTCGGTCGAGATGTTTTTGACGCCGCTGATAAAATCCGGCCGGGCGGTTTTCACCGTTGTGCTGAAAGGATATGTCGGCCGCCCGTACCCGCCGAATTATTCGCCGCCGGATAATTCCACCGTGGAATTTCGCAAGCAAATGGTCAACTGGATCACCGATATCCGGCGCGGGGTGGATTATCTGGAAACCCGCGACGATCTCGATACCCAGCGCCTTACTTTTCTCGGCATCAGCAATGGCGCCAACCTGGGATTGCTGCTCACGGCGGTAGAGACGCGTTACAAATATTCCGTCTTTGTCAGCGCGGGTTTGGAACCGCAGGTAAAGGGCTGGATAGCGGAAACGAATTATATAAATT
Organism: Pyrinomonadaceae bacterium; assembly: GCA_035995185.1. GTDB lineage: Bacteria > Acidobacteriota > Blastocatellia > Pyrinomonadales > Pyrinomonadaceae > DASYKT01. The sequence goes on from DASYKT010000061.1 coordinate 125,236, forward strand.
TCGCTTCGCAATCACGCCAGACAAAACTCGTGGTGAACGGGCGCTTTGACGAAACGTTCCCTTACAACACCGACTTTAAACCTCTTTATAAACTCTTGCGTGAACCGAAAAAACCGGTCACCTACGATGGCGGGCATATTCCTACCGTCGAGTTTTTCTCAACTACCGTCAACGGCTGGCTGGACGAGATGCTGGGAACCCCGGGAAGATGACTCAATTTGGGATTTTGGAATGCGGATTGTGAATTTTATTCGTGCAATTTGTGTAATTCGTGGCTGGTCTTGAGAGTTGCATGATCGCTCCAGGATTTAAACCACGAAGCACACTAAACACACGAAATACAGTCAGCGTAGCTGACGGCAGTTTCGGTATGTAAACCCGCGTTTCGGGGAATGTGTAAAAATAAAAAAGCGCCAAGGTCCAACTCGGCGCTTTTTCGATCGGCAAATTTCTCAGCCTTAATTCTCGGTGCTATTTTCGATATTGCCCTTGCTTCTACCGGCTGCTGCGGCTTGCGGCAGCGGCAGACCCACGGCGTCCGATTTCGCGCGGGTGTTATCTTCTTTCTCCTGTTTTTCGCCCGGTTCGGCCACGATCATTCCGCCCGACTGTTTCGAGAAGAGAAGTTTATTATTTTCGGTGTCCAGGTCGACCGACACGATGTCGCCGTTCTTGACCTGCTCAGTCGCTACCAGGTTCGACAGCGGGTAGACCAGGTAACGTTCGATGGCGCGCTTTAAGTGGCGGGCGCCGTATTTGAAATCGATACCTTCGTGCAGCAAGAATTCTTTAGCTTCATGGCTGCAGGAAAAGACGAATTTGGTGCCGGCAGAATTCGTAATGCGGTTTTGCACGGACTGCAATTCGATCTCGAGGATCTGGCGCAGGTGATGTTCTTTCAGGCTGCGGAAGACCACGACCTTATCGATGCGGTTCATGAATTCCGGTGAGAATTTACGCTTCGCCGCTTCGAGCGCGGTGCGATAGATCTTCAGATCGACGTCGCTGTCGTTCGGATTTTTTCCGCCCTTGGCCGGGGCAAATCCGATCCCGCCCGAGATCATGTCAGACATTTCGCGGGCGCCTAAGTTCGAGGTCATCACCACGATGGTTTTGGAAAAATCGACGCGGCGATTGTCGCCCAGCGTCAGCGTGGCTTTATCCAAAATGCCCAGCAAAAGCTGCCACAGCGAATCCGACGCTTTTTCGATCTCGTCAAAAAGCACAAAGGTCAATTTATTCTCATCGTTATGATAGCGATCGAGATTTTCCTGGGTCAGCATCGGCGAAGTTTCGCGGTGTCCGAGATATCCCGGGGGCGAACCGATCAGTTTGGCGATCTCGTGCGAGTGCTGAAACTCGGCACAGTCGATCTTAACGACCGCGTACTGTTCGCCAAAAAGAATTTCGGAAGCGGCTTCGACCACGCGGGTCTTGCCGGAACCGGTCGGGCCCAGAAACAAAAGCGTGCCGATCGGGCGTGACGGATTATTCAATCCCGCCAGATAGATCTGGAACAGACCGCTTAAGCGGCGAACGGCGCGTTCCTGTCCGACGATGAAATGGCTTAAAGAGCCTTCAAAATCGGCCGCACGCGGGCTCTTTTGATCCGGGTCAAGGAAGACTTTTTCTTCCGCCGTTTTTTTCGATTTAACTTCGCTAGTCATGATGACACTCCTCTAAGGTTACCTAAACCTCTAAGTTCTGAGGGCCCATATTCTATACGCTTTTTTGCGTGTAGAAGTTGCCTATTCAAAGAACGTTACAAGCTGCAAACTTTTGCAGATGTAACTGATTCTAAAGATGTGTAGTGGACTTCTTTAGTTGGCTGGATTCGCCAGATTTGAGTTTTTCAAGTTTTACGGTTTTGAGTTTGGCAAGAAGCTGACCAAACCATTGGCAATTATCATTCTAGCAATTGCCTTGCCACGAAATCAAGATTTTTCTGGAATTTTTCCCGGATTGGTCATAACGGCCGCCGGGCCGACGTTTAACAAGTGAGTTTCCTTAGTTTAATCGTAATAGTCTAATCCCAGGTGAGTGATCATATTTTCGCCTCTTAAATGGCGCAGAGTGTTCTTCAATTTCATCAGTTGGATAAAAAGGTCGTGTTCGGGGTAAAGTTCCGGGGCAGACTGGGGCGCTTTGAAATAAAACGAAAGCCATTCCTGGATGCCGCGCAAGTTCGCCCGCTGCGCCAGGTCCATAAACAGCGCGAGGTCTAATGCCAGCGGCGCCGCCAAAATAGAATCGCGGCAGAGGAAATCGACCTTGATCTGCATCTTGTAGCCGAGCCAGCCAAAAATATCGATGTTGTCCCAACCTTCCTTGTTGTCGCCGCGCGGCGGGTAATAGTTGATACGCACGACGTGCGAAAAGCCTTCGTAAAGATCGGGATAAACTTCGGGCTGCAAAATATGTTCTAGCACGGAAAGTTTTGATTCTTCCTTGGTCTTGAAATTTTCCGGATCGTCGAGCACCTCGCCGTCGCGGTTGCCCAGGATGTTGGTCGAGTACCAACCTTCCAGCCCCAGCATACGCGATTTGAGTCCCGGGGCGAGAATAGTTTTCATCAACGTCTGCCCGGTTTTGAAATCTTTTCCGCAGATGGGGACATTATTGGTTTCGGCAAGTTTTGTAAGAGCCGGGATATCGACGGTCAGATTCGGCGCGCCGTTGGCAAAGGGAACTCCCGACTTGAGCGCCGCGTAGGCGTAGATCATCGAAGGCGCGATCAGCGGATCGCTGTCGTACAAACCCTTCTCGAAATTTTCCAGCGATTCATGCACCGCCGATTGTTCCAGATATATTTCGGTCGAAGCGGCCCACACCATCACCAGCCGGTCGCAGTTATTTTCCGATTTGAATTTCGCTATCTCGGCGATCAGCTGCTCCGCCAGGTCCATCTTGTTTTTGCCGGTTTTGACGTTTTCGCCGGTGATGCGCTTAACGTAGCTTTGTTCAAACACCGCCGCCATCGGCTTGAGCGAGATCATTTGTTCGGAGACTTGATTGAGGAGATCTTTTTCCAGCACGCCGGCATTCATCGCGGCCTCAAAAGCATTGTCGGAGAAAATGTCCCACGCGCCAAAGACGATATCGTTGAGGTCCGCGAGCGGAACGAAATCCTTGATCTTGGGAATGTTGTTATCGGTGCGTTTGCCCAGCCGGATGGTCCCCATCTGGGTCAAAGAGCCGACGGGTTTCGACAGCCCTCGTTTAATTGCCTCGACACCGGCTACCAGAGTAGTGCTCACCGCACCCAATCCAACCAACAAAATACCCAATTTCCCGCTTGCGGGCGCGATCTCAACGCCTTTACTCACTGGCAATTCTCCTTTAAGTAGTTCAAACAAAAATGATAGCGTTATGGCCAAGGTAAGGCAACCAGTCAGACGTTATAGTTATCTAAAATGCCGGAACGCAGGACATATTAAATTTGAATTTGATCGAAAATATTTCGGGTGCCACGATCACCGGAACAACCACCGGAAACATTCTCGGCCAGGACCCGAAGCTCGGTTTATTGGCAAGCAACGGCGGCCCGACCCTTACTCACGCGCTTCTTCCCGGCAGCCCGGCGATCGAGGCGGCTGACCCGGCCAATGTTTTGCCGTCCGATCAGCGGGGATTTGCCCGGCCGAAAGACGGTGACCGCAACGGTGTGGTCCGGGCCGACATCGGCGCGTTCGAGCGCGGCCTGGCGCTGGATAGCACCCTCTATGACTTCGACGGGGATGGCAAGACCGATGTCGCGATCTTCCGTCCGTCGATCGGTGTCTGGTGGTATTTGAGAAGTATCGATGGCGCCGACAGGCTTTACCAATTCGGTCTGGGCAGTGATAAACAGGTGCCGGCCGATTACACCGGCGACGGCAGAACGGATGTTGCTTTCTTCCATCCCACGACTGGCGAATGGTTTGTCGAGAGAAGTGAAGACGATCAATTCTATGCTTTTACTTTCGGAGCGCCCGGCGATATTCCCGCGCCCGGCGATTATGACGGCGACGGCAAAGCGGACGCGGCCGTCTTCCGGCCCTCGATAGCCAGCTGGTTCATTCTCGGCTCGACCTCGGGAGTGCAGATCGTCCCGCAATTCGGCAGCGCGGAAGACAAACCGGTTCCGGCTTCGTTCATTCCCTAGAAGAATAGACGCAATTTTTTATTAGCCACGAATGCCACAAATAACACGAATTAAAAATTCTTTATTCGAGTTATTTGTGATATTCGTGGCCTTATAATGCTTGCATTCGCGCCTGTCTATTTCTGTGATAAACTCGAACTTCCATTAAATTACAACCACACCAGATTCCCAGGAGGTGAAACGAGCGTATGGGTCAGAACATACATTCTTTACGCAGCGCATTCCCGGCTATTTTACTTGGCTTTGCAATATTGTCCGGTTCGGTATTTTTTGCTAAACCGATGGCGTCCCGCGCCCAAAAAGCCGGGCCCGATGAGCGGTCAACTAAAGACTTAGGAATACCGCTGCCGCCGCAATATCAGATCGTCGATATAGGTATCGTCCAGGCCGGCGACACAGCTTCGCAGGGCTTTGGCGCGTCTACCGGGGGGACAGGGGTCGGCCGCTCCGTCCGCACGGGCGGCGCACAGGCATTTACCTGGACCTCAGGCGGCGGCATCGTCGGCCTGCCTAATCTCGCGGGCCGCACCTTTTGCGTATCTAACGGCGCGAACAATACTGGACAAGTTGCCGGCACTTGCGCGTCGACACTTTTTGGCACCGCCCGGCTGCCCGTGATCTGGCAAAACGGAGTTGTTTCGCCGCTCCCGCTTCCGGCCGGAGAAACGCTCGGCGATGCCAACGACGTGAATGCTTCGGCCATCGCGGTCGGATCGGTCGATAGCGGCAGTACTCAGCAGGCGGCAATTTACGCCGGCAATCTCGCCTCCGTAATAACGCAGACGACCTCTACGGGATGCTTTTTTACCACGGCTTTTGGTATCAATGATTCCGGCCTGATCGTCGGGACGGGCATCGACCCGGGTAACGCCGCCCGAAACGTGGGTATGGTGTACCAAAACGGCAGTGGGTCCGCCTCTGAGGTTGGCGCACTGAGCGGCGCTAACGGCGCCCTGGCATTCGGCGTGAGTAACGCGGGCCACGTGGTCGGCTCTTCCATGATGAACCAGGGCTCCGGGCTGCCGTTCATCTGGACGCAGGCCGGCGGTATGTCCGCGGTCCCGCTTCCCGTGGGCACCAGCCAAGGTTCGGCGCGCGCGGTAAATTCAAATGGCTGGGTGGTCGGCACCGCTTCATCGGCATTTGCCATTCCGTTTCTTTATGACGGCGCTAATATCCACCGGTTGGCGGACCTCATTCCGAGCGGCACGGGTTGGGACCTTTCGACAAATACCTCTTCGGCGGCGCTCGGCATCAGCGACAACAATATTATTGTCGGGACCGGCGTGTTCAACGGGGCGGTCCACGCCTTTGCGATGGTGCCGGTAGCAAATACATCGGTCGGCGGAAGGATCATGTCGGCTAACGGCGCGGGGATCGGCAATGCGCGGGTCACGATCTCAGGCGGAAATCTGTCTTCGCCGGTAACGATGCAGACAGGCACGCTTGGCTGGTACAATTTCACCGGGCTGCAAGCCGGAGCTAATTTTACCATCACCGTCCAGGCGAAAAGAGCCTCCTTTGCGCAGCCCACGCGCACGGTAACACCCGGCGGGAACATAACCAACTTCGACTTTACCGCGGAGCCTTGATCGGGTTTGAAAATAAATGTAGATAAAATAAAAGGCGTGCTATTTGACACGCTTTCTATTATTTAGCCAAGCCAAAATTAGGTTAAAGCCAATATAGTAGTTTCAAAATGATTGATAAGAGCCGTTTTGACCTCAGAACTCAGATCTACCAACTGAAAATATTTAGCGGGATAAAGATAATCTTCGCCGCTTTCGTCAATTACTCTTAAATAATCTTGCGGATCGTTTTCCAACGGTTCGAGGACTGGGTAAAGCTTTGCTGGAACAAAATCGTTTTCCGTATCCTTATTATCCAAACATAGTGTGAACGCAATTATTTTCATTGATTTCAATCCAATAATCTTTTTATCTTCATTTTCTTTTTGCCGATACCGTGACATTCATACCAATGTAACTCAGCGAGCCTGACAGAACCGTCTAAAAGTTCAATTCGTGCTTCGCCTTTCAGCTTTCGCCAATTCTTGCCGCCGAATTTCTCATGTAGATTTTCTAATTCACGGATAGATCGTCCGCGAGCAATAAGTTCCACATTAGAAATCGGCGGAAAATATTTATTAAATTTTATCATATTTGAGAGATATGATTAGCTACATTTATTTCTTACCTTCGATCTGCTTAAAAAGCCTTGCGGCATGATTGCGCGCGATCATCGGGATTCGCTCGTCCTCGCTGAGTTCTTTCAGGATCGGCATCATCTGCTGCGGGTCGGAGATCTCGTTGCGTTTGAGCATTCCTTCAAGCGCACCTACTAATGTCGGCGCTTCCAAAGGCTGGTTTTCACGCGAAAGCACTATTTTGAACATCCAGACGAATTGAAATCCGAGATTGCGGTATTCATCCATCAGCGCTTTGACGTCTTTATTTTCCGTCCAGTTAAGTTCTGCGGTGCGCTCGCGTTTATCCCGTCTCAAGCGCAGTTTGATCGTTCCCAGGTGGGCATATTGCCGAACGGACTGGTAGTCTTCCGTTGAGTCGAGAAACTTCAGCGCGTCCCACCAGCCTTTTAATTTTTCCATCGTGACAGCGGAAAGCTGGATAGGGTCGGTATAAGATTCGTCATAATCACGGTTGCTGAAGGTGACCGTCCCCTTTCCCGTGTCATCGTGTTCGATCACCAGATGATCGATATCAAAAGCGGGCTGGCTGAATTCGTAGAAAAATGGATAGACGGGCTTGGGCGCGGTTTTGTCGCCGGGACGGTTATTTTTTTTAGGATCGGCCCCAGTGGTTTCGCCCGTCCGCTCATTCTTTTTCGCCGGTGTCGGTTGCGCCGTAGCAGCGGGCGCAGTGGTGGTAGAGGCGGAGGCCGGCTCGGCTTTTACGGCCGCCGGCTTTTTCACCGTTTTCTTGACGGGCTTTTTTTTAGCTTGAGCGAATGCTGCCGGCACCAGAAATACCAGTAGCAGCAAGCAGAGAGATCGTTTCATCACTCAAATCTTACCGAAACCAGCTTGGATACGCCAGCCTCTTCCATCGTAACGCCGTAAAGGGCCTTGGCAGATTCCATCGTGCGTTTGCTGTGGGTGACCACGATAAACTGTGTTTTATCAGACATTTCGTCGATCTTATTAACAAATCGGCCGATGTTGGCTTCATCCAGCGGCGCATCGACTTCGTCCAGCAGGCAGAAGGGCGACGGGCGATATTTGAAGATTCCCATGACCAGCGCGATGGCCGACAGAGCTTTTTCACCGCCCGAAAGCAGCATCACGCTCTGCAGTCGTTTGCCCGGCGGCTGGGCGACCACTTCGATACCGGCATCGAGAATATCCTCGGCTTCGAGCAGGTTCATCTCGCCTTTTCCACCGCCAAAAAGTTCGACAAAGAATTCGCTGAAGTTGGCATTGATCTTTTCAAAGGCGTCGCGGAAACGTTCGCGCGAACGCGTTTTGATCTCACGCAGGGCTTCATCGGCGGATTTAATACTGTCGATGATGTCCTGCCGCTGGCTGGTCAGGAACAAGAATCTTTCTTCGACCTCGCCCAATTCTTCCAGCGCAAGCAGATTGACCGCGCCGTAACTTTCCAGGCGCTGGCGCAATTCATCGAGCCGCGCGCGGCCGGTCTCATATTCAAAATCTTCGGCAAACTCGACGGTGGCGGCAAGCTCTTCGAGCGTCTGCGAAAGTTCCTGCTGGCAGGTCTCACGCAGATTTTCCAACCGCGTGGTGACCTCGGCCTGCGTGATCTCCAGATCGCCGCGCGCGTTGCGGGCAGCAGCGGCGTTGTGATTGAGTTCCGTCAGGTTATCCGACATCCGGTCGGCCGATGAGCGCGCCGTTTTCAGTTTTTCCGACGCAGTCACAAGTTCTTCGTGTTCGCGCGCCTGATCTTCTTCTACCAGCGCGATCTTTTCGCTCAGCGCGGTGATCGAGGCGGTCGTCTCTTCGATCTTGCTTTCGGTTTCGCGCCTTTCAAAGGTCTGGCGGGCGATACGCGATTCGAGTTCGATCTGTTCGACCTCGATCCGGCGCAGCGAAGAAACCAGCGCGCGTCCCCGTTCGGCAGCGGCGGCGGCGGTGGCGCGTTTTTCGCTGAGGTCGGCGCTTTCACGCTCAACCTCATTGCGGATGTCATTTAAGTTTGCGTTGATCTGCGTCAGGGCATCCGCCGCCAGTACGCGCGAGCTTTCAGCTTCGCGGGCATCGAACTCCGTCTTTTGCGATCTCTCTCTGACCGACTGAATTTCCTGCGCGGTTTGCTCAATCTCATCGGCGACAACTTTGCTGTGGCGTTCCGCGCGTTCCACTTCCTGCGCCAGATTTTTGGCTTCGATCTCCTGTGCAAAAAGGTCGCGTTCAAAACCGGTTATCTCGGTTTTTAGGGCGGCTGCTTTTTCTTCTTTTTCCTGCAGTGCGGCGCGAGTTTCTTCCACCGAAGCCTCGGTCGAGGTTACCTGCAGAGCCATTTCTACCAGCGCGGTGGTCAGCTCGCGGATCTCGCGTTTGAAAGCCAGCAGGCTCGAATCTTCGCCGTCATTCGGCGCTTTTCCCGCAGTGAAAAATTTTCCGCCCGCGATCAGGTCGCCATCCAGCGTCACCCAAACACCCGACTGGTTCAGATCGACCGCGTCGATATTTCCCGTCACCCACGCCGACATTTCGCGCGGAAAAACACGCGCTAATGTGCGGACAAATTCTGATGATACACCGAGATATTCGGCGATATTACCGGTTGGCTGCGCCGGGCCATAATTCGAGGCGGACAGCGCCAGTATCGATACGCGCCCGATATTATTTGCGTTGAGCCATTTGGTTACGCGAATAGCGTCAGCTTCAGTTTCGACCAGCACGGTTTGCAGCAGCGGCCCGAAAAGGTTTTCCACCGCGCGCTCGGCCTTGGCATCGACGTTGAATTTATCGGCCAGCGTCCCGGCAAACCTTACGCCGATCTGCTCAGCGGCGCCGAGAAGCTTTTGCACCGGCGGCTCATAGATGGCATAGCGGGCTTCCAGTTCCTGCAAGCTTTCCAACCGGTGCTGCGAACGTGAATGTTTTTGCTGCACCGCATGGAGATTTTTTTCCAGCCCCTGCAGCTCCGCGCGTATTTCTTCGGTCTGGCCGGCTTCCAGTCTTTCTCTTTCCTGAATACGGGTAAGCGCCCCGCGAGCTTCATCGATCTTTTCGTTAAGACCTTTGGCGCGGGCCAGCACTTCCTGATGCGTAGCGGCGGCGCGTTCGCTTTCAACCGTTAGCCCGTTGCCCCGCTCGTGCAATTTTTCCCGGTTATCTTCCAACTGGCGGGCGATCTCCGCAAAACGCTCGATGGCGGTCGTGTGCTGGAAAAGCTCGACCCGTTTGGTTTCCTGCTGGTCTTCCGTTTCGCGCAGGCGCGTCATTTTTATGTGGTAACGGTCTTCGGCGGCCAGCAATTCTTCCGCTTCGCGGTCGCTTTCCGTGCGGTGCGTTCCTTCTTCGTCGCGCAGACGTTTTACTTCCGCCGTGACCTCGTTAATGCGATTTTCGGAAACTTCGATGTCACCTTGGAGCGCGGCCAGCCGTTCTTTTAGACCTTCGATCTGTTTTTCCTGGAAAGCGAGTTCGCGCGCATCGCGGTCACGCTGCAGGGCGGAATCGGCGTGCCGGGCGCGAAGCTCGGAAAGCTCTTCTTCCACGCTGCGGGCGGCCTGGGTCGCGCCGCGAAAACTTTCTTCCAGCGCGGTCACTTCACCGGCCAGCGTTGTTTCATTTTCCCGGGCGGCAGCTAATTTACCCTGCAGATCTTCCAGCTGCTTACCGAATCGCTCGCTTTCCGCGGCAAAGACCTGGCCCAGCAGACCGCGGAATTCTTCCTGCATGATCTTATAGCGGCGGGTCTTGGCGGCTTGGCGGCGCAGGCTGTTGGCCTGGCGCTCGATCTCGTCAACGATGTCCGAAATTCGGCGCAGATTGGTGCGCGCGGTTTCCAGGCGAACTTCGGCGGCGCGTTGGCGCGTGCGGAATTTGGCGATGCCGGCGGCTTCCTCGATCAACGCCCGGCGGTCGGCCGGTTTGGCGGAAAGGATCTGTCCGATACGGCCCTGTTCGACGATGGCATAGTGGGCGCCGGAAAGCCCAGTTCCGGAAAACAGGTCATTGATATCGCGCAGGCGGCAAGCTTTATTATTGAGCAGGTATTCGCTCTCGCCCGACATATAAAGGCGGCGCGTAACGCTGACCGATTCACCCGGCGCAAAGTCCAACCCGACGTGCCGCGGGCGCCAGTGGCGTTTGCCATATCTTTTTATCGTCGTGGCGGTGCCGACACTCGCTTCGGCAACTTCCGGGGCGGTTTCCAGCTCGGGAGATATCGCCGGGGCCGCACCCGTGCCGGCCGACAAAGCCATGCCGTTTTGCGGGCCGTGGCCGTTGGATACGGGCTCGATAGTTTGGGCAGTTTCCGTGGGTTCGGCGGCTGTTTCCGCCGCTTCAGGGTCGAAATCTTCTAAACGGACCGCGTTTTCGTCGTATTCGCTAAGAGTTTCGTCGATCTCGACCAAATCCGCGTCCTCGTAAGCATCGTCCGTCCGGACCAGGTGCAGGATGACTTCGGCCATGCCGCTAGGCTGGCGTTTGGCGGTTCCCTGAAAGATCAGGTCCTTCATTTCGTCGCCGCGCAGGGCTTTGGCGCGCTGTTCGCCCAGCACCCATGAAATGGCGTCAGAGATGTTTGATTTGCCGCAGCCGTTCGGGCCGACGACCGCGGTGATGCCGTTTCCGGTAAATAACACCTCGGTGTAATCGGCAAAAGATTTGAATCCGGTAATTTCTAAGCGTTGAAGTCTGAACATAGATATTGCGCTAATCCGTAATTTTAGCACTATATTTGGTAGTTTGGATAGTCTTGGAGGGCAATATTTTGTAACGCGGATTTAACGTATTGCCGCCCTGTTTTTGTTTGGTTGGAGTTCGCCTGACAGGGTTTCTTTTCAATTGTCACTAGTTTAGCTAGTGGGTTAAATAACTCTTTTGAAACGGTTTTTCAGCCCAAAACCCAATATTTGGCTAAAGTCATAAAATATTGTTTTCACTTGATCCGCTAGCTAAAGCCAGCGGCAATTTATATATAAGCGGCGGCACACAACATTTCCTGAAATATTGCCTAAAAGTTCGATTCAATACACTTATAATGACGGTTGATGTGTTAGAGTTGTCCCGCTTTAAATTTATTAGATCTCAAATACTGAAAATAAACCTCGCGCTGCCGCTTTCTTTGGCATCGAGACAGCAAATTTTCGTCAATGAAAAAATATTTATTTCTTACGGTGCTTATTTGCCTGGCTGCCGGACCGCTTTTGGCACAAACCGCCAAACCGACGCCTGCAACAATGATCGCCAAACTCGGCGTCTTAAACGGCAAAGCCACGAATTTGCCCACGGCGGCCTACCCACCGGCAGCGGCAAAGAGTGGAGCAAGCGGCGCGGTAACAGTAGAAGTTACGGTAGACGAAAGCGGCGATGTCATCTCGGCAAAATCAGATTTTGCGAATGAACTTTTACGCAATTCGGCCATCGCGGCCGCCCAGCAGGCAAAATTTACGCCCTATATGTTTCAGGGCAAACCGAGAAAAGTCATGGGTACGCTGGTCTATAATTTTGTCGCGCCGAAAGATAATGCGTTAACTACGGCAGATCTCGATGCGTTCTTAAAAGTCTATAATAAAGACGACAGTGGTAAATATAACGTCGTCCTCGGCATCGTTGAAATACCGTCGCAGATTGAAGAAGGCAAATACGACTCGGCGATCGTCACGCTTAATAAACTGGTCGCGTCAGATGCAAAAGACCATTGGGCCCTCTCATATCGCGCCTTTGCCTACTATTACAAAAACGACCTGGTCCGCGCGCTGAATGATGCTAATGCCGCGTTAGCGGTAAAGCCGGAAGATATCCTCGCACTAAACGTTCGAGCGTTGGTAGAGTTAAAAAATAAGCAAAACGATCTGGCGAAAAAAGATTTTGACGCAGCCATTGCCGTATCGACCGCAGCCGTCACGGCGCGGCCGGGTTCGATGGACGATTATTTTGCACGCGCGGAAACTTACCGCTTCCGAGGCGATAATGAAAAAGCCGCCGCTGATTACCGCAAGACGCTCCAACTGACCCCTGACTATCAATACGCGCAGAAACACCTGGATCAGGTTACAGCCAAACAGCACGTCGCTGTTGCTAACACAGGAGCGGAGATTGTTAAAACATTCAAAATCCATTTTGATGAATACACCCGGCTCGAAACGCTTTTCGAAGCGGCAGGCGATAAGGTCGATAAGCTGGAAGCCGCCCTCGAAGCCGATAATGCAAAGAACGGCCGGACGAAGTTTGCCAAGCCGGCGGACAATACCGAAATATGCACAGCGCTGTCTGATCTGGATAAACTCTACGATAAATGGTTTAGCGAATATTACGATATGAACGAGATGAAGGAAATGGGCGACTTGGAAGGCCACCCTGATTTTATAAAATTTGTCGGGCAAGCCGAAGAGAGAATGGATGGTTTAGGCGGCGGCATTCTCACGCGGCAGATGCTCTGGGGCTGCAAACAACAAAAGTAAAATGAAAAATATGATCAACGCGAAAGTTATTTTACTCGGCATTATTGTGTTTGTATTTTCCGTGTCTGCGCATGCACAGAAGGCTGCCGAATTAGTTGCGCGTGCCAAAACATCGATCGACAAAAAAGACTACGCTGGCGCGCTCGCCGATTTGACTGAGGCTCTCAAGAAAGAAAAACAGAACGCTGAAGCATTCGCGCTCCGCGGTGACGTTTACATGCAGCAAACCCAAATTTTGCTGGCGCGCGCCGATTACGACCAGGCGATCAAGCTGAATCCGAAAAACGCCCAATTTTATTACAAACGAGCGCTGTCATTCGAACATACGCCCGGGTTTAGCCAGGAATTGACTATCGCGGATCTTACCAGGGTGCTGGAGCTCGAACCGAACAATGAAAAAGTACTGCGCGAGCGCGGTTATCTTTATTCGGTGACCGACAAAGCGGCCGCCGCTGTCGCGGATTTTGAAGCTGTGTTGAAGTTAAATCCGAACGACGCACAGATCTACTATTGGCTCGGCCGCGCTCGTGCAAAAACGAATGCCGATCAGGCGCTGGCGGACTTCACCAAATATCTGGCGCTAAAACCGGACGACCCCTACGCTTACGGCGAACGTGCCACCATTTATGAAAGCCGGGCGCAATGGAATCTCGCATTGGCTGAATACAACCAGGTCATCAAGATCATCCCGAACGAGGTATATGGGTATGGCAATCGAGGCATATTATATCTTCAACTGAAAAGATATCCCGAATCGATCGCCGATCTTACTAAGGCCATTGAACTAAAGCCCGGAGAATCTTCCGGCTATTCGCAGCGCGGTAAGACGTATGAAATTTGGGGCAAGTACGACCTTGCTGTCGAGGATTATCATCTGGCGCTAAACTATTCTCAATACAACAACGTTGCCAAGACCCGTCTGCCGATCGTCGTCGAAAAAATAAAAGCAGTTAACACGAGAGTCAAAGAAATAGCCGATAAATTTAATGGTCTGCTGGCTGTTTATAGTACGGCGGGAGATGAACAAAATAGCAAGGTCCAGGCTTTCCTGGCGCTCGACGACAGCCAGGCAAAACTTCCCCAGCGCGACGTGAAATTGTTGTGCACAAGAGTATTGGACGTGAATGTGAGTTTGAAAAAGGCCGTGGCGGCATTCGCACCGATGCGTGAAATGTACGACCAGGGAGAACTCGCCGGATTCGATCATCAGCTCGATGTGATCGAAGAGATCCAAAAGATCTTAGACCGTGCGAAATACGGCATTCAGGAATATATCAACCAATACAAATGTCATTAAACTGTCTAAATTAGACCCATCACTTACGAACTCAGCACGGCTTATTCTTGCAGATAAGCCGTTCTTAGGTTTAAATTAACGACTATGTCAGACGATCAAACCGCCATCGAATCGTTTTCACACGAAAACCGTGTTTTTCCGCCGCCGGCGGACTTTTCCGCCGCTGCTCATATCAAGAGCTTTGAAGAATATGAAAAGCTCTACGCCGAGGCCGCGGCCGATCCGCAGGCCTTCTGGGCGAAAATAGCCGAGGAAAACATCCACTGGTTCAAAAAATGGGACAAAGTGCTGGAATGGGAAGAGCCACACGCGAAATGGTTCGTCGGCGGGACGACCAACATTTCCTACAATTGTCTCGACCGGCACCTGAAAACGCGCGGCGACAAAAAGGCTTTTATCTGGGAAGGCGAACCGGGCGAGATCCGCACGCTGACCTACGCGCAACTCCATACCGAGGTCTGCAAATTTGCGAACGTTTTAAAGAGCCTGGGCGTGGAAACGGGCGACCGCGTGGCCCTTTATATGCCGCTCGTGCCGGAACTCGCCATCGCAATGCTGGCCTGCGCGCGCATCGGCGCCACGCACACGGTGATCTTTGGCGGTTTTTCCGCCGATGCCATTAGCGGCCGCGTGAATGACGGGCAGTGCAAACTGATCGTGACGGCTGACGGCGGTTACCGGCGCGGCAAAGAAATAAAATTGAAAAATATCGTCGATGAAGCCGCCTCGCAATGCCCGAGCGTGGAAAACGTGGTCGTATTTAAACGCACCGGTTCGGAAATTTCAATGACCGAAAGCCGCGATCACTGGTGGCATGAGTTGATGCAGACCGCGACGGCAGACTGCCCCGCCGTCGAACTCGATTCCGAACACCCGCTTTACATTCTTTATACCAGCGGCACCACCGGCAAACCCAAAGGCATTTTGCACACGACCGGCGGCTATATCACGCAAGCGCACATCACCACCAAGTGGATCTTTGACCTGAAAGATGAAGATATTTATTGGTGCACGGCGGACATCGGCTGGGTGACCGGGCACAGCTATGTCGTCTACGGGCCGCTGTCGAACGGCGCGACCGTGATGATGTACGAAGGCGCTCCGAATCACCCGGATTTTGACCGCTTTTGGGATATCATCGCGCGCCACAAGGTCAGCATCTTTTACACCGCGCCGACCGCCATCCGCGCCTTTATCAAATGGGGTGAACAGTATCCGCTGAAACACGATCTTTCTTCATTAAGATTGCTGGGCACGGTCGGCGAGCCGATCAATCCCGAAGCGTGGATGTGGTATCACCAGGTGATCGGAAAAGAAAAATGCCCGATCGTCGACACCTGGTGGCAGACGGAGACCGGAACGATAATGATCTCGCCCCTGCCCGGAGCCACGCCGACCGTTCCCGGCACCGCTACGCGCCCCTTTCCCGGCATCATGGTCGATATCGTTAACAGGGCCGGCGAGCCTGTCGGGACGAACGAGGGCGGCTACCTGGTGATAAAACACCCGTGGCCTTCGATGCTGCGCACCTTGTGGGGCGACGACGAAAGGTATAAACAAGCTTACTGGTCTGAGGTCCCGGGCATGTATTTTGCCGGCGACGGCGCCCGCCGCGACGAGCGCGGATATTTCTGGATCATGGGACGCGTGGACGATGTGATAAACGTCAGCGGCCACCGGCTGGGAACGGCAGAAGTCGAATCGGCGCTGGTTTCGCACGAAGCCGTCGCCGAAGCCGCCGTCGTCGGCCGCCCGGACGAACTTAAGGGTCAGGCGATTTCCGCGTTTGTAACTTTGGAAGGCACGCACAAGGGCAGCGACGCGCTTAAAGAAGAACTCCGCGCGCACGTCGCCAAAGAGATCGGCGCGTTAGCCCGTCCCGACGACATCCGCTTTACCGACGCGCTGCCCAAAACACGCTCCGGCAAAATTATGCGCCGCCTGCTTCGTGAGCTCGCCTCCGGTGGCAAAGTCGCCGGCGACGTTACCACCCTCGAAGATTATTCGGTGCTGGAAAAATTAAGAGAAGATGAAGAGTAGCAGTAGCGCCAGCGTCCCGGCGGCGCTACAAAAAAAGCCCGGAAGATTTTCGCTTCCGGGCTTTATTAAACGGGTAGGACTACTCCGCTTTGCATCACTCTTTATCAGAGAGATTCTTTTTTAAACTTCTAAGGGTTCAAATTCTTCTTCGTCTTCTTCGGTGATCTCGCGCATCATGCGTTCCGTATCCATTTCGGCCAGCAGGTCGAGCAGGAAATTGGTATTGGCGCTGACGTTGATGACGATGGGAAATTCATCCGCCGACGTGCTGAATTCAAACGAGCCGCTGTTTATTTCCAGTATCTGACGGAAAGCGGCTTTGCCGTTATGGCCCTGCGCTTCGGCATCGACGATCTTGCCTTCGTTAAAGGCGATACTGCCGTTGTACTTGTCCGACCGCAGGATCAAGAGTCCGGTCATGCCGGAGTTTTCGATCACGTGGACGGCGTCAAACAAACTGACCAGCGCCAGGTTTCCGGCCAGCGCGCAATCCTTGCGCACTTCTACCGGAGCGTGGCTCTTGGTCAATTCAAAATCGGGGCGGCGCGCGCGGCGAATAGCTTCCAAACCCGGCGCGACCGAGACACGCGGATCGAGCAGCTTGGCTTCCTGCAGCCGGTCATAAGCTTTCTCAAAATCCTCGCGGTTGATATAAAGATTTGCCAGCGCCAGGCATTGCTTCGAAGCCTCGGTCGGTTCTTTGAGCGAAATAAAAACATCGCGCAATTTCTCGCGCAGAGAGATCGAACGCGGGCTGCGCTGGATCGCCTGATTCAGCAGCGCCACCGCCCGTTCCGGATGTTTGTATTTCACGAACAGATCGGCATCGAGCAAAACGGCTTCGACTGATTGTCCGGTGAAGGGTGCTTCTACAACTGTTTTCATTAATTCTTAATTCCAAATGTCAAACTGGGTGTTTAACATTTATAAACTACCATAAACAGTTTATAAAAACGCAGGATGTTTTGTCAAAATAAAAGATTTGTTTTCTTTTTGAAACGGTCAAATTGACCTGTACGTTTAGAGTTACGCCATTAGGCGTAAGCTCGTGATGACTTTTAATTTGCTTGCAAATTTTTTCAGTGATGTGGTGGAGCAGGGTGCTTCAGTGTGCGCCAGTGCGCCACCTGCTCCACTTTTGCACCAGAAATCTTAAAAATGAGGCGCTATTAAACAAATCCCCAAAATCGTAATTGAAAACCCTTATTCGATGTATTGACAGCGTCTTACAGCTTCTTCTTAGCGGAATCTCAGGGCCGCCACTGCCAGTCTATATTAGCGAGAGACCAAGATTCCAGTGCTGTTTACGGCATCGATCGTGGTTTATGAATAATGATTTTTTTCACGCTTTCAGGAGTCCGAAAATTTAACAATTCTAACTTCGGCACGCGCCGATGCCCTATCCCTGAAGGTAATATTGTCCGAATCTAAATTAGAACACTACCTGAGTTTTCACGGTCAATCACGCCTTAGGCGTGACTCTAAATACCAATATTTACCGGCTTTGGCGCGCCCTGAATCCTGACCGGCTGTTTTGCCGGCGACAAACAGCACATTTTTACCAGATGTTTTCGGTCCTGCTGCATCTCCGGATCGTCTTTTAGCCACTTTTTGACGTCGTTAAAAACGCGGATCGCTTGGCGATCGCCGGGTTCGACCAGCCGGTAATGCGCCCATTTCCAATCGCGCCGCACGCTGACCAGGCCGGCCCGCTTGAGATAGGCCAGGTGGCGCGAGATCTTCGGCTGATTAGGCCCGATCACTTCCACCAGGAAGCAAACGCACACCTCGTCTTCGCCGATCAGGTTGATCAGCCGCAGCCGGGTGCGGTCTGCCAACGCCGCAAAAAACAATTCGATATCAAACGCCTTTTCTTTTGCCATGACAAAATTATTATAACATGGAATATGGCTTGACATATGTGAGAGGCAGGAGTAGTTTTAATTAATCAAATACGGAAAACCATATCTGAGTTATACAAGGAGCAAAAATATGTCAACCGAAACCAAAAATATCGAAACCTTAAAAGCGCACCTGGCTATCAACGTGCGCAATGTTGAAGAGAGCACATCGTTTTACAAAAAGATGTTCGGAATTGCGCCCGTCAAGGTCCGCACCGGTTATGCAAAATTCGATGTGCAAAACCCGCCGCTGAATTTTACGCTCAATGAAAATCCATTTAACGGCCTCTTAAGCGGCGGAGCATTGTCGCATCTCGGCATTCAGGTCGCTTCGACCGAAGACGTGCTGGCGATGCGCGAACGCTGGATCGAACAAGGCCTCATTACGCGCGACGAAATGGACACCAATTGCTGCTACGCGATCCAGGACAAAACCTGGGTGCACGATCCTGATAATAACGAGTGGGAAGTGTTCGTCGTCAAGGAAGACAACCTCGAAGAATCGACCGCTTGCTGCGTGACCGATGAAAAGGGAAATGAAGTTTGCGCGACCACCGGGAAGATCGTAATTGAAGCCGGAGACATCAATGAGACCAAACTTGCTGCGTCGTGCTGTAGCTGAATTTACCGGCACAGCGTTTCTGCTGGCGGCTATTATCGGCTCTGGAATAATGGGCGAACGATTGGCCGCCGGCAATGCCGCGATTACTTTGCTGGTGAATAGTTTGGCCGTGGGCGCAGTTTTGATAGCGCTCATATCGGCCTTTGAAAAGATCTCCGGCGCGCACTTTAATCCGGCGATCACCATTTCGGCAGCTTTGATAAAAGAATTTAAGTGGAGCGAGGTTCCCGTTTATTTGTTTGCGCAAATCGCGGGAGCGTTTGTCGGTGTCGGCACGGCAAACCTGATGTTCGATCTGCCTTTATTCTTTGCGTCGACCAAAGCACGCGCCGGAAGTTCGCAGCTGCTCAGTGAATTTATCGCCACCTTCGGTCTTTTGGCGGTGATCTGGTGCTGTTCTCGTCTGCGTCCAAACGCCATTCCGCTTGCGGTTGGAACTTATATCGTGGCGGCATTCTGGTTCACGGCTTCGACGTCGTTTGCCAACCCGGCCGTGACGCTGGCCCGCAGCGTAAGCGATACCTTCGCCGGAATCCGCCCGGGGGATGTGCTGCCGTTTATTGGAGTGCAATTTCTTGCCGCTATTGCCGCAACCTTAATATTTCGTTGGCTGCTGAGAGGATCCAAAAATGATGAATAAAAAACGCATCCTGATAATGTGCACGGGAAATTCCGCCCGCAGCCAAATGGGTGAAGGGTTACTGAGATATCTAGCCGGCGATCGTTTTGAAGTAGAAAGTGCCGGCTTTAAACCGAGCCGTGTACGTCCTGAAGCGACAAAAGTTATGCGTGAGATCGGAATAGATATTTCCGGCCAGCGTTCAAAATCCGTTGATGAATTTGCCGGACAGGAGTTTGATTACGTAATTACGGTTTGCGACAGCGCCAGGGAAACCTGTCCTATTTTCCCGGGCAAAGCTATTCGGATACACCACACTTTCGAAGACCCGCCTCCTGAAGTTATCGGCGACGAGGCATCGAGATTAGCGATCTTTCGCCGCGTCAGGAATGAGATAAAAGAATGGTTGGAAAAATTTCTTAAAGAAAATGAGACTAGATCTTCCGCCGGTGAATGATGGAAATTCTTGAAATGGGGACCAGCGCTTCGGAATCCGAAGGCGGTTCGCCGGAGGTGGAAAATTCCTTGGCGTGAGAACGAAGATATTCAAAGAAGCGTTCAAATTCACGCTGCATTTCATCCATCTTTTCGCGCATGTTCAGGATGATTTCTACCCCGGCGAGATTAACGCCGAGGTCGCGTGTCAGAGACAAGATGACTTCCAGGCGTTCCAGATCCGGATCAGTGTAAAGGCGTGTGTTGCCCTCGGAGCGCGAAGGCTTCAACAGCCCCTCACGTTCATAGAGCCGCAAGGTCTGCGGGTGGATCTCATAAAGCTCCGCCACGGCGCTGATCGTATAAGTTTTAACCTTGCGTTTCATAAAATAGTGGTCAGTAGCAATCTCGTCTGATTTTTGTTTTGTTCGTGTCGTTTGGTGTGATTTCGTGGTTACTTCTTTAATCCTCTCTATTAGCGGTTTAAGAACTGAAACCACTAAACCACACGAAACGACACGAACAATACCGCGAACCAGCTATCCACTCTCAGTTATCAACTATCAACTATTCCAGCCCCATTACCTTCCGCGGATTTTCCGGGTTCGATTTTTCAAACTGCCGCAAAACTTCTTTGGTTTCTTCCGAAATAACTTTTGGCAGCGCGATCTGTACTTCGATGAACTGGTCACCGTGCATATCCGGATTGCGCAGGGATGGCACTCCTCTGTCTTTCAAGCGAAACTTTTGGCCTGACTGTGTTCCGGCAGGAATCTTCAGCTGCGCTTTTCCTTCCACGGTAGGCACTTCGATCTTCGCGCCCAGCGCGGCTTCGGGCACCGTGATCGGCACCGTCACATAAATGTTGTCGCCCTTGCGGGTGAAATATTTATGCTTGCCGACATTGGTAATGATAAAGAGGTCGCCCGGAGGCGCGCCCAATCTTCCCCCGTGGCCTTTTTTCGGAATACGCACGCGCGAACCGGTATCCACCCCGGCGGGAATGCGCACCTTTACCTGTTCGGTTTTTGGCGTCGTACCTTTGCCGTGGCAAACGGTGCAGGGTTCGCGCCGGCGCCCCGTGCCGCTGCAATCCGGGCAGGTCTGCGCAAACTGTAATCTGCCGCCGACTTTTTGCACCTGTCCCGTGCCTTTACAGGTCGGGCAGGTGATGACCGCGCCGCCCGTATCGCCCGCGCCGTTACAGCGCGAACACTGTTCGGAGCGATTGACGGTAATATTGGTGGTCAATCCTTTGACCGATTCTTCGAATGAAAGCGCCAGCGGGATCTCGATATCGGCGCCGCGTTTTGGCTGCACCCGCGGGGGCTCCGGTTCACGCCGCGCGTTTGCGCCGCCGCCGAAAAGGTCGGAAAAAATGTCGCGGAAACTGGAACCCGAACCGCTCTGTGCGCCGGAAGTTTCCCAATTGAAACCAGAAAAATCAAAGCCGCCCGGCCCGCCCGCCGTTCCCGCGCCAAAGGGCATGGAATCTTCGGTCAGCTGGTCGGAATAATATCCGAAGCGATCATAGATCTTGCGTTTCTTTTCGTCGGATAAAACTTCATGGGCTTCGGTGATCTGCTTGAATTTATCTTCCGCCGATTTGTCGCCCGGATTTACGTCAGGGTGGTGCTTGCGCGCCAGGCGGCGATAAGCTTTTTTGATCTCATCCGCAGTCGCGCCTTTTTTAATACCCAGGACTTCGTAATAATCTGTGTTAGTTTTAGCCATTAATACTTAAGTCAATTCAGCAACGGGTCAGTACCGGGAACGAAGTGACCGGCTTCTTTTCTGGTCGGGCCAATTCGCTGCGCTCAGAGCCGGTCACTTCGTTCCCGGTACTGACTTCATATTCGACATCTTTGTTTCCCAAAATATCGCCTCTGATTAAACCATATTCTCAAAAAAATAGTGAATCGTATTTTATAAATTCAATTCACGATCCACCACTTCTCAAAATCTGATTGTTCTCGTTAAAGATTATCGTGAACCTTCCTAAACCCGTTCTTCTTACCAATCCTCATATTCGCCTGGTTTCTACAGAATGCGCTTAGGGCTTTTCAATAAAGTTTCAACTTTTTCTTTTCGACAACTTGACGTTTCAAGTCAGTTGCTAAGCGCCTTAAAACGGAGTTAACAAATTCCTCTAAAGTTTCGTCGTCGTCTTTGGCTTCGTATATCAAAGCCAACATATCGTCATCGAATTCGATTGTTACCATGTCTTTGTTCACGGTCTCCCCAGTTTGATAACAAAACAAAACCTATCCCTATCGCTGCACCCCAACCAAAATTTTGTACCTGAGTGCTTTGTTTATATCCTTCTGTGACAAATCTGGCAAAATGCTCGCAGTTATTTAAAAAAAGATCATAGTTTGTTGGATACATAAGAGAGATTTGCATTCGCCATATTGCATTCGCCGATTCACTAGGAATTACTCTTCCAATAAGATTCCACGTTCCCTCCCATGCTCCATAGGTTTTAGGTTGATCAATGTGTATGCCTATATTTGTTTTATGGATAACTCTAGGTTGATCGTCATAAATATCAAAGTGCTTCAGAAACTCATGACCTTTAATTACCACTACATAGTGTTGTGTAAATGGGTAAACCGTAGATTTATTAAATAGATAAATACCTTTGGGTAAAAAGGCAATTAGAGTTTGTAAAGTTATAGGCCGGGGAGGTCCAATAACCTGAACAGAATGGTTATTCATAATGTTCCTTCTTAAAAATTACACCGTGAATCGTGAATAGAATTATTTTCTATTCACGATTCACTATTTCCCTAGTTTTTCTTCTCGTCTTCGACGTCTACATATTCGGCGTCGATGACATTGTCGTCTCCGGTCGGTGCCGAGCTGTCGGCGCCCGCAGTGGCTGAAGAAGCTTGTTCTTCCGCACCGCCGCCGGCTGCGTCCGCTGCGCCTGCTGAGGGGTCGCCCTGGTTGCTGCTATAGAGCACTTCAGCCAGTTTGTGCGAGGCCGTCTGCAGGTTGCCGAACGCGGTGTTGATCGCCTCGACATCATTTCCGCTGAGCGCGGTTTTCGCCTCGGCGATCGCCGTCTCGAGTCCGCCGATCGTTTCCGCGTCGAGTTTTTCCTTGTTCTCGCTTAAGGTTTTCTCGACCTGGTGCGTCAGTCCGTCAAGATGATTGCGCGCTTCCACGGCTTCCTTCTTCTTGACGTCTTCTTCCGAGTGCGATTCGGCTTCCTTGACCATGCGGTCGATCTCGTCTTTCGCCAGGCCGCTGGACGAAGTAATGGTTATCTTCTGCTCGCGGCCGGTGCCCATATCCTTGGCGGAAACGTGGGCGATGCCGTTAGCGTCTATATCAAAAGTAACCTCGACCTGCGGAACGCCGCGCGGTGCCGGCGGAATGCCCACCAAGTGGAATTTACCGAGCGTCCTATTGTCGCCGGCCATCGGGCGTTCGCCCTGCATCACGTGAACTTCCACGCTTGTCTGATTGTCCGAAGCGGTCGAGAAGATCTCTGACTTGCGCGTCGGGATAGTGGTGTTGCGCGGTATCATCTGCGTCATCACGCCGCCATAGGTTTCGATGCCCAGCGTCAGCGGGGTAACGTCCAGCAGCAGGATGTCGGTCTTTTCGCCCGACAGCACGCCCGCCTGAACCGCCGCGCCGACCGCGACCACTTCATCCGGGTTCACCGATTTGTTCGGGTCCTTGCCAAAAAATTCCTTGACCAGTTCCTGAACTTTCGGGATACGGGTCGAACCGCCGACGAGCACGATCTCGTCAATGTCTTTCGCCGAAAGTCCCGCGTCCTTGATGGCCTGTTCCACCGGCGGCATCAGCCGCTTTAAGATCGGATCTACTAAGCCTTCGAATTTTGCGCGGGTGAGTTTCATCACCAAATGTTTCGGGCCCGATTGATCGGCCGTGATGAACGGCAGGTTGATCTCGGTTTCCATCGCGGATGACAATTCGATCTTGGCTTTTTCCGCCGCCTCTTTTAAGCGCTGCAGGGCCATCTTGTCAGACGTCACGTCGATGCCCTGATCTTTTTTGAACTCTTCGATGATCCATTTGATCAGCACTTCGTCAACGTCATCGCCGCCCAGGTGCGTGTCGCCGTTGGTGGATTTTACTTCGACCACGCCTTCGCCGACTTCGAGCACGGAGATATCAAAAGTACCGCCGCCGAAATCGAACACCGCGATCGTTTCATCTTTCTTCTTATCCAAACCGTAAGCCAGCGCGGCCGCGGTCGGCTCATTCACGATACGATCGACTTCCAGGCCCGCGATACGGCCGGCGTCCTTGGTCGCCTGGCGCTGGGCGTCGTTAAAATAGGCCGGCACCGTAATGACCGCTTTGTCGACCTTTTGTCCGAGATAGTCTTCGGCAGACTGTTTTAGTTTCTGCAGGATCATGGCCGCGATCTCGGGCGGGCTATAATGCTTGCCGTCCACATTGATGCGAACATCGCCGTTTGAGGCTTTTTCAACCTTGTACGGAACCTGTTTGATCTCTCCTTCGACTTCTTCATACTTGCGTCCCATGAACCGTTTGATCGAATAAAGTGTGTTTTCCGGGTTGGTCACAGACTGGCGTTTCGCCACCTGCCCGACCAGGCGGTTGCCGTCCTTGGCAAATGCGACCACCGAAGGAGTGGTACGGCCGCCTTCGGCATTGGTGATCACGACCGGCTCGCCGCCTTCCATTACCGCCACGACCGAGTTGGTCGTTCCGAGGTCAATTCCAATAATTTTGCTCATATAATTCTCCAATAATGAATTCGCCCTTCAGAATGCTGGCGTTAATAAAGACAATACAACCCATCTGAAAGATGATATTAGGATAATAGTTGAGTGTCTTATTGTCAAGTTTTATTTAGTAGGTTATGTGCAAGTCGGACGAGTCAGGAAAGTCTATTGAGTCTGGCGAGTCCAGGGAGTTCAGTGAGCTGAACTGTTAGAGTCTCAAAATTCAGACTCAATAGACTTTTTTTTGTTGACATATATCCGTAACGGATATAATCTAATGTCGTGAATAAGCAAACACCCTTAACTCCAGCTGTTTTTCATATCCTGCTCGCCCTCTCTACCGGCGAACGGCATGGCTACGGGATAATGAAAGAGGTCGAAGCCGATTCGCAGGGAAAGGTGAGGATGGGCGCCGGAACGCTTTACGGGTCACTCAAACGAATGCTCGACGCCGGGCTGGTCGTTGAAAGCGACAAGCGTAGCGACTCCGACAGGTCCGATAGGTCCGATATGCCGGAGTCCGGTGACACCCGGCGTATTTATTACCGGATCACGGGCACTGGTGAACAGGCCCTGGCCGAAGAACTCGATCGTTTGAGGCATTTGGTGACGATCACTAAGGAACGCGAACTTTTACCAAAAACATTTGCTTATGGCGGATGAAAGACATTCAGTTTTCCGAAAGCTGTATAAGAAGCTGGTCGCTCTTTACCCAAAGCCGTTCCGCGAGCGGTTTGGAGAATCGATGATGCAGACTTTTGACGATCTTTGCCGCGAAGGGAATTCCTACATTTTTATGCAATGGCTGCTCGCAGAAACATTGTTTGCCGCAGCACGAGAAAATATGTTATCGATCAACTCGAGAAATATCATGAAAAACATCACCGCACCTCCAACCGCCGCCCTGATAAGTTTTGTGCTTGTCTTGCCGCTCGGATTAATGTTCCTGATATTTTTGTCTGAAATAGAACCTTTGATCACGGGAACTAAATATTTTCTGACCACGGATGGCCAACAGGTGAATATGCTCGGCCGCGTGATCATGTTGGGCGGAATGCTGGCCTTGCCTGTGGCTTTCGTGTGGAATTTGATACCGGTCGTGAGAACCGCCAGGCTGGAAGGAAAGTTATTCGTTCACACGGCCAATCTGATGCTCGTTGTAGCGATCCTTTTGCTTATCGCAGCGACCTGGGGCGGATTGGCGTTGGAAACGGTCAGCTGCGGTATGGGAATTTCCTGTGATTAGTAGAAAACGTTCACTTAAATGGTGTTGACTATAAAGATAAAATTGTCTTGATGAGTGATACATTTCGTGTGTTTAGTGTGATTTGTGGTAAAACTTCCGGAAATTAACCACGAAACGCACGAAATACACGAAGTTCATCCGCCACGCTTTAGTTTAAATTGCAAATAAACGAATTTGCGGGTAACGCCGCTTAAAAATAAAAAAGCCGCTCTCGTCAGGCGGCTTTCATTTTTAACCGGGCACACGCGGCCTACGGCAAACTCAATGTTTTTTCGGTCTGGTCGAAATCGGCGGAGAGCGCCGAGTATTTATCCGACGGGGCCCAGATTTGAAAAATATACAAATTATTTTTGTCCTGAGCGGCGATTAAATGAGTAGTAGTACTGGCGTCCACCGCTTTGTCGCGCCGGCTAAAGATACTTTTACGTGCCGGGTAAGCTCCGACCTGGACATCGTAGTCGGCGATCACGCTAAAAGGACCGACCGCCGTGCCCCGGTACTTTTGCAGGATCTCGGACATCTTTTCCTTCATGTGCGCTTTGGCCGTGTCTGCCGGCAGCACCTGCAGGGCGGCAAACATTTTCTTGTCAAAATTCACCGCGAACATCTTCGCGTCCGGCGCCTGAACTTTTGCTTCCGGCGTGTTGGGCGAAACCAGGCTCCATCCGCCGGGCAAATTTATCTTAACGCCGGACGGGTCGTTGAACGGTTTTCCGATCACCTGTGTTTTTAACGCCGTGATCTCACTGTTATTCGAAAACGAGATCGTCTCCTGGTAAAAGACAAAATTTACCAGCACCAAATATGCGATCGCGCCGAAGACCGAAAAAACGGCCAGCGTGGCCAGCGCCGTCATACCGGGAATGGACCTGCGCTGCGGTTTTGCGAGCGCGTGATAATGTTCGGGAGCAATATGCTGAATGGTTACAAAATCGGCGTCAGGGGGGACGGCAAGCGATGTTATTTCCTCGAAATAGATCGGCTGGTTTTCCCCCGATTGATCTGCGGATTCCGCGGCCTGTGCTCCGGCTTCACCGGAATTTCTTCCCCATGAACGAATATCAAACATCCAGCCCAGCAGCCGCCAATCTCCCGCATCGGAAGAAAAGATCAACGAGTCGTCATTGAGATGTTTTTCTACGTACCATCTTTTAATGGTTTCCATATCGACAGCTGGGTGCTCTCGACCATCGGTCGTCACGACCGCGAAAGTTTCGCCGTTCATATTGAGATCTCCTTCAACTTCAGGATCGTCGCCTTTTTTAATGGAAGAACATCGGGAAAGAGCTCCCGGAAAGGCGTTGCCGCAGGACGATCGGCAATACAAACATTTTAATAAAAATGTTTAACAAATTACAACACTTATTTTTGGCTTTGCTTATAAAGTCACGGATACGGCCACGAATGTCACCAATAATACGAATAAAGGGCTTTTTAATTCGTGTTATTGGTGTAATTAGTGGCGAATAAGAACTGTGTGGTTTTACATATTAAATTAAATAGAAAACCGTCTTTATAGACAAAGCCAGCGATTTTCTATTTACGATTTTTTACCGTCTTCATTGAGGAGCCTGGCGATATGGAATATATAGTGCATGCCCGAGAAGAAGGCAAAAGCGCCCACAAAAGCATAAACCACAGGCAGATAGAAGCCGTTTATCGAGGGAAAGGCGGCGGCGATCAACACCAGCCCGATGGCGGCGACCTGTACGCCGGTACTGATCTTTCCCAGTAGGGAAGGCTTAAATCCGCGAAACCCGGTAACTATATGGATCGCGCCGGCAACTACCACGATAAGCACATCGCGGCCGATCACCAGCGCCGTCACCCAAAACGGGATCGGCAGGTGCCTGACCGAGGGAACCATGCCCGGAATGGTCAGGGCGATAAAGGCCGTGGTCATCAGCAGCTTGTCCGCGGCCGGATCGATGATCAGCCCGAGTGAGGATTGCTGGTCAAACCGGCGCGCGATAAAACCGTCGAGGCCATCGGAAAGCCCCGCGAGCAAAAACACGGCCAGCGCCCAGCCAAATTCCTGATAGTAGAGCAAAATGGCAAAGATCGGAATCAGCGCCATGCGCATAAAGGTCAGGATATTGGGAATGGTCAGTACTCTGCTAGGCATTTTCGCTCCGGAGTTCGATAACGGATACTTCCGGCGGACAGCCGTAGCGCATCGGCAGCACCACGGTCCCTATTCCGCGCGTAATATAAATTTGAGTCTCGCCGCGGCGGTGCAGCCCGCTCGACAGGCGCCTTTGCCGGCGCGGGAAAAGAATGCTTTCCTTTGTTTCGCGCAAGCGGATCTGCCCGCCGTGCGTGTGCCCGCTTAACATCAGGTCTATGCGGGCCGGTTCCGCCATCCGGATGATAGAAGGATTATGCGCCAGCAGCAATTTCATTTCCTTTTTATGCGAGCCCTTTAACGCCGCCGGGAGATCGGTCAATCCCACCAGCAGATCGTCGACCCCGGCCAGCCAGATCGAAGCGCCGTTATATTCCAAACGAAAACCTTCGTTATTCAGCACGCGGATCCCCTCGTTTTTCATCATGTCCGAGATCAGGGTGCCGTTTGTCCAGTGATCGTGATTGCCCATCACCGCGTATACGCCATGCTTTGCGCGAAGTTTGCCCATCGCTTCTACTACCGGCGGAATATAACTATCGTCGTGCGATATGTAATCGCCGGTCAGCGCGATGATATCCGGCGCCAGTTCATTGGCCTGGTTAAAAGCGCGCATGATGTGCTTTATGTCCGTGTACGGGCTGTGATGTATGTCGGAAAGCTGCACGATGCGAAAGCCGTCAAATTTTTTAGGCAGCCGCGCCAGGCGCACGGTAACGTTTTCGACAATTATGGAATTTGCCTCAGCCAGGGCTTCACGCGCCACGCTGGAAAGTCTCCCCGCCAGATCGCGAAACGGCGTCGGGGATTTTGCCGCGGCATTCAGACGCTGCGAAAGCTTGACCTTTTTTTGGCTGGTTCCACGCATAATAACCATAACTCTGCAGCACTTAGATGCACGAAAAAGGCATCCGCGGAGTATAAGGTTAGACTAAATTATTTGGGAACCCAAAGCAAAGAGGGAAAGTTTAAGGTGAACTAGCTTAAGAGATTATGATCATCCAAGATTCGGAAAGGTTTTCTTAAATTGCCACTAGCTTTAGCTAGTGGACAAGGAAACCAGATTGATCAGGGGGCTTTAGCCCAAATGAAGATTTGGCTAAAGCCAGGCAAAACCAAGCTGCCGCCAACCACTAGCTAAAGCTAGTGGCAATTTATTTCAAAAAAGCGGCGCCGCGTTTTCTTAAGGGCTGTTTATTAAGAAAGGAAATTGCTCAAACTACGAACCTTACACGGCGCCACACTTGTTAGAAGAACCGGACCGTATAGCCAAAGCGCACGCCGCGTCCGATCTCCGGAGATATATCCTTAATAAAGGAAATGTGATTCAGATAAAATTCATCGCCCAAATTGTACGCATTGACCGAGAAAATATGCGCGTAATGCTTTTTAAGAAAGATATATGAGCCCGCGATATTAAAAAGCTTATTTCCATCGGTCGGCGTCTCATTAACAAACACATTATTTTGGGTCGCGGTCATAATATATTCCGGGCGAATGCTGGCTCCCTTGTAATGAAAATCCACGCCCACGCGTCCGCGCGCCGGCGCAATGCGCGGAAGAAACGTTCCGCCCTTCAGCTTGGCATTCACATAATCAAAACCGCCCAGGACGTTGAGATATTTATGCACCTTCATGTCCACGCTTAGCTCGGTCCCCATAAAGCGGCTGTCGTGCTGCAGGTAATTTGCGATCTCCAGGCCGCTTCCGGGATCTGTGACGCCGGTCGGCGCCAGGAAAACAAAATTCTTGATTCCGTAATAAAAAATATTAGCTTCGGCATGCATCCAGTTGTTCTGCTGGCGGAGCGAAAGATCGAGCCCGTCATTTTTTTCCATCTTTAGCGCCGGATCGCCCACTTCAAAAGCGAGCGTGCCGTCGTGCGGGCCGTTATTATAAAGTTCCTCAAGCGCTGGGGCGCGTTCGGCGTGAGTGTAATTGGCAACAAAAGCACCGCCCTCCCAAAGAGAGACTCGCATTCCCGCTGCTCCGGAAAAACCGGTAAAGTCACGATGGATCAGTACAGGGTCTTCGGGGCGATATCGATTATTTTCTACCCGGCCGCCGAATTGAAAAGTCACCCGTTCCAGGTTCAATTCTTCTAAGGCGAATGCCGAAATAGCATCTTGTTTAACCGGGCCGTTGATCAAAATTTCGTCGCCGACGGTCGAATAGTTTCTATGGAAGCCTTCGAAACCAAAACGCCCGGTCAGCATGCCACGCTTTCGCTGGTCAAACATTCCGCGATAGTTATAAACACGGTTACGAAAGGTAGTGCCCACCTCGTCTTCGACCAATTCCTGGTGGCGATAATTGCTATGATCAAAGGTGAATTTTACGTCGCTGATAAAAGAATCGAGATCGGTAAAACCACCGTTCACACGAAAATCATTGCGCCACATCCGCAAGCTGCGAAGCTCGGCGGCAGGATCATTGAAATCGAGGGGAATGCCATAGCGATTTTGGTAGAAGTTGTAATTTCCACTAATGAACGCTTTTTTCGTGTAATAACCGAAACCGGCGGTGCCGCTGGCGCTGCGGGTGAAAGAATTAACGACTTTGCCGAAATCGCCGCCGGCGCTGTAATCGCTTGTTCGCTGGCCGCTGCCGTTACCCCAAAACATCCAGTTTTTGGTGCCGTACTCGATTCCGCCGCCGCTCGAACCCTGATCATTGTTCGTCCCGCCGACCGCAGAAAAATATCCGCGCAGGCCGGGATGTACACCTTCGTCATGCCCGCTGATGGCATTAACCACGCCGCCGATGGCGCTGCTGCCGTAAAGTAAAGTAGCGGGGCCTTTTACTACCTCGATCCTTTCAATAGCAAAAATGTCTACCGGCTCAGAGTGGTCACCCGACTGCGAAGCCAGTGAACCGACGCTGACACCGTCAGTCGTAACTTTCACCCGGTCGCCGTCAAAGCCGCGAATTACGGGCCGCGAATTTCCCGGGCCGAATGAACGCTTGGAAATTCCAGGTTCCGTGTTCAACACTTCGCCAAGGCCGACCGCCGCTCGTTGGATAATCTTGTTGGAATCAACTGAAGTGACCGAAGCAATGGCCTCGAAGGTAGATTGCTCAGTTCCGCTTGCACTTACCGTGACTTGTGCATTCACTCCGGTTATCTGAAGCTGAAAATCCGTGTTTGCAGTGGAGCCCGCCGTCACCACTACTGTTTTTGCCTGATCGGAAAATCCTTCCAAATGTGACAAAACCGTGTAGCGTCCGGGTGGAATATTATCTAAAACATAATTTCCATCGGCGTCCGCCTGCACGGAGCGTCTGAGTTCCGTGACGCGTATCATCGTGCCGGGGAGGGCAGAACCGTCATTGCCGAAAGTCACCTTGCCGTTTATCTGGCCGCTCACCGGAGAGGTTTGCGCGGCCGCCGTCAGCGATATCGCCGTAAGTAAAAACAAAAAGAGAAATGTGTATTTGATCGCGTGCTTCATAATTGGGCTGACCTAAACCGAGATGGTTCTAAGTAAGAAGCTTAGCGGGAAATGTTTATTATCTTATGAAGAATTTCACAAACGGCAGGATTCGGGCAATGAACGGACAATTCGATTTGGGATTTGGGAATGCGGATTTGTATTATTCGTGTAATTAGTGCAATTCGTGGCTAATTTAAGAAAATAACATCGGCCACTAATTACACGAATAAGAATTATATTTTCAGCAATCTTTCTCTTAACAATTTCGACTGCATCCGGCTGACGGAAAGTTCCTGCTGGTTTTTGAGTGTCACGGCGTAGGTGCCGCCGGGCATCGGGCTGATGCGCGCGATCATTTCCACATTGGCCAGCGAACCGCGGGAAAGCCGCACGAATTTATTGGGATCGAGCCGCGCCTCAAGATCTTTCAGCCGGTGGTTGATGATAAAGCGCTGATTTTGCGCGGTGGTGATATTTAGCAGTTCGCCGTCGGCCACCACCGAAGCGATCTCTCGCACCGGCAGCAGGTAAATGTCATCGCGGCGCTTGACCGGAATTCTTTCCAGATACCGCGGCTCAAAGGCATCGTCGTAAATCTCCGCGACAGTTTTCAGCTTCTCGGCTTCGTGCTCCAGAACGTCCGCCTGTTCCAATCTTTCCGAGGCGCGCTGCAGCGTTTCCCGCAAGCGAGCTTTCTCGATCGGCTTGAGCAGGTAATCGACCGCGTTTACTTCAAAAGCCTGCACGGCGTATTCGTCATAAGCGGTGACAAAAGCCACCAGCGGAAGCTGATTTTTGCGCAGCAGCTTTACGACTTCGAGGCCCGTGGCTTCGGGCATTTGCAGGTCAAGCAGCGCCAGGTCGGGTTTTTTCTCTTTGATCAGCTCCACTGCTTCGGCGCCGTTTTCCGCTTCGCCGACCAGTTCCACCTGTTCAAATTCCTGCAGGATAGCTTTCAGGAAAGAACGCGCGGGGCGCTCGTCGTCGGCAATGATCACTCGTAATTTGTTCATACGTGCCTTTAATGGCATAAATTGCCACTAGCTTTAGCTAGTGGGTCTAAGGTCCGGAATTTTTTGTAGGCTTTAGCCGAATCATTTTATTTCGGCTAAAGCCTGTGCAAAAACAAGGCTTGCTTAACCACTAGCTAAAGCTAGTGGCAATTCAAACTGTACAGAGCTACCGAGCAGATCTCTCAAGAGAAGCCGATACCGGCAAAATTATCTTCGCTGTCGTACCGGTACCGGGCGCGCTTTCGATCTCGAGCGTGGCTTTTGCCCCGTAATACGAGCGCAGCCGCTGCTCGATGTTATTCAAGCCGATCCTTTCTTTTCTTCGCCCGGGCAATTCGGCCGTGTCGATCCCCGCGCCGGTATCTTTTACCGAAAGCATCAAATTTACATTCTCGCCGCTATTTTCCAGTCGCGCCGATATTTCCACGCGGCCGCCGCGGGCCATTTTGGAGATGCCGTGCTTGATGGCATTTTCCACCAGCGGCTGCAGTATCAGCGAAGGTACGCGGATATTTTCCAGATCTTTGGCAACGGCTATCTCCACTTCGAGCCGCTCTTCAAACCGCGCCTGCTCAATTTCCAGGTAGGCCTGGATCAGTTTTATCTCCTCGCCCAGCGCGCAAAATTCTTCTGTCGAACTCAGCAGCGAGCGCAGCAGTTTGGTCAGCCGCATCAGCGTCCCGAAAGCCTTGTCCGGAGCGGTCTGAATAAGATACCCGATCGTCGTCAGCGCGTTAAAGAGAAAATGCGGATTGATCTGCGAGCGCAGGGAAGTGAGCTGGGCTTCGGTGGCGAGTTTGGAAAATTCCTGCTCGCGCATTTCCTGTTCGTGACGCTGCCGGGTCACGCGCAGCACGTCTATCCGCCTGGCCGATATCAGGGCGATGCTTTCCAGCACCTCCACTTCATCCGAAAGCAGATTTCGCCCGCCGAGAAAATCTTGCAGGATGATTTTGTAATACGGCGCTTCGACCGCCGGGATAAAAACTTCGGCATAAAATGCAGTGGCATTAACGGCCGCACCGTTTTCGGCCGGCTCCATGGCCTCTTCCCAGATGGCGCTGTGCGCGGTCAGCGCCACGGAGAGCGAACGGCAGACATGGTCCAGTATCTCTTCGATCGATTCGGTCTGCTCGATATACGCGGCGATCTCGCTGCGCAAAACGGCGTAATTCGCCCGGCGTAATACCACTTTATCCACCAGCCAGACGGCGAATTGATGCAGCTTCGGATAGGCCAGCGCGGTCGCCACCCAGAGGGCGAGCATTATTCCGGTGGGCTGCACGTCGTTTCGCGCGTGTTCTTCGTGCAGCGACAAGAGCGGAACGCCGATAAAAACATACAGCCCGAAAGCCGCGAGCGATACCAGCATCAGCGACAACGCGCGTTTGAGAAAAAGATCGGCAAAAGCAAAGCGAAAATCCTGCAGCAAAAGCGCCAGCGCAAGCGGCAGCGAGCATTGATGCGCGACCAGTTCTATCAGCCAGGACCTTTCTTCCGCGCCTCCACTTAAATGCAGCGCGGACACCGCAAAAACACCCAGCGCCGAGGCCAGCACAAGTTTGCGCTCAAGGCTTTTCCTGAAAGTAAAGAACAACAGCCCGACCAGCAGCGCCAGCGAACCATAGGTTAATACCTGCAACGCCAAATTCGAGGGCGCGACGCCGTACAGGATCGCCGATTCCAGGTACAGTACAGCGGCAAAAGCGCTCAGGGCGTAGGCCACAAATGTCAGCAGACGCGCTTTGGAATTTCCCCTTTGCGAACTGTGCACCACCACCGACGGCAAAAACCCCAGCGCCGAAAACGAAATGGCGGTCAGCAGCGGCGAAACTTCGGTGTGATTAAAATCCTGGCGGATAAAAGTGAAAAGCTCGCCTACATTCCAGAGAATGCCCAGCACCGCAGCTGTCAGAAGGAGAAGATCGGGCCGGAATTTTTCGCTAGCCTGCCGGTGGCGAATAACCATCGCCAGCAAAAGCCCGTACAACGCCACGCCGACCGTAAAGCCGAGCAGGTTTACCAGCGATGCCGCGTTAAATGGATCCATTACGTGAAGTATAAACTAGCGGCAACGGCGGCTAAAGACAAATTTTTCCGAATGAATGGAAGTTTTGGGAAGATGAAAGGCAGAAAATGTAGCGCCAGCGTCTCGCTGGCTGTCGTGTTGGCGGAACGCCAACACATTGGTTATTTTCAAAAGTCCGGATACTCAGCGTCCTGCCCGTCAAATAAAAGTGGCAGCGAGACGCTGCCACGACAGCCGCCGAGACGGCGGCGCTACGATCAATCAATACTTCATCAATTCCTGCACGGCTTTTTCGACGTCCTCAGATTGCGGCAGGATAAAATCCTCCATCTGCGGCGCGTAAGCGACAAAAGTATCCGTTGCGCCGACGCGGCGGACCGGAGCATCGAGGTATTCGAAAAGTTCGTTTCCAATTCGCGCGGCGATCTCCGCGCCGTAGCCCCACGAGACGGGGTCTTCGTGCGCCACGATGACGCGGTTGGTTTTCTTCACGCTTTCGGCGATGGCCTCCCAATCGTAGGGAACCAGCGTGCGCAGATCGATCAGCTCGACCGATATGCCCTGCGCCTCAAGCCGCTTGCAGGCCTGGTTGGAACGCTCGACCAGCGCGCCGTAGGTAACGATGGTCAGGTCGCTGCCTTCGCGCACTTTTCTCGCCTTGCCGAACGGAATCAAAAACTCGCTCGAAGGATACTGCGATTTGTTATAAACCTGGCGGTAAAGATGTTTGTGCTCCAAAAACAAAACGGGATCGTCACAGCGGATCGACGTGCGCAGCAATCCGTTGGCATCCAGCGCGTTTGACGGGTAAGCGATCAGCAGTCCCGGCGTGTGTGAAAAGATCGTCGTGCCGGATTGCGAGTGATAGACCGCGCCGCCTTTTAAATAACCGCCGACGGGCACGCGCATCACCATCGGGCATTTCCAATCGCCGTCGCTGCGCCAGCGCATCAGCGCCACTTCGTTGCGGATCTGGTGATAGGCGGGCCAGATGTAATCGAAAAATTGAATTTCAACGACCGGTTTTATCCCGCGGGTCGCCATTCCCACCGCGCGGCCAACGATGTTGGCTTCGGCCAGCGGCGAATTAAAAACGCGCGCCGAGCCGAACTTGCGCTGTAAATTGGCCGTTACTTTAAACACGCCGCCTTTGCCTTTGACCGTCTCCAGGTATTCTTCGCGAGAGCAATCGGC
Source organism: Pyrinomonadaceae bacterium (assembly GCA_035995185.1). Lineage (GTDB taxonomy): Bacteria > Acidobacteriota > Blastocatellia > Pyrinomonadales > Pyrinomonadaceae > DASYKT01. The sequence goes on from DASYKT010000061.1 coordinate 160,690, forward strand.
CACGTCTTCGCCGAACACGACGATGCACGGATCGCGCTCCATTTCCTCGTGCATACAGCGGTTGATGAGGTCGACCATCGTGCCGGCGGTGCCGGAAAGTTCCACACCTTCTTCGGTGTCGAAAAGCTTGCGGTCGGTAACATCGACGTCAGGTGAAAATACATTTCGCAGCGCGCTTTCGGGCGCGGGCTGCGGCGAAGCCAGCGCGGCATCAGCCGCGGCGTTCACTTCGGCATCCACCTCGGCGCGAACTTTTTCCAGCTCTTCCGAAGACGCGATCCCTTCCGTCATCAAATATTCCGCGTAAGTTTTTATCGGATCGACCGCGGCGTCTTGTTCACGTTCTTCCGCCGGACGATAGAGTTTTTCGTCGTCGGACAAGCTGTGCGAATAGGGGCGGATAACTTTGGCGTGAACAAAGGCCGGGCCTTTTTTCGCGCGGCAATATTCCACCGCCCGTTTAAAAGTTTCGTACGATTCGAGCGGATCGGTGCCGTCACATTTTTGAATGTAAAGATTAGGAAAGCCGGAAACCAGCTGCGAGATATCGCCCCCAGCTATGCCTACTTCGACCGGGACCGAAATGGCATAACCGTTGTCTTCGACCAGGAAAATTACCGGCAGCTTCAGATTGCAGGCCGTGTTGAGCGCTTCCCAAACCTCGCCCTCGCTCGACGTGCCGTCGCCGATCGACATATAGACGACCTCATCGCCTTTAAAGCCGAGGATCTTGTCCTGCATTTCCTTGACCATCGACGCGCGATAAGTGGCCTCGGCCGCGCCGACCGCCTGCAGCGCCTGCGTGCCCGTCGGCGAAGACTGCGAAGGAACATTAAGGCGGACTGAACCCCAGTGCGAAGGCATCTGGCGGCCGTGTGAATTCGGGTCGGCTTCGGCGCCGACGGCCGATTGCAGCATTTCTTCGGCGGTCATGCCCAATTGCAGCATCAGCGCGCGGTCGCGATAGTAGGGATAAAACCAGTCGTAGCCGGACTTCATCGCCAGGCCCGCGCCAACCAAAATGCCTTCGTGCCCGGCGCCGCTGATCTGAAAAAAGATCTTGTTCTGCCCTTTAAGCTGGATCTCCTTGTCGTCGACGCGGCGAGAGAGAAACATTGTGCGGTAAATGCCGATCAGCGCTTCTTTATCCAGGCCGTGGCCGGGACCATTATCCGAAGCGTGCTCCATATCTTTTAAGACAGGCTCACCGGCGGCAGCCTTGCTTAACTTTAACACCCGGGTGGCGGTTTTTTCGGTTGCAGTTTCCATTATTTAAACACCTATGATCGCGATATTAGTTGGCAAATATTCAATATTAAACGCTAAACGATACAGTATCCAGCGCGGGGAGGTAGATTTAGTTTATTCATTAAAGAATAACTTAATTTTGGGGAAACTAAAAATGGAAATTTTTGCGGGGTTAGTCGGCGTAATCGATGTCTATGGTCATCTTGTATTCCGAGGCCATTGAGGGGTGACCGTGCGCCTGGGCGACGGAAATACCTCGTTCTAAAACACTTTTGGCTTTTTCCCGGTCGCCGGTCGCGTCATAGGCCTTGGCCAGCATCCCGTAAGCGTTCCCTTCGTCGTCGGCTTTGGCGAGATAGCCCTCCAGCAAGGCAATAACTTCGTCATTTTGCCCGAGTTTTTCGTACTCCTTCGCCAACCCGAACATCACCATCGTGTTCGACGGATCGGCTTCCAACATCTGTTTGAAAACATCGATACGGTTCTGCATAGCAGTAAGGTAGCACCTAACAGTCTAGCGAGTCTATAGAGTCCATCGAGTTAGCGAGTCATCTTACGACTCAATAGACTCAATAGACTCAATAGACTCAACAGACTCGATAGACTGTTTTAGAAAAGTTTCTGCTGCACGATCTCAGCTTCCTCTTCCAAAATGTCCACAACTTCGGTTTCTTCCTCGCGCCTGCGCCCGAAACCCAACCGCTTATAGTGAAAATCAAACAGCTTTCGCGTCATGTCCCACTGTTCGGTTTTGCCGGCGCTGCGTTCGTCCCAGTTGCGGTGGCGCAGGTTGCCGCCCCGCTCGCGCTTGATGGTATTGATGATCTTTTGTGCGCGCGTCGGCGAAACGCGTTCGTGCAGTTTCTGCAGAAAATAATCCAGGATCGAATCGGTATCGAAATGGATCATATTCATAAAAGCCGCCCGGGCGCCGCAGTTGTAAGCTCTCTCCAACACGCGGGGGATTTCCGATTCGCTATAACCGGGGATCACCGGCGCAATAGCGACACCTACCGCAATGCCCGCGTTCGCCAGCGTTTCCATCGCGCGAAAACGCACCTCGGGAACAGGAACATACGGCTCGAAAGGATTCGATTTTTCCTTGGTATAAAACGGGATTGAAAAATACACCGAGACGCTTTTCAGTTTTGTCAGAATGTCCAGGTCCCGTGTGATGAGCGGTGATTTTGTCATTATGCCGACCGGCATCCGCAGATCGGCGCAGACGGCCAGGCACTGTCTGGTCAATTCATAATGCGCCTCGAGCGGCAGGTAAGGATCGGTGGCAAAGGAAAATTCCAGGTGGGGGACGTTCTTACCCGACCGCTTTAATTCTTCGCGCAGCACTTTCGGCGCATTGGGTTTTACCACGATCTTGGTCTCAAAATCCGTCCCGCAGCCAAAATCGAGCAGCTCGTGATACCGGCGCGCAAAACAATACGTGCAGCCGTGCATACAGCCACGGTAGCAATTAACAATAAAGCGCTCACCCATGCCGGGAAAATTGCTTTTACTGATAACGCTTTTGGTGGCGTACTCTTCGAAGACCTGAAGCTTGGTTTGCTGCGGCGGTTCTCCCAGAAAGTCCGTGGAATATTTGAGGTAGGGATTAGGCGGGTTTATTACTTGTCGCATAAATGCAACAATAATGCATCTGTGACTTTAAAGCAAGATTTTTTGTGGCCACTAATTGCACGAATTACACGAATTATTTAGGTTTATTCGTGTAATTAGTGGCATTCGTGGCCGCTAAGTTCCTTCTGCATCAGCAGATCGGTTTGCGGGTCGGAGCCGAATTGGAAGATATGGTTACCGGCAAATTGAAAGCCGTATTTTGTGTAAAAAGCCTGCGCGCGCGGGTTGTATTCCCACACGCCCAGCCAGATCACATCGTGGCCGTTTTCTTTTCCTGTTTCAAAACACTTTTCCATCAGCGCCGGGCCGACGCCTTTGCCCAAAAATTTTTGGTGAACGTAAAGGCGGTTGAGTTCGATGGGTTTTTCGGCAACGATGCCGTCTTCGGTGCTGTGGCGCACCAGCCGGGCATAACCCGCCGCTTCATTTTCGATCTCGGCGACGAGGAAAATATTATCCGGATCGGAAAGCTGCCCGGTCATGCGCTCTACGCTAAACGCATTCTTCATATACTCCTGCGTGTCGTGCGGAGCGTTTTTCGGATGTCCGGCAAAAGCGTCCCAAAAAGTCACGCGGGCGAGCTCGACTACCATGTCTATGTCCTGGGTTGTAGCTTGGCGAATGTTTATCTCAGACATGTGTTACAGAACTTCCACTTTATAGGAGCCGAAGCGCTCATCATTGGTCATGATCGCCAAATTTTCAACTTTTGCTTGAGCTACGAATAAACGATCGAATGGATCACGATGGTGTAAAGACATTGTCGATATTTCTATCAAATGTTCGGAAGAAATCGGCAAAAGGATTATGTCTCGCGATTCAATATAGCTGATAATTTCCTTGAGGGAATAAGCTAACGACAGTTTGTTCAGGCCGATCTTGATAGCTATTTCCCACAAACTTCCAATGCTAATAAATTTGTCATTCTTTAAGTCCGTGATGAGCTGCCGTCGACTAACTGACAATTTTTCGTCACCCTCAAGATGCCAGAGGAGAATATGAGTATCAATTAAAAAACGCATTACATATAATCCTTGAAATCCTCAGGTGGCTCATCAAAATCATCGGCAATATGCACGACCAATCCTTTCATGCCGCCGAACTCGAGGGGTTTTTTCTGCTCGCCATTCTTTTGAAGCTTAATCAATTCAAGATCGGCGAGGTCAACCAGTAATTTTTTCGCCTCGGGTTTCAATATTTCGACAGTATAAGTTTCCATAAAAACATTTTAACTCAATAATCAGTTGTCCATAAAGAAATCAGCATCGATTCTGTGGGCCAAAGATCGGTGCCCTAAGATTTTTGCAATAGAAGAGGCGATCATAGATCGCCTCTAAATGGGCATTTTTTGGCGAACTATTTTCCGCTGGTGATCAGCTTCGCGATCGTCTGCAGCTGCATATTCGAAGTGCCTTCATAGATAGCGCCGATCTTCGAATCGCGCCAGAATTTTTCTACCGGGTAATCTTTTACAAAGCCGTAACCGCCGTAAAGCTCGACCGCTTTCGAAGAAACTTTCTCCGCCACGCGTGACGAGTAAAGCTTGGCGATGGCCGCTTCTTTAAGAAAAGGCCTGCCCTGGTCTTTCAGACGGGCGGCGTTATAGACCAGCAGCCGCGCGGCTTCGATATCGACCGCCATTTCCGCCAGTTGGAATTGCACGCCCTGAAAGCTGTTGATCGACTGGCCGAACTGTTCGCGTTCGGCGGTGTAGCTCAGCGCGCTTTCAAAAGCGCCTTGCGCGATGCCGACCATCTGCGCGCCGATGCCGATGCGGCCTTCGTTCAGAGTTTCGATGGAAACCTTGTAGCCTTTGCCTACTTCGCCGAGCACGTTTTCCTTCGGCACCTGGCAGGTATCTAAAATAAGTTCGGTGGTCGAGGAAGCGCGGATGCCGAGCTTGTCTTCTTTTTTACCGACCGAAAAACCTTCGAAGCTTTTCTCGACGACAAAAGCGGTGATGCCTTTGTAGCCCGCCGCCGGATCGACCGTGGCAAAGAGCACGAAAAATTCCGCCTCGTTGCCGTTCGTGATCCAGAGTTTTTGTCCCGTCAGCTCATAATGATCGCCTTTATCGACCGCGCGTGTTTTCAGCGCAAAAGCGTCCGAGCCCGACGCCGCTTCCGACAGCGCATAGGCGCCCACTTTATTCTGCGCCATCTGCGGCAGGTATTTTTTCTTTATCTCGTCGCTGCCCCAACGCAAAAAGGCGTTGGTCACCAGCGTGTTATGAACGTCGACAAAAACCGAGATCGAGGCGTCTATCCGGGCCAGTTCCTCGATGGCGATAATAGCGTTAAAAAAGCTCGAACCCGCCCCGCCGTATTCTTCCGGTGTTTCGATCGCCATCAGCCCCAGTTCGAAACATTGTTTGATAAGTTCCGGGTCCAGTTTGCTGGCGTGTTCCATCGGTTCGACGCGCGGGCGAACCTCGCCTTCGGCAAATTCGCGGACGGAACTGCGAAATAATTCTTCTTCTTCGGAAAGTACGGTCAGAGCGCCGTGTGAAATATCAGTCATTTAAAGTTCACCTTGTTATAAATTTGCTGAATAATAATAGCTACGCTAGCATCATAAACAACGCACTGAGCAAATGGCAAAACCTCAAAAAGACCCGCCCGTCAAAAAACTTCCCCGATACCGCAAATTGCGGCTTTTATTTGCCGTTTTTACGCTTTTCGGCCTCGCGCTTTTCCTGTTTTTTCTGACGCAGATCGGTTTTGGCGAAATTCTTGAAAACATCGCCAAATTCAGTTTGTTAAGTTTCGGGCTGGTGCTGCTGATTTACCTGGCCAGGATAATGGTGCGCGCCTGGGCGTGGAAAATGTCCGTGATCGAGCCGCATAAGCTGAGCTATTTTGATGTTTTACGGGGAGTTTTGATCGGCGAGGCGCTGAGCAGCATGCTGCCGCTGGGGATCGCGGTCAGCGGCACGGCCAAGGCCATCTCCGTCAGCAACCGCGTGCCGCTGGTGGTCGGATTCTCGTCCGTCGCCACCGAAAATCTTTTTTACAGCCTTTCCACCTGCATCGTTATCCTGCTCGGCGCGGTCGCCTTTCTTTTGGGATTCGATCTTCCGGGCGCGTGGGTTTGGACGCTGTATGTTCTGATCGCCGGTATCCTGGTCGCGCTGGTTTTGGGAATAACGATGGTGGTCCGGCAATGGCACTGGGCCAGCGGCGCGCTGAATGCGCTTTTCCTGCGCGGCTTTGCCCAGGAAAAGCTCAGAGATTTTCGCCACAAGGTGCGTGAATTCGAAGACCTGATCTATGGGTTTTACCGCCGTTATCCCGGCCGTTTTATTCCGATATTTTTACTCGAGGTCGTTTTTCATTTGCTCGGCGTGCTGGAAGCATATTATGTGCTGCACAAGTTAAGCGACATCGCGCCTGATTTTTACACTTCGTTTTTGCTCGAAACGCTGAACCGCACCATCACCGTCTTTTTCAAACTGGTGCCTTTTGTCATCGGCTTTGACGAAGCCGGCGCGCATTTTGTGACCGAAACTCTCGGCCTTGGCATAGGCATCGGCTTTACGCTCGCCATTATCCGCAAAGGAAGGCTGATTTTCTGGTCGATAGTAGGAATGCTGTTTTTACTGCAGCGCGGCCTTTCGATCGGCGACATAATAAAAGGATCGGAAAATGATTCACAGGAATGAAGGGAGTAAGCAGTTTGCAGATGGCGGCGGCAGTAGGTATCGTCGACCGACTGCCAAAGGCGGACTGCTTCTGCCAACTTTTGCCTATCCTTCCATCCCTGTGAATTAATTTACCTGCGCGACATAAAGAGCTGCAGGATATACCAGAACAGCAGTGCGACGCTGGCAAAAAGCGCCAGGGAAGCCGCCACATGCTGGTCCGGGTTGAACCGGTGCAGCACGTTTGAAGTGTTGTAAAGTATCGTCCCGCCGGCAAAAAGTACCATCACCGCCGAGAAAATTATTCCCATATTAAAACCGATGACCAGGCTGAGCCCGATCGCTCCCAGCGCGACGAAACCGCCTATCATCAGTATCGGCCCGAGGAAAGAAAAATCCTTGCGGGTGATAAAAACCGTGGCGGTCAGCGTGACAAAAAGCAGCAAGGTCAAAAAGCCCGCCGAAAGGATCGCGCCGGGGAAATAAAGATTGGCTAAAAACAGCAGCGGCAAAAAGATCACCGCTTCGGCCACTACGTAAAGGCCCAATCCGAGATACTGCATTCCCGTCGAGGTCTGCGAATTTGCCCACCAGTTGGCGAGGTAAGAAACGCCCATAAATGCCGCCAGCACAACCAGCCAGGCCAGCCTGCCGCTAAACATCACCCTCGTCAGCGGCGCGGCGATAGGCGAGTTCATCAACAAAAATTCTATTGCTACAAAAGCCAGTATCGCGCCGGCCAGGTGCAGGTAAGTTTTACGAATAAATGCGGCCCGCACATCCGGCTGGGCGTCGGCTGCTGAATAGCTACTAAAATGATCGGTGTACCCCGTACTCATATTTTTTCCTCCGAGATTTGATTGGTATTATCGGCGATTGGTTGCCGGAAAACAAATAAGTGTAAATGTAGCGCCGGCGTCCCGCCGGCTGTTGCGGGGGCGTCTCGCCCACGCTTCGAAACTGACGGCGGGACGCCGTCAGGACAGCCGCCGAGACGGCAGCGTTATCAAGGCAGACAAAATTTCTCTTTACCCTTAGTTCTGCTGAGGTTATATTAATGACTTCTAGTTTATGACACTGCATTTTGAATCTGCGATCAACCCTTACGGCTGCTCTCCGCGCGCGGCCGAGGCAATGCAAAAGTTAGCCGCGGCGAGAGGATACCGTTTTTACGGCGAGCCGGCGGCCGATTCGCTGCGGAAACAACTCGCCGGGCACTTCGCGCTTTCACCGGAAAATTTCGTGGTTTATAACGGTTCCGGCGACGCGCTGGCGGCGATCTATTTGCTGCGGCTGGTGATGAAAAAAGGCACGCTTATCGCGCCCTATCCTTCGTACGAACGATTTGTCGACGGCGGCAGGCGCTTTGCCGCGGATCTTGTCGAAGTGCCGCTGGAAAAAGAAACCTGGCGGCTTCCTTTGCCGCAATTGATCGAAGAAACACAAATCAAAAAAGCCACGCTCGGCATGATCAGCAGCCCGAACAACCCGACGGGAAATATCCTGCTCGATGAAACCGGCCTGGCAAACCTGCTCGAAGAAACGCCGGATTGTCTTTGGATAATTGACGAGGCCTATGCGGAATATCCGGGCGTTACTTTCGCCCCGGTAGTGGACCGCTATCCGAACCTCGCTGTTTTGAAGACGTTTTCCAAAGCTTATGGAATGGCCGGATTGCGGGTCGGTTATGTCGTCACGAACCCCGTTCTGGCCGGGCAGCTGGCAAAACTTCGCCTGCCGTGGAATGTAAATTCAATGTCGCTTGCGGCCGCGCAGGCTGCGCTCGAAGACCAGGAATATTTACAAACGGTGCGCAGTAATATCAAAGCCGATCGCGAAACATTTCATGGAGAGTTGAGTTCTTTCGGCTCTCTCAAAGTCTACCCGTCGGACGCGAATTTTTTCCTCATCAAAGTGGCCGAAGAAAAGATCGCGGGCCTGCCGGAATATTTATCCGCCCGGGACATCCGCATAAGAACCCGGCCCGATATGCCTGGATATATTCGCGTGACCTCGCTCCTTCCGGAAGATAATCAGGTTCTGCTCAAAGCGTTTAAAGAATTCGGTTTGTAAATAAGATCAGCCAGGTTTTATTATCGCAAGGGCTTTGCCTATATAGTTATAGATACGGCCACGAATGTCACCAATAACACGAATAAGGAACTTTTTAATTCGTGTTATTGGTGTAATTAGTGGCAATTTATTTGATAAAACTAAAGATCAAGAAAAAAAGGGGCGAGCTTTTAGCTCTCGCCCCGAGTTCACCAAGTTAGCATTTATTTCATCCAAGGATTTAGTTGTTTGCCCAGTCGCCGATCAGGCGCAGGCTGTCGAATTGGCGCAGGAGTTCGGGTTCGAGCGGTTCGCCGTTCACGCGCACCTGGGCCAGGGTGTCGATCACGACGATGCCGCCGTCGGTCGGGTCTTTGATCACAGGGCAGATGCCGTACATCGGGCCTTCGGAACCGTCCGGGTTGCGAAAGCGTTTCCGCGCCAAACCTTTATCCAGCAAATTGTTCAGCTCGCTGAGGGTTTTGATGATCGGCGTGCCGTCTGCGGCGAGGCCGTTCTTTCTCTGCAGCTGGGTAAGCTGTTTTTGTCCTTCGCGGGTGTTAAAAGCCGCGTCGGTATAGCTGACCCAAACATGCAGCCACAATCCGAGCGGATCGTTGCTGAAATATCCGCCGCGCAGATCGACGATGTCCGCCTGGCGATTGTTGCCCAGGCCGATCTGATTTCCGGTGCGGGTCGGGAAAACATACAGAATGTAGCTGTTGGCAATGTCGCGAGCGCGCTGCCCGGCGCGGTTATTGAGAAAGCCGCCGTTATCGAGATCGCCCATCACCGCCCAAAAAGTGGGCGTGCCGTTGTCGCTATAGGCCGGGTTCAAACGCGAAGCCCGAACGTTTCGCTGAAAGGAAAAATTCGGATTATCGAACACCGAATTGCCGTTGCCGGTCACCTGGCGGCGATTAAATATTTTAGCGATATCCACGCCGTTCTGCGCGTAGTACTGGTCGGTAAAATCAAAAATCCGGTCGCGAACGTCGGCGCGCGTCAGCACCGGCACCGAGCCCACAACCATTAACATTAATAAGAACATCAAACTTTTTTTCATTACATCTCTCCTAAAAAAACATATTTCTAAACCGCAGGTGTGTGATCGGTTTAACTAACAGTGCGGCGATAAGGTGGGAAAAGACAGTTGCGGCAAAATTAAACTAATTTGTTTTCAGACGATATGTTTAGTGTGTTTCGTGCGTTTCGTGGTTACGTCTTATTGTAATTAGTAAATGAACTGAAATTAACCACTAAACACACTAAACACACGAAAAAGCGGTTATAAAACTGTAACTTTATAGAAAAAATCGCACCCAAAAAAACGCGGCCTCTAATATAGAAGCCGCGTTTTTCGTCATGTAGCGTGAGGACAAGTATCTGTTTAGTAATTTCTCCGGTAACCCCGGTTATAGTTGCCCCGGTTATTGCCGCGATCTCTTACGCGATCAAAACCCTCGCGGTATGCCTGCATATAGGCGTCGCGATAAGCGCTTCGATAGGCATTCTTGTTTCCAAAACGATCTTCATAACCGTTGGTGCCTTTTTGCCAGTCACCCGAATTCTGCGGATGAAAACGGTCGCCTTCCCTGGCGGCATCGGCGCCGTCGTTTAAACCGTCACGATAGCCGTTCTGCCGCGCTTGCTCCATCCCGTTGTAACGATAGTTGTTATCGTAGCGGTCGTTACGGTCATAACCCCTGTAAGCAGGGTATTGGGCCTGCGCCAATGTATTTGTAAGCGCAATGAAGCCAATAATTAAGGAGAGAATTAAACCGAACCTCTTGAATTGCTCCAGTGTATTGTCGTAATACATAATAATTACCTCCACTTATGTATTTCGCAACCACCGTGCCAGACATAGTAGCGCCAGCGTCTCGCCCACTTAGATCTGAAGGCGGGACGCCTTCAGGACAGCCGCCGAGACGGCAGCGTTACTACTTATTCCAAAAACATCTGGACTATACTGCCTCCTACCAGAAACACCACGCCAAGGGCCAGAATAAAATACACCAGCACCATATTTCGCCGGCCGAAAATTAGCTGCCAGAGCCCGGCGATCACCGAGACCAAACCAAACAGCAGCACAAATCCGAATATGCCGAAAATCATCAGCATTTGATCTTTGGTGCCGGTAAAGCGCGCGCCCGTGCCGGGCCTTCCGCTTTGTTGAAACATGCCGATAACGGCAATGGTGACCGCGCCCATTATCACAATCAGAACCCCGCCCAGCGCAACCAGCGCCGCTCCGGTAGCGCGGATAAAACCTCTTGTCTGGGTGGCCTTGCGGCAGCGCGGGCAAAGTTTCTCCGCCGTTTCGCCTTCCCATTTGCACTTAAAGCAGAACCGGTACTGAAGCCTGGTCATAGAGAGCTAATTTGTCGGGGCCGCCGGGCGCTCAAGCGTGACAGTCTTTTCCTTAAAGTCGAAAGTGGCGATAAAGTTTTTTAGAATCCCCAACCCGATCGCGGCGTCGTATTCTATCCGGTCCTGTTCAAATCCGGCGTCCTTGCCATAGAACAGTGAGGGGACGTCGTTTAATTCCAGATCGTACATTTTTAGCGACTTTACCTTGCCTACGACCGTTTTGCCCTTCTCAGGGAGCGGGTCCAACTGGAGCTCTTTCATCGCGCCGGACGAGATCGCCACAGGCAGACCGCTGCCGGTATTAAATAGAGTGCGGAGCTTTTTGCCGTTGTAAAGGATCTCCTGAACAACGGGAACGGAGATCGCCAAATTGACGGGAGTGTCCACGGTGCCGGTCATCTTAAATGTCATGGACGAATTGCCTGCGGCGGACGGCGCGGCCGTTTCCGGCGAGTGGTCAAGGGATCTGACCACTTTTTTGAGAAAATCAAACTGTATGATCTTTCCCTTAAAAAAATCCGCGCCGAGTACGCCGAATATTTCGCGCCCGATCTTTTTCCCGACTCCGAACTGCGGCGACAATGCCATCTTAAGCGCGGTTGGTTTTGCGCTGCCGACGATGATGTCCGGCACGTCCATAAAAAGATAAACCTTGCTATTTTTGTTCATCACCGGGCCGTCGTTGGTATAGCTGGTCTGAAGTTTGAACTTTTCGTTGGGCGCACTTTCGACAACGGAAGAAGGCAGCCCGGTGGACAAGGCAACCTCCACGGAAATATCTTTTTTTACCCTGGCGGAGACAATGATGAATCCGCTCTCGATAGTAAAGGGAAGATCTTCAGCCAGGCAGGGAGCCGCCAGCAGTAAAAACGTCGTGGCCGCAAGAAGGAAATTTTTCATGCGACGATTATAGTGATCCGCCGGCAAAATAAAAAGGCAGCCACGGGAAATGTGGATGCCTTCCTGTTTTTGCCGGTCAACCCGGGCGTGGCAGGTTTAATTGTTTTCTTTCCGGGCTGCCTTGACCGCGTCTATCTTGGCGCCGACTTCGTTTAGGTATTCCTTGGCATCGCCTTTTGTTTTTATCTGCTCAAACCTGGCGATGGCGGCCTGTTTTTCCTCTTCGGTGGCTGAAAGATCGACATCGGCTTTAACGGCGGCCTGTAAAAAGCCGATCACGTTTCCTTCTTCCGGCAGCGGTTCCATATCCGCCGCGGCGTTTTCCATCATCGCCAATGCCGGGGCCGCGTCCGTTGGCGTAGGCAGTGGCGGAGCGCTCACACCGATCATCCACGCTATCGACGCGGGACAATCCGTTCGCGGAGTTCTCGCGCTCAGCAGATGCCGCAGATCGTGCGCCCCTTCGTCACGATCCGTCAGCCAGGGCATCGAGTAAAGCTGTTCCAGGGTCTTCAGGATGGATGTGTGGTCGTACACCGTGTGGTCGATCGTATTTTTAGGGATCAGCGGCGACACTATCACCGCCGGGACCCTGACGCCCAGCTGCTCGAAATTAAACCCGTGCACGTTAAGCCCGTAATCGGGATTATCGCCGGGATTGACGGTCGCCGGCGGAACGGTGTGATCGTAGAATCCGCCGTGCTCGTCATAAGTAATGATCAGCAGGCTGGTATTCCAGACAGGGGAATTGCGAATGGCGTTATAAACGTAGGCTACCAGCGCGTCGCCGGCGGCCAGGCTATCCATCGGGTGCTGTGAAGAACCGCCCTTGTAATTATTAAAAACGATATCGCCGTAATTCGGCTCGATAAAGGTATATGTGTAAGGATAGCCGGCGTTAAGGTCGCCGGTAAGCTCTTTAAGGTCGTGCACGTCAAAGACCGTGATGCCTTTGAGCGAGGCCACGATCGGGATCTGCCCGCCAAGCGAGATCCCGCCGGAAAACTGGTTGCTGTGATCGTTATACAAGCGATACTGCATGCCGTGTTTTTTTATCAGGTCAAAGATCGAGCCGTTCTTATACTGAAAACCGCTCGGTCCGAACCACTTTGCCATCTGGCTCTTCGAAGGGCTATCGTCCAGGCCCGAGGAAGAAGCGCCCATCGCGAAAAAGCGGTTCGGCCAGGTCGGGCCCGGCATCGAACAGTACCAGTTATCACAGACCGCAAATTCCTTGGCCAGGGTATAAAGCGCGTTGACGTACTTGGGCGGATCGACACAGGCCATGATGTCGCCGACGTGAGCGTCGGTCGGCAATGTTTTCCCCTCGGTCGTGGTGGTGGAATAGTTGGCCGCAAAGCCTGAGTTGTTGATCGCCGGGTATTTCACATTCGTGTTCGGCTGGCCCTTGACGTAAGGACTGGGCGTGCCCGCGCCGCACAACTGTTCCAGCGTGTCGAGAAATTCGTGGCCCGGATCGGTCGTCATCGATTCCTGCCCGTTTTCCGAGATCTGGCAGGTTTGCTGCTGCTTTTGCGAATTGGTAAAAACGTTCGTTTCCTTGCCGGAGGGGCCGTTGATCTCCGTTGGCTGCTGGCTGATAGCGTCTGTGCCGGTGATGGCGGAATATCCCAGCAAATGATCGAACGAGTGGTTTTCCAGCATCAGCACAAAGACATTGGTGATCTGTGAATAAGGCGCGACCTTGCTCATGCCCGTGCTGCAGGCGCCTGATTTCAGGTTGATATTAAAGTTGCCGGTATCGACGACGTTGGTGATGTTCTGGCCGGAGTCAGACCCGCGCAGCATGCACTCTTTTCTGTTCGGAGCGATGATCGAACCCCCGCTGGTATAGATGCCCGGCGCAGAGCCGTCCTTTACCGTCAGAACTATCCACCACCAGTCGAGCCCGGTGCCGAAACCGGTTTCAAAATGGACCGTCAGCGGCCCGACGGTTTGGCCGGGCCCCGCGCTCCACGATCCGGTGTCCGGCGTGGTGTCCGAATACTGATGCGTCATCTGGATCTGGGCGTTTCCGTCCGTGTTGTTTTTTATGAAAATATTCGCCGTATGTTTTGTTGACATAAAATTTTATAGAGGTGATGTGATTACATCTTTTCAGTGAAAACGAAGATCGAAAAAGACCAAGGACCTTCGGGTTTCAGGTGGTTTTCACGCATTCGCTCTTGAGTATCTGAAAAAACTGACTTGCCTGGGATGTCCCGGAATCGAAGGTCGAAGGGCCGCACAATTAATTTAAGGTGGTTAATAATAGGACTGGCGGCAAAATTTTGCAAGCAAATTTGCCGCAGCAGCGCGGTCTCCGGCAGCTTTAAACATAAAAAAGGGCGGATGTCAGGTCCGCCCGAAAACTGAAGGAATATCTATAGTTACAGTAGGGAATTATTCGTCCGGACCGCTCTCATCTTCCGAATCTTCGTCCGGCTCGTCGCCGTCTTCATCTTCCGCCGACTCTTCTTCGACAGTCTCATCAACTTCTTCGATATCTTTAACATCAGTGCTCATAAGTATGTATGCTCCTTGTTCTTTTTTAAGATCAGTGCCGAGAATACCAGCCTTCTATTAAAACCGTGTGAACGGAATGTTGTAGAAATAAGAACTTTTTAAGATTTGAAAGAAATGCACGGTTTTGGTGTAAAACTCCCCTCCTTACGAAGGAGGGGTGGCACGGCAAAGCCGTGACGGAGTGGTTCTCTCTGGTCAGTAGCGTCGGCGTCAGCCGATGCGTTCTTGTCAGAACCGGAAGCCGTAGCGACCGGGTTTCCCGGTTAGTGCTTTTACGATTTGGATATGAGTTAATAGCATTAAGAATAGCCACGAAACACACGAATCGCACGAAGCCGGAACCGGTTCTGACCACTATTCACTTTTGATGTCTCTGCTGCGGGCGGCGGGGTGACAACGGGCGGCGATCTAAAAAGATCTTGCTCAGGAGTTTCACATGCTTAGCTCGGCTCTCTTAAAAACCTTAACGGGCTCTTTCTGCGAGGGTGGAACCAAGCGGAGTCTCGCAGCGTACCGGCCCGGTGTTTGAAATTTCGCCGGCGACACGGGCAAGTGCCGGCTAGCTTTAATGTTTGATGTCCCCGGGATTACGCTAAAGCGACGCTCCCAGGTCAAAGCCTGACTTCATTCGGACGTGACAACTGTTCATCACCTCCGCGGGCCGTCAAGCGAACCCGGCGTGCTCAAGGCTTGACCGCTCGAGGCCAACCTGTCGCACGCAGCAGAGATGGTGAGCATAGCTCAAAACGGTAATGTATTACGATAACGGTTTTTAAGGATCGGCAAAGGTTAAGGGAATTTGTTGCATCTGATCGGGCTTTGCTTTTTCCGTGAATCGGTATAACAAAACTCTACGCCCACCATTACCTTCGCCAACCAACCTCGCTACACTCGTTGGTTGGCGGGTAATGGTGGACGAGATGTCGGGCGTTCTTTAGCGCCAAAGGTGCATTGTATATTAGCCCGGAGTGACAACCCCGGGTATGCGGATATTCACATATTTAGCCCCTGACGGGGCGACAGACATTACCCCTGTACCCGGGCGAACATACGGAAAACGATCTGCTTGTTTTTTATTTACTGCTGTTTGGCTCTTTGATATTTCACTGACTGGGTTAAAAAGGGATATACCCCCGAGTCTCTACACCACTGGCATTCAATCTTTCTAGTTTTCTTTTACACGCGGCAATGAACCATTCATGTTTTCCCCATGGGTGCAAAGATGCGAAATTTTCCCCCATTCCAGCTAATAATGTTTCTTCAAATCTCCTGATTTGTCCTTGTCTAACATACCAAAGAATTTGTGATATGTTATCACTATCAAAGCCTTCAATAGCCTCATTGATTTGGCGGAAATTTGTAAACCCCATTTTTCGTAAGTTTCTCGCTAAAAATTCATATGAAAATGCTGTTATTCGACCATCTGCTCCCAACTTTTTATCCAAATAGGATTTCAATGCATCTGGAGTGATTTCAACGTCTTCTAATTTTCCTTCTTCTACATTAGTTCGGGCAAGGCTTCTTAATTCTTCATCTTCATCTTGAATTGCCTGAAACTCTCTATCAGCCATTTCCAACATTCCCGCCAACACCACGAATTTTCTTTTAATAGAGATAGGAATAACATCCGCAGATTTATATTGAATATCATGCTCCATTTCGGCCCAAGCATGCTGTAAAATAGTCCTAGATTGGACTTCCGCAATTAGATCGGTAAAGTTTGCATATTCCGGATGGACTAGGCGCTCCGGTTTCATTTTTACTAGATAATGAATGCTTTTATATCCGAAGGTCCCTTCTTTTTCCAATTCTTCAGATTTGTCGGTTTTTTCTTCAACGATAAATTCATTACTTATTATCTCGTCGACGGCATCTAAAGTTTTTGGGAAAAATGTTATTACTCGCACACCAGCTAAGTCAGTTATTTGTGCAAGAGGGTCTGGATATTTGGGTGATTCTGGGGCGTCTTCAGAAGGTTTTGTAGCTTTCTTTCCAAAGCTATCAATATCTTTAGCTCTCGCTTCAATTTCATGATAATTTACTGCGCCATTCAATAAGGATGCTTCTATTATTTTCCGTACTGCGTCAGAAAAATCTTCATATTTTTTTCTAACCTCACGGTATTGTTCAATCGACCGGGTTCGATGTTGTTCAAAATCAAATGCCTGTTCCGCAGGCTCAGCTTGAGATGTGGTGGAAAGTGAGCTCATGTTTTTTGTGGGTATTAGTCAAAGTGATAGTAAAGGGGATTTGAGAGAAGCCTTTACTATCACCGTTAATTACTCAGCTTTACTTGCCGCCTTTAACGCTTCTTCCGGTTCGATGCGGGGGGTCGCCAAACCGAGATCGCTTGAGCGCCAGAGGCTCGAAACAAGCAGTTCACGGATGAACGTCATTTCCTTGGGCAGGCGGTCATAGAGTTTAAAGAAGAGTTCGTCGTGCATTGAGATCTCTTTGATCCACATGTCGCGGTCGAGGCTCATGACGGCGTTAAACTGTTCGCGCGAAAAATCCAGCCCGCGCCAGTCGAGGTCTTCGTACTTCGGCATCCAGCCCAGCGGCGTTTCCACACTGGCAGCCTCGCCGCGCGAGCGTTCCACTATCCATTTCAGCACGCGCATATTGTCGCCAAAACCGGGCCAGGCAAATTTGCCGTCCTTGTCCTTGAGAAACCAGTTGACGGTGAACATGCGCGGCGGGTTGGGTATCTGGCGGCCGAAATCGAGCCAATGTCCAAAGTAGTCGCCCATGTGATAGCCGCAGAAGGGAAGCATGGCGAACGGGTCGCGGCGCACTTCGCCGATGTTGCCAAAGGCGGCCGCCGTCATTTCCGACCCCATCGTGGCCGCGCTGTAGACAC
Organism: Pyrinomonadaceae bacterium; assembly: GCA_035995185.1. Lineage (GTDB taxonomy): Bacteria > Acidobacteriota > Blastocatellia > Pyrinomonadales > Pyrinomonadaceae > DASYKT01. The sequence goes on from DASYKT010000061.1 coordinate 177,924, forward strand.
CAAACGTCCAGTTGAAAGATTGCATCACGAGCGGCACCACGCTGTTGCGGCGTCCGCCAAAGACGAAAGCCGAAACCGGCACGCCTTTCGGGTCGTCAAAGTTTTCATCCACCACTGGGCACTGTGTGATCGGCGCGGTAAAGCGCGCGTTCGGGTGGGCGGCCTTCGCTTCGCTTCCGGGCGTCCACTCATTACCCTGCCAATCGATGGCGTGCGCCGGCGCGGGGCCCATGCCTTCCCACCAGACGTCGTTGTCATCGGTCAGCGCGACGTTGGTAAAGATGGTGTTTTCCTTGATGGATTCCATCGCGTTCGGATTGGTCTCGTAATTCGTGCCGGGCGCGACGCCGAAAAATCCGGCTTCGGGATTGATGGCGAAAAGCTTGCCGTTCTCATCCGGCTTGATCCAGGCGATGTCGTCGCCGACGGTGGTGATCTCCCAGCCGTCTTCCTGAAAAGGCTTGGGCGGAATGAGCATCGCAAAATTCGTTTTGCCGCAGGCCGACGGGAACGCGGCGCAGACATAATCCTTGCGGCCGTCGGGCGATTTCACGCCGACGATGAGCATGTGTTCGGCGAGCCACCCTTGAGCGCGCCCGAGCGTCGAAGCGATACGCAGCGCCAGACATTTTTTACCCAGCAGCGCATTGCCGCCGTAGCCCGAGCCGTAGCTGGCGATCAATCTTTCTTCCGGGAAATGGACGATGTATTTATCTTTCGGGTCGGGGCTGCACGGCCACGGCACATCGGCCTGGCCCTCGGCGAGCGGCATGCCCACGGAGTGCAGGCAGTGTACGAATTCGCCGTCGCCCAGCGCGTCGAGCGCTTTAGTTCCCATGCGGGTCATGATCTTCATATTGACCGCGACATAGGGCGAATCGGAAACCTGCACGCCGAATTGCGAGATCGGCGAACCGAGCGGGCCCATGCAGAAGGGGATGACGTACATCGTGCGCCCCTTCATCGAGCCGTCAAATTTCGGATTCAGGAGGGCCTTCATTTCCTTGGGCGCCATCCAGTTATTGGTCGGGCCGGCGTCGCCCTTGCTGAGCGAGCAGATGTAGGTGCGGTCTTCGACACGCGCCACGTCCGACGGGTGCGAGCGCGCCAGGAAAGAATCGGGGCGCTTGGCCTGGTCCAGTTTGATAAAAGTGCCGCTGTCCACCATCAGCTGGCAGAGGCGGTCGTATTCTTCCTGCGAACCGTCGCACCAATAGACGCTGTCAGGCTTACACAAGCTGACCATTTCCGTCACCCAGTGCAGCAATTCTTCATTCTTGACGCTCGCCGGCGCATTGATATCTGTCATAAGAGTTTTCTCCAAAAATTATTGCAGTAAGATCTTGTAATAGCTTTAAAAAATTAAGACGAGCAATAAGCCCGTGTTTTCACGTTTATTAGCTAAGTTTATCATAAGATAACAGAAATTAAAGGTTTCAGGTCGCCACCCGCAAAATTCCCCGGGCGGCCGCATAAAAATGGCTTTGGAAGGATGGCAAGGACGACACTGGCTACGCACTGCGCTCGGCGGTCAAAGCGCTGGAAGTGTCGATCGATATGGCCAATCGCATCGAGCGAAAAGAATTTAAAATTGCGGCAGGCCTGGCGATGCTGACGGATGAGTTGGAAAAATTGGGAAAGGAAAAAACTGCGCTTAGCAAGTAATAACTGCAATGCGAGCATCGTATCTGTCGCCCGTTAAAACGGGCTTTTACGTTCAAATCGTCGTTGACCCCGGGCTTAAGCCCGGGGCTATTATTATTTCGTCCGCTAAACGCGGACTTTAACAACTCAGTTTTTACGTGACCGGCTCGAGCGGCGGAGTTGAGCTTTTTGTGTGGCGGAGAGTGTGAATGATGACCGCGGTGACGATGACCGCGCCGCCGATCAGGGCCCATTTGGCGGGCTGCTCGCCGACGACGAGAAACACCCAGAGCGGATTAAAGATAGGCTCGATAAAGCCGATGATGCTGGCGTCGAGCGAGCGCACGCCGCGGGCCACGCCCAGCGTGAAAAAGTAATAGGCCAGCCCGATCTGAAAAATTCCTAAAATAGCGACCGCCAGAAAGTCCATCGGCTTCCACGCCGAGGGCGCGCTTAACACAAAAGGCAGCATAAAAAGTATCGCCATCAGGTTGCCGTAAAAAACGGAAACAGCCGGGTTGTGTTTGAGCGCCTGCGGCGTGCGCAGCAGCAGCATGTAGACCCCGAAACAAACTCCGGAAGCAAGGCCCAGAATGTTGCCTTCCATCTGCGACTCGGGCGAAAGATCGCCGACCGGCGCCTGATCGAAAAAGAAGAACGACATGCCCGTAAGGCAGACCGCGACCGTGATCAGGTCGGTCCATTTAAATTTTTCTTTTAAGACAAAAGGCGCGAGCAGCAGCACATAGATCGGCGCGGTGTATTGCAGAAAGATGGCGTTGGCAGCGGTGGTCTTTTTATTGGCGAGCGCAAAAAACGAAAGCGCGCCGGTGTAAAAAAGGGAGTTGAGCAGCACCCAGCGGTCGAGTTTCAAACCCAAATGCCGGGTGAGAAAAAATATCGTGATCGCCGCAAAAAAACAGCGCCCCATATTAGCCTCGAAACCCGTGATCGAAGTGAGTTTGAACATCACGCCGCCCAGGCTCCAGAGCGTGACTCCGAAGACGACGTAGAGAACCGGGGGAAATCTTGTTTGCTGTTCTTCGTTCATTTACGAGAGTTGAGTTTAGATTGACTTTATCTCTTTTTCAATCAGGCGACGCAAATCTTCCGCAGGATCTCCTTTCGGAATAGATGATAACTGATAGATAACAGATTAAGAGATCTATCCTCACTACCAATCTCCCAAAAACCTTGACTTAGCCAAAAAGAAAGATTGATGATGAAAAGGACATTACACAAAATGAAGACGTGGTTTTTTTCCCGCTTGCCGCGTTTTCAACCTTTCGGTTTCCCTGGATCGAGAATTTCACAAGCGGATCTACCAAAAAACAAGGAGAGGTTTAAATATATGTGTAAGTTGAATACTTTGGGGGCGGTTTTGCTGACCCTCTTGACTGGAAGTTTGTTTTTCGCGTACGGAAACGTGCTTACCGGATATGCTGTAGGTCAGAAGGCAGCGTTAATGAGTAAAAGGCTGCCCGGCGCTTTGATCGAGTTTAGAGATGCCGCGACCGGCAAACCGGTATCGGTCAAAATGAAGGCCGGCGTGGCGATCAAGGGCCGCAAAGATGCATTTTACGCGGTTTCCGTCGGCGACCCGGGACTTTGGCAGGCCGACGTCAAACCAGGCCGTTACAAGGTAATAATAACCGCCAAGTCAGGTCCCGTCGAAGAAAAGTACGATCTCAATCTCAATGCCGCGATGCCCGCCTGTACGGCCGGAAACGGGTATCTCAATATCATGTCGTGCGGCGCGGTCGGCACCGGCGGCAGCAGCGACGATACACAAGCGATCATTGATGGCTTAAACGCGTTAGACGCGATCGGCGGGGGAACTTTATTTTTTCCGAACGGATACTTTAACGTGGGAACGACAAGCACCACGGCGGGATACCTTCCCATCGAGCTTCCATCAAACACAATATTACAGGGGATCGCCGGCAGCCTCACCGGGGGCAGCTACGGCAGCAGCCGTATTACGTTGATCTCGCCGGGCAATCCTACAGGGATCCACAACAAAGCGGTGTTTAAGATCGGCGAATGGAAATACGGAATTACGATTCGTGACGTCGGTTTGCTGGGCTATGACACTGCCAACAGCGGCGGCATCGTCCCCGGCTCGATCGGTGTTCTCGGAGAAGGTAATTTTCCGAATTCGACATTTAAGATAACCTTTTCGGAGATGGACATCGCGGGATTCAATGTGGGTATCGATGTGCGGCAATGTAAAGCAGCCAATGTCCTCGGACTTAATTGTGCGGAGGATCCGGAAGAAGACCCGCCCACCTTACTGCAGCCGTGGCAATTCGACCAGGTAAAGGTGGACCACGTCAGTTTTACCAATAATATCGGTGTGCGGATCGATACGATGAATTCGGATTGGAATTTTTCGAGCTGCTGGTTTAATACTCCTGTCGATACCGGCGAAGATGCCGACCATCCGTCGACGATCGGTATTCACTTGAAGCGCGGCGGATTTATCCAGATGAACAATACATTCGGCGGCGGCACCGGAGGCGCACCGGGGGGCGCGTTTATATACATAAACTCCGAGGCGCGGCTCCAGATCGTGAATTCACAGACGGAAAATATCAATAACTCGATCATCTACGGCCGCGATCGCATTCTTCCGGGTGAACAATACGCCGACATGGGTAACACGGCGTCCGCTATTGTTATTACCGGAAGCCAGTTCGGCGCTCCGATAAAATTGCGCGGAAGAGTGGCGTTTGTTTCCACTGGGAATAATTACGCCGCCGACACGATCCAAACCGACAACGCAATGGTGCGTGTCTATTCGATGGGCGATAAATTCTGTTATGACGGCTATCAGTCGGCCGGCCCCGCGTGTACGAGTCCGGGAGTTAGCGGGCCGGGAACGATAGTCTTTTCAACCGGAGCGCCGGAAGAAGGATCGTTCGACGGCAGCGGCAACCCGATCGGCGGCGCTATCCGCGAACTGCCGAATAAATTCGGCGTGAGGTCGGTGTTTTCGAAAGAGGTACAGCTGGGCACGGTTACCTACAGCGTACTGTCGAGCACTTACTCCGCGGCGGATAACGGAACGCTGCTTTATTGCAGCGATTGCGCAGCGAATAGCGGCACCGGCGCCTGCCAGGCAAGCGGCGGCGGGGCTTTAGCCAAACGTATCGGCGGGGCCTGGAAATGTAATTAAAAATTGTAGCGCCAGCGTCCCGCTGGCTGTCACGCGGGCGCCCTAGCCCGCGTATTTTTTATCTGACGGCGGGACGCCCTCAGGACAGCCCCGCCAGTTTTTTGCGACGGCAGCGCTACAAAGTCAAAAAATCTTGACTTTGCCGGAAGGAAAGATCGATGATTGATGTCTGATTACACTAGCTTGAAACGTAGTTTTTCCCGCTTGCTGCGTTTCTTATCCTTTGTCGATAACCTGCGAATCGATACCATTTCCCAAGCGGTTCTACCAGTAAAAGGAGAGAAAAATATGTGTAAGTCTATTATGCAAGGAATTTGCTGTCTAATTCTATTGTTTGGAAGTTCGGCTTTCGCAAATGCCAATACATTATCGGGCTATGCCGTAAGCCATCAAGGGTCAAATATCAACGCGAAAATGCCGGGCGCGCTGATCGAATTCAAGGACGCGCAAACCGGCAAACCGATATCGGTCAAAATGAAAATAGGCGTGGAGATAAAAGGCAGAAAAGATGCTTTTTACGCTACCTCGGGGCTTGACGGGGGCAAGTGGCTGGCCGATGTCAAAAGAGGGCGTTATATCGTGACCGTTACGGGTAAGTCGGGAAGTAAAAGCGACACCTACACCTTGAATTTGAACGCCATGCTGCCCACCTGCTCAACTTCTACAGGCTACCTGGATGTGACCTCGTGCGGAGCGGTCGGTTCGGGGCTTGTCGATGACACCCAGGCGATCATCGACGGTGTCGCGGCGATCGCGTCGGCCGGAGGCGGCGTGCTGGCTTTCCCGAAAGGATTTTTTAACGTCGGGACGAACAGCACCACCGCCGGGTATCTTCCGATCGTGCTCCCGTCGGGCATCACTATCCAGGGGATCAACGGCGGCATCACCGGAACGGATTGGGGCAACAGCCGCATCACGCTGATCAATTCGACGACCCCGTCCACCATTTACAATAAGACGCTGTTTAAGATAGGCGAGAATAAAAGGCATATTTCCTTTAAGGATATAACGCTGCTGGCCTATCACTATCCCGATCCCAGCCTGGGCGTTTCCGGCTCTATCGGCGTGCTGGGCGAAGGAAATTATCCCAACACCACGGCGGACATATTGTTTTCCAACATGACCATCTGGGGTTTCGGATACGATATCGACGTGCGGGCCTGCACGGCGGAACATGTATCCGGACTTAACTGCGCCGTCGATCCGGAAGCGGACCCGATAGTGTATATGACGCCGTGTGGCAATTCGACCAGGTAAAGGCCGACCACGTGACCTTTTTCGGCGCTACGGCCGGCGTCCGGATGGACAGCGAGAATACCGACTGGAATTTTTCCAGCTGCTGGTTTCACATGCCGGTGGACACTACCGAAGAAGGCACGCCACAGACCAGCGGAATACATATCAAACGCGGCGGGTTTATCCAGGTCAATAACACCTTTGGCGGATCTGACAGCGGTTCACCGGGAGGCAATTTCATCTGGGCGGGCAGCCTGGGCACGCTGATGGTAACCAATTCGCAATGCGAAAACGTGAAAAATTCGCTGGTTTGGGGACGCGATCCGCTGAAAGGTGAAGAGTATGACCTGGGCACGACCCTTTCCCGGATCATGGTCATCGGCAGTGAATTTGGCGCTCCGGTCAAGCTCCGTTACCGCGTCAATTATATTTCCGAAGGTAATCACTACGGGCCGGACACTATCGTGGCGGATACCGACCTGGTAAGGATCTGGTCGACCGGCGACAAGTTTTGCGGCGACGGGTATATCGCCAGCTCATGCACGCCAACCATCAGCGGCGGAACGGTCGTCTTTATGTCCGGGGCGCCGGCCGAGGCGGCTAATATTCCGCAAATCCCCGCGCAATTCGGCGTGAAGGCGGAGTTCAAAGAAGTGGTCCGGCTCGGCTCGGTCACCTATAGCGTTTTAAGCAGCACCTATTCCTCGGCGGATAACGGGTCGCTGCTTTACTGCAGCGATTGCGCGGCGAATGTTTCCACCGGAAACTGCCAGGCCAGCGGAAGCGGCGCTCTCGCTAAACGTGTCAACAGCACCTGGAAATGTAATTGATTTCCGGCTTTGTATGAGTCGTCCTGAAATAGGTTGACACTTTTTAGTTGTAGTTTAGAAAGTCTGTGTGGTTAGCCGCGCAGGCTTTCTTGTGTATAGCGTCCGGTGTGTTCATCTGTAAGCTCAGATGCGGACGTTTTCGGTTATAAGTATC
>DASYKT010000062.1:0-37923 GCA_035995185.1 Pyrinomonadaceae bacterium
GATATTAAGGGCTTCGTCAAACCGGCCCTGAGCCCTCAAGACCTCCGCATAACCGGTCTTGGCGACGACGTTTTCCGGGTGCGAGCGCCTGATTTCTTCATAGATCTTGAGGGCTTCGTCAAACCGGCCCTGAGCCTTCAAGACCTCCGCATAACCGGTCTTGGCGACGACGTCTTCCGGGTGCGAGCGCCTGATTTCTTCATAGATCTTGAGGGCTTCGTCAAACCGGCCCTGAGCCTTCAAGACCTCCGCATAACCATTTTTACCTACAATTTCAGTTTCAATGTTTTTTCCTAAAGAAAATGAAATAGCTATCTCGTAAGTTTTGAGTGCTTCATCAAACCTACTATTTCGTAGTAACGCATCGCCATGCTGTGCTTGTGTCCATGCATCCGAATACTCCAATGCTACTGCTTTTTCGGTCAATTCAAGTTGGAATTCGTAAAAACCAAATTCCTTAGCATTTTGAGCTATTTGGCAAAGAGACTTTACCAAATGGATAGGCTCTCCTTTACCAGTTTGATAAAGGATCAAGTCATCAGTTGATCTACGGGCTACTGCCAGATCGCGATTTTTCATCGCAACAGTTATATAGTCAACTTGCCGTTGTACGACGCCTTTTATTATCTCCCGGTCAAGACCAAGACGCTGTCGCCCTTTTTTCCGATTACTGACAGTTTCTTCCCTTTCATCTTCTAATACCCTTTTTTCACGCGGATTCCGAAAGGGGGTGAACAATGCCTGCAGGATAGTCCGGTGGTTTGGCAGGGCTTTTACCCCTTCATTTTTTGCAGTATTAATATTAATAAGGCCTAGTTTTACACTGTCATGACAATGTAAAACCAAATCGCGAAAAATCCCTTCGTGAACCGCTATTTTTTGAAAATTTGCCCGGTCTTTTTCGTTTCCGAAAATATCTGTAGAGATGCTGTCCCAAACATTTTTTATCCAGGCTATGTCATCCTGTTTTTCAATTAGGGACGAAAGCCAAGCATGCGGTCTGGGAAACATCTGTCCACAAATATATAAGGCGTCTTCCCAAGCGGCTTCAGCGGGCAGAGGTTTTGCATAAAAGATCTTCTCGAGATAAATAACCACCGCTTCTTCAGTTAGAAGGTCATCAAGAGCTTCTGCGATCAACGGCTTCGTTTTCGAAATATCCTCGTCAAGCAGCATCAATATCAAATCCAAGGCAGAAGCTTTATCGTGATCAGACCTAAGCTCTCTAGCCACGTCTTCCCGGCGAAGATCTTTGACAAAACGGAGATCGGTGACTTCGCCAAATAAGAAGCGCATATCCGCCTCCGTTCGAGGCTTAAGGATCTCAGGCGCATCAATATCAAAAGAAAATAAGGTATTATCTTCTATTAACAAAGCTGTTTTTGCCTGTCCTGATATTACAGCATTCATCAACTTACTTTTACTCCATACGCACTGAGTTTTTCCTTTACACCCTCTATTTTGGCGGATCTTATAAGCCTATCCCGTTTACTTATTGTAGTTGGAATCGGCTTAAAAGTAACCTCTTCGATCGTCCGGATGGTCATCGGGCCAAAAATATGAACTTCTACGATCGCATCATCAGCGGAAGTCGCGCCCTGATGCAATATTATTCCCGGATATGAAGCAAACGAAGTAGATACATCGATCTCCGAAGCAAGTTTGACCACGCAAAGTTTAGCGCGATCGCCCCAAGCCGCTCGGTATCCTTTGGGAATATCCTTCGAACCTTTGATGTCGTTTTTCATATAGTAGAGAGTAGTGTTCTCCACAAAAACCGAGGCTCGATGAGTAATCATGTTTTCTCGCAGGATCCAGGAGCAGTCTCCATAATTATATAACCCTGTCGAATCCAGAGAAAGAGCGGCAAACCTTATTTCCTTTCTATACCCCGTAAAGAAAATGCCGTCCGCCGCCTGTCGTAACGAGTCAAATTCTTCCCCCTTTTGCAATCTGATACCTTCGGACAAATGGTAATAAGTTTTATAAACCTCGAAGTCGTTACCGGCCAGCTGTTCAAGCTCGGATAAAGAGCGATTGATCACGGCATGTGATTTTTTCGACATCGTTTCGAAATCGGCAACGCTGGCGCCTACCCCACGTGACGCCGCATCGGCGAGCGCATTTTTATAATGATCTTCCAGTTCCGGCTGTTCCTCACTCGCGAGTATAACGTTTGGAAACAAGCTGGGTTGGGCGCAATGCGGACAGCGAAATGCCGACGGGGGGATTTCAAACGTACAAAAAGTGCAAGTCATTATATCTATTATAAAAGAATAGGGGTTTGCACATAAAATAACCGCAAAACTTGAAAAAGTAAAGATTTTTCAAGTTTTGCGGTTTATAAAACTTACACCCTTAATACCTGTCTTAGATCGAATCGGCAATGGCTTTATCGAATATCTCAAGAGCCACGTCGATGTTTTCTTTTGAGATGATGAGCGCGGGTGACCAGCGGATGCTGTTGGCGCCGCAGCCGAGGATGATCAGGCCGGCGTTGTAGCAGGCCATTTCGATCCGGTCGCGGAGTTCGACATCGGGCGTCATCGAAGCCCTGTCTTTCACAAATTCCACACCGAGCATCAGTCCCAAACCGCGCACGTCGCCGATGCACTCATACTTGTCCATCAGCTTGTTCAAGCCGGCTTTCAGGTATTCGCCCATAGCGCGCGAATTTTCGACCAGGCTGCCCTGCAGCAGCTCGATGGTCTTAAGCGCGGAAGCGATGCAGACCGGGTTTCCGCCAAAGGTCGAAGCGTGCGCGCCCTTGGTCCAATCCATGATGTCGTTACGCGCCACGGTGACGCCGATCGGCAGGCCTGAGCCGATGCCTTTGGCCATGCACATTACATCCGGTTCGACACCGTAGTGATCGACGGCGAACATCTTGCCGGTGCGTCCCATGCCTGATTGAACTTCATCGACGATCAGCACGATGCCGTGCTCGTCGCAGATGCGGCGCAGTTCTTTCATGAAATTTTGCGGTGCGGGAACATAACCGCCTTCGCCCTGTACGACCTCGACCACGATGCCGGCGACTTCCTCGGGCGGTGTGGTGGTTTTAAAGAGCGTGTTCTCGATCCAGTTAATGGTGGCCTGCGACGCGGTTTCTTCATCGACGACACCGGCAAACGGATTGCGGATGCGGTTCGGATAGGGAACGTGGATAACGTCGAGCGCCTGGCGATGAAAGCCTTTACGCTGGGCGGCCTTGGACGACGTCAGGCTGAGCGCGCCGAGCGTGCGGCCGTGAAAACTGCCAAAAAACGAAATGAATTTCTGGCGACCGGTGTGGTGCATCGCCACTTTGAGCGCGGTTTCGACCGCTTCGGCGCCGCTATTGGCAAAGTGAGTTTTGGTGCCGCCGCTGATCGGCACGATCTCATCGAGTTTTTGTCCGAGCGCGGGCATATGGCGATAGTAAAAATCGGTGCCGCACATATGAATGAGTTCGGCGGCCTGGTCGCTGATGGCTTTGACGATCTCAGGGTGACAATGGCCGGTCGAGCACACGGCGACACCGGCGTTGCAATCGAGAAAAATATTGCCGTCCACGTCTTCGATCCACATGCCGTAACCGCGTTCGGCGACGAGTTTGTAATCCGGGCGCGGATACGACGGGTTAACCCACATTTTATCCGCTTCGATTATCTCGCGGCCTTTCGGGCCGGGAAGCTCGGTGTTGATAACGGGTCTTTGTAATTCTCTGGGTAATTCTCGGGTTGGGGTTGACATCGGTAATTCCTTTCTTCGCTGTGAAAACAAAAGTTTTCGGATACACGTTTAATGCTTCAGATGCGACAGAACAGAAAGGTGTCGTTTAACCGACGAAAAGGTCCGGGCGGTTAGCGGCAGGACGTAATTTGATGATCGAACGCTGGGTCATAAGAATTAAGTCTATATTAGCAAAAACGGGCGGATTTGTTAAGGTTTGATGCGTTAGTTATTGGCCCGTAACCCTGGGAGCGCAGGCATCCTGCCTGCAAGATCGCGCAGTGATCTGAATTTCTATATTTACATTCGGTTAGCACGGCAAGCCGTGCTTGCAGGCAAGATGCCTGCGCTCCCAGGAAGAGCGCCTCAGTTTCTCATAAAAGCCATTAGAATATATACTTATTTACGGATTCGAGACGATGCGAACAAGTTTCAAGTATTTTCCTGTCATAATTCTATTGTTTTTAACGGCTTCGTTGACGTTAGCGCAGAGCCCTGTCTCATGGCAGCTGGAAACCGACGCCAAGGGAAAGTCTCTCAAAGCCGGTGAAAAATTCAAGGCGACCTTAAAGGCTACGATCGAAGGCGATTGGCATATGTACGCGCTCGATCAACCTGAAGGCGAAGGCCCGCGTCCGACCAGGATCACGCTGCCGGAAGACAAGCCGTTCAAATTGGCAGGCAAGATAGAAGCGCCAAAGCCGACCGTCAAATTCGATCCGCAATTTCAGATAGACAGCAGGTTTTACATAACGGCGGTAGATTTTTCCTTTCCGGTTGAAGCTGCCGCGGACACCGGCGCGGACGATCTGATGGTCAAGGTTTATTTTCAGCTCTGTAACGACACGCAGTGCCTGCCGCCGAAAACCGTGAGAGTTACGCTGACGGGTTTTGAGGACGAGAAAAAGACGGGTATTTCGATCGCCGGTTCCAATTCCAATTCCAATTCCAATTCACCGGAAACGACAAGCGCCACTCCAAATGTCGTAACCAAACCTGCGGACGATCAAAACATCTGGGCATTTTTGTGGCTGGCGATAACCGCCGGGGCGCTGTCGCTTTTGACACCGTGCGTCTTTCCGATGATCCCGATCACCGTTTCATATTTTACGAATCACGCGGGCGGCAGCCGCGCCAGGGCGTTAAAACTGGCATCGGTTTATTCGCTCGGGATCATCGCCACTTTTACCTTGCTCGGAATGCTGCTGGCGATATTTGTCGGCGCGGCGGGGATCACGCTTTTTGCGGCGAATCCGTGGGTCAACCTGTTGATCACGGCGATATTTTTGTTTTTTGCCTTTAATCTTTTTGGCGCGTATGAGATCACGGTGCCGTCAAGCATTCTGACAAAGCTGGATAATCTGACCCGCAGCAAGGAAGGCGAAGGAAGCGGCGTGATCGGAGCGCTGCTGATGGGGCTGACCTTTACGCTGACGTCATTTACCTGCACATCGCCGTTTGTGGGCACGATCCTCGTTTCCACGGCGCAGGGCAGTTGGCAATTACCGCTGGTGGGAATGCTCGCATTCTCGACGATCTTTGCGCTGCCGTTCTTTATCCTGGCGCTGATGCCGCAGCTCGTTTCGCAGCTTCCGCGCGCCGGCGGCTGGATGAATTCGGTCAAGGTCGCGATGGGCTTTTTGGAAGTGGCGGCGGCGATGAAGTTTTTGTCGAATGTCGATCTGATCTGGCAGTGGGGAATTTTTACGCGCGGCGCGGTGCTGTCGATCTGGATCGCCATCGGGATCATCCTGGCCGTCTACCTGCTCGGCAAATTCCAGCTTTTTCACGATACTAAACCGGAACGCATCGGAGTGTTTCGCCTGGTCTCGGCGATCGTCAGCCTGGCGATAAGTTTTTATCTTTTGACCGGGTTGTTCGGAGCGAAACTCGGCAGCCTGGAATCGTTTCTGCCGCCGCAAACCGCCGCGGAAAAATCCTTTTTCGGCGGGGGAAGTAAAGATGAACCCCACTGGATAGAGAACGATTACGCGAGCGCCCTGCAAAAAGCGAAAGCAGAAAACAAGCAGGTTTTTATCGACTTTACCGGGTATACCTGTACGAATTGCCGCTGGATGGAAGCCAATGTTTTTATCAAGCCTGAGGTGGAAGCTGAGTTCAGGAAATTTGTGCTGGTGCGGCTTTACACCGACGGCGAGGGTGAAGTTTACGAAAAACAACAGGTGATGGAACAGGAGATATTCGGCACGGTGGCGCTGCCGTATTATGCGATCATGAATGCGGACGGAAAAGCGTTAGCTACTTTCCCGGGATTGACGCGCGATTCAAGTGAGTTCGTGCGGTTTTTGCAGAATGGGCAGGCGGCGAAATAGAATAGAAGATATGAGCGTAACAAGTGTAACAAGTGTAAGCGGGGCGGTGACGGTCGACCGATTTATTAATGAGCTTTGCGAAATTCCCGAAGCAGATTTCGGAGTGGAAAATGTTTATGATTTTCTGGCTAAAACGAATGTCTGCCCGGTATCGCTCGAACCGTATCTTTTGTGGAGCCCGCGCTGTTACACACGCAACCTGGTTTTTAAGAATGAGCTTTTTGAACTGCTGGCGATCTGCTGGGGGGCCGGGCAGGTTTCGCGCGTGCATAATCACTATGGACAGAAATGCTGGATGAGCGTGCCTATCGGGACGCTCCGGGTACAGAATTTTAATACGCTGGAATGCGACGAAACGAAAGGTTTTTGCCGGCTGGAAAAAGCCGAGGCTTTTGACATGCACCAGACGCAACCTGCCAAGGTCGAAATGGACGAACCCGTGCACCAGGTGCTGAATGTGTCGGACGAAAAAGCGGTTTCGCTGCACGTATACTCAAAGCCTTACGACCGCTGTCTTATTTATTCCGTGCCGCAAAATTCTTTTAGCGAAGTTCAGCTTTTTTACACCTCGATGTTCGGCAAACTCTGCGACGGCGTTGAATTGTGAAACTAAAATGGTTACTCATCGGGCTGGTGGTTTGTCTTTATATCGGATTTCGTCTCTGGAATCTGACGACGACCTGTATCTGGTTTGACGAGATATTCAGCGTTCACGCCGCCGGGCATTCCTGGAGCGAGCTTTTTCCTTTTGTTGCGCAGGACCTGATTCACCCGCCTCTCTTTTACGTTTTATTAAAAATCTGGATATCGATCGGCGGCGATTCGCTGCTATGGCTGCGGCTGTTTCCGGCGCTGGCGGCGTGCCTGGCACTCGTCCCGCTGATATTGCTCGGCCGCGAGTTAAAGTTTTCGGCTTTTCAAACGGCAGCGGTGATACTGTTTTTGGCGGTAAATGGCTCGCTGATAAAATATGCGCAGGAAGTGAGAATGTATAGCCTGCTGTTCTGCCTCACCTGCTTTTCGCTCTGGTTATTTACGAGTTGGTGCAAACGGGAAAATGTGTCGCTCATACCTCTTTTTCTCGTCAACCTCTTATTGATCTACACACATTATTTCGGCGGACTGATCATTCTTTCTGAACTGGCAATAGTATTGTGGCTGCGCCGCGACGGCGTCTGGAAATGGTCCGCAATGAGCGGTCTGTGGGTGCTGAGCTTCTTGCCCTGGGCGTATGCGGTGGTGACGGCATACTATCAAAATGCCGGGCTGGCGCAGAACCTGAACTGGGCGGGAAAACCCGGGCTGCCGCAGCTTCTGCAATTTTTGGCGGCCCTGCATCAGCCGTTTTATTTTCAGCAAAGCAGCAACGAGCCGTGGGCCTCGGTTTTCGCGGCGCCGGTAATTTTGATATGCATCATCGCGGCCGTATTTCTTTTTTCGCATGAAGAAAAAGATAATTTCGACATGCAGGTGCTGCTGGCATTTTGCGCCGTGCCGCTGGCGATCGCTTTTATCGTTAGCTGGGTCACGCCGTTTTCCATCTGGGGAACCAGGCATTTGACGGTTATTTTTATTCCATACTTCCTGTTGATAGCGATGGGCCTGGCGCGGATACGGCCATCAATTTTACGCACGATCTGTTATGCCGCGATCCTGGGATTTTTTTTGCCCGCGGCGATCGTCAATTATTCTCAGCCGCGAGCGGTTTACCCGTGGTGCGCGTGGGGGCCATTGACCGCCCAGATAAAAGATTCGGAAGCTGACACGATCTATGTTTTTGAAGACGTGGTGGCCTACGAACTCTGGTTCACGGTAACGCGGGATGTTCCCGGAAAATTCCGCGTCGTGGTGATAGAAGACGATCCGGATATCAAGGAAGACAAAGCATATTTTCTGCCTCGCCGATTTAATGAAGTGGAAAAGGCAAGCGAGGCATCTATCACCGGTGAAAAATTCTGGATAGCCGTGCGCGGGATCGGCAATGACGCGGCGCACCCACTCTGGCAGAGATTAAAAGCGAAAGGGTATAAGCCGGGTGCGCCTCTTAGCTTTCGGGCGACGGGGATCGAGGTTTTTATGGTGCCGGTAGAACGAGAGCCCGGAGGATAAGAGGTGAATAAAATGAAGAAATTTGTTATCGCATTATTGTTAATGGTTATTACCGCATCGATCTTTGCCTGTGGCGGGGCGGGCGCGCCCGGCGGCGCGGCAAATCAAAACGCAAACCGGGCTTTTAATTCAACCGGCAACGCCGCGCTCGACGCGGAACTGCAAAAGATCCGCGAAGATTCCGAAAGGCTGAAAAAGGAATTGGAAAAAATGCAGAAAAAGGTCGAACAGGCCAAGCCTGAGTTGGACAATCTCAACAAGCAGATCGAGAAAACCGGCAAAGAGATTCAGGAAACCAACCGGCGCATTCAAAAGCTGAAATAAAGCTTAGAGTTTGAGGGGGCGCTGCTTATAAAGTAAATACAACCCGGGGTGGGGTTTTTGATTTGTTAGTGTTGTTTCGTGTGATTTCGTGGTTTCAGCCTTGTAACCTTGTAAATAAAGTACTTAAGAAGTAACCACGAAATCACACGAAACTGCACGAAAAAAACATTTATTTCCGCTTCCAGCGTACGCCTTCTTTAGTGTCTTCGAGAATAATTCCGCGTTCCGCCAGCTCATCGCGAATTTCATCAGAGCGGGCAAAGTTGCGGTCGCGGCGTGCCTGCTGGCGTTCCTCGATCAGTTTTTCGATGTCGGCGTCGAGCAGTTCTTTCTTAACCTCGCCAAAAATATTAAAGACCGTGTCCATTTTAGCGATCGCATCGAGCACTCTTTCGCGGTCGTCGGCTTTGAGCGCATTGCTCGCCAGGGCGGTATTAATTTCACGGACGAGGTCGTGCAGCGCCGCCAGCGCGGCTGACGTATTCAGGTTGTCGTCCATCGCCGCTTCAAATTTTTTCAACGCTATTTTTGCCTGGGCGGCCACTTCATCGTTCGAGCCCTCTTCGAGATTTGCTTCCATCAGGCGCGAGCGAAAATCGCGCAGGCGTTCGATGGTCGATTCGGAGCCTTTTAATGTTTCAAAGGTAAAATTCAACTGTTTGTGATAGGGCACCGAAAATAAAAGATAACGGATGCCGGAGGCCGTGTGGCCTTTGTCGAGCAGGTCGCGGAAGGTGTAATAGTTGCCGAGCGATTTCGACATCGTTTCGCCTTCGACCTTGAGATGCTCGCCGTGCAGCCAGTATTTGGCGAACGGTTTTTTGCCCGTCGCGCCTTCGGATTGCGCGATCTCGTTTTCGTGGTGGGGAAACATCAGGTCGATGCCGCCGGCGTGGATGTCAAAAGTTTCGCCCAGATATTTCATCGACATGGCGGAGCACTCGATATGCCAGCCGGGCCGGCCGCGGCCGAACGGGGCATCCCAACCGGTGGGTTCGTCTTTATCGACCAGTTTCCAGAGCGCGAAATCGTTGGCGCTTTCCTTGTCGTACTTGTCGGTGTCGATGCGGCCCGACGCGCCGGAAACATTGCCTTTGAAATTTATCCTGGACAGCTTGCCGTAATCCTTAAAACCGGAGATGCGGTAATAGATCGAGCCGCCCGCTTCGTAGGCCAGCCCGTTGTCGAGCAGTTTTTGGATGATGTCGATCATCTCCGCGATGTGGTCGGTGGCGCGCGGCGCGATATCGGGACGCTCGATGCCGAGGCGGTCGAGGTCTTCCCAAAAGGCTTTGATGTAGGGCTGGACGAATTCGTCGATCGTTTGATCGGCCTTTTGTGCTTCATTGATGATGCGGTCGTCAACGTCGGTCAGGTTCATTACGTGCGTCACCGCGTAGCCCTTGTACTTCAAATACCGCCGCAAAATATCGCCGAACGTGAACGAACGAAAATTGCCGATGTGCGCAAAACTCCAGACCGTCGGCCCGCAAATGTACATCCGCACATCATTGCCGCTCAGCGGCGTGAATTCTTCTGTCTGTCCCGATAGTGTGTTGTGAAATTTAAGCATAAGAACATTGTAATAGTATACAAGTAAAATTTTAATACTTTCTCAAACCATATAATTGATAACTTTTCAATCTTTCAATTCTTTGCAAACAGTCACAATTCGTAAAAAATTCTCTAATAGTCTTTTTCTCAAATTTGATAGTCGTCCCTCCAATATCTTTACGAAAAATATTATAAAGATTGGTTTTTAATGAATCTGTGTTGTCTGCGGTTTCATCATTTAATCCGGGATTTACGAAAATAATATTTCTTAAGAAAATATTTTCCCCGAGACCGGTGGCTGCGAGATATTTGAAATGAACATCAGTTGGGGGCATCGAAAAACCCATAATAATAATATTTCTGGCACTCTTAAGCGCTGTTATGGCATTGTTCCAAACTGATGATAAATCCCCAAAAGACTTATTCCACGTGGGCGGTATTATCAAGGGGCTTTCTCCACTTTTCCGAAGTTCAGTAAAATTCTTATAAACAGCTCCTTTATCATTCCAATTAATAGAGCCATGTAGTTTTAAAATTGGAATTACACCGTTCTGATTTTCGAAATCTAAAGGACCGTTTAAGCCATAATTGAATTCTGAAATACCTTGGAAGTTTTGTTCTAACAAGGTATCGTAATTGAAAACGTGATTATTGTATTCGTATTTTCATCGCATAAAAGATGCTTATTTTTCTCATTCGTAAGAAAAAACCCGAGCATTAACTGTACGTAATGAGTGTAACAAGGTCTAATCGTTTGCCCGGCGGATGGAACGTCAAGAATAGTTCCCGTAGCTTTGTCGTGAATACTTGCATAATCTATTGTAGATGAAATTGCTTTAACAAGATTCGCTTTCAAAGTTTTATCGAGACTCGCCGACGCCAGACTAAACAAATCTTCTATATTATTCGGATTTAGGTTGATTTTGGCGCACACGCTATTAGCTGTTTGCTGAAATTTAAAGACTTGTTCGATGGCGTCTACTTCACCCATCCTGGATGAGTCGTTTTGCAACCAGGTTTGGCAAGCACCCATCTGATCGATGAAGTCATTGATAAGCGGAAATCCAGCCTCTTGGGAGAAGCCAGCTCCAAGAATATAAACATTGTGATTTCTAGTGGGTCTCTTAAACATAGTTGTTCTCTAATTCATTATTAGGAGATTTCGTTCTAAGGCAAACCTGATGTAATAAATTTCTTCGCTTTTCATTCGAAACACGACCATTTTACGGCATAGAATACAATGATTTTCTACTGGGAATGCATATGCCTCGTCCGCAGACGTCGCTGGCTACGTAAAGCCCCATTAAATTAGCTCGTTAGATCGTCTGCGGCAATCTTTGCCGGCAAGATGCCGGCGCTCCCAGGTTTACTACCCGGTTTCTTCGAGGTCACCGTCGACGAATGTTTTGCGTGCTTCGTCGGAGAATAAGTGCTCACGAGTGTAGAATTTGTTCGGGTAATTCTTGTCGAAAGTTTCTACCAGTTCGTTGGCGGTTTCGAGCAGGGAAGCGCCGTTTTTGCTTTTGACGAAACCGGCGACGGTGCGCGTCCAGAAAACGGTCAGGGTTTCGTGATAGGGCATCTCTTTGGTGAAATCGACGCCGATGTGGCGGAGGTGGTTCATTAAACCCGCGCGCATTTTGTCGATGGCGTCTTCGACCGGCATGAGACGCACGTAGTGCATGGCCACGATCAGGTGGCTGCTATGGCTAAATTCATTGCGCGGAAGCGTTCCGGTCTCGAAACCGCGCACGATGTCTAATATTGCTTCTTCAGTTTTGTATTTCATAATGGTAATTGGTAATAAGAGCGCTACTGACAAAACGTAATCACGAAACAAGAGAGAACTACCCGTCATGCTTCGCATGCCACCCCTCCTTGGTAAGGGGGGGAGCTTAAGATAACCGCGAAAACACACGAAATAACGTGAAAACAACAAGAACCACCCCGTCATGCTTCGCATGCCACCCCTCCTTCGTAAGGAGGGGAGTTTTAAGGATTTGCCTCCCTTTCTTAAATTACATACACTTGGTACATATTAGTAATAAAAATTTTCACCCAAGGGGTATCTAACAATGAGTACTTTTACCGATGTCAAAACTCTTCGCGAACGCGCCCGCCAGGGAATCCAGGACGGCGCCGTGACCCAGGACTACGCCCTCAATAAAGAAGAGGCTATCAAGATCCTGAACGAAGCCCTCGCGACAGAGATCGTCTGCGTGCTGCGCTATCGCTTTCACTACTACATGTCGAGCGGTATCCACGGGGAAGCCGCCGCGACCGAGTTTTTGGAGCATTCCAACGAGGAGCAGGGCCATGCCGATATGATCGCCTCACGCATTCGCCAGCTGGGCGGCAAGCCGGAAATGAACCCGGCCAATATCACCCAGGCCAGCCACGCCGAATACGTCGAAGGCACCACGCTCGAAGATATGCTCAAGGAAGATCTGGTCGCGGAGCGCATCGCCATCCAGAGCTACCGTGAAATGATCCAATTCTTTGGCGAAAAAGATTCGACCACCCGGCGGATGCTGGAAGAGATCCTCGCGGTCGAAGAAGAGCATGCCGACGATATCGCCGACCTGCTGTTCGTCGTCGATAACGCGAGCAAGGTTTAGTTTCAAAGAACGATTTATCACCAAGGTTACAGAGAGAATTTACAGGGATAAAAGGGATGAACGGGATAAGAAAATTGTATCTCCTTCATCACTTGTATCCCTGTTTGAATTTCCTGCTTCTGTGAACTCCGTGTTCTCGGTGGCTAATCTTTCGTCTCCCGCGAAAAAAGTATTGCAATTTATCTCTCAAATCCCCGATAATTGATAAAGCTTTAAGGTTTCATGCCCAAAAGCTGTTTTTCCTCTTATTCAGCCAATCGATCCTGACCCATTACTTTTCCTATAAAGGAGAAACAAAATGGCTTCGACCAGATGCCCGAATTGTAATTTCCTCAATTTCGACACAGCACCGCAGTGCAAACGCTGCCGCGGAGTTTTAAACGCCTCGCCGGAAACCGCTTATGCCGGTATCGCGACAAGCGGCGTGGAGCGATCTGCGCGCGCGGCAACGTCATCTGCGCCATCTGCCCGGCCGCAGCATACGTTTAACGAACCGCCGCCGCCCAATTTCTACCGCGAACTGGGAGCCGCGCACCCGCGGCCTTTTATCACGGACGCGCCTCCCGCAGCGGCAGACAGGGAAGCTCCCGTCAATGAGATACCGTTCGCATGCGTAAAATGCGGTATCGGCCAGGACCTGGAACTGCAGGACTTTAAAAAAGACTACATTCCACCGGCCGCTTATATCACCGTCATGTTCAATCCGATAATCCTGCTGATCGTGATCCTGGTCACCCGTAAACAGCACAAGGTAAGCGCGCTTTTTTGCCCGAAATGCTGGGGCAAATTCAAGGATTACAAGACCATTTGCTTCGTGACCGGAGGAGTTGCTTTTGCCGGCCTGATCGGCGCCATCGTAGCAGTGGCCAATATCGAGAATATGATCCTGATGATTTCGGCCTGGGCGATACCGATCATCATAGCGATCGGCGGCACGGCCTATGCGCAGCGCATCGCTCCCGTCTACGGCAAGATCACCCGTCATGAAGTGTTTATCAAAGTGCCCGATCACGGAGAAGTCGATTTCTCCAATAGCGGGTGGTGATTATTTTGACTGCTTTTTCAAAGACCGAATATTAAACCAATCTTTTAACGGAGACATGTAATGTCTTTTAACGGAGACATGTAATGGCCTCAATAAGATGTCCAAACTGCAATCTACTAAATTTTGACACCGCGCCTGAATGCAAAAGATGCCGCCAGCCTTTCGGAAACAGCGCCGCGCCTGAAGCCGCCCCGGAAGCTGCCCCGGAAGCTGCCTACGCAGGCTTTGGCGCGGACGGCAAATATCAACCTGTCGCCGCACCCGTTCAGCAGGCGCCTGCCCAGCCGTCCTCTTATTTCGAACCGCCGCCGCCCAACTATTACACCGACATTCGCGGAGAACACCCGGCACCGGCTATAAATAATTACACGCGCACGATCACGGTGAGCATTCCGCCGGTTTGTGTTAAGTGCGGAACGTCACATAACGTGTCGATGCAAAAATTCAAAAAGGACTATACGCCGCCCGCGGCCTACCTCGCCATCTTTTTAGGCGGCCTGCTGCCGCTGGTGATCTCGGCCCTCATCTTCCGCAAACAGCATAAAATGAATGGCCTTTTCTGCCCGGCGTGCTGGAGTATTTTCAGAAAATACAACCTTATCTCAGGATTATCGGCCCTGGCGTTTTTTGCCCTTCTTATCGGCGGGTTCGTTGTTACTATCGCCGCCAATAGAGCGGCAGCCGGATTTTTCAGCGTGGTTTTAGCGCTGGCCGTCGGTATATGGGCCAGCTATTACACCAAAAAGATCTCACCCAAATTTGTCAAAATGAGCCGCAAACAGATCTATATCAGCATTCCGAATTACGGCGAAGTGGATTTTACTCACTCGGCAATGTAGATAAAATTTTCAAAGACCTGCCTGAGGTTTTTTCACCACAAAGGCACAAAGTTCACAAAGAGTTTTCTTAGCGCGCTTTTGTGTCATTGTGGTAGAAAGCAGCCTACTGCCGCTGCTAACTGCCTACTGCTGCTTGCCTTCTATCCTTTCACACAGACGACTTGCTTTAGTTCCGCGACGACTTCGACCAGATCGGCCTGGTTGCGCATCACTTCGGCAATGTCTTTATAAGCGCCGGGAATTTCGTCCACGACGCCGTTGTCCTTACGGCATTCCACGCCCAGGGTCTGCTCCGCCAGATCTTTAGCGGAGAACTTTTTGCGCGCGGCGGTCCGGGACATTTTGCGCCCCGCGCCGTGCGAGCAGGAGCTAAAGCTTTCGGCAGCTCCCAGGCCTTTTACGATGAAACTTTTGGCGCCCATCGAACCGGGAATAATGCCGAGCCTGCCTTCATCGGCACGAATAGCGCCTTTACGAGTGACGAAAACTTCCTCGCCGTAATGCTCCTCGATGCTGACGTAGTTGTGATGGCAATTCACGGTGATCTCCGGATCGAAGGGCTCGCCGTCGTTAAACATCCGGTAGACGATCGCGAGCAAATTATTCATCATGACCTCGCGATTTTTGAGCGCGTACGCCTGCGCCCAATCCAGATCGTGCCAGTAGGCAGCGAATTCCGGTGTGCCCTGCAGAAAGTAAGCCAGGTTCGGATCGGGCAGCGTCTGCAGATCGTGAAGCTGACGCGCGGCCTTGATGTGATGCGTTGCCAGCTCGTTACCGATGTTGCGCGAACCCGAATGCAGCATTAGCCAGACGATGCCGTCAGTGTCGAGGCACACCTCGATAAAGTGATTACCGCCGCCGAGGGTCCCCAACTGCTTGCGGGCTTTGCCGAAGCGCTCCTGAACTTTTTCATGCAGCGCAGGGAACTGCGCCCAGCGGTCCCAGTTCGCGGCTTCGCTGTTCGGATCGCGATTTTCCTTAAAGCCGACGGGGATCGCGCTTTCGATCTCATCACGCAGCTGCTTGAGCTTGCGGTCCAGCACCCAACCGCGGAAAGGCGTTTTGACCGCCATCATTCCGCAGCCGATATCCACGCCGACCGTGGCCGGGATGACAGCTTCTTTGGTCGCCACGACAGAGCCGACCATCGAACCGATCCCGAGATGGGCGTCGGGCATCAGGGCCACGTGCTTAAAGAGCACGGGCAGCCGGGAAACATTGCGCAGCATCTTTTGCTCGTCCTCGCTCAGGCCGTGACCTACCCAGGAAAGAACATCGGCCTGCGCGCCGTTGATATTTAACTTTGTGTAAGGCATTGTATTTTTCTCCTGTTAGGAAAGAAACCCGGTTTCGGCTACTTATGGCGCTCCCGGTTCTGACCTCATTTTTATCCGGTTGCCGCAGATTCCGACAAAAAGTAAAAGCGGTTGTCTGAAACCCTGGAAGTTTCCGACAACCGCTCCTAAAATCGCTTTTGTTTTATGTTCAGGAGCGGAAGTAATTCCACTCCCGCGGATATCATTCTTTAATATTTATCGATTGCTGTATGAAACACACACAGTCGCCGGCCGATCCGAGGCAGAGCAAATTATTGCTGCCCGTTACCGTAAGCCGTTCATCGTTTCTCATCTGATATTCGTTTCGCATCGTTAAAAAAATTACGCGCCCTTCAGCGCGAAAGTTCAATTAAAAAGCAATTATCCGGTCGTGTCAAGTATTTTCCGAAAAATAGGCATCAAATATTTTTGATGAAAACGATCTTGGCATAAATTGTTCTTTTCTTAGATTTTCCTTGTTTTTTGCTATTTTTTGTAAAAACCCGCTTTTTATGTTGCCAAAAATAACGCCGCCCAGTTGCATCTTGTGAATAATTATGCATAATTACTATTGTTCACCTCCCCGGTGAACAATTGGTCACGAGGGGTGAGGACTTGTGACCTCGGGGTGACGGTGTGGGAGACGTCGCCCCTTTAATTTTTTAAATCTTTGTAAATTACCCCCTGACAAACTTGACCTGAAACGTAACAAGGATAAAATCTATTCTTCGGGATTTTTTTAAGAGTAGAAGGAAAACTGACCTTAAATTTTTTGTGTCAGATAACACATAACAGAAAAAGTTTTTAGACCACCACAGACAGCCAACTGTCCGGTGGTCTTTGATTCTTTAAAAGTAAGAATGCCTGATAAACAGGAGCAAAACGGGAACGGCAGCGGCGACAAGCGATTCAAGCGCTGGTTATTCCAGGGTGTAAAAGAGATCGAAGGGCCGTACGAACGGGAACACACGCACCATGCGCACCATCCCTGGTATAAGGTGATGTGCCTGACGGGTGTGGATTATTTTTCGACCCTCGGATACCAGCCCGGCATCGCATTTTTAGCCGCCAGTTATCTTTCACCTATCGCCACACTCATACTGGTTTTATTGACCCTCCTCGGAGCGCTTCCGATATACCGCAGGGTAGCGGCCGAGAGCCCTAAAGGCGAAGGCTCGATCGCCATGATGGAAAACCTGCTTTCCCGCTGGAAGGGCAAGCTGGCCGTCCTGGTGCTGCTGGGTTTTGTCGCGACCGATTTTGTTATCACGATCACCTTGTCGGCGGCGGACGCCACGGCCCACGTGCTGGAAAACCCGTTCGTGCATACTCACCTGCCGTTTCTTGAACACCCCGTCCCGGTCACGCTGGGGCTGGTGGCTGTTTTGGGGGCGGTCTTTCTGAGAGGCTTTAAAGAAGCCATCGGCATCGCGGTCGTCCTGGTAGCCACTTATCTGTCCCTGAATTTTATCGTACTGGGCGTCGGGCTTTACGAGGTATTTACGCACCCGGACGCCTTTAGTAACTGGCAGACCGCCTTATTCGTCAATCCTCACGGGGGAAATTACAGCATATTTTTCCTGATCGGAATGGCCCTGATCTCATTTCCAAGGCTGGCCCTGGGTTTGTCCGGGTTTGAGACCGGCGTGGCGGTGATGCCGCTGATAGACAATCCGAACCGCGTCGAGAAGATGAGAAAGCTCCTGCTGGTAGCGGCGCTGATCATGAGTTTTATGCTGATCGCCAGCAGCATGGTCACAACGATGCTGATCCCGCCCAGGGAGTTCTGCCCGGCGATCTCTTGCGCGGATACGCAGCATCTTCCGACCAATATTCCGGCCTGCGTGTGCGGTGAGGAAAAAGGAAGCGCCAACGGCCGCGCGCTGGCCTTTATCGCCCACAAATATATGGGAGACGGTTTCGGAACGTTATATGACATCAGCACGATCCTGATCCTCTGGTTTGCGGGTGCTTCGGCGATGGCCGGGCTGCTTAATATAGTGCCGCGCTATTTGCCGCGTTACGGTATGGCGCCGGAATGGGCCAAGGCGACGCGCCCGCTGGTACTGGTATTTACCGCGATCTGTTTTGCGGTCACCATCTGGTTTGAAGCGAGTGTCGATGCCCAGGGCGGCGCTTATGCGACGGGTGTTTTGGTGCTGATGAGTTCCGCCGCGGTCGCGGCGAGCATCTCCGCCTGGCTGCGAAAAGAGAGGGCGAAGTGGGCCTATCTTGCCATTTCGGTGGTGCTTTTTTACACCACGATAGCTAACATCGTCGAGCGCCCGGATGGAATAAAGATCGCCTCATTTTTTATTTTCAGCATCATCGGCGCGTCATTTATTTCGCGGGCCCTGCGCTCCACTGAGCTGCGTATAGACAGCATCGAATTTGACGAACCGGCAAAACAATTTATCGCAGAAATGGCCGAGGGCGAGATCCGCATCGTCACCAATCGCCGCGAAACCGGCGACGTGGACGAGTATCGCTCGAAAGAACACGAAAAACGGGTGGACAATCATATTCCTTCGAGCGACCCGGTGGTCTTTTATGAGATCGAGCTGGGCGATGCTTCGGAATTCAAGGGCAAACTGAAGATACGCGGAACCGACATAGACGGCTATAAGATCCTGCGCACCCAGGCCCCGGCCGTGCCGAATGCGATCGCGGGTTTGCTGCTGCATTTGCGCGACGCCACGGGCAAAATACCGCACGTCTATTTCGGCTGGAGCGAAGGCAACCCGATCATGTATTTGCTGCGATATATTTTGTTTGGTGAAGGCGATACGGCGCCGGTGACGCGTGAGATACTACGTCAGGCTGAGCCCGATCCGGAAAGACGGCCCAACGTTCACGTCGGCGGGTGATTTTCCTTGGCTTTGCCGTCAAAGCAGGCACGGCAGAAAACAGGGCGGCCCTGTGAAGGGTAAAAGGGAACGGTAGTACGGGTGCCGCAGCCGGCACAATCGACAGAAACCTCGATCTTTTGTTTTATCCCGGATGCCTGGGCGGCTGCGATACTGGCGATACGGTCGTTTTTGGCTTGCTTGCAGGGCTTGCAGCGTTTGGGGGGATTTTGCAGGCCTTTGTCGTAAAAGAAGGTTTGCTCACCCGCAGTCCAGATGAATTCCTCTCCGCAATCGATGCAGATTATTGTGACGTCTTCGAACTGCCGTTTATCAGTGTTTGAAGTCAGAGGGCTATCAGCCGATTCCTTTGAATCAAATTGTATCACTGAGCGGACCCCCTTTTTAAATTGGACGGATAGACAGAGGTATTTTACCTCAACTAACCGGAGAATGAAATTATAATTAACCAGAGTTTGTGTCAAGTATAAAAATAATTTATTAACATATTTATATGAAAATATTGGTCATTGGCGGCGGCGGCAGGGAACATGCGTTGGTGTGGGCATTAAAGAAAAGCCGGCATAACGCCCGGATCTTTTGCGCCCCGGGTAATGCCGGTATCGCCGAGATGGCCGAGTGTATAGGTATAAAACCATACCAAATAAAGGAGTTGGCAGATTTTGCCGAAACAAATGGGATCGAGCTGACAGTGGTGGGCGGGGAAACCTCGCTGGCGCTGGGCGTGGTTGACGAGTTTGAAAAACGCGGTCTGCGGGTAATGGGGCCTTCGAAAAAAGCGTCCCGGCTGGAGTCGAGTAAGATCTTTGCCAAAGAATTTATGAGCCGCCATGGCATTCCGACCGCCCGTTTTTGCACCGCCGCCTCCGCGGAAGAAGCTAAAAAACGTTTGAGTGAGGGAGAATTTGGGGGGCCGGACTCCCCGGTAGTGGTCAAGGCGGACGGATTGGCGGCGGGAAAAGGCGTGGTAGTGGCCAAAGACCGCGCCGAAGCCGAAAATGCCATCGAAGAATTAACGGGCGGCGTGCTGGTCAGTAAAGAAGCCGCGGAACAGATACTTTTGGAAGAAATGCTGATAGGCAAGGAAGTTTCGCTGCTGCTTTTTGCCGACGGGAAAAATTATGCGCTGATGCCGCCGGCGCGCGACCACAAACGGATCGGCGAAGGCGACACCGGCCCCAATACGGGCGGGATGGGCGTGATAACCGATGCCCGGCTGCTGTCCCCCGAAGACCTGCAAAAAATAGTCGAAGAGATCATCGAACCGACCCTGGCCGGCGCGGAAAAAGAAGGATCTCCTTTTAAGGGAATTCTTTTTCTCGGGTTGATGATGACGGCCGAAGGCCCGAAGGTGCTGGAATACAACGTGCGGTTTGGCGACCCGGAGGCCGAAGCGATATTGGTCAGGCTGGAAAGCGATCTGGTCGATGTCTGTGACGCGATCATCGACGGCACGCTGGACAAAATGCTGCTCGAATGGAAAGACGGCTGCTCAGCGGTTGTTATCCTGGCGGCGCGCGGTTACCCGGCAAATCCTGAAACGGGCGCCGTGATAGGCGGGCTGGATATTGTAAAAGACCATCAAAGCGTGATCGTGCTTCACGCCGGGACCGCTTTAAATGCGGATGGAGAAGTTATCACCGCGGGCGGACGTGTGCTGGCGGTGACGGCAACTGCCAGTAACCTGACCGGCGCTCTGCATCGCTGTTACAAAGCCGTGAATGAAATTTCCTGGGACGGAATGTACTGCCGGCGGGATATCGGTAAATAATTGATAGTTAAGAATGGGAAATTCAAGATTTTGTCGCCAACGGCGACATACTTAATAGCGCAGGGTGAAACCCTGCGTACCGGTGGAAAAACTTTCCGACGCTGGAGGCGTCGAATTTAGATGCGTCCCTTTCAGGGACGTTTATGCTTGTGGCTTACTTACGTCGGGTGATACCCGACGCTATTAAATTGTTCGCCTGCGGCGAAATTTGTCTGGAAACTAAGTTTGAACTTTTAACTTCAAACATAAATTCTAAATCCCAACGATCCGCAGCATATAAGTGCAGATGTTGATATTTTCGCCGGGGGAAACGGGAAGTTTTTGACCGGGCTGCATTTCACGGCCGCTGACGAAAGTAGCGTTCCGGCCTTCGTGAGAGAGCCAATAATTTCCGCTCGCGTCACGCGAAAGAACGAGATGTTTGCGGCTGATCTCAGGATCGCCTTTAAGCGGGATATCGACCGGTTTTGATTGCGAACCGCGGCCGATGCTTACTTCATGCATATACACGGGCACCGTGTTTTGTTTTACCCCGCCGCGCCACACTTCCAAACGATACAATTCCACGTTGCGCCGCTGCACTACGGTGCTTTCATCGCCGCCGTCGCTGTCCAGGTTTGCCGCCGGTTTTGCTCCGGGGCTGACAAACGTATTAGCGGCAAAATTCTGCTGCGTAACCCCGCGAGGGTCTACCGTTGTCACGGCAGGATTGGGGTCGGGATCGGTCGAAGGTTTGCCAACCGAACTGACGGGGCGCGAAAGGACGCTGGTCTTGCCGCTTTCCGCGTCGTCCCAACTGTGAGCGATACGGATCTCGCCTTTTTCCAGGGTGCCGTCGATGCGGAGCTCGACGGAGAACGATTGCGTGTCGAGTTTCTTTTTGCCTGAGAGCTCGCGGGCGCGTTCGGCCAGTACGTGATAAAGCCCTTGTTCGAGGCCGCGGCGTTTTGCGCCCTGCCATTCCTTATCGTCGTCGTTGCTTAAGAAAATAGTGTATTCCGGCGGGATGAGAGTGGTGC
The DNA here is from genome assembly GCA_035995185.1 of Pyrinomonadaceae bacterium. GTDB lineage: Bacteria > Acidobacteriota > Blastocatellia > Pyrinomonadales > Pyrinomonadaceae > DASYKT01. Next base: position 21,513 of record DASYKT010000062.1, read on the forward strand.
CCTGCGGCAGGGAGACCATCTCTTTTTGCATCACGTCTTCGACCGCGCGGGCGAGTTTGACGATGAATTCTTCGGCGGCGTTAACGGGGCGGTTCTTCGCCTGCTCGGCGGCTTTTTCGAGGATGTCCTCGCCGCCTTCGCCGTCAACCCATTTTCTAACTTTGTCCAGAATACTCAACTTTAATTACCTCAGATCAACGTACTGTTTATTTACCCAGCCATGATCGGCCTGGGCCGCGTCCTGCTTCGGACGACCATACTCTATCACATCTACTTCATACCAGTTATCGACGGTATTAACAATGCGCACGCGCGAGTCTTTCGGCACCAGGCCGATCGGATCTCGACGGGCGCTGGCCTCCGGACGCAGGTTGATATCGCTCGAAGCCACGCCCTCGGAATGGCCGGATATCCAGCCGCTTAGATTACCTGAAGAAAAACCGCGGCCGCGCAAATAGGCCTGTGTGCCATAGAGGATGACCGCAAACATTCCGAGTAAAAAAACCAGGACGGCGGCCCGCCTTAGCTGTTTTTGAAAAGAGCTTTTTTGTTTAGGCTCCCCCGACCGCGCCGGATCGTCGATGTACGCCGGGCGATAATTCCGGTTCATCGAACCGTTTTGCGGAATTTTCTGCGGCGGGGCGGCGTTAACAGGATTAAAAGGCGCCTGGCCGATCTGAACCACGATCTTCGGGTTATGAACGTTTTCCTCGCTGACGACATTGGAAAGTTTTAGCTCGCGACTGGTAGTGAACTTTGGTTTTTCCGGCGCGACCGGGATATAGCCGGCGGAAACCTGGCTCTGCGGTTTCACGTCTTCGCTGAGCGGAACTTCTTCCAGATCTTCTATGTCTTCGATCTCAACGGCGGACGCGGCGGCGATCCGTACCCTGACCAGGTCCTGCCAGAATTCAGTGATGGATTGGTGGCGCAGCGAAGGCGCATATTGCGTGGCCTTGCGCAAGACTTGCAGCAGGCCTTCGGCCCACGGCTCGCGCGCGAACTGCTCCGGCAGATCGGTGATCGCGGAGCCGACAAACCGGCGCGGAGATTCGCCGGTGATCAGCACATAGGTAGTTTTCGCCAGTGAATAGATATCGGCCGCCGGCGTTAACCGCTGCGTGACGACCACGTTGGAATCGGCCATCATCGGGCTGTGTTCGGGCGGCGCGTAAATATTCGTGCCTACGCGCGTGACCGGGTCGTCAGTGGCGGACATTCGCGCCACGCCAAAATCACAAATTTTTATGGTGTTATGATCGGCCGTCAATAAGACATTTTGCGGCTTCATGTCGCGGTGGATAATATGCTGTGAATGAGCAAAGGAAAGGCCGGCGCAGATCTGCTCGAGATAATCGAGCGTTTTTAGAAAGGGAACGCCGCGGTTTTTGCAAAGCTGATAGAGATCGCCGCCGGAAAGATATTCGAGCACGAGATAGTGAAAGATCAACCCGTTCAGATCGCGGGCGGTGCCGTGTCCCAGACGGCTGACAATGTTCGGATGACGCACGCGGTCAAGCGCGATGGCCTCGTTACGAAAATTTTCGACCAGGGTTTTTTCCAGTTCAGCGTCGAGATCGCCCTGCAAAAAAACGTTCAGCGCTTTGATAACTACTTCATTATGAGGGGAATTGGGCGCGGCAAAAGTATCGCGGGCGGCAAATATTTCCGAATAGCTTCCGCGGCCCAAAACGTGGGTCAGATCGTAGCGGCCGTCGAGACGGCAATTTTTTAGCGAAAGCTCTTTCATCTCAGATCACGGAAAAACAACATTCATCTTTCCATGATATTTTACGCTGGCAAAATCGCAAAGTTCGGTACTTCTATGGAGCGCGGGCATCCTGCCCGCCTATTGATCAGAGATTTAGCCACGAATTGCACGAATTACACGAATAATTCGGCAATGAATTATCTTGTTCTCGAATTTATGTTTGCATTGACCGCCGCAGGCTTTTCCTTCTCAAAAGCAGACTGTGCCTCTCTACCGCCCGCGATAGAAAGCGCCTGGGCGATCTCGGTTTCCAGGGTCCGGCGGTTCTCATCACCGGTCAGATTCAGCGATTCCCTGGCCTTTTGCAGGGCGGCAGCGGCCTCGCCGTATTTTTTCTCATGCAGCAGGGCGCGTCCGATCAGGTAATAGTCTTCGGCATTAACCGCATTATTTTTGTGGGTCAATAAATACTGCCCAGGGTCTTTATCGACGCTGCGGCGGTCTTCTTCAAAGGCGGAATAGGGAATGGCGGGGCTTTGCACCGGAAGATTATTTTCCACTACGGGAGGACGACCCAGCGTCCAGTAGTAATAACCGCCCGCGCCTGCACCCGCACCGATCAATAATAAGATCAGCGAGGTCAGCATCCGGCCCAACAGGCTTCCGCGTTTTGCGATCCGGACTATCTCGCCGCGCTCGGCTTTCATTTTTTCGTACTGCCTCACAGGATCGTCCGAAGCCGCGCCGGTAATTCCTTCCATGCGGTAAAGCGCGCCTTCATTTGAGAGCGGCGAAGGTGAAGACAGCTGTGAATCGGCATCGTCATTAAGAGAACCTTGTGAGTCTGCCGCCGTCGCGCCGTTCGCCATCGAAGGCCTTATATTTGAAATAGTATTTTCTTCGAGCTCGCCGCCGGCGTCATCCGCGGCAGCAATAGCAGGGGCTGCCCCGGTGGTTTTTATTACAACAGCCGTCAAATTGTCCTCGGCGCCGCGGCTGTAGCAAAGATTTTTAAGTTCCGTGCAAGCCTGCTGCGGCGTTTTGCACATCGTCAGGACTTCGCGAATTTCCGGGTCGCTGACGTGGCGCGTTATCCCGTCGGAACAAAGCAGAAAGGTCGAGCCCGCTTCGTACATCATGGTCTTCATATCGACCTCGACCGCATCGTCGGCGCCGACGGCGCGGCTGATGACATTGCGGCTGGGATGATTGGCGGCCTGCTCGGGCGTCAGACGGCCGGCGCGCACCTCTTCTTCGACCACGGAATGGTCCTGGGTTTCGCGAAAAAGATTTCCCCGGGCGTCGAGACGGTAAAGACGCGAATCGCCGACGTGGCCGATGGTCGCGACATTCTGCGAAAGCTGCAGCGCGACGATGGTCGTAGCCATGCTGCTCAGGCGCGTCACGTCCTGCGACATTTGATAGATGGCGGCGTTGGCGCGCTGGATGGCGACTTCCATCAGGTCTTCGACATCGACGTTGCCCTGCACATTACTGAAAGCTTCGGAGAGAACCTCGATGGCGGTCTGCGAAGCGACCTCACCGGCCTGCGCTCCGCCCACTCCGTCCGCCACGACAAAGAGTCCCATCGAGGGAAGCTCTAAAAAAGAGTCCTCGTTTTGCGGCCTTTTTTCGTTCAACCCGCGATCGGAAACCGACGCCGAAGAAATTTGATATTGAGATTGACTCATCGCAATTATGCGGCTTTATTTAGCGGGGAGGACCATTCTCCTGTTCTAAAGGTTTTGCGTCTTCTAACATCTTTGCATCTTCTAACAGCTTTGCTTCGGCGCCGTTTCGATGCGAAAAAGCCAGCAGCATTCCGAGCATGGTAAAACTGGTGATAAGGCTAAAACCGCCGTGGCTGACGAAAGGCAGGGTGATCCCCGTCATCGGCAATGCGCGCGTGATGCCGCCGATATTGACCAGCGCCTGAAAGCCGATAAAGGCCGTCAGCCCGGCGCAGCAAAGCTTGGAAAACATGTCGCGCGATTCCATCGCCGTGCGCACCCCGGCGCTGACAAAAATTATAAGCGCAAGCATCAGCAACAGGCCACCGCCGAGGCCAAGTTCTTCGCCCAGCGCGGCGTAGATGTAATCGGAATCCGCCACGGGAATAAGCTCCGGGTATCCCAGCCCGAGGCCGCGGCCGGTCGTGCCGCCGGAAGATATTCCGAACGTCGCTTGCGCGGGTTGAAACGCCAGCACATCGAACCAGGCATCGACGTTGATGTTGTCCTGCATCTTCGGATCTTCCTTGATCATCTCGGGAAGATCGGGATTTTTCTCGAGCAGCTTTTTATAATATTCGTCGTAATCTTCTTTCCACCAGATGGTGTCGGGCGCGGGCGGATTAAATCCGTCAAGCCAGAGGTGAAAGCGCTGCTGGATGCGGTCAGGCAAGACCGCTTTGACCGGGCCCGCCAGCGCCGGCAAAGGCCCGAGCCGGGATTGCACGCTATCGGGCAGGGCGCCCACGACGAGGATGACGATCGCAAAAACCACCGAGCCGACCAGCACCAATCTTTGCGGAAACTTTTTGACCGCGATCAGGTAAAGCGTGGCATAGGCCGAACTGAATACCAGCATCTGCCCAAAATCTTTGAGCACAAAAAACGGCACAAAGGGAATGACCGCCATCGCTACCAGGGGCATAATGTCTCGCGCGCGGGGAATTCCCCAATAGGTCTGCGCCAGATTTTTATAAAGGACAGTCAGGATGGCGGCAAAGCCGATCAGAAAGGGAATTTTTGCCGGCTCCCACGGAGTCATACCGCCGAGGAATTTTCCGGCGCGCGACATTACCGCCGCCACCAACAGCGGCAATAGGGTCAGCAGCACGATGACAAAACCGTTCTTCTGCAAAAGCGTAAGCACGTCTTCGCGGCGCATGGCGATGTAAGCGCCGATGCAGCAAAGAAAAGCAAAAAGCGGCAGCAACGTGCGGGTCGAGGTCAGCAGGGTAAATAAAGTGTCTTTTGACGGGCGCGGCGTTTCCAGCGACAGATCGACCGGCGCGGGATCGGTCGCGGGCAGACCCATCATCCGTTTTTTCTCGGCCGAATAATTCTCCTGGATGTAGTGCATCTGCAGGGTCTCGATCTTTTCCTGCCGCGCCTCGGCCTTGTCTTTGCTGGAAATATATTCGGGATCGGTGAAGAGACGGTATTGAACGACCAGGCCGATGGAAAAAAGCAACAGCGCCGAAGTATAAAGCGTCCAGTTACCCGCGAATTTGGTGTAGCGCGTGAGAAAGATCGGCGCGATCAGAAAGGGAAGAAATAGAAAAAGATTTCGCCCGGCGGTTAGCCAGGAAGTTTCAAAACCGCGGATCAGCGCGCCGTAATAGATCGAGTAGTGCGCCACCGCCGTGAGGGCGATGATGATCAGAATCGCGATCATGTGCGACGAAGCGCGGTTTCTCATAAAAGTTAGCGTCCGGGTTTTTTCTTCGGGGCAGTAGCTTTTGGCGCTTTTGGTGCCGCCGGTTTAGGGGCGGCAGCTTTTGGGGCGGCGGGTTTCGGCAATCCCAGCAAGCCTAACTCTCTCGCCTTCAAAATAATATTTGCCGCGATCGGGGCGGACACCGCCGCGCCGTAACCTCCGCCTTCAACGACGACCGCGATGGCGAGATACGGTTTTTCCAGCGGCGCGATACAAATGAACCAACTGTCGGTGCGTTCGTACATCACGGGGTCATAATATTCGACGGTATTTCCTTTCGCATCCCGGCGGGTCTTTTTCAACAATTTCATGCGCCCGGTTTTTTCGTCAAAAACAGGGGCGAGCTTTTCCGCCGTGCCGGTCTTTCCACCGGACCTGATACCGGCGGCGCGGACGTTTCCGAAAACGCGCGTGGCGGTCCCGCCGCTGCCTTCGGTCACCAGCGCCATAATGTTTCTGATCGCTGCTCCCTGCTCAGGCGACAGCACCTGCGAGTATGGCTGCGGCGGCCGGTCAAACTCGATCTTGGGCCGCATCAATTTGCCTTCCAGATTTCCGGTGGCGGCGGCGACCATCGCCATTTGAAACGGCGTCATCTGCGAAGCATAGCCCTGGCCCATTCCTTCGAGCCCGATATCGTAATTTGTGATCTTGGGGCCGGTGACGATCATGGAACTGCGCGGCGCGAGCGCGCTTTGAATTTGCGGCGTGCTGGCATTCCACAGGTCTTTTAAGAATTTTGGCTGGAAGGTTTCCTCCGGCGTATCGACCGCCATGATGCTGAGCAGCTGCGCGTTTTCTCGGATCCGTTCGCGGCCGAGCTCGACCGCCATCTGCGAGAAATACTGGTTGCTCGAAGCCTCGAATGCCTGCGCGATGTTAAGCGAGGCGCAGCCGTACGGAGGTTCGCACCCTCCGTTGGCATCGAGGATGGGACGGGAACCGTTGAAGGGAACAAAGCCGCCCGGCGAACTGGTAAAAGTAGTGCCTTCTTTTCCCGCGCGGAAAGCGGAGAGCATGGTGAAGGTTTTAAATGTCGATCCCGGCGTATAAAATTCCTGCGTCGCCCGGTTAAGCAGCGGGTTGTCTTTTTTATCCCCTTCGAGCTTGATGAACGAATCGGGATTGACCGTCTCGCTGAGCAGGTACGAAGGGTTGCTGTACATTGCCAGCAGCTCGCCGGTCTGCGGATTCATCACCACGACCGCGCCTTTTTTTCCTTTTAGCTGTTCGGCGACGTAGCGCTGCAGATCGCGGTCGATGGTGATCTTTACATCGCGGTCGGCGTCGGGTTTTTTGGTGTAGTTAAATAAAACTTCCCAGGATTCCGGCGTAGGATCCGCCGCCCTTTTGAAAAGGGTGCGTTCGAGTCCGGGCACGCCGCGTTCGGAACCGAGCATGTGCGCCATCTCGCGTTCGAGCGCATAGGCGCGGACGATATCGCCATCAGGTTCGTGCTTGTAATAGGCCAGGGAACTGCCGAGATCGCCCGACCGGTCGAGCATCCAGCCGCGCAGGCTGGCGGCCGAAGTGCGGCGCGTGCGCAGGTCTTTGTAGCTCAGTTCCTGAAACCGCTCGTTATAGTCTTCGGCAAACATCGTCCAGTAGACGTGAAAACCGAAAACCGAAAGCGCCAGCGCGATAAAAACCCACCGCCAGATAGACAGGCTGCGATTGGTCGAAGTAACGCCGAGCTTTTTCTTTACTTCTTTGGGAAGGTCTTTAAGATTTCCCACGATCGGGGAAGAATCGTTTTTTGGATTGCGCAGGAAGGAAAGGGCCAAAACAAAAATAACAAAAGCGATCCCGCATTGGTAAAGAATGCTTAATAAAGCCGGGGTTAATTCCAGCGCGCCTTTGCCAAAGAGCCAGGTTAGATTTTGAAATAAAAGGACCGGGTGCATCTATGTTTTATGTTCAGAGGGCGTTGCCCATAAATTCTCCGAGTGACATATACGGCGCTTTTGGTGTGTTTAGTGTATTTCGTGGTTAAAATATTATTAAAAGCTTAACCACGAAATACACTAAACACACGAAACGACACTGCTAATTTTTCACTTCAAGGTCGTCATTATCCAATTCGATCCTGATCGGAACTTTCTCATCTTCAACCGTAACATCCTGATCCTCTTCGGGCGCGGTTTGCGGCTCGCTCACCAAATGTTCAAAAAAAACATCGACCGTTCCGAAGGTCACCATGTCGCCTTCTTTTACCGGCAGCGCTTTTCCATAAGCTAAACGTTCTTTATTGATAAAAGTTCCGTTGGTCGAGCCGGTGTCGGCCACAAGGAGTTCGCCGCTCCCATTAAATGAAAGCGCGGCGTGGAGTTTGGAAACGCTCTGGTCTTCCAGCGCGAGGTCGTTTTCCCGCGTGCGCCCGACAGTGACGCGTTCGGCGGGTTCGAAAAACAGCCGGACCTCTTTTTCCATCCCGTGCAGGCTGAATTTGGCAAAGACAGTTTCACCGGTACGTTTTTTCTTCTCAGGGATCAATTTACTGACATCGATGTTGGGCATGGTGACGGAAAGATCGACCTCGTCATTTTCCTTTTCCGTTTCGCCAAAGCTGGTCACGATATGAATGCCTTCGACAAAATAATCAGGCTTGGCGGTCACTTTCAGCGGAGCGTAGGTCAGGTAGCGGTTGTCGTTGATGTGATCGATCAGCGCGGCCATCAATTCATTTTCCAGAGATCTGAGCGATTCGGGCGAAGCGGCGGAAAATTTTCCCCATTCTACTTTGAGCTGGATCAGGTGCGGCACGAATTTGCCGTTTTCGCCCATGTCGCGCACCTGCGAATCGAGCAATTTCCTGGCGCGGGCGGCTAGTTCGCTGGTCGCCAGGGTGCTGGAAGGTTTTGCCCGCCGGCCAAGCAGGCCGTCAAAGGTCTCGCCCAGCTTGGAGAGCACACCCTGGATAAGCTTGTCCGGTGAAAGCTGGGGTTTTTTGGGATTGGATTCGTCTTCAGCCATTTTTAGATTTTGAAGCATTTTAGCCAAATTCTTTTGCTAAAGCCACATAGCCCTGAGCTTTCATAAGGCTTCGTGTTTTTCGTGTGATTCGTGGTGAATTTCTTTTTTAACCACTAAACGCACGAAATACACGAAACAGTCTGTCGCAGCTAAATGTTGCTGCTAGATAAGAATACGATTTTGCGTCACGTTTGTTGCCGGAATTGCCGCCGGGCTTCGAACAAAACGATGCCCGCCGCCACCGCCGCATTTAGACTCTCGACCGGTTCAGCCATCGGTATGCGGAAGCTTTCGTCGCACAGCGTGATCTCATCGGGCGTCAATCCGTGAGCTTCGGAACCGATCACCAGCGCGTGCGGTTTTTGCCAATCGACATCAAGATAAGACGTTTTGCCGTTTATGTCCGCGCAGGCGACCGCCATTTCATTTTGTTTGGCCCAATCGATCGCTTCGGAAAATTCCGCCCCGTACCAGACGGGCAGCCGCAGACTCGCGCCCATCGCTCCGCGCAGGGCTTTAGGTGAAAATGGATCGGCCGAATTTTTGGTAATGACGACCCCAATGGCGCCGGCGGCTTCGACAGTGCGCAGGATAGCGCCGAGATTTGCCGGGTTGTTGATTTCATGAAGGATCAACACCAAAGGTAAATTGCCGGGCTGGGCCGCCATTCCGTTCAACGCTCCGGTCAACACGCCGCTATTGCTGACCGGCTTTTCGGCGGTGATAACGATGCCTTGCGGCGAACTCGTATCGGTTACCGAATCAAGCAGTGTCTCCGGCACCAGCAGGCCCTCGATGCCGCGATTTTTCAATTCCGCCAATAAAGCCTTACTGCGCGGCTCGACCGCGAAGTCGGGAGTATAAAGCACGCTGGTGATGTTAATGTTCGATCCGGCGTTCGATCTAACGGCCTCTTCGCACAAACGTAGCCCCTCGATAAACATCTCGGCGGAAACCTTGCCTTTGCGCACAGCGCGGGCATGTTTCAGGTGCGGATTGTCTCGGCTGGTGATCATTTATCCGGTTCGGCTAAATCATTGTATAATCAAAGTTGTGGATACCGAAAATCTGCCGCCCTCGCAAAAAGGAAGAGGATATGAGATCCGCGGGCTGGGGTTGCGTGAATTCGCCGGGCTCAGGCACGATACCGATGTGCTCAACCCTTTCGAACTGGCGCGGTATGCCAAGCTGTTGGTGGTGCCGTTCGACCAGCTGGAAGAGCTTTTGTCGGCGGAAACCGTCGGGCATCTTTTAGGTGAGGGAAAGAATGCGTGGTCCGGCGGCGCGGCTTCGCAGCCGCTGCCGAACGGCTGGCGGTTGATCATTCTAAATCCCACGCACAGCGCGAAAAGGCACAAAGCAACGCTGATGGAAGAGATCAGCCACGTTTTTCTCGGCCACAAACCCAGCCGACTGGAAGTGCAAAATATGAATTCGGCGGGAAAAACCATCGCTCGGGACTATAATGCCGATATCGAAGAACAGGCTTACTCGGTCGGCGCGGCTGCGCTGGTGCCTTACGCGGGTTTGAAAAAGCTGATCGGCGAAGGGAAATCCTCGCCCGAGATCGCGCGGCATTTTCGCGTCAGCCGCGAGCTGGTCGAGTTTCGCATGAAGATCACGAAACTATGGGGAAATTACAAGGCAGCGCAGAGCTAAACGAGAGTTTGTTGAGTTTATAGAGTTGTGAGTTCGTAGAGTTAAAAGCGTTTGAGAGCGTAGTGCTTACTCAGGGAACTCTATAAACTCAACAAACTCCAATAACTAATTTTATGGCGACATTAACTTTTTGGGGCGGGGTCGGATCGGTTACGGGTTCAAAATATTTGCTGGAACATAACGGCAAGAAAGTTTTGGTCGATTGCGGTTTGTTCCAGGGCGAAAGAGAGCTAAAGGAACGCAACTGGCAAGACCCGCCGTTCGACCCGCACTCGGTTGATGCGGTGATCATCACTCATGCGCACATCGATCACACCGGTTATTTGCCGCGTCTGGTAAAACAGGGATTTGCGGGCAAAGTTTTTACTTCGAGCGCGACCGGCGATCTGATGAAGATCCTGCTGCCTGATTCGGGCAGATTGCAGGAAGAAGAAGCCGATTATCGCAATCGCCACAACCTGACGGACCACAAGCCGGCGCTGCCGCTCTATGATGAGCAAGACGCCCGGCACGCCCTCGAATTATTAAACCCGGTCCCGAACGATGGGAACGCCGTCGATATTTGCGAAGGGTTTCGCGCTTCATTTCGCGTCGCCGGGCATATTCTCGGCGCGAGCATGGTGCTGGTGGAGATCGCGGGCGCGGGACAGGAAGGCCATGGCATTCGGGTACTATTCTCCGGCGATCTGGGGCACTACGATCAGCCGATCTTAAAAGATCCTGCTCAGCCGCCTGCCTGCGACTATATGATGGTCGAATCGACCTACGGCGATCGCTTGCACAGCGTGACGCATGCCGATGAACAGTTGGCGGAAGTGATAAACGGCGCGATAAAGACCAACTCACCGATCCTGATCCCGGCGTTTGCGATCGGCAGAACGCAGGAATTGCTCTATCAGATCCGCGAGCTGGAAGAGGACAAAAAAATACCGGTCGTGCCGGTGCGCGTAGATTCGCCGATGGCGGCACAGGCGACTCAGGTCTATAATCGCTGGCGCGAAGAGCACGACGAGGAATACGTGAGTATCCTCTCCCGGCAGGTGCACCCGCTGCGAACGGGCTCCCTGGTGACCACGTCGACGCGGGAAGAATCGAAGAAGCTGAACAGCGAACATGGCACGCGGATAATAATCAGCGCTTCGGGAATGATGACCGGCGGGCGCGTGATGCACCACGCCAAATATATTTTGCCGGACCCGAACGCGATCATAATTTTTGTCGGTTACCAGGCAGCCGGAACTGTCGGACGCCGGATCTGCGAAGGCGCAAAAGAAGTGCGAATAATGAAAGACTGGATACCGGTTCGCTGCCGGGTGGAAAAGATCGAGAGCTTTTCGGCGCACGCGGACTGGAAGGCCGTGCTCAGGTGGCTTTCGGGATTGCCCGAAGCGCCAAAAAGAATTTTTACCACTCACGGCGAGCCGGATGCCGCCGCCGCGATGGCCGGACATATTCACGAAAAATTCGGTTGGACAGTTGAGGTGCCGACATATGGAGAAGTTTTTGAACTCAAATAACACTTTGCAAACTTTGGGTCTGCATCTTCGAGCCCTTTGCGGTTAAACTGGTTTTTACCGCAAAGAACGCAAAAATGAGGACGCAGAGGACGCGGAGATAAATCAATATTTAAGAGGAATATTTACAAACATGGCAAAAGAAAATTCATTCGATATTGTATCCAAGACCGATTACGCGGAGCTTGATAATGCGCTGAATCAGACCAACAAAGAGATCAGCCAGCGGTTTGATTTTAAGGGCAGCAAGGCCCAGGTCGAACTGCAGCAGAAAGACCTGATGATCTCTGCCGAAGACGATATGAAACTGCGTAACGTCAACGATATTTTACAAGGCAAACTGGTCAAACGCGGCATCTCGCTAAAAGCGTTGAACTACGAAAAAATTGAGCCCGCAGCGGGCGGAACCGTCCGGCAAAAAGTGACTATTCAGCAAGGTATCCCTATCGAAAAAGCCAAAGAGGTCGTTAAGTATATCAAGGACCAAAAATGGAAAGTCCAGGCTTCGATCCAGGGCGAGACCGTGCGCATTTCGGGAAAAGACCGCGACACGCTGCAGGAAGTAATTGCCGGGTTAAAAGCGGTAGATTTCGGGATCGATATGCAGTTTGATAATTACCGGTCAAATTAATTAAAAATATGAAAAAAGAATTCAATATTATTATTGAACAGGATGAAGAAGGTTTTTTGGTTGCCTCTGTTCCTGAATTGCACGGTTGTCACACACAAGCGAAGTCTTTCGATGAGCTGATGACTCGGATACGCGAGGCCATTGAACTTTGTTTGGAGGTAGAGGAAATACCCGTGAGCAATTCGCATTTTGTCGGCATTCAAAGAATGACTGTTGAGGTATGAGCAATCTCCCAAGTCTTGATGGGAAAAAGCTCATCAAGGTCCTTCATAAATTTGGTTTTGAAATTATCAGAATCAAAGGTAGTCATCATTTCTTACGTCATTTGGACGGACGCTCGACTGTTATTCCAGTTCATGGCAAGGAACCCATTGGAATTGGTCTTTTTCATAAGATACTGAAGGATTGTGAAATTTCAATAGAAGATTTTCTGAAGGACAGGTAAAAGTGCAGACATTCAGTGTAAAAACCGCCCGGCAGAATTCGGAACTAACCGCCCGAAAAATATTCGACCTGATCAAGCCCGAACTGGCGCTGGTCGAAGCCGAGTATGAGCGGCAGGCGAATTCCAATATCCAGGTGATCAGTTACCTGGGCGATTACCTGCGCGCTTCGGGCGGCAAGCGGATACGCCCGGCGCTGTTTATCCTGGCCTGTTACACGGCGGGCGGCGACGGCGCGCGGGAGAGCGCGATACGAATGGCGACCGTGATGGAAATGCTCCACACGGCGACGCTGGTCCACGACGACATCATCGACAACGCCGACACCCGCCGCAACCACGCTTCGGTCAACGCGCGCTTTGGCAATCAAACGGCCGTGCTGATGGGCGACTGGCTCTATATGACCGCGTTTGAGACCAGTTTGCGGGAACGGTCCCTGGAGATACTGGATATTCTCACCCGCGTGACCCGCAAAATGACCGAAGGGGAATTGATCCAGCTTACCGTTCTGGGCAAAACCGACCTCACGGAAGAAGAGTACTTTGAGATATTGAAGCGAAAGACAGCGTTTCTTTTTAGCGCGTGCTGCGAGATAGGCGCGATCCTGGGAAATGCCCCGGCGGAACATCAAACGGCGCATCAGTCGGCGCTGCGAGATTACGGGATGAATCTCGGCATCGCTTTTCAACTGGCGGACGATCTGCTGGACTTTACGGCCAGCGAAAAAGAATTGGGCAAGGCCGCGGGCGCCGACCTGCTGGAAGGGAAAATGACGCTGCCTTTGATCATGCTTTTGCAGCAGCAGCCGGGTATGAAAGAAAGCCTGGAAAAGGTGATGTACGAGGGGGATTACGCCGCGGTCTCGCGCGGATCACTCTTAAGCACAATGCACGAGTCCGGGATTTTTGAAGCAACGCTTAAAAAAGCGCATAATTATGCAGAAGAAGCCCGAAAAAACCTTGCAGGATTACCAAAAACACAGTATTCTTCTATGTTAGCTGACATTCCGTCATACATCATAGAGAGAAACAAGTAACCTGCTGCTTAAGCAAAAAATGGAACCGCTTAATCAAAATCATCTGATAACCACACTGGATCAAAGCCTGCGGCAGACGCGCAGCACGCAGAGCCGTCTGATGGCGCGCCTTCAGGAGATCGAATCCGAGGCGGAAAGCCTGCGCCAGGAAGTGGACGCGCTGGAGCATATCGCCAATCAGACCGAAGAAGCGATCTACAGCCTGGTGGGAACTTCGCGCGGCGGCAAAGGCGGCCCCGTCGGCGGTTCGAAGCTCGGCAAGACGGAAGAAGCGCCGATGCGCCATTACACGCCGCCGCCAAAACCGACCGTGGGCGGAGGGGGAAATAACTACTCGGGCGGTTCGATCTCATACATCGGACATGAGCGGGGAAATAACCGGAACCAGTCAATGAGGTTTGCGGAAAATGAGTCCACCAGCCAGCGTTTTTCCGACCGCACCATTACCCAGGCATGCACGCTTCTTTTGCGCGAAGCCGAAAGGCCGATGCACGTCAATGAACTTTATTCATATTTGATGGATGGCGGGTTTGAATTTAAGGGTAATAATCCTACAATTAGTATTGCAGTATCATTAAACAGAAACCGACGATTTAGAAAAGTCGCTCCCGGTACCTTTGACCTTGTGATGCGCGACGCGTCATCGCAGGCTGTTTCATAAAGTTTGAGGAGGAAAACAGTCCACCATGGCTGTCATATTTAATATTAACCGGAATAATCTATTAACTACCGCGTGCATTATCTTGATGATGTGCGCTTTTTCATTTTCCGTAACAGCTCAAAGTATTAAGTTACGCGGGCACATTAATCCGACGTGCGCCGTTTCGAGCAGCACTAAATTTGCGGATATCTTTGCCGACGGAAATATTGCGGTCCAGGGAAGCTACGGCTGCCGGGGTGTATTCATTTACAACGTGAGCGATGCGGCCAACCCGACGCTTGCGTCGTGGTACAACCCGGGCGCCAACCAGCAGTTTCTCGAAGCGGTCGTGATGGGTAACCGCGGCTATTTCGGCAGCGGCAACGGCGGCGGCGGCGTTCATATAGTCGACCTTTCGAACCCGAGCAGCCCGGTACTGCTGGGAACGGTCGATTCCACCCACGGCAACGGCCATAATTTCATTCACGAAATGGTCGTTTTCGATCAAGGCGGCCAGCGTTACCTGATCGAGAATTTTAATTCGCTCGGTGGAAACAAGATACTAAAGATCATCAACGTCACCAATCCGGCCGCGCCGGTGTGGGTCCGTGACCTGAACCCGACGGAGGCATTGTGGGTACACGCGATGCACGTTCGCGGTAATCGCTTATTTACCTCAGGTTGGGGAAGCGGCGGAGCGAGCGGCTCTCGCGGACGCACTGAGATCTATGACATTTCAAACATCGCCACACAAGCACCGACCCTGCTTGGTTTTATCGATGATCCGACCGGCACCGGCTCGGCCGGCAACAGCATGCACAGCAGTTATAGCAGCGAGGATGGAAACTATCTTTATTCCTGCCGCGAGATCTCGAGCAGCACGGCTTCTTCGCCGGGCGACGTGCGTGTTTATGACATCCATAATCCGGCACAGCCGCTGCTGGTAAAGAAAGTATCGATGGCTGATCTGGGCATCGTGGCCACCACGCCGCATAACCCGGTAGTAATGGGCAATAAACTTTATATCTCCTGGTACGAGGCGGGTTTGGTGGTTTTCGATATCAGCGATCCGGTCAGCCCCAGAATGATCGGCCAATATGATACGTGGCCTGCGGCGCGACAGCCCATAACGGAAGAAGAAAAGCGCTTTCGCGAGAATGCCGATCCCTGGGACCTGATGTGCGGAGGGGCCTTAAGCGGCGCGCGTTCAAACCAGATCAGCGGCATGAACGGCCTTTGGGCCGTGTACCCGTTTCTGGGTGAAAGCAAAGTTATCATCGGCGACCTGGCCACCGGGCTCTATATCGTCGATGTCTCGGTCAAAAACCGCGTTTCGGATTTTGACGGCGACGGTAAGACGGACTTTTCCAAATTCTCGCCGGACACGGGTGTCTGGGAGATCGAAAACAGCTCTAATCAGGCTGATGCGACCACTCATTTTGGTTTGAACGGCGACAAGCTGGCTGCCGGTGATTACGACGGCGACGGAAAATCCGATATCGCGGTTTGGCGTCCGAGCGACGGTATCTGGTATTCGCTCAACAGCAGCAACGGAATCGTTCGCGCCAACCAGTTTGGCCTGGCCGAAGATATCCCGGTCCCGGCAGATTTTGACGGCGACGGTAAGACGGACCTGGCGGTCTGGCGCCCCAGCAACGGCGTCTGGTATATGTTCCAGAGCACGCAGGGTGTTCGCATAATGTCGTGGGGAATGACCGGCGATAAGCCGCTCGTGGGCGATTTTGACGGTGACGGCAAATCCGATCCGGTGATCTATCGCGGCGGCAGCTGGTATATCTGGCAGAGTTCGACGAACGCGCCGGCTGGCGCATATTTTGGGCTGGCCGATGACAGGCCTCTGGCCGGTGACTTTGACGGCGACGCCAAATCGGACTATGCCGTGTATCGTCCTTCGACGGGAACGTGGTACATCTTTAAGAGCACGATAAATAATTTCACCGCGGTCACGTTCGGCTTGCCGACCGATCTGCCGATACCGGCCGATTATGATGGCGACGGAAAAGCGGACTTTGCGGTCTATCGCCCGAGCGACGGCAATTGGCATATCCTGCAGAGTTCTGATTCCGGTTATTCGGTGAAGAATTTCGGCAGCGGAAATGATATCCCTTCGCCGTCGTCGATCAATCCGTAGAAATTGTAAGAAAAATGTAAGCGCCCGAAGTCGAAATTCCATTGACTTCGGGCTTTTTATTATTTATAAGTGTCTCGTCCTGAAATGAGTTGACAGAAAGGCGACTTATTTATGGAAGCGAGAGTTAATAAAAGAGTTAAGCGAACGCAGCGAGATTATGGACTGGCTTTTAAGTTGGGGGTGGTTTCGCAAGTGGAAAAGGGCGAGC